>NZ_JBIAWS010000014.1:0-260613 GCF_042896045.1 Streptomyces sp. NPDC001351 | reverse complement strand
CAGCACCCCCCGGATCATCAAGGACAGGGGCAACGAGTCATACCGGGCCTGGAGGCCACGAGCCCGAACCGGGCTCTACAAGGAAGGTAATGGGCGGCCGCGCCCTGGTGCGGGGGCGGCCGCCTGCTGCACTGCAGTCGGGTTCAGAAGCCGCGGGCGGTGAGCCACTCGTCCAGCGCGACGGAGACGATGTCGCCGATGGGCAGGTGATCGAGCTCGTTGTCCAGCGCGAAGCGCTTGATCCGCTTCTTCAGCTTCAGTGCCGCGGGAACCGACGAGTCGAGGCTCTCCCGCGCGATGATGCGCTGGTTGAGAACGACGGAGACCTCAGGAACGTCCTTCGGGCGGCCGGGACCGTGCGCATACGGAGCGCCCTCGCTGGGAGCGTCCTGCGATCGAGCGTGCTGTTCCTGGTGAGAGCCCGGACCATCGGTCCTCACCGGGAACGCGGTGCCGCCTGCCACCGGGGGAGCGGCTGGGCGAATGGCCACCTCGGCGGCCGGGGCCGCACCAGCAGCCGCGGACGTGACAGCAGGCGGGTCATGCTGCGCAACAGGTTCGGCCGGCTGCGTCACTTGGACCGCAGGCGGGGCAGGCTCGGGAGCCGGGACCACAGGCGGCATGTGCCGCTTCACCGGCGTCCCAGCGGACTCTGTCCCCGTCTCGGGCACGTCGACGGCCGGGTGAGTCGGCTGACTGGCAGCCGGCTCCGGCACCGGGCCGTTCGGCGCCTCGGCACTCGGCTGGGCGGAGGTCTGCGCCACTTCGGGCACCGCCCCGGTCTGGTCGTGCGTCGATGCCTCGGCGGGAACGGCGGAAGGAGCGGGCTGGACCTGCGCCTTGCTCGCAGTGGGACGGCCTTCGCCCTGGGCGGCGGCGTACTGCTCGGGGGTGAGCTCGGCGGCCGGGGGAGGGGGCGGCGGGGTCGCCTTCTTGGCCCCGCCCAGGGTGCGGCCGGCGCGTCGGGCTGGGGGCTTCATACGCTCGCTCATGCCGTGAGCTCCTTCATCAGCTCGGCGTACTCGCTCAGCTCGGTCGGGACCTCGCCGAAGGCCTCCATGTAGTGCACCCACGAGTGGATGACGGTCTCGGCGAGCGGGAACGGCTCGTCGCGCTCCGGGCCGATGCCCTCACCCTCGGCGGGCTGAAGCAGCTTGTCCTTCGCGGTGCGGGGCAGGCTGGTGCGGTCGTCGGCCTTCACGAGGACCACGTGGGCGGTGACGTCGCGGGTGTTGCGGGCGGCGGCGCGCTCGGCCTCGTCGAAGGTGGCCACGAGCTTGCGACGCTCGATCTTGGTGGGTGCGACCGGCACGAGCAGCAGGTTCGCCTCGGTAACAGCCTCGTGGAAGATCCGAGCGCTGCCGCCGCCGGCGTCGACCACGATCGCGCCGAACTCGGACCGCTTCTCACGGATGTACTCGGCGATGTCGTCGAACGGGTACCGCTCGACCACCAGGTTCTCGGGGATTTCGAAGGCCTCGGCCTGGGCGACCTTGAACCAGTCGTAGGCGGACTGGCTGGTGGCGTCGGCGTCCAGCAGCAGCGTCGGCAGCTCCAGGACGACGGCGTAGTAGAGGGCGATGAACCAGGCGGACGTGGTCTTGCCGGTGCCGCCCTTGAGCATGCCGACGACGATCACGAAGGCGTCCCATTCACGGGCTGTGGCCGCCGCCAGGGTCTTGGTACGAGTGTTCTCACTCACGGGTGCTTGATCTCCTGAAGCTGGAAAGGGTGCGTTGTCGTATGTGCGTCGGCGAGAAGGCCGACGTTCGGTGGCGGGTGTCGGCCGACGGCGGCGGGGCCCGTGCTGCCGTGCCGTGTTCGGGATGGCGCACCGTCGGTCCCTTGTTCTGCGGGGCCCAGCCGTGAACACCTGCGGGCGCGCTCATGACCGCTTCCTCGGGGTGTGGGCCGGGCCGTGGTTGTGCTGGGGTCGCATGCGGGTGCCCGCCTGGTGCAGGAGCCGGTACACGGTGGCGACCGAGTAGTTGCACTCCTTGGCGAGGTCCGGGACCGTGGCGCCAGCCTCATAGCGCGCTCGCAGGGACAGCGCGAACTCCTGCCGGTCGGCGGCCCGGGCTGCGGCGCGCATCCGCAGCGTCTGCTGCGTGGTGCGCACGCTGCCGCCGGCTTCGATCAGCAGACGCCGGGCAGCACGCCTTGTCCCTTGCGCAGCCGCGGCAAGCTCGGTAAGGGTCGCGCCGTGCTCCTCGTACAAGGTGCGCAGGTGGGCCGCGAGACGCTGACGCGCCTGCGGATCCTGGCGCATCCGACGGGTCTGCCACGACGTGCGCATCACGGTCCCGGCGTCGTGCAGCCGGTTGAGGACCGTGCCGTACGACAGCCCACTGGCGGCGACGAGTTCGTCGACCGTGGCACCGGACTCGTACTGCTTGCGCAGGGCCTCGGGCGTCACCGCCTCGCTCGCATCGGATGTGACTGGGGGCTCTGGGTTCATGCGGCGGACTCCCATTCGCTGAGGGCTTCGGCATGGGCGGCGGCCAGCTCGTCGTAACTGCGCTGGTCCGATGGGGTGATGAGGATCAGCCGACCGTCGGTGGCCACGCGCCATTCGGCGTCAGGGCGGCCCGTGACCGGGTCGATCACGCGCCCGCGCGGGGCGTGCCAGGCAGAGGGGATCTCGTCGGGGCGAGGTGCTGGGATCAGGACCTGGCGGCCGTCGCGGACGATCACCACGGCCTTGCTGCGGTGCTCCGCAAGCCGGTCCAGTGCCTCCCGGTAAGCCGAGCGCTCGACCGCGTGCAGCGCCTTGCGCCGGGCCGCGACGCCCGTGGTGCCGCACTGCCGGGCGACCGCGTCCCAGCCCTGTGCCGGGTGCGCGGTCGGGCCGGGAACCGCATCCGGCAGGCTGGTACCGAAGCCCTCCAGTGCGCGAGGCGCGAGGCTCCAGGTCTCTCCGCTGTGGTGCACGAGGCCGTGGTCGGCCAGGCCTCGCAAGGTCCGGTAGGCGGTGGCCCGGGACACCGATGCCGAGCCGACGAGCTCGCCAATGGTCTGGGCGGGTCGGGCGTGCAGCGCGCCGATGATCATGAGGGCGGAGCTGCCGAGGCCGTGGTGGGCGAAGGCGTCGTGGCCCATCAGGCGGCTGATGACGGTGGAGTCGATGTCGGCCGCCGCCCGTGTCTCAGGGGTGGGCCACTCCTCAAGTGCCGGGTCGGGGGGGTACTGAGTGGTCCGGAAACGAGACAGCGATGCGGGGACGTTGCCGTCGGCGAGGTACCAGGTGGAGCCCTCCCGGCCATGGCCGACTCGCAGGCGGCGCAGCCAACCTTGCGGCTTGAGGACCGTCTCGTAGACGACCCGCAGCGTCGTGCGGGAGACGCCTGCTTCCTCGGCGGTCTGCCGCTCACTGGCGTGGTGCAGGGGCCCGCCCGCGATCTCGGCAAAGGTCAGGTGCGCACGGAGCACCCGCAGTGCGGTCCGCCCCCGTTCGCCGCGCCAGGGCGTCGTCTCGATCCGATCCCGCAGCGCGGCGAGAACCTCGTGCGCCTGCTGACGCGACTCCAGGACCCGCGTGCTGGCGACCGCGGCCGAGGCGCTGGCCCATACCCGGCGGATGTAGTCCAGGGCGCGTGCCGGCCCAGAGCGCAGCGCGATGTGCCGGGCGTGTCGTCCGCCCTCGTGGTCGGGGTGGAGCAGCAGCCGGGTCAGCTCGTCGACGGTTCCGCCGGCGCGGGCGACGTGGCAGGCGATGGCCGCGGTGATCCGGTGGCCGTGCTCGGCCGCGCCCTGCCGGTCCTCGCGCAAGCCCACGGTTCGCCCGCCGGAGCCGAGCCTGCTGTAGCTTCCGGCCGCGTAGCGGCCGGTGAGGTCTCCGAGCACGACAAGATCAGCCGCGGCCGGAGGCAGCCGGTGAAGCCCCAGTCGCTCGCGCGGGTGAAATGTCCGTCGGGATGGGTCTGCCGGGTAGGTGTGGTGTGGCACTGTGGGGTCGTCTCGCAAGGACGTGGACGCCACCCCGGCCCGCTAAAACCACGGGTGGTGTCCGGAACCGACCTCCAATCGGTGCCAGGCGAAGCCTCCAGGATGGCCGTCCTGGAGGCCTTCGTATGCCTGGCTCCTCAGCGGAGGCAGGCGTCCCCATCGCGGCTCGGCCGAGATCGACTCGGAGCGCCGCCAGAGGAGTCCTGACCCGTCCGACACCGCCCCGACCTCGGCCGACTCGGAGCCAAACAGAGGGCGATTGCCTCTGACTGGCTCCGAGCAGCTCGGGTCGAATCGGGGTCGAATCAGAGCGTTTTCCTCTGACTGCCTCCGATCGCCTCTGCAACCCGTCCTAGCAGGTCACAGCCGGTCCGATCCCGGAAAGCCGCAGGTCAGAAAGGTGCCCCAGGAATACCCGGCGTATAGCCTGACTCGTCTGCCGCTCCACATTTCCGCAGGTCAGAGGCCATGTTTACCAGCTAAACAAACCCTTGGGGTCGAATCCGGGTCGAATCTGCGCTACAGGTATCGTCGTTTCTGTCTGCCGTCCATGCGGCACATTCGGGCATTCCGGGTGTCAAACGCGGTCCAGTGTCGCTCTGGAGGAGACATCTCGGATGCTGATGCACTCGGAAGTACATGTACGAGCCGTCTCCTTGCTGACCCGATCGGTCGGAATTGGCGCACGGATGGTGCACCTGCAGTGCGGCGCGTCGAGACAGCCCTCAACTGCAGCGGAATCTGCAAGTGATCACCGCTTCCCGCCACAACAAGATCACCCGACATCTGCAGGAGGCCGGGCTCGGGGCCCTGGCCGACCTCGGCTTTGTCGGTCTGGACGACAAGCCCGACGGCGACCCAGTGATCATCACCGGCCGCGAAGCAACCCGCAACCACCGCCTCACCGCGACCGGGAAGGAGGCGAACCGCCCGGTCAGCCGCGAACGAACACGGCTTCGCCAACCTCAAGACCCTGCAGATCCTGACCAGGCTCCGCATGAACGCCCGGCACGCGACCACTCTTCTGCGGGCCCTGCTTGTCCTGGCGACCACCGGAGTCCAGCGAGACGGACGACCACGCGTCAACGATCACGCTCCCAATCAGCGCAAGCGCCCCACCCGAACATAACGCCAGACCCGCTGACCAGCAAAGACCACGATGATGGTCTCTCGATCGGGGCGAGTGCAGACCGACTCGACTCTTGTGTCTGAAGAGTCCTCTCGGTGGGGCCGGGCCATCGGATACGCGCTCAAGGCGGGCAACACCCAGCCAAGAGATGCGAGTTGTCGCTCATGGCACACGGTAGGATTCTACTGAGCTTTCGGTTCTGGCGCGGTCGGGCCAGGAGGTGAGGTCGTCGTGTGAGCCACTGCCGAAGTCGGGATGACACGGTCGTGGTGGGTGGGTTACTAAGACGTCCTGTCGCCGTTGACCTGCTGGGGCCGACTTCCCCTGAGCATGCCGAACTCCGGGGCCTTGGGCCCCACGCTTGAAGGCTGGTACTGATGCGTTGGTCTCAACTGCACGTCCCCACGCTTCGCGAGGACCCCTCCGACGCCGATGCGGTGAGCCACAAGCTGCTCCTGCGAGCGGGGTTCATCCGCCAGCTCATGGCCGGCCATTACTCACTGCTGCCGATGGCTGCCCGGGTGCGTAACAAGATCATCGCCATCATCCGCGAGGAGATGGACGGCATCGGTGCACAGGAGTTCCTGCTTCCCTCGATGCATCCGGCGGAGATCTGGCGCCGCAGTGGCCGGTGGGAGAAGATCGGCCAGGAGATGTTCCGGTTGAAGGACCGGAAGAGTGCGGACATGGCACTGGGAGTCACGCACGAGGAGATCTTCACGGTAGTGGCCCAGGAGCTGAAGTCCTACCGGGACGTGCCTCAGATGTGGTACCAGTTCCAGGTCAAGTTCCGGGATGAACCGCGGCCGAAGTCGGGCCTCATTCGCGTGCGCGAGTTCACGATGAAGGACTCGTACAGCTTCGACATCGACGACTCCGGGCTTGACCGCTCGTACCAGTTGCACCGCGGGGCCTATGAGCGGATCTTCAAGCGCCTGGGCATTCCCGCTGTCCCTGCCCGTGCGTCGAACGGCACCATGGGTGGCAGTGACTCCCTGGAGTACGTGTGCCCGTCGTCGGCCGGCGAGGACGACATCCTCAACTGCCCGCACTGCGGCTATGCGGCCAACCTTGAGAAGGCGACGTCCGCCCTGGAGCCGGTCGTCGACGGCCCTGGTCTCGCCGAGCCGGAGCAGTTCGACACTCCAGGAGTGAGGAGCATCGAGGATCTGGTCGAACAGTACGGTGTGGCTGCCTCGTCCCAGATCAAGACGCTGGTCTACGTCGTCGACGGGGAACCGACGCTGGTGCTGCTGCTCGGCGACGACTCACTGGTCGAGCAGAAGCTGACGGACTTCACCGGCGCCACCGAAATCCGGGCCGCGCGGCCGGAGGAGATCCAGGAGGCACTGGGAGCCCAGCCCGGAAGTCTGGGCGCGGTGGGGGTGACCGACACGCCGATCGTCGCCGACGAGAGCCTGCGCGGCAGGCGGGACATGACCACCGGGGCGAACAAGGACGACGTGCACCTGCGCGGTGTCGACGTGGAGCGGGACATCGCCGGTGTGCGGTGGACCAGCCTGCGGGCGGTCAAGGCGGGCGAGGGCTGCCCCGAGTGCGGCAGCCCGCTGGAGAGCTTCCGGGCCGTGGAGGTCGGGCACATCTTCAAGCTCGGACAGGTGTACACCAAGCCGCTCGACGCGGCCGTACTCGACAATCAGAGCCGTCGCGTCCCGCTCACCATGGGAAGCTACGGCATCGGTGTGGAGAGGTCGTTGGCCTGCGTTGTGGAGACCCACCATGACGACAAGGGCATGGTGTGGCCGGTGCAGCTGGCTCCGTTCGAGGCCTCGGTTGTGGTGGCACAGCCCAAGAACGAAGCCGTGGCGCAGGTCGGCCAGGAACTGTACGACAGCCTGCGGAAACTGGGCGTCGACGTCGTGATCGACGACCGTGACGAGCGCCTGGGTGTGAAGCTCCGTGACACCGAGATCACCGGTATCCCGTTCCGGGTGGTCGTCGGCGCTCGCGGTCTGACGGACGGCGTCGTCGAGGTCACGGAACGAGCGACCGGCGAGGTGACCCAGGTGAAGATCGGTGATGCGGCCGCACAGGTGGCCGAACGAGTCTCCGTCGGTTTGGCGGCCGCCAAGGCCTGACCGATCGCGGGGTTGTCGGTGGGAGTGGTCGGCCGGACGCGCGTTTACAGCTCGTCGGCGGCGTGGTGCCGCCACACGTCGAGTTCTTGTGCCGCGCGTGTCCGGCGCTCCGGCATGTACAGTGCCGAAGTCGCGATCCACACCACTCGCTGAAGTGCTCGGGCGCGTAGGTAGACGCGCATGTCAGGTTCGCTGAGCTCGTCGCCGAAGGCCTTGAGGATCGGCCGGATCATGTGGGGTGTGCGCCGAGCGACGCAGGCCACATCCCACTCCGCCGGACCGGCGGCCACATCCTCGAAGTCCGCCCACAGAGGTCCCGCCGCGCTGACGAGAAGGTTGCCCGGGTGGGCGTCACCGTGGAGTGGGCGGGCTCGCCCGCGTGCCTTCTCGATCGTCGGGAGCAGTGCGGAGAATTCGTGGTGCAGCAGTGGCATAAAGGCGGAGTGCGGGCCGGGACTCCGGGTCAGGAGGCTCAGATTGGCTTCCAGCTCGGTCAATGCCTGGGGGAGATAGGGCAGTTGGCCAGGGTAATGTCGTAGTGCCTCATGAAGTTCGGCCAGGAGAGAGGCTGTCGTCACCGGCGAGGGTGTCCTTCGCGGATCATGGTCGACAAAGGTCCAGAACGTCACCCACGCCGCACCGGTCTTGTGTGGGCCCGGCGGCAGCAGGTCGCTGAGGGGTATCACCGGAGCACCCCACTCGGCCAGGAAACGTACGACGGACACCTCGCGTGCGAACCACTCGTCGACGTCTTCGCGCACTGCGGCGTTGGCGAGGCTGATTCTGGCCACGACCGGAGCCGGGCGCAGATGCACGACGATGTTCGACCGGCTGTGCATGACCGTCGGGACGGAGCTGTGTATACCGTGTTGGGCCGCGATCGCAAGACAGCCCCTCATCGAGTCCGCGAATCCGGGAGCGTGGGCGGTCACGGTGCCGGCTTCCGGCGGCGGGCTTCCTGGCGGAGCGCGGGCAGAACATGGTGGTCCAGGGCGGTCGCGTCGACCACGGGGTCGTAGCCCCGTAATGAGAACAACTCGCACCCCAGGTCGACGTAGTCGAGGAGGGCGGCCACGATCGTGTCCGGTGAGCCGACGAGGGAGGCGGATCTGCTCCCCGCCGCCGATGCCAACGCGGTCCACAACGCTCGGTCGACCACCTCCTCCGAGACGGTGGACGCCGGCGGTCCGAAGTTGGACCGCACATCTTCCATGATCTGTCGAGCGCGCGCCCAGGCAGCGGCATCGGTGTCCGCCATGATGACTCGGAACGAGACCCAGAACCTCGGGCGCGGTCTGCCCGCCGCCTCGGCGTGGGAGGACACGTCGGAGATGTGCCGAGCCGTTTCGGCGAGGGACGCTCCCCAGACCGACGAGATGTCACCCGCCTCGCCGCTCAGTTTGCGCGCGTCGGCCGAAGCGCCGCCGACGGACACGGGGATCGTCCCTCGTACCGGAGTGCTTCCTGCGGAGAACCCCTCGAAACGGAAGTGTTCGCCGCGGTGGTCGTGTGGCGACGTGTCCGACCATCCCCGGCGGAGGATTTCGATGTATTCCTTGGCGCGCGCATACCGTTCGGCCTTTGTCGAATAGTCGCCTTCGCGCCGGGTCTCCGTGTCCTGGGCCCCGGAAATAACGTGTACACCGACCCTTCCTCCGGAGAGCTGGTCAAGGGTAGCGAACGTTCGCACGGTATGTGTGGGAAATGTGACTCCCGGCCGGTGGGCCACCATCACCTTGAGTCGCTCAGTATGCGTTGCAATATAGTTCGCGATGTGATCGCTGTCGGGTCGAGCGCTCCCGTACGGTATGAGACTCCAGTCGTACTCGCTCTTCTCGTAGAATTCACAGAATCTTTTCAGGTAAGCCGTGTCGACCGGCTTTGCGGCTTCGCGATCTCCGTCGTAACGATAACTCGCTGTTGCCAGCCCGATGAACTCAACAGCCACATCATCCTCCGGAATGTCCTGCTTGTCGTGCGGGTTCCCTTCAGAGCACCTGGTGACGGGCGGCCCACGCGACGGCCTGGATCGCGGTCTGGACGCCGACTCTGTCGCACAATGCGCGGATATGCCGCCGGAGCGTCCGTGCGGAGATGAACATCCGGCGGGCGATGATGTCGGGAGGTAATCCCTCGGCGAGCAGGCGAAGTAATTCGCGTTCGCTGTCGGTCAACAGCTCGCGGGCAGGGCCCCGGGGGGTGGGGGGAGTTGATTCTGTGGTGCCTTCTTTTTTTGGGGTCGGCATGCGCAACCTCCAGAGCCGTGGCGTGCATCTGGACTCCTGTGCCGCATTCAGCATGCAACGTGGCACGGTATGCATTCAACCAACCAAATGTACAGTTCATATTTGTTTCATAAACTCCGGCCAGTTGCGGGGATCGGTGCCATGCTGGTGCACAAAGGCGTAGGCGAACCGTTCCAGACCCACGGCGACACAACCCGTGAAGGCGGGCGTCCCGCTCGGAGTGGTGATGCCGAAAGCCTTGGCCAGGTGCGTGCCGTGGACGTTCACTGAGGCGGCCGCGATCGTGCGGCCCTCCGCGACGGGCAGGCGCAGCTCGTACTTGAGCTCCATCAAACGCTGGGACCAGACTTGACGAGCGGTATCAGGGGTGGCGAAGAACGGGTCGTTGGCGGACTCGATGTGTCCTGCCAGACCCCAGTCCGTGACGAGGGAGCGTAGTTGGGCCAGGTATGCCTCACGCGCGGCGAGGACCCGGTCCTGTTCACCGAGGAGAACGGTCTCTCGCATGGTGAAGTCCCAGAGGCGTTCCAGGGAATGACGGTAGCGGGACTCGTGGCGGAAGCAGCGGGCGCGAGCCGTCACGGTGGTCAGCGGCGCGGTCAGCGCGCGGTCGCTGTGGCGGGCGTAGGTGTGATAACAGACCGCGGGCGGAACGGCGAGACCGGCGTGCGTGGTGTGTGCGTCGACGACATCGGGAGAGGGCGCCGAGTCACCGATGGCGTGAGTGAACGCACGATAGCCGTCGAGGTTGGCGTGGACCTGCGAGGCCAAGAGGACGTGCTGGGGGAACGACCGCAGATAGCCCGCGCGGGCCAGGGTGGCCGTGGGAATGAGCTGGGGGTACTCGTGCTCTTCGGCGCCGAAGTGGTCCCGGGCCAGGTCCAGCAGCGCGTGGTCGATGTCGCGTATGAGGCCCACCATGGGTTCCCCGAAGGTGACCTGACCGGGCGTGCTCTCGTGCACGGCACCGCTGGCCAGCAGCTCCTGGTACACGTGCTCGTGCCGCGCGGGACTGTGCGGGGAGCGCCACAGGAGCCGGGGAGCGACCACACGCTGAGGCAGGACGTCGGACTGAACGAGGTCCCTGACCCGGCGACTCAGTTCCGCGGCGGTGACCGGCAGATCAGTGGTGACCACTACTTCCGCGATGGCGTCGCCCTCGTCGCGCAGGGAGAACCCGGTGATGCGCTCGTCGGCATGATAGAGGCGACTCGCCAGCTCATCGGCGAGAGCGGCTGGTACCGGGGTGGTCAAAGGCACCGTGTACGTGGGCATGTGGTTCCCCTTGAGGCGCGCGTCTCGGCAGCGCGTCAGAGCAGTCGGACGGTGGGGTCGAGCAGGGCGAGGGCACCGGTGGCGGGCCACATACGGTCGTTGGAGTGGTTCAGCGGTGCCGAGGACAGGTCCCGGTGCAGACGGGCGACCTCGGACCGGCTCGCGTAGCCGGCCATACCCGTGACACGCAGCAGCGCCTCAGCTGTGCGGGCCGTGGCCTCCGACACCGCCAGTTTGAGGGAGTTGAGCCGTACCTGAGCGAGTGGGGTGGCCAGGGACAGCCCGCGTCGTCGTGCGTCCTCGGCGAAGTCGACGACCCGGTTCAGATAGGAGCTCGCGAGATCGAGGTCCACGCGTATCCGGGCGAGCCGCTCACGCACCGCTTCCCCGGGCGGAGTCCCGGCCCCGCGCAGGTCGCGCAGCACGGTGGCGAACCCCGCGTGTGCGGCGCCCAGCCAGCACGCCGCCCAGCCGATGTGCGCGGTGGGCACCATGCTCTCGCGGGCGACAGTGCCGAACTCGCCGGGGACGCCCACGACGTTCCGCGCGGGCACCGCCCCCGAGAGCAGCAGGCCACCGCTCTCGGTACCGCGCATGCCCAGCGGATCCCACTCACCGATCGCGGAGAGCCGTAGATCCGCACGATCGGCATAGACAAGGGACACCGAACCGGAGGCGGCGTCGGGAGCCGACCGAAGCGTGATCAGGAAGCCGTCGGCGTGCCGTCCGCCGGAGACGACCGGTGCCCGCCGACCGGTGAAACGGAGCAGACCGTCGTCGGCGGTCAACGGGGTGCCGGCGGTGAACAGATCGGAGCCGCGTCCCGTCTCCGTGGTGACCGAGGCCAGGTAGAGGTGTCCGGACGTGAGCCGCGGCAGCAGCTCCGTCTGCAGATCGCGACAGGCGTGGCGAAGGAGTGCGTCGGTCTGGGAGATGTGCATGGCCCACACCAGAGCCGTGGACAGGCAGGCGCCCGCCAGGGTCCGGGCTACGGCGACGAGATCGGACATGCTTCCGCCGGGCCCGCCCGCCCCGGTGGGGACGATCAGCCCGAGGAGCCCGCTGTCACGCAGCACGGCCAGATTCTCCTCGGGCAGTACGGCGTCGCGGTCGGCACGGTCGGCGTTCGCCCGCAGGGTCTCCACGACCTTGTCGAGAGCGGGTACGGCGCTGCTCGTCGTCATCGCGCCCCTTCGTTCCGAACCTTCTCCAGCACCGCCCACAGTGCGCCCGGGGTGGCGAAGTTGGAGTACTGGAGCAGTTCGTCCGGCATGACGATGTCGTAGGTGGTCTCGATACGCATGATGAGAGCCACGACCGCGACGGAGTCCAACCCGTGGGCCGACAGGTCGATGTCGGCACGCAGCGGGGTGTCGGCGGGCAGAGCGGTTGCCACGTCGCGCACCAGCGCCTCGAACTCCTCGTTCCAGTGGGTCATACCGGCCGACGTGTTTCATCGTGTACGACGGTCATCCGCTCCGCCGAGTCGATGGGGTGGTGGGGAGTGCTGAACGAGAGGATGCGCAGCCGCTCCCCGCTGTCGGGTCCGCGCAACCCGTGCGGGTACACGGCGGGGACGAAGATGGACTGACCGCGCCGCAGCCAGTGATCCACGCCGTCGATATGGATGGCGCCGGTGCCCTCCAGCACGTAGAGCAGGTGATCGCCCTCGTGCACATGCAGCGGGAACGAACTGCTCGAGTCCAGTTCCAGCAGGTCCAGGCCCATGGTGGGCCCGAAGGCGCTGACGGCGGCGGCACCGGAGGCCCCGGTGATGCCGCGTACCGGCACACCGATGTCGTCGATCACCTGCTTCTGTTCGGCGGCGGCCAGGTCGATCAGATGGTGGGCGAGGTCGAAGAGGTCTGCCATGGTCATCCTCCGGTGGGGGACGCCGCCGCGGCGGCTAGGTGGGACACACGGTCGGTGAGCGCGTGCAGCACGTCGTGGGCCAAGGCCTGGGTGGCGATGCCGTCCTGCCAGAGCAGGTGCAGGAGCGCGCGGTCGTGGTAGCGGTAGACCTTGAGGACGAAGGGTCTGCCTCGCCGCCGGGCGCGGTCGGGGTGGATGGCACCGTCGGGTGGGGCCGAGAGCGGCGTCGGCAACAGCGGCGGCGGCTCGGTGGGGGTCAGGCGCTCCTGGTAGTTGAACCAGGCCGCCGTCGTGACCGGATTGGGGTCGGCGGGCAGCAGCTCGCGGCGTAGTCGCTCCACCCGCAGCCGGTCGGCGTTGGCGGTCACCGCACCACGCAGCCACCGGGACACGAGCGCGGTGGGCGGGTCGTCTCGGCGGACCAGCAACGGGGCACGCAGGAACAGACAGGCGGCGGACCGGCGCTGGGCGGCACTGTGTCGGTTCGTCACATGTGCCTGGAGCCCGGCGACGGATTCCCCGGTCAGGTCGCACAGCGCGGATCCGTACGCGGCGGCGAACACCAGGGACACCGGTACGCCGTGTACTGCGGCGGCCGCTTCGGCGTCGCGGCCCAGCGCGGTGGACTCGGCGAAACAGGCGGAGAAGGCCGGGACTTCGGCGATCGCCGGGCCTGGGGAGTTGTCGCGCAGCTCCGTCAGATGGGCGCGCCATCCGGCGAGCGCGGCGCTGTGGTGTCTGCGGCCCGCGGGAGAGTCCTCCCAGGCGACCACGTCCCGTGGCTGGGCGACATCGGCGGCCAGCCGCACGCCACTGAGCAGCCCGACCAGGTCGTCGCACAGCACCCGTACCCCCCATCCGTCGACGACGAGGTGGTCGGCGACGACGCCGACGCTGCGGACCGTTCCGCCCGCGCATCCCAGGACCACCCGCACCGCCCAGCCGTCGGCGAGGGCGAAGTCGGTGCGCAGCCAGCGCCGAAACACGCCTTCCG
Source organism: Streptomyces sp. NPDC001351 (assembly GCF_042896045.1). NCBI lineage: Bacteria > Bacillati > Actinomycetota > Actinomycetes > Kitasatosporales > Streptomycetaceae > Streptomyces > Streptomyces sp. NPDC001351. Next base: position 247,053 of record NZ_JBIAWS010000014.1, on the reverse strand, counting down.
CCTCGTCCTCCGGGGCGACGACGGTGATCCGGTCGACGTCGGTGGCGGTCACGGGGAGCACCTGCTGGGTGGCGTCCTCGGTGAACCGGGTACGCAGGGAGGGGTGCCGTGTGACCAGTTCGGTGACGGCGGCATGGGCGTGCCGAGCCGTGGTGTCCACGGGCATCGCTGCCGCTGTGGCCATGTTGTACTCGTGCGGGTCGGTGCGGGCCAGCGCCGGGTGCTGACCGATCCGCCACCCCGCATGCCAGTCCAGCTGAGGCCAGTTGAGCCTGGTCACCGGTACCCCCTTGCCTGGGCCGAGTAGAGGCGGGCGTAGTGGCCGTCCGCGGCCATGAGTTGGGCGTGGCTGCCTTGTTCCGCGACGGCGCCGTCGGTGAGAACCACGATGAGGTCCGCGTCGCGGACGGTCGCCAGCCGGTGGGACACCAGGACGGTGACCGCGCCGGTACGGGCGCCGGCCTCCCTGGCATACGTGGTGAAGCGCTCGAACAGGTCGTGTTCGGCGCGCGGGTCGAGCGCGGCGCTCGGCTCGTCCAGCACGAGCAGCAGAGGATCGGGGCGCATGGCGGCGCGGGCCAGAGCGAGCCGTTGCCACTGCCCCCGGGACAGATCGCTGCCGCCCGTCCCCAGCCCGGTGTCGAGGCCGTCCGGAAGGAGCTCGGCCTGCGACCGGGCGCCGGCCACGGCCAGGGCGTCGAGGACGCGGACATCGTCGGACAGCCACGGCAGGTGGCCGACGCCGACGTTTTCCCGGAGTGAGAACTCGAAGGTGGCGTACTCCTGGCGGACCATGGCGACCCGGGCGTCGAAGCCGGTGAGTTCGGCCAGCGGGGTGCCGTCGACGAGCACCCGGCCGGCGCTGGGGGCGCGGAGTCCGCTCAGCACATCGACCAGAGTGGTCTTGCCCGCCCCGTTCTCCCCGACCAGGGCCACCACCGAGCCCGCCCGCAGATGCAGGTTCACCCCGACCAGGACACGGCGGTGCCCGCGGTCGCAGCAGACCGCTTCGAGGGTGATCCCGTCACGCAGCCGGTCCGGCGGGCCCAGGGCACCGGTCCGCTCGGTGCGCCGGGTCCACAGCCACTCGTAGTGGCGGACCACGTGCCCCGCGGCGGCCAGTCCGCGCAGGCCGTCGACCACGCCCGCGACCTGGACGCGCAGGCCGAGTCCGAGTCCGGCGAAGAGCAGGACGTCCCCCGCCGAACCGGTGCCGACAGCGACGACCAGGCCCGCGGCGAACAGCAGGGAGAAGCTTGCCCAGCCGACGCATCGCAGCAGCGCGGCCATCGCTTCGGCCCTGTCGCGGCGCCGTTGCACGTCGGCCGCGAGCGCGTCGGCACGGTTGCCGAGCAGGTCGGCGATCCCGGAGACCGCGATGTCGCGCGCTGCGGCCCGGTCGAGGAACAGTGCGTGCAGGGAGTCTTCGACCCGCCGGTCGGCGGTGGTGTCCGCGACCGTCCGCCGCACCACCCGGGCTCCGAGCACCCCGAGCCACAACGGTGGCAGCGCGGCCGGCACCAACAGGGCCAGCAGCGGGTGCACTCCGGCGAGCAGCCAGACGGAGAACGCGACACTGACCGCGGCGGCTGCGGTCTCCAGCCACACCCAGCACACGGAGGCCAGGGCTTCGGTCTCGGTGCGCAGCAGGTGCAGCCGGTCGAGGACGGTCGGGTCGTCGAGGTCGTCGATCGCGGGGGTGGCGGTGGCCAGGGTCATCATCTCCGCGCCCAGAGCGATGGTCGTGTGGTGGGTCAGGTCGACCCGGAAGTTGTGCGCCTGGCGAAGCCCGACGGCGAGGATGGCGTACCCCAGGGCCCCCAGCGCCGCCGCAGTGAGCACTTCTCCCGGGGTGTCCGCACGGATCAGCGCGCGCTGCGCGAGTCCGGTCAGCGGCAGGACGGCCGCCTGCACCAGGATCAGGGCCGTGGCCAGACGCGTGGTGCGGGGATCGAGGCGGTACGCCAGGGCCAGCACACGGCCCACGGTGGCGAGTCCGGTCACGCGGCCTCCCCTGCGAAGCGAGCGGCCTGGGTGCGGAAGAGGCTGGCGTAGAGACCGTCCACGGCGAGCAGGGTCTCGTGCGAACCGGACTCGGCGACCCGCCCGCCGTCGAGCACCAGGATGCGGTCCGCCCGGCGCAGGGTGGCGATCCGGTGGCTCACCAGCAGCACGGTGGTGCCGGGCAGCGCGGTGACGACACGGTCGAAGAACTCGGTCTCCGCACGGACGTCCAGATGTGCCGTCGGCTCGTCGAGCGCGACCAGATGGCACCCGCCGCTCGCCGCTGCGATGGCTCTGGCCAGGGCGACCTGCTGCCACTGGCCGCCGGACAGGTTCGCGCGGCCCGCCAACAACGGGGTGTCGGGGGAGTGCGGCAGCGCGGCGCCCGCGGCCGCCAGCGCGGCGTCCGCGAGTTCGGGGTGAGCGGGGCTGACGTTCTCGGCGACGGTGAGCGGGTAGCGGGCGAAGTCCTGGAAGATCAGGCCGATCAGGGCCTGCCAGGAACGGGGGTCGAGGGAGGCGATGTCCACCCCGTCGGCGGTGATCCGCCCTGCCGTGGGCCGCCGTAGACCTGCCAACAGGGTCAGCAGAGTGGTCTTTCCGGCACCGTTGGCACCCACCAGGCCGATCACCTCGCCGGGACGGATCTCCAGGTCCAGTCCGGCTAGGACGGGGGCATGGCCGGGGTGTGCGAAACCGACGCCCTCGAAGCGGACCAGTGGTGGCGCCGGGGCCGGGGCCGGCCGGCCGGCCGGAGGCTGTCCCGACATGGTGCGCAAGCGGCCGACCGCGGCCCGTACGTCGCGGCCGTGGTCGATGTCGAAGGCCTCCGGCCCCGGGTAGGCGATGCGGAACACACCGGTTCCCGCGACCACCGACGTGGCCAGCACTCCCGCTTGTGGCGCTGCCAGGCCGGGTACCGCGTAAGCGGCGAAGGCTGCGCCGACCGCGGCCACCAGCAGCCACGCCTGGCGACGGTAGATTCCGTGCCGCAGAATCAGCACGGCGCTGAGCCCGCCGCCTGCGACACGGTCGCGCCGGTCGACGAGCCAGCGCCCGAGTCGCAGCAGCCGTACCTCGGCGGCGGGGCCGGGCTCAAGTGCCAGCCCGAGCAGGTAGTCGCCCTCTCGGGCGGCCGGAGCGGAGGCGCTCTGGGCGCGCAGCACCCGCAGCCAGTCGCGGCGGGCGACCTCGCGCATGGCGAAGGCGGCGGCCAGGAGACCGGCCGCGAGCCAGAACGAGACCCGTGCGACGACCACCGCGCAGACGACCGCACTGCCCGCGCGGGACAGCAGGGTCACCCGGGCCACGGCGGCGCTCCCCCCGGTGCGCGTCCGGCCGACACCACCGGGTTCGCCGATCAGCGCGGCATCACCGAGCACCGTCCGATCGTCGAGATGGGTGATGGTGGCAGGTGTCGTGAGCAGAGCGCGGACCAGTCGGCGCAGACCGCGGTCGATCCGGCGGGCACAGGCCGCGCCGAGGGCCTGTCCGGCCGCGTCGGCCGCGGCGTCGAGGACCAACAGCACACCGACGAGCACCAGCGGTGCGGCCAGGGCTCCGGCATCGTCTCCCGAGCGGGCGGTCGCGACCACACCGCCGGTGGCCACGGCCAGCCCGGCGGGTATGAGCGCGCCGAGGGTGTGTACGGCCACCAGAGCGGCACCGAGTCGGCCCGCGCCGACACCCGCGATCTCCACCGTCATGAACGGCCCACCGCGTCGGCGAGGGCACGGCCGAGCAGAGCCGCCCCGTGCGGGGTCGGATGCACTCCGTCGATCAGGCACGGCTGTGTCTCCTCGGTGAACGCCGTGGACAGATCCAGGAAGACCGCGCTCGGGAACTGAGCCGCGAGGTGCTTCAGCCCGTCCCGGTAGGTGCGATACACCGTGTCGATCGTCTCGGCGTAGTCGTCGAAGACGGTGGCGCGGTCGGTGAAGGGGTGGTCGTAATGGCGCCGTACCCAGTCCCGGGTGAACTGCTCGCCCAGGACCGGGTGGAGCAGGGAGTGCGGCTGCAGCGCGCAGACGAAGCGAATGCCGTCCCGGGCGCAGGCGGCCGCCATCAGCGCCTGGTTCTCCAGCCACAGCCCGGCGCGCAGTTCCGGGCCGGAGGCGGGGAAGGCCAGGGTGTCCAGGGGCAGGCCGCGCGCCACGGACGGCTTGCGGGCGAACGGGACCCGCACGTCCCGGGCCTCCTGTGGGGCGTGTACCCGCAGGAAGTGCTGGTGATCGTGGAAGGTCCAGTTCAGCATCGCCGCTCCGGGTCCGTTCACCAGACGCATGGCGAAGAGGTTGTTGAAGTCGTTCCAGCCGGAGAGGCTGATGGCCACATCGGGCCGGCAGTACCGCAGCCGGTAGAGGAGCAGCGCGGACTCGCCGCGCGACCACTCGCCGGGAGCGGCGAAGCAGAGGACCTCGCTGTCGGGCAGGTGGCGGTACACCGCGGCGGGGATGGTGCGCGAGTTGTCCGGTTGTCCGAGACCGTAGAGCACGCTGCCGCCGAGCAGCACGATCCGGTGCCGCTGTCCCGGTTCCAGGGAGGCCGGTTCCACCATGCCGGGGATGCGCAGGAACCCCAGTGGGCTGACGTCGAGAGTGCCGAGGGCGTCCACCCCTGCGAATACGCCGCCACATGGCAGGGCACGACCGGTCACGGGATCGAACAGCTCCGGCGGCTCAGGTGCGGAGGCGGTCCGACTCAGCAGCGTGGCCAGCAGCGCGGCCCGTCCGAGGCGCTGTCCGTCCGGGAACAACAGCTCCCGCGCTCCGGCACGGGCCGCCGCCCGCACGGCCGAGGTCCGGTCGAGCCGGTTGCCGTCCCCCCGGAAGACGGCGAACCTGGTGACGCCGGCGGAGCGGATCCGGCGAATCGACCGCATGGAGAGCGAGCCGGTGTCCAGTTCGGCCCACGGCAGGCCGATCACAGCACCCCGGCCGCGGCTCTGCGCACGCCATCGGCCGGCCAGTTCGGCGGGCATCACGAGCGGTCCCGGAGTCCTGCCCGCGGCGCGGACCCTGCCTACGGTCGCGTCGAGGCCGCGCGGCCACCCCGGGCACAGGAGCGCCATGGTCATCGGATCTCCTCGGCGATGAGCGCGTGATCCCGGGCCGGCACGGCGGCCAGCAGCCCGAACTCCCGGACCTGGGCGGCCAGTTCCGCGGCCTCGTCCCCGGTGGCCGGTGTCGCCAGCCCGCCCGGGTCGTACAGGGCGGCCAGGGTCGCCCGCACGCCGAACTCCGGGGTGTCGGTACCGAGGAGACGGGCGAGGAAGACCGCGATGTCGTCGAAGGCGATCACCCAGCGGGCGGGCACGGTGATCCGCAGGCCCGCCGCCGGCGGCCAAGGCGACCAGCGCGCGGGGCGAGTCAGGCCGCGGCCGGGCACATCGGCCCACACACCGTCCAGGGCACGCTCGCAGTCGGCCAGCGGCCAGTCGCGCCAGAGCGGGCCCGTCGGGCGGAATCCGTGGCCGGGACCGTCCCCGGTGAGGACCTCGATCTGACGCTCGGCCTCGTCGAGACTGTCGGGGCAGTGCACGAAGTTGCCGTAGAGGAATCCTCCGAGCCGGGCGCGGGTGGCGGACTTGTACTCCAGCAGCCGGGCCAGCGCCTCCGGTCCCTCGACGACCGCCGTCTCGACCGTCCTGCCGACCAGATAGCGGCGCAGCAGACCGGCGGTGAGGGCGCGTTCGTCGGGGAAGATCCGGAAGTACATGCCGGCCAGCTGGGACTCGGTCAGGTCGAACCGGCGGCGGGCGACGACCCGCAGCCCTGACGCGCGCACGTCCGCGATTCCCTGATCGACCATCTCGTGCACGATCGCGTCCGGTTTGAAGAGCAGTAGTGACCGCTGTGTGCTCACTCCGACGCCTCCCGGGCCAGCGCGTGGTCGGCGTAGGCCGGATCGCCGGTGACCTCCGCACCGCACCACGAGGGCACGGTCAGTGCCTCGTCCCGCGTGGACAGCTCGACCTCGGCGAGGACCGGTCCGCCGCGGTGCACGTCGACCAGCCACACCCGGCCGGCGTACGTGATCCGGTGGCGGCGCTTGACCGAGCGGCGGACGGCCGGAGAGGCGAACAGGGCCGCGCCGAACTCCTCGGGCAGCGGGGCGTGATACTCGCGGCGCACGAGTCCGCTGCCGGTGTCCTTGACGGTGAGCCGCCAGCCGCCGTCCCTGCGGCCCACGCGGAGCAAGGTGCGCTCGTCGGCGAACACATAGGCCTGGGCGATCTCGATGGCCTCCGTGCCCCGCACGACTGAACGGTCGCGGACCAGGAACCGACGCTCGATCTCCAGGTGCGCTCTCACGCGGTCACCTCTGTCGTCCAGTTGGCCACGGCATCGCGATAGAGCTGTGTGTAGTGCCCGACGGGAGCGGCGGCCCGATCTCCGGTGAGGAAGTACGAGAGGCCGAGCAGCAGCCGGACCAGCACCAGGATCCGCAACTCGCCGTCGATGCCGTCGTGCGGTCTGCGTCCGTCACCGGCCGCCGGGTAGAGGGCGCTCGCGCCGACCAGGGAGCAGGCCTCGGGCCATGTCTCAGGCCCCAGACACAGTCCGTCGAAGTCGATCCTGTGCAGTCGGCCGTCGTCGCTGAGGGTGTTGTCGCGGTGCATGTCGAAGTCGGCCACCGCCACGTGTCCGGCCAGCAGGCCCGCGACACGGGAGTCGGCGGTGAGCACCCGTAGACCGGCCGCTGCCTCGCTGTCCGGCCCGGCCAGTACTTGGGCGACCCGCTCCGCGAGGCTGGGCAGACCGATGCGCAGCTCACTCGTCAGGCCGGCGTCGATCCGCCCGCTGACGGCGCGATAGTGCGCCAGCAGTTCCCATTCCGTCGCGGGAGCCACGCGGTGCGGCACGGGTGAGCCCGGCAGGTGCCGGCGTACGAGCACCGTGTCGTCCCGGTCGGGTGCGGCGGCCAGGACGGGTGCTCCGACCGCCTCCTGGATCCGCAGGTAGCGGTCCAGGTCGTCGGTCCGGATCCGCTTGGTCACGTACCGGCCGCCGGGTCCAGTGTCCACGGCATGTACGGCGGGACGCCACGGCTGTCCCAGCGGTACGGGACCGAGTCGTGCCCACGGTTCCACCAGTTCGTGGGTGTCACCGTGGCCCACGGCGACCGGGAGGGTACGGTCCCGGCGCGCGGCGGTGTTGACCAGGCAGCGCAGGAACGCGGCGTGGGTGACGGCGAGGTGCCGTCCGCCCAGGTCGCCGACCAGGGAGAGGAACGCCACCGCGCGCGCCTGCACCTGTTCCCCCGGTTCGGCCCCGGGTATGGCGTCGAGGTCCCCGCGCGCCAGCCACACCCGGTGCGCGCCGGAAAGGCTGATCCGGGCCTCCTCGTGCGGGACGCCTTCCAGCACGCCGGCGCCCGCTTCGGCCAGGACCGGGTGCACCCGCGACGGGACTCCCAGCCGGTCCGCGACGATACGCGCGGTGGATCGGGCGCGAACGGCGTCGCTGCTCCACAGCACGTCGACCGAACCCGGCGCCAGCCGCTCGGCCCACGCCTGTGCCTCGGCCCGCCCGGCAGCGGTGAGGTCACCGGCGGTGCTCCGACCTTGGATGCGTCGGGCCGCGTTCGCGAGGGACTCGGCATGCCGGCGCAGCATGAGCACGTCGCTCATGCGCCCGCGCCCAGCGCCGCGCCGGAGCGCGCTCGCCACACCCGGTGACCGGCCTCGTGGCCCATGGTGATGAACGCGGCCGCCGCCGATCGGCCGTTCACCGGGTCGGCCAGCGCACCGCGGACGTCCCGGTCGAGCACATCGAAGCCGGGAGCGGCGCCGTCGCGCTCACGTAGATGTGAGTGACGGGAGGTGATCCCGCCCGCGTACACCAGCATTTCGCGCAGTTCACGCTCGTCGAAACTGCTGGCCGACACGACCCGCAGCCGGTTGTCCGCCTTGATCCAGATGTCGTCGTCGGTGCGGTCGAGGAGTTCGAACAGCTTGGTCTCCGGGATTGCGGTGAGGTGGTACGAGTGCACCGACCACGGGCGCAGTTCGTCGATGGTGAACCGCAGTGACTCACGCAGGCCGGTCATGTCGTCGCCGGGCAGACCCACGATCAGCTCGGCCCGCCACGGCACCCCGCGCGCGGCCAGGTGCGGCACGAACCGCATGATCTTCTCGAAGTGGTTGCCGCGTACGTGCTTGGGCACGTTGGGATTGGTGGTCTGCAAACCCATCAGCAGTTCATGGATGTTGGACTCGACCAGCAGCTCGACGAACTCGTCGTCGAGGAACTCCGGGCGCATGTACGCGGTGAGGGCGATCTCGGGGGCAAGATCGCGGAAGGTACGGAGGATCTCCTTGCCGCGTGCGGCCTTTCCACCCAGAATCGGGTCGATCAGGAAGATGCGGCGGATTCCGCGGTCGCGCATGTTCCGAATCTCGGCGCGGACGAACTCGGTGTCGAAGGTGGCGAAGAACGGCAGGGTGTTGTGTCCGCAGAACGAGCAGTCGTAGATGCATCCACGTGCCGTCTCGTACCAGGCGAAGTCGGTGTCGATCCGGTCGCCGTCGAGCATCGACTCGAACTCGGGGGAGAACAGCGCGACACCCTGCGGGAGGCTGCGGTTGCCTCGGTCGGGCACGGCGTACCGGTAGGCCCGGACGCGGTCACGGGACGCCGAGTACACTGGTTGCGTACAGTCCTCTTCGAGGCTCGGGCCGGCGAACACCGGGTCCGTGGCACGGCGCTCGCAGAGCCAGACCAGAGGTTCCTCGCCCTGACCCATGACGTACACGGTGTCCTGTGGCCATCTGGTGTAGTCCATCGCCCGGGTCTCAGGCCCGCCGCACACCACCAACGGGGCGTCCTCGGCGGCGCACAGGTGCTCGGTGAGTTCCCTGGCCCGTTCCATGGTCCAGATGTAGGCGGGCACCCCGACCACGTCGAAACCCTCGTCGAGCAGGGCCGATGCCGCAGCACGAGCGGAGTAGCCGCGCTCGTCGAACGCACGGAGCCGTACGTCCCACTCCGGGTGCGCGGTGCGCAGGTAGGCGCCCAGCCGCATCGCGCCCAGCGAGTGCGTGATCGGATACTCGTCGAACCGCAACGAGTCGAAGTAGCTGACGACTGCCACCTTCATCGCTTCGTCCCCCCGTCAGAGCGAGTGCCGGACCGCGATCTCACGGAACGAGCGCAGCTCGTCCGGGGCGATCACGGGAGTGGGCGGGGTCTTCTCCGGGTGGCGGGCCAGGTAGTCCTTCGTGCACAGCGGGTCCTTGACGGAGCTGAACTCGCCCGTGGTGCGCTCGGGATCGAATCGCCCGATCTGGACGATGCGCCGGGTCGTCGAACCCGAGCGGCATGAGCTGTGCAGGTCACAGGTGGTGCAACCGGCAGGCTTGCGCAGCGCTTGGCGAAAGTCCTCCAACTCTCCCGAGCCGTTCCAGAAGTCGCGCAGGCCGGCGAACTCGGAGTCGATGTTGCCCAGTTTGCGCGGATGCATCAGACAGGGGGTCACACTGCCGTCGGGGTTGAGCGCGATGAGCTCCTGTCCGCCGATGCACCCGGTGAGCCCGGGGATGCCGATGTCGCCGCATCCCGCCATGGGATTGGAGACGTTGGTGATACCGATGCGGTCGCCGTATCGATTCTGCAGGCCGGAGATGAACTCGATCGTGTCGTAATAGGCGTCCACCTGCTGCGAGTAGAAGCCCTCCTCGTGATGCAGGCAGCGCTCGGGATTGGCGAACTTGATCACGTCGGCCCCGAGTTCGATACCCAGCAGGACCAGAGCCTCCAGCTCGGACTTGGGTGTGGTGGGCTCGTACGTGGGCTTGATACATACCCGGGTCGCCGACCCGGTCTCGTCCCTGCGGGCGACGGTCCTGCGTACCGCGGCCACGGTCTTGTCGAACAGCCCGGCGCCGCGGATGGCGCCGTGCGTCGCCTCGGACGCGCCGTCGATGCTGAAGCTCACGGACTTCAAGTGGTTGCGGAAGACGATGTCGAGCACGGCGTCGTCGATCAGCAGTCCGTTGGTGGCCATCGACGTGTAGAGGCCGTTCTCGGTCGCCGAGTCGAGGTAGTTGGCGAGCGCGCGTTTGTTGATCGTGGGCTCACCGCCCGCTAAGTGGACGCGCATCACGCCCCATTGAGCGAGCTCCGCCATGACCTCGCGGACGCGCTGCTCGCGCAGTGTGGTCGGGCCGAGGAACTCGGCGGCGTAGCAGAAGGAGTCCTGGCCGCACTTGTGCCGGGCGAGGTTGCACAGCCAGGTGTAGTCGAAGTAGATCTCCAGCGGCCCGCTGAGCCGGTCCCGGTACGGTGAGTGGATCTCGCGCAGGCTGCCGTCGAGACCGAGCTCCCGCAGCTCCTCGACGAGCAGGGGCGACAGACCGGTCGTCCAGTCCAGACCTTCACCACGCCGACGGACCGCTTCGGTGACGGCAACGTTGTCTCCGCCGTCGCGCGGCAGGAAGAACGCGTGTCGCCTGTCGCTCCACAGAAGGGGGCCGCAGAACTCGTGCCGGATCACGACGTCCGTGCGCCCCACAGGGTGAGTCGGTACGGGGGCGTCCGGTCGTGGGCGCACGTCGAGGGTCAGGGGCACCGATCCGGATGCAGGGGTGGGGGTGGGCATGATGCTCCTCGGGCGGGGGCCAGTGGGGGGCGCGAAACCTGATGGGGGGCGTTCAGGTGAGGGGGATGGACGAGGCGGTCGCCACCCGGTCCGGACGTGAGACATCGAAGAGACGATCCAGGAACGGCGTTCCCCAGGGGCCGGGCCGGCCGTCGAAGGTCCCGTATTCGTCCAGGTAGGCGGTGTCCGCGGGCTCGAAATGAGCCACTTCGACGGGGGGTACGGCTTCCGGGTAGAGCAGCGACACGTGGTGGAGCGCGTAATAGACGCTGCGGTCCGCACGGTAGCGGGAAGCGGCCGCGCGGACCGCCGACCACTCTTTCTCCTCGGTGATCGAAAGTGCTGCGAGCGCGACATCGTGGAACTTCAGCAGCTCAAGGTCGGAGCCGTTCTCGATGTAGTAAAGACTGGTCGACTCTTTGTGCAGATGGGTACACAGGTCGATGAACCGGTCGGCTGGACCGAGTGCTGGGCCCACGCGGCCGAACATGGGAAAAGGTACAGATCCTGCCAGCATTTCAATCGTCGAACAGGACGCCTCCGAGCGCGCCGGAAAAATGTCGAAACAGATGTCGACGCGGTAGCTCTCGACCAATTCCCGGTTCGCCAGCTTGACCAGTGGCAATGCGTTGGGAAGGTTCACCTGCCAGAACATCCGGGTGGTGCGGCGGTAGTCCAGCAGCCGTGTGCCGCCCTCGTCCAGCCAGCCCTCTCGGTACCCCAGACTTGCCAGGACCTCCGCCAGGGCCGGCAGATCGGCACGGTCGACGAGCAGGTCCAGATCGTTGGAGCGGCGCAGCCCGGGATCGCCGTACAGACAGGAGACCGTGGGGCCCTTGCGGACCGCGAACGCCGGACCATGGGTGGTCAAGGCGTCGATGACCTGGCCGTATTCCTCGGCCAGCAGGGCTGCGCGGTCTCGGGTGGCGAGGTAAGCGGCCTCGTAGACCCAGTGGTACGGGATGGCCGGCATCCCGGGTTCGCCATGGAAGAGCCGGTGCCGGGTGATGTGCCTGCCGACCAGCGGGAGCAGGCGGTGTCGTGCGGCTCGGTCGATGAAGTAGCCCCAGTCGAACTTCCGGCCGTGCTCGGCCAGCAGCGCCCGGCACTCCGCCAGCGTTCTCTCATCGAGAACGAGTCTGGCGAGTGCCAGTAATAACGATGATTCGCCCCGCATACAGAGGATACCTTCCGAGGGTTTTTGCAGCTCGAAATGGCAAGAGGACAGGCCACGAACCCGACAGCGTGGTCAGGTCGATACTGGGCCATTCGGCGCCAAGAAGTAGAAGGCCGTACGGTTATGGGAGTCTGGTGCCCAGCCCGATACCGCGTCAACCCCTTGATTTCACCGTACAGGAACTTGAAACACGGCGTTTATAAAGAGTGGGCGCGGGCTTGGCCCTTGACCGAATCGAATGCCGCGGGCTACGTTGATCGATACGGGTTATCCATGGTGAATTCGGGCCAATTCGGCCAATCTGCCCACGTCTCGACGGGAGCAAACCCTTGTCTCAGCAGGTCTTCACGGACTCCCTCCCCGACGCCCCCCTGAACGGCCCCGAGGTGTGGCGGGGTGCCGAGCTGGCCGCCGTGCCGGAGGAGTGGCTGGTGGAGCTCGACGAGCAGGATCTGGACGAACTGGAGCAACTGCCCGACGTGGACGGTCCGTTGCACCTGGCCGATCCCGCCGCATTCCGTTTACCCCGCATCGCGGACAAGGCGCGGCGGTGGCGACAGGTGCTGGAGAACGGCCCCGGGGTGCTCCTGGTGCGCGGACTTCCGGTGGCGCACGTGCCCACTCGTCGGTCCGCGGTGCTGTACTGGGCGCTCGGGCTGGCGGTGGGAACGCCGACACCCCAGGACAAGCGCGAGCTCTACCTGGCCGACGTCCGAGAGGACGGTGCGCCCGGTCCGGACCGGTTCGCCTACCAGACCTCGGTGGAACTCCCGTTCCACACCGACTGGTGCGATGTGGTCTCCTTGCTCTGCCTGGCCAGGTCGCGCTCGGGCGGGACCTCCCGCATCGCCAGTTCCGCGCTGGTCTTCAACGAGATCCTGCGCCGTCGCCCGGACCTCGTCGTCGCCCTCGCCGAACCGCTGTGGATGAACAACCGCGACGAGGCCGACGGTGACGTACGCCCCTACTATGCCGCCTCCCATGTCTCCTGGGTCGACGGCAAGCTCTCCTTCCGTCGGCGCCCGTCGTGGCGCAAGCGCGCCGCCTCCAGCGGCAGGCCCCAGTACCTCCAGCAGTCGGCCGTGGACGGCCCGCCGCCGCCCAGCCCCGCCCAGACCGAGGTGCTGGCGCTGGCGGACCGGATCGCCAACGAGGACGGTGTCGCGCTGACCATGGACTTCCGTGTCGGCGACGCCCAGTTCATCAACAACCACGCTGTCCTGCACGCCCGGGACGCCTTCGTCAACGGCGAGACCTCCGACGAACAGCGTCACCTGCTGCGGCTGTGGCTGACCCTTCCCGAAGGGCGCGCACTGGCTCCCGGGTACGCGGTCGGCATCGCCCGTCAGCACCACCTGCCGGCATGAGCGCCACGGCACCGTGGCCGACCCTCTCCCACGTGGACTGGTCCGACTGCGCAGGGGTGGAAACGGCGTTACGGTCCGCGTTGCTCGTGCTGCGCGAACCCGGCACCCTGAACGAACTCGTCACCGCGGCCGCCAAGGACGATCGGCTCCTGAGCCTGTCGGAGGTGCGCTCCTGGGGCAACCGCCTCACGGTGTACGACGATCCCCGTACCGGCGTCCGGCTCCGGCTGCAGCATTGGCTGGGCGGTGACACCGACCCCCATGGCAGACCGCACAACCACCGCTGGTGCTTTGCCTCCACCATCCTCCGGGGTTCCTACGAGCACCATCTCTACGGAACGGTCGACGAGGTGACGGACCGTCTGGCAACAGGGCCCGTGCGTCCCCTGCATGTCCGGACCGAGGCGAAGGGGAGCCTGTACGTCCTGCGTGCCGACCAGGTGCACGCCGCCACGGCGAGGCCCGGAACCCTCTCTCTGTTACTGCGCGGCCCTGCCGCATCTGACCACGCGGTGCGCCTCAACGCCGACCACAGCGCTCTGTCGGAGCGCAAACGAGGAGCGGCCATCGAGAGCCGTGCCGAACTGCCGAACGTTTCCTTCACGACCGAGCACGCCGTGGAGCTGGCCAGCGAACTGGCCTCCTCGCGGTAATTCGACATGCACTGCAACAGGCGAAGTGCGTTTGTCAAGGCTGAAAGGGAAGTGTGACCGACATCGGTCACATGATCTCTGCAAGGTAGGGCCACGCCGATGCGCTGGGTAGATTGAACATCGAAAGATTCAATTGCTCACGACCCAGATCGTGCCATTTCCATGGTGCGCACAGGCGCGCGGTGTAGGGATCCGAATTGCAGCAATTCAGTCAGCTGGTGACGGAATTCACGGACATGTTTCCCGACGACGGCCCACATGCGGCCCAGCTGTGTGTGCACCTCGACGGCCGCAAAGTTGTCGACCTGACAGGTGGACCCTGGCCCGCACGGGGGCTCCAAGTCGTTCGATCCGTGTCCAAAGGCGTCCTGGCACTGCTGGCGGCGGTACTGCACGAGCGGGGCGCAGTCGATCTCGACGCGCCGGTGAGCGAGGTGTGGCCGGGCTTCGCCGTCGCCGGCAAACAGGACATCACGCCACGTTTGCTGCTGAGTCATCAGGCCGGACTCCCGGTCTTCGACCGGCCCATCACGCCCGCCGACGCCCTGAGCTGGGATCCCGCAGTCGAACTGCTGGAACGCCAGCGGCCCCGATGGGAACCGGGGACCAGGCACGGATACCACGACCTGACGTTCGGATGGCTGGTCGGGGAGGTCCTCAGACGGGCGACCCGGTGTGGCGTCGGAGAGCTGGTCACCAGGGAGTTGAGCTCGAGGCTCGGCCTGGACCTGTGGATCGGCACGCCCATGGCGGAACTCCCACGCGTGCAGCCGCTGCGATCGGCTCCGGGCGCGCGCCCGGCGATACCCGACCGGTTCGACTCCGGGCTGTTGGCGAGCGCCCTCGGCAATCCGGACCTGGCTCCCTTGGAACACTCCATCGAGTACCTCACCGCCGAGGTGCCGGCCGCCAACTGCGTGAGTGACGCGCGATCGCTCAGTCGGCTGTTCGCCGCTGCGGTCGGCGAGGTCGACGGGATCCGGCTGCTCGGTGAGGGTGCGCTGAAAGCCGCGGTGGCGACGAGAGCCGACGGTCCGGACCTGGTCGTGGGTTGGCCCCGCCGCTATGCCAGCGGATTCATGCTCCCCGATCCCACCCGCCCTATGGGCGGCGTCGACTCCCTCTGTTTCGGGCATTACGGCCAGGGCGGTGTGCTGGTATTCGCAGACCCGGCGACCCGACTTTCCTTCGCTTTTACCACCACCACGATGCAGACCTATCTGGATGCGGATCCGCGGACCAGTCCACTGGCCCGGACAGCTCTCGAATGTGCGGAAAGCGATGCCTTCGAACGAGTTCGGGCGCGGTAGCCAACGGATGTCGACCGACACCGAAGAAGGATACGTATGCCTTTCATCTTCGATCGGGTGAACGATCTTCTGGATCGAGAAGTGCGCCCGAATTCCCCCCTAACGGACTGGCCGACGAGCGCTGCCCCGGTCGGTGGGGAAACTCTCGGGCACACCGTTCGGTTGGCGGAGGAGATCGCGAGCCAACGGCTGGCGGTGGTCGGCCTTCCGACTGCTCTGAACGACCACGAACTGACCGTGGCCACATGGAATCTGGTCACCCTGTTGCTGCGGCCCGTCGCGCAGTACGAGACCGGCGAGCTGATCTACCCGGTCGAGGTGCGGGCCGGTGGGCCGAGCTCGAGTCACTACTCCGCGAGCGCCGCTGCCGGAGGGCTGCACACCGACGGCAGTCTTCTCCAGCTGCCCCCGGATGTCGCGGTGCTGCTGTGTCTGTCCGAGGCCGACGAAGGCGGTGAGACCGTCCTGGTCCCGGTCAAGTCTGTCCACCGGCACCTTGCGCGGTCCCACCCCGCATTGCTGCCGCTGCTCCACGACGACCAGCCTTTCGCGACGGACGACGATCGTGAGCGTCCACGGCGGTGGGCCCCGGTGCTGCGCGACGCCGAAGGCTCCGAGAGGAAGGAGGGCTCGGGGGAATCGAGTTCGCCGCGCGGACGCTACCTGCGCAAGTACATCGAGGCCGGGTGGCGACTGGCCGGACGCCCTGGCCCCGGGGAGCTCACGCAAGCCCTCGACGCCGTCGATTCCTTCATCCTGAACACCGCCGAGCAGCTCACGTTTCCGCTGCGCCGGGGCGAGGTTCTGTTCTGGCGGAACGAGGAGTTCTTCCACGGACGCAATGCCTTCACCGAGCATTCCCGGCGCAGGCGGCTGGTTCGGATCTACGGCCAGGACGACATCGGACGCCCGGTCCACGACCATCCGGCCGGCCTTTCCTCGGGGCAGGCGGTATGACGGCCGAGGACGCCCATGTCATCGTGCGAGTGGCCCGCCAGGCCGCCCGCACGCCTCGGGCGGTGGCGGTGGTCGACCACGGCGAGGACATCACCTACGCCGAACTCGTCGCGCGCGCCGCGACGGTGGCCCGCCGTGTCGAACTGCACACCGCGCCTGGTTCGGTGGTCGCCGTGCGTGCGCCGAGAAGCGCCGACGGGGTGGCCGCCATGCTGGGGGTCTGGTGGGCCGGCTGCACCTATCTGGCCCTTGATCCACGGATGCCGGCCGCCCGGCTGTCGGCGATGCTCGCGTCATCAGGGGCCAAGGCCGTGGTCGTGGCCTCCGAAGTCGCCGACCACGACGCGGACGTCCCGATCGGCGATCTGCCCGTCATCGCTGTGACTCGGGCAGGTGACACGCTCGGGACCGACGACGTGGCCGGTCAGAAACGTGCAGCGGCCGGCCCTGCCGTCGCTCCCCGCCCGACGGCCGACATCCTGTACCTGGTGTACACATCCGGGTCCACAGGCGTGCCGAAGGGCGTCCAGATGGGGGAGTCGGCCTTCCGCGGACTCGTCGAGTGGCACGAGGCGGAAGGGGGCCGGCCGGGGCAGAGGACCGCGCTCTTCGCGGCTGTGGGATTTGACGTCGCGTTCCAGGAGATTGCCGCCACGCTGTGCACCGGAGGCACACTCGTCGTCATTGACGAACCGGTACGGCGGGACCCGGCACGGCTGTTGGCGGAACTGCGACGAAACTCGGTGCACCGGCTGTTCCTGCCGACCGCGGCGCTGCAACTGCTCGCGGAACAGGCGGATCCGACCGGGGAGTTCCTGCCGCTCACGTTGGCCGATGTGATCTGTGCCGGTGACCAACTGCGCATCACACCTGCCGTACGGTGCTTCTTCGCCCGGCTGGACGGGTGCCGCCTGCACAACCACTACGGGCCCGCCGAGACCCATGTGGTCACGTCCTGGACGGCATCCGGTCCCCCCACGACCTGGCCGGACACCGCCCCGATCGGAACACCGCTGCCTCATGTGGAGGTGGAGATCGCCGACGGCGCCGGCGGCACACCGCCTTCGAACGGCCCCGGTGAACTGGTCGTGTACGGAGTACGGGTGGGCCGCGGATACGTGGGACGGCCGGATCTGACCGCGGAGCGTTTCATCTCCGGACCGCGGCGTGGCTATCGGACCGGGGACCTTGTGGAGTGGCGGGACGGCGTGCTGGTCTTCCGTGGCCGGCGCGACCGGCAGGTCAAGGTGGACGGCTTCCGGGTCGAGCCGGACGAAGTGGAGTCGCATCTCGCACAACACCCCGGGGTGGCGGAGTGCGCGGTGGACGCCGAGACCACCGAGTCCGGGACGACCCTTGTCGGTTATGTGGTGCCGAGGGCCGACCGGCTGGTGGCGCCGTTGGCCTCGCGGCAGTTGAGGGCGTTCCTGAGGGGCCGGCTGCCGGCGTACATGGTTCCCCTGCGCTTTCACGAAGTGAGCGCGATCCCCATGACCGTCAACGGAAAGCTCGACCGCGATGCCCTGCGAGGGCTGGTCGGGCCGCCTCGGGGCGAGGACCCGGCAGCGCAGGACAGGGCCACCCCCGTCGCGGAACGGCAGTCTCTGGAGGCTCTGGTGCGAGGAGCGTACGCGGAGGCCCTCGGGCATGACGACATCCGCGTCGATGAGAACTTCTTCGAACTGGGCGGCACTTCGCTGCGGGCGGCACAGGTACGCGCCGCACTCGGCCGGACCCTGGGCAAGGACGTACCCATCGTCCTGCTCTACGACCATCCGACGGCCAGGGCTCTCGCGGCGGCTCTCGAACCCGGCAGCACCTCCGCGCCGCCGGATCGTGGACGTGGTGGGCAGATCAGCGCACGCGCGTCCGCAAGGGCGGACCGACGCACCGCACGCCGCGAGGGACGGAGGGGCCGATGAATGCGTCACCACCCCCCGACGGCACGGTGGCCGTCATCGGGATCGGCTGCAGGCTGCCGATGGCGCCGGACGTGGAGAGTTTCTGGGACAACCTGGTGAACGGCCGGAACTGTGTGCGGCGCGTGACCAGCTCCGCCGACGGCGTGCTGTGGGCCGGCTCCGTCGTCGAGGACATAGAGGGGTTCGACACGGCGCTGTTCCCGATGTCCGCACGCGAGGCCGCGCTGCTCGATCCCCAGCACCGGATGTTCCTCGAATGCTGCTGGTCCGCGCTGGAATCCGCCGGGATACCGCCGGCCTCCTCCTCATCGGCGGGCAGAGTGGGCCTGTTCGGCGGAGTGGGGATCTCCAGCTACCTCGTGAACAACGTGCTCCCCGGCATGCTGAACTCCCGGCGAACGTTCCTCGACGACAGCGCCGACCTTCAGGCGATGATGGCCGCCGACAAGGACTACCTGACGTCTCGCGTGGCCTACCGGCTGGACCTGCGCGGACCCGCGATCACGGTTCAGGCAGCATGCGCCACCGGTCTGGTCGCCGTCCATCTTGCGGCACAGAGCCTGCTGAACGGCGAGTGCGACATCGCGCTCGCCGGAGCGGCCAACGCGAGCGTCCCACAGCTGAACAGGCACCTCCATGAGCCCGGCATGGTGCTCTCGCACGACGGCCGCTGCCGCAGCTACGACGCCGAGGCGAGTGGGACGGTCTTCGGCTCCGGCGCCGGCGTGGTCGTACTCAAACTCCTTGCGGACGCGGAACGCGCAGGGGACCCCGTCCTCGGCCTGATACGCGGCAGCGCGGTCGGCAACGACGGGGCGCGGAAGGCCGGGATGGCCGCCCCGTCCAGCAGGGGACAGGCCGCCGTCATCGCCGAGGCGCTCGCGGTCTCGGGTCTGGACCGCACCGACATCGACTATGTCGAGGGGCACGGCACCGCGACCCCGGTGGGTGACCCCATCGAGGTCACGGCATTGAACAGCGTCTTCGCCCAAGCGGATCCGGCCGCACAAGGAGCCATCGGCCTGGGATCGGTCAAGAGCAACATCGGGCACATCGGTACCGCGGCAGGAATGGCCGGGCTGATCAAAACCCTGCTATGTGTCCGGCACGGCACGCACGTGCCGACCTTGCACTTCGTCCGGCCTCATCCGGACGCGCCCTTCGACGAGGGCCCGTTCCGCGTGGTCACCGAGCGAGGTGCCTGGCCACGGCGTTCCGGAGGCACCCCGCGCCGCGCGGGTGTCAGCGCCTTCGGCCTCGGCGGCAACAACGCGCATGTGATCGTGGAGGAGTACCTGGCACCGCAGACACCGTCTCCTCGTACCACCAACCCCGTCGGCTGGCATCTGATCCCGCTGAGCGCCGCCAGCGACACCGCACTGGCCCGCAGCGCCGCCGTGTGGGGCAAAGGCGCCGGTGCGGCGGCCGAGGCATCGGTCGCGGACATCGCCCACACCATGGCCCTCGGGCGGGAGCACCACCTCAGCCGGGTCGGCCTCGTGGTCCGCGACCGCGACGAGCTGGACCATGCGCTCCGGTCGGTCGCCGAGGGACGCCGGGAAGCGGCCCACGCGGTGACGGACCCCATGGTCGCGTTCATGTTCACCGGACACTTCCCCGCCGCACCCGGACTCGGGGCCTTGTACGACGAGGATCCGGTGCGGGCCGTGCTCCGCTCCGCCGATCCGGTGATGCGCGCCGAGACCGGTGTGTCCGCCACCGAGGTACTGGTCCAGGGCCTCGGGAAGGACCGGCCGCTGAGCATCGGGCAGCCCGCGCAGTTCGTCCTCCAGGCCGCGCTGTACGCGCTGTGGCAGTCATGGGGAGTGCGGCCCGGAGTGGTGATCGGGCACAGCCTCGGGGAGTTCGCGGCCGCTCACGCGGCCGGCGTGTTGGAGCTGGACGACGCGATCGGGCTGGTCGCCGCCCGGGGACGATTGCTCGAGTCGATTCCCCCTGGCGGATCCATGGCCGTGCTGGAAGCGAGCCGTCAGCAGGTCTCCGACATCGCCGACCGCTTGGGCCTGCCCCTGTCCTTCGCGGCCGTCAACAGTCCGGTCAGCACCGTGGTGTCGGGCCGGGCGGCCGTCGTCGAGGCGGTCGCCGCCCAGGTCGCCGCCGCCGGAGGCCGTGTCAAGGATCTCGGCTTCGGCCCGGCGGGGCACTCCGAAGCCGTGGAGCCCGTACTCGACGAGTTCGCCGCGGCGGCGCACAAGGTCCGGCTCCGGCCTCCGGGCCTTTCCTTCGTCTCCACCCTGACGGGCGGCCCCATCGACGAACAGCTGACCGATCCCGCGTACTGGGTACGGCACTTGCGTGAGACGGTGCAGTTCGCGGCCGGGTTCGAGCAGGTGCTCGCGCGTCGCCCCGCGGCCCTGCTGGAGGTGGGGCCCGCTCCGGTGCTGGCAGGGACGGTGGCCACCGGCTGGCCCGGTCTCGACGTGCCCGTGCTGCCGACTCTGCGGCCGGACACCGATGCCCGCCGAACCGCTCTCGGATCGCTGGCGGCCCTGTTCGAGAAGGGGGTCCGGGTCGGCTGGGAGGCGGTCACGGCCGGCGCCGGAGGCCGTCGGCGGCCGCTTCCCACGTATGTGTTCGACAGGCGACGGCACTGGATGCAGACCGAGGCCGAGGACGAGCCGGACCTGTCCGCGGTGCCGCACGTCCCGTACCACC
The DNA here is from genome assembly GCF_042896045.1 of Streptomyces sp. NPDC001351. NCBI lineage: Bacteria > Bacillati > Actinomycetota > Actinomycetes > Kitasatosporales > Streptomycetaceae > Streptomyces > Streptomyces sp. NPDC001351. The sequence continues at coordinate 226,386 of NZ_JBIAWS010000014.1, read as the reverse complement.
AGGTGAGCTGGGAGCCCGAGGAATCGCCCGAGCGGCCACGCCTGCTCCGCGGCCACTGGCTCGTGATCCCCGACTCTTCCGGCGTCGCGGCCGCCGTAGGCGCCAGGCTCCAGGAACTCGGGCACCTTTGCACCTCGGTGACCGGGCTCACCTCTGAGGACATCGGTACCGGAGCCGTCACGGTGGAGGGGCGGTCCCTCGCCGAGTTCCTGCGCTCGCCGTCCCTTCCGCTGTCCGGCGTTCTCTGCTTCCAGGCCCTCGACACGGTCGTCGACGCAGCCGTCGACCCCGATGTGCGGCCTGAGCGGTGGGACGCCGACACCTTCGGCGCGGTCACCGAGCGGTTGGTGTCGGGCCATGTGCGCGTCCTCCAGGAAGTCACCGGGGCCACAGCGCCGCTCCGCACCTGGTTCATCACCCGGGGCGGCACCGGAGCCGCGGGTACTCGGCTCTCTCCGCCCCAGTCCATGGCGGCCGCGGTCGCGCGCTGTGCCGTGCGTGAGTTCCCGGACCTGCGCTGCTTCCGAGTGGACCTCGACCCGGGCCGGCCCGGCGACGGCAAGCGCACGGACAGTGCGGACCACGGCGGACTCGACGCCGATGTGGACGCCGTACTGGACGCACTGGCGCGGAGTGACGAGCCTGACGTGTCCTACCGGAAGGGGACACGCCTGCGCCGCCGTGTCGTCCGTGCCGAACCCGTCACGACGACGAAGCCCGGGGGCGACCTGGACCCCGCGGGAACCTACCTGGTGACAGGCGGTCTGGGCGGTCTGGGCCCCACGACGGCTCGGGTGCTGCTGCGGGCGGGGGCGGGCCGAGTGGTCCTGGTCGGTCGTGCCGACGACGGGCCCACCCGGCGGCGTCAAGCGCTGGACGACATCGCGAAGGCGGTACCGGGGCTGGAGGAGAGGATTGGCTTCGACTACACCGATGTCCGGGACACGGCGGCCGTCCTTGCGCTGGTACGACGCCACCAACGGCCCGGACAGCCCCTGCGCGGGGTGGTGCACGCGGCCGTACAGTTGAGCGACGCCGCACTGCACCATCAGGACCCGGCCCGGATCCGCAAGGCACTCGGCGCCAAGGCGCTCGGGGCCTGGAACCTGCATCTGGCCCTCGCCGAGTGCTCCCAGCTGGACTTCTTCACCTGCTACACGTCTGCCTCCGGTGTCCTCGGGAACGCCGGGCAGAGCAACTACGCCGCTGCCAACGCCCTGGTCGACGCACTGATGGAGTGGCGGGCCGCGACCGGCCTGCCCGGCCAGAGCCTGGCGTGGGGTCCCTGGGCGGAGACCGGCCTCCTGGCTGACGACACGCGCCTCCTGGACACCCTGCGGAATTCCGGAATGGGGCCCCTGTCGCAGGACCTGGGCGAACGAGCCTTGGGCAACCTGCTCGGGCGTACCTCCGGAGCCGGAGCCGTCCTCGCCAACGACTGGACCGTATGGCGGCGCGGCGTGAATGCCGCGGAGCAGCGGGCTTACGACGGTCTCGCCCGGACACCGGCCGACAGCCTTGAGGAACGGCGGAAGGACGGCTCCGCCGCCGCGGAACTCTCCCGGCTCCTGAGCGCCGGCGAGTCCGCGACGGCCGGTGCCATGGCACTGACGCGAGTGACCGAGATCGTCACGAAGGTCCTGGGGGAGGCGGCGAAGGCCGACGCCCGTCTCCGTGACCTGGGTCTGGACTCGCTCATGGCGGTTCAGCTCCGCAACGCCCTGGTCGAGGCCTTCGGCGTCCCACTGGCCGTGGACGTCTGCCTCCGGCTGGGCTCGCCGGTCGAGCTGGCGGAACACCTGGTGACGCTCATCCGGGGCGAAGCGGGCAGTCCTCCCGCCCAGGTCGCCGCGGCCGGGACGGGGAGGTGAGCTATATGGAAGCCCAGCGCTCGGTGGTGCTCGCGGGGGTCGGTGGCGACGCTCACTTCGTGGGCCTGACGGTGCTACGGGCGGGCCTGATCCGCGCCGGCTACCGTGTCCTCTTCCTGGGCACCCAGAACAGCGTGGACGACGTCTGCGCGTGGGCGGCCGACGCGGACGCCGTCCTCGTCAGCAACATGGACGGGCATGCGAAGTATTACCTGAGCAGCCTCACCGAGACCCAGAGAGAGCATCAGGTCGCGGACCGGATCTGGTACTTGGGCGGCTATCCGGCACTGGACGGGGACGAAACCACCCTGGCCCAGCTCAAGTCACTGGGATTCGACCGGGTGTTCCACGGGTACGCCGCACTGCGCTCGGTGCTGGACACCCTCGCCGCGGACCTGGCCGGCCTGCCCTGCCGTGTCCGCGACGGGAAGGCGACCGAGGCGCTGGAACCGGAGCGACATCGGGGTACGCCGGTGCCGCCGAGAGGCGGAGGCTCCGTCCGCCCCGGCCTGTTCCCGGAGAAACGTGAGGAGGTTCTGTTCGGTTGGCACACCGGATGGGCGGCCGCGGACCTCGACGCCAACGCGGAGCGGTTACGGCGCACTTCCAGCCTGGCCGCATGCCAGCGCGACGCCCATGACGAGGGCAGGATCCTCATCCAGCCACGGATCGGTGTGTCCGATCCCCAGCGGCAACGCGAACTGTTCAGCACGATGCGCGACGCGGGAGCGGACGTCCTCTCCTTCCAGATCGACTCGCTGACCCGCAACAACCGGTACAGCGAGATCGAGGGCATCCTCAAAGGCGCCTCCACACAACCGTCGCCGGATTCGGTACTCAACGGGTTTCCCGCGGTCAACATCGGTATGGCCCAGATGGCGAGCCTGGCATCGGAGTTCCGCTCCCTGCCCATGCAGGTGCGGCACAGCACCAGGGATCCCCGGCTGCTGGCGGAGCTGACCTTCGGCGCGGGCATCAGCGCGTTCGAGGGCGGCGCCCTGTCGTACAACCTCCCGTACTACCGGGACTATCCGGTCCGTGACTCATTGGAGAGCTGGCGGTACGTGGACCAGCTCGCCGGCCGGTACTGGTCCGACTACGGAGTGGTGATCGACCGGGAGTTCTTCGGGGTGATGACCGCCTGCCTGGTGCCACCCAGCCTGGCCGTGGCGGTCAACGTCTTCGAGGCACTTCTGGCCGCGCAGGCCGGTGTACGGTCCGTGACCCTCGGGTACGCCGAGCAGGGCAACCGGCGCCAGGACCTGGCCGCGACCCGGGTGATGCGTGCGCTCGCCCTCGACTATCTGGCGGCACACGGACATCGGGATGTCGCCGTGGACGTGGTGTGGCACCAGTACATGGGTCCCTTCCCGCGTTCCGAGGCCAAGGCACGGCAGATACTCGTGGGTTCGGCCGTTTCGGCGGCTCGGGCGGACGTGGTGCGTCTGATGCTGAAGACGTCCGTGGAAGCCCTCCACATTCCGGACGGCGAGGAGAACCGGGACAGTCTTCTCCTGGTGGACGAGATCTGCCGACGGGAACGAGCGGGACCGGCGCCGGCGAGGACCGCGGCGGACGCCGTGGAGGAACGGCTCATCCGGGCGGAGACACAGGCGATCGTCGACAAGGCTCTGGAGGCCGCGGACGGCGACGTGTCCAGGGCGGTTGAGTTGGCTGTGAGTCACGGCTGGCTCGACATCCCCTTCTCGCCGAGCCTCTGGAACGCGGGCGAGGTGCTGCCGGTGCGGGACTGCGAGGGCGCTGTCCGCATCGCCAGGCTGGGCGACCTGCCGTTCCCGGCCGACGTCGTGGAGGTCCACGAAGAAGCCGTGGCGCGGCGTTTCGCCCGCGACGGCAACAGGCTCGAGGAACTCATCGAAGCCGACATCGCGATATCGGCGCAGGCACGTTTCGACACCTGGCCACTGGGATGACATCAGAGACCGGAAGGTAGCTATGGACGCTTTGTCAGAGGCAGTTGTAGTCGGCGCGCCCCCGGATGTGCTCGCGAACACCCCTGTGCCGACGGACTACACCGCGGCGCACACCAGGGTCGAGGACGTCGGCTTGTTCCACGGCGTCGAGGACAAGGACGTACGCAAGTCGTTGAGGGTCGGCCGGGTACCCATGCCCGAACTGGCGCCCGACGAGGTCCTGGTCGCGGTGCTGGCGAGTTCGGTGAACTACAACACCGTGTGGTCCGGCACGTTCGAGCCGCTGCCCACGTTCGACTTCCTGCGTCAACTCGGCGCGCGAGGAGGCTGGGACCGGCGCCACGACCAGCCCTTTCACGTGCTCGGCTCGGATGCGGCCGGTGTAGTCGTGCGGGTGGGGACCGGAGTCCGCCGATGGAGCGTCGGCGACCACGTCCTGGTCAGCCCCATCCAGGTCGACGATCAGGAGCCGGTCACCCAGTGGGACGGCATGCTGGGGGAAGGACAGAAGGCCTGGGGCTACGAGACCAACTTCGGTGGTCTGGCCCACTACGCGGTGGCGCGAGCCAGCCAGCTCATCCCCAAACCCGGTCACCTGACCTGGGAAGAGGCGGCGAGCATCCCGGCGTGCGCGGGCACCGCGTACCGCATGCTCATCAGTGAGCGCGGGGCGCGGACGAAGATCGGCGACGTCGTCCTGATCTGGGGGGCTTCGGGAGGCCTGGGCGGGTATGCCGTGCAGCTCGTGAAGCAGGCCGGCGGCATTCCTGTCGGCGTCGTCGGTTCGGAGGAGAAGGCGGCGGTGTTGCGGCGACTCGGCTGTGACGTCGTCATCAACCGGTCAGAGCTCGGTGTCGAGATCGACGACGACCCGGCGGCGGTGGTCGAGGCGGGCAAGCGGATCGGACGGATCATTCGTCGGGAGACCGGTGAGGATCCGCACATCGTCTTCGAGCACGTCGGCCGAGCCACCTTCGGTGTGTCGATGTTCGTCGTCCGTCGTGGCGGTGTCGTGGTGACCTGCGGATCGAGTACCGGATACCAGCACCGGTACGACAACCGCTATCTGTGGATGAAGCTGAAGCGCATCGTGGGCAGCCACGCGGCGAACCTACAGGAGCAGTGGGAAACCATCCGATTGGCGAAGCTAGGCAAGATCGCCCCGATCCTCTCCCAGGTGTACCCGCTCGACGAGATCGGGGAGGCGGGCAGGCTCGTCCAGCTCAACGAACACATCGGGAAGATCGGCGTGCTCTGCCTGGCCCCGCGCACCGGGCTCGGCATCACGGACCCGGCGGCACGGGAACGCATCGGCGAGACCGCCCTGACGCCGTTCGCGAGGGAGTACGTATGACGACCGCCCCGATCGGCATCCTGGCAACAGGTTCCTACGTTCCCGGACAGGTCGTCACCAACGCCGAACTGGCCCAGAGATTCGACGTCACGACCGAGTGGATCGAACGCAAGACGGGAATCCTCACCCGCCGCTACGCCGACGAAGCAGAGGCGACATCGGATCTGGCCCACCGGGCCGCGGTCCGCGCCCTCGCACAAGCAGACCTCAGGCCGGATGAACTCACCTACATCATCGTGGCCACGACCACGGGTGACCATCCGCTCCCTCCGACGGCCTCACTTCTCCAGGAGCGCCTTGGAGCCTGGCAGGCGGGGTGCTTCGACCTGAATGTCGCGTGCAGCGGCTTCGTCTACGGCCTGGCCGTGGCCGCCGGCCTGCTCGCCACGGCACACGGTGGCCGAGCCCTTGTCGTGGGCGCCGACATCTGGTCACGGTTCATCGACCCGTCGGACCGTGCCACCGCGGTCCTCCTGTCCGACGGGGCCGGCGCGGCGGTACTGGGCAGCGTCCCCGCGGGGCAGGGAATCCTGGGGACTGATCTCACCGGGTACGGCGATCTGTCCTCCCTCTTGGTCGTTCCGGCCGGAGGCAGCAGCCGACCCGCCTCCCAGGAGACGGTCGAGAACAGGGAGCATGTGCTGCACATGCGCGGCCGGGAGGTCAGCGAGTTCGCGTTGACCAAGGTGCCGACCGCGGTCAAGGACGTGCTCGCGCAGGCGGGCGTCACTCCCGCCGAGGTCGACCACTTCGTACCACACCAGGCCAACGGCGCGCTCCTCGACCGGCTGACCGGCCTGCTCGACCTGGAGAACGCCCGGACACACCGGACTGTCGCGTGTTACGGCAACTCCGGAGCCGCCTCCATCGCGGTCACTCTCGACGAGGCTCACCGCGAAAGCGCTCTGCGACCCGGTGACCTCGTACTCCTCGCCGGTTTCGGCGGTGGCATGGCGACCGGAACGTGTTTGTTGCGCTGGAGCGCGCAGCTTTCGGCAAGGACAACGGACAGCGAACGAAAGGACGAGTCATGAGTGCAGACCTGTCGACCACCCACGGAGCCATTCGGCCCTGGCCGCAGCCCGCGAACCCGCAGGCCCTCACTCAGGAGCAACTCGACAGCTACTGGGAAAACGGCTTCCTGATCGGGCTTCCGGTGTTCTCCGCCGACGAGATCGCCGAGATCAGGGCCGACATCGAGGAGATCAGTGACCCCGAGCACGATGGGCGTGACCTCTGGTTCGAGTACCACTCCGACGCCTCGAAGACCGGAGGCCAGGTCCACGGTGTCGGCGGCTGGCGAGTACGACGCAGTCTCCACGACCTGATCTGGCACCCGACCATCGTCGGTGCCATCCAGCAGATCCTGGGTGGTCCCGGCCGGCTGCTCTTCGACCAGCTGTTCTGGAAGCCCCCGCGGCAGAAGGGCGTCGTGGCCTGGCACCAGGACTTCTCCTACCAGACCTATGCCCAGCCGATGAACCATGTGACCTGCTGGATCGCCCTGGACGACGCCGATGTGTCCAACGGCTGCGTCCAGTACGTTCCAGGCAGCCACAAGTGGGGGGTGCTCCTCCAGCGCCCTTCGAAGATCTACACCGACCCCGACTCGTTCACCCGCCAGCTGACCGAAGAGCAGCGGGCGAAGTTCCATCCGGTGCCCGCGGAGGTCCCGGCCGGATCCGTGCTCTTCCACCATCCCCTGACGATCCACGGCTCCCTGCCGAACCAGAGCGATCGTCCGCGCAGGGGCACCACCGTGCACGCGGTGCTCGACGGAACCAAGGCGGTCATCGACGAACCGACCCGCGACGGCATCCCGGCGTGGCTCCTCGGCGGTGCCGGACCGTTCTATCCCGTGGTCGACGAACCGCAGGGGCCGCTGCTCGACGGGCAGTACTTTCCGCGGCTCGGCTAGACGCTGTTCCCCATGGCCCGGCAGTCAGGGCTGCCGGGCGTCGTTTGGGAGGACCATGAACCGACCCAAGCCCGACACCAAGCCAGTGCCTGCGTGTTTCTCCACGCTCACCGTCAATACCGTCACGCACGGTGATCCGTTGGTTGATTCCCTGTTTGACAGGCTTGCCGCCGAGTACGACAGCAGGTATGAGACAGACACGTCACGTCAAGAATTAGTCGACTACGGGACAACCTGTTTCATGCCGCCGGACGGAATCTTCGTCATTGTGGCTGAGGGGAGTACCCCTGTCGTCAGCGGCGCGATTCGTCGGCGCTATTCACATATCGCCGAAGTGAAGCGAATGTGGACACATCCGGACTGGCGGCGGCGAGGACTCGCGGCCTGGATGTTGACGACCCTTGAGGATCACGCCGCACGCCTCGGATACACTGAAATCTATCTCAGCACAGGTCCTCGGCAGCCGGAAGCCGCTGCTTTCTATGTCAAGAACGGCTATCGGCGACTTTCCCGGCCTCACGCCGGAGACCTCGCCACGCAACTGGCCTTCAGCAAGCCACTGAAAGCCCGCGACGCGCGGTGAACAGGAGAGACTGATTGCGAATTTTGCAGCCTCCGGATCTCGTGACGAGACGGCTGGCCTGGGTGACGTTGGTCAACACTGTGGGCAATGGCCTGCTGGTGTCCACGATCGCGCTCTATCTCGTTCGCTTCGTAGGGCTCTCGGCTGGTGACGTCGCCCTCGGCGCGAGCGTCTCCAGTCTCTCCGGGCTGGTTGCGAGCGTACTCATCGGCCGGCTGGCCGATCGACGTGATCCGCGAATGCTCTTGATCGCTCTCACCGCTCTCCAGGGGCTCGGCACCGCGACCTATCTCTTCGTGCAGTCACTCTCCGGCTACCTGGCGACCTCCGCGGTCGTGGGAGCATGCGCGTTCAGCTCTGTCGCCGTCCGCAACACGTTGGTCGGCCGAATCCTCTCACCGACAGAACGAGTGGGGAGTCTGGCTTATCTCCGTGCCGTGACCAATGCAGGGATGGGCGCCGGATCCTGCCTTACACTCATCGCGGTGAGCTTCGGGACGCTTCGCGCATTCCAGCTGACCATCGCCGTCGACGTACTCACGTTTGCCGCCGCGGTCCTTCTGCTCACGCAAATCGCTCCGGTCGGCCGATCAGGAAAGATTCATGACCGCGGCGAACGGGGATCGATAAATTTCAGCAACCTCAGATTCCTGCTCTTCGCCATTTATGCCGGAGCGCTGTACGTCCACAGCGGACTCATGGACACGGGCATCGCGCTGTGGGTGACGTTGCGCACAACTGCCCCGGATTCCACCATCGGTATCACACTGGCTATGGAAAGCATTCTGGTCGTGCTTCTACAGGTCAGGATGAGCCGAGGCATCACGACGAACCGGCAAGCGGGTCTGGCCTGTCTGTACGCGGCATTCCTGCTCGTCCTCGCCTGTGCACTCTTCGCGCTGTCCGCGGCCTTGTCGGACTGGCTCGCCGGTGCGGTCGTCATCCTCGGAGGCGTCGCACATGTCGGTGGCGAGATCCTGCTGGCCGCAGGCACATGGACCCTGAGCTTCAGCCTGGCCCCCCGTTCCATGGTCGGCCGCTATCAGGGCATTTTCACGGGATCACAGGCAAGCGCCCGCATGTTTGCACCCCTGTTGATCACCGTGACGGCGATCAACCTCGGAGCCGTCGGCTGGGCTGTACTGGCCGCATGGTTCGCTGTGTTCGGGGCGCTGGTGTGGCGAGTCGCCGCGCAGACGGATCCGGTCAGGGACGCGACGCTGGCCAGCGGGACTCCGTAATTCCAGAAAGTTCTGCACCCTCCTCGGGGAGACGGTACGGAGCCCATCTCGTGGAAGCCGTACACGGTCCGGATTGCGGCATCTGAACACTACGGGGAGAACGACATGGCCGTTGACAGTCGGATCCGGGGCGGCAGACACGGCAGCTGTAAGTCTTGATCGTCTGGCTCCGGTCATGTGGTCGCCGCCGCGGTGATGTTGTTCCATCGGCGGTGGGCCTCGGTGGCCTGGTGCCGGTGGTGACGGCGCCAGGCAGACCAGTGCAGGGCGTGCTCGCGGTCGCGGCGGGGCGTGGGGAGTGCGGTGATCCGCAGGACGGCCAGGAGTTCGCGGCCGCTGGCCGGGGCGAGTTGAAGGCCGTGTTCGGTTCTGTCGACGGTGCGGGTGACGGCGAGGACGGCGGCGGCGAAAAGGCTGATCAGGCTCCAGCGCATCCAGGAGGTCCAGCAGGTCACCTGGCCCTGGTCGAGTCCTGCCAGGCCCTTCGCGCCCTGGAAATCCTCCTCGATCTTCCAGCGGGTGCAGATGATGTTCACGAGGACGGTGAGACTGACGGGGGTGGTGGAGTGGCAGCGGTAGAAGGACAGTGCGCGGGTGTATCGGTGGCGGCGCACGACGAGGAACGCGTGTCCGGCTTCGTCCCGGCCTGCGGGGGTGTCGTCGGCCAGGACATCGATCAGGGCCCAGTCGTAGTGGCGGTCGCCCTTGGTGCCGTTGCCCGTACGTCGTCGCATCCAGGCCCCGGCCGGCACCTTCGCCGCCAGCTCAGCGGCGCTGAAGCGGCTCGCGGCAGTGCTCACGCGATGGTCGGCCCTGACCGCCAGGGCGTAATCGAAGCCCAGTGTACGGGCCGTTCGGCGCAGTTCCAGGCTGCCGTAGACCTCGTCGCCGGTGAACCAGCGGGCCAGAAGGCCGAGCCCGCGAACCCGGTGCAGCATGGCGGCGGCCAACTGGGGCTTGGTGGCGAAGGTGACCTCGTCGGGCACGTGCCGCAGCAGCCTGCGCTCCTCGTCCTCGGCCCAGGCCGCGGGCAGGTAGAGCTCGCGGTCGATCAGGGCGTGACCGCGCGGCGAGGCGTAGGTGAGATGGACGGCGACCTGGCACAGACCCACGCCGCCAAGAGCGCCGGAGTACTGGTGGGAGGCTCCCACGCAGTCGGTGGAGGACTTCTCGTCACCCGTCTCGTCGACGATCAACACGGCTTCGCTGTCGGCGAGTTCGGCCGCGGCCCAGGCGGCGAGACGGTCGCGGGCCAGGTCATGGTTCCAGGCGCCGCGCGAGAGGGAATGCTTGAGGCGGTGCGGCCCGTCGTGCCCGAGGGCCTCGGCGAGGGTCCAGCAGTTGCGCCGTTCCAGCTCCATCAGCATGCCCTGCGTCATCGCCCGGCCCAGCATCCGCGAGTCCCGGCGCGGGAAGCAGACGGCCACCGCCGCCATCAGCGACCCGAACGCCGCCGTCCAGACCCGCTCGGCTATCGTAGCCTCCACGGCCACCTGGTTTTTGATCGTCTTCACACACGTCAATGATCACGGTGGCCGTTCCCGTGTCCGCGGCCACCCCGACCCTGACCTGCACGGACGCCTCAACGATCAAGACTTACAGCTGCCGTGGCAGAAGGAGAATCTTCCCTCTCGGATTCGCACCGCGAAATCAGGGGCGATTTACACAGACCGCGCTCGACTGCCACTGGTGTACTCGGCCTCTGCCAGCAACGCGGGGCGAAAGTGGCAGGGGCTGCTGCAGGTTCGGGTGACAGGTTGCCACCCGAACCTGCAGCAGCCCCCGGGAGTTGCCACGGGCAGTGCCGTCGTCCTGGCACATCAAGAACCTCAGCCTATGTCCTGCGAACCAACCCCAGTTGCGGTGGGTAGCCCTTGGCGCGGAGGAAGGTGTCGAGGGCGATGGCGACGAGGTCGCCGTGGGCGATGCCGGTGTCCGCGTTGAAGCGGCGGATGCGACTCTGGAGCTGGAGGGCGTTGGGTACGGCGTAGTTGAGCTGCCCTCGGCTGGTGTGACGTGCAGCGATGATGAGTTGAGTGTCGGGGTGCGGGGTGAAGGGGGCGTCGGCGGGGTCGGACTGGGCTTCGAGGGCGTCGGCGAGGTCGCGTAGCAGGCGGATGTGGTGGGTGTGGTCGGGCACGGGCGCTCCGGGTGCTGTGACTAGGCGAATAGAGATCCGGCTAGTCGACTATTGGGCTAGTGGAATAGTCGTCAGGGTGGCCGCAGACTCGCGTCTGCGGCCACCCTGCGCCCTACTGGGCGAAGCGCTGGACGGTCAGAAGCCGCGCGTGGTGAGCCACTCATCCATGGCGACGGCGACGATGTCGCCGATCGGTAGATGGTCGAGTTCGTTGTCCAGCGCGAAGCGCTTGATCCTTCGCTTGAGCTTCAGAGCGGCCGGCACGGACGAGTCGAGGCTCTCGCGGTGGATGATGCGCTGGTTGAGTACGACCGCGACCTCGGGAATGTCCTTGGGACGGCCGGGTCCGTGCGCATGCGGCGTCCCCTCGCTGGGAGCCTCCTGCGATCGATTGTCCTGTTCCGGTTGCGACCCCGGCCCCTCGATCCTTACCGGGAACGCGGTACTGGCTACGACCGGAGGGACGATAGGGCGAACTGCCACCTCTGCGGCCGGAGTCGCGCCAGCAGCCGCAGACGTGACGGGAGACGGACCATGCTGCACAGCAGGTTCTGTCGGCTGCCGTGCCTGGACTGTGGGTGCTGCGGACTCGGTGGCCGAAACCGCAGGCGGCACCTGTCGCTCTACTGGCTCACCTGCGGATTCCATGCCTTCCCGGGAGGTGACGACTGAGTGGGCCGGCTGACTAGGGGCAGATTCCGGCGCCAAGTCGCTTGGAACTGCAGCCGCGGTCACCGAGGCAACGCTCTGTGCCACATCGGACACCGTCTCGGTCCCCTCCTGCGCTGACGTCTCGATAGGAGCGTTGGATGGAGCGGGCGGAACCCGGGGCGTGCTGGCCACGGGCTGGCCTTTCCCCTGGGCGACGGCTTCCTCAGCAGCGAACTTCTCGGGGGTGAGCTCGGCGGCCGGGGGAGGGGGCGGCGGGGTCGCCTTCTTGGCCCCGCCCAGGGTGCGACCGGTGCGGCGGGCCGGGGGCTTCATACGCTCGGTCATGCCGTCAGCTCCTTCATCAGCTCGGCGTACTCGCTCAGCTCGGTCGGGATCTCGCCGAAGGCCTCCATGTAGTGCACCCAGGAATGGATGGTGGTCTCGGCGAGCGGGAACGCCTCGTCGCGGTCCGGGCCGATGCCCTCGCCCTCGGCGGGGTCGAGGAGCTGGTCCTTGGCCCGGCCGGGCAGGCTGGTGCGGTCGTCGGCCTTGACCATGACGACGTGGGCGGTGACGCCGTGCTCGTTGCGTGCGGCGGCGCGCTCGGCCTCGTCGAAGGTGGCCACGAGCTTGCGGCGCTCGATCTTGGTGGGGGCGACCGGCACGAGCAGCAGGTTCGCCTCGGTAACAGCCTCGTGGAAGATGCGGGCGCTGCCGCCGCCGGCGTCGACCACGATCGCGCCGAACTCGGCGCGCTTGGCACGGATGTACTCGGCGATGTCGTCGAACGGGTACCGCTCGACCACCAGGTTCTCGGGAATCTCGAAGCCGGCGGCCTGGGCGACCTTGAACCAGTCGTAGGCGGACTGACTGGTCGCGTCGGCGTCCAGCAGCAACGTGGGCAGGCCGAGGACGACGGCGTAGTAGAGGGCGATGAACCAGGCCGAGGTGGTCTTGCCGGTGCCGCCCTTGAGCATGCCGACGACGATGACGAAGGCGTCCCAGACGTGGTCTGTGGCTGCGGCCAGGGTCTTGTGACGGGTGTTCTCGTTCACGTGTGCTTGATCTCCTGAAACGGGAAGGGGTGTTGTTTGGTACGTGCGTTGGCGAGCGGGCCGGCGACGGGGGTGCCCGTGCTGCCCTGTGGTGGCCGGAATGGCGCACGGCCGCCTTCTTGATCTGCCAGGCAGGGTGGGGAATATCAACGAGGATGTGATGGCTCATGGCCTCTTCCTCGCGTCGTGGGCGGGTGCGTGGGCGTGCTGGGGCCGCATGCGGGTGCCTGCCTGGTGCAGGAGCCGGTAGACGGTGGCGACGGAGTAGCTGTGCTCCCTGGCGAGGTCCGGGACCGTGGCTCCGGCCTCGTACCGGGCCCGCAGGGACAGCGCGACCTTGTGCCGTTCGGCGGCCCGTGCTGCGGCGCGCATCCGCAGGGTCTGCTGGGTGGTGCGCACGGTGCCGCCGGCTTCGAGCAGGAGGCGCCGGGCACCGCGCCTCGTCTCTCCTGCGGCTGCGGCGAGTTCGGTGAGGGTTGCGCCGTGCTGCTCGTACAGGGTGCGCAGGCGGGCGGCGAGGCGGCGGCGGGCTTGGGGGTTTTGCCGCATTCGGCGGGTTTGCCACGACGTGCGCATCTCGGTCCCGGCGTCGTGCAGCCGGTTGAGGACCGTGCCGTACGACAGCCCACTGGTGGCGACGAGTTCGGCGACCGTGGCGCCGGACTCGTACTGCGTGCGCAGGGACTCGGGCGTCACCGCCTCGCTCGCGTCGGAGGTGACTGGGGGCTCTGGGTTCATGCGGCGGACTCCCATTCGCTGAGGGCTTCGGCATGGGCGGTGGCCAGCTCGTCGTAACTGCGCTGGTCGGATGGGGTGATGAGGATCAGTCGGCCGTCGGTGGCGACCCGCCAGTCGGCGGCCGGACGGCCGGTGAGCGGGTCGAGGACGCGCCCGTGCGGGGCGTGCCACGCGGGCGGGATCTCATCGGGGCGCGGCATGGGGACCAGGACTTGACGGCCGTCGCGGACGATCACCACGGCCCTGCAGCGGTGCTCCGCAAACCGGTCCAGTGCCTGTTGGTAGGCCGCACGCTCGGCCGCGTGCAGTGCCTTGCGCTGGGCTGCGATGCCCCAGGTGCCGTGTTGCTCGGCGATGTCGGCCCAGCCCTGTGCCAGCGTGTGGCCGTTGCCAGCGTCGTCCGGGAGCCGGATACCGAAGCCCTCCAGAGCACGTGGCGCGAGGGCCCAGGTCTCCCCGGTGTGCTGGACGAGGCCGTGGTCGGCGAGGCGCTTTAGGGTCCGGTAGGTCGTGGCGCGGGAGACCGAGGACGTACCGACGAGTTCGGCAGCGGTCTGGTGGGGGTGCTGGTGCAGGGCGCTGATGATCACGAGGGCGGCGCTGCCCAGGGCGTGGTGGGCGAAGGCGTCGTGGCCCATGAGATGGCCGAGGACGGTGGAGTCGATGTCGGCCGTCGTGGCCGTCTCAGGGGTGGTCCACTCCCCAAGTGCCGGGTCGGGGGGGAACTGAGTGGACCGGAAGCGAGACAGCAGAGCCGGGCCACCGTGACCGGGGATCTTGCCGTCGCCCAGGTACCAGGTGGAGCCCTCCCGGCCATGGCCGACCCGCAGGCGCCGCAGCCAGCCACGCGGCCGCAGGACCGTCTCGTAGACGACGCGCAGGGTCGTGCGGGAGACCCCGGCTTCCTCCGCGGTCTGCCGCTCACTGGCGTGGTGCAGGGGGCCGCCCGCGATCTCGGCGAAGTTCAGGTGCGCCCGCAGCACCCGCAGCGCGGTCCGGCCACGCTCCCCGCGCCACGGTGTCGTCTCGATCCGGTCGCGCAGTGCGGCGAGGACCTCGTACGCCTCGTGCCGGGAGCCCAGCGCCCTGGTGCTGCTGATCGCGTCCGAGGCGCTGGCCCACACCCGGCGGATGTAGTCCAGGGCGCGCGACTGCCCGGATCGCAGCGCGATGTGCCGGGTGTGCCGTCCGCCTTCGTGGTCGGGGTGCAGCAGGAGCTGCGTGAGCTGGTCGACGCTGCCGCCGGCACGGGCCACGTGGCAGGCGATGGCCGAGGTGATCCGGTGACCGTGCTCGGCCGCGCCCTGACGGTCAGCGCGCAGGACCACGCTCCGGCGGTCGGAGCCGAGCCTGCTGTAACTTCCCGCCGCGTAGCGGCCGGTGAGGTCTCCGAGCAGAACCAGGTCAGCCGCAGCCGGAGACAGCCGGTGAAGCCCCAGTCGCTCGCTCGGGTGAATGGGTCGTCGGGGTGAGTCTGCCTGGTGGGTGTGGTGTGGCACCGTGGGGTCGTCTCGCAAGGACGTGGACGCCACCCGGGCCCGCTAAAACCACGGGTGGTGTCCGGAACCGACCTCCAATCGGTGCCAAGCGAAGCCTCCAGGATTGCCGTCCTGGAGGCCTTCGTATGCCTGGCCCCGCATCAGAGGCAGGCGTCCCCATCGCGGCTCGACCGAGAACTACTCGGAGGGCCGCCAGAGGAATCCTCACCGGTTCGACACGGTCCTGACCTCGGCTGATTCGGGGCCAAGCAGAGGGCGATTGCCTCTGGCTGGCTCCGAGCAGCTCGGGTCGAACCCGGGTCGAATCAGAGCGGTTTCCTCTGACTGCCTCCGATCGCCTCTGCAACCCGTCCTAGCAGGTCACAACCGATACGGCTCGCAAAAGCGCAGGTCACAAGGGTGCTCAGGAATACCCGGCGTATGGCCCGACGTGTCTGCCGCTACCTGCGGCTTTGCCTCGGAAAGGGCCTCCGGCCTGCTCGGAGATCCTTTCCGATCTTTCGGGGGCTTGCGCGTTAGGCGGCGGAAAGTCCCTCGGAAGTCCCTCGGGCAGCGCTGAAAGTCCCTGAAAAGTCCCTGGAACAGTGGGGAGAGCGAGGCCTCTGGGCTGGGAGTTCGCACAGCCCCGCGAGGCCCGCACCGCGAACACCTTCACCGACGAGCCGGTGACCGACGAGCAGATCCAGGCGATCTACGACCTGATCAAGTACGGCCCGACCTCCCTCAACCAGACCCCGCTGCGCATCACCCTGGTCCGCTCCGCCGAGGCCCGTGAGCGCCTGGTGAAGCACATGGCCGAGGGCAACCAGCCCAAGACCGCCACCGCCCCGCTGGTCGCGATCCTCTCCGCGGACAACGAGTTCCACGAGGAGCTGCCGACCCTCTTCCCGCACTTCCCGGCCGCCAAGGACGTCTTCTTCTCCGAGCGCCAGGCCCGCGAGGGGTCCGCCGGCCTGAACGCCGCGCTGCAGGCCGCGTACTTCATCATCGGTGTCCGCGCCGCCGGTCTCGCCGCCGGCCCGATGACCGGCCTCGACTTCGCGGGCGTCCAGAAGGAGTTCCTGGACGACGACCACACCCCGCTGATGGTCGTCAACATCGGCAAGCCGGGCGAGGACGCCTGGTTCCCGCGCTCCCCGCGCCTGGAGTACGAGCAGGTCGTCACCACCGTCTGAGCCACACGTACGACGAAAGCCCCCGGCAGCAGGGCGCCGGGGGCCCTTCGCCACGACCGGGCCCCATAGGCCCGTGCGCGCCCGAGAAAGAAGTGCGCGGCCGAGACCGGGATCACTTCTGGTGCTCGCCACGGGTCGAATTGATCAGATCCCTCTCAGCATCGGTCCGCCCTCGTGCGCAGTGGGCCAGGTCCCTTACAGCCCCCTAGCAAGCGCAGACGGCTGGTCTGCCGTCAGCCAGCTCCTTCGGCGTCGGAGGAAGGTGCGAGGCTTTCCCGGATCACGCTGTCGCCAGCGCGCAGAGCCGCCGTCAGTTCTGTTCGCAGCTCGTCCGGGAGGATCCCAGCGCCGAGGGAGCAGGCGCGCACCAGCGCGCGACAGTCGTGCACTTGCCGGTCCGGGGCGATCTCGGTGAACAGAGGATGCGCCACGTTCTCACGGGCCGCGTAGCCGTTTTCGGTGTCCGTCGTCCTGCGGTGGAGATCGTCAACGACGCGGTGCGCGTCGAGCGGCCCGGCGGAACCGATCGCGTCGAGGACTGTCAGTCCGAGCCGGGTGTCGAAGACGGTCATCCCGGGTTCGGTCTTCCGTCGGAGCACCGCCTCCGTTCCTGACCGGGCTTGCGGAAGGCCGCCGCCAGGTGAAACAGGGCCGGGTGGGTGACGATGGAGGTGTACGGCTTGGTCCTGCTGTTCCAGGAGGAGGCAGTGGCATGACTCATCCCTCTGATTCCCCGGGCACCGGCCCTTCGCGCGGCACCGAGCCACAAGACGCCCCGTTGACCGAAGGCCTGGGCGCCTTGGCGAACATGGGCTGGCAGATCCTGCTCACCACGGGCCTGGCCACGATCGCCCTGGGCGTCGTGGTCTTCGCCTGGCCGCAAGAGACGCTGCGGGTCGTCGGCGTACTCTTCGGCATCTACCTGCTGGTCACCGGCGTCTTCCAGTTGGCCGCCGCCTTCGGCACGCACGTCCCCGGGCACCTTCGGGTGCTGCACTTCCTCACGGGTGCGTTCTCCGTCCTGCTGGGGCTGATCTGTTTCCGGGGCACTCTGGAGTCGATCTTCCTGCTCGCCCTGTGGATCGGCTTCAGCTGGCTGCTGCGCGGCATCATGGTGACGGCAGCGGCGGCCGCTGCCGAGGACATGCCGGCACGCGGCTGGCAGCTGTTCTACGGGATCATCAGCACTCTGGCGGGCATCGTGCTGATCGTCTCGCCGTTCACCTCGATCGCCGCACTCACCCTGACGGTGGGTGTCATGGCCGTGGTCCTCGGCGTGGTCGAAGTGTTCCAGGCCATCAGGATGCGCGTCGAAGTCGGCCGTCTCGCTCCCGGCCGCACTGCTGCACAGCGGCGGCCCCTGTTCCACCGACCGCATCCCCAGCACTGATCACGGGCGTCCGGACCGGCCAGTCACGGAGGAGCTGGACCAGGAACTGCGCCGGGCCCACGCCCGCGAACAGCGGGTCATGTGTGGGGGGTGATGACGGCGCGTCCTTGGATCTTGCCGTCGTGCAGGAGCTGGTAGGCCTCGTTGGCGCGTTCCAAAGGGAAGTACTCGACCAGCATCTTGATCTTTTCCTGCTGGGCGAGGGCGATCACTTCCATCAGTTCGGGGAGGGAGCCCCAATAGGGCGAGGCGACCGAGCACTCGTGCGGCGGGCTGGAGAAGTTGACGGGGAGGGCGCCGCCGCCGAGGCCGACGATGGTCAGGTGGCCGAGCATCCCGGCCACCTGAGCAGCCATCTGCAGCGTCGGGTCCACGCCCACCATGTCCAGCACGAGCTGAGCGCCCTGCTGCGCCGTCATCTCCTTGATGCGCGTGATCGTTTCGTCGCCCGAGAGCAGTGCCTCGTCGGCGCCCATGCGCTTGGCGGTTTCCAGCTTGCCGGCGTCGGTGTCCACGGCGACGACGGTGGTCGCCGAGCTGAGCGCGCGCAGAATCTGGATGGTCATCTGGCCCAGACCGCCGGCCCCGATCACGACCGCGGTCGACCCCGGTCCCAGCAGGTGCAGCGACCGTTTGACGGCGTGATAGCTGGTCAGTCCCGCGTCGCTGAGCGGGGCGGCCCGGCGGGGGTCGAGGGTGCCCAGCGCAATCAGGTATCGCGCCGCAGGGACCAGCAGGTACTCGGCCATGCCGCCGTCGTGACCACCTCCCAGACCCGGGCCCTGACCACCGAGGTTCTGGCAGTAGTTTTCCTGACCCTGACGGCAGTTGGCACAGATGCCACAGCCCCAGGGGCCATAGACGATCACGGGGTCCCCGGGCACGAACCCGGTGACACCCGCCCCCAGTTGTTCCACCCATCCCGCGTTCTCATGGCCGAGCGTGAAGGGCAGACCCGTGAAACCGGGCAGCGGTGCGGGTGCCTCCATGATGTGCAGATCGGAGTGGCATGCACCGGCACCCCCGACCTTCACCAGTATCTGCCCCGGCCCGGGTTCGGGCACCGGCACCTCGCGCACCTCGGGCGGTTGCCGCCAACCGACGAGTTGAAAAGCTCGCATGTCGATCCTTTGCGCACACTGGGTCAGTCGCGGATCCCGTCGATGTCGACCAGGAGGTGGCGCGGGCCGCGGAAGATCTGGTTGTGCCGGTATGGCGGCGGGTCCTCGACGAGCCGGGGGTCCCCCACCCGGCGGACGAACTCGCCGACCGCGATCTGGACCTCGAGCCGGGCGAGCGGAGCGCCGAAGCAGAAGTGGATGCCCTGGCTGAATCCGAGGTGCTGGTTGTCGCGGCGCTCGAGGTCGAGTTCGTCGGGGTCGGTGAACTGCTCCGGGTCGCGGTTCGCCGAGCCGTACGCCAGGAAGATCGGCGCCCCCTTCGGGATGGTGGTGCCCGCGATGTCGATGTCTTCCACGGCGGAGCGGGTGTGCCAGAACTGCACCGACGACTCGAAGCGCAGCAGTTCCTCCACTCCGGGCACGATCAGTTCAGGCCGGCGGCGCAGCTGCTCGAGCGCGTCCGGGTGCCGTAGCAGGGTGAGGACGCTGTGGGCGATGAGGTTCACCGTGGTTTCGTGCCCCGCGAAGATCAGAAGCAGGGCGTTGCTCGCGAGCACGCCCTTGGACATCCGTCCCTCCGGGCCGTCCTCGTTCACCATCGCTGAGAGCATGCCCGGGCCGGGCTGCTGGGCGTACCGGTCGAGCAGCTCAGTTGCGAACTGCCCGAACTCCTGCACGGCCTGCCGGCCCCCGGCCTGCAGGCTCCGGATCTCGTCGGATGCGGCTTCGGGGCCGAAATCCAAAGCGTCCAGGGCCGTCTCGATCCAGTCGTGGAAACGTGACTCGTCCTCCAGCGGCACGCCCAGAACCTTGCAGATCACCGTCACCGGCAGGGGGTAGGCGAAGTCATCGACGGCATCGATCCGGTTCTTGCCCTTCATGTCGTCGAGGAGTCCGTCGACGATGCGGCGGATCTCGGGCTCCAGGTCGGAGATCAAGTGAGGGGAAGGAGGCGGGCCGGCGAAGTGCGGCATCATCATCCGGCGATCCCGATCGTGCTCGGGTGGATCGCAGGTGATGATGTTCGGTTCGGTCAGCACTTCCCTGATCGGCTCCGCCGAGCTCTCTGCCTGGGCCCCGGCCGGGGCGGGACATTTCCGTGGGTCCGAACTGACCCGGGGATCATGCAGCAGCGCGACGATCTCCCGGTAGGTGCTGACGACATAGGTCCCGTCCGGCTGCCGCGCCACCGGTGTCTTGCGCAGTTCCTCGTAGAAGGGGTACGGGTTGGCGCGGTTGGCGTAGCGGAGGGCCTGCTGCCAGGGGGTTTCCTCGACCACGAGGCTCCCCTCCTTCTTCCTGTCGATGCTGTCCACCTACACGCCCGACCCGGCTGGCGCGTCAGTGACGCCGCGGCCGGAACTCGGCCGTCCGCTCGCTCGGAGCATGGCCGGTGAGGGCGACGTCGGGGATCGCCGTCGGCACCCTTGGGTCCGGGAACTCAGCCGGCATCGGCTTCATGTCGGACGGCTCGTCCCAGCCTGGCGGCGGAGGCGGGAACGGAGCCGATCGCTCGATCAGCTCCCCGTAGTACTCCAGCCACTTGCCGTGATCGAAGGTGACGGCTGCGACAATGCGGCCCCGGTGACCGTAGGCGGCGGCGAAACGGCGCTCCGCGACGGATCCCTGTGTGAAGACGATCTCGTCACTGAAAGGCGGCACGCCGACGGACTTGATATTGACGCCGAACTGACCGGACCAGAAGCCGGGCAGCAAGAGATGCGGGTGATAGTGGGGCTCGAGGTTCACCATGTTGTGCGCCGCGACCTCTGCGCCGAAAACGGCGTTGTCCCAGTGCTCCATCGCAAGAAACTGGTACTCGTACAGCACATGCGGCGCACGAGCCACGTCCCCTGCCACGTAGATGCTGTCGGTGACCACGCCGTTGATGTCGAAGGCACGACCACCGGCGTCGCATCCGACGCCCCAGAAACCGGCCGCGAGCCCGGAGCCCTCCAGCCATTCCACGTTGCGGATCGACCCCAGCGAGGCCACCACCACATCGGCGTCGACGGTGGCGCCGTCCGAAAGCTGAGCGCGCCGCACGTGACCGTCGGAGTCGCCCTCCAGTGATGACACGCCCAGCCCACAACGCAGGTCCACCCCGTGATCACGCTGCATCTGCGCGGCGATCTCACCGATCACTCCGCCGAGCGCGCCGACCAGCGGCGCCGAACCCCGCTCGACGACGGTCACCGGGACGTCGAGCTCCCGGCAGACAGAAGCCACTTCCGAGCCGATGAACCCGGCGCCGATGACCAGGACCCGCGACGGCGACTCGGCCAACGCCTTCTGGAGCTGCGCGGCATCATCACGCGAGCGAATCGTGTGGACCCCGTCCAGGGCGGCCTCGACCGGGTTCGGCCACTGGCGTGCGCGAGTGCCCGTGGCGATCAGCAACCGGTCGTAGGGGACCTGCTCACCGTCGGCCAGGCGCACCTGCTTGGTGACCCGGTCCAGCCCGGTGGCGGCCACCCCGAGCCGCCAGTCCGCATCCACTTCTCGCATGCGGGGCAGCTTGGTGTGGTCGGCCGGCACCCAGCCTTTGAGCACTTGTTTGGACAGCGGGGGACGGTCGTAGGGCTCGTACGGCTCGTCCCCGATGATGGTCAAAGAACCGGTGAAGCCCTCCTCGCGCAGGGTCTCCGCAGCCCGAAGCCCGGCCAGAGAGGCACCCACGATGACAATCCGGCCGCTGGCCCTGAACTCGCGCACCAGCTCTGTGACCGTTGCCCGCAAGGTCATGACGTCTCGCCCCGCTCCGCGCCGTCCAAACGGTCGACGACGATCGCCTGAACCGGGCACGCCGCAGCGGCTCGCTCAACCTGTAGGCGCCGCTCGTCATCGGGGTTTGGCTCATACGTGAGGGCTTCTTGACCATTCAACCTGAAGACCTCGTGCGCCAGATACACGCATTGTGCGTATCCCTGGCATCGATTCAGGTCCACGGCGATCCGCATGCGCAGACTCCTTCCGACCTGCCGGCCCAGCTGGACAGCTCACCCGTCGCCCCGGCCGACACCACCGGCTGAGCACCTGCACTGTTCGAATCTTCTTCGCGACGACGCTGCCTTCGCGGTGACGGTGACTGCCAGTGACCGTCGAGGTCTGAAGGTCTCGGTCCCTGTACACATCCGATGGCGTCGGCATCAATGTTTGTCCCGGCCGTTCCGCCTTGTAAGAACATTCTCGTCCCGCCTCCCGGCGGTCGCAAATGCGCAGTTGCGCAAACCCTACGGACGCTGTAGCACCAGCGCCGAGGCGATGGTCAACTGGTCTATGACCCTGCTCATGACGCGCCGCCTTGCCGGGCCGGGTCCTGGGCGACTCACGGCCAACTCATGGCATGGCAGCGGCCGTTGACGGAGCCGGTGCCGGGCCGCAAGGGCCTCGAGGATGCGCTGGGCAGAGCGCGTGTCAACGTCCCATAGACCGGGGCGGGCCCCTCATCAGCGATGTTGCCGACGTCCGGAGCCATACTGAGGCGACGGTATGTCAGCGTGCGCAAGTCCAGAGCCAGTTGGTGTAGCCGGTCCTGTCGGCGCCGACCCCACAGCCACCTATCCCACCGCCGAGACTGTCCTGCCCCGGCGCCGTCCTCGCGTTCTACACCGACGGATCGTCGAAGCCCCCGGCACCCACTACGACAGCAAACTCATCACCTTGATCAGGACCCTCTCTCAGGCCGGCCACCAACTCGAGAACATCGCTGACACGCTGACCAACCGGGCCCAGCCATCCGGCGCCCGCACCGACGACACCGCCCTCCTGCTGCTGCGTATCGAGCCGGCCCGACATGCGAACACCTGAATGTCACCGACGCCCGGCCCGATCGCTACGGGGGCACCGCCTGGTCGGCGCCGCGCCGATCATCGCCGTCGACCCACTGCCGGGCGCCCGGGAGCGCGCTCTGGCCCTGGATCCTGGCCACCCCCGAACGGTCAGCCCGTCTTGTGCCCCCACCGCGGGCCGACCTGGTCCCACTCCCTGCCCCACTCGTCGATGCGCCGCCGGTCCAGCCAGTAGCGTGCGGCGCCTGTGAGTGCGAACGCGAGGCCGGTGACGGCGAGCGCCGACGTGGATCCCAGGAGGCCCGCTTCGACCGCCGCATCGGTGCGGCTCGGCGGGCGGGTGGTGAGGTTGCCCTGCGTGTCGGTCCAGAGCACCGTCGTGGATCCGGCCTTGAGTCCGCCGTTCACCAGTGTCCTGCCGGTGCGGGCGGATCCGTCCTTTCCGGTCCAGCGGACCTGAGCAAACGCGCGGTAGATCTTCGCCTCCGCGGGGGGCGTGTCCGTGAGGAGTACGGCCGTCACGGGGGTGCGCTCGGCGCGCTGCTGCATGAAGACGTCGTCGGCGGCCCGGGCCGTCAGCACACCGGCGAGCGTTCCGCCCACCGCCACGAGCGTCCAGAGGGCCAGCACGAGCCAGGCCTCGTGCACGTCGTCGCGCCTGCGCAGCGGGTTGGCCCGCCACCGCCACAGCCACCTCTTGGTTCGCCTGCACGTCCGCATCGGTCAGCACCTCCTCGTCGTCACTTCGAGCAAGGTGACAGCCGGGCGCGTGTCGTGGCATGGGCCGGACAGCGGGAGTCGGGGGGCCGACCGGGACCAAGTCTGCGAAGGGCGGGGCCCTTCAGCCCTGCCCCGGTGAGCCGGCACGCAGCAGTCGTCCGCCCCCGGGCGGGGCGTTCCGTCCCACGCTCGACGTCATCGGTGGCCTGACCGGCTGACTGACGGGGACCATCGGCCCCTCACCCGGAGGCCGCCGGGCGCCCACCCTCGTAGGACAACCATCTGTTCCGAAGCCCGTGCGGGAGGAGGGCACCATGCCATCCGTGCCTCTCGACGCCGAGACCCTGGAAGCCTGCGTGGCGGCAGCCGTGGCCGCGCCCTCGATCTTCAACACGCAGCCCTGGCGCTTCAGGCTTGACCCCCAGACCGTCGCCTTCGAGGTGCGCGCGGACCCGCAGCGCGGCCTGCGGTACGCCGATCCGGCCGGCCGTGCGCTGCATCTGTCGGTGGGCGCGTCCGTCTTCAACCTCCGTGTCGCGGTGTCCCACTTCGGCTGGTCACCCGTGGTGCGGCTGCTGCCCCGCCCCGACGAGCCCGGCCTGCTCGCCGTCGTGCGGCCCACAGGACCGGCCGGTCGGCACGGCAAGGAACACCGCGGCGACCTCTACCCGGCGATCTGGCGCAGACACAGCAGCCGCTTCCCGTTCACCGACAGGCCCCTGCCGCCGCAGGCACGCGTCGAACTCGCCGAGGCCGCTCACGCGGAAGGCGCCTCACTGAACTTTCCCGAGGCCGCCGAGACGGTCCGGCTGCTGCGGGTGACCGCGGAGGCCGAGCAGCGCAACCGCCTCGACGCCGACCGCGGCAGGGAGAGCCGCCGTTGGGTGCACCGGGACCCGGACAGCCCGTTCGACGTCGGCCTTCCGCACACCGCACTCGGCCTCCAGGACGCCCGCGAACGCATCCCCATGCGGGACTTCACCGCCGCACGCCACCCCGGGCAGCTGCCCGCTCAGGACTTCGAGACCGCCCCGGCCATCGCCCTGCTCAGGACCGAGCACGACCGTCGTACGGACTGGCTGCGCGCGGGAGAGGCACTCGAACACGTCCTGCTGGTGGCCACCGTCCTGGGACTGCGCGCGTCGCTGCTGCACCAGCCGATGGAATGGCCCGACCTGCGCCGCAGCCTGGGCCCGGACCCCCACCACACCGGTCACGCCCAGATGCTGATCCGGCTCGGCTACGGCCCGGAGGGCCCGGCCGGCCCGCGTCGTGCCCAGACTGCGGCGCTGGACGAGCAGTTGCGGGCCCGTTAGCCGGTTCCCGCCGACGGGCCTGCCGCGGTCAGCCCGCCGAGGCCCCGTTGCGGCGTGCGAAGGCAAGTCGGCCGAGGGCCCGCCAGTCCGTCGGCGGATTCGCCCGCGGCACCCCCGGCCGGCCGCTGGGCACCCGTACGCGCAGCGAACCCGGCGCGATGCGGCAGACAACGGGGGTGGACAGCACGAGGGCCTCGCCGTCGACGCCGACCGCGATCTCCGGGGCATCGGCGTCGACGACCACCTCGTCCGCGGTCAACGCGGTGAGCCCGCGGGAGTGCCGGCCACGCAGCAGCTCGACCGCCTGGGCCGCGTTGTCGACGTTGACACCGAGGACGCCGAGCGCGCCGGAATCCAGCCGCGTGCGGCGACCGAGGCCGGCGGGGTCCCCCACCTGGTAGGGGTTGTTGCTGACCAGCACCGCCTGCGGCGCGTCCAAGAGCATGTGGGCGGCGCGTACGGTCAGTCGCGGGCCGGACTGGTGGGTCAGCAGCTCCGGGAGCTGCTGGAGGATCGTGCCCACCTTGTCGTCCCGGTAGGCGGAGCTCTGTACGACCTGCGCGTACACACCGAAGGACGCGTTGTTGACGAAGACGCGGTCGCAGACGAAGCCGAGGTCGATGCGGAGTTCGACTCCGTCGGTGAGAGCGTCGAGGCACGTCGAGGGGTCGGCACGATCCAGGCCGAGATCCAGCGCGAAGTGGTTGCGGGTGCCCGCCGAGATCACCATGAACGGTATGTCGTGCTGTGCGGCCACCCCTGCGACCAGCGCCTGGGTGCCGTCCCCTCCGGCGACTCCCAGCAGATCCGCACCCTCGGCCACGGCTCGGCGGGCCAGTTCGGCGACGTCCTGCGGGTGAGCGGGGTCGAGTACGGCGACCTCGGCGCCCAGTTCCCGGGCCCTCTCCGCGAGGTGGAACCTGCCGACCTTTCCGCCGCCCGACCGGGGATTCATGATGAGAAACGGTTTCTCCGGCGGTGGAGTCCGCTGCTGTGGCGGTCCCGCGGGACGCGCCTCCGCGCCGAGGGCGGCTCGCCCGGTCAGTCTCGCCACGGCCCCCAGGGCGAGGGCCGACAAGGCGGCCCACAGCAGGTGCACGGCGGCGTAGTACAGCAGCACGGCCAGCGGCACCACCGTTGCCAGGGCGGAGGAAAGCACCCGGAGCAGGCCGTGATGGGTGAGCGCCCACCACGTGGCGGCCGCCGTGGCAGCGAGTCCCGCCAGACCGACGAGCAGCAGGGCGATGCTCCTGACCCCGGCAGCCGCCAGCAGCAGCGCGATCGCGGCGGTCGCGACCAGCAGGGCCAGACGAGCCGTCCACCTCTGAACCGGCCGGGGCGGCCGGTCGCTCGGGCCGGCCGTCCGAGCCGGAGTCTCGGCACTGCTCACACGCGTATCACAGCTCACGGCCCAGGCCGGCACATCACCTGCCCGGGGTGATCCCACGCGAGCAGCGAACCGTGACGATGCCAGAAAGGAGGAACGGCCATGGTCACGATGAACGCGAGTCCTTCGTCCTCGTCCGAGCGTGCGGCGCTGGGCAGGGCAGCGCGGGCCGTGCTGCCGCGCTCCGCCCATGCCGTTTTCGAACCGGACGCCAAGCGGCCGGATCCCGTCGACATCATCGAGCGGCAGTCCGCCGCCCGGGTCCCGGAACTCGTCCCGATCCGTTACGGCCGCATGCTCGAATCGCCGTTCCGCTTCTACCGCGGCGCAGCGGCGATCATGGCGTCCGACCTGGGGGCGTCCCCGCACACCGGGCTCATGGCCCAGCTGTGCGGCGACGCCCATCTGCTGAACTTCCGGATGCTCGCCTCCCCCGAGCGGCGTCTGGTCTTCGACATCAACGACTTCGACGAGACCCTGCCGGGCCCGTTCGAATGGGACGTCAAGCGGCTCGCCGCGAGCCTGGTGATCGCCGGCCGGGCCAACTCGTTCCCGGAAGCGGACTGCGCCTCGGTCGTGCGCGAAAGCGTCCGGGCCTACCGCGAGCGGATGCGGGATTTCGCGGGGATGCGCACCCTCGACATCTGGTACGCACGCGACGACGTCGCCCAGGTCGAGGCGATCCTGTCCGACCGGCTGAGGCACAGCGACCGCCGACGGGTCGACACCGCGTCGGCCAAGGCCCGCACCCGGACCAGCCTGCAGGCCTTCGGGAAACTGACCCGGCTGGTCGACGGCGCACCCCGGATCATCTCCGATCCGCCGCTCGTCACACCGCTCGACGAGCTGCTGCCCGGCACCGAGGGCGACGAGCTGCAAGGGACCCTGCGCCGACTGGTCGCGGACTACGCACGCACCCTCTCGTCGGAGCGGCAGCACCTCCTGGGGCGGTTCCACGTGGTCGACATGGCCCGCAAGGTGGTCGGCGTCGGCAGCGTCGGCACCCGCTGCTGGATCATCCTGCTGCTGGGCCGGGACGAGGAGGACCCGCTGCTGCTGCAGGCCAAGGAGGCAGGCAACTCGGTCCTCGCTCCCTACAGCGGCGTGAGCGCGCACGAGAACCAGGGCGAGCGGGTGGTGGCCGGGCAGCGGCTGATGCAGGCCGCCAGCGACATCTTCCTCGGCTGGAAGCACATGACAGGCATCGACGGCCGCGAACGCGACTTCTACGTACGGCAGTTGCGGGACTGGAAGGGCATCGCCCGGCCGGAGACCATGGATCCCGCGACCCTGACGCTCTTCGGCCGGCTGTGCGGCGCCTCACTGGCGCGTGCCCACGCACGGTCCGGCGATCCGATCGCCATCGGCGCGTACCTCGGACGCGGCGACACCTTCGACCGGGCACTGGCCCGTTTCGCGCAGGCCTACGCCGATCAGAACGAGCGCGATCACCGGGCGCTGGGCGATGCCGTGGCCGCCGGACACGTGAGCGCGAGGACCGACCTCACCGCGTAGGACCGGGCCCGGCGGGCAACCCCGGATTCTCCGGTGCTATGGCGCCCTCCCGCAGCTCATGCCCGGCAGCCGCGCTCGTGCGCCGGAACCAGGCGCCGTACCACCCGGCTAGCGCCACGGCCGACACACCGTGCAGCAGGACGCTGAGCCCAACGGTCACGGCGACCACCCGGCCCACCGTTTCCGTGCCCGGCACATGCGCCTCCACCACGAGCAGCGCCAGCACCACAGAGGCGAGACCACGCGGCCCGAACCATCCGACGTACGCGACCGTCGGCGGTCGCAGTCCGCTGCCGAGCAACGAGAGGACCACGGGCAGCATGCGCACCGCGGTCAGGCTGAGCACGGCATAGAGCACGAGCTTCCAGGTCAGGTGCTGCAGCGTAGGTCCCAGCAGCACCGCGCCGAAGAGCATCAGGCTGACCGACGCCAGCAGGCCCGCCAGTGTCTCGGCGAACTCGGACGTGTCGTCCCCGCTGTCCGGCCCGGTGCCGGCGGACACGGGGAAGTGCCGAAGGGTGTATCCGAAGGCGAACCCGGCCACCCAGGCGGCGATGAAGCCACTGCCGTCGGTGATCACAGCCAGTTCGTAGGAGACCACGGCGACGGCGGGGACCAGGATCTGCCCCCACTCCCGGGCAACCCAGCCACGGGCCCGGGCCGCCTGCAGCAGTCGCCCGCCGCAGCCGCCGACCAGCAGGCCCAGCGCGCTGCTGAGCAGCAGGGCACGCCAGAAGGTGCCCGCCACGCCCTCGTGCGCGTAGGACGTGCCGGGGATGGCCGCGAGGAAGACGACGAAGAACGGCAGCACCATTCCGTCGTTGAGGCCGCTCTCCACATTGAGACCCTCGCGAACCAGCGCCGGCACCCGGGGATCGGACATGGCGCTCTTGCCCAGAGCGGCGTCGGTGGGGGCGAGGATCGCGCCCACCAGGGCCAGCTCCCATGCGGTCAGCCCCGGCAACAGCGGCCAGGCCAGCAGCCAGCCCGCGGCGATGCTCAGCGGGAGGCCGATGCCCAGCAGCCGGCCGGGCAGGAAGTCGCCCGTGGCCAGGTCACGCCGCCGGACGGCCATGGCGTCCGTGAACAGCACCAGGGTCAGGGCGGCTTCCAGCAGGGCCGTCAGAGCTGCGAAGTCGTGTTCGATGCCGACGATGTCGAGGACGGCGGGACCGATGAGGATGCCGCATCCGGTGAACACGATCGCCGAGGAGACGGGCGTGGTCGACAGCCGACGCGAGCAGAGGGCGTAGGCGGCGGTGACGCCCGCCACCGCCACCACGGTCCAAGCGCTGCCGCTCATCGTGCCGTCCTCCTTCCGGGTGGTTGCCAGACACCGCCTGCCAGTCGCCCGTGAACGCGCCGGTGGCCTGCTTCTCCAGGTCGGCGAAGGGCTGACCGCTGTCGTCGACCTGCGCGCAGCGGATCGTGCCGCCCAGGAAGCGGAATGGCGGGTCGTAGTCGCCGGAGACGGCCTGGCCGCTGTCGCGCCCCACGCACAGACACTTGCCGTCGCCGGCGAACATGCCGGGCTGCGTCCTGATCCGGATCGCCCCCGCCTCGCGGTCGTCGACGTGCAGGGGCAGGGTCCCGACCGTGATGCCGTTGTCCTTGCGGTCGTCGGCGCGGAAGAGGGCGGACGGAATGTGGTCGCCCGCCGGCACCCGGCCGGGTGAGGCGACCTTCTGCCAGATGAACATCGGGCCCGCGACGCCGCCCTCGTAGGCGGCCCACCGCTTCCAGTACTTGAAGGGCGTGTCGAAGGCCCAGGCCCACCCCGTCGGGGGGTGGTTGTAGGTCTTGGGGCTGCCCAGGTCCTCCAGGTGCCGCAGGTTGTCCGCCAGGTCGTCGGGCACGCCGTCGAAGAGGTTGTTCTCGTTCAGGGAGCCGTTCGGGCCGACCTCACCCCTTGCTCCGTTGTCGGACACCATGACCGTGATGGTTTTGTCGAGCTGCCCCGACTCGGCCAAGTAGTCCAGAACACGGTCGAGTTGGGCGTCGGTGCGGTGGACGAACCCGGCGAAGATCTCCGTCATTCGGGCGAACAGGCGCTGCTCGTCCTCGTTCAGGGTCTGCCAGGGGCGGACGAACTCGTCGGCCGGCCACGGCGCCCCACCGGGCCCGAGCGCATACGGCTCGCCGTGCGGATTGATCGGGGTGAGCCCGGTTCCCTCGGGCATGGTTCCCCGCTCGATCTCACGCCGCAGGGCCGGCTCGCGGTAGACCTCGTGTCCGGCGCCGGGGCACAGGCGGGTGAACCACGGTGTGTCCAGCGCGACGACCTCGGCGTCGCGGATGAACTCGATCGCCCGGTCGGCCGGCTTCCTCGACAAGGGGCAGCCCCGGTCGGGGGTCTGCTTCACCTCGTGGGGGTGGTTGTCGTACACCAGGTCCGGGCAGGACCGGTCGCTGTCGAAGGTGCCGAAGCCGATGTGGTCCCAGACGATGTCGAGGACGCCGGGCACCGAGTCGCTGATTTCCCGCGCGATCCTCCCCCGGAACTCGGCAGCCATCTCAGCCTCCTCGGCCTCGTGGGAGTGCACGCCCAGCACAGCAGCAGGCAACCGGTGCAACCTCACCCTCCCCGGGTGATCACGCAGCGGCCCACCGGGTGCAGGGTCGGTGGTGAACGGCTGCGCGCAGCAGCCCTCGTGAGGAATGGAGGCCGGCCATGGCCAGCACCGTTACTCCTCGTCGCCATTCGCCGGGCACAATGGCCGCCGCTGCCGGCCTCACCGTGTTCGCCGCGGTGTTGCTGATGATCGCCGGTGTCCTCGATATCTTCCGCGGCATCATGGCGATCGCCAATGACCAAGTCTTCGTCAACACCCCCAACTACGTCTTCAAGTTCGACCTGACCAGCTGGGGCTGGATCCACCTGGCCCTCGGTGTGGTCGGGGTGATCGTGAGCCTCGGCCTGTTCACGGCGGCCACCTGGGCCAGGGTCGGGGGTGTGGTCATAGCATCCCTGCTGATCATCGCCAACTTCCTGTCCCTCCCCTACTACCCGATGTGGTCGCTGACGCTGATCGCGATGTACGGGTTCATCATCTGGGGCCTGTGCGTGGTGCGGCGCGACGACGTCACCGACCAGCGGATGTGAGGCGCCCTCACCCGGCGCGGGGGATCACGGGACCCGGCCCGACGTCGGAGGCGACACCATGACGTCTACTCCAAAGCCCGCATCCACCGACGCCCAGGACATCCTGGCGGACGTCGGCGACGCATGGCTGTGGGCGCTCGGCTGGGCCCTGGCGACCCTGGTCCCGGGCGTCATCGTGCTCGTGTGGCCACAGGAGACGCTGCATGTGCTGGGCGTGGTGATCGGCCTGCACTTCCTGCTCGGGGGCGTCTTCTCGTTCGTGTCGGCCTTCTCCCGTTCGTACCGGGACAGCGGCAGCCGGCTCATGCGGATCCTGCTGGCCTTCGGATCCGTGCTGGTCGGGGTGATGTGTCTGCGCCACCCGATGCAGACCATCGCCGTGCTGTCCCTCGTCGTCGGGGTGTTCTGGCTGCTGTCGGGGCTGGTGACGGTGTACATCGCGATCGCGGACCGGGGCCGGGCACACCGCGGCCTCACGTTCGGCGTCGGGGTGCTCGGTGTCGTCGCCGGCATCGTCGTGCTCGGCTACCCCGCAGAGTCGGCCGTCGCGCTCGCCCGTCTGCTGGGCCTGTGGCTGTTGCTGCTCGGCGTGGCGGAGGTCGCCGTGGCGCTGGCGTTGCGCTCGGCCGACCGACGCGACCTGCAGGCTTCGGACATGCCACCGCTGTGATCGCCCCCCCACCGGCCCGCATTCTCACGCGTACGGGCTTCCCGATGTGCGCTCCGCGGCGTTCGCAGCGGCAATGGAGAGGAGGTAGAAGTACCCCGCTGGAGAAGCTGGAGTATGCATGAGCCCGCCGTCCGGGGGGGTCGTCCGCGCGACGGCCTCCGCAGTACTGATCGTGCTGACCTGCATTCTCGTTCCCGTCGCGCTGCTCACGGTGTGGGTCCACGACATCGCGCTCGACACCGACCGCTATGTGTCCACGGTCTCGCCGCTGGCCACCGACCCGGCGATCCAGGACGCGGCCGTCAAGCGCATCTCCCATGCGGCGGACGTACGGGTCGACGGAGCCCGGGCCGCCGCGGAGCTCGCCGGCTGGCTGCACGCTCAGGGCCTGCCGCCACGGGCCACTGCTGCCGTACGCGGGCTGGGACCGCAGATCGATTCCGCTGTCGACAGCGCGGTGACGAAGATCGCCACACGCGTGGTGCACAGCGATGCCTTCGCCACGGTGTGGACGAATGCCAACCGCAGGGCCCACAACGCAGTCGTGCACGCGCTGACCGGGCAGGGTCGCGGCGCCATCGGCGTCAGCGACGGCACGGTCACCCTGGACGTCGGAACCGCCGTCGACCAGCTGAAACAGAAATTGGTCGCGGCGGGTCTGTCCCCGGCGGAGAAGATTCCCGAGGTCAACAAGCAGCTGGTGCTGTTCCATTCCGACCAGCTCGCCAAGATGCGCAAGGGTGCCCATGCGCTGGACGTGATCGGCACCTGGTTCCCCATCCTGGTCGTCCTGATCGGCGCCGCCGGAGTGCTCCTGGCCCGCAGCAAGCGGCGCGCCCTCGCCCGTACCGCCCTCGGGGCGGCCTTCGCCTGCCTGGTGGTGGCCATCGGCCTGGTCGTCGCGCGCCACTACTACCTCAACCACCTCCCGCCCCAGGTGCAGTCGCAGGCGGCTGCCGCAGCCGTCTTCGACACCCTGCTGCGCTTCCTGCGGCTGAGCCTGCGCACGGCGATCGTGCTCGGGATCGTGATCGCACTCGGCGCCTACCTGATCGGTCCCGGACGGCTGCCGGTGGCGATCCGCAGCACCTCCGAACGCACCGCGGACTCCGCGGCCACCTGGGCATACGCGCACCAGGTCCGCACCGGAAAGGTGGGTGTCTGGGCGCAGACCTACCGCCGGTGGATCACGCTGGCCGCCCTGCTGATCGTGGCTCTGGTCTTCGCGCTGTGGAACCACCCCACCGCGCTCACGATCCTGCTGCTCTGCCTCGTCCTGCTCGGCGTCCTGGCCCTTGTGGCCCTCCTCGCAGCAGGCGGTCGCGCGACGCTGAACGCGGAGCAGCCACCCCCGCCGCAGCCGCACGACGCCTCATGAGACTTCGTCCTGCCCGCGCCGGATCCCTGGGGCCCACCCGCGGGGGGTGATGCAGTGGGGGAGAGGGCCGGTGGACCGTATGAGGCGCAGGCCCCCACCGGTCGTGCAGCCGTCGCCGCGGCCACCTGCGTGCGGAGGTAACCATGGACTACCCGCTGCTCAACGTCTTCCTGACCATGCTCTGGTTCTTCGTATGGATCTTGTGGTTGATGCTGCTGTTCCGCGTGATCGGAGACGTCTTCCGGGACGACGCGCTCAGCGGCTGGGCCAAGGCCGGCTGGACGCTGATGGTCTGTGCGCTGCCGTACCTCGGCGTGCTCGTCTATCTGATCGCCCGCGGGCGCGGGATGGGCGAGCGCGAGATGCGACGGGTGCAGGCCCAGGAACGGGCGTTCCGCACGTACGTTCAGCAGACCGCCGCCACGGGCCCTACGGCCGGGGCCACCAAGGCGGACGAGCTCGGCAGGCTGGCCGCGCTGCATGACCAGGGCGCCATCACCGACGACGAGTACGAGCGGGCCAAGTCCAAGGTGCTGGCCGTCTGACCGGGTAGAGGGCTGCGGCGGCCCGGGCACGCTCATGACGCCGGGGCCCAGCACGCCTTCAAGATCGGGCTGTTCCTCATCCTGCTGATGCCGTCGGTCACCATGGTCATGGTGACGGTGGGCGTGAACTGGCGCAGGCTCATGCGAACTTCGCCGCCGCGCTGCCCTTCATCGCGACGACCTTGCTTGTCGCGGCCACGGCATGCTCGGGCCGCGGCGTCACCCACCTCGGGTGACGCCCAGCCGGACGGCCTGGCAGGACGGCGAACCCGCGCTCATGGGACAACACCGTCCGGACCAACGAGGAAACGCAGGTGGTCGCGCTGTCACGGCCGCCGCCCGCACCCCACCCGCACAGGGTGATGTGTCCGCAGGTCGGCGAGCGCAGCGTGGAGCAGGCAAGGCCGGGCACCGCCGCGCTATCACGGCGGTCGACACGTGGAGGCAAACCGTGGACTACCCCCTGGCAAGCTCGGACTATCCCCTCCTCAGTGCGTTCATGACCATGCTCTACTTCTTCCTGTGGATCATGTGGTTCGTGCTGCTCTTCCGGGTCATCGGGGACATCTTCCGGGACGACAGCATGAACGGGTGGGGCAAAGCGGGCTGGACGCTCTTCGTCTGCGTGCTGCCGTTCCTCGGCGTCTTCGTCTACCTGATCGCCCGCGGGCGAAGCATGGGCGAACGCGACGTGCGCCAGATGCAGCGGCAGGAGCAGGCCTTCCGCTCCTACGTCCAAGAAGCCGCAGCCGAGACCCCCGCGGCCGGGCGCACCAGTACGGACGAACTGGCCAAGCTCGCCGGGCTGCACGACCACGGTGACATCACCGACACCGAGTACGCGCAGGCCAAGGCGAAGATCCTCGCCTCGCACTGACCGCGCACGGCATACAGCCAGCGGAAGAACGGAGCCCCGGCATGAGCATTCTCGGACCGATCGACCTGATCATTCTTTCGTTCCCGGCCGGTCAGCCTCCGGACTCCTTCCTGGCCGCGGTGCAGGAAATCGAGCGCCGCAATGACGTCCGCATCCTCGATGCGCTGGTGGTGACGAAGGGCCCGGACGGCCGTATCGGCAGGACCGAGTTGTCGGACATCGCGAACCTGGGCGACGTGGCCGCCGACATCGCCGCGCGCCGCACGCTCGGGATGGTCGGCCTCGACGACGTCAACGAGATCGCCATGGTGATGGATCCCGACACCACCGTCCTCGCCCTGCTGGTGGAGAACGTGTGGGCCCGGGAGGCCGCCGAGGAGGTCCGGCGCCACAACGGCCGTCTGCTGGCTACGGTGCGCATTCCCCATGAGCAGATCGCCGAGGTGGAGGCAGAACTGAGCGGCACGGCCACGCCGCAGACACTGACGTGACGCCCGCACGCGGCGGCACAACTGCGGAAGAGAAAGGACAGGACGATGCCTCTCGGACGACGCCGTCCCCTGCTGCGCGGCGCTCTGGTCGGCGGCACCGCATACGCCGCCGGACGCCGGGCCGCGGCGGCCCAGCAGCACGAAGCGGACCAGCAGGCGGCCATCGAGCAGCTCCAGGCGCAGCAGGCCGCCGCACCTGCTGCACCGGCCGCGCCCGCCGCCGCCCAGCCGTCTGCGGGCAGCGGCCTGCTCGACGAGCTGAAGCGGCTCGGAGAGCTGCGCGACCAAGGAGTGCTGACCGACGCGGAGTTCACCGCCGCCAAGTCGCGGCTGCTGGGCATGTGACGGCCGGCTGGGCCGGCCCCGCTCCAAGACGTCTCCCGGAGCAGCTTCCGGAAGAGCTTGGAGAGGGGCCGGCCCAGCTGTGCCTACGAAGTCCGCCGTGCGTACGAAGTCCTGCTTCCCTCACGCCGGGAGCCGGCGCATCTCCACCACGTGCAGACCGAGCGACTGGAACCGCGCCAACAGGCCGTACAGATGGGCCTCGTCGGTGACCTCGCCGAGCAGTACGGTCTGACGGGGTCCGACGAAGCTGTCCAACTCGGGGAACGCCGCAGTCAGCGTGTCCGACATCTGCCCGTCGACGCGGATCTCATAGCGCATGAGCAGGCTTCTCTCGACGTCGTCCGGTCCTTCGTGTCTCTGTGTCTCCATGCTGCGGCGGCAGGAGGTGGGGGACATCACCCCGGGCAGGTGAACGGGCCTCACAGCAGACCCAGTTCCCGGGCCCGGCGGACCGCGTCGCCGCGTCGGCTCACGGCCAGCTTGCGGTAGATGCTCTTCAGGTGCGTCTTGACCGTGTTGACCGACAGATGAAGATCGTCTGCGATCTCGTCGGTGGACATCAGCTGCGCCACCCGCCCCAGCACGTCCCGCTCCCGCTCGCTGAGCGGCTCCCGGGAAGGGAGCCCGGATCCCTGCTGCGGACGCGGTCCGGGGGAGCGCATCTCCGGGGCGGTGGCCAGCCAGTCGTGTCCCTGTGTGAGCGCGGGCCGGCGGCTCAGCAGCCGCCCGAGCCACGGCCCGGCTTCCAGGAAGGGCCGCCTTAGTTGATGCGGCCGGCAGACCGCCAAAGCCCGTACGACCAGGCCTTCTGCGGTGGCGGCATCCCCCAGTGCGTCGACGGCCTGTGCCCGAGCCACCAGAGCCCAGGCCGTGACGCCCGGTCCACGACCGGGGTCGTCGGGGAGCGCGTCGAGGATGCCCAGCGCCCGCTCGGGTGCACCGGCAGCCAGGTACGCCCGGGCCTCGGCCACCAGGCCCTCCGGGGTCTGCGGCGGCTCGTTCTCGAAGACCCGTACCGCGGACCGGGCGTCGTCCTCGGCCAGTCGTACGGCGGCCCGGGCCATCGCGATCCGGTCGTGCACCCAGGGGGAAGGGTCCGCGGAGGTCAGCGGCTTCTCCGCCATCGCGTCGAGGTCCTGGAGCGCCCCCTGGGGATCCCCCTTCGCAAGCCGCATCCGGGAACCCAGCAGTGCCAGTTCGACGGCCACGATGGGATCGCGGGACGCGGCGGACGAGGCGACGGCCTGATCGAGGTGGTCGCGCGCCGCCACGAGGTCGCCCCGGTCGATGGCGACGGCGGCGAGTACGAGCTGGGCGACCCCGGTTCGCGCGGAGGCCGGCAGACCGGAGTGGTCGGCCTCGGAGATCGCCGCCCTGGCGTGCGACTCGGCGTGGCCGGGCCAGCCGTGCAGATGGTCGATCAGCGCCAGTCGGCCGAGGGCTTCATGCCGGGGGAAGGCCGTCGACGGCCCGTCGGCGGCCCGGACGGCGGCGGACAGCGTCGAACGAGCGGCATCGAAGCGGCCGGCCCACAGCTGGGCCGATCCGAGGTCGGTGAGCATGAGGGCCGTCAGCTCCGGGCGCTGCTCCAGCAGGTCGGCGGGCAGCGCACGCGCGGCTTCCGCCGCCGTCTCGGCCGCCGTCTCGGCCATGTCCGCCGAGCCCGCCACCCGGGCGGCGAGCACCTGCAACACGGCACAGCTGAACTGCGCGGCCGCGGCCTCGCGCGGGTCGTCGGGCAGCTTCTCCTGCGCGTCGTGCAGGTAGGCGACACCTCGCTCCACGTCGTGGCGGGTCAGTTCGCGCGCCGCCCGCACCAGATCGGTCGCGGGCCCGGAGGCCTCCGGGGTCATCGGGGCGAAGAGACCGTCCAGGCGCTCGGCGTCCAGGCCGGTCAGCATCCGGCCGATCGCCAGATCGTCGATGAACTCGGCGGCGGCCAGATCCCAGTCGCCCGCGTCCGCCGCATGCGGCAGGGCCTCGCTCAGCAGGCCCGCTCCGCTCAGCCACCTGGCAGCCACACGGTGCAACTCCGGCTCCAGGCCAGGGTGGCGGACGCGCAGATGGGCCCGCAGGATCTCCGCGAACAACGGGTGCAGCCGGTACCAGGAATGCCCGATGGGTTCGACGAACGCGTTCGCGTGCTGCAGCTCCGCCAGAATGGGTTCCGCGTCGTTCCGCCCGGTGAGGGCATTGGCCAGATCCGGATGGGTTTCCTCGACGATGCTGGTGCGCAGCAGCAGGTCCTGGGTCTCCGCCGGGTGGGTGCGGAGCACTTCGGCCAGCAGGAAGTCCGCGAGAGTGCTCTGACCGGCCTCGAAGTCCTTCAGGAAGCCTTCCGGGTCATCGGTGTGCTCGGCCGCCAGGGCGCACAGGCGTAGTCCCGCCGCCCAGCCGCCCGTGCGCTCGGTCAGGGCACGGGCGGCGTCCGCCGACAGCGGCAGCCCATGGCGATCGACCAGGGCCGCCGTCTCCTCGGAACGGAACGCCAGGTCGGCGCTGCGGATGTCGACGAGTTCGCCGGCGGCCCGATAGCGGTGCAGGGGCAGCAACGGCTCCGCACGGCAGATGATCACCAGGCGCAGGCCTCGGCCCGCGTGCCGGAGGACGAACTGCAGCTCATCGGCGACCTCGGCGGACCCGGACGTCCCGTCGAAGTCGTCCAGGACGAGGATCACCGGCACGTCCCGTCCGTCCAGCCAGGCCGCGAGGCGGGTCAGCAGCGAGTGGTCCACGGTGCCGGGGCGGGCCGGGCTGCCGATCTGGTCGGGCAGGGCGATCCCATGGTGCCGGAAGGCCTGCAGCACATAGGTCCAGAAGAGGCCGGGGCCGCTGTCCTCCGGCTCCACCGTCAGCCAGGCGGCGGGCCCCGGCAGGCCTCCTGCCGTGACCCAGTCGGCGACCAGCAGGGTCTTGCCCGCGCCGGCAGGCCCGGCGACCAGGGTCAGTGGCCCCTGGACTCCTGCGTCCAGCTGCTTGGAGAGCCGGGGCCTGCGCACGAACGTCTTCGGTACCACCGGCACGCTGAACCGGGCGGCAAGCACCGGGTCGCCGGTGGGGGTCAGCGCCCCCACGGGGGGATCCGGGCGACCGCCTTCACCGCTGTGTGATGTGGGACCCATCACATGCCTCAGTGGTAACGGAGGGGTAGGACACCCGCCCTCCGATCGTCATGCCGTGCGAGAGCCGCTGCAAGCGAGGACTGCGCCACAAGCCGACGGGGTCAGCCCGTCCCGGCGGAGACGGTGCCCTGTTCGGGAGCATCGAAATGGTCCGCCCGCAGGTCGGGAAGGATCTCGAAGACGTCGGCCAGCAGGGCGGGCCGCAGGATGCGCAGGAGGCGCCCCCTGTCGGCCACCAGCCGGAGCCTGCCCTGCCGGGCCAGCACCCGGTTCCTCGCGCGGCACAGCAGGCGCAGGCCGCTGCCGTCGATGAAGGTCACGGGGCGCAGGTCGAGCACCAGGTGGGGGCGCGGGCCTGCGGTCAGGGTGTCGAGGCGGGCCGAAAGCGGCGTCGCCGTGAGCATGTCGATCTCGCCGTGCAGTTCCACCACCGTCGTGCCCCCGATGACGCGTTCCGTGTGGCAGGGTGCCGGCCCGGTGCGGACTTCGGTCATAGACAGAGCAAAGCCGGATGTCAGGTACGGCGGTAGGGCCGGTCGGCCCTTTGCGCACGTCTGGCGGGGACCGGGCGGCTCCATCGCCTCGCGGACGGCGGGTCGGGAGGTCGCTCTCGGGCAGGGGCGGGACCGATGGCCCATTTCCCGCCCGACGGTCCGCCGGAGCATGAGAGCCGTACGGGAGCACAGAACGGGAGCACAGAAGGGAACAGCGACATGACTGCCCAGTACGTCGCCGTCGGAGTCGACGGCACACTGACCGCCGTACGGGCGCTGGACTGGGCGGCGCAGGAGGCAGTACGCCGCCACGCCGTCCTGCGCGTCGTCCACGCAGTCCGCGACCAGGACGAGGCCGGACCGGTCCTCGCGTCCGCCGCCGCACGCATCCGCGCCCACCATCCCGGCCTGCAGGTCGAGACCGCGTCACGTGTGGGCGGCGCGGCGGAGGCCCTGGTGCGGGAGAGCGACGGCGCGGCCCTCACCGTCGTGGGCAACCGCGGGCTGGGCGGATTCACCGGACTGCTCTTCGGCTCGGTGAGCCTGCGCCTGGCCGCGCACATCCACAGTCCGCTGCTGGTCGTACGCGGTGACCACCGGTGCGACGACGGCCGAGAGGTGCTGCTGGGCCTGGCGAGCGACGCCGACGCGGACGCCGCGGCCTATGCCTTCCAGGAGGCGGAGCGGCGAGGCACCCGGTTGCGCGTCCTGCACTCCTGGTCCCGCCGGCACGTCACCCCGGAAGTGCCGTCGCCGGTGCCCGCAACAAGCCCCGGACAGCGGGAACCCGGCCAACGCGGCGCCATGGAGGAGGCAGTGCCCCGCTTCGCCCTCTCCGAGCTGCGGGAGCAACACCCCCAGGTCGGCGTCGAGGCGCACACCGTCACCGCCGGGCCGGCGCACGCGCTGCTGGAAGCCACCCGCGAAGCCGGTGTCGTCGTCATCGGCGTCCACCGCCACGCAGACCGGCCCGGCCCGCACGTCGGCCCCGTCGTACACACCCTGCTGCACCGTTCGCACTGCCCGGTGGTCCTCGTGCCCACCGGATGACCGGGACCGCAGCGGGCACCTGAACGGGCCCTCACCGCAGGGACGTTCGGCCCCGCACCACGGGCCGCGCAGCCCCTGCGACGCCGACTGCCGGAGCGGGACATTCAGAGCGCAACGAGAGTCGTCAAACCGCGCATCACCCCTGGAGAGGGATGAGCATCATGGCAGTCCACGACCAACCGCACCGGCATGTCCGGTTCCACCTCCCGTCCGTGCGCAGGCCGGCGACGGCTCAGCGGCCCGTCGACGAGACCGGCGCCGTCGCGCTCACGGCGACCAGCGCACACGTCCTCGCCGGGCTTCGCCTGCTGACCGGGTTCGTCTTCCTGTGGGCCTTCCTCGACAAGACCTTCGGCTTCGGCTACGCCACCCCGTCCGGCAAGGGCTGGATCGACGGCGGCTCGCCGACCAAGGGATTCCTCAGCTCCGTCGCGGCCGGACCGATGAAATCCACCTTCCACGACTGGGCCGGCGCGGGCTGGGCGGACTGGCTGTTCATGCTCGGCCTGCTCGGTATCGGCCTCGCCCTGATCGTGGGCATCGGCCTGCGGATCGCGGCCGTGGCCGGCACCGCGATGATGGCGCTGATGTGGATCGCGGAATGGCCGCCCGCAAGGCACCTGTCGGACGGGTCGCTGAGCATGTCGACCAACCCGTTCGCCGACTACCACGTCATCTACGCCGTCGTCGTCATCGCCCTCGCGGCGGCCGGCGCCGGCGCCACCTGGGGTCTGGGCAAGGTCTGGGCGCGACTGCCCTTCGTCAGCCGGAACCGCTGGCTGCAGTGACTTCGGCGTCCCCGAGGGGGCACCGCCGCAACGCAACGATGCGGTGGTGCCCCCGTCCCATGACGCGTTCACGGCGCCCCGGCGCGGCCCGGAAGCAGTCCCGTCCGGCCCGGCGGTCAGGGCCGACCGGCCCAAGTCCGCCCCATTGGATCCGGACATGCTGGATCTACGGGTCAATCCGGGCGTCGGGTGCGGTCCGGCAGGGTGAGAGGGAGTGAGCGGCCATGGCGGAAAAGGCACCGTCTCGGACGGTCGAGGAACATGCGCTGGGCGATCTCGGACGCCGTCTCGCCGCACGGCGCGCGGGTCTCGGACTCAGCCGGAGGGAGACGGCCACCCGCGCCGGCATGGCGCCGGGCTACCTCCAGTACCTGGAGGAGCACCCCGGCGCCGCACCGGGCCCCGGCGTCCTGCTCCGGCTGTCCCAGGTCCTCGAGACCACCGTGCGGGACCTCACCGGCGGCGACACCGAACTGCCGAGCGGCCTGGGGCAGGCTTCCCGCAGCCCCGACTTCACGTCGCTGAGCGTCCCGGAGTGCCGGGCGCTGCTCTCCATGCACGGAGTGGGGCGGATCGCGGTGCCCACGGTCTCGGGGCCCGTCGTCGTGCCCGTGAACTACAGCGTCGTCGGGGGGGCGATCGTCTTCCGTACCGAACCCGGCAGTACGCCGTCGCAGGCGTCCGGCTGCCAGGTCGCCTTCGAGGTCGACCGCATCGACGACGCGTTCAGCAGGGGCTGGAGCGTGCTGGTGCGTGGCCACGCCCGGACCGTGACGGACCCCGACGAGATGCGCCGGCTCGCCGAGGGCGCCCGCAGCGAGCCCTGGGCCGGAGGCCGCCGCGACCAGTGGGTGCGCATCGATCCCCTCGCCATCACCGGGCGACGCATCACGGTGTGACGCGGGACGTTCTGCGGCCGGGCCAGGGCCGATGGACCCTCACCCGCCGCACCCACCCGACGGACGATGGACCGGACGCTCCAGCGTCGCATCCAGGTGAGAGACGGGCTGGCTCATGTATCCCAACGACGGTTTCCGCGAACTCCAACGGCAGGAGTGCCTGCGTCTCCTGGCGAAGGTGCCCGTCGGCCGCATCGTCCACACCCGGCAGGCCCTGCCCGCGGTGCTGCCCGTCAACTTCTCCCTCGACAGCGACGGCGCGGTACTGCTGTGCACCTCGGCGGCGTCCGAACTGGCCCGTGCTGTCGACGGCACGGTGGTCGCCTTCGAGGTCGACGAGGTCGACTCGGTGGCGCACTCCGGCTGGAGCGTCGTCGTCACCGGGGCGGCCACCGTGGTGCGCGACCCCGACGAGCACGAGCGTCTGACCCGGACCGGCCCACGCTCCTGGGCCCCCTCGCCCGAGGAGGTCTTCGTCCGCATCGAACCCGAACTGATCACCGGCCGCGAACTCGTGGGCGGACGCAGCCTGTACGGGGTGCAGCTCTCGCCCTGAGCGCCCCCGCGCCCGACGCCCGCTCCCCTGGACGAGGAACGGGCGCCATGCTGCAGCCGTCGAGGAAACACAACGACGCACCGCCGAAAGGCGTGGCCGAGGAGCACCGACTGTTCCCGGCGCGGCCGCCGACTTTCCGGAGAAGATCGCCGTCCTGGAGGACGAGCACCGTCGCATCGAAGCCGCGTGTCGAGCAGGGCTGGCCAGGTCGGGTCGGCCAGGTGGGTACGGCCATGTCGGGGACGCTGCCGCTGATCTGACCGGCGGTGGTCGCGGGTGTGTC
Organism: Streptomyces sp. NPDC001351; assembly: GCF_042896045.1. NCBI lineage: Bacteria > Bacillati > Actinomycetota > Actinomycetes > Kitasatosporales > Streptomycetaceae > Streptomyces > Streptomyces sp. NPDC001351. The sequence continues at coordinate 184,386 of NZ_JBIAWS010000014.1, read as the reverse complement.
AGGGCTTGGTGTCCTCGACACGGAGAGCCAGGCGGGGGCAGGCGCCGACGGCCCGGCGGGCGTGGGTGTGCAGCCGTTCGGGGACGGCCCGGTCCTTGAGCACGGGGTAGCCCCATTCGTCCAGGTCGATCAGCTCGGGCAGCAGTTCCGCGCACAGGCCCTGGCCCGAGCAGGCGATGCGGTCGATGCGCAGGGTCCGGATGCGGGTCATCGCCATCCTTCCGGGGGTGTGGCAGGCGGTACGGGCATCCGGGGCGGCCGACGGGCCGCTTCACAGGCGCCGTGGGTGAGGTGCCGCTCGACGTCCTCGGGGAAGGTGCGCAGCGCGGAGGCCGCTAGGCGGGGGGCACCGTCCGGGTGGCGGCAGGTGCCCCGGTCCGGCAGCAGAGCGGTCCGGCGCTGCAGGCGGGACAGCAGATCCGTATCGGCCCGTCCGGCGGCCAGGGCGGTGAAGTCCTCGGCCACGGCGGGCAGCCCGAAATGGCAGGGACCGCACTGGCGGGCGCCGTGGGCGGCCAGATAGGCAAGCATCCGCGCCGTTTCGCTGAGCCCGCAGGCCGAGTGGGCGAGCGCGACGAGGACGCCCGCACCGGGCGCGGCACCCAGCGGGGTCAGATCGCGGCGGGTGAGGGGCGTGTGCAGATACTGCGCCGGGAGCCAGGTGCCGGCGAAACCGCCCAGCAGGACCGCCTGCACGGGTTCCGTCGGACCTCCGGCACGGTCGAGGACCGTGGTGAGGGGGGTGCCGAGCACGACCTCGAGGACAGCCGAGGCGGCCACGGCGCCGGAGACGGTGACGAGCGTGGTGCCGGGCTCGTCCGGGGCACCGGCCTGCCGGAACCAGCGGGGTCCGCGGCGGGCGATCAGGGCGAGATGGGCGAGTGTCTCGGCATTGTGCACGAGCGTGGGACGCCGGGCGACGCCCCGTTCGTGGGTGCGCGGGCTGCCCTGGGGTCGGGCCGGACCTCCGTTGAGCCAGCTCACCAGCGAGGTCGACTCGCTGGAGACGTAGGCGTGCGGAAGAGCGTGCAGACGCACCCGCACCCGGTCGAGGCGGCCGTGCCGACGCTCGGCCAGAGCCGCCCCGAGCTGCCTGTACTGGGCCGTGCGTTCGCGGGGCAGGCACAGGTGGACGGTGTCGGCGCCGACCGCGGCGGCAGCCAGGACGGCACCGTCGAGGACGAGATGGGGTGCGACGGCGAGCAGGAACTGGTCCTTGCTGCTGGCGGGTTCGCTCTCCATGGCGTTGACGACGACCACCGAGCGGCCACGGTGCTCCGCGACGGCACGCAGTTTCCGGGCGGTGGGAAACCCGGCGCCGCCGCGTCCGGTGAGTCCCGCCGCCTCGACGGCCTCCACCAGGGACATCGGCGTACGGCTCCCGGGGGGCGGGCCGTAGCGCCGCAGATGATCGCTGAGTGTGGCCGGTTGCCCGGTGGAGTACCACCCGGCGAGCAGACGGGCCGCGGACGGATCGACCGGCCCGGCCCAGGGGTGGTCGGGCGCGAAGGATGCCGCGGCCGAGGAGTTCATCGTCCACCTTCGAGCAGGATCGTCGTCGTGGCGGCACGCTCGGCCCAGCCCGGCTGCAGCGGCCCCGTGGCGAGGAACCCCGCCAGCACCATCGGTAGGGCGGTCGCGGTCACGGCGGCCACCAGACGCCCGGCGACCCGCCCCGGGCCGGCCTGCGCCAGGCGCCACCACACGGCACCGATCACCGAGGCCAGACACCCCGCGTACAGCCACAGCTGGAGGGGAAGCCGCGTGTCGGTGCCGGTGCCCACCCCGTGGAAGAGAGCGAACGGCCACGCCGCATACGCCAGCCAGTGCACCGCCTTCCAGCGCCGCACCCCCAGCCGCAGCCGCAGCGCGCTGGTCACCAGCACTGCGAGCAGCAGATCGAGCGCAGTGGTACCCAGTCCGAGCCAGAGCGGACGGTAGGACCCCACCCACGGCACCACGGACACCGCCCATCCCAGGCGCACGAACGGATCGAGTACCGCGGTCCCCACGTGCACGGCGAGGAAGACCAGGGTGAGCAGGGACAGGTTGCGGTGCAGCAGCCCGACCTCGAACCGGCCGATCCGGCGCGGTGCGGAGCGCCTGCCGGAGGCGATCCCGAGCACCAGGGTGGCGGTGAGCAGGATCAGGGAGAGGGTCCCGCTCGCACGGCTGGCGTACCACAGGGGGCTGCCGGTCAGGGCCAGGGTGGTCATGGCCTGCCTCCCTGGGCAGGGACGCGGGAATCGAGCGGCCAGTCGCCGAGGCGTACGACATCGCCGCCGAGGCCGACGAGCCGCACGGGCAGGGCGGTGCCGAGCAGCCAGTCCAGGGCCCGGTCGCCCAGCACGATCGCGGCGGTACTGGCGGTGTTGGCGTCCACGCAGGTGGCGGCCGCGACGGTGACGGTGCGCCAGACGGGTGCGGCGGGCTCGCCGGTGGCCGGGTCGACTATGTGGTGCAGGGTGCGCCCGTCTCGCCGCCAGGTGCGCACCCGGATGCCGGAGGTCGCCAGCGCTCCGCCCGTCACGGCGACGGTGGGGCCCGGCTCCGTCAGGGGCCGTGCGTGGTCGTCGGCGAGCGCGATCCGCCAGCCGCCCTCCGGCGTCGGCCCGGCCGTCGCCAGGTCGCCGCCGAGGCTGACGAGAACCCCGCTGCCGGTGGCGGCTGCGGCTCCGCGGGCGGCGCGGTCCGCGGCCAGGGCCTTCGCGGTGGTGCCCAGGTCCAGACGGGTGTGCGGGGGCAGCCGCAGCCGGCGGGTGTGCGGGTCGAAGACGATCCGCTGCCAGCCCGGCGCGGGGCGTGACACGGGCAGCGGACGGGCGTCGTCGGGGCGCACGGAGGCGAAGGTGCAGTCGTAGCCGAGCGCGATCACCGCCCCGCCCACGGTCGGGTCCACGGCGCCGTCCGTGATCCGGGCGGCACGCAGGGCGACCTGGAGCGCTTCGGCGAAGTATGCGCTGACGGTGAGGGAGGTGCCCGCGCCCAGGTTCACGCGGGTGAGTTCGGAGTCGGGCCGGAAGCGGCTGCACGTGAGGTCGACGGTGGCCAGCTCGTCGCGCAGGGCCGCCGTCGCGACGGGCAGGGCGCTCGGGTCGGTCACGAGCAGGGCGGCCGTGGTGCCCAGAGCAGGGAAGACCGTCCGGGCCGGTGCCGGGGCGCGCGTGGTCATGACGCCCCCGTCGTGGTGTGCGGCTGTCCCTGGGAGGCGGCCGGCGGCTGGGCGGGGGGCCGCGGTGCCGGCTGGGTGACCGGGGCCGCGCCCTCCTCGTCGTCCTCGCCCCGCCGCTGGTCGTCCCCTCGTGCCGTGGTGGCGGTGGAAGCGGCGGAGTGCTGCACGGGTGGGCCCGGCGGCGCGGGGGAGGCCGAGGTGCCCGGCAGCAGATGGGTGTAGAGGCTGCCCAGGGCCGCAGCGCCGGCCACGGCGGTGACGGCGATCCACCGGGTGATGCGGCGGCTGCGTCGCAGGCCGTGATCGCGCGTGAGCGGGGAACCGGCCGGGGAGGGGGGCCGGTGGAAGTCGTCGGGCGAGGGTGCCATGGCAGCGCTCCTGGTGAATCGGCGGCCCGCGTCGGGTGCGTCTTTCTCCAGGCTCTGCTCACGCCACTCGGGAACTGGTTCGCGTCTTCTTCAGAACCCGTAAAGATCTACCGGTTCTGATCCGCCGTCCGGTCCACGGGTAAGGATCTCGACGCGATCCCCCGCTCGTGCCCGCGCTCCGGCCACAGCGGCAGATCCAGTACGACGGTCAGCCCGCCGCCGGGCGTGTCCTCCAGGCGTGCGGCACCGCCGTTGGCGGTGACCAGCCGGTGGACGATGGCGAGCCCCAGGCCGCTGCCCCTGGTCTCCGGGTTCCCGAACCGGTGGAATGCGAGCTCCTTCGCCTCGGCCGTCATCCCCGGCCCGTCGTCCCGCACGAGCACCCGGGCCCGCCCGCCCGCCTCGCGGACGTCGAGAGTGATGCTCCCGCCGGCGGGCACGGCCTCGACCGCGTTGGCGACCAGATTGTCGAGGATCTGCTCCAGGTGGCCCGCGCCCAGCGCGACGGTCACCGCGGGTCCTGCGGACACGGCCCTGAGCCCCACCCCGCGCTCCTCCGCCACGGGCGACCAGGCGGCCACCCGCTCGGCCACCACCTCGTCGACGCGCACCGCGCTCGGGCGGGGTGTCGCCTGTTCGGCGCGCGCGACCGCCAGCAGTCCGTCGACCAGCCGGGACAGCCGGGCGATCTCCTCCTGCGCGGCGGCCAGTTCCGTCGCGGTGCCTTCTTCGGCGCCGGCGGCGAGGACGTCGAGCCGCAGCCGCAACGCGGCCAGCGGAGTGCGCAATTGGTGGGACACATCCGCGATCACGGCCCGGTGGCCGTGCACCAGGGCTTCCGTGCGGGCCGCCATGGTGTTGAAGGTGGCGGCCAGCCGGCGCACTTCCGGCGGTCCGGCGTCGACGTCGGTCCGTTCGTCCAGGGCCCCCTCGCCCAGCCGCCGGGCGCTGGCGTCCAGCGTCGAGAGGGGCCGGCCGACCCAGCGGGCCAGGCGGGCGGACAGCAGCACGGAGGCGGCCAGTCCCGCGGCGCCGATCGCGGCGGACCAGCCCCAGATCGCGGCGGTACGGGCATCGAGCGGGGCCGCGGAGCGGGCCAGCACGACGGCTCCCGCGGGCCGTCGCACCTCACCGGCCGGTTCCGCGGCCAGCAGCCGGCCCTCCTTCTCCGGCGGTTCCGGCTCGTGCCCGGCCAGCACCTTCCCCACCAGTTCCGCCGCCTCCTCGCCCTGCGCCGCCGTACAGGGCGTACTGGCCACCAGGCGCGCGGAGGCGTCGTACACCGCGGCGCAGTCCCCGGCCCGGGCCGCAGTGCCGAGTTCCTTGCGCATGGCGGTGGCCGGCTTGTGGTCGGAGAGGTGTTCCTCGGCGGCCGCGGCGATCAGGCGGGTGGCCGCCCGCTGGTTGTCGCGGTAGGAGACGCGCTCGCGCGCCGTCATCGACACCGCCAGCGGTACGACCGCCAGCACCAGCAGCACGGAGGTCAGCGCCAGCAGCGTCCAGGCGATCCGGCGGGTCACGGCTGCTCCTGGGACTCCTGGACCACTCCGAGCCGGAAGCCGTGCCCGTACACCGTCTCGATCAGCCCCGGCACGCCGAGCTTGCGGCGCAGCGCCGCGACATGCACGTCGAGCACCTTCGTGGGTCCGTACCAGTGGGCGTCCCACGCCCGCTCCAGGATCTGCCGTCGGCTCACCACCCGGCCCGGATCGGCGGCCAGGCACTCCAGAAGGGAGAACTCCTTCGGCGTCAGAGCGACCGCACGGCCGTCGACGGAGACCTGCCGGGTGCGCAGGTCGAGGGCCAGCGGCCCGTGCCGCAGGATCTCCGGTCGCGCCGGGCGCCGACGGCGCAGCACCGCCCGTATCCGCGCCAGCAGCTCGGCCAGCCCGAACGGCTTGACCAGGTAGTCGTCGGCTCCTTCGTCCAGGGCGACCACCCGGTCCGCCTCCTCGCCCCGGGCGGTCACGGCGATGATCGCCGCAGTGGACCGGGCCCGCAGCCGCCGGCACACCTCGACCCCGTCGATGTCCGGCAGCCCCAGATCGAGCAGCACCACATCGGGGGAGGGCGCGGCCAGCGCAGCCCGCCCGGTCCGTACGTCCTCGACCGCATAGCCGGCCTGCCGCAGACCACGCACCAGGGACTCCGCGATGCCGCGGTCGTCTTCGACGACCAGCACCCGCGTCTCCTCGGCTGCACCCGTGGCCTGGGCGTTCATGCCCGCCGCCCGTCTCCCCGACAAGGGGATCGACTACGTCGTCTCGCGTCCCAGCCTGCGTCCTCGCCCGGCCCGGGGGCAGGGCCGTTCGTCCCGCCTTTCGACGCAATCGCCGACGCCGGACCAGCCGTCAGGACCCACAATGAATACCTGGCGGGGTATACCGCTGCAGGGCCTCCGACGAGGGCCGAACGGCCCCCGCCGCACCCCGTCGGCCCCTCGATCGACTGCGCCCTCCGAGGTCGACTGGAAGGTGACGGCCGTGTGCGCCAGCGACCGAACTCTTCGCGGCCTCCCTGGCCACCTGCGTCGCGTTCTACGCGGGCCGTTATCCCCACCGGCACGGCCTGCCCGCACCGGATCACCGACCGCCCGGCCCGCGTGGCCTCCCTGCACGTCGTGGTCGTACCGCCGCCCGAACTCTCCGATCATCGCAGAGCCGCTCTGCTGGCCGTGGCCTCGCACTGCACAGTGCACAACACCCTCCACGAGCCACCCGAGATCGACATCGAGCTGGGGCCATGAGCACGCCATCGGCCCCGACCGTGCCGACCTTGCTGGACCGCATCCGCAGCGTGGAACAAGCTGGTGCATCGACGAGGGCCCGGACGGCCACATCGATCTGGACCGGCTCGCAACGCAACTGCGCAGACACGTCGACCTGCGGCTGGGCGGCGGCAGCTTCTCCGTCGCCTCCAACGTCACCGGCATCCTGACCCGCGCCGACCGCATCGCCCGCCTGCTGCACGCATACGGCGTGCTCGTCGTGCGGCGCGAGATGGTTCGCAACCCGGTATCCGCCGCACCTCAAGTGAACCGGCTGTTCTTCGGGTCATCTGGCCTTGTTGCGGCTTCCCGTCCGGTTCTCACCAGTTCCGCGGACTCATCGACGCGCTCGGTTCGCACTACCGGCTGATCGCCCCCGACCACCCCGGCTTCGGCCACACCCAGGCCCCGCACGACTTCACCTACTCCTTCGACCGGGTCGCCGACATCACCGAAGGCTTCGTCCGGAGCCTCGGTCTCGACCGGTTCGTGATGTACGTCTTCGACTTCGGAGCGCCCATCGGCTTCCGTATCGCCGACCGCCACCCGGAATGGATTGCGGGGCTCGTCGTGCAGAACGGCAACGCCTACGAGGAAGGGCTCTCCGAAGCGGCCCGCGGCCTCCTCGGTCTGACGCCCGACACGCCCGGCGCCGAGGACGCGATCCAGGGCCTGCTCACCTTCGACGGCACCCGCAGTCAGTACGAGACCGGCGTCCCCGACCGCGACCTCGTCGCCCCGGACGGCTACACGCTCGACCAGCACTTCCTCGACCTGCCCGGCCGCAAGGAGGCCCAGCAGGCACTGCTCTTCGACTACCACACCAACGTCGAGCTCTACGACCACTGGCACGCATGGCTGCGCCGGCACACCCCGCCCACCCTCATCACCTGGGGAAGCAACGACCCCTTCTTCCCCGAGCCCGGCGCCCGCGCCTACCTCCGCGACGTGCCCGATGCCGAACTCCACCTCTTCGACACCGGCCACTTCGCCCTGGAAACCCATCTGCCCGAGATCGCCCCGCTGATCGCCGACTTTCTCGACCGCGCCTGGAAGTGATCAGGCCCACGCAAAAGGAGGACTGATGGACATCAGGAACGTCGAGCACGAGGGCGAGCAGGCGATCCAGCGGCAGGCGCGCGAGGGCGGGCCCGGATGGGGTTCTCCGATGTTCGGCCCGGAGATCCCCCAGGGGTTCGTCCCATTCATGCGGGACCAGCCCATGCTCGTCATCGCCGGGGCCGACAATGAGGGTGCGATCTGGTCGACCATCCTCGACGGGCCGACCGGCTTCGCCCAAGTGGTGGACGAACGGACCGTCGTCATCGACGCGTTGCCCGCGCCCGGTGATCCGCTCCGCGAGGCCTTCCACACCGAACGGGACATCGGTGTGCTCGCCCTCCAGCCGCAGACACGACGCCGGGTCCGGATGAATGGAGTCGCCAGGCGGGAGGGGAACCGCCTCGTCCTGCGGACCGATCAGGTGCTCGGCAACTGCCCGAAATACCTTCAGACACGCACCGTGAAGGAAACCGTACCCGGCGGCGCCGGGCCGGCCGCGACCGGCGAAGAGCTCAGTGAAGACCAGCAGCGGTGGATCGAGGGCGCCGACACCTTCTTCATCGCGAGCCTCTCGCCCGGCCACGGCGCCGACTCCTCGCACCGCGGCGGCATGCCGGGATTCGTCACGGTCGCCGGCCCGCGCACCATCGCCTGGCCGGACTACAGCGGTAATCAGTTCTATATGACGCTCGGCAACATGCATCTCCACCCGGCGGCCGGTCTGCTCTTCCTGGACTGGGAAAACGGTCACACGTTGCAGCTGACCGGACAGGGACGGATCGATTGGGATCCCGCCCGCACCCAGAAGTACCCCGGCGCCCTGCGAGTGGTCGAGTTCGACATCGCCAAGGCGGTCCAGATCGACCACGCCAGCTCCCTGAGGTGGGAGCTTCACACCTACTCGCGGGCCAATCCGCCCGCGCGCGCCGACGACCGGCCCACCGGACCAACCGTGTCCGCCCGCCGACAGCCGTGACCCCGGTCCGGCTTGCGACGGACTGTCCTCGCGCGGAGTCTCCACCAGCCGCCCGCGCGGTCCCACCGGTGCCGTGAGCAAGCTGTCGGACCCCGCGGCGACAGAGCCTCGCGCCGTCCTCCGGGGGCCGAACGGCTCTCCCACGGAGCCCGTACGGCCCCGCGCCCGCGAGGCCCGACGCGATGGATCCTCGACGGATGAACGCTGTGCATGCGCCACCGCGGACACCGTACGCGATGCCCGGTTCCGGGATTGCGGCCCGGAATGACGGACTCCACGATGAGGACATGGCCGCTCGCCACGCCGACTGCCGCGACGCCGTCAGGGCACTCCCCGTCGCGCCGTCCGAGGCCATCACCCGGCACATGGTCACCCCGTGACGGCGAACAGCCCGGCGGTGCAGACCCTGGCCACCCGGGACGTGTTCGCCGCCCTGGACAGCTCACCCCGAGGGCTGGCACCCGCCGACGTGGCCGTACGGCGGGAGCGCCACGGCCCCAACGAGCTGCCCAGGGCCCGGCGCAGAGGCTGGTGGAGGGACCTCGCCGGCCAGTTCAGGGATCTGTTCGCCGTGGTCCTCCTCGTCGCGTCCGCGATCACCTTCCTGGCCTACGGTCTTCAGGACCCCCGGGACGTGGGGACCCTGCAGCTTGCCGTGGCGATTCTCTGCGTGGTGCTGCTGAACGCGGCCATCGGCTTCGTCCAGGAGTACTCCGCCGAGCGGACCGCCGAGTCGCTCCAGGCGATGGTGCCCCGCACCTGCCGGGTGCTGCGCGGCGGGGAGCGGCAGGAACTGCCCGCCCGTGACCTGGTCCCCGGCGATGTCGTGGTCCTGGAGGCCGGTGACGCGGTCTCGGCGGACTGCCGTCTCGTTGAGGCGCACGAACTCGCGGTGAACAACGCGGCGCTGACGGGGGAGAGCGACCCCGTCGGCCGCACCCGCCAGCCGGTGGCGGCCGGGCCGGTGCTCGAGGCCCGTAACTGCGTGTTCATGGGGACCGACGTCGTGGCGGGATCCGCGAAGGCCGTGGTGTTCGCGACGGGTGCGGCCACCGAGTTCGGGCGCATCTTCCGGCTCGCGTCCGCGGCGCCCCGCCAGAAGACCCCCCTGCAGCTCCAAGTGGCCTCCATGGCCCGCAGGGTGGCGGGCGCGGCGCTCGCGATCGGAGCACTCCTGTTCGCGGTGCGACTGCCCGCCGGGCGGCCGCTCGTGGAGACCTTCGTCTTCGCCCTGGGCGTGATGGTCGCCCTGGTGCCCGAGGGGCTGCCCGCGACGCTGTCGGTGTCCCTGGCCATCGGTGTACGCCGCATGGCCCGCCGGCACGCCCTGGTCAAGAAGCTGCTGGCGGTGGAGGCGCTGGGCTCCACCACCGTCGTGTGCACGGACAAGACCGGCACCCTCACCCAGGCCGAGATGACCGTCGTCCAGGTGTGGGCGGGCGGTGTCCGTCATCCCGTCTCCGGCGTCGGGTACGCACCCGTCGGTGAGGTCACCGACCCACAGCCGGTGCGCGAGCTGCTCCGTACGGCGGCACTGTGCTGCGACGCCCGGATGGTCCCACCCGCGGACCACGACGGCTGGCGGGTCCTCGGCGACACCACGGAGGGAGCCATCCTCGTCGCCGCCGCCAAGGCCGGCGTCGACCTGGCGGCGGAGGAGGCCTCGACGCCACGCGTGACGGAGTTCCCCTTCGACTCGACCCGCAAGCTGATGAGCACCGTGCACCGCGGCCCGCACGGCGATCTCCGCGCCTGCGTCAAGGGCGCGCCGCAGGAACTGCTCACCCGCTGCAGCGCCGTCGTATGGAAGGACGAGCGGCAGCCGCTGACCGAGGATCTCAGGGCAGCGGTGATCAGCGCCAACGACGAACTGGCCGCCCAGGGCCTGCGGGTCCTGGCGGTGGCGTCGCGGTCCCTGCCCGACGGCCGCCCCACCCAGGACGAGACCGAGTCGGACCTCGCCCTGCTGGGCCTCGTCGGCATGCAGGATCCGCCCCGGCCCGAGGTCAGCGACGCCGTCGACGCCTGCCGGCACGCGGGCATCCGCATCGTCATGGTCACCGGCGATCACCCGCTGACCGCGGAAGCAGTCGCCCGCCGCGTCGGCATCGTCCGCCGGCCCGATCCCACGGTCGTCACCGGCACCCGGTTGGACACACTTGACGACGAGGCTCTGGACACCCTGCTCGCCGGCTCGGGCGAACTGCTGCTGTGCCGGGTCAGCCCCGAGCACAAGATGCGGGTGGTCGCCGCCCTGCAGCAGCGCGGCGAGGTCGTCGCCGTGACCGGCGACGGCGCCAACGACGCACCGGCCCTCAAGCACGCGGACATCGGCGTCGCCATGGGCGCCTCCGGCACCGACGTCGCCAGGGAGGCCGCCGTCATGGTGCTGCTGGACGACTCCTTCGCCTCCATCACCACCGCGGTACGCCTGGGCCGCTCCGTCTACCAGAACATCCGTAAGTTCCTGATCTACCTCTTCAGCCACAACATCGCCGAGCTCACGCCCATCCTCGCCGCCACCTTCGCGGGATTCCCCCTGGTGCCGATCACCGCCGTACAGATCCTCGCGATCGACCTCGGCTCCGACGTCCTTCCCGCGCTGGCCCTGGGCGCCGAGCCACCGGAGCCGGACGTCATGGACCGCCCGCCGCGCTCCCGGCGCGAACGGCTGTTCTCCACCGCCGTGATGGGGCGGGTCCTCTTCCTCGGCGGCATCCAGTCCCTCGGCGTGTGCGCCGTGTTCTTCTGGCACATCCACGCCTCCGGCATCCCGTACGCCGACTTCACCAAGGACGACCCCGTCTACCGGGAGGCGATCACCATGGTCCAGGCCGGGATCGTGGTCAGCCAGTTCTTCAACGCGCTCGCCGTGCGCACCGACCGGCAGAGCGTGTTCCGGATCGGCCTGCTGTCCAATCCCTGGCTGCTGGCCGCCGGCTGCTTCGGCATCGCGCTGATGGCGGCCATCAGCTACGCGCCGCCCCTGCAGGCCCTGTTCCACACCGCCCCGCTCGCCGCCGCCGACTGGGCCGTTCTCGCCGGCTTCGGCGTGCTGCTGCTGGCGGCCGAGGAGGCCCGCAAGGGGTGGCTGCGACACCGTAGGCCTGCGGGCCGGAAGGAAGGAGTGCGATGAGGGTGATCATCGCGGGCTGCGGCCGGGTGGGATCCGCACTCGCCGTCCAGCTCGTCGCCGAAGGCCACGACGTGGAGCTCATCGACCGCAACGCCAGGACCCGCAGACTGCTGCCGGCCGGCTTCCCGGGCCGGTTCCACGAGGGCAACGCCTACAGCCGGTCCGTGCTCGAGGCCGCCGGGATCGAGCACGCCGACGCGTTCGTGGCCGCCACCTCGGGCGACAACAGCAACATCGTCAGCGCGCGCACCGCGAAGGAGACCTACCGGGTGCCCGTCGTCCTGGCCCGTATCTACGACCCGCGCCGCGCCGACATCTACCGCGACCTCGGCATCCCCACGATCGCCAGCGTCCGCTGGACCGTGCACCAGATCCACCAGATGCTCCTGCACCGCCACCTCACACCGGAACTCACCTTCGGCAACGGGGAGACGCTGCTGGTCCGCTCCGAGCTGCCGTCCTACGTCAGCGGGCGGCGACTGGCCGAGTTCGACGTGGACGGCGAGATCCGGGTCGTCGAGGTCACCCGTGCGGGCCGCTCGCTGGTGCCCGCCCACAGCACCCGTGCCGAGCCCGGCGACCAGGTCACCTTCGCCGTCGCGGCGACCGCGCTCGGCCGACTGCGCGGCTTTCTGGACAAGGAGCTGGGGACATGAAGGCTCTCATCGCCGGTGCGGGACGCCTGGGCACCCAGATCGCGCAGGTGCTCGCCGCGGCCCGCAGCGACGTCACACTCCTCGACATCGACGAGGACCGCGTCGCCGAACTCAAGGGCCATCTGCCCGTACGTCTCGTGGCCGGGGACGCCTGCGAACCCGCGATCCTGGAAGACTCGGGCGTGCTGACGGCCGACCTCGTCATCGCGGCCACCGGCGACGACGAGGACAACCTCGTCATCAGTCTGCTCGCCAAGCGGCAGTTCGAGGTGCCCCGCGTCGCGGCACGTGTCAACGACACCGAGAACGCCTGGCTGTTCGACCGGAACTGGGGAGTCGACACCGCAGTGCCCGCGGCCACTCCGCTGATCTCCCTCATCGAGGAGGCCACCGGGGCCACGGACACCGTCGCCCTGCTGCGCCTGAGCAAGGCGGGCGTCGACGTCATCGAAACCGCCATCACACCCGAGTCCCGCGCCGCCGGACGCACACTCGCCGAGATCACCCTTCCCGCGGGCACGGTCGTCGCCACCGTCATCCGCGAGGGCCAACCCACCGTCCCCACACCCGAGGTGCGGCTGCAGCCCGGCGACGAAATCCTGGTCGTCTCGCACGCCGCCACCGAACAGGAGATCCACGCCGCCTTCCAGTGACAGCGGTGTCTGCGCGACGGATGGTCGGCCTGCCTGCCACGACGACCCGGCGCGTCGGCTCGGCAGATTGCCTGGTCGCCTCACTCGGGGGCGCGCTGACGCGGGCCGGTCGGCCCTGTGGGCCTGCCTGGTCGGCCCCTCCCGTCTGCCCGCCGTGACGTGCGATGTTCCAGGTGGAGGACGTCACTCAGCACGTCGGCGCGTACGACAAATGGGGTGTCGACCGATGAAGACACACCGTGCGAAGGCGAAGAGGATCAGGTTCTGGCGGTGGCGGCGCAATCCCCTGCGGCGCCGCAGTGACCGGCTGGAAGCGTGGATCGTGCTCGCCGCCTGGACACTCGCCCTGCTCGGCGGCCTGTTGGCCGCCCTGGCGACGCAGCAGGCGGTGCGGGACGACCTCGCCGCACGACGCGCGGACGTGCACTCCGTCTCGGCGGTGCTGACCGAGGACGCGCCACGGATCCCGCCGGTATCCACGTCGGGGTACAGCGACGACAAGGTGTGGGCGAAGGTGCGGTGGGTCGCGGCCGACGGTTCGACGCACACCGGCACCACGAGGGTCGAGCCCGGCACCGCCGTCGGCACCCGGATCACCACCTGGACCGATCACACCGGCAGGCTGGTTCTCGAACCCGCGAGCCCGACCGAGGCATGGCTGCAGACGGCGCTGTTCGGTGCCGCGGCCGCCATGGGAGCCGGGGCCGTGGTCCTGGCCGGCGAACGGCTCGCGCGCGGACGGCTGGACCGGCGGCGCCTTGCGGAGTGGGACGCGCAGTGGGCGCGGGTCGGCCCCCAGTGGAGGAAGCGGATGCTCGGCTGACAGAGGCCGACCGGATCCGAGCCGGAGCGGTCCTGATGCCGCACACGCTTCCACCGGCCGAGTCGTGCCCGGTCACCGGCGGTGCATCGTCTCCAGAGCCGCAACCAGGACACGGGGGTCGTGGTGCCCCTTGTAGACCGCGGGAGGCTGCCGGTCGAGGTTCAGCAGCCGGGCCACCGCCGTCCACGCGGTGCGCACCGAGTACTCGACGGTGAAGACGACGTCGTCCGGTACCTCCGCGAACTGCCCGATGAAGGCGAGGTTGACCGATCCCTCGGGCACGACACGGGGCCGGTCCACGCGGCGGCGGACCAGGAACTGGCTGGTGATGTACGGCATCAGGCAGGGCACCACGGTGGAGGTCTCCAGGACCCGGGCCGCCGACGACGCGTCGAAGTGCAGATGGTGCAGCAGCTCCTCGAGGATCTCCCGGCCGGAGCACATCGTCATCGGCTTCGGCGTGTGGTTGCCCGCGCGGCCGGGGAACAGACCGTAGCCCCACCACACCGAGACGCCCTCGGGCTGGTCGCGGTAGACCGGCTGGCGGTTGGCGACGATCGTCAGCAGCCAGTTGGATTCGGTGAAGGTCATCAGCCCGCCCCTGCCGGTCTCACGGCCCGCGAACTCGGCCAGCGCGTCCAGGAAGGCGGGATCCTTGGCGGTGACCGTGAACGACTCCCAGCGGGACTCCTTGACGTGCTTGTCGAACACCGCCGGGTTGCCGAAGTCCTCACGCCCGCGGGCGATGCGGTGCCACAGCAGCCACGCCTGCGAGCGGTGGCCGGGCGGGGGCGGCGCCGTGGTGTGCGAGCCGAGGCTGGAGGCGTCCGTCATCGAGCCGTTGGTGACCAGGACCAGATCCTCGGGAGCCACGGCGATCTTCTCGTCGCGGCCGCCCCGGGAGACATGGAGGGTCTCGACCGTGGTGCCGTCGTGCCCCGGTGCGAACCCGAGGTCGGTGACCTGGCTTCCGGTGTGCACGGTGACGCCGCGCTCCCGCAGCCATGTCGTCAGGGGACGCACGATCGAGTCGTACTGGTTGTAGCGGGTGCGGTGGATGCCCGACATCGACGCGAACTCGGGGAAGAGATGGATGAACCGCCTCAGGTAGCGGCGGAACTCGATCGCGCTGTGCCAGGGCTGGAAGGCGAACGTGGTGCACCACATGAACCAGAAGTTCGTGGTGAAGAAGTGCTCGCCGAAGCAGTCCGTGATGCGCTTGCCGTCCAGGTGTCCCTCGGGACTCGCCAGGCACCGGACCAGTTCCAGCCGGTCGCGCTCGGAGAACCCCATGGAGGCGGTGTCGACGATCTTTCCGTCCCCGTCGACGAGACGTGCCACGTCGTCCCAGGCGAACTCCTCGTGCCCCGCCAGGATCTCCTCGGTCACGGACACCGCGGGATCGTCGAGGGTGGGGATCGCGGACAGCAGGTCGTACGTGCAGCGGAACTCGGCCTCGAACATCCGCCCCCCGCGCATGCTGTAGCCGGCGTCCGCACTGCCGCCCGCGTCCAGGCTGCCCCCGACGGTGTGCTGTTCCTCGAAGAGGTGGATGTCCGCCCCGTCGAATCCGCCGTCACGGATCAGGAACGTGGCTGCGGCGAGCGCCGCGATCCCACTGCCCACCAGGTACGCCTTCGCCATCACACAACTCCTCGTCCTCGCCCGCCGGTCCGGGAACCACGGCACCCACGTTTTCGTGCGCCGGGGGCCGGGTCAGTGGGCCGTTGGTCACCTGTGCGGGCCGGTCGGCCCGCGTCCCGCCGCGGCAGCACATGACAGCGGCCCGGTCGGTGGACCGCCACCGACCGGGCCGTTCCCAGTGAGCCCTTACGCCGACTGCTGACCGCCGCCGCGCCACGGCGGCGCCTCGGTCCGGTGGCCGTCTTCCCAGGCGTGGGCGGCCTTGTCGGTCTGGCGGCGCAGCCGGTCCTGGAGCAGGTCCACGACCTCCCGGCCGGTGGACTCCTCGGCGAGCACCACCACCTGCCGGCCGCCGACGCGCAGGTCGGCCGTGGCCAGCCAGGGCCGGTCGGCGTGGCGGATGGCCGCCCGCACGATCCTCACCTCACCGGTGATGGCGGGCAGGCCGGAACGGCCGACGACGGCGTCGATCTTCGTACGGGCGTAGGCGAGGGTCTCCTGGTCCACCGGGCCGTCGAAACGCAGCCGCACCGCGGGTGCGGCCTGGGAGTTGTCGCGCGTCATCGTGGATCCTTTCCTGGAAGGTGCAGGTGGTTCAGGCCGCGCTGTCGGCCGGCCACAGGTCGGGGCCGAAGACCTCGTACCGGATGCGTCGTACCGGCGGTCCGGGTCTGCCGGCAGCGTGGTCGCGAACCCGGCCGTGGAGCCGGCCAGTGTGCGCCGCTGGTCTCCGCCGGCCTGGTTGCCGCGGTCGAACATTCCGTCGAGCAGTTCCGGCCGGTCCTGGAACATCGCCCCGTAGAGCGCGTCGTGATCTCGTCGACCGCTCCGGCCACGGCGGGCAGGGTGGCACGTACCACGGCGGCGGATTCTGCGGGCAGCATGGAACCTCCCGGGCGGGGGAATCGGGGTGCGAGGACCGCCGCGTCGAATGCGCGGAGACCTTCTGTGTAGCAGTCGTCCTGCTGTGTTTCGGTGCCGTTTCGGGCGCTGAGCGGAAGAGGGGCCACGTAGCCCCATGGGTTGGGGAACCCCGGCCCCATGGCCCGCCCGGAGCGTGGGGGCCGTGCGGCGCCATGGACCTGTCCCCTTGGGCCCTGTCCGCCGTCGGGCCGGGGGACGTGTCCGCGCGGCTGCGTATCGCGCGGACACGCGGCCGACGACCCTCGTGCGGCCACGACCCCTCGCAGGGCCGTCCCCCTGGCACGGACGCCGTTTCCGGCGGGGACGGGGGAACCCTTTCGGATGCCGTGCCCGGCGTCCGCGCCCGACTCAATGATCACGCCGTGGCCACGGGGGAGAGAGGGGCGACCGTACCTGTCCGAGGGACGTTCGGGGTCTTGCCACGCAGGGGTGGCTCGGTACGTGGAGGAGGCCGGAGGCGACTGCTTCCTGGCGAAGGACAGCGCCAGATGTCACCGCGCGCGTGGCAAGCTCCCGGAGTCAGCCGCGGCGCCCCGCCCGGGGGCGTCGCCCGTCCGCGAGGGACCGCATCCGCTCCCGGTAGGCGGCCGCGTCGATCAGGACGCGCAGCCGCTGTTCCACCAGCTGCCGCTCGGCCGCTTCGAGCGCCGTGCGACCGTGCCGTAGCCGGGGGCACACCGGACGACGGGCTCCGGGCGACGCCAGCAGACGTCCCGTGTCGTACAACGCTCCCGCGAGAATCAGCAGTTGGAGCACGGCGGC
The DNA here is from genome assembly GCF_042896045.1 of Streptomyces sp. NPDC001351. Lineage (NCBI taxonomy): Bacteria > Bacillati > Actinomycetota > Actinomycetes > Kitasatosporales > Streptomycetaceae > Streptomyces > Streptomyces sp. NPDC001351. The sequence continues at coordinate 167,443 of NZ_JBIAWS010000014.1, read as the reverse complement.
TGCGGTGATCATGGCATCGGTCCCGAGTGGACGGTTCCCGCCCGGGCGGGCGGTCACCGTCAGCGTCCCGCGAGCAGTCGGGCGGGGAGAGGGGCCGCCCGGGGCACCGTGGGACCCGTGCGGCCCTGCCGGCCGGGGAGGGGATGTGCCAGACGTTCCGCGGACCGTACCCCCTTGCGGTGAACCCGCGATGTCAGAGCCGTGCGCCCCTCCACGGTGCCCCGGACCCGAACGGACCTCGCCCAGGACGGGCGACTCGACACACTCGGCGGTGCGGACCACATGGCTGCGACGGCCGCGGGCCGTCGGAAAGGTCGCACGGCCGCGGCGGGGAGCAGCTGTGCGGTCGGGCATGTGGAGGCACAACTCGCGCTGCGGCCACGGCCAGGTGTGCCACCCGCGGCCACGATCTGCCCCAGCCGGAACACCGTGGCGCAAGGCGAGCAGAGATCACTTGGTGCGGCCCAGCGCCGGTATCGGTGAGACTGCCGCGCACCACGTGCGCCCGTACCGCAGGTGGTCATTGGGCGCTTGCGGTGGGACGGACGATGATTTCGTTGACGTCGACCTGCGAAGGCTGAGCAATGGCGTAGGCAATGGCCTCCGCGATGGCGGAGGCCGGCAGCGCCACGGCGCGGTAGGTCTTCATGGCCTCCCTGGCAGCGGAGTCGGAGATGCCGTCGGCGAGTTCGGACTCGGTGACGCCGGGGGAGACGAGGGTGACCCTGATGTTCCCGGTGGACTCCTGGCGCAGTCCCTCGGAGATCGCGCGGACGGCGAATTTGGTCGCGCAGTAGACGGCGGCGGTCGGTGAGACCTCGTAAGCGCCGACGGAGGCGATGTTCACGAAGTGCCCGCCGCCCTGAGCGCGCATCGCGGGCAGAGCGGCGGCGATACCGTGCAGGACTCCCCGCACGTTCACGTCGATCATCCGGTCCCACTCGTCGACCTTCAGCGCTTCCAGCGGCGAGAGCGGCATCACTCCGGCGTTGTTGACCACCACGTCCACTCGGCCGTAGCGCTCGCGGGCGGTGGACATGAAGTCACCGACATCGGCGGCATCCGTGACATCCAGCCGCTGGAACGCCGCGGTGCCGCCTGCGGCGGTGATCTCCTTGGTCAGCGCCTCGAGACGATCGGTGCGCCGCGCTCCGAGGAACAGCCGGTGGCCGTCGGCGGCAAGCCTGCGGGCGGTCGCCTCTCCGATCCCGCTGCTTGCTCCGGTGACGGCCACGACCTTGGCTGTGTGCGTCATGCCTGCTTTTCCTCTCGGTAGAGCACGAGGTGCTCGTGGTGGAGCACACCGTCACGGATGTCGCCCGTCGCGGTGAACCCGGAGTCGTCGACGTAGTCGATGTGGCTGCCGGTCACCATGTAGCGGCCCCGGTAGGCGCTGCGCCGGTCACCGCGGGCCTCGTCGTACCGGCCGTCCGGCAGCAACTCCTGGCGGATGTGACCGTCGGCGGTCACCCACATGCCGACCACGTCGGCATGGCCCTCCTCCGGATTGCCTGTCATGACGGACTCCCTTCGTCCATGGGTGCGGATCTGTCTGCCCGACCGAGTCTGGGCAGCCCGGAGGCCGTCGACCAGGACGTGTGTTGCCTGGGTGCACCGCACCCAGGCAACACAGCGCCTTGCGGCCTAGCCTGAGGCCATGACCGACAACCACCTGGGAGAGTTCCTGCGCGCACGCAGAGCGGCACTGCGGCCGCAGGACGTCGGCATGGCCGGCCACGGCGTGCGCAGGGTCACCGGACTGCGCCGGGAAGAGGTCGCCGTCCTGGCCGGGATGAACGTGGATTACTACAGTCGGCTGGAACAGGGACGCGAACGCCACCCCTCGGCCCAGGTCCTCGACGCGCTGGGCCGCGCCCTTCAACTGGACCCCGACGCGTACGCGCACCTGCACCAGCTGGCCGGGACAGCGCCGAGCCACCAGTTCACCCACACCACGGACCGGGTCACTCCCGCCCTTCGCCAGCTGATGGACGGCTACCCGGGCGCCCCGGCCTTCGTCGTCAACCGGACGCTGGACATCCTGGCGACCAACGCTCTGGCCGACGCTCTGTACTCACCTTTCGACCAGGCGGACAACCTGGCCCGCATGACCTTCCTCGACCCGGTGGGGCGGCAGTTCTACACCCGGTGGAGCCGCACGGCGCAGGCCACGGTGGGCCATCTGCGCCAGGCGGCCGGCCTCGACCCGGACAACCCGCGACTGCGGGAACTCGTCCGCGCCCTCACCGAGCACAGCATGGACTTCACCCGTCTGTGGACCACCCACGCCGTGCGGGGCAAGACCCAGGACGCCAAGCACTTCCTCCATCCCGAGGTTGGGGCCCTGACCCTCGTCTACCAGGCCTTCGACGTACGGGACGCTCCAGGCCAGCAACTCGTCATCTACCAAGCCGAACCGGGCAGCTCCAGCGCCCAGGCCCTCAGACTGCTCGGCTCCATCCACGCCACCTCGAACCAGCCCTCCGTGTAGCCGAAAGGGACTCAGGCTCCAAGGAAGGCCACGACGACCTGACCTCCTCGGACGGATCGGGCGAGCGGTCAAGGCCTTGCGCGAGGATCGGCAGGCTTCCCATCAGGTGCCCGCTGCGTATGCCCCGACAGGGGCCGAGTGGGGATCCGGCCAGGGGACCAACGGGTCCGTGCGGGGACCAGTGGCCGCTGACCACGCTCCCGGGCGCGCAGAAGGATCGGTCAGGGAGAGACCGAACCGCGGCCACCCGCACAAGGAGCCCGCCCATGTCCACCACCAGACGTACTGGATCACCGCGTGGGCGAGGCCCGGGTGCACCGAAGTCCCGGTTCTGTGCCCGGCCTGCGCTCCTGGACCCTGCGTCCCAGCAGCGCCCAGGAGGCCGGTTTCGACGTGGCGCCGAACTCGGCCGCGGCCGGGGCGGATCCCGCTGCATGAGCTGACCGATCGAACGCGACCCGGCCGCCTGAGCGCACCCACAAGGACCGACATGACCATCGACCTGCGAGGCCGCTCCTACCTCAGCGAACTCGACTTCACCGCACGCGAGATCCAGCAGCTCCTCGACCTCGCCGCCGACCTGAAGACGGCCCGCCGGGCCGGCACCGAAAGGCCCCGGCTGACCGGAAAGCACCTCGCGCTGATCTTCGAGAAGACCTCCACCCGCACCCGCTGCGCCTTCGAGGTCGCCGCGGCCGACCAGGGCGCCGCCACCACCTACCTGGGCCCCGGCGACACCCACGTCGGCACCAAGGAGTCCATCGCCGACACCGCCCGTGTCCTCGGCCGGATGTTCGACGGCATCGAGTACCGCGGCTGCGCGCAGGCACTCGTCACCGAACTCGCCGCCCACTCCGGCGTGCCCGTCTACAACGGCCTGACCTACAGCGCGCACCCCACCCAGAGCCTGTGCGACGTCTTCACCATGCGCGAGCACAGCCCCAAGCCCCTGCCCGACATCAGCTACTGCTATCTCGGCGACGCCCGCAACAACATGGGCAACTCCCTGCTGTCGATGGGCGCTCTGCTCGGCATGGACGTACGGATCGCCGCCCCCCGCGCCCTGTGGCCGGAGGCGGAGCTGGTCACCCGATGCCGCAGGCTCGCCGAGGGCAGCGGAGCGCGCATCACGCTCACCGAGGACATCGAGACCGCCGTACGCGGCGCCGACTTCCTGCACACCGACGTCTGGGTCTCCATGGGCGAGCCCGCCGCGGCCTGGCGTGAACGTATCGAACTGCTGCTGCCCTACCAGGTCACCGAGAAGACCCTGGCCGCGACCGGCAACCCGGACGTCAAGTTCATGCACTGCCTGCCGTCCCTGCACGACGACCGGACCGCGCTCGGCCACGCCCTGCTGGACCTCTACGGCCTGAGCGCGCTCGAAGTCACCGACGACGTCTTCTCCTCGCCCGCCTCCCTCGTCTTCGAGCAGGCCGAGAACCGGCTGCACACCATCAAGGCCGTCCTCGTGGCCACCCTGGAGGACTGAACCATGCGCATCGTCATCGCCCTCGGCGGCAACGCCCTGCTGCGCCGCGGCGAACGCCCGGACGCGGACGTCCAGTTGGCGAACATCGACCGGGTCGCCACCGTGATCGCCGCGCTCGCCTACGACCACGAGGTGGTCCTCACCCACGGCAACGGCCCGCAGATCGGGCTGCTCGCCCTGGAGAGCGCCACCGACCCCGCCCTGAGCGCCCCCTACCCGCTCGACCTGCTCGGCGCCCGGACCCAGGGCATGATCGGCTCCCTGCTGGTGCGTTCCCTGCACGACACACTGCCCGGGCACCCGATCGCCGCGCTCGTCACCCACACACTCGTACGGGCCGACGATCCCGCGTTCCGGCACCCGACGACATACGTCGGGCAGGCCCACCCCCCGGACGCGGCCCGGTCGCTCGCGCGTGAACGCGGCTGGCGCATGGCCCAGGACACCACCGGGTGGCGGCGCGTCGTCGCCTCCCCGGCACCCGAGCGCATCGTGGAGACCGACACCATCCACCACCTCCTCAGCGGCGGCACGCTGGTGATCTGCGCCGGCGGCGGAGGCGTCCCCGTCACCGCCGACCGGGACACCGGCGCCCTCAGCGGCGTCGAGGCCGTCGTCGACAAGGACCTGACGGCCGCCCTGCTCGCCGAGGACCTCAAGGCCGACTTCCTGCTCATCCTCACCGACGTGCCCAATGTCTACGCCGACTTCGGCACCCCGAAGCAGCGGCCCGTGCTCGACGCCACCCCCGCCGAACTGCGCCGGGCCGGCTTCCCCGCCGGCTCGATGGGACCCAAGGCCGAGGCGGCCGCCCGGTTCGTCGAACGCACGGGGGGCCTGGCCGCGATCGGCGCCCTGGACGCGGCCTACGAGATCGTGCACGGCCGCTCCGGCACGCTGGTGCGGCCGGCCCTGCCTGCAGCCTGAGAAGCGTTGCGCACCTGCTGTGCGTGGGCCGACCGGTCCCCGGCAGGGACTTGAGGCCCCTCCTGCGTCACCCGCGCCGTCCGGAAACTGGCAGAGCAACCCCGAAGGAGGTCCGCATGCCCACCATCACCGTCGGCCTCGACGGCTCACCGCAGAGCCTCGCCGCCGCCGACTGGGCCGCCCGCGAAGCAGAGCAACGCGGGGCAGCGCTGTGCCTGCTGCACGCCCGGGAACAGCAGTCCCACCTGGTCCCCGCCCTCGCCGGAGTTCCCGCCCCGGGCGCGATCGACACGCAGCACGCGTGGGCCAAGACCCTGCTGCACGACGCGCAGTCCCGGCTCGCAGACCGCCACCCCGGTCTGGACATCGGGACACAGCAGGCCGGAGGCCGGCCGGTCGCGGCCCTCCTGGCCGCCGCGGAGGAGGCCGACCTGCTGGTCCTCGGATCCCGGGGGCTCGGCACGGTCGCCGGGTTCCTGGTCGGCTCCGTCTCCCTCCCCGTCGTGGCCCGTGCCGCGCGGCCCGTCGTTCTCGTCCGGGCCGGCGAGCGCGCCCAGGACGAGCATCTGCCGGACGCCTCGGGCGGCACGTCCACCGCCACCCCGTATCGGGATGTACTGCTCGGGCTGGACCTGGACGACCCCGGCGACGCGCTGATCGGCTTCGCGTTCGACGCGGCCCTGCGCCGCGCAAGCGGCCTGCAGATCATCCACGGCTGGAGCCTGCCGACCTCCTACGGCTACGGCAGCGCCATGGACGTCGGGCTGAACGAGGAACTGGCCGAGCAGGTGCGGCACGCGCTGAGCGACATACTGCGGCCGTGGCGGGACAAGTTCCCCGGCGTCGAGGTCCACGCACAGGCCGTGATCGGCAGCGCCGGCCGTCATCTCGTGCACGCCTCACGCGATGCGGGCCTGGTCGTCGTGGGCCGCAGTGAACGGCACACTTCGATCGGCGGTCACATCGGTCCCGTGGCCCACGCGGTGCTGCAGCATGCCGCCGCACCGGTCGCGGTGGTGCCTCACGACTGATCTCCCGCCCGAGGGCTTCGGGGGACGTCAGTAAGGACGTCAGTAGACGGAGGCGGGCCATGAACAGGCCACAGCGGTGATCACGCCCACGTCCAGCAGCACACCGACGCTCAGCCACGGGTCGAACCAGACCGCCTTGAGCACCAGCCCGCTCGACGCGGCGACAAGGGCGGCCGTGGGCCACCAGTCGGCGCCCGCCAGCACTCCGGTGCCGGCGACGGCGTACACCACCGCCGTGTACCAGGCCAGCACGAGCGCCGCCGCCCAGGCCGGGGCCGGGCGGACCCCCACGGCCGCCAGCACCCACGAGTGCCCGGGAGCGAACGGGGCCGCCGTGCCGGGCTGTTGCGGCGCCGTCCACACGCCGGGGTGCAACAGCCCGTGCACGATCAGGAACGCCCCCACCAGCAGGGTGGTCACGACGGGTCCCCGGGCGCGAAGGGTTCGTGGGGCTCGGTGCCGCCCATGTCGAGCCGGAAGGGCGGATAGGTGTCCGTCATCAGGGCGGCATAGGCGGCCACCCGCAGCACCCACCGGTTGAGCCCGAGGATCAGGTCGAACAGGGCCCGCGGGTACTTCTCGGTGAAGGCCAGGGTCACGGCGGCGATCACCGCCAGCACGGCCACCAGTCCGCCGTCCCACCAGCCGAGGTGCCAGCCGCCGAGGAAGAACCCGATGACGATGTAGTGCGGGATGGCCAGCAGCCACCACTTCACCAGCACCAGTCCACGGGAGAGCCGCTCGGGGTAGGCGATGTCCAGGCGTGCGGGGTATTCGGGCTCCTCACCCAGGCTGAACGGGGGGTACCGGTCGGTGCCCAGAGCCCCGTACGAGTAGTACGCCACCCGCCAACTCCAGCGCAGCACGCCCAGGTTGAAGTCGAACAGGGACCGTGGATAGCGCTCGGTGAACAGGATGCTGAAGAACGCGACCACGCTCACCAGGGTGAAGGCGATCCAGAGGAAGAACAGCACCACGTAGTGCGGAATCACCAGGATCCACTTCACCAGCCACAGCCACCGGGACAGCGGCGCGTCGAGCACCGCGTTCACCCGCACAGGACGGTCAGGTGTTCCCGCCAGGGTCGTCATGGCGATCAGCTCCTTCGGCCCGTGGCGCCGCCGCGGCGACCTGGGCCCAGGTCCAGCGTGGGCGCCGAAGCCCGGCCGGGGCGAGGGCCGTTGGGGCCGATCCGGGGGCCGTCGGTCCCCGTCACGGGGCCCGCCTCAGCCGACGTCCTGACGTGGTGCCCGGGTGTCCGTGAGACGGATGCCGGTGACCAGGTCGGGCCGGATGCGGACCGCGTAGTCCATGGTCTGCTGCACCCACGGATGCAGCAGCCGCCGATAGCGGGCCAGCTCCTCCGGGTCGGTCACCAGCTGGGCGTAGCCGGTGGCGACCACGCTCCAGCCGAGGTGCGTGGCCGGGTCGATGGTGTCGGCCTCGTAGGCCACGACCACGCCCGACGGCGCGGACTCGCGCGCTCGGGAGGTCAGGGCCGCCGCCTCATGGGTGCGGATGACGATGTCACCGTGGTCCAGGATGTGGTTGACCGGGCGGATGGTCGGCAGCGCGTGCCGCGTGAAGACGATCCTTCCCACGGACACGCTGCCCAGCAGCCGCAGCGCTTCATCGCTGTCCAGCTCGATGCTCAGGCGCGGCCCGACGGGGACCGGCTGGGTGTTGTCGAGGCGCATGGCGGGTTTCCGTACGGGTCGGCGGCTCACTGCTGACCATCAATCGAACCGCCCTGTCGCACCAGAGGTAAGGGCCCGTTCGGCCCTCTTCCGCGTCCGGTCGGCCCCGGGACCTCGCGAGCGGGTCCGACGGTGGGCCGAACGGGTACCGGAGGGCGGAGACAGACACAGGGATCGGGGCCGACCGGCCCTGGTCCTCCCGGCGGGCAGGGGCGAATATCTCGGAAACCGGCGCAGGTGATCCGGCGCGGAGCGCAGGACAAGGAGCATTCGATGGCGGACGGCGAACGGCCCGGTCCCGAGGGCCCGATCCGGGTCTTCCTGCTGGACGACCACGAAGTGGTACGTCGCGGGGTGCGCGACCTCCTCGACGACGAGGCGGACATCACCGTGGTCGGTGAGGGCTCCACCGTCGAGCAGGCCCTGGTCCGTGTTCCGGCGCTGCGACCACAGGTGGCGGTGCTCGACGTGCGGCTGCCCGACGGTGACGGCGTGACGGTCTGCCGGGAGCTGCGCTCACGCCTGCCCGAACTGGCCTGCCTCATGCTGACCTCGTTCGACGACGAGGAGGCCCTGCTCGACTCGATCATGGCGGGCGCGTCCGGGTACGTCCTCAAACAGATCCAGGGATCCGACCTGGTGTCCGCCGTGCGTACGGTCGCCGCGGGCCAGTCGCTGCTGGATCCGAGCGCCACCACCAGGCTGATGGCCCGTCTGCGTGGCGGGCAGCAGCAGGAGGAACCCGACCCGCTGCCGGGCCTGACCGACCGGGAACGGGAGATCCTTTCCCTCATCGGTGAGGGCCTCACCAACCGGCAGATCGGCCAGCGGCTGTTCCTCGCGGAGAAGACGGTGAAGAACCACATCTCCCGCCTGCTGGCCAAGCTCGGCGTGGAACGGCGCATCCAGGCCGCCGTCATCGCCACCCAGGCCGAGGACCGGCTCCGGCAGCAAGGCCACTGACGCCCAGGGCCGAACGTCCCCCGCTCGCCCCCGTCCGGCCCAAGCCCCGCCCGGCCCGCCGTCAGCAGGCTGGCGGCAGACCCCGGACACAGCCGGGCGACGATCGGGAGGGCGACGGACATGAGCGTACGCGTCGGCATCAACGGCTTCGGCCGCATCGGACGCAACTATCTTCGGCTGGTGCTGGAGCGGGCCGAGAGCGGCACCGGCACACCGGTCGAGGTCGTGGCGGTCAACGACATCACCTCGTCGGCGGCGCTGGCCCATCTCCTGGAGTACGACTCCACGTACGGCCGGCTGCATCGCACCGTCGAGCACGACGACAGCTCCCTGACGGTCGACGGCCACCGCATCGCCGTGACCGCCGAACGCGACCCGGCCGCCCTCGCCTGGGGCGAGCACGCAGTGGACGTCGTCATCGAGTCCACCGGCCGCTTCCGCACCCGCGAGCAGGCCGGGGCGCATCTGAGGGCGGGCGCCCGCAAGGTGCTGCTGTCCGTGCCGGGCAAGGGCGTCGACGCCACCCTCGTGATGGGCGTCAACGAGGGCACCTACGACCCCGACAGCGACCACGTCGTCTCCAACGCCTCCTGCACCACCAACTGCGTGGCCCCCATGGTGAAGGTGCTCGACGAGCACTTCGGCATCGTCAAGGGTCTGATGACCACCATCCACGGCTACACCAACGACCAGGTGGTCCTGGACGGGCCGCACAAGGACCCGCGCCGCGGCCGCAGCGCCGCCGTCAACATCATCCCCACCAGCACCGGGGCCGCACGGGCCGTCGGCCTCGTCCTGCCGGAGCTGGCCGGCACCCTCGACGGCATCGCCGTACGCGTGCCCGTGGAGGACGGCTCGCTGACCGACCTGAGCGTGGTCCTCCAACGGCCGGTGACCGCGGACGAGATCAACGCCGCATACCGGGAGGCCGCGGACGGTCCGCTGAAGGGCGTCCTGCGGGTCTGCGACGCCCCGATCGTCTCCCGCGACGTCGTCGGCGACCCCGCCTCGTGCGTCCTGGACGCCCCGCTGACCCAGGCGAACGGTGAGCTGGTGAAGGTCTTCGGCTGGTACGACAACGAGTGGGGCTACACCAACCGCCTCCTCGACCTGACCGAGTACGTCGCCGCCCGCCTGCCGCGCCCCTGACCGGCGTCGGAGCCCCGCGAACCCGGCCGTTCCGTACCGCCTCCTGCCCTGGACCGTTACCGTGGCACATGACCGGGCGGTCGGCCGCCGCTGTGGTAACCGGAGCTGGAGGATCTGCCGTGGGAAGCCCTGAGGAGTCCCAGGCGCCGCGCGTACGGTTGCCGCAGCTGAGGCTGGACGAGCTCCTGGGGGAGCTGCAGGCCCGTCTGGACGCGGCGCGCGGAACCCGTGACCGGGTGCACAGCCTCCTGGAGGCCGTCCTCTCGGTGGGCCGGGAGCTCGACCTGGAGCAGGCACTGCGCAGCATCGTGGAGGCCGCGGCGACGCTGGTCGACGCGGAGTACGCCGCCCTCGGCGTGATCGGCCCGGACGGCAAGCGCCTGTCGGCCTTCCACACGATCGGGGTCACGGAGGAGCAGATCACCAGGATCGGCCCGTTCCCCGAGGGCCACGGCATCCTCGGGGAGCTCATCCGCCACCCCGAGCCCCTGAGGCTGGCCAAGATCTCCCAGCATGCCGCGTCATACGGCTTCCCGGCCCACCACCCGCCGATGAACACCTTCGTCGGGGTTCCCATCCGGGTGCGCGAGCAGGTCTTCGGCAACCTGTACCTGACCGAGAAGCGCGGGGGCGTGCAGTTCGACGAGGAGGACGAGTCGGTCCTGGCGACGCTGGCCGTGGCGGCCGGTGTCGCCATCGACAACGCCCGCCTGTACGAGGAGTCCCGGCTGCGCGAGCGGTGGCTGCAGGCGAACGCGGAGATCACCCACGACCTGATGTCCGGCCGTGCGCGCTCCGACGTCCTGCGCCTCATCGCGGAGCGGGCCGGGGAGATCACGGGGTCGGCCCTGGCGGCGGTCGCCCTGCCCATGGAGGACACCGCCTCGCTCGCCGTGGAGATCGCCGTCGGGATGGATGCCGAGGCACATCGCGGCCTCGTGCTGCCCATGGACCGGAGCCTCATGGGGCTGGCGTTCTCCGAGGCCACTCCGGTGACCAGCGAGGATGCCGCTCACGACGAACGGATCTCACGGGAGCCCGTGCGCTTCGAGGGGCTGGGCCCCGCCGTGGCCGTGCCCATCGGCACGGGCGAGCCCGGCCCGCGCGGTGTGGTCCTGCTGGCGCGCAAAACCGGCCAGCCGATGTTCACGGACATGGAGACCGAGCCCCTGCATGCCTTCGCCGCGCAAGCCGCCATCGCGATGGAACTGGCCGAACGCCGCCAGGACGCCGAGCAGATCGCGGTGCTCAAGGACCGGGACCGGATCGCCCGCGACCTGCACGACCTGGCGATCCAGCGGCTGTTCGCCACCGGAATGACGCTGCAGAGCGCCGGCCGTTTCATCGAGCACCAGGAGGCCGCCGAACGCGTGGTGCGTGCGGTCGACGACCTGGACGAGACGATCAAGATCATCAGGTCGACGATCTTCGGTCTGCGAGCCCGTGAGGGCGGTGCCGGCACCGGGCTGCGGGCGCGGGTGGTGCGTGTGGTCGGCGAGGCGGCCCCGGTGCTGGGCTTCGCACCCAGCGTGCGGATGGAAGGCCTGCTGGACACCGACGTGCCGCAGGAGATCGCCGCCCATGTCGAGGCAGTCCTCTCCGAGGCCCTGACCAACATCGCCCGGCACGCCGGCGCCGACCGTACCGACGTCGTCCTGGAGACCGACGGCCGCGAGGTCCGGCTGACGGTCACCGACAACGGTGTGGGCATCCCGCCCGGGGGCCGCCGCAGCGGTCTGCGGAACATGGCCGAACGGGCCGAGCAGCTGGGCGGAGCGCTGGACGTCGACACCGGGACCGCGAGCGGCACGGTGCTTGCCTGGCACGTACCGCTGCCCCGGGAATAGCGGCCCGCATCTCCTTGTGACGCTTGCCTCCTGACGTGAGCCCACCAGGCCCTGCGGCAGGGGCCCTTCGGCCTCTGCACCCCTGCCCGCCGCGCGGGTGAGGCTGGTGGGGCCGGACCGGGAGGACGGCATATCAGGAGGTGGCATGGACGCTTCCACCGCGGCCTCGGCCCCCGCGCTGCGCGCCGCGCACGAGCGATTCGTGACCGCGCCCCAGGCACCGCCGGGCGTGCGCGGTCTGGTGGCCGACTCATGGCGGCGCTGCGCCGCCACCGACGTACGGGCCGACGGCGGCCGGCTGCCGTCCCTGCGCACCACATCCGAGGAACTGGCCGCCTACCGCCGCACCCACCCGCTGGCCGGCGTGCTGCCCCTGTTCCGGGAGCTGCTGGGGACCGGGGCCGCCGACGACGGGCACCTCTTCGCGGTCGGGGACGCGGACGGGACCCTGCTGTGGGTCGAGGGCGACCGCGCGACCGTCGGACGCGCCGAGGCCATGCACTTCGCCGAGGGAGCCCTGTGGTCCGAGGCGCAGGCGGGGACGAACGCCCCAGGCACCGCACTGGAGTTGGCGCGCCCCGTCCAGATCGTCACCGGCGAGCACTACAGCGCCGCCGCGCACGCCTGGTCCTGCGCCGCAGCTCCTGTACGGGACCCCGCCACCGGCCGCGTCCTCGGCGTCATCGACCTCACCGGCGGCGCCAGCATCGCCACCCCGCCCGCGCTCGCCGCGGTGCGTGCGGCCGCGCTGGCGGCACAGGCGGAGCTCGCGCAGCGGCCGTCGGCGCCGCTCGGCACCGACACCTGGGCGCCCGGGGCACGCCTGAGAGCGCTCGGCCGGGACAGCGCCGTACTCGAGACCGACGGGCGCGTGCTCCAGCTCAGCCGACGGCACAGCGAGATCGTCGTCGCGCTCGCCCTGGCGGGTCACGGCGTGAGCGGGGAGCGGCTCGCCGTCGACCTGTCCGAGCACGAGGTGCCCGCCTCCACGCTGCGCGCCGAGATGACCCGGCTGCGCGCGGTCCTCGGCCCCGGCCTGCTCGGCTCGCGCCCGTACGCGCTCCTGTGCACCGCTCACACCGACTTCGGCGACGTCGCCGACCTGCTCGCGGCGGGACGGACGGCCGAGGCCCTGACCCGCTACACCGGTCCGCTCCTGCCGCGTTCCGACGCACCCGTCGTGGTGGAGCAACGGCGGTGCCTGGAACAGCAGTTGCGCGGCGCCGTGCTGGCCGCCGGCGACACGGCGCTGCTGCGCCGCTGGGTGGGCGCCGAGTGGGGAGCCGCCGACGCCTCCGCATGGCTGACCCTCGCCCACCGGTTGCCGGGCGGCTCGGCGCAGCGGGCGGCCGCCGCGGCCCGCGCCCGCGCACTGGGCCCCCGGCCGGCCGTCCCGCAGCAGGTCGCGCCGCATGCAGCGTGGTTGCAGCGTTCCCGCTCCTAGCGTTCCAGCATGACCCGATCGTCGTGTCCGGAAAGGGGACGATCATGAAGTACGAGCCTCCCGGCAGGCCCGGCAGCCCCGTGGACGTCGCGCCCCGGTACGAGAACTTCATCGGCGGCAAGTGGCAGGCGCCCAGCACCGGCCAGTACTCCGTCAACCTGTGCCCCGCGACCGCGAAGCCGGTCTGCGAGGTCCCGAAGTCCGGCGCCGAGGACATCGAACTCGCCCTGGACGCCGCCCACGCAGCCAAGGACGCCTGGGGGGAGGCCTCCACGGCCCAGCGCGCGGCCGTCCTGAACAAGGTGGCCGACGCCATCGACGCCCACCGTGAGGAACTCGCCGTCGCCGAGAGCTGGGACAACGGCAAGCCGGTCCGCGAGACCCTGGCCGCCGACATCCCCCTGGCCGCCGACCACTTCCGCTACTTCGCGTCCGCGGTCCGGGCCGAGGAGAGCGAGATCACCGAGATCGACAAGGACCTGATCGCCTACCACTTCCACGAGCCGCTGGGCGTGGTCGGGCAGATCATCCCCTTCAACTTCCCGCTGCTCATGGCCGCGTGGAAGCTGGCCCCGGCGCTCGCCGCGGGCAACACCTCCGTGCTCAAGCCCGCCTCGCCGACCCCGTGGTCGATCCTGAAGCTGATGGAGGTCGTCGGCGACATCCTGCCGCCCGGCGCGGTCAACGTCGTGAACGGACCCGGCGCTGAGATCGGCAAGGCGCTCGCCACCAACAAGCGCATCGCCAAGGTCGCCTTCACCGGCGAGACCACCACGGGCCGGCTGATCATGCAGTACGCGTCCCAGAACATCATCCCGGTCACCCTGGAGCTGGGCGGCAAGTCGCCGAACATCTTCTTTGGCGACGTGGCCGCGAAGGACGACGACTTCCTGAACAAGGCCGTCGAGGGACTCGTCCTGTACGCGTTCAACAAGGGCGAGGTCTGCACCTGCCCCTCCCGCGCCCTCATCCAGGAGGACATCTACGAGGAGTTCATGGCCCGCTGCCTGGAGCGCATCCGCGCCATCAAGCAGGGCGACCCCCTCGACACCGCGACCATGATCGGCCCCCAGGTGTCGAAGCAGCAGATCGAGAAGATCGCCTCGTACGTCGAGATCGGCCTGAAGGAGGGCGCCGAACTGCTGGCCGGCGGCCACCGGCCCGCCCTGGGCGGCGCGTTCGCGGACGGCTACTTCTACGAGCCGACCGTCCTCAAGGGCCACAACAAGATGCGGGTCTTCCAGGAGGAGATCTTCGGACCCGTGCTCGCCGTGACGACCTTCAAGGACGAGGCGGAGGCACTGGAGATCGCCAACGACACGCTCTACGGCCTCGGGGCCGGCGTGTGGAGCCGCGACGGCGCCCTCGCCTACCGCATGGGCCGCGCCATCAAGGCGGGCCGGGTCTGGACGAACTGCTACCACCAGTACCCGGCAGGCGCGGCGTTCGGCGGCTACAAGGTCTCCGGCATCGGCCGCGAGACGCACAAGATGATGCTCGAGCACTACAGCCAGACCAAGAACCTCCTGGTCAGCTACGGCACCAAGCCGCTGGGGCTGTTCTAGGAGGTGGGCGGCGACATGTCCGAGAAGGTCGCATGCGGCACCGTCGGGCGCGTCACCGCCACGCGGGCGGCGCGCAGGGCCATCGCGGCCCTGTGTGCCGACCACGGCGGGCCCGTGATGTTCGTCCAGTCGGGCGGCTGCTGCGACGGAAGCGACCCGATGTGCTTCCCCGGCGGCGAATTCGCCCTGGGAGACGGCGACATGCTCGTCGGCGTCGTGGACGGCTGCACCTTCCACATGGACGCCGAACAGTACGAGGCGTTCGGCCGCCCCTTCTATGTCCTGGACGTCGAAGAGGGCACACCGGGCGGATTCTCCCTCGCAGCCGGGGACGGGCTGCACTTCGTGACCCGGGTCAAGGCGCCACGGAACAAGACGAGTTGAGGAGCAGATCGATGAAGGCAGCAGTGGTCACCGACTTCGGGAAGCCCCTGGAGATCCAGGACCTGCCCGTCCCCGCGCCCGGCCCCGGCCAGGTGCTCGTCAAGATGGAGGCCTCCGGCCTCTGCCACACCGACATCCACGCCGCCCACGGCGACTGGCCCATCAAGCCGCAGCCGCCGTTCATCCCCGGCCACGAGGGCATCGGCACCGTACAGGCCGTCGGCGCCGGTGTCCCGGCCGCCCTGGCCGGCAAGCGGGTCGCCATACCGTGGCTCGGTTCGTCCTGCGGCACCTGCCGCTACTGCGTCTCGGGCTGGGAGACGCTGTGCGAGAGCCAGGTCAACTCCGGTTACTCCGTGGACGGTTGCTACGCCGAGTACGCTCTCGCGAACGCCGGCGCGGTCGTCCAGGTGCCCGAGGGCGTCAGCTCGTTCGACGCGGCACCGCTGACCTGCGCGGGCGTCACCACGTACAAGGCGATCAAGGTCGCGAAGGTGGTCCCGGCCGAACGGGTCGCGGTCTTCGGCATCGGCGGCCTCGGGCATCTGGCGCTCCAGTACGCGCGCCTCGTCGGCGGCCTGGTCACCGCCGTCGACGTGGAACCCGACAAGCTGGGCCTGGCCCACCGGCTCGGCGCCGACCAGACCGTCAACGCCCGCACGCACGACCCGGTCGAGGAGATCAAGAAGGCCGGCGGAGCGGACGTCGCCGTCGTACTCGCCGCCGCGCCCAAGGCGTTCGAGCAGGCCTACAGGTCCCTCAACCGGGGCGGACGCCTGGTCATGGTCGCCCTGCCCGCCGACAACGCCGCGATCAACGTGCCGATCTTCGAGACCGTCCTCGGCGGCATCTCCGTCATCGGCTCCATCGTCGGCACCCGCCAGGACCTGGCCGAGGTGTTCGCGCTGCACGCGGCCGGACGCACCCGGGTCATCGCCGAAACGCGGCGCCTGGACGAGGTCAACGACTCCTTCGACGAGGTCCTCGGCGGACGGGCCGAAGCCCGGCTCGTCTTCGAATTCTGAGGCCCGCGACCAGCGGACCACAGGGAGAGGCAGCAGATCATGCCCACCGTCACCGTAGGCGCCGTACGGGAGCGGGCGCCCGGCGAACGCCGTGTCGCCCTCGTCCCCGAGGCGGTAACTCTCCTGGTCCGGGCCGGACTTGACGTCCTGGTCGAAACCGGGGCAGGCTCCGGCGCCTGGTTCACCGACGCCGACTACACCGCCGCCGGCGCGGCCGTCGTGCCCCCTGAGGAACTGTACGCACGCGCGGACGCCGTCCTGTGCGTCGGCCCGCCGGACCCGGAGACCGCCGAGTCGCTGCGTGCCGGACAGACCCTGATCGGCCTGCTCGAACCCATGCGCCACCCCGCCCTGGCCCGGGAACTGGCCGAGCGCGGAGTGCGGACGGTGAGCCTCGACCTGCTGCCCCGCACCCTCAGCCGCGCCCAGTCCATGGACGCGCTGACCTCCCAGGCCAATGTCGCCGGCTACAAGGCTGCCGTGCTCGCGGCCGACTCCTACGACCGGTTCTTCCCGATGCTGACCACCGCGGCGGGCACCATGCGCCCCGCTCAGGTCCTCGTCCTCGGCGCCGGAGTGGCCGGACTGCAGGCGATCGCCACGGCCCGCCGCCTCGGCGCCGTCGTCACGGCCTACGACGTACGCCCCGCGGCACGAGAGGAGGTGGAGTCGCTCGGCGCCCGATTCCTCGAGATCCAGCACCCGTCAGGCACCGGATCGGGCGCCGGACAGGGCGGCTACGCGCGGGAGTTGACCGAGGCGGAACAGCAGGCCCAGCGAGCGGCGCTGGACGCGCACATCGCCCGCACCGACATCGTGATCACCACGGCCCAGGTGCCGGGCCGCAAGCCGCCGTTGCTGGTCACCGCCGAGGCCGTCGAGGCCATGAAGCCCGGTTCGGTGGTCGTCGACCTCGCCGCGAGCGAACTCGGCGGAAACGTCGAGGTCTCCGAACCCGACAAGACGCAGGTCCTGGCGGGCGGAGTCACCGTCATCGGCGCCGGACGGCTGCCGTCCGCGATGGCGACCGCCGCGTCCACGGGCTACGCCCGCAACCTGGTCGCGCTGCTGCGCCACCTCGTGCACGACGGCGAACTGCTCTTCGACCCGGCCGACGAGATCACGGCCGCGCTCACGGGAGGAGCCCTCTCATGAACAACCTCGATCTGCTCACCGCTGTCACCGTCTTCGTGCTGAGCGTCCTGGTCGGCGTCGAGGTCATCAGCAAGGTCCCCGCGACCCTGCACACCCCCCTGATGTCCGGCTCCAACTCGGTGCACGGCATCGTCGTCATCGGCGCCATGCTGATCGCAGCCGAGTCGCACACCTGGCTGGGCTACGTTCTCGCCTTCGCGGCCATGGTGTTCGGCGCCATGAACGTCGTCGGCGGATATGTCGTGACCGACCGCATGCTGGAGATGTTCAAGGCCAGGCCCACCACGTCGGACACGCGTGAGAAGGCGGAGGTGTGAGTGCCATGGACACCGTCTCCAACGCCGTCCACTACGTCTTCCTCGCCACGGCCGCCTGCTTCGTCCTCGGCCTGCACCTGATGAACCACCCGCGCACGGCCCGACGCGGCAATACGATCTCCGCCGGGGCGATGGCCGTCGCGATCGCCGCCACGGTGTGGCTGGTGGCCCACGAAGGCACCATCAGCACGACCGGCTGGCTGGTGCTGGCCTCCGGCGGACTCGTCGGCGCCGCGCTCGGCCTGTACGCCGCGCGCGAGGTCAAGATGACCGCCATGCCCCAACTGGTCAGCCTCTTCAACGCGGTCGGCGGCGGGGCGGCCGCCCTCATCGCGGTCAACGACCTGCTCCAGGCGGACCACCCGGCCGCGCTCGGCGCACGGGTCTCCCTGCCGGGTGCCCTGGACGTCGTCATCGGCGCGGTCACCTTCTCCGGATCGCTGATCGCGGCAGGCAAGCTCCAGGGCGTCGTCTCCGGGGCGCCGGTGGTCTTCCCGGGAGCACGGCTGCTGAACGTGTTGCTGCCGGTCTCGTTCGTCGCCGGCACCGTCTGGCTGGTCCTGTCGCCGGACTCCCGAACCGCCTTGTACGGACTGGTTGCTGTCGCCCTGCTGTTCGGCGTGACGATGGTGCTCCCGATCGGCGGCGCGGACATGCCCGTCGTCATCGCCCTGCTGAACGCGTTCACGGGATCCGCGGTCGCCATGGCGGGCTTCGTCCTGAACGAGACCGCGCTGATCGTCGCCGGCATGCTGGTCAGCTCCTCCGGCGGCATCCTCACCAAACTGATGGCCGACGCCATGAACCGGTCGATCGCGGGCATCGTGGTCGGCGGCTTCGGCACCGGCGACAGCGCCCCGGTCGCTGTCGGCGCAGCTCCCGCCCAGGTGCGGTCGGTCTCCGCGGACGATGTGGCGATCCAGCTTGCGTACGCGAGCAAGGTCATCTTCGTCCCCGGTTACGGCCTCGCCGCGGCCCAGGCCCAGCACGAACTCGGCGACCTCGCCAAGATGCTCACGGACCACGGCATCGACGTCAGTTACGCCGTCCACCCGGTCGCGGGGCGCATGCCCGGACACATGAACGTGCTGCTGGCCGAGGCCAACGTCCCCTACACCCAGCTGAAGGAGATGGACGAGGTCAACCCCGAGTTCCCGCAGGCGGACGTCGCTCTCGTCATCGGCGCCAACGACGTCACCAACCCGATCGCCCGCCGACCCGGCAACGCGATCTCGGGCATGCCGATCCTCGACGTCGACCGGGCCAAGAGCGTAGTCGTCATCAAACGCTCGATGGGCCACGGCTACGCCGGCATCGACAACGAGCTCTACACCGACCCGAAGACCGGGATGTTCTTCACCGACGCGAAGAAGGGACTGGCCGAACTCAAGGCGGCCGTGGGCGAGTTCGTCGGCTGACCCACGGCCAGCGCGCCGGGGCCGCTCTTCGGGCGGCCCCGGCGTCATGCCCGGTCGGGGTGCTTGTAAGCACACGAGGTGCCGCGCACCCGCGGCCTCGTACCGTGCCGACCCCTCGCGCGCCTGAGCGCCAGCAGCCGGTGACCACGGACTGGATCTGCTCCAGCTCCTCGAACGGCAAGCCGCCGTTGGCCCGTGCGTAGACATCCAGCGCCCGCCGGCCCTGCTCGGCGTCCTGGCCGACGCGCACCGTGACGAACAGTGGCGCCGCGGGGGTCCGCCAGGCCGTGCAGCGGTGGGCCAGGTCCTGCGGGTCGATCTCGGTCACGTACGTTTCCTTGCCGGAAGGGCAGAGGTCGCTTCGGATCACTCCTCCGGCACCATGTCGATCGCCCCGCACGGGCACTCGGCCGCGCACAGCCCGCATCCCTTGCAGTAGTCGAGGTCGATGGTGAATCCCTTGCCCGGCCCCAGCTTGATGATCGCGTTGTCCGGGCAGACGCCGTAACAGTTGTCGCACTCGAAGCAGTTGCCGCAGGACATGCAGCGCCGCGCCTCGAAGAGTGCGGTGGACTCGTCGAGCCCCTGCACCACCTCGTCGAACGTCGAGACGCGGCGGGCGAGTTCCAGCGTCGGCCGTACGGAGGCCGGGGCGTCGGAGTAGTACCAGGTGTTGAGCCGGTCGGCCGACGCGAGGCCGTGCTTGGCGCCGGGGGCGTACGCCGTGCCGCGCAGGTAGGCGTCGATGTGCCGGGCCGCCTTCTTGCCGTGTCCCACGGCCACCGTGACCGTGCGCTCAGCGGGCACCATGTCGCCGCCTGCGAAGATGCCCTCGTGGCCGGTCATCAGCCCGTCGGCCACCTGCACCATCCCGTGGTCCACGGTCAGCTCCGGTACCTCCCGCAGCAGCGACAGGTCCGAGTCCTGGCCGAGCGCCAGGACCACGCTGTCCGCCTCCAGCTCCTCGAACTCGCCGGTGGGCTGCGGGAATCCGGTCTCGTCGAGTTCCATCCGCTCGATGGTCAGCCGGCCCTCGTCGGCGTGCTTGATGGTGGAGAGCCACTTCATCCGCACGCCCTCCTCCAGTGCCTCCTCGACCTCGATGTCGTGCGCGGGCATACGGTCCCGGGTGCGCCGGTAGACCACCACGGCGTCGGTGGCACCGAGCCTGCGGGCGGTGCGGGCCGCGTCCATGGCCGTGTTGCCGCCGCCGTACACGGCGACCCTGCGGCCCAGCAGCGGGCGGTCCTCGCCCTCCATGCTGCCCAGCAGCGTCACCGCGTCGAGGATGCGGGCGCTGTCACCGGCCGGGATGTAGGCACGCTTGCCGATGCCCGCGCCCACCGCCAGGAACACGGCGTCGAAGCCGCCGTCCCGCTGCGCGGTGAGCACGTCGTCGACCTTCGTGCCGAGCTCGAGCCCGACGCCCAGCGCCGTGATCCGGTCGATCTCGGCGTCCAGTACCTCGCGCGGCAGGCGGTAGCGCGGGATGCCGTAGCGCATCATCCCGCCGGGCTGCTCCTGTGCCTCGCGGATCGTCACCTCGTGGCCGAGCAGCCGCAGATGGTACGCCGCCGACAGCCCGGCCGGACCCGAGCCGACGACCAGGACGCGCTTGCCCGAGGTCGTGTCCGGCACGGAGACCGTCCAGCCCCGCTTGATCGCCTCGTCGCCGAGGAACCGCTCGATCGAGTTGATGCCGACCGCGTTGTCGACCTGGACCCGGTTGCAGGCGGTCTCGCACGGGTGATAGCAGACGCGCCCCATCACAGCGGGCAGCGGGTTGTCCCTCATCAGCTGCCGCCACGCGGACTCGTAGTCGCCGCTCTCCGCGTGGAACAGCCACTGCTGGATGTTCTCCCCGGCGGGGCAGGCCTGGTTGCACGGCGGCATCCGGTCGACGTACACGGGACGTTCGGTGCGCCAGGCACCGGTGTGGTTGGCCAGGCTGGAGCCGACGTTCAGAGTGATCGCGAACGGTTTGTCCCTCACGACGCCGCCTCCTCATGGGCCAGCAAGCCGAAGCGGGCGATGTTGCGGTCGGCCGTGCGCTGCAGGCGGGCGATGACGTCCGTGCGCAGCGTCGGCCCAAAGAGGTGCGCGTAGCGTTTCTGCGGGCGCAGGTACTCCTCCACCGGCAGGCGCCGCCGGATCGGTGTGACGTCGGTGACCTCGCCGTCGAGGGCCTCGAACACCGGGAACAGCCCGGTCTGTTCGGCCAGCCGCGCGATGCGCACCGTGTCGTGGGACGCCGTGCCCCAGCCCAGTGGGCAGGGCACCAGCACATGCAGATAGCGGGCGCCGCGCATGCCCATGGCCCGGTGCACCTTGGCCTCCAGGTCGCGCAGACCTGCGACGGTGGCCGTGGCGACGTACGGGATCTCGTGGGCCATCGCGATCAGCGGCAGGTTCTTGCCCTGCCCGAAGGGGGCGCCGGGCTCCTCACCCACCGCCTGGGTGGTGGCGGTGCGCGCGGTCGGGGGAGTGGCCCCGGAGCGCTGCACACCGGTGTTCATGTACGCCTCGTTGTCGTAACAGATGTAGAGGACGTCGTCGTTGCGTTCGAACATGCCGGACAGGCAGCCGAGGCCGATGTCGACGGTGCCGCCGTCGCCTCCCTGCCCGACCACGCGGATGTCGGTGCGGCCCTTGGCGCGCAGCGCGGCGGCGACGCCCGCGGCGACCGCCGGCGCGTTGCCGAAGAGCGAGTGCAGCCAGGGCAGTTGCCACGACGTCTCCGGGTACGGCGTCGAGAACACCTCCAGGCAGCCCGTCGCGTTCACCGCGATCACCTTGCCGTCGGCGGCCCGCTGGGCCGAGTCCAGGACGTAACGGGTGCCGAGCGCCTCGCCGCAGCCCTGGCAGGCGCGGTGGCCGCAGGTCAGCGCGTTGGCGCGGTCCGCATTGGCCTGGTCGGACTGCAGCTCGGGCCCCAGCAGCCGGTTACCGGCCGCGAAGCTGCCCACCTGGTAGAACTTGACCTGCGCCGCGGCACTCATCGGTTGCTCCCCACATCACGCAGGATGTTCTCCGCGGACGGACCGGACCGCCTGGTCTCCGCCATCCGCGCCAACTCCCGCTCCACCAGCTCCGTGTTGAGGTCGAGGAAGGTCAACTGCCCCAGCCGTCCGGCGATCGCCTCGTCGAACAGCCGGTGCAGGGACTTCTTGGTGATCGCGCGCCCACCGAGCCCGGCGACCACGGTGTGGCCGTCCAACTGGATCCCGGACAGTGCGGTGCGCACGTTCGCGGAGACGATCCCGCCGACACCGACCGCCAACGCCCGTTCCAGTACGACCACTTGACGGGCGCGGCCGAGCACCGTCCGCACCGCGTTCAGCGGGAAGGGCCGGAACGACGTGATGGCCAGCGCCCCGATGCGCACCCCGCGCTCACGCATCTCGTCGACGACATCGCACACCGTTCCGAACACCGAGCCCAGGGCCACGACGATCGTGTCGGCGTCCTCGCAGGCGTACGGGTGGACCAGGCCGCCGCTGGCACGCCCGAAGACCTGCCGGAACTCGTCGGCCACCCGGGGGATCGTGTCCAGCGCCTGCATCTGCTTGGCGTGCGCCAGATAGCGCACCTCGGTGAAGGCGTCCGGGCCGACCATCGCACCGATCGACACCGGCTCGTCCGGGTCCAGGACCTGGCGTGGCTGGTACGCCGGCAGGAACGCGTCGACCTGCGCCTGCTCCGGCACCTCGATCCGCTCCCAGGCGTGGGTGAGCACGAAGCCGTCCATGCACACCATCACCGGCAGCGACAGCTCCTCCGCCAGCCGGAACGCCTGCGGATGCAGGTCGGCGGCCTCCTGGTTGTCGCGCGCGTACAGCTGGATCCAGCCGGAGTCGCGCTGCGACATGGTGTCGCTGTGGTCGTTCCAGATGTTGATGGGTGCGCCGATGGCCCGGTTGGCGACCGTCATCACGATCGGCAGACCCAGCCCGGAGGCGTTGTAGAGGGCCTCCACCATGTACAGCAGGCCCTGGCTCGCGGTCGCCGTGTACGTACGGGCGCCCGCGGCCGAGGCCCCGATGCACATCGACATCGCGGCGAACTCCGACTCGACGTTGACGTACTCGCACGGCTTCAGCGCACCGGACTTCACCAGGCGGCTGAGCTCCTCGACGATGTGCGTCTGCGGTGAGATCGGATACGCGGCGATCACCTCGGGCCGGCAGCAGGCGACGGTTTCGGCGACCGCACGCGACCCCTCAGTCTGCTTGAGCATGCGCCCGCTCCTCCCGCTGGGCCTGCTGGACGTGTTCGTATGCCTCCCGGGCCGCGGCCGCGTTGGCCTCGCCCAGCTCCCCGGGGAAACGCTCGCGGACGGCGGCGCCGAGCGACTCGATCCTCACGCAGCCGGTGAGCGCGGCGAGCCCGCCGAGCAGGACCGCGTTCGGCACCGGCCGGCCGAAGTGGCGTACGGCGAGTGCCGTGGCCGGGACGGTGAGGGCAGGGCCGGCAAGCTCGCCGAGGCCCAAATCGTCCACAGACCGCGGCGAGTTGACCAGCACGGCGCCACCGGGCCGCAGCCCTTCGAAGACGTTCACCTGGTGCAGCAGCGTGGGATCCTGGACCACCAGCGCATCGGGCCGCATGACGGGCTCGCGCACCCGGATCGGCCGGTCGTCGATCCGGCAGAACGCCACGACCGGCGCCCCCGTCCGCTCCGAACCGAAGCTCGGGAACGCCTGCGCGTGACGGTCCTCCATGAACGCCGCCACCGACAGCAACTCGGCGGCCGTGACGGCTCCCTGGCCGCCACGGCCGTGGATGCGAACCTGGAACACGGCACCTTCCCTTCCACCCGGGCCCTGGTGTCTTCGGGCGAGTCAGTCGTGCGGGACGATCACGACCGGGCAGCGCACGTGGTGCATCACCGCGTGCGCGACGGGCCCGGTGTGTGCGCCCAGCCTGGCCGGACGGTTCCTGCGGCCGACGACCAGCAGCCCGGCGTCCTGTGCGGCGTGCAGCAGCTGCTGGGCCGGGCGGCCGTTCTCCACCAGCGTCCGGACCTTCACCGTCGGGTACTTCTCCCGCCACGGCTGGAGCGCGCCGTCCAGTGCGGTTTCGGCGGCCCGCTGTGCGGCGGCACTCATCGTGGCCGCCGCGGCGGGCGGGGCGTACGTCACGTGCCAGGTGTGCAGCACCTGCAGCCGTGCGGAACGCAGGGCCGCGCTCTCGAAGGCGAACGCGAGCAGTTCCTCGCACGGATGCGCGACGTCCACACCGACCACGACGTCGCGATACGGCGTGCGCAGCGACGGCCGGCCCTCCGCGTCCGGCAGGTGCTCGTCCTCTGCGGTCCGGTCGGCCCGCACGAGCACCACGGGCCGTGCCACGCGGGCCACCGTCGCGAGCGCCACCGAGCCGGCCATGAAGCCGCCGAACCCGCTGAACGCCCGGCTGCCCAGGACCAGCAGCTCGGCCTCGGCGGCCGCCTCGACGAGCGCGTCCGCCGCGGGACGGGGGATCTGCTCGGCACTGAGATACACCTGCGGGTGACGCTCATTGAGCTGGTCCATGGCTCCGCGGAGGATCCGCCGCGCCCAATAACGCGGCGCGTCCAGCTCGGGCAACTGCGACGTGTCGGACTCCAGTCCCTCCCACGCGTGCACCAGGCGCAGCGGAAGGCCGCGCCGCAATGCCTCCCCGGCCGCCCACTCGGCGGCGGCGAGGCTCTCACGTGAACCGTCCAGGCCTACGACAACGGGGCGAAGCACGGCCACCACCTCCCCGGCTCGTCGGCCGCCCTGCTCCGGGCGGCCCTCTGCACCACCAGCGTCTCCGGTGAGCCGCCCGCCCCGGCAGGGGCTGCGTGGCCTGCGGAACGGGCCGAACGGCCCCTGGGTGCGCTGTTCCGGCTGAGCAGCGCAAAGAGAGCCCACCGGAACCAGGTACTGGGCCACTCGGCCCATGCCGACGGTGGGCCGGTACCCGACGCTGGAGGTGTCGTGCGGCACGAGCACGTCGCGCGGCGCGAGCACAAGGGAGGACGCCATGCACGGCACTCCGCACATCGTCAGCGATGTGATGACCCGCACCGTCGTCGCCCTCGGCCGCGGAGCGACGTTCAAGGAGATCGTGAAGACCATGCAGCAGTGGAAGGTCAGCGCCATGCCCGTGGTGGAGGGCGAGGGCCGGGTGGTCGGTGTCGTCTCCGAGGCCGATCTGCTGCCCAAGGAGGAGTTCCGCGACGGCGACCCGGACCGGTACACCCAACTGCGCCGGCTGGCCGACCTGGTCAAGGCCGGCGCCGTGACCGCCGAGGAACTGATGAGCGCACCGGCCGTCACCGTCCAGGCACACGCCTCGCTCGCACAGGCCGCCCGGATCATGGCGCTCCACAAGGTGAAACGACTGCCGGTGGTCGACGCCGAAGACATGCTGCGGGGCATCGTCAGCCGGGCCGACCTGCTGAAGGTCTTCCTGCGGAGCGACCAGGACATCGCCGGGGAGGTGCGGCGCGACGTCGTCGCCCACCTGTTCCCCGCGGAGGCCGAGTCGATCCGGGTCGAGGTGCGCGAAGGCGTCGTGAAGCTCACCGGCAGGACCGGCGACACCGCCCTGGTGCCCATCGCCGCACGTCTGGTGCGGGCCGTCGAGGGTGTCGTGGACGTGGACTGCGCCCTGCTGGGGCCGCGCCGGCGCCCGGACCTCGACCCGGACCTGCCGGACACCGAGACGACCGCGCCGCCATCGGGAGTCGGCGGCGCGTCCTGAGGCGGCGCCCCAACCGGCAGGTGCCGGGGGGACGTTGGGGCGCCAGGGCCGACCGGGCCCGGTGCGGGTCCGGTCGGCCCACGCGCGTCCCGCCCCGGCGCGGGACGCTGGAAGTGGCGAAGAAGAGGAGGAGGGGACATGACTGGCATGATCGAACGGCTGCCGGGCTGGCCGACCCTGCCCGACCTGTTCGGCTGGGTCGAGACCGGTTTCCCCGGGGCGCACCCGGTCCCCGGACTGCACGGCATCCGCATCGAGGAACACCTGGCGGACGACAAGTACGTGCTGCGGGCGGAGCTCCCGGGCATCGACCCCGCCAAGGATGTCGAAATCACCGTCGCGGAAGGCGTTCTGACCCTGCGGGCCGAGCGCAGTGAGGAGACGACACAGAAGCACCGCACGGAGTTCCGCTACGGCACCTTCGCCCGCTCCGTCCGGCTGCCGGCCGGGGCCAAGGGCGACGAGGCCACGGCCGAGTACAAGGACGGCGTCCTGACCGTCACCATCCCGGTGCCCGAGACCAAGACGGGCACGACGACCATCCCGGTGCGGCAAGGCTGAGTGCGGGCGGGCGCCCGCCCGCACCCGCGGTGCGCGGCCGGTACGCCGGCCGCGCACACGTCTGCCCGGGCCGGACGGCCGGGCCGGGCGGACCGTCTCCGAGGTCCTTCGGCCCAGCGACCGGAACACCGGGCTCCGGCAAGGGTGGAACAGACGCAGTGCAGGGAGAAGAGCCATGACTGTCTCCACTCGTATCGCGATCATCGCCATCGGCGATCCGGACCGGCACGACGACGGTGTGCCCCGAGCGGTGCTCTCCCGGCTGCGGGAGCGTGCCACCGAAAGGCCGCTGCCCCCGGGCACCCTGCTCGCCGCCTGCGACCCCGACCCGGCGCGGCTGATCCGGCTGTGGGAGAACGCGGAGCTGGCCGTCGTGCTGGAGTCCGCCCGCGCCCGCCCGAGCCACCCCGGCCGCATCTACCGGCTCGAACTGGACACCGCGGCGCTGTGGCGGGCCGGCACGATGCGCCCGCGGGGCCTGGGCGAATCCGTCACCGTGGGCAGGGCGCTCGGACGACTGCCGGGCCACCTGGTGGCGTACGCCGTGGACGCTGCGGACACCTCGCTCGGCCAGGGGCTTTCCGAACCCGTCGCCGCGACGGTCGGGCAGCTCGTCACCTGCGTCGAGGCCGAGATCGTCCGCCATCGGGCCGCGGTCTCACAGGGCTTGGCCGACCGGGCCCGGCCATGAAGGACGGGAAGGGCCTCATCCACTTCTCGCGGATCCTGATCGCGCGGTGCGCGGCCACCGGCCGCTTCCCCGCGCCTCTGCCGGGTCCTTCCCGTCATCTCCAGCACAACACGAGGACACCGGACACGCCAGGGCCACTCGGCCTTGAATCACGGACCCGGAGCGGCCCGGCAGGAAGGTGAGGTCGGAGATGAAAGGCTACGTGTTCCACGGCCCAGGACAGGCGGCCTGGGAAGAGGTCGCAGACCCGGGCCTGGAGGAGGCCACCGACGCGATCGTGCGGGTCGACGCCGTCACCATCTGCGGGACGGATCTGCACATCCTCAAGGGCGATGTGCCCGAGGTGCGCCCGGGCACGGTGCTGGGGCACGAGGCGGTCGGTGAGATCGTCGAGGCCGGCAGCGACGTGCGGACCGTACGGCCCGGGGACCGGGTCCTGGTCTCCTGCATCAGCGCCTGCGGACGCTGCCGCTACTGCCGCGAGGCCATGTACGGCCAGTGCCGGGGCGGCGGAGGCTGGATCCTGGGTCACCTGATCAACGGAACCCAGGCCGAGTACGTACGGGTCCCATACGCCGACCTTTCCGTGCATCCGTTGCCCAGCAGCGTGGACAACGAGGACGCCGTGCTGCTGGCCGACATCTTCCCGACGGCCTACGAGGTGGGCGTGCTCAACGGCCAGGTACGTCCCGGTGACACCGTCGCCGTGGTCGGGGCGGGGCCCATCGGCCTGGCCGCGATCGCCACGGCCCGGCTGTTCGCCCCCGAGCTGATCCTCGCCGTGGACCTCGCCGCGTCCCGCCTCGATGCGGCCAGGAAGCTCGGCGCGGAAGCAGTGGCCGACGCGAGCGAGGCGCCGGAGCAGCTGATCGCCGACCTCACCGACGGGCTCGGTGCCGACGTGGTCATCGAGGCGGTCGGCGTACCGGAGAGCTTCGAGCTGTGCACGCGCATGGTGCGCCCCGGCGGGCACGTGGCCAACGTCGGTGTGCACGGCAAGCCCGCCACCCTGCACCTGGAAGACCTGTGGATCAAGAACGTGACCATCACCACGGGGCTGGTCGACACACGCTCCACCCCCACACTGCTGCGGATGGCGGCGGCCGGACGACTGCCTACGTCACAGCTGGTCACGCACGGCTTCCCGCTCGACCGCATGGAGGAGGCGTACGAGGTCTTCGCCCGCGCAGGCGAGACCGGCGCGCTCAAGGTGGTGCTCGGCGGCCCGCGGCGCGAGGTCGTCCCCGTACCGACGGCATGACGGGAGCCCGGCCGGAGCAGCCGCCCCGGCCTGGGCCGTGCCGTTCATGGAACGGGCATGGGCCGAGCGGCCCCGCGCGGGGGCCGAACCACCCCTGCTGAGCCCGGGCTGCCGGTGTCACGGTGGGAGTGGAGTTCCGCGCTGAGCTCCCGCACAGACCGACGAAAGGCGGTGGGGAAGATGGAGCTGCCCCTGGTCGTGGGCGTCGACGGATCCGGCGGAAGCCTCGCCGCGGTCGACTGGGCCGTGGACGAAGCGGCCCGGCACGGCCTGCCCCTGCGCCTGGTGTACGCCTCGCTGTGGGAACGCTACGAGGGCACGGTGCCGTCCAACAGTCTTGAACGTCCGTCCGAGCAGGTGATGGCGGAACACGTCGTCGCCTCCGCCGCGGAGCGCGCCGCGCGGCGCAACCCCGATGTGAAGGTCACCACCGATGTGCTCCCCGAGGAAGCGGCCGCAGCGCTCCTGCACGAGGGCAACAACGCCTCCGTACTCGTGACGGGCTCGCGCGGGCGCGGCGAGCTGGCGGGTCTGCTGCTCGGCTCGGTCGGACTGGCCGTGGCCGCCCGCGCCCACGGTCCGGTGGTCGTCGTCCGCGGCGACAAGGCCGGCCTCGCGGGCACCCATGAGCGGATCCTGCTCGGCGCGGGGGAGCCGGCGACCGGCGGCGCGGCCGTGCGGTTCGCCTTCCGCGAGGCCGAGGCGCGCGGGTGCACCCTCGACGTCGTGCGCACCTGGCGCTGTCCCGCACACGAGAGCGCCGACGACCCCCGGCGGGCGGAGGACCCCGCGCACCGCCACGAGGAACAGGCGGCCGCGCTGCTCGACACCCTGCTCGCAGACGCGATCACCGACCACCCGGGGGTCCTGGTGCGCCGCGTCACGGTCGAGGGACCGGCCCGCAAGGTGCTGCTGCACCGCTCGGCCGCCGCGGACCTCGTGATCGTCGGGGCGCAGCGCCGCACCGGCCACGGCGGCCTCCAACTCGGCCGGGTGGCCCACACCTTGCTGCACCACGCCGACTGCCCAGTGGCAGTCGTGCCCCAGCAGGTATGACCGTGCACCGGTCCCTCAGCGGCCTCGACGAAGTCCGCACCGGCTCGACAGCGCCCCACAGGGGCGCGGGGAACGGCGCGACCAGCCACGACGACGCCGCGGACGATCGACGGCACAGCGCCCCGCGGCGGAGCCGCACATCGGCACACCCCGCGGAGCGCCCCGCACCGGTGCTGCGGGACGTGCGAGCCGTCGTCTTCGACACCGACGGCGTCATCACCGACTCGGCCCGGGTGCACGCCGCCGCCTGGAAGACGGCCTTCGACGCCTACCTGCGCGCCCACCCGCCCCGGGATCCGGGGCTGCGCCGCCCCTTCGACGTGCGCGAGGACTACCTGCGCCACGTGGACGGCAAGTCCCGGCTCGACGGCGCCGCGGCCTTCCTCCGAGCACGCGGCCTCGACCCCTCGGAGGAGACCGTGCGCGCCGTCGCAGCGGACAAGGAGCGCCTGTTCACCGAGCGGCTGCGCGCCCACGGCGTCGACGCGTACCCGGGAACGGTACGGCTGGTGCATGTCCTCCGCGACGCCGGGATACCCCGGGCCGCGGCCTCCGCGTCCCGCCACGCCGGTGAGCTGCTCGACCGGGCCGGGGTGCTCGACCTCTTCGACGTGCTCGTGGACGGCGGCGAGGCGGCCCGGCTGGGGCTGCGGGGCAAACCACGGCCGGACCTCTTCCTCGAAGCGGCCCGCCGGCTCGGCGTCCCCGCGGTACGCACCGCCGTCGTGGAGGACGCCCTGGCGGGCGTGGAGGCGGGCCGCCGGGGCGGATTCGCCCTGGTGATCGGCGTCGACCGTACGGGCCTCCCGGACACCGGGCGGCGGCTGTTGGAGCACGGCGCCGACATCGTGGTGTCCGACCTCGCCGAACTGGTCGTACGAGGAGGGCCGAAGTGACGGGCTGGACCTGGGAGTACGAGGGCTACGAACCGGCCGACGAGCGGCTGAGGGAGGCGCTGTGCACGCTGGGCAACGGCTACTTCGCCACCCGGGGAGCGCTGCCCGAGTGCGCCGCGGACGAAGTGCACTACCCGGGCACCTATGTGGCGGGCTGCTACAACCGGCTCACCTCCGACGTGGCGGGCCGCCAGGTCGAGAACGAGGACATGGTCAACCTGCCGAACTGGCTGCCCATGCGCTTTCGCCTGCCCGGCGAGCGGTGGCTCACCCCCGACACCGCGACCGTGCTCGGTCACCGCGAGACCCTGCACCTGTCCTCGGGGCTACTGGAGCGCCGTACGACATACGACCTCGGCGGGGAGCGAGCGCTGACGGTACGTCAGCAGCGGCTGGTGCACATGGCCGACCCTCATCTGGCCGCGCTGCGCACCGAGTTCACCGCCGAAGGTCATGCCGGCCGGCTCGACGTCGAGGCTGCCCTCGACGGCGGTGTCACCAACAGCGGCGTGCCCCGCTACCGGGACCTCGACGGCCGCCACCTCACCCATGTGCACACCGGAACCGCGGCCCCGGACACCGTGTGGCTGCGCTGCCGTACCCGCACGTCGGACATCCGTATCGGCATGGCGGCCCGTCTGACCGCCGGCACACCCGTCACGATCAGCCACGAAGTGCCGCGTGCCGTCCAGCGGTTGAGCCTGGACCTGGCCGCCGGGGACACGGCCGTCGTCGACAAGACGGTCGCCCTGCACACCTCGCGCGACCCGGCGATCAGCGACCCGCTGTTCGCCGCCGTCGACCGGGTGACCCGGGCGCCCGGCTTCGACGAACTCCTCGAATCCCATCTCACGGCCTGGGACCAGCTCTGGCGCCGCGCCGACCTCGAGGTCGACGGGGAGGCGGGCCGGATCCTGCGGCTGCACCTGTTCCACGTCCTGCAGACGCTCTCCCCGCACACCGCCGACCTCGACGTCGGTGTACCCGCCCGCGGACTGCACGGCGAGGCCTACCGCGGACACGTCTTCTGGGACGAACTGTTCGTCCTGCCCTACCTCAACCTGCACTTCCCCGAGGTCTCCCGTGCCCTGCTCCGCTACCGCCACCGCCGCCTCGAACAGGCCTGCACCGCCGCCCGGTCGGCGGGCCGCCGGGGTGCGCTGTACCCCTGGCAGAGCGGGAGCGACGGACGCGAGGAGACCCAGCAGCTGCACCTCAACCCCCGCTCGGGACGCTGGCTGCCCGACCACTCCCGGCTCCAGCACCACGTCGGCTCGGCCATCGCGTACAACGTGTGGCAGTACTGCGAGGCCAGCGGGGACGCCGAGTTCCGCAACACCAAAGGCGCCGAGATGCTGCTGCAGATCGCCCGCTTCTGGGCCGACTCGGCCATCTACGACGAAAGGCTCGGACGCCACCGCATCAAGGGGGTGGTCGGCCCCGACGAGTACCACGACGCCTACCCCGGCGCCGCGGAGCCCGGCCTCGACGACAACGCCTACACGAACGTCACGGCCGCCTGGGTGCTCTCGCGCACGCTCGAACTGATGCAGTCGCTGCCCGAGCCGCGGCGGCGTGAACTCGTCGAACGCACCGGCCTCGACGGCGGCGAACTCGAACAGTGGGAGGACGTCTCCCGCACCCTCCACGTGCCCTTCCACGACGCTGTCATCAGCCAGTTCGAGGGTTACGGCGACCTCGCGGAACTCGACTGGGACGGCTACCGCGAGCGATACGGCGACATCCGGCGCCTCGACCGGATCCTGGAGGCGGAGGGCGACACCGTCAACCGCTACCGGGCCTCCAAGCAGGCCGACGTCCTGATGCTCGGCTATCTCTTCGCACCGGCCGAACTGCAGGGCCTGTTCCGCCGGCTGGGCCTGCGGCTCGACGAGGACATGTGGCGGCGCACCGTCGACCACTACCTGCAGCGCACCAGCCACGGCTCCACGCTCAGCGGGCTGGTCCACGGCTGGGTCCTGGCCCGGGCCCGGCGGGCGGAGGCGTGGAAGTTCTGCCTGGAAGCCCTCCGGGGCGACGTCGCGGACGTCCAGGGCGGCACCACCGGTGAGGGGATCCACCTGGGCGCCATGGCCGGCACCCTCGACCTGGTCCAGCGCGGACTGACCGGCCTGGAGACGCGGGGAGGCGCGCTGTGGCTCGATCCGGTGCCGCTGCCCGAGCTGTCCTCGTACGGGTTCGCGTTGCGCTACCACGAGCACTGGGGCGTACGGCTGAGGCTGGAGCGCGGGCTGCTGGAGATCGCGGTGCCGTCGTCCGACGGCTCGCCCATCGACGTACGGCTGCCGGACCGGGCGGTCTGCCTGCAGCCGGGGGAGACGGGCCGGCTGCTGCTCGGGGACTGAGGGCGAACGGGGCCCGGGCTTGGGCCGGATGGTCCCGGGTCGACACCGGGCGGCCCATACCCGCTGGTCGCGCGGGGTGTGAGGGTGGCCGTGAGAAGCAGTCCGAGACAGAGGAAGCGGTCCGCGATGTACTGGGACGGTCACGACATGAACGGGTGGGGCTGGTTCACGATGTCGATCAGCACGGTCCTGCTGTGGGCCCTGCTCATCACCGTGGCCGTGCTGCTCTTCCGCACCCTGAACCGGGCGCCGGAGCCCCCGCGCACCCCTCCCACCGCCTCGCCCGAGCAGCTGCTCGCCGTGGGGGCACCTCCCACGCCCTTAAGGCAGTGGGGGAGCTTCGCCCGGGGTGAGATCGACGAGGAGCAGTACCGCCGCAGCCTGGCCGTGCTGCGCGGGGACGGCCCCACCCTCGCCAAACACTGACAGAACCGCCCCGCCCGTCCGAGGGGAGGCGCGCCATGCCGGCGCAACCACTCGACACGACGAACATCACGAGCCTGGTGGCCGCGGCCACGGCCGCGCCGTCTCTGCACAACGCGCAGCCGTGGCGATTCCGCCATCACACCAGGGTCGGCACGGTCGAACTGCGTGCCGACTTCGAACGCGCCATGCCGGACACCGATCCCGGAAACCGCGGCTTGCACATCGGCTGTGGCGCGGCTCTGTTCAACCTTCGTGTCGCGGCGGCCGACAGCGGCCTGCACGTCGATGTGCATCTGCTGCCCGATCCCGCCGACCGGGAGCTGCTCGCCGTCGTGCATCTCAACGACAGCGAGCGGCCCGACCGTGACCTGGCGACGCTGTTCCCGGCGATCGCCCGCCGGCACACCAGCCGCGATCCGTTCCAGGACGAGCCGATCCCGGCCGCCGTCCGGGACGCCCTGCGCGACGCCGCCCTCAGGGAGGGCGCCCAGCTGGCCTTCCCCGACGCCTGGCACGTGGAGTCACTGCTGGAACAAGTCCGTGACGTCGAGGGACGCGACAGCCTGCACCCCGAGCGTCTCGAGGACGTGCAGCGGTGGACCCGTATCGGGGCGGAGAGTGCCGGCACGGCCGTGGACGGCATTCCCGAGGGGGCCTTCGGGCCGCGCAAGCGGGGCGGCCGCGCTCCGGTCCGTGACTTCGCCGGCCGTCGCGCCGTGCCCGGCCGTCCGGCGGCCGTCTTCGAGACCACGCCGCACCTCGCGCTGCTGGGCACGCACCATGACCACCCCGACGACTGGCTGCGCGCGGGACAGGCGCTTGAACGAGTCCTCCTGCTGGCCACGCTCGACGGCCTGGCCACCTCCCTCACCTCCCACGCACTGGAGCAGGCGGACCTGCGGGAGCTGGCCCGCGATCCACGCTCGGCCATGGGCTTCGTACACATGGTGCTGCGCCTCGGTTACGGGCCGGCGGGGACGGGGACACCGCGACGCCCCGTGCACGAGGTACTGGAGATCGGCTGAGGGCCCGGTCGGGGCCCCGGCAGGGCCGGTCGGTGCGCCCCCGGGGCCCGTCGGCCCAGTGCGGCCAAGGCAAGGCAGGCGAAGGCTGAAAACCGCGAAAACCGCAGACGAGGGAGGGGCACCATGAACGGTCCGGTCGTGGTGGGAGTGGACGGTTCGCCGGCGGGTCTGGTGGCTGTGGAGGTCGCGGCGCGGGAGGCCGACCGGCGCGGAGTGGGTCTTGAGCTGGCGCACGCCCTGACCTGGTCCGAGGAGCTGGTGCCTGCCGGTGTGGCGCCCTGGGATCCGGATGTCGGCGGGCTGCGGGACCGGGTGAACGAGGCACTGGCCGACGCCGAGTGGCGGGCCCGCCGGGTGGCGCCCGACTTGGCGATCAGGCGTGAAGTCCTTGTCGGCGAGCCGGTGACGGTGCTCGGGTCCGCGTCGCGCGCCGCCTCGCTCACCGTGGTGGGGAGCCGCCCCGCGCACGGTGTGCGGGGCCGCCTGCACGGCTCGGTCGCCGGTCGTCTGACGGCCCGTGCGGGCTGCCCGGTGCTGGTGGTGTGCGGCAGGCAGAGCCGGACCGGTCCCGTCGTCCTGGCGCAGGACGAGTCACCAGGGGCCCGGGAAGTCGCCGAGTTCGCCTTCGCGGAGGCCTCGGAGCGCGGTGCGGACCTGGTGGTCCTGCACCGGACAGCGGCCGTACGAGCCCTGTCCGGGCTGCGCGAGCAGTATCCGGACGTCGCCGTGCGTACCCGCCCGGTCCGGAGCCGTTGGCACCGCTCCCTGGTCGAGGCGAGCGTCGGCGCGCAGCTCGTCGTGGTCGGCGTACGGCGGCGCAACGGCAGTGCGGCCGCGCTGTCCGGTCCCGGCGGCCGGGCGATCCTGCGGCACGCACACTGCCCCGTCGCCCTGGTCCCGTCCGGAAAGGTGTGATCAGTGCGTGGGTCGGTCGCCCGTCTCCGGCTGGTCCAGGTGTGTGGCGAGGACGGCGGCCTGCACACGGCGTTGCACACCGAGCTTGGCCAGCAGCCGGGAGATGTGGTTCTTGACGGTCTTCTCCGAGAGATAGAGCTGCTTGCCGATCTCACGGTTGGTGAGTCCGTCCCCGATCAGCGCGAGGATCTCCCGCTCGCGCGGCGACAGACCCGCCAACTCGGGTGCCACCGAGGGCGTCTCGGCGGGTTCGGTGCGCAGGGAGCGCATGAGCCGGGCGGTGGTGGCCGGGTCCAGCATGGACTGGCCGGAGGCGACGGTGCGGACCGCCGAGATCAGGTCGGAGCCCTTGATCTGCTTGAGTACATAGCCGGATGCGCCGGCCATGATGGCGTCGAGGAGGGCGTCCTCGTCGTCGAACGAGGTGAGCATCAGCACGGCGAGTTCGGGCATACGGCTGCGCAGGTCCCGGCAGACGGAGATGCCGTCGCCGTCGGGCAGGCGGACGTCCAGGACGGCGACGTGGGGGCGCACGGCGGGTGCGCGGACGAGGGCGTGCTCGACGTTCTCGGCGTCGCCGACGACGCTGATGTCGGGTTCGGCGTCCAGCAGGTCGGCCAGCCCGCGCCGGACGACCTCGTGGTCGTCGAGCAGGAAGACGCGGATCGGGTCCTGCGCCGTGAAGGTGCGTGCCTCGCTCATGTCGACCCCTCGTTCCCCGGATGTATGCCGTGCGGGCGGCAGGCCGCACGGCACGACGATCATCACGCGTGGGGACCGGACGCACTAGGGCCGACCGGCCCCACTCGCCGCCACCGTACGCCGACCGGCCCCGCTGCCCGACGAGAAGCGGCTGCCTCTCCCATGGAAGGCGATCTGGTGAGACCTTTTAGGTGTGTGCGTCCTCATTGCACCCGTAAGGGGGTGTGACCGATGCGAAAGGTCAGACGCGCGAAGGTCCTGGGGTGGCGCTGGCGGAGCAACCCGCTGCGCAGGCGCAGCGATGTGGTGGAGGCGTGGATCGTGCTGGCCGCCTGGACGGCCGCTACGGCCGGAGCGGTGGCCGCAGGGACGGTCGGGGCGCAGGCCGCGCAGCGTGTGGTGAACGAGGACCGGGCGGGCCGTCGGCCGGTGTCGGCGGTGGTCCTGAAGACCGTGGCCGGAAGCGGGCGGGACGTCGTCACCGGTGTGCGGTACGACCGGGTGCTGGCGACGGTGCGCTGGAGCGACGGGAAGGGAACGGTCCGTACGGGCATGGTGGACGTGAAGTCCGGGGCGAAGGCGGGCAGCGGGGTCCAGGCCTGGACGGACGGGCGCGGCCACCTGGTGTCGGCACCCGTGAGTGCCGAGGAGGCGGCGACACGTGTCGTGCTGGCCGGCACCGGAGTCGGGCTGGCGACGGGGCTGACGGTTCTCGGCGGCGGCCGGCTGGTGCGGCTGCGCGTGCAGCGGCGGGCCACCGAGCGGTGGGGAGCCGAATGGGAGCGGGTCGGACGGGAGTGGGGGCACAGGACGGGCTGAGACCGAGACGACCGGCCGACCACCGGGACACCGGGACGGTGGCGTCGATCAGATGGCCGGCAGGTCCTGTCCGTCGAGCGCGAACTCCACGTCCACGACCCCCTCGACCGCCCGGACCAGGCGCGCGGCCACCGGCACCAGGGACGTGTCGCGCACCCGGCCGCCGAGCGTCACGACCCCGTCGCGGACCTCGACCCGTACCTCCGAGAGCGGTGTGGTGAACAGATACGAGACGATCTCCCGCCGCACCTCCTCGGCGATCTCCTCGTCGTCCCGCAGGAACACCTTGAGCAGGTCCGCCCGGCTGACGATGCCCTCGAGGCGCCCGCCGTCGTCGACCACCGGCAGACGCTTGACCCGGGCCGGGGCCATCTCCCGCGCGGCCTGCGCGAGCGTGGCGTCCGCCCGGATGGTGAGGGCGGGTGAGGTCATCAGCTCGCCGGCGGTGACCGAGCCCGCCTTCGCGAGGTCCGACAGCCGTCGCAGCTGCGTGTACCGGTCGGGATCGCTGTCGCGGAACTCCTCCTTGGGCAGCAGATCGGCCTCGGAGACGACCCCCACGACCCGGTTTCCGCCGTCCACCACGGGTACCGCACTGACCTTCCGGTCCTGCATGGCCCGCACGATGTCCTTGAAGGCGGCCTCGCGGCCGACTGCGGCGACGGTACGGGTCATCACGTCACTCACGATGTGCGGGAATGCGTGCACGACGCCTCCTTGATCGCTCGGGTTCAGCGCAGCGTCCCGCTGCCGTACGGGGCATAGAGGTCCAGCAGCCGCACCCGGGCCGCCTGCAGCCGGTGGGCCACGACCTCACCCACCCAGCGGGCGATGCTCCGTCCGAACGCGGGATCCTCCTGGCAGATCGTCCGCACGGTCGTGGCGTCGAACTCGTACACCCGCAGCGGTGAAGCGGCCTCGGCTCCGAGGTGCCAGGTGTAGGGGGCGAACAGCCAGGACCAGCCGAGCAGTTCGTTGTGCCCCACGGACTCGATGACGGCCGACCGCCGGCCGGGCACACGCATGTCGAGATCGACCGTGCCGGTGCGGATGATCCAGAACCGGTCGGCGCGACCGCCTTCCTCGAAGAGCCGGGTGCCCTCGGGGAACGACACCTCCCGGGCGATCCGCATCAGCCGCTGCCGGTGCTCGGCAGGCAGCGCCCGCGGCATGCTCGTGGTTGCGGGAGCGTTCATGGCGTGCCTCCACTCAGGCGTACGGACTACCACTCCCAGCGTGGGCGCGGGGCCCGGACCGGACCAGGGGCCACCCGGCCCCACGATCGGGCCGACCGGCGGTGCGCCCCACCCCTGTGGCACGCTGTGCCGCCTGTCCGGCCGCAGTTCGATGGTGGTGAGAGAACCAAATTGCGGAACGACGGAGCGGAAAGGGGGAACACCATGGGTACGAGCCTGACTCCGGAATTCTGGCGGCAGTTCGCCGTTCTCCTGGTGATCGCCATGGCAGTCACCTTCGTGCTCAGCACGGCACTCGACGCGCTGGTCCTGCGGGCGCAGCAGCGCCGTGCCGCACGGCGGCCGTCGGACCCAGGGACGTCCGCAACAACCCGGACGACCGGGACGACGACGCGCCGGCCCGTCGTGCGCACGCCAGTGAAGAACTGACCGGTCTAAGCCTCGCGGCACCACGTCCGGTACGCCGCCACGGCGGTCGGCAGGGTGGGAAAGATCAGGTCCCTGCCCACTGTTTCGGCAAGCCCGTACGCCTCCAGGTCGTCGAGGAGGTCCTGCTTGACCCGGGCGAGTGCGAACACGATGCCGCGACGGGTGAGTTCGCGGCGCACCTCGTCGACCGCGTCCAGGGCGGTGATGTCCACCTCCACGTTCGCCTCGGTGTTGAGGACGAACCAGCGGACCGCGGTGGTCTGTTCGTCCACCGAGGCCAGTGCCCGGCGGCGGAAGTCCTGCGCGTTCGCGAAGAAGAGCGGGGAGTCGTAGCGGTAGACGAGCAGGCCCGGGATGGTGCGGGCCTGCGGGTAGTCGTCCACGTCGTGCATGCCGGCCACGCCCGGCACCAGCCCCTCGACGGCGTCGTGCGGGCGCGCCACCCGGCTCAGCAGCTCCGCCACGGACAGCCCGACGGCGACGATCACGCCGTAGAGGATGTCCAGAGTCAGCACCCCGGCCAGGCAGCCGAGCGCCAGCAGCAGTTCGCGCCGCCGGAAGGAGGCCAGTCGGCGAAAGCCGGTGACGTCGATCATGCGGACGGCGGCGTACACCACGATCGCGCCCAGCACGGCCGAGGGCGTGTGGGTCAGCAGCGGGCTGAGGAACAGCAGCACGGCGATCACCACCAGACCGGCCACCAGCGAGTACGCCTGGCTCCGTGCCCCCGTCGAGGAGGCTAGCGCGGTGCGGCTGGCGCTGCTGCTCACCGGAAAGCCGTGCAGACAGGCGGCCCCGAGGTTGGCCGCGCCGAGGGCGAGGAACTCCTGGTTGGCATCCAGCTCCGAGCCGTCGTCGTCGGCGATGGTGAAGCCGCGGGCGGTGAGAATGAAGTCGGTGTAGGCGACCAGGAGGACGCCGAGGGCGGGCAGCACCAGGTGTGGAACTTCCGTCAGGTCCGGAAGGGCGAAGTCGGGCAGGCCCGCCGGGACCGCGCCGATCACCTTGATGCCGTGCCGGCCGTCCAGGTCGAAGACGGCCACGGACGTGGTGCCCAGCACCAGGACCAGCAGCGGTCCGGGCGCCAGGGGGAGCCATCGCCGGACCGCGAACAGGAGCACGATCGTGACGGTGGAGAACAACACCGTGGCCGGGTGGGCTTGGCCGAGGTGCCGGATGAAGGACCACAGCTGCGGGAAGAACCTCGAACCCGTCGTCGGCACCTTGGTCAGCCTGGTCAGCTGGTCCACGACCATGATCAGGGCCACGCCCGCCAGATAGCCGATCAGGACCGGGCGGGAGAGCAGGTCCGCGACGAAGCCCAGGCGCAGCACCCGCGCGGCCAGGCACAGCAGACCGACCGTGGCCGCCAGCGCGACGGCCAGCGTGGCGTAGCGGCCCGGGTCGGCACCGGCCAGGGGAGCCACCACGGTGGCCGTCATCAGCGCGGCCGTCGTCTCGGGGCCCACCGACAGCAGCCGCGAGGTGCCCAGCAGGGCGTAGAGCGCGAGCGAGGGCAGGATCGCCCACAGTCCCGTGACCGGCGGCAGTCCGGCCACGCTCGCGTACGCCATCACCTGCGGCACGAGATAGGCGGCCACCGTCACCCCGGCCAGCAGGTCGCCGCGCAGCCACCTTCGCCGGTAACCGAGGAGCATGGCGAGCCCCGGCAGCACTGTTCGCCAGGCCCCTCGACGATCGACGAGGGTCCCGACGACAGGCACCGCCCGCCGCCCTGCGGATCTTCGCACCATGGCCCGCCTTTCGCCGTCCGGCCTCAGCATCCAACGGCCGCGCGCCCGCCGCAGCTCCCTCCCCGCGATGGGGCCGGTCGGCCCCTGCTCAGGACCAGCGGCCCCTGCACCGGGCCCCCTGCCGGAGCCGACGCTGGGAGCGGATGAAACCGGGAGGTGGAGATCATGATGCCCCGTACCGTCACCGTGGGCCTGGACGGGTCACCCGAGAGTCACGCCGCCGCCGAATGGGCCGCCCGCGAGGCGGATCTGCGCGGCCTGCCACTGAAGCTGGTGCA
The DNA here is from genome assembly GCF_042896045.1 of Streptomyces sp. NPDC001351. NCBI lineage: Bacteria > Bacillati > Actinomycetota > Actinomycetes > Kitasatosporales > Streptomycetaceae > Streptomyces > Streptomyces sp. NPDC001351. Next base: position 127,431 of record NZ_JBIAWS010000014.1, on the reverse strand, counting down.
CGTCTGGGAGGCCGCACCCGACCCGCTCGCGCAGGCACCGCTGCTCGGAGCCGAGACGCTCCAGCACTGGACCGAGCGCGTTCCTCGTGAGGCCGCCGAAGGGCTGCGGCTGCGTCACCCCGGCGTCGAGGTGATCACCGAGCACTTCACCGGACGGCCCGCCGAGGTCCTGGCCGCCCAGGCGAAGGAGGCCGAACTGCTCGTCATGGGTTCCCGGGGCCTGAGCGGGATCGGCGGCTTCCTGGTCGGTTCGGTCGGCTACGAGGTCGTCGCGCACGCCGACCGCCCGGTTGTCCTGGTCCGTGCGGGAGAGCAGGCCGCGGACGAGCACGAGCCGGACCCGGTGGGCGTCCCGTCCGCCGCGGGCCCCTATCTGCCCGTGCTGCTCGGCCTGGACGCCGATTCCGCCGACGAGGCACTGATCGGGTTCGCTGTCGACGAGGCCGTCCGCAGGTCCACCTCCCTGCGGGTCGTCCACGGCTGGAACCCGTCCCCGTACATCTCCTACGGCGTCCCCGCGGACTACGAACTCCACCGGTCGCTGGCCCGGCAGCACGCCGACGCCCTGACGGACGTCATGCGCCCCTGGCGGCAGAAGTTCCCGGACCTCTCCATCACCGAGGAGTCCCGCTACGGCAGCCCCGCGAGCTTCCTGGTCGACGCCTCCGGCAGTGCCTCCCTGGTCGTCGTCGGCCGGCGCCACCGGCACGGCCCCCTGCGTCCCCACATCGGCCCCGTCACGCACGCGGTCCTGCATCACGCCACCGCCCCCGTGGTCGTCGTGGCCCACGACTGACGCACCCCCTCCGACAGGAGCTCAACAACCATGAAGGCAGCCGTCGTACAAGCCCTCGGCGCCCCTCTGGTCATCGAGGACCGGCCCGATCCCGAGCCGGGCCCCGGCCAGGTCCGCGTCCGCGTCGAGGCCTCCGGGCTGTGCCACACCGACATCCACGCCGCTCACGGCGACTGGCCCGTGAGGCCCGAACCGCCGTTCGTGCCCGGCCACGAAGGCGTCGGCCTCGTCGAGAAGCTCGGCGACGGCGTCACCCATCTGAGGGTGGGGGAGCGGGTCGCCGTGCCGTGGCTCGGCAAGGCCTGCGGACGGTGCGAGCACTGCCTGTCCGGCTGGGAGACGCTGTGCGAGCAGCAGATCAACACCGGGTACGGCTGCGACGGCGGACACGCCGAGAAGATGCTGGCCTGGGCCGACTTCGCGCAGCCGGTGACGGAGGGCGTCAGCGCCTTCGAGGCCGCCCCGCTGACCTGCGCCGGCGTCACCACGTACAAGGCGCTCAAGGTCGCAGGCGTTCAGCCGGCCCAGCTCGTCGCGATCTCCGGCATCGGTGGCCTCGGCCACCTCGCCGTCCAGTACGCGAAGATCGCCGGAGCCACCGTCGCGGCCGTGGACGTCACCGACGAGAAGCTCGAACTGGCCGCGGAACTCGGCGCCGACCTCGTCATCGACGCCCGCGAGCAGGACGTCGGCGAGGTGCTGAGGCAGCACGGCGGCGCCCACGCGGCGATCGCCCTGGCCGTGAACGAGGCCGCGTTCACCGCCGTGAACTCCGGGTTGCGGCGCGGCGGGAAGCTGGTGATGGTGGCACTGCCGGCGCACGGCACCATCCAGGTCCCGATTTTCGACACCGTCCTGAACGGCACCTCGGTGATCGGCTCGATCGTGGGCACCCGTCAGGACCTCGCCGAGGTCTTCCGGCTGCATGCGGCGGGCCGCACCAGGGTCATCCACGAGACCCGACCGCTCGCCGCGGTCAACGAAGCCATCGACGAGGTGCTGCGCGGCCAGGTCAAGGCCCGCATCGTGTTCGACCTCGGCACGGAAAGGTGAAAACGATGGAACTCCCTCTGGTCGTGGGCGTGGACGGCTCCGAGCCGAGCCTGCGTGCCGTCGACTGGGCCGCCGACGAGGCTGTGCTGCGCGGGGTGGAGCTGCGGGTCGTGTACGCCTCCCTGTGGGAGCGCTACGAGGGCACCTCCCTCGCCACGGACCTCGGCAAGCCCTCCGAGGCGGTGCTCGCCCAGGACGTGGTCGACCTCGCGGCCCGGCGGGCGCACGAGCGCCATCCGGACCTGAAGGTGACGCCGGTGGCGCTGGCCGAGGAACCCGAGTACGCCCTGGTGCACGAGGGGCGTCAGGCCTCCGCGCTGGCGGTGGGCAGCCGTGGCCGCAGTGGCATCGCGGAGTTCCTGCTCGGTTCGGTCAGTCTGTCCGTGGCCGCGCACGCCGACTGCCCGGTGATCGTGCTGCGCGGGAACCACGACAAGCAGGCGGTGCCGGGCGCTCACGGACGTGTCGTCCTGGGCGTCGGCGAGGACGGCGCCGAGTCGTCGGCCGTGCGCTTCGCGATCGACGAGGCGCGCCGTCGCGGGGCGCGTCTGGAGGCCGTACGAGCCTGGCGGTGCCCCGCGCACGAGAGCACCGACCACCCGCTCATGGCCGGGGAACCCGCCCGGCTGCACGAGGAGCGGGCCGTGGCGGCGCTGGAAGGGGCACTGCGGGACGTGCCGGCGGACGCCGACGTGCACCGCCGCACCGTCGAGGGCCATGCCCGCCGGGTCCTGGCGGACCTCTCGCGCGACGCCGACCTGCTGGTCGTGGGTGCCAAGCGACGCGAGGGACGCTTCGGGCTCCAGCTCGGCCGCGTCGCCCACGCGGTACTGCACCATTCCGCCTGCCCGGTCGCCGTCGTACCGCAGCGCGGGTGAGCGCCGTGTCCGGTTTACAGGTTCGCCGCGTGATCGGGGACGTACGTCTGCAGGTCACGCGGCGAACGCTGGTAGCCGGTCGGCTCCGGCCGGTCCGGCAGCTCCAGCACCGGCGGCAGCACGTCGTGATACGGCAGGGAATCCAGCAGATGGGCGATCATGTTCAGCCGTGCCCGGCGCTTGTCGTCGCTCTCCACGACGAACCACGGTGCCTCGGTGATGTCGGTGTGCACCATCATCTCGTCCTTGGCCCGGGAGTACGCCTCCCAGCGGGTGATCGACTCCAGGTCCATCGGCGAAAGCTTCCAGCGCCGCAGCGGGTCCTCCATACGGCTGCGGAAGCGCGCCTGCTGCTCGGTGTCGCTCACCGAGAACCAGTACTTGCGCAGCACGACCCCGGCCTCCACCAGCATCCGCTCGAAGATCGGGCATTGCCGCAGGAAGAGCTGGTACTCCTCCTTGCTGCAGAAGCCCATCACATGCTCGACCCCGGCCCGGTTGTACCAGGACCGGTCGAACAGCACGATCTCCCCGGCGGCCGGCAGATGCTCGACGTACCGCTGGAAGTACCACTGGGTGCGTTCGCGCTCCGTCGGCTTCGGGAGGGCCGCGATCCGGGCGAAACGGGGGTTGAGGTGCTCGGTGACCCGCTTGATGGTGCCGCCCTTGCCGGCCGCGTCCCGTCCCTCGAAGACGATGACGAGGCGGGCGCCCTCCGCACGTACCCACTCCTGCAGCTTCGCCAACTCCGTCTGCAGGCGCAGCAGTTCCTTCTCGTACGTCTTGCGCGGCACCTTCGCCGCCTTCTTGCCGGCCATGCCGCCTCCACCGTCCCGCTGACCACGTCGATGACTTCCGGAGTGCCCGATGACCAAGGTCGAACACCAGAACAGCAGCACCGTACTGACCGACGACGAACTGCGCACCCTGGACGCGCACTGGCGTGCCGCCAACTATCTGTCCGCCGGACAGATCTACCTCATGGCCAACCCGCTGCTGCGTGAACCGCTGCTGCCGGAGCACATCAAGCCGCGGCTACTCGGCCACTGGGGCACCTCGCCCGGTCTGAATCTCGTCTACACCCACCTCAACCGTGTCATCAAGGCCCGCGGCATCGACGCCCTGTGCATCTGGGGCCCGGGCCACGGCGGACCCTCCGTGCTGGCCAACTCCTGGCTGGAGGGCAGCTACAGCGAGACGTATCCGGACGTCGGCAGGGACGGGGCCGGCATGGAGCGTCTGTTCCGCCAGTTCTCCTTCCCCGGCGGCGTGCCGAGCCATGTGGCGCCGGAGACCCCCGGCTCGATCCACGAGGGCGGTGAACTGGGCTACTCGCTCTCGCACGCCTACGGCGCGGCCCTGGACAACCCGGACCTGCTGGTCGCCTGTGTGATCGGCGACGGCGAGGCGGAGACCGGGCCGCTGGCCGCCTCCTGGCACTCCAACAAGTTCCTCGACCCGGTCCACGACGGGGCCGTGCTGCCGATCCTCCACCTCAACGGCTACAAGATCGCCAACCCGACGGTGCTGTCCCGGCTGCCCGAGCACGAGCTCGACGAGCTGCTGCGCGGCTACGGCCATGCGCCGATCCACGTCAGTGGGGACGACCCGGCCACCGTGCACCGCGCGATGGCGCAGGCGATGGACGACGCGCTGGACCGCATCGCGGCGCTGCAGCAGTCGGCCCGCGAGAACGGCGTGGCGGAGCGCTCGCACTGGCCGGTCATCGTGCTGCGTACCCCCAAGGGCTGGACCGGCCCCGCCGAGGTCGACGGAGTGCCGGTCGAGGGCACCTGGCGTGCCCACCAGGTCCCGCTGGCCGGCGTGCGCGAGAACCCGGAGCACCTGCGGCAGCTGGAGGCGTGGCTGCGCTCGTACCGCCCGGAGGAGCTGTTCGACGCCGACGGCCGGCCGGTCGCCGACGCCCTCGCCTGCGTCCCCGAGGGCGCCGGGCGTCTGGGCGCCACCCCGTATGCCAACGGCGGCCTGCTCCTGCGCGACCTGCCCGTCCCGTCCCTCGACCGGTTCGCGGTGCCCGTCGACAAGCCGGGCACGACCCTCCACGAGCCCACCCGCGTCCTCGGCGACCTCCTGGAAAAGGTCATGGAGGGCACCTCGGCCCGCCGCGACTTCCGGATCGTGGGTCCCGACGAGACCGCCTCCAACCGGCTCCAGGCCGTCTTCGACGCCAGCGGAAAGGCCTGGCAGGCCCAGCAGCTCCCGGTCGACGAACACCTCGACCGGCACGGCCGCGTGATGGAGATCCTCTCCGAGCACACCTGCCAGGGCTGGCTGGAGGGCTATCTGCTCACCGGCAGGCACGGTCTGTTCTCCTGCTACGAGGCCTTCGTGCACATCGTCGACTCGATGGTCAACCAGCACATCAAGTGGCTGAAGACCTCCAGGCAGCTGCCGTGGCGCGCACCGATCGCCTCCCTCAACTACCTGCTGACCTCGCACGTGTGGCGCCAGGACCACAACGGCTTCTCCCACCAGGATCCCGGCTTCGTGGACCACGTCCTCAACAAGAGCCCCGAGGTCGTACGCGTGTACCTGCCGCCGGACGCCAACACGCTGCTGTCCGTCGCCGACCACGCACTGCACAGCCGCGACTACGTCAATGTCATCGTGGCCGGCAAGCAGCCCTGCTTCGACTGGCTGTCCATGGACCAGGCCCGGGCCCACTGCGCCCGCGGAGCCGGCATCTGGGAGTGGGCGGGCACCGAGAACGGAGGCGAGCCGGACGTCGTCCTCGCCTGCGCGGGGGACGTCCCCACCCAGGAGGTGCTCGCCGCCGCTCAGCTGCTGCGCCGGCACCTGCCCGATCTCGCGGTCCGCGTGGTCAACGTCGTCGACATGGCCCGTCTGATGCCTCGCGAGGAGCACCCGCACGGCCTGAGCGACTTCGAGTACGACGGCCTGTTCACGCAGGACAAGCCGGTGATCTTCGCCTACCACGGCTATCCGTGGCTGATCCACCGGCTCGCCTACCGGCGCACCGGCCACAAGAACCTGCACGTGCGCGGCTACAAGGAGTCCGGCACCACGACCACACCGTTCGACATGGTCGTCCGCAACGACCTGGACCGCTACCGGCTGGTCATGGACGTCATCGACCGTGTCCCCGGGCTGGCGGTGCGCGCCGCGGCCGTACGCCAGCGCATGGAGGACGCTCGTCTGCGCCACCACGACTGGATCCGCATCCACGGCACCGACCTGCCGGAGGTCGCGGGCTGGACCTGGAGCGGCTGAGCAGTGCCGGACGATGGGGCGACCGCGTGCTCGGTGCTGTGGCGGGGCCGTGGTGGCCCGGGACCGCGACCGAGGGCACGAGGTGAACGCCGGCCCGTCGGACGTGCCGGGTGGGCTCCCTGACAGGGACCGATCGGCCCATGCGTGCGCGGCTTCCATGACCGAGCCTGAAGGCAGGCGACGCCCTTCGTGACGTCCGCCGCGTCGGCCCGGCGTACGAGGAGGCGCAGCCATGACCACCGTGACCACCCCCCGCTCGACCAGGAAGCTCCCCGTGGAATACCGGGGCAGACTCATGAGCATGGCGCACGACGTGCGCTACCCGTCGGGCACTCGGCTGTTCAACGAGGGCGGACGGGCCGACCACTTCTGGATCATCGCGTCGGGCACCGTCGCCCTCGACATGCGGGTGCCCGGACGCCGTGCGGCTGTGATCGAGACCCTGGGGGCGGGGGAACTCCTCGGCTGGTCCTGGCTGTACGAACCCCACATGTGGCGGTTCGGCGCCCGGACGGTGGGCTCGATGCGCGCCTACGAGTTCGACGCGGACGCCGTGCGGAGCATGTGCGAGACCGATCCCGAGATGGGGCGGTCGATCGCGCTGTGGGTCGGCGAAACCGTGGTCCGCAGGCTGAACGCGGCGCGCACCCGGCTGCTCGACCTGTACGCGCCCTACGGCAGCGGAGCCCGGGGATGACGCGGCGGGGGCCGAGCGGGCCTGCCGGGCGGCCGTTCGGCCCGTAGTCACACCCGCGCGGCCCCTGCAGATGCTCCACCGCACGCGAGATCTTCGCATCGGCAGACAAAGGGGTGTCCAGCCATGGCACGGACGCGTCCTACGCGGGTGAAGAAGGTGCGGTTCTGGCGGTGGAGGCACAATCCACTGCATCGGCACAGCGACTCCGTGGAGGCCTGGATCGTCCTTGCCACCTGGATCGTCGCTCTGGTGGGCGGCCTGTTCGCGGGCCAGGCGGCGGATGGCGCCATGCAGGACAGCTTTGCCGCACGACGCGCTACCGTGCACTCCGTACCGGCCGAGCTCACCGAGAACGCGGACAGGACCGAGACCGTGTCGACGGACGGTGGCGGCGGGGACACGGTGTGGGGCAAGGTGCGCTGGACGACCGCCGACGGATCCACCCACACGGGCCTGACCCGGGTCGCCCCGAGCAGCACCGCGGGAACTTCGGTCACCGTGTGGATCGACAGCCGGGGCGAATTGGCCGGCCGGCCTCCCACCGAGGGGGAGGCACGTGTGCAGTCGGCGCTGACGGGTCTGCTGGTCGCGATGGGTGCCGGCGGCTTGGCCCTGGGCTGCGGCCGGGTGACACGGCTCAGGCTGGACCGGTGGCGGATACGCGCCTGGGAGGCCGAGTGGGAGCGTGTCGGCCCCCAGTGGCGGAAGAAGATGAGCGGATGACAGGCCCGACCCGGTCCCTCATGGGTCCCGGTCGGCCCCGGCGGGTGCCCGTTCCGACGCGTGACGCTCGTCGGAACGGGCTGGGCGGAGGCGATGAGGGACCTGCCGGCCCGGAGGGGCAGGGTCACGCGGCCGACGGAACCGTCCATCGTTGGCCGGCGCTGCCCGCGCAGGTCGCGATCGTCAACTGTGTCCTGTTGGTGGCGCCGTTACTGGAATCGGTGAGGCAGAGGCCGGAGGCCGGGTTGACGATCTCGCCCGAGGCGTCCTTCTGCCACTGCTCGGCCTGGGTGCCGTTGCAGGTGTGCAGCTGGACCTTCGTGCCGGAGGTGGTCGCGCCGTTCGTCACGTCCATGCAGTCGTTCAGCACCTGGAGGGTGCCGTCGGGGACGACCTTCCAGGTCTGTGCGTCGGTGCCGTTGCAGGTGTAGATCTGGACGGCGGTGCCGTTCGAGGTGCCCGCGCCGGCGTCGTCCACGCACTTGCCGGTGGCGGTCTCGGTGATCGGGCCGCTGGGCTGGGCGGCCCCGGTGCCCGGCGTGCCGTCGTAGGACGGAGGCGGGTTGCTCGCGGCCCAGGAGGTGTTCGCGGAGGAGGAGAGGGCGAAGTCCAGTTCCGTGGAGGCCGTGAGGTACGTCGCCGGGACGTACGCCTTGTTCCAGGAGCCGCCGTTGAGGGTGAGTGACTGGACGTAGGGTGAACCGTCCGCCGCCGCGGGGGCGTTGACGGTGAGCGTGTGTCCGCCGCCCGCGGTGACGATGGCCGAGGTGAACATCGGGCTGCCGATGGCCAGGTCGGCGGTGCCCGGGATCTCCGGGTAGAGGCCGAGGGCGGACCACACGTACCAGGCGCTCATCTCGCCGAGGTCGTCGTTGCCGGGCAGCCCGCCGGCGGTGTTGGTCCACAGTTGGTCCTGGACCGCGCGCACGGTGGACTGCGTCTTGTACGGCTTCCCCACCCAGTCGTACTCCCAGGGCAGGCCGATACTCGGTTCGTTGCCCATGTTGGACTGGGTGCCGATGACACTGCCCAGGCCCTGGAACCCGCCGAGCACGCTGTCGAGATACGAGGCCATGGACGCGTTCCCGCCCTCGAGGGAGGTCAGCTTGGCGAGGTTGAAGGGGATCATCGGGGTGTAGGTGAAGGCGTCGCCCTCGGCGAAGTCGTTCGAGGAGGTGCCGGTGATCAGCTTGGCGTTGAAGCCGTCCATCCAGCGGCCGTTGGAGTGCCGGGGCTGGAGGTAGCCGGAGGACGAGTTGTAGATGTTCTCCCAGTCCTGCGCCCGGTCCTGGAACCTCTTCTGCGTGGCGCTGTCGCCGAGCGCACCCGCGAACGCCGACAGTGCGAAGTCGTCGGTGTCGTACTCCAGTTGGGTGGAGGTGGTGGCGTATTCGTGGCAGCAGCCGTAGGGCGAGTTGGTGGGCAGGTAGCCGAAGGAGTCGAGGTACGTCACACCGGGGGTGACGTCGGTGTTCGTGGTCTGTTCCTTGACCATCGCGGACAGGGCGGTCGCCGTGTCGAAGTTCCGGGCGCCGAAGGCGTAGTAGGCGGCGAGCAGCGGTACGGCGGAGTCGCCGACCATGATGTGCGTCTCGGCCGTGGCCATGCCCCACTTGGTGAGGGTGCCGCCCTGCTGGTAGTCGTCGATGACGGACTGCGCCATGTCGGAGGCGGCCGACGGGTCGAGCAGCGCGGTGAGCTGGGCCTGGGAGCGGTAGGTGTCCCAGGTGGAGAAGTCGGCGTACTTCGCCGAGTGACCGCTTCCGACCGTGTGCACGGCGTTGTCGAAGCCCCGGTAGGAGCCGTCGGCGTCACTGATGACGGACGGGAACAGCGAGGCGTGGTAGAGCGCGGTGTAGAAGTCGTGCTGCTGGTCCGGGGTGCCGCCGGTGACGGCGATCCTCGACAGCTCGGTGCTCCACGCGGACGACGCGGCGGACTTGACGGCCGCGAAGGTCTTCCCGCTCACCTCGGCGTCCCGGTTGGCCGCGGCCTCGGTGACCGAGGTGTACGAGATGCCGACGCGGGCCTCGACCGTCCTGCTGTTCGTGGTGTCGAAGGTCAGGTACTCGCCGCCGCTGAAGGTGCCGGTGGCGGTGAAGGGGTGGTCGAAGGTGATCGCGTAGTAGAGGGTGATCGGGGTGTTGTCCTCGCAGAAGCCGGTGCTGGTGATCGACCCGGTGACCGTGTCACCGCCACTCAGGGCGAGCGTCGAGGAGGCGTACGGCGTCTGTGTGTCCTGCACCTTGAGGAGCAGGTTCGCCTGGCTGGAGGACGGGAAGGTGAACTGGCCGATCCCGGCGTGCGTGGTGGTCGTCAGCGCCGCGCTCGTGCCGTTGCCCAGGCCGACGGCGTAACTGCCCGGCGAGACCCGCTCGTCGGAGTGTGAGAAGGACTCCGTCGTGGAGGCGGGGTCCGAGCCGATCGAGCCGACCACGGGCAGGATCGGCAGGTCCCCGGCCGCGTCGCAGCCGACGCCGGAGACATGGGTGAGGCTGAAGCCGGAGACCGCCGAGTCGGCGTAGTCGTAGCCGCCGCCCTTGGGGCGTGACGTCGTGTCGGGGGACCACTGGAGCATGCCGTGCGGCACATCGGCGCCGGGGAAGGTGTTGCCGGCGCTGAAGTCGCCGTTGCCGCCGGTGCCGATGTACGGGTTGACGAGCGACGCGGGGTCGGCCGTGGCTGCCACCGCCCCTGCCGCGCCGGCCAGTTGGCCGGACACGGCGAGGGCGAGGGCCGCGGCGCCCGTGGTCAGGGTCCGCAGGAGCGTGCGGGGGCGCCGGGCCTCAGCCACGGGCCAGCACGTCGCCGAGGACGCCGTCGGCCGGGGCGGTGATCCAGTCGGTGGAGATGTACGAGGCCCCGTCGGCGGCGAGTTCGGCGACCCGGGCCTGGGCGTCGGCCAGCGACGGATCGGAGGAACTGAGGGCGGGCGAGACGTCGTAGGCGTCGGTGACGACCGTCAGGTAGTGGTTGGTGTTGTACCACTCGGTGTTGCCGTCGCCGACCCAGGCGGCGGCGTCCGCGTCGAACACCACGAACCAGGGGCGCAGCGTGGTGTCGCTGTAGCGGGTGCGCGGGTCGACGGCCTGGGCGCCGAGGACGCTCGGGAAGACCGCGGCCTGGCTGATGTTCCCCGCGGCGGCGAGGTCCTTGAGGTGCCGGGCGTAGACCGCGTCCGACCACGAGGAGGCGGGGCTGACGGCCTGCTCGAAGGTGCCGGGGATGATCTCCACGATCGCGCGGCCCGCGAGTGAGCCGTAGGTGGCCCAGTTGTCGGCGCGGGCGGCGGTGTCGAGGTCCGCGTACTTCGTGCCGTCGCTCTTGGCGAGCAGGTCGGCGGGGGTGTAGAGCACGCTGCCGAGGTGCGCCTTGACGTAGCCGTCGAACTCGGTCGGGTTCATGCCGAGGGTGTCGTAGAACCCGTTCTTCATCTCGATCTTGACCATGAGCGGGTGGCTCGTGGGGTGGGCCTGCAGCCAGATCCGGATGTCGTCGAGGCAGCTGTCGAGGTTCTGGTTGCGGTCGCCGGTGTAGAGGTCGGCGGCCGTGGACGCCTGGACGCAGTTGTTGTTGCTGCCCAGCGGGTTGCTGTGGCTGACGTTCCATTTGCCGGTGAACACGTTGTGCCAGGTGTCGAGTTCGACCAGCGAGGTGCCGGTGTCCAGCGCGTTCGCCAGGTAGGTGTACGTGGACTTGTCGTCGTACGTGTTGTGGATGCCGGTCCCGGACACACCGGCCAGCGTCTGCCCGCCCAGGTCGGCACCGTGCGCGGTGGGTGACGCCACGGCACCCAGCAGCAGAGTCACGGCCGTCAGGAGCGCGGCGCGGAATCTTCGGCGAATCATGAGCATGCCAGGCCCTTTCGTGGTGCTCGGGGGACGGGCGGAGCCTAGAGGTACGGGATGGACATCCGCTACGCCTCGGTAACAAATTGCCGTCGCTAGCCTGAATCCCTGTGAGGAAACGGCAGTTGGGCGGTGGGCATGCCGGCACCACCGGTCGTTCCTGCCGCGTCCGCCCGGGCGGCGGCAAGGTCCCATGCGATCGGCCAGGACGGCCGGCGAGGTGGCCGCTCGCCGAAGTGAGCGGCCACCCGGGGAAGTCGAGGCGACTACGGAATCGAGGCCCCCTCCGCGCTGAGCGCCGCCGTCACCGGCTGGAAGAACGTCTCGCCGCCCGAGCTGCAGTCGCCGCTGCCGCCCGAGGTGAGGCCGATCGCCAAGGAGCCGTCGAAGAGGGCGCCGCCGCTGTCGCCGGGCTCGGCGCAGACGTCCGTGTCGATCAGGCCGGAGACGGAGCCCTCCGAGTAGTTCACGGTGGCGTCGAGGCCGGTGACCGAGCCGCTGTGCAGGCCGCTGGTGCTGCCGCTGCGCTCGACCGACTCACCGACGTAGGCGTCGGCGGCGCCGGTGATCTGCTGGGTGCTCCCGTCGTACAGGTCGACCTCGCTGGCGGGCGATGAGCCGGCGTCGTCGTACTGCACGAGGGCGTAGTCGGTGCCGGGGAACTGGGAGTCGACGGTCTGGCCGATCTCGCTGCCGCCCTGGGAGTCGGACCAGCTCGAGGAGGCGTTGCCGCAGTGTCCGGCGGTGAGGAAGTAGGGGGCGCCGTTCACGCTGACGTTGAAGCCGAGGGAGCAGCGCACCGAGCTGCCCCAGATGGCGTCCCCGCCGGCCACGAGCGGCCTGAAGGGGGTGGCCGCGTGACGCAGGACGGCCTTGCCGCCGAGCGCGTTGAGCGCCGCGTTCAGCCGGGTGCGCTTCGCTCCGGTGACGGTGGGGTCGGCGGTGACCACGACCTTGTCCTGCCGGGGGTCGATCGACCAGGCGGTGCCGGCGATCCGGGCCTGCTTGGCCAATGTGGCGAGGGCGGAGTGCAGTTGGGCCGTGGAGTAGGGCACGACTCTGGGGACGGCTCCGGCGGCCAGGACCTGCCGGATGGCCGACCGGTCGGTGATGTCGACGACGATCCGCCGGGACGCGGCGTCGTAGTAGGAGCCGGCGGCGCGGTCGCCGAGCCGGGCGGCGAGGGCGGCTGCGGCCCTCGCCTGGTGGGCCGGAGCGGCGGGTGCGGCGGTGGCCGCGCCGGCGCCCGGCAGCAGTACGGCGGTGGCGGCGAGGGCCGCCGCGGCGGTGCCCGCCAGGGTGAGGCGGGCGGTGGATGTCGGACGGTTCGTCACGAGTGAGCCTCCTGAGGGGGGCGTCCCGCCCGCTGGGCAGGCAGGACCGGAGGGATCGGGGAGGGCATGGAGCCGGCTTGATTTGCTGGCGTGACCATGCCAGCTGAAGCGTCGATGAGTATGGCCATGCACCGACCGCCCCACAAGGAGCCTTTCCGGCCGCGCGGTTGAGGGGCGCGGGTAGTGCAACTCCCGGGGAATCAGGGCGGATCAGGCCCCATGACCAGGGACGCGACACCGGGCGATGACCATCTCGCCCGGCATCCACCCACTCGACGCGCCCGCCCGGCTGGCCGGTAGTCAGCGGTCCCGTTCGTTTTCCGGACCGGCTGTTCTGGCACCGGACGCACTGAGCGTGCAGGTCAGCCCCACTTCGGTCAACTGCGCTTCGCGCAAGTGAAAAAACGTGGCAATGCCGGTTCGAGGCCCCGTCGAGAGGCCGGCACGCCGTCGGCGACCACCTTGCGAGTGACGGCGCCAAGGACCGCCGCATGCGCGTGCCCGAAGGGCCGCACCGGCTTCGCGGGATGCGGTGTGCCGGACTTCCGACCTTGAACGGAGCGTCCTTCTCGGCGCAGATCAAGCAGATCAAGCAGATCAAGCAGAGCAAGTGGTGATTGCCGCCCGCTCTCCCGCTCCCGACCAGAAGCCCCCGGGCCGCGTCATCGCCTGTTGCCCATGGCGGTGACCGCGTGACATCACGGCCGATCCAGACGTAGCCCGTTCACGGGTTTCGTACCCTGGCGCTATGCGCATGCGCCCCACTCTGAGCTGGACCCCCACCGAGGACCTGCCGCCGAGCACGACGGACCTGCGGTCGGTCGTCGACGCGCTGGCGGCCGGCCGGGTACTGGTGCTCAGCGGTGCGGGCATCTCCACCGAGTCGGGCATCCCCGACTACCGAGGTGAGGGCGGCAGCCTGAGCCGGCACACTCCGATGCTCTACCAGGACTTCACCCACAGCGCGCACGCGCGGCGGCGTTACTGGGCGCGCAGTCACCTCGGCTGGCGGGCCTTCGGCCGGGCGCGCCCGAACGCCGGGCACCGGGCGGTGGCCGCGTTCGGGCGGCAGGGGCTGCTCTCCGGCGTGATCACCCAGAACGTGGACGGGCTGCACCAGGCCGCCGGCAGTGAGGGCGTCGTCGAACTCCACGGCGGCCTCGACCGGGTCGTCTGCCTCGGGTGCGGCGTCCTCATCACGCGCAGGGAACTCGCCCGACGGCTTGGGGAGGCCAATCCCGCTTTCGCGCCGGTCGCCGCCGGTATGAACCCCGATGGTGACGCCGACCTCACCGACGACCAGGTCGGAGACTTCCAGGTCGTGCCCTGCACGCTCTGTGGCGGGATCCTCAAGCCGGACGTGGTGTTCTTCGGCGAGCCGGTGTCGCGCCACCGGGTCGAACAGTGCCGCGACCTCGTCCAGGCGGCGGACTCACTACTCGTCCTCGGATCCTCGCTGACGGTGATGTCCGGACTGCGGTTCGTCCGCCAGGCGGCGCAGGCAGGGAAACCGGTGCTCATCATCAACCGGGACGTGACCCGGGGCGACCGGCACGCGGTCGCCCGGGTCGACCTACCGCTCGGAGCGGCCCTCACCACGGTGGCAGGCCGACTGGGCGTTCCCGTCGACGACGGGACGGCGCTCGGGGCCTGAGGCCGCGCGCTGCGCGACCTCCTCCCGCCTTCCTGGGACGACTGGCGTCAGCGGGCCCTGGGGAGCTGGCATGGCGCAGGTTGTTCGCTCCCGATCCTTTTCACACGCCCGGTCAGCTGCCCCGTACGCGTGGCGCCCCGGAAGGACGGCGATCGGTGTCTTCCGTTCCGGTCCGGCCGGAATGACGGGTGCTGATTTCCAGCGCGGCCCGCTTGATCTGGCGGATCGCTTCGTCGAGTTCGTCCAGACCGGCCTGCACGCGCCGCGCTGCGAGGTCGTCGGTCACGAGTTGCAGGGTGCCCGCGAGGTTCAGTCCTGCCGAGAAGATCCGGTTGATGGTGTCGGACAGCACTTGCCGCATGAGGAGTTCGATCGACGCATCGTCGGGCCGGGGAAGGGTGGTGGCGTCGGGCAGGCGGATGGCCAGGCCGTCGCCGCTCGTGGATGACGTGGGTGACTCGTCGAGATGCCCTGCGATGACCTCGCCCGCGAGCCGGCCGTAGAGTTCCATGAATTTCAGGTCCCGAACGGACGGCCGGCCGGGCTGTGACGCGTGGGTGGAGATCATGCCGATGATCCGGCCCGCCGGGTCGATCAGCGGGGTGGACTGCACCGCGCGGACGCCGGCGGCACGGAAGACCTTCTGGTGCGGTTCCAGGGCCCGGTCGGCGCGTACGTCCGCCACGACCGTCTGGGCGCTCTGCCGGGCGGCCTGGCCGCAGACGGAACTGGCGTCGCGGACCACCGAGAAGTGATCGATGAACCCGTCGCGGAAGCCTGACTGGGTGACCAGGACGAGCGAACCGTCGCGCGGGTCGATGACCTGGATGTTCCCGAAATCCGCGCCCATGAGTGCCACCGCCGTGTCGGTGATCATGGGAAGAGCGCCGCTCAGGCGGGGAACCTCGCGCAGTTCGGCCGCCGCGTCCTGCACCTTCTGGACGGCAGCGGGCTCGTCCAGGGCCAGGTCGAGGTAGGCGCCGAGATGGTCGATCCTGCGGGCCAACCCGTCTCCGTGTGGTGGTTGCAGCCACGTCGAACGGTACGACGCCGTCACCTCATGCAGCCGTCCTGGGAGGTTCTGGGAGGTGTTCACGGACATGCGCACCACATGCCTTCGCTCGGGTCCTTCTCCCGTTGTCATCAGGCTACGTCGGCGAGACCGTACCGAACAGGCGTACCCGTCTCTGTTCACCCGCCGGCCACTCGAAGTCCGGCCCTTCCAGGGCAGGGCCGTGAGGTCCGGCGAGCTGTCCGGCTTGCACTGTCTTCGGCGTCTCTGCTGATCCCCGGACCCAAGGGTGATCTCCGGTGGCACGTGCAGGGTGTTGTGGACGCGCAGCGGCCGCCCACGGCGTGCGGAGCCTGCCGCACGGCCGGGGCGAGGGACGCGGGCAGCAGGACCTGGATGCAGATGGCCGTGAACGCGAGGGGGGTGACGTCCTCGCCCAGTGCGGGGGCTGGTCGACGGTGAGTCGTGGTCGCGAACGAAGAGGGCGAACTTAGGGGAGGGACCACGGGTGCCAGGTGGTGCCGCCGAGGTGGTGGTGGGCTTTGACGCACACCGGCCGGCCAATGAGGTCTCCGCTGCCCTGCGCATATTGCGGGACAAGTATCCGCAGGTGACAGCCCGCACCGATGTGGTCCTGCCGAAACCCGCGCCGGCCGGCCCGCACACCCGCTGACGGTGGAGAGGCTCAGCCGAAGAACACCTGGAACTCGTCGTACAGGGACGGATCCACCAGCTTGGTGTGCGCTGTGGCGTCGGCGAGGGGAATGCGGATGATCTCGGTACCGCGCAGGGCCACCATCTTGCCGAAGTCACCGTCGTTGACAGCGTCGACGGCGTGCAGCCCGAAGCGCGTGGCCAGCCAGCGGTCGAAGGCGCTCGGGGTGCCGCCGCGCTGGACGTGACCGAGGACCGTGGTGCGGGCATCCGTGCCCGTGCGCTCCCCGATCTCCTGGGCCAGCCACTCGCCGATGCCCGAGAGCCGCACATGGCCGAACTCGTCGAGCGTCCGGTCCTTGACGATCATCTGGCCCTCCTTGGGGAGAGCCCCCTCGGCCGCCACGACGATCGGCGCGTAGTTGATTTTGAACCTGCTCTGCACCCACGCACAGACCTGGTCGATGTCGAACGGCCGCTCCGGAATGAGGATCACGTTGGCCCCGCCCGCGACACCGGCCCGCAGTGCGATCCACCCGGAGTGCCGCCCCATCACCTCCACCACCAGGGTGCGCATGTGCGACTCGGCGGTGGTGTGCAGACGGTCGATCGCCTCCGTGGCGATTCCGACGGCCGTGTCGAAGCCGAAGGTGCAGTCCGTACCGGACACGTCGTTGTCGATGGTCTTCGGCACGCCCACCAGACGGACCCCCTGACGGCTCAGCTCGGTGGCCACGCCGAGCGTGTCCTCACCGCCGATCACGACGAGCGCGTCCACCTCGTGCGCGGCCAGTGTGTCCCGGATGCGCTTCGCCCCGTCCTCGTGCTTGAACGGGTTGGTGCGGGAGGAGCCGAGGATGGTTCCGCCGCGGGGAAGGATCCCTCGCACCTCGGGAATGCCGAGCGGCACGACAGTGCCCCGGAGCGCACCGAGCCAGCCGTCCCGCAGGCCGACGAATTCAAAGTCGTACTCCTGGGTGCCCTTGCGGACCACGCTGCGGATCACGGCATTGAGACCGGGACAGTCACCGCCACCGGTCAGCACTCCCACCTTCATGGCTTCGCTCACCTCCGCGGACGTGAACTCCAAGCGCGCCGTTCGACTCCGTTTCCATCATGGGCGACGGCGGTCCGCCGGGCGACCTTGCGCCCCACGCGGGGCAGGGCTGTGCGTGAGGCTCAGGTTCTGAGGGGGAGGCTCCGATCCGCAGCAGGTCACCGCGGCTGACGATGCCCAGGAGCCGGTCCGCCTCATCCACCACGGGCAGCCGTTTGACGTTGTGGTCCGCCATACGGCGGGCCGCCTACGGGTGTGCACACACCGCTGGAGCCGACATCAGCTCCTCGGCGCTGACGCCCTCGCGACGATCACCTGTCAAGCCTGGCAGCACGAAGCCGTCGGCAGGAGAGCCACTCAGGCCCCGTTCAGGGCCGGATGGCCCGGACTCCGGGCTGTTCGGCCCTGAACGCGCCGACGATGCCGGAACAGTGTCCGGGGTGGCGTCGCGCCGTCGGTGGACCAGGTACGGGCGGGCCAGGTGGCCCACCGGCACGCTCCACACGTGGACAAGGCGGGTGAACGGTCAGGCCGCGAGAGGAGGCAGGCGGTCAGGGGACCGTGTGTGCCACCGACCTGCTGCCGGGCCGTCTTCGGATGCCTCACGCCCGCGGCCGTGTCGTGGCCGTCAGCCAGGACACCGCGCGGCTGACGTCGGCGAGCGTGACGATGCCGACGACGCGCCCCGCGTCGAGGACCAGGGCCCGACGGTCCGCGCTCGTCTCGAGGCGCGGCAGCAGGTCCACGACCGGCTCGTCGGGTGCCCCGGTCGCGACATCGGCGAGGGGGCGCATCACGTCGGCGATCGTGGTCGTCGGACGGGCCTGCAGGGGAACCCGGTTGACGAGCCTGACCGTGACCAGCCCGGCCGGTGCGCCGTCCGGTGCCAGTACCGGGAACGCGGAGTGCCGGTAGGCCCCGAAGGGGCCCTCGGCCAGGAATCCGGCGACCGTCGCCGTGGCGGGAACCGTCACCGGGTCGCGGGTCATCACCTGCCGGACGGGAAGACCGGCCAGGACACCGCCCAGCTCGGCATGGCGGGCCTCCTCGGTGGCGGCGGCGATCAGGAACCAGCCGATCAGTGCGGGCCAAAGCCCCGACAGGTTGCCGCGGAACAGCACCGCGGCGAAGCCGGTGACCACCATGAACCAGCCCAGGGCCCGCCCCGCCGCCGAGGCGCTGCGGGTGGCCCGTACCGGGTCGCCGGTGCGGTGCCACAGGAACGCCCGCAGCAGACGGCCGCCGTCCAGCGGAGCGGCGGGAACGGCGTTGAACACCGCGAGGACGAGGTTGATCGCGGCCAGCCAGGCGACCGCCTCCACGACGAGGCCGGAGACACCGAGCGCGTCCAGCCACAGGGTCAGGCCCGTGAGTGCCGCGCCGAGCACCGCACTGGTCAGCGGGCCCACACCGGCGATACGCAGCTCCGCCGCCGGCGTGGGCGCCTCGGTGCGCAGCCGTGCGACACCGCCGAGCATCCACAGGGTGATGCCCTCGACCTGGACGCCGTTGCGTCGTGCGACGACCGCGTGCGCGAGTTCGTGGGCCAGCAGCGAGGCGAGGAAGGCCAGCGCCGTCAGCAGCGCCAGGGCCGAGTACGCAAACGCGGAGTGGCCCGGGTGGGCGTCGGGGAACCGGCCGCCCGCGAGCATGGCGGTGACGAGGGCGACGATGACCAGCACGCTCCAGTGCAGACCGACCCGGACACCGGCGATCCGCCCCAGCGGCAGGGTCTCCCTCACCGCACCTCCTCGGTCAGTCGGGAGCGTCCAGGCTCTGCGCGGCGAGTTCTCTCACCCTCAGCTCCTTGGCCCGCAGCCGCCTGCCCTCCGCGCCCCAGCGACGGAGGGCCCACGGGCGCCAGTGGGAGGGCTCGCGCCGTTCCCAGTCCCGCAGGGCGATCGCCGTGCACGCGTCCTCGACCACCAGCACCATCACGGTGGGCAGCCGCAGCGCCGCCTCCACACCCACGGTGCGCCGGGCACAGGGAAGGTGCAGAACGGTCGCGGGGCGCCTGGACGACCGGTGTGAGGGAACCGCGCTCATGGGCCACCTCCGGCACCTTCTCGATGCCCTGCCCTGCTGTTTCGGGCGGGGCCGTACGGACATCGTGAGCACAGGGCGCCCCGCCCCGGCATGGGCCGACTGGTCCTTTCGGCGGCCGACAGGACCCATCGGCCCTGTCCGGCGCCGGGTCAGCCGTCGACGCGGATGCCGGAGATCAGCCGCGACTCCAGGTCGGACTGGACCATCAGGTGGGTGCGACGGACCCGGCCGGCGGAGTTCTGCCAGGTGAGCGTGACGGTCACCGAACCGCCGTACGAGATGGGCGCAGTCGAGGACGGGCCGTGCGGTGCCCGTTTTTCGCGGGAGATCGGTCATGTCGTCTCCTCGATGGGCGTGGCCGCAGGGGCTCTCAGGGCGCGAGGGAGAAGTAGCTCTCCTCCTCCTGCGTGAAGTGCAGGCGCAGCACGGTGTGCAGGCCGTAGAGGCAGGCCCGCAGGTCGTCGAGCTGCTCCGGTGACAAGGAGCCGTCGCGGCGGGCCAGCGCCAGATGGGTGGCGATGCGGCGGGCGAGTCGTGCGATCTCCGCGTGCGCACGGCTCATGGTGACGGTCGCCTCGGGCCCGCCGAGGGTCGGGGCGAGCGCGGGATACAGCTGGTGCTCCTCGGCGTCCTCGTGCGGCAGCAGGCGCTCGGTGAGCAGCCGGTGCACTTCGCCCACCGCGGCGAGGGACTGCGGGCCCGCCCCGTCCGACAGCCGGTCCGCGGCGTCGCGTACGGCGTCCAGGACGTCCTGAAGATCGTCGTGTTCCGCGGCGAACCGGTGGATGAGGGCCTCGGCCGAGGGCGTGAGCTGCGGTCGGCCCCGCCGGTCGTCGCGCAGCACGCGCAGCGCGTTGAGGATCACCGCGACATCGATGCCCTCCTGCAGCAGAGCGCCCACGGCAGGCGCCAGCAGGCCGAAGGCGGCCGCGACCATGGCGGCGAGGGACAGCAGCATGCCGCCGAGTGCGCTCTGCACGGCGATGCGCCGGGCCCGTACGGCGATCGCGACGGCGTCGGCCAGGCGGTCCACCCGGTCGGTGGTCAGGACGATGTCGGCGGCCTCGGAGGATGCCGTGGAGCCCCGGGCGCCCATCGCCACGCCGATGTCGGCTGCGGCGAGGGCAGGGGCGTCGTTGACCCCGTCGCCGACCATGACGGTGACGGCACGCTCGTGCTCGGCGCGCACCGCGGCGACCTTGTCGGCGGGCGCGAGCCCGGCCCGCACGTCGTCGAGGCCGAGGACGGCGCCCACCTCGCGCGCGGGCTCGGCACGGTCGCCGGTGAGCATCACGAGCCGTTCGATGCCCGCCGCGCGCAGGCGGCGCAGCGTGCGCGGTGCGTCCGCACGCAGCGGATCGCGCAGGAGCACCGCGCCGACGGGACTGCCGTCCACGCAGAGCCAGGCAACGGCCGCCGCGTCCAGGACCGCCCGGTTGTCCACCGCCCTTGCCCAGCCGGGCAGTTCGGCGGCCTCGGCGCGGCGGCCGATCGTCATCCGTCGCCCGGCCACTGTGCCGGCCGCACCGCGGCCTGGCTCCTCCGACACATCATCGGGCACGGACAGCCGAAGCCCCCGCTCGCGGGCCGCGTCGACCACGGCCTCGGCCAGGACGTGCGGGGAGTACTGGTCGAGGGAGGCCGCAAGCCGCAGCACCTGGGTCGGCTGCCAGCGCGGCGCCGCGACCACGTCGAGAACGCGGGGCCGGCCGGCCGTGAGGGTGCCCGTCTTGTCGAGCAGCAGCGTCCGGGCCCGGCCGAGGTTCTCCAGCGCCCCTCCGTCGCGGATCACCACCCCCAGACGGGAGGCCCGGGACAGACCCGAGACGACGGCCACCGGGGCCGCCAGCAGCAGCGGACACGGCGTCGCCACCACCAGCACCGCCACCGCCCGCACGGCGGAACCGCTCAGCAGCCAGGCCAGCCCGGCGACCGCCAAGGACAGCGGCAGGAACCAGGCCGCGTACCGGTCGGCCAGCCGCACCACGGGAGCCGACTCCGCGCCCGCCTGCCGGGCCAGCCGCACGATCCCCGCGTAGGTGCTGTCCTGCTCTGCCGCGGTGGCGCGCAGCTCGAAGGCGCTGCCCGCGTTGACCACCCCGCTGCGCACCGACTCGCCCTGCACGCGCCGCACGGTGAGCGGCTCGCCGGTCAGCGCCGACTCGTCCAGCACGGCCTCCGTCCCGGCCACCCGGCCGTCGACGGGCACCACCTCTCCGGGCCCGACGACCAGCAGATCGCCGACGGCGACCTGCTCCGACGGGACCGTGCTCACCCCGTCGTCGGTGAGCAGCCGCGCGGTGCGCGGTGCACGCTCCAGCAGGGCCCGCAGATCACGGGAGGCGCGCCGCTGCGCCGCCGCCTCGAGGGTGCGACCCGTCGCCAGCATCAGCGCGATGAGCGCTCCGGCCAGGTACTCGTGCACCAGCAGGGTGCCGACGAGCGCCAGCACAGCGATCACGTCGACGCCGGCGTGGCCGCGCCGCAGGTCGGCCAGCACCCAGCCGAGCGACGGCCCCACGGCGGCGACGGTGCCCAGAGCCCAGCACAGATCGGCGAGACCAGGAGCGCCCGCGAGCCGGCCGACGCCGCCCGTGATGAGTGCGGCCGCCGTCACGGCCAGCAGGACGGGTTCGAGCCTCGGCGCCCCGAACAGCCGGCGCCGCTGCTGTTTCCCCATGCTGCTTCGGTCCATGACAAGCCTCGATCGGTCGGGCGGTGCGGGTCAGCCGTGCGGTACGACGGCGACGGGGCACGGCAGGTGGTGCAGGGCCGCGTGCGCGACGGGGCCGAGCTTCCAGGTGAGCGGCGAGGGACGGCGCCGGCGGCCCACCACGGTGAGCCTGCTGCGCGCGGACGCCGCGAGCAGAACCTGGGACGCGGAACCCCGCGCGACGTGCTCGACTACCTCGACGCCGGGGAACTTCTCCTGCCAGGGCGCGAGGTCCGCGGCGAGCCGCGCGCGTTCGTCCGCCTCGTAGCTCTCCCCGGCGCGGGACGCGTGCGGATGCGTCACCAGCGACGACGGCGGCAGCGCCCGGACCGCGCGCACCCCGGCTCCGTGCAACTCGGCCGCGGTGAAGGCGAACTCCAGCAGCGGATCGGCCACCGGTGAAGGTTCCTGGACACCGACGACGACCTCCTGCCGCCCGATCGCCGCCGGGTGTCCCCAGCCGTCCTCCACGGCGGGATCGCCGGCCCGCACGGTCACGGCCGGGCACTGGACCACGCCCAGGACGTGCAGGCTGACGGAGCCGAGCAGAAAGCCGGCCACGGAGCCGTGACCGCGCGAGCCCAGCACCAGGAGCGCCGCGCTCTCGCCCGCGTCCACGAGAGCCTTCGAGGCGGACTCCGACACCAGTTCCGTCACCACGGAGAGGCCGGCGTACCGGTGCAGCAGCTCGGCCTCCAGCCGCTGCAGCAC
Source organism: Streptomyces sp. NPDC001351 (assembly GCF_042896045.1). NCBI lineage: Bacteria > Bacillati > Actinomycetota > Actinomycetes > Kitasatosporales > Streptomycetaceae > Streptomyces > Streptomyces sp. NPDC001351. The sequence goes on along the minus strand of NZ_JBIAWS010000014.1, from coordinate 105,003 downwards.
CCGTCCTCCATAGCGCTGCTTGTCGAGGGCTTCCTGCGCGACGGGCACGTCGAGCGGCTGGGTGGTCCAGGAGTGCAGCAGCAGCACGGGCAGGTGCCGGTCCACGGCCTCGCGTGCCGCCCACCACGCGGCTGTCACGCTCGCGGGAGAGCCGTCGACTCCGACGACGACAGGTCCGGTCATGGCGCACCTCCGGTGTCGGCGCGGCGAAATGCCGCGCATCCGCCTCCCACGCTCAAGGCTGGTCGCCGCACGAGCGGCGAGGGAGGGCCGGACGGTGCGCCCCTTGGGCCCGTATGGCCCACGGCGACGGGAGGCCGCGTGACGGACGCCGGTTTTCGAAGGTGGGTGGGGTCCGCCCGGCCGACGGCGCCGGGTGATCGGTGGAGCAGCCGGCACCGAGGGCCGACCGGCCCCCTCGTCACCGCCGGTCAGCCCCTGGGACCCCGCCCCGTTCCGCTGGACGCTCGAGGTGGAGAGAAACCTGGAGGAGACCGCGATGACGGACCACACGACCAGCGCGCCCCCGGTCCACGCCCTGCTCGCGGACGGCACCACGGTGTGCATCCGTCCCGTGGCGGCAGCCGACCACGACCAACTGCAGGGGCTGTACGAGGAGATGTCTTCGGAGAACCTGCGGCTGAGGTTCTTCGGTCTCAGCCCGCGTTCCGCCGAGATGGCCGCCGACCGTGCCTGTGCCGCGCCCCACCGGGGATACCGCGCGCTGCTGGCCGAGCGCATGGGCCAGGTGATCGGTCTCGCCGAGTACGACACCGGCGGCCTCGGCACCGAGGCCGACATGTCCATCGCGGTCGCCGACGGGCTGCACCACCGCGGCGTCGGCACCCTCCTGGTCGAACACCTCGTCTCCGCCGCACGCGCGGAGGGCGTCACCACGTTCACCGCAGACGCGCTCAGCGAGAACCGCGAGGTGCTCCGGCTCTTCGCCGACCTCGGCCTGCACATCGGCCGGCGCTTCGAGGGCCCCGAGGTGCGCTGCACCATCGCGCTCGACGAGGACGACACCTACTTCTCGGCGGTCGAGGAGCGCGGCCGGGCCGCCGATGTGCTCAGCCTGGGCCCCCTGCTGCGGCCGCAGGCGATCGCCGTCATCGGGGCCGGGCGCAAACCGGGCTCCGTGGGCCGGGCGATCCTGCACCATCTGAAGGCCGGCGGCTACACCCGCCGCATGTTCGCCGTGAACCCCGCCGCGACCTCCCTCCTCGGCGTGCCCTGCCACCCTTCGGTCAGTGCCCTGCCCCGGACCCCCGACCTCGCCGTCGTCGCCGTACCCGCCGCCGCGGTCCCCGCCACCGCCGAGGAGTGCGGCAAGGCGGGCGTACGGGCCCTGCTCGTGGTCACCGCCGGGCTCGACGCCGACCAGGCGCGGGCCCTGCTGGCGGCCTGCCGCACCTACGGCATGCGGCTGGTCGGCCCCAACTGCCTGGGCCTGTCCAACACCGACCCCGAGCTGAGCCTGGACGCGACCTTCGCCGCGAACCACCCGCGCCCCGGCACGGCCGGCGTGGCCGTGCAGTCCGGCGGGGTGGGCATCGCCCTCCTGGACGGGCTGTCCCGGCTGGGAATCGGCGTGTCGTCCTTCGTGTCGCTCGGCGACAAGTACGACGTCAGCGGCAATGACATGCTCCAGTGGTGGGAGAGCGACGGCCGCACCCGCCTGGCGCTGCTGCACCTGGAGTCGTTCGGCAACCCCCGGGCCTTCTCCCACACCGCCCGCCGCGTGGCGCGCCGTATGCCCGTGCTGACCGTCGACGCGGGGCGCACCGCCGCGGGCCGGCGTGCCGCCGCCTCGCACACCGCCGCGGCCGCCACCCGCACCATGACCCGCGCGGCGCTGTTCACCCAGGCCGGCATCACCGCCACCCGCTCGGTCGGCGAACTCCTCGACACCGCGGCCCTGTTGCACTCCCAGCCGCTGCCCGCCGGACCCCGGATCGCGATCGTCACCAACGCGGGCGGAGCCGGGGTCCTCGCCGCGGACGCCTGCGCCGAGGCCGGACTGATGGTGCCCGCGCCCACCCCGCACCTGGTCGACGACCTGCTCGCCCTGCTGCCCGACGGCGCCGCCGCCGGCAATCCCGTCGACGCCACCGCGGCCGTCTCGGAGGACCAGCTCGCACAGTGCGTCGACCGCCTCATGCGGCACGGCGACGCCGACGCCGTCCTGGTCGCCCTGGTGCCCACCGCCGTGGCCGCGGCCACCGGCGACGACCTCGTACGGGCCGTGACCCGGCTGTCCGGACCCCGTCCCAAGCCGGTGGTCGCCGTACGCCTCGAACAGGCGCTGCCCGTGGAGCTGCTGCCCGCCACCGACGGCGGCACCGTCCCCTCGTACGCCGAACCCCAGGCGGCGGCACGGGCGCTGGCCCATGCCGTGCGCCGCACGGAATGGCTCGCCCGCCCCGCCGGGACGGTCCCCGCCCTCCACGGCGTCGACACGACACGCGCCCGCTCCACCGTCGAGACCTACCTCGACGCACACCCGGACGGCGGCTGGCTCGGCCCGCGCGAGTGCGCCGCACTCCTCGACTGCTACGGCATACCCCAGTTGCCGTGGGCCTGGGCCGAGACCGAGGACGACGCCGTCCTCGCCGCCGACCGGCTGCGCGGCGCCGACGGCCGGGTGGTCATGAAGGGCCACTGGCCCGGCCTGCTGCACAAGACCGCCGAACACGCCGTCCATCTCGACCTGCGCGGCGACTCCCAAGTGCGCGCCGCCTTCCGCGACTTGGAGACCCGGTTCGCCGGCCTGCTGACGGGCGTGGTGCTGCAGCCGCTCGCCGACCGCGGCACCGAACTGTTCGCCGGCGTCGTCCAGGACGAGGTCTTCGGCCCGCTCGTGCTCTTCGGCCTCGGCGGCACCGCCACCGAGGTGCTCGCCGACCATGCCGCCCGCCTGGCCCCGCTCACCGACCACGACGTGCACGACCTGATCACGGCCCCGCGCTGTGCCCCGCTCCTGTTCGGTGCGAACGGTGCGCGGCCCGTCGACCTCGAGGGTCTCGAACAGCTGCTGCTGCGCCTGTCCCGGATGGCGAGCGACCTGCCGCAGCTCGCCGAGGCCGACTTCAACCCCGTACTCGCGACACCGGGCGGAGTGACCGTGCTCGATGCACGGGTGCGCCTGCTGCCGCGCCGGCCCCACGACCCGTATCTGCGCCGCCTGCGCTGAGGAGGAACGTCATGAAGCACAACAAGGTCGGCTCCGTGATGACCACGGACGTCGTCCGCGCGACATACGGCACTCCCTTCAAGGAGGTGGCGCGGCTGCTCGGCGAGCACCGCATCAGCGGACTGCCGGTGGTCGACGAGGACGAGAAGGTCATCGGTGTCGTCTCCGAGACGGATCTCATGGTCCGGCAGGCCCAGACGCCGGACCCGTACGAGCCGAAGAAGCGCCACTGGCCGGCCTCGGTGACCCGTGCGTCCCGGCAGCGGGCCGCGAAGGCGGGGGCCCGCACGGCCGGTCAGCTGATGACCGAGCCGCCCCTGACGGTGCATGCCGACAACACCATCGTCGAGGCGGCCCGCACCATGGCGCAGCACCACATCGAGCGGCTGCCCGTCCTCGACGAGGAGCACCGGCTGGTCGGCATCGTCACCCGCCGCGACCTGCTCCAGGTCTTCCTGCGGCCCGACGCGGACATCCGCACCGAGGTCGTCGAAGAGGTGCTGGTGCGCGCGCTGTGGCTGCCGCCGCGCAGCATCGACGTCCAGGTGGTGGAGGGAGTGGTCACGCTCTCGGGCCAGATGGAACGCAAGAGCGAGACGGAGATCGCCGTCTCCATGACCCGGCAGATCGACGGCGTCGTCGCTGTCGTCGACAAGCTCACCTACCGGCTGGACGACGCCAGGATCCAGCCCCAGGAGCAGGCCCTGCACGGCGTGGCCGACGACTGGCTGCGCAAGCTGTGAGAGGAGGCGGACCGCCATGCCGGGCAACGTGCTGGTCGCCTACGGGACGACGAACGGATCGACCGCGCGGATCGCCGAGGCCGTGGCCGAGGTCCTGCGCAAGGAGGGACTCACGGCTGCCGCCCTGTCGGCCGGGGCCGTCGTGGATCTGACGGGGTACGACGCCGTCGTGGTCGGCGGCGGGCTGTACGCCGGACGCTGGCACAAGGACGCCCGCCGGTTCGTGCGCCGGCACCGCCGCGCACTGGCCGAGCGCCCGCTGTGGTTCTTCAGCAGCGGCCCTCTCGACGCCTCGGCCTCGGAGCGGGACATCCCGCCCGTGCCGGGTGTGCGCCGCACGATGACCCGGCTCGACGCCAGGGGGCACGTGACCTTCGGCGGCTGCCTGCAGGAGGGCGCCAAGGGCCGGATCGCCAAGATGATCGTACGCAACGGAAAGGGCGGGGACTTCCGCAACTTCCCCGAGATCGAGGCATGGTCGGCACGTGTTGCGGGCGAACTGGTGGCGGAACGGGCGAAGAACTGACCAGCGGGATGCGCACTGAATGCGGTGCGGGCAGCTGAGGGGCACGGCCTCGTGGCGCATGGCCGGCGGGAGTCGCGCGGCATCAGGTCAAGCGTCCCGGACTCTTGACTCGGAAGGCGACCGCCCCGATCCTCGTCCCATATATTGCGCTGGTCATGACAACCTTATGGGTTGGTCAACCGCGCGATCCCGCCGACCGAGGGACGTGGGCCGTGACGCCGACTCGACGCTCGTACCGCAAACGCAAGAACGTCACCGTGGTGTCGCTGCTTCTCTTCCTCCTGGCCCTCACCCTCGGCCCCACTCCGAGTTCCGCGGCCGCCGACGACTGGTGGATCCCGGCCTCGCGCCCGGCCCCGGACGCCCAGATCAACGTCACCGGTGAGCCCTTCACTGGCACCGATGGGGCGGGCGACGTCCGCGGATTCGTCGACGCGCACAACCACCTGTTCTCCAACGAGGCCTTCGGAGGCCGGCTGATCTGCGGAAAGGTGTTCTCCGATGCCGGGGTCGCAGACGCGCTCAAGGACTGTCCGGAGCACTACCCCGACGGCTCCCTCGCGATCTTCGACTACATCACCCACGGCGGCGACGGAAGGCACGACCCGGTCGGCTGGCCGACCTTCAAGGACTGGCCGGCGTACGACTCGATGACCCATCAGGCGAACTACTACGCCTGGCTGGAGCGGGCCTGGCGCGGCGGGCAGCGGGTGCTGGTCAACGACCTCGTCACCAACGGCATGATCTGCTCGGTCTACCCCTTCAAGGACCGCAGCTGCGACGAGATGACCTCCATCCGCCTGCAGGCGAGGCTGACGTACCAACTGCAGGACTACATCGACAAGATGTACGGCGGCCCCGGCAAGGGCTGGTTCCGGATCGTCACCGACAGCGCACAGGCCCGTGAGGTGATCAAGCAGGGCAAGCTGGCCGTCGTCCTGGGCGTGGAGACCTCCGAGCCGTTCGGCTGCAAGCAGATCCTCGACATACCGCAGTGCAGCAAGGCCGACATCGACAGGGGCCTGGACGAGCTGTACGGGCTGGGTGTGCGCTCGATGTTCCTGTGCCACAAGTTCGACAACGCGCTGTGCGGCGTCCGCTTCGACTCGGGAGGCCTCGGAACGGCCATCAACGTCGGCCAGTTCCTGTCCACCGGCACCTTCTGGCAGACCGAGAAGTGCACCGGCCCCCAGCACGACAACCCCATCGGCACCGCCTCCTCCGCCGCGGAGAAGGACCTGCCGGCGGGCGTGGACGTCCCCTCGTACGGCTCCGACGCCCAGTGCAACAAACGCGGCCTGACCGACCTCGGCGCCTACGCCGTGCGCGGCATGATGAAACGCAAGATGATGCTGGAGATCGACCACATGAGCGTCAAGGCGGTCGGCCAGGCCCTGGACATCTTCGAGGCCGCCTCCTACCCCGGCGTGCTCTCCTCGCACAGCTGGATGGACCTGAACTGGACGGAGCGCGTCTACTCCCTCGGCGGCTTCGTCGCCCAGTACATGCACGGCTCCCAGGGGTTCGTGGCGGAGGCCGCCCGCACCAAGGCGCTGCGCGACAAGTACCACGTGGGCTACGGCTACGGCACCGACTTCAACGGCATCGGAGACCACCCGGCCCCGCGCGGCGCCGACGCCCCGAACAAGGTCATCTATCCCTTCAAGAGTGCCGACGGCGGCTCGGTCATCGACCGGCAGATCACCGGTGAGCGCACCTTCGACTTCAACACCGACGGCGCCGCCCACGTCGGCATGATCCCCGACTGGATCGAGGACATCCGTCGGGGCGGCGGCCAGGGCGTGGTGAACGACCTGATGCGGGGCGCCGAGTCCTACCTCGACACCTGGGGGGCGACCGAGCAGCACCAGGCATCGGTCGACCTCGCCAAGGGCGCGAGTGCCACCGCCAGTTCGTCGGAGTGGAACCCGTTCACCAGCTACCAGCCGGGCCGGGCCGTCGACGGTGACGGCGGCACCCGCTGGGCGAGCGACTGGAGCGACGACCAGTGGTGGCAGGTGGACCTCGGCGCAACCCACCGGGTCAGCCGGGTCACGCTGAACTGGGAGCGCGCCTACGGCAAGTCGTACCGCATCGAACTGTCCACCGACGGCACCGACTGGCAGACCGTCTGGTCCACCACCTCCGGCGACGGCGGCCTGGACACCGCCCGCTTCACCGGCACACCGGCCCGCTATGTCCGCATCCACGGCCTGCAGCGCGGCACCGACTGGGGATACTCGCTGTACGAAGTGGGCGTCCACAGCGCCTGAGGTCCCTCACCCCCCGAGGACGCACATGGCACGCATGCCGTCGGCCGAGCGGCGCAGACAGCTGACGGAAGCGGCGATCAGGGCGATGGCCCGGGACGGCGTCGCCAGGACGACGACCCGGTCCATCGCCGCCGAGGCGGGCGTGTCCCTGAGCGTCTTCCACTACTGCTTCGACTCCAAGCAGGCGCTGGTCGAAGCCGTCATCACGACCCTCACCGACCACTCGGTGACGGTGGTGAAGCAGGCCCTGCGGCCCAGGGCCACGCTCGTGGAGACCGTCCGGGCCGGCTTCCAGGCGTACTGGGACCACGTCCGCGCCCACCCCGACGAGCACATGCTCACCTACGAACTCACCCAGTACGCCCTGCGCGAGCCGGGATGCGAGCACCTGGCGCGACGGCAGTACGAGCTGTACGGCGCCGCCTACACCGAGCTCATCGACGGGTTGCGCCGCACCATGGACCTTCAACTCGCCGTCCCGGCAACGGTGCTGGCCCGCTACCTGGCCGCCATGACCGACGGCCTGACCCTCAACTACCTCGTCCTGGGCGACGAATCGGCCTGGACCGACATCCTCGACACCGTCACCACCCACATCGCAGGCCTGGTCCACGACGACGTTCGCCGTGCCTGACCTCAGAAGATCCGGCGTCAGCAGATCCGGGGGAGCTGTTCGCCCAGCGGCATGTCCACGATGCGCCGGGCGCCGACCAGTGTCCGCAGGGTGACCCGCCCGCGCGGCCCCTCCCGCAGCACCTCGCCGATCCGCACCGCCTGCGCCCCCTCCGGCAGCGACCGCAGGGCGGCCAGCGCCCGTTCGGCCGCGCCGGCGTCGACGAAGGCGACCAGGCATCCCTCGTTGGCGACGACCAGCGGGTCCAGGCCGAGCAGGTCGCAGGCGGAGGCCACCGCCTGCGGCACAGGGACGGCACTCTCCTCGATCTCCACGGCGGCGGACGAGTCCCGGGCGATCTCGTTGAGTGCGGCGGCCAGTCCGCCCCGGGTCGGGTCGCGCAGCACATGGATCGCGGCGCCCAGCGGTGCCAGGGCGCGCACCAGCCGGTGCAGCGGCCGCGTGTCGGAGGCGATGTCGCTCTCGAAGCCGAGTCCCTCACGGGTGCTCAGCACGGTCGTGCCGTGCAGTCCGACGGGCCCGGACAGCAGGATGGCGTCGCCCGGCCGGGCCAACGCGGCCGACGGGCACAGCAGTTCGTGCCGCTGACCCACGCCGGTGGTGTTGATGAACAGCCGGTCGGCCGCACCACGGCCCACGACCTTGGTGTCCCCGGTGATCACGGGCACGCCCACGTCCTGCGCCGCCTTGCCCAACGAGGCCATGACGGAGCGCAGTTCGGCGAGGGGAAGCCCTTCCTCGACGATGAGGGACACGGACAGGGCGAGCGGCCAGGCGCCCCGCATCGCGAGGTCGTTGACCGTGCCGTGCACGGCGAGGGATCCGATGTCCCCGCCGGGAAAGGACAGCGGGCTGACGACGAAGCTGTCGGTGCTCATCACCAGGCCGGGATGGCCGGGCAGCAGCGCGGCGTCCTCCAGCGGGCCCGTGCCGCCGCCCACGGCGGGCAGCACGAGCTGATCCAGCAGCTCCGCGGTGAGACGTCCGCCGGCGCCGTGGCCCAGCAGGACGACCTCGTCCTCGTGGTTCGGGGTGGGGCATTGGATGCTCATGCCGTGCTCCTCGCCGGAGTACGTCCGGCCGCGTGGAAGGCGGCGCAGGTGCCCTCGGACGACACCATCGGCGCGCCCAGGGGATGGCGGGGGGTGCAACGGGTGCCGTACGCGGCGCAGTCGGTGGGCAGCCTCGCCCCGGTGAGGATGGCGCCCGCGATGCACTCCGCGTCCTCGACGGGGCACAGCCCGCCCACGTCGAAGCGGCGGGCGGCGTCGAACTGCCGGTACTCGTCGGCGAGTTCGAGACCGCTGTCGGGCAGCGCCCCGATGCCCCGCCAGGCCCGGTCGGTGACCCGGAAGACCGCCCGGACGGCGTCCTGCGCGTCGGTGTTGCCGGACCGGCGCACGGCGCGCACGTACTGGTTCTCCACCTCGGCCCGGCCGGCCTCCAGCTGGCGTACGGCCATCAGGATGCCCTCCAGGAGGTCCAGCGGCTCGAAGCCGGTGACCACGATGGGCACCTTGTAGCGGTCGGCGATCGGCTCGTACTCGGTCCAGCCCATGACCGCGCACACATGCCCGGCCGCGAGGAACGCCTGCACCTCGCAGTCGGGGTCGTCGAGCAGCGCCGTCATGGCGGGCGGCACGAGGACATGACTGACCAGCATCGAGAAGTTCGTCAGCCCGAGGCGGGCCGCGTGCAGTACGGCCATCGCATTGGCCGGCGCGGTCGTCTCGAAGCCGACCGCGAGGAAGACCACCTCCCGGTCGGGCCGGTCGGCGGCCAGGCGTACGGCGTCCATCGGGGCGTAGACCACGCGTACGTCCGCGCCCCGCGCCCGCAGCGACAGCAGGTCGGTGTCCGTGCCGGGCACGCGCAGCATGTCGCCGAAGCTGGTGAGGATCACGCCGGGCCGGGCGGCGATGGCCATGGCCCGGTCCAGGGTCTCCAGCGGGGTCACACAGACCGGACAGCCGGGTCCGTGGATCATCCGCATCCCGGCGGGCAGCAGCTCGTCGATGCCCTGGCGCACCAGCGTGTGGGTCTGCCCGCCGCACACCTCCATGATCCGCCAGGGCCGGGTGGCGGTCTGCCGCAGCTCGTCCAGCAGTCGCCGGGCGAGGACGGGGTCGCGGTATTCGTCGAGGTACTTCATCGGCCCTCCGCGTGCGTCATCGATGCGTGAGATCGAGCCGGATGTCCACGACCCCCTCCACCGCCCGCACCGCCCGCGCCACCACGGGCACGAGCATGCGGTCGGGCAGGGAGCCGCCCAGCGTCACGACGCCCTCCTTCACGCTGACGGTCAGGGGAGCGGTGACCGGGAGCTGGCCCAGCACGCTGTGCCGGATCTCCTGGGCGATCTCCTCGTCGTCACGGAGGAAGACCTTCAGCAGATCACTGCGGCTGACCACGCCCTGCAGCAGGCCCACCCCGTCCACGACGGGCAGCCGCTTGACATGCCGGCGGGCCATGATCCGGGCGGCCTCGGCCAGCGAGGCGTCGGCGTGCACGGTCACGGCCGGGGCGCTCATCAGCTCGCCCGCGGTGATCGCGCCGGCCTTCCTCCGGATCTCCGGATCACCCTCCTCGGTGTCCCGGAACTCCTCCTTGGCCATCAGATCCGCCTCGGAGACCACCCCCACGACGCGGCCCTCGCCCGCCAGGACCGGCAGGGCGCTGACCTTCCACTGGTCGAGCAGTTCGACGATCTCCTTGAAGGGCGCCTCACTGCCGACGGCGACGACGGTGTGCGTCATCACATCGCTCACGGTGTACGGAGATTCAGGCATCGCAGCCTCCCGGAATGTCTGGCGAGGTGTCCGACGAGGTACGGACGACCGTCAGGTCGAGGAAGTGGGTGGAGCACGAGATGCACGGGTCGTGATTGCGGATCGCCCGCTCGCACAGGGCCGTCAACTCGGCGTCGTCCGGGTCGCGTTCGCCGATCGCACGCTGGGTCAGCCGACGCAGGTCGTCCTCGATCGCACCCTGGTTCTGTGCCGTCGGTGGTACCAGCAGCGCACTGGTCACCAGACCGTCGGCGTCGAGTTCGTAGCGGTGATAGAGCAGTCCGCGGGGTGCCTCGGTGGCGCCGTGGCCGACGCCCGCGACCGGAGGCACGTCCATGTACGGCTGTTTGGGCGGCTCGTAGGCGTCGATGATCCGCAGCGCCTCCGCGACGGCGTACACGCTCTCCACCGCCCGCACCAGGATCGACCGGAACGGATTGCGGCACACGGCGCCCTCGCGCGGATCGCCCAGCCCCGACTCGACGGCCGCCTCCAGCGCCACGGGCGACAGCCGCGCGCCGCTGATCGCGAACCTGGCGAGGGAGCCGGTGAGATGCAGCCGTCCGTCCAGCCGCGAGTGCAGCGCGGTGGAGTGCTCCACATGGGTCTCGGCGACACGCTCGGTGAACTCCCCCACCGGGAAGGAAGCGGTGGAGCCGTCCGCGCGCAGCACCGTCGGGGTGCCGCCCTCGATGGCATACGTGTCCGGAGCGGCGAGCGCCAGCAGATCGGCCTCGACCTCGGCATCCGGGAACTCGAAGCCGGCCACCCAGCGCACGGTCTCCCACGCGTCGTCCAGCGCCTGCTTCAACTGCTCGGCGAGCGGCCGCAGTTCGGCGCGCGTCGGCACCCGGTGGAAGCCGCCCAGCCGTACGTTGACGGGGTGCACGGCCCGCCCGCCGATCAGCTCCATCAGGGAGTTGCCCGCCTTCTTGAGCCTGAGCCCGCGCTCGACCTCCGCCCGATGGGTGCGGGCCAGCTCGATCGCGCTCGCCCGGCCGAGGAAGTCCGGGGCGTGCAGCAGATAGATGTGCAGGACCTGGCTCTCGATCCACTCGCCGCAGTACAGCAGCCGGCGCAGGTCCCGGATCACCGGGTCGACCGTCACCCCGCACGCGTCCTCGATCGCCGCGCACGCGCTCATCTGGTACGCCACCGGGCAGATCCCGCACACCCGCGCCGTGATGTCCGGCGGCTCGGTGTACGAACGCCCGCGCAGGAACGCCTCGAAGAAGCGCGGCGGTTCGTAGATCTCCAGCCGTGCGTCGGTGACCGTGCCGTCGTGCACGTTCAGACGCAGGGCGCCCTCGCCCTCGACCCGGGACAGCGAGCCGACGTGCAGGACACGGGATCCGCGGTGCGTCACTTGCCCAACTCCTCTTCGAAGGCCACCGTGTTGAAGGTGTGCAGGAACCGCACCACCTCGTCCTCGTCGAGGCCGTCGCGGCGCAGCAGCGGGATCAGTGCGGGCAGGTTCACCGACCCGGACGGGCCGAAGCAGCCGAAGCAGCCGCGGTGGTACGCCGGGCAGAGCGCTCCGCACCCGGCGTGCGTGACTGGGCCGAGGCACGGCGTGCCGTGGGCGACCGTCACACAGACCGTGCCGCGCCGCTTGCACTCGAAGCACACACTGTGGTTCGGCACGTCCGGCTTGCGGCCGGCGAGGAACGCGGTGATCACCTCGATGAGCTGCCTGCGGTCGATCGGGCAGCCGCGCAGCTCGAAGTCGACGTCCACATGGGCCGAGACGGGGGTGGAGGTGGCGAGGGTGGAGATGTACTCGGGGTGCGCGTAGACCGTGCGCCGGAACTCGTCGACGTCCGCGAAGTTCCTGAGGGCCTGGATGCCGCCGGCCGTGGCGCATGCCCCGATGGTCACCAGGTGGCGCGAGGCGGCGCGGATGGCCCGGATCCGTTCGGCGTCCTCGGCCGTGGTGATCGAACCCTCGACGAGGGAGAGGTCGTAGGGACCCGCTTCCACCGCGCTGGACGCCTCCAGGAAGTGCGAGATGTCCACCTCGCCCGCCAGCGCCAGGAGTTCGTCCTCGCAGTCCAGCAGGGTGAGCTGGCAGCCGTCGCAGGAGGCCAGCTTGAACACCGCGAGCCGGGGCCTGGTCTTCGTGGCGGTCATCTCACAACTCCCTTACGGAGAGCAGGGGTTCCGCGCATTCCCATCCCACGACGGGACCCGCCCGGCACACCAGCAGGGGACCGAGCTGGCAGTGCCCGCAGTGCCCGGTCGCGCACCGCATGTTCCGCTCCAGCGAGACCCGGATGCGGTCGCGGGGCACCCCGCGGTGGGCGAGTTCGCGGGCTGTGGCCCGGATCATCGGCTCGGGACCGCACACGTACGCCGTCGTCTCCTCCGGCTCGAACTGCGCCCGCCCGAGCAGCTGGGTGACCACGCCCACGTCGCCCCGCCAGTCGACCTCGGGCTGGTCCACCGTCACACCGGTGTACGCGGTGGCCCAACCCGCCACCTCCGCCCGGGCGATCAGATCGCCCGGGGTGCGCGCACCGATCAGGACGTTCACCCGCCCGTACGCGGCCGGCTCGGCCAGCACCGCCAGGATCAGCGGCCGCAGCGGGGCGAAACCGATGCCGCCCGCCACGATCACGACGTCACGGCCGCGCGCCCGCGCCGACTCCCAGCTGGTGCCGTAAGGACCGCGGATGCCGACGACGTCGCCGACCCGGGCCGCGCACAGCCCGTCGGAGACCGCGCCCACCGAGCGAATCGTGTGCGCGAGACCGCCGGTGGCCTGCACGGAGCTGACGGACACCGGGATCTCGCCACGCCCGAAGGAGTGCACCATCGCGAACTGCCCCGGCAGGAAGTCGGGCAGTGCGGAGCCCACCGGTTCGAACCGGAGCGTGACCGTGTCGGCGGTCTCCGCCCGGCGGGCGACCACCCGGTGGGGCACCGGCAGCGCGGTCATCGCTCGTCCTTCGTGTCGTAGATGCCGTACAGGTCGACCAGCCGGGCGCGGGCCGCGTTCAGCCGGTGGGCCAGCACCCGGCCGACCCAGTGCTCCACGGCAAGCCCGAACCCGGGGTCGTCCAGGCACATCAGACGGACGGCTACGGCGTCGAACTCGTAGGCCTGCAGGGGCGTGACGGCCCCTGCGCCGAGCTGCCAGACGAACGGCTCGTACAGCCAGGACCAGCCGAGGAGATCGCCGACGCCGAGCGTCTCGACGACGGGCGGGCGGCGGCCGGGAACGTGGATGTCGAGGGCGGCCGTCCCACTGCGGATGATCCAGAACCGGTTCGCGTGCCCGCCCTCCTCGAAGAGGCGGCTGCCCTGCGGGAAGACGGCCTCGCGGCCGACCCGCAGCAGCCGCTCGCGGTGCTCGGCGGGCAGCGCGTGGTTCATGCGCAGGGCGATCGAGGGGGGCATCAGTCCGACTCCGTTCCGCGTTCGGCCTGCAGGGCGGCCACTTCCTCCGTGATGTCGATGCCGGCCGGGCACCAGGCGATGCAGCGCCCGCAGCCCACGCATCCGGTCGTGTCGAACTGGTCGTGCCAGGTCGAGAGCTTGTGGGTGAGCCACTGCCGGTAGCGGCTGCGGGGCGAGTGGCGCACCGAGCCGCCGTGCAGATACGAGAAGTCCAGGTCGAAGCAGGAGTCCCAGCGCTGCCAGCGCTCGGTGTGGTCACCGGTCAGATCGGTGACCTCCTCCGTGGTGGTGCAGAAGCAGGTCGGGCAGACCATGGTGCAGTTGCCGCAGGTCAGACAGCGCTCGGCGACGTCGTTCCAGCGTTCGGCGTCCAGGCTCGCGCCCATCAGGGAACGCAGGTCGACCGGGGGCAGCGAGCGGCCCATCCGGTCGCGGGCCGCGTCCACCGAGGCGCGGGCGGTGGCCTCCGTGACCAGGTCGGCGCCGTGGTGCGGGACCTGCTCCAGCAGCCGGGCGCCTTCCTCGCTGCCCACGCGCACCAGGAACCGGTGCCCGTCCTCGTCGACCACCTCGGTGAGCGCGAGGTCGTAGCCGGGGTCGGCGGCGGGTCCGCCGCCGGTGGAGACGCAGAAGCAGGTGGCGCCGGGCTCCGTGCACTCGGCGGCGATCAGCAGCGCGCCGGACCGGCGCCTGCCGTAGCCCGTGTCCTCGTAGCGGCCGCCGGTCAGCACACGGTCCTGGATGGCGATGGCCCGCAGGTCACACGGCCGGACACCGAGGAAGGCGTACGCCGGGGCCGCGGGCTCCTGCGCGGTGAACGTCACCTCGCCCTGTTCCGTCCGGTCGGCACTCCACAGCCGCTCCCGGGGCGGGTGCAGGAAGTTCTTCCAGGACTGCGGGCCCGCGCTGTGCGCGAAGGCGGCACCGTCCTCGCGCGGCACCAGCCGGTACCGCCCGGCCTCCAGCTCGACACCCCAGCCGTACGGCAGGGCATCCGCCGAGGTCAGCTCGGACAGCACGATCGCACCGTCGCGGACGGTCGGCCCGACGACGGTCCGTCCGTCCGCCACCAGCACCGCGACCAGGGCATTGAGCCCGTCCCGATCGAGCACGGCCGGGGCTGCGCTCATGTCGCTCCTCCTCGTCGCTGACTCCACTCTCAGCTTCTGACGGCGCCCGCCACCTGAGGCAGGGGCCAACTGGCCCAGCCGCACAAGCCGACCGGACCCCCGAAACGCCCCGAAAGGGCGCGGGGCATCGATGTGCGGCTCCACCGCGTGGGCGCACCCAGCCAAGCCCAGACGCCACGACGACCTGCGGCCGGCACGTGGCTTGTGGCCGAGATGCGGCCTGCCGCACAGCGCTCTGCCGACCGGGCGCTACGGAAGGGCCTCGCCCAGTTCTCCCTCAACGGCCCCCGCCATGGCCCGCAGCACGTCGAGGGTCCGCTCGGCCTCCGCCTCGTTGACCAAGGTGATCGCGAATCCGACGTGCACGATCACGTACGCCCCCACATCCGCCTCCGGCGTGCAGCTCAGACAGACCTCGCGCCGTATCCCCCCGAAATCCACCGTGGCCATCCGCAGCCCCGCGTCGTCGTGGATCTCCAGGACCCGTCCCGGGATGCCCAGGCACATGTGCGCTCACCTCTCCCCGGCCAGCCGTGCGGCAGCGACCGCCGCCTGGCCGTAACTGATGCCGCCGTCCCCGACCGGGACCTGACCGCCGACCAGCACCCGCAGCCCCTGCGCGTGCAGCCGCCGCCGCACCTCCGTCAGCAGACGGCGGTTGACGAAGCAGCCACCGCTGAGACAGACGGTGCGCGGCGCGCCCTCGGCCACGGCCCGCGCGACGAGTTCCGCGGTGACGATCCCGAGCGTCAGATGGAAGGCCGCGGCCAGCCGGGCCACCGGCTCCCCGCCCAGCCGCCGCTCCAGCAGATCGGCCAGCGTCGGCGTGGAGTCGTACACCCACAGGCCCTGCGCCCGGACCACCCGATGGGCCAGGGCCGTGGCGTGCTCGGCACCCGCGGCCGCTTCGAGCAGGACGGCCGCCTCGCCCTCGTAACGGGCCCGGTCGCACAGCCCCAGCAGCGCGGCGACCGTGTCGAAGAGCCGTCCGGCGCTGGAGGCGCGGGGGCAGTTCACGCCTCGAGCGACCATCGCGCGCACGGCGGCGACCTCGGCCGGATCGAGCCGGTCCGTGAAGGCCCGGGTGAGCCAGGGATACGGGCGCGGGCAGCCCAGCGTCTCCGCGCCGAACAGCTGGCCCAGCGCCGTGCGGGAAGGATGGCGTACCGCCGCGTCGCCGCCGGGCAGGGGCGCGGTCGCGAACCTGCCCACGCGACGGTAGCCGCTCAGATCGGCCACGAGGATCTCGCCGCCCCACAGCGTGCCGTCGTCGCCCAGTCCCAGGCCGTCGTAGGCGACACCGAGGAAGTCTCCCTGCACGCCGTGCTCGGCCGCGCACGCGGCCACGTGTGCGTGATGGTGCTGCACCGGAATGCGGCGCAGCGGCTGTGCCTCGGCCCACTGCGTGGACAGATACCCGGGATGCAGGTCGTGGGCGAGGACCGCCGGTTCGATGCCGGTGAGCCGCTTGAGGTGCTCGTACGAGGCCAGGAACGCCTCGTGTGCGGCCAGGTCGGCCAGGTCTCCGGTGTGCGGGCCGAGATGGGCCCGGCCGTCGGCGGCCAGGGTGAAGCTGTGCTTGAGCTGGGCACCGGCCCCGGCGACCGGCTCACCCACGGACAGCGGCAAGGGGGCGGGAGCGAGCCCGCGGGCCCGGCGGACCGTGATCCGGATCCGCCCGGTGAACTGCACCACCGAGTCGTCGTAGCGGGAGCGGATCGGCCGGTCGTGGGTGAGGAAGCCGTCCGCGACACCGGCCAGCGTGCGCCGGGCCTCCGCGTCGTCGACGGCGATCGGCTCGTCGCTGAGGTTGCCGCTGGTCACCACGAGGGGACGGGCCAGCTCGTCGAGGAGGAGGTGGTGCAGGCCGGTGGTGGGCAGGAACAGGCCCACGCGGATCAGACCGGGGTGCACCTCGTGGGCGAGCGGGGCGGTGCCGTGCCACCGGCGCCGGGCGAGCAGCACCACCGGGCGCTCCGGGGACGTCAGCGCCTGCTCCTCCGTGGCGCCGACCTGCGCCAGCCGGGCGGCCGTGCCGAGGTCGCGGACCATGACGGCGAACGGTTTCGTAGGACGGTGCTTGCGGCGCCGCAGCTCCGACACGGCCGCCGGATCGCCCGCGTCGCACACGAGCTGGTAGCCGCCCAGACCTTTCAGCGCGACGATCCCGCCCGCCTCGACGGTCTTCACCGCTGCCCGCAAAGCGTCTTCTCCGCGCAGGTCCTCCCAGGCCAGCCGGGGGCCGCAGGTGGGGCAGGCGACGGGCTCGGCGTGGAAGCGCCGGTCGCCCGGATCGGCGTACTCGGCGGCGCACCGGGCGCACAGCGGGAAGCGGTGCATGGTGGTGCGGATCCGGTCGTAGGGCAGGTCGTCGATGATCGTGGCGCGTGGCCCGCAGTCCGTGCAGTTGATGAACGGGTAGCGGTGGCGGCGGTCGCGGGGGTCGTGCAGCTCGGCCAGGCAGGCTTCGCAGATCGCCGCGTCGGGTGGGATCTCGCGCGGTGCGGCGTCCACGCCGAAGGGCGCGCTGTGTCGTACCTGGAAACCCCGGCCATACGCCTGCTCAGGTGTGCCCTCGTCGCTCAGCCGGACGCGGCGCACCCGGGCGAGGGCCGGCGCGTCGGTGCGCAGCCGGGCCGCGAACTCGTCGATGATGCCGAGCGGTCCGGCGACCTCGCCCTCCACATGCCCGTCGACATTGGCCACCCAGCCGTCCAGGCCGAGCGCGGACGCGGTGCGGTACACGAACGGGCGGAAGCCGACGCCCTGGACGATCCCCTCGACATGGAAGCGCCGCACCGTCATGCCGGCCTCCTGGCCGCGCTCTCCCGGTGCCGGTCGAGCTCGGACTCGACGGCCCGGACGAGGGGTTCCACGGCGTCCTCGACGGCGGGGGAGAGGCCGGTGCCCAGTGAGCTCTCGGCGCCCTCCACCGCGTACACGACGAGATGGCCGGGCAACACGCCCAGTGCACGGGCCAGTTCGACGGCCTCGCCCAGGCCGAGGCCGTGCGAACTGGTCGTCTGCGGCTGCGCCGGAAGGCCGCCCGAGAGTTCGAGGCGGTGCACGCGGCCGGGCACGCCGGGGTGCGCGTGGGCGGCGTCGACGACCACCGCGAGATCCGCGTCCTCCCACAGCCCGATCAGCCGTCCGGGGTCGCCGTCGCAGGTCGCGAGCACGGTCCCGGGCGGCAGCGGCTGCCGCGCGGCCCGCTCCCGCAGCCGGGCGAGGACGGCCCAGCCCACGCCGTCGTCGCGCCGGAACTCATTGCCGACGCCGATGACGGCGATCCGAGTGGGCGTCCTCATGGCCCTCATGGTCCTCACGGTGCGCCGACGCCATCCGGCCCCACAGGGGCCGAACGACCCAAGGGCCGGGGCCGACCCTCCCCTGATCATGCGGGGACGACGGCCACCGGGCGACCGGTGCGCTCCAGCAGCTCCCGGAGCGTGGCACCAGGGGCGGAACGCCGACCGACCACCACCAGTTCGGCACCTTCCGCGGCGTGGACCAGCGCCTCCACCGGGGGGAACAGCATGACGTCCTCGAGGACGTCGACGTCGGGGTACTTCGTGCGCCACGGCCGCAGTACGTCGGACAGCAGCTGCACCTCGTGGTCCTCCCAGGTGGCGCGGTCCTCCTCCAGCACGGGGAAGGGCGAAGCGGCGGCGGACGCGGGCAGCTTCCAGGCGTGGACGGCATGCAGCCGTGCGCCGCGCAGCTGGGCCGCCTCGAAGGCGAAGTCGAGCGCGCCGCCGGCCGGGTCCCGGACGTCGACGCCGACGGTCACGCCGGCGGACGGGCGCGGCGGAGGCTGGTCGACGGGCGGGCCGGGGACCAGGACCACCGGTCCGGGGGACTCCTCCGCCAGGGCCGCAGCGGTGGTGCCCACCGTGGTCCCCGCGCCACCGCCCTCGCCGCGCAGGCCGATCACGAGCAGCTCCGCCTCCTCGCCCACGGCCCGCAGCACCGGGGCGGGCATCCCGGTGTGGCTCTCGCCGCGCACCCGCAACGCCGGGTGCCGCTCGACGAGTTCGGCCACCACGTGGTCCGCCACGGCCGCCGGAGGGTACGGCCACTGCTCCACCGGGTCCAAGGGGGCCGGCGGTACCACTTGCACCACCCGCAGGGGCATCCCGCGCCGCAGCGCCTCGCGTGTCGCCCACTCGGCCGCGGCACGGCTGCATGCCGACCTGTCGACACCGGCGATGATCACTCGTTGCATGGTGTGCCGCCTTCCGAGCCGGGGTCCTCCCACCCTCGCCGTCCGCCCCGGGCGTGCGCAGGGGCCGAACGGACCCGGTTGGAGACCTGGCGGCCCATACCCGCCGGTAGGCGACGGTACGAAGCTGGCGGTGAGGAGCAGACCGAGCGCAGGAGGTGCGCATCATGCTTCCGCCCGTCATCGCCGGAGTCGACGGATCCGCCGAGAGTCTCGCAGCCGCCGAGTGGGCAGCCCGGGAGGCGGTACGCCGCGACCGGCCGCTGCGGCTCGTGCACGCCTGGAACTGGCATCCCCGTCAGGAGGACGGCGAGATCGCCACCGCAGCCCAGCGCCACCTCGCACAGCGGTCCCTGCGCCAGGCGGAGGATCGCATCCGCCGCACCTGCCCCGCCGTGAAGCTCGACCAGGAGCAGGTCGAGGGCCCCGCGACCGCCGCCCTGCTGAAGGCGGCCGAGCAGGCCGATCTGCTGGTGGTGGGTTCGCGCGGTCTCAGCGGCTTCACCGGGTTCCTGGTCGGTTCGGTCGCCCTGGGCGTGGTGGCGGGAGCCGGCAGGCCCGTGGTCCTCGTCCGGTCCGGCGAGGAGGCCGCCGACGAGCATCTGGCGGACGACGACGGCGCCGAGTCCACCCGCACCGGGTACCGGGACGTCGTCCTCGGCATCGACCTCGCGGACCCCTGCGACGAGGTGATCGAGTTCGCCTTCGAGGAGGCCCGGCTGCGGCGCTCGCGGCTGAAGGCCGTGCACGCCTGGCAGCAGCCCTCACCCATCGGGCTCGGCTCCGGGGACATCGGCCTGGTGAACCGCCCGGACCGGGCCGAGGAGTGGCTCGGCTTCCTGACCGCCGTCCTGCAGGTGTGGCGCGAGAAATACCCCGAGGTACGGGTCGTCGAGACCGTGACCGAGGGCCGCGCGGCATCGGTGCTGGTGCGGGCCGCCTCCGGGGCGAGCCTGCTCGTCGTGGGCCGCCGCACGACCGGCCGGCCCACCCTCCCCCGTACCGGCCCGGTCGCCCACGCCGCCATCCACCACGTCGGCTGCCCCGTGGCCGTCGTACCCCATGACTGAGAGGCCGCGATGACCAAGCCGACGAAGTACGTGTACGGATTCGCCGAGGGCGGCCGCGACATGGCGGACCTGCTCGGCGGCAAGGGCGCCGGACTCGCCGAGATGACCCGGATCGGCCTGCCCGTCCCGCCCGGATTCACCGTCACCACCGACGCCTGCAAGGTCTACCTGGCCACGGGCGAGGAGCCGCCCGAACTCGGCGTCGAGGCGGCCCAGGCCCTGGCCGGTCTGGAGCGGGCCATGGGGCGGACCCTCGGCGCCCCCGACGACCCCCTGCTGGTGTCCGTCCGCTCGGGCGCCCGCTTCTCCATGCCCGGCATGATGGACACCATCCTCGACATCGGGCTCAACGACCAGTCCGTCAACGGGCTCGCCAAGGCATCAGGGCAGGAGCGGTTCGCCTGGGACTCCTACCGCAGGCTCATCCAGATGTTCGGACACACCGTGATGGGCGTGGACGGCGACCTGTTCGAGCAGGCCATCGCCGCGCGCCCCCAGTCTCGGCTTCGCTCGACCGGGGGGACCCCCAGCGCGGACGACCACGGCCTCGACGTCGGCGAACTCACCGCGCTCACCGAGGAGTTCAAGGCCATCATCCGCGAGGAGACCGGCGAGGACTTCCCGCAGGACCCGGCCGACCAGCTCGCCCGCGCGGTCCGTGCGGTCTTCGACTCCTGGAACACCGAACGCGCCCACGTCTACCGCCACCGCGAACACATCCCGGAAGACCTGGGCACCGCCGTCAACGTGCAGGCCATGGTCTTCGGCAACCTGGGCGAGGACTCCGGCACCGGCGTCGCCTTCACCCGCGACCCCGCCACCGGAGAACGCGGCATGTACGGCGACTATCTGCCCGACGCGCAGGGCGAGGACGTCGTCGCAGGCGTGCGCGACGCGCTGCCCCTGCGCGAGCTCAGGTCGCTCGACCCCCGCGCCTACGTCGAGCTCGGCGACCATCTGCGCGCCCTGGAGCAGCACTACCGCGACCTGTGCGACGTCGAGTTCACCGTCGAACGCGGCAAGCTGTGGATCCTGCAGACCAGGGTGGGCAAGCGCACGGCGGAGGCCGCCTTCCGCATCGCCCACGACCTGTGCGAGGAAGGGACCATCAGCGCCGACGAGGCGCTGGTGCGGGTGAACGGCGCCGAGCTGACCCGGCTGATGTTTCCCCGCTTCGACGTGAAGACCACCGACGTGCCCCTCGCGCACGGCGTGCCCGCCTCGCCGGGCGCCGCGGTGGGCGCCGTCGTCTTCGACTCCGCCGAGGCCGTACGGCGTGCCGCGGCCGGCGAGCAGGTGGTCCTCGTCCGCCGCGAGACGACCCCCGACGACCTGCCCGGCATGATCGCCGCACAGGCCGTCCTGACCAGCCGCGGCGGCAAGACCAGCCACGCCGCGGTCGTCGCGCGCGGCATGGGCAAGGTGTGCGTGTGCGGCGCGGAGGAGCTGGCCGTGGACCCGCTCGCGCGGCAGTTCACCGCTCCGTCCGGAGCCGTGGTCCGCGAGGGCGACATCGTCTCCGTCGACGGCACGGCGGGCACCGTGCACCTCGGGGCCCTGCCCCTCACCGCGTCCCCCGTCGGACGCGCCCTGGAGACCAAAACCGCCACGGACACGCTCACCGACGCCGTGCTGGGTGCTCTCGCCCGCGCCGACTCGGGGCGCCGCCTGCAGGTGCGGGCCAACGCCGACACACCCGAGGACGCCGTCCGCGCCCGCGCACTGGGCGCGCAGGGAATCGGTCTGTGCCGCACCGAGCACATGTTCCTCGGTGAGCGCAGGGAACTGGTCGAGGCGATGATCCTGGCCCGCGACGACGTCGCACGCGAACGGGCCCTGGACGCCCTGCTGCCGCTGCAGCGGGCCGATTTCACCGCCATCCTCGAGGCGATGGACGGGCTGCCGGTGACGATCCGGCTGATCGACCCGCCGCTGCACGAGTTCCTGCCCGACCGCACCGAACTGGCCGTCCGCCTGGCCCGCACCGAGCACCCGGACCCGCACGAGAGGGAACTGCTCGCCGCCGTGGAGCGGATGCACGAGCAGAACCCGATGCTGGGCCTGCGCGGGGTCCGCCTGGGCCTGGCCGTGCCGGGCCTGATGGCCATGCAGGTGCAGGCGATCGCCGAGGCCGTGGTCGAGCGGCTGCGTGCCGGCGGCACCCCGCGCGCCGAGATCATGATCCCGCTGGTCGGCACGGTCGAGGAACTGAGGCTGGCCCGCTCCGAGGCGGAACTGGTGCTCGGCGAGGTGGAGACCGAGACCGGTCTGAGGCTCGACTGCCCGATCGGCACGATGATCGAGCTGCCGCGCGCCGCGCTCACCGCGGGACGCATCGCCGAGGCGGCCGACTTCTTCTCCTTCGGCACCAACGACCTCACCCAGACCACCTGGGGCCTGTCCCGCGACGATGCGGAGGCGTCGTTCTTCCCCCTCTACATCGACGAGGGCGTCTTCTCGGTGTCGCCCTTCGAGACGATCGACCAGGAGGGCGTCGGCCGGCTGGTGGAGCTCGGCGTCGAGGCGGGCCGCGCCGTCAACCCCCGCCTGGAGACCGGGGTGTGCGGGGAGCACGGCGGCGACCCCGACTCGATCCACTTCTTCCACCGCGTCGGACTGGACTACGTCTCCTGCTCGCCGTTCCGGATCCCGGCGGCCCGGCTGGAGGCGGGCCGCGCGTCCCTGATGGACACCACCGCGCCCAGCGACAGCCGGTGACGCATGCGCCGGGGCTGCCGTCGGTGGTGACTGACGTCGGGGTTCGGCCGGCTCGCCGCCAACCGGTCGACCTCCGTGGCGGGTCGAGTCGCGGGTCGAGGGTCCATCGCCCCGGCCGCTGAGACGATGCGCGCATGGCACCACGGGAAAGCGGCTCCGAGAGCTCGGCAGCCACACGGCTCGTCCTGCTGACACTCGCGTCCGGCCAGTTCCTGATGGCACTGGACAGTTCTGTCATGAACGTCTCGATCGCGACGGTGGCCGACGACGTGGGTACGACCGTGACCGGGGTCCAGGGTGCGATCACCGCCTACACCCTGGTGATGGCGATGTTCATGATCCCCGGCGGCAAGGTCGGCGCGCTGATCGGTCACAAACGCGCCTTCATGACCGGCTGTGTCGTCTACGGGTGCGGATCCCTGACCACGGCGCTGGCCCCGAACCTGTCGGTGCTCCTGGTCGGCTGGTCGCTCCTGGAGGGCCTCGGGGCGGCGCTCATCCTGCCCGCGATCGTGGCGCTCGTCGCCGGCAACTTCGCCGTCGAACGCCGTCCCGCCGCCTACGGGCTGGTCACGGCCGCAGGAGCCGTTGCGATCGCCCTCGGTCCGCTCGTCGGAGGTGTCGCGACCACATATTTCTCCTGGCGCTGGGTGTTCGCCGGTGAAGTCGTCATCGTTCTCGCCATCCTGGCCCTCGGCCGCCGTGTCGCCGACGCACCGATCGGAAGCCGCTCCCGCATCGATGTCGTCGGCACGGTGCTGTCCGCAGCCGGGCTCGGGAGCTTCGTCTACGGCGTACTCCGCTCGGACGAATGGGGCTGGTTCCAGCCGAAGCCCGACGCGCCCTCCTGGCTCGGGGTCTCACTGGTCGTCTGGCTGATGCTGGCGGGGCTGCTCCTCATCTGGCTGTTCCTCCGCTGGGAGGCACGCCTCGTGGAGAGGCGCAGGGAACCACTCGTGGACCCCGGCCTCCTGCAGAACCGGCAACTCACCGGCGGGCTGACGATGTTCTTCTTCCAGTACCTCGTGCAGATGGGGGTCTTCTTCGTCGTACCCCTCTATCTGTCGGTGGCCCTCGGCCTGTCCGCACTCAAGACCGGCGCCCGCATCCTGCCGCTCTCGCTGACGCTGCTGGCCGCCGCGATCCTCATCCCGCGCTTCCTCCCGGATGTCTCGCCGCGGCGGGTGGTACGGCTCGGGATCCTCTCGCTGTTCGCGGGAGCGGTGGTCCTCATGGCCGCGCTCGACGCCGACGCCGGTGCGGAAGTCGTCACCGTTCCCCTCCTGCTGATCGGGCTGGGCATGGGCGCGCTGGCGTCCCAGCTCGGCTCGGTCACCGTTTCCGCGGTGCCGGACGAGCGGAGCGCGGAAGTGGGCGGCGTCCAGAACGCGGTCACGAACCTGGGCTCATCGATCGGTACGGCACTGGCCGGGTCGGTACTGATCGCCGTGCTGACCAGTTCGTTCCTCGCGAACGTCGAGCAGAACCCCGAGATCCCGGCCCAGGTCAAGAGCGAGGCGAGCGTCGAACTCGAAAGTGGCGTGCCCTTCCTGTCGGACGCTCAGCTCACGGCGGCTCTCGACGAGGCGGGCACGAGCACGAAGGTGACCCGGGCCGCGCTGGACGCGAACGCCGCCGCACGGCTGGACGGCCTGCGTGCCGCACTCGCGATCCTCGCTCTCACCTCGCTCCTCGCGTTGTTCTTCACCCAACGGATCCCGACGGCTCAGCCCCGCTCGACGTAGCCCCCGGCGGGCGGACGTTCACCGAGTCCGTCAACCTGGTGTGGGTTCCACGGCGTTCTACGGGCGTTCGAACATCTGGAGGGCACCGCCGACGGAGAAGCACTGGGCGCCGGTGAGGGTGCCCCAGTTGGCGACGTCGATGTTGACGGGGCTGTCGGTGGCAGGGCGGGTGTACGCGGCGAGCGCCGAGACCATGAACAGGCCGGATCCGAGCGGGAGGAAGGAATTCAGCAGGTTGACACCGAAGACCAGGGTGCCTGCGAACAGGAGGAAAACGCTCAGCCAGTCAACCCGCGTGGGCTCGAAGCTCCACCAGCGCCAGCGGCGGCCGACCAACGCCGTGCCGCCGATCACGTGACGGGGCGCGTTGATCACCTGGAGCAGCGAGGCGTACCCGCCCGTGGTGAAGAACAGTCCGCCGACGAAGTAGACCGAGGCGCACTCGGTGGCGTCGCCGGAGCCGAACTGGGCCACGGCGGCGCCGGCCGAGAACAGCGCCCCGCCGATGACAAAGGCGATCGCGGCGACGGCGTTGAGCCTGCGCATGCGCCTGGCCGAGACCTCGTCGGCACGGGCGTGCCGCCCGCCCGCCTCACCCGGTGGGCGCAGGGTGAGCACGCCGCGGCGCCGCACGGGCCGCGACTCCCAGACCGCCTCGCCGCCTCCGGCCACGCGCCAGGTGAGCCGGGTGGTGAACGGTCCAACGCCCTCGGCGTGCTGCTCCCGCTGCTCCACGATCCGAGCCCAGACCGCCGGGCAGGCCGTCTCCCGGGCGAAACGCCCGCCCGGTCCCGCGCCCAGGGGCAGTCGGTCCCCGCGGGCCCGAGTGAGGGTCGGCGCTGCCGGACCGGATGCCGGCCCCGCCTTGTGAGAGGGGCGGCCGGACCACCTGGAGCCCCCGTCCACCCCTGCCCTCCTGCAAGCCGTCCTGGCCGTCAGTGGTGAAAGCCGGTGCGGTCCGCGTCGCGAGGGTGGCCCTCATCGAGGTGCTTGATCGCTCTGCGCATGTCGTCGGCGAGGAGCTCGACTTCGTCGCGGTCGACACCGTGCCGGACCAGGACCCGCTGGATGACCGTCTCCTGGCGGTTCGGCGGCAGCGGATAGGAGGGCACCTGCCAGCCGCGCATCCGCAGCAGGTCGGAGAGGTCGTAGAGGCTCCAGCTCGTCGCCGCCGGGTCGGTCAGCGTGTAGGAGACGGCCGGGAGTGCCTCTGCGCCGTCGTAGAGGAGTGTGAAGGGACCCATGTCCGTGATCAGGCGGGCCAGGTGCTGCGCGGTGTCGGCGCAGGACTGGTAGACCCGTCGGTACCCCTCACGGCCGAGGCGCAAAAACATGAAGTACTGGCTCACGACCTGGCCGCCGGGGCGGGAGAAGTTCAGCGCCAGGGTCGGCATGTCGCCGCCCAGGTAGTCGACGTGGAAGACCAGGTCCTTCGGCAGGGCGGACTTGTCGCGCCACAGTGCCCAGCCCACGCCGAGCGGTGCCATGCCGTACTTGTGGCCGGAGGCATTGATGGACGCCACTCGGGGCAGCCGGAAGTCCCAGGCCAGATCGGGGTGGAGGAACGGCGCGATGAATCCGCCGGAGGCCGCGTCGACGTGCAGCGGAACGTCGAGGCCCGTCTCCGCCTGCAGTCGGTCGAGCTCGGCCGTGATCTCTGCGACCGGCTCGTAGGTGCAGGTGTAGGTGACGCCGAGGATCGCGACGACGCCGATGGTGTTCTCGTCGACGTACTCGCGCAGCTGATGCGGTTGCAGGCCGGTCGCCCCCGGCTCCACCGGGATCTGCCGCAGCTCCACGTCGAAGTACCGGGCGAACTTCTCCCAGCACACCTGCACCGGCCCGCACACGAGGTTCGGGCGGTCGGTGGACAGCCCGGCGGCCCGTCTTCGGTCGCGCCAGCGCCATTTCAAGGCGAGGCCGCAGAGCAGGGCGGCCTCGCTGGACCCCGTGGTCGAGCACCCCACCGCGTTTGCATCGCCCCCGGTGCCGGTCGGCGCGTGCCAGAGGTCGGCGAGGATGTTGACGCAGCGCGACTCGATCTCCGCCGTCTGCGGGTACTCGTCCTTGTCGACGATGTTCTTGTCCAGACACAGGTCCATCAGTCGGCGGACCTCGTCGTCCGTCCAGGTGGTACAGAAGGTGGCCAGGTTCTGCGCGGCGTTGCCGTCCAGGAGCAGCTCGTTGCGCAGCAGCTGGAAGACCACGGGCGGCGGCGAGGCGAACTCCGGCATCGACCGCTTGGGCAGGGGCCGCTCGCTGAGCGGCGAGGCGAAGATGTCGACGGCCGGATCGGCTGCCGGCTGCCGGGCGTTGTGCAGAGCCACCAGTCACCTCACATATCGGTCTCGGATCCGCATCAGACGCTACGGATCGGCTCCGGGTTCCGCATGAGGGCGTAGGCCATCCCGGGCCGACGTGGCAGCGGCCAATGAATGACCGAATAGATAACATTGTTGGGTTATGGGTTGAATCGCCTCTCGTGTCCTGACCTCAGGAGGACCCATCACCGGGACGAGATCGGCAGCGGTCGTGTCCGCGCCGGGGAACCAGCCCCCTGAGGCGGACCAGCTGCAGAAGATGGTGCGCCGCCCCGAATACCGCAGGACGATGGTGCTCTGCGGGCTGATCGGCGTTCCGGTGGCGCTGCTCGCCTTCTGGTTCCTCGTGGCGCTCCACCAGCTGGAGCGGCTGATCTGGACCGACTGGCCCAAGGACCTGGGCTGGAAGCAGGCGCCCTGGTGGTGGGCGCTGCCCCTGATGGCGGTGGCCGGGTTGACCGTGGGTCTGGTGGTCGCCCGACTTCCCGGGCGGGGCGGACACATCCCGGCGGGCGGTCTGCACTCCGGCGGGGTCACGGAGAAAGCGCTGCCCGGTGTCCTCGTCGCCGCGCTGGTCGGACTGCCGCTGGGCGTCGTACTGGGTCCCGAGGCGCCGCTGATCGCCCTGGGCGGCGGTCTGGCGCTGTTCTTCGCGAGGCTGGTCCGGGCACCCCGGACCGAGGCGAGCACGGCGATGCTCGGCGCGGCCGGCGCCGCGGCGGCCATCTCGGCGCTCTTCGGGAACCCGGTGGTGGGGGCCGTGCTCCTGATGGAAGTGGCCGGGGCGGGCGGGCCGCAGCTGTTCGCGGTGATGCTTCCGGCCCTGCTGGCCAGCGGTGTCGGGGACCTGATCTTCACCGGGTTCGTGCACTGGACCGGCCTGCAGACCGGGAGTCTGAACATCGGGCTGCCCACTCCGACGCCTCTCGACTGGGCGGACGTCCTGTGGGCTCTGCCGATCGCGCCGGCCCTCGCCTTCCTCATCCACTGGGTCTTCGTGGGCGGAAGGTTCGTGGCCGGCTTCGTGACGACCCGGACCGTACGGAACACCACCCTGTGCGCGCTGGCAGCGGCGGCATGCATCACTGTCTACGCGATCGTCACCGGCCGTTCGCCGGCCGAGGCCGCCCTGTCCGGGGAGTCCGTACTGGCCGTCCTGGCGCAGCACCCGCATGCCTGGTCGGTGGGCGCCCTTGTCGCGGTGCTCGTGTTCAAGGCCCTCGCGTACGCCTTCTGTCTGGGCGGCCTGCGCGGTGGACCCGTCTTCCCCGCCCTGTTCCTGGGCGGGGCGGCCGGCGTCCTGCTGTCGCCGCTGCCCGGTCTGGGGCTGGTGCCGGCGATGGCGGTCGGGATGGCGGCGTCGGTGACCGCGGCCCTGCGGTTGCCCGTGAGCAGCGTGGTCCTGGTCGTGCTCCTGCTGGGCAACGTGGAAACGGTGGCGCTGGTGGTGCTGGCCGCAGTGGTGTCCTTCGTCGTGGTTCAACTGCTGCCGCAGGGGCCGGGGATCCCCGCGTTCCGCGAGCCGCCGGCCGGCCGATCGTCTCGTCCAGAGGCGTCGCGGCCGTCATGAGCGAGCGGGCGGACGCCTGCGGGAAGTCGCCGGGGCCAGTCGGTCCGCGAACGTGCCGCCCGAGCCCCGCCCCTCGTCAGGGGAGGGCCGCCGGGGCGCCGCGGTGGGCAACCTGTCCGCTCCGCTCCGGAGCGCCGCCGGCGCTTCGGCTGCCGCGGGACTGAGGGCGCTCGACGCCGACCTCAGGTGCCGCGCGCCGTCGCACGACGCGACATCCCGTGTGCCGGTCGGGCAGTGTCCGCGACTCGATGGCAGGCCTGGAGCCGATGACCTCGGTCGGGTGAGGCTCGCTCACTGCCGGCCGACCTGGCGGACCGCAGCCTCAAAGGCAGGACGATCCGCAGGAGGCCCCGCGGCCGTGGGGGCCGGTGACTCCGCCGGCCTGCTGGTCGTCGAGAACGTGTGGGCTGCACCCTTTGCCGCCGCCCTGCGGCGTGCTGCCTTCAGAGTCGTCGGTCGCGAACTCAGCTGGTACCGGGGATGACGTAGTAGCTCAGCCACGGCGACTGGCCGGGGGTGTAGGCGACGGATGCCTGTGTCGCGAGATAGAAGCTCTCTCCGCCGATCTGACCGCTCTGGTCCTGACCGGCCGGTGTCAGCACACAGTGGGCGTTGGTGTAGAGCCGGATGTCGTAGAGCGTGTAGTTGACCACGCTGTGGGCGCCGCCCGGCAGACGATGGCATCCCTCGACTGCCGGGCTCTGGAGCTTCACCTCCCGCTTCGCGGGTGTCGTGTAGACGAGCTGCCCCATGGCGGAGTCCGAGCAGCCCGCTGCGGCGAGCAGGAGAACGACGGCTCCGGCCCGGCGGCCGACATGGCGACGACAGATCATGGTGACGGGTCCTCGTCTGTGCGGGAAGTCGGCGAGAAGCCTGCGGCGGCCTCTTCGGCCACGCTGCCGTGACCACCGGTCTGAGTCATCTCGTGCGCGACCAGTTGAATGAAATCCGGCTGCGGATCGCCGGCGGCCTCGCCGGCCGGAGCGGAGATCTGGACGAGGTGATCAAGGTGAGGCGCACAGCACGGGCGGCGGGAGAAGTACCGGCTCTCGGTGGCGCGGCCCCGTTCTGCAGCCTGGCACCGCGAGGTCGGCTCCGGGCGCTCGTCCCCTGCGCGGAGACGCTCACCGCTGATCGCCCTACGGCACCCCCGGCCCCGTCGGCCGGGGGTGCCGTACGGGGGCGCGCTCAGCGCACCAGGGCCGCCCTACATCGGCTCCGCGCCCGCGCAACTGCTCCGAGCGGGCCGACAGCAGGCCGTGAGCGGGAGCCGGTCGCCGTGTTCGCGCTCGTATCCGAGCAGCTCCTGGACTTCCACGGCAGCCGCGGAGTCCATGGCTCTCACGTGCTTCCGGTGTCGGTGCAGACGGTGGCCGCCGCCGTCAGCGGCCGCCCGGCCCGCCGCTGCCGAAGGCCCCGCTGTTGCCCTCGCGCCAGCGTCGCCGCGCCTGCGACGTGCTGGTCCTGCTCGGCGAATTGCCGTGACCGGGCAGTTCGTGCGGGGTCAGCCGTTGCTCGCTGCGGGGGATCTCGGCGGGCTCACGGTTCTCCCGAACCTCGCGGACAGGCCCGTCGTCCGGCAGTTGCGGCTGATCCTCCGGGCGGGGCGGAGCGGGTTCGCGGCGGCGGATGCGGGCGCCCAGCCAGAAGGCACCGATCAGCAGGGCCACGACCGCCACCCCCACGACGACCATGCCGATTCCGAGTGCGCCGCGGCCTGCGGCGATGTCCATCCATGAGGTGCTCATGGGCTCGCGGGTACCCATGGGACCCGGTGCGAACCGACCCGGCCAGGACCGGGCCGACCGGATCGCGGCCCCGGTGTTTGAGGCGATTGACGACGGCAACCCGCCAGGTGTGACTTCGACGACCCAGCAGGAGCTCTTCCGGTTCCTGGAGGACCGCTTCGCCTGCGCGCAGGCCTGCACCGAGTGCGCACGCTCGTGTGCTCTGCGCGCAAGCCTCGTGGACCCGGACGGCACGGAGGAGCAGGAACTCGTACGACGCAAGGGCATCATGTGCGCGGAGGTGTGCGACGCGACCTGTCGTGTGCTGTCCGAGCAGAACCGCCTGGACGAGGCCGCCATCCGCATCCAGGTGGAGTGGTGCCGCACCGTGTGCCTGGAGTGCGCGCATGCCTTCGACCGGCAGCCGGGCGCCGAGGACGGCGCGAAGGCCTGCCGGCAGTGCGCCGAGGCCTGCACGGAATTCCTCGCCACCCTGAACTGAGGCTCACGGCGCGCCGACCGGCTGCCCGAGCCGCACGTTCCAGCGCCCGGACCTGCCGCTGAGCTCGATCGCCGTCAGCGGCGGGACGTCCGCGCGCCAGAACGCCGACTCCGGCGCCCCGAGCGCCCGGACCACCGCGGCCCGTACGGCCTCGGGCTCGACCACGGCGAGGGTCCGGCCCGGCGTCTGCGCGACCCTCTCCAGCCAGCCCGCCACCCGGTCGCAGAGCGCCGCCACCGACTCCCCGCCGTGCGGCGCGGCCCCCGGATCCGACAGCCAGCGGGCCAGCGCCTCCGGCTCACGCTCGCTGACCTCCGCGAGTGTCGCCCCACGCCAGCGGCCCGCGTCCAAGCCCGCCAACTCCGGTGCGTCCACGGCGTCGAGGCCGAGAGCGCCCGCCGTCTGGCGGCAGCGCACGGTGGGGGAGACCCACACCCGTTCCCCCGCCGGGAGCGTGCCGGCGGCCGCCCGTGCCTGCCGCAGCCCGGAGGCGTCCAGCGGGCAGCCGTCGTCGAAGCGGGCCTCCCTGAGGGCCGCGGTGATCGCAGGTGAGATCAAGATCACTCGGCTCGTCATGTGTCCGCTCCCGCGCTCGACATCGCTTCGAAATCCTTGAACCGACCATGATCGGGCGGCGAAAACGGCTCACCAGGGGCGCTCACGGCCGTCCTGTGCGCCCTTGGCCCCACCTCTGCTTCGCGGTACGGTCTCGTGGATATTGACGACGGCACAGCGGAAGCCGGTGGAATTCCGGCACGGTCGCGCCACTGTATGCCGGGCACGCACCCTGGGTGTGTGCCGGGCGAGTCAGACCCGCCCCGTCGTCGCGTGCACCACCGAGACGGGACGCGAGTTCCCCAGGAGGGCCTGCCATGGCGCAGTCTGTCGCTCAGCCGACCACCACCCCCACCGCCGTACCGGCGAAGCTGCCGATCGGCGCGATCGTCCCCTGGGCGGTCTTCTTCGGCATCCTGATGCTGGTTCTGCTCTACTTCGTCGGCGCCGAGCAGGGCGCCACCTCCGTGATGAACGGATCCGACGTGCACGAGTGGGTGCACGACGCCCGCCACCTGCTCGGCTTCCCCTGCCACTGAGGGCGGCGAGAAGGCACAGCCGCCCATGAACTCGGCAACCGTCCGCAACCTCCTGGTGCGCGGCATGCTCGCGGGACTCGCCGCGGGCCTGCTCGCCCTGATCGTCGCCTACTTCCTCGGTGAACCGCGCGTGGATGCGGCCATCGCCTACGAGGAGGCGCACTCGCACGAGCACGGCATGGAAGTCGTCAGCCGCACGATGCAGTCCACCGCGGGCCTGTCCACCGGTGTCCTCGTCTACGGCGTCGCGTTCGGCGGCATCGCCGCCCTCGCGTACTGCTTCGCGCTCGGCCGCATCGGCCGCTTCGGGCCGCGCGCGAGCGCGCTGCTCCTGGCGGCCGCCGGTCTGGTCACCGTGTACGTCGTGCCGTTCCTGAAGTACCCGGCCAACCCGCCGTCCGTCGGCGACCCCGACACCATCGGCAAACGCACCACCCTGTACTTCCTGATGGTGGTACTGAGCGTGCTGCTGGCCGTCGCCACCGTCATCCTGGGCAAGCGCCTCGCGCCCCGCCTGGGCAACTGGAACGCCACGCTCGCCGCGGGCGCGTTCCTCGTTCTCGCCATCGGGCTCGCGTACGCGTTCCTGCCGTCCTTCAACGAGGTCCCCAAGGACTTCTCCGCCACCCTGCTGTGGCAGTTCCGACTGGCGGCCCTGGCCGTCCAGTTGACCCTGTGGACCTCCTTCGGGCTGGTCTTCGGGGTGCTGGCGGAGCGGGTGCTCGCCCCGAAACCGGTGCCCACGAACGGTGCCGCCCGGCCAACTCCCGTCGCCCACTGACCGGTTCCACCAGCTTTCTCGGCACAAGGCGAAGGGCCCCGGTCGTCGACCGGGGCCCTTTCCCTGCCCCTCGCCATTCCCAATTTCTGGAACACGTTCTACGGTGTGCGCCGTCAGGACCGGCCTGGGAAGCCTGGAGGCGCCGTGCACCTCGAATACACACCCGAGCAGCAGCGGCTGCGCACCGAACTGCGCTCATACTTCGCCGAGTTGGTGCCGGACAACGCCTACGCCCGGCACGGCGACCCGGCCGCCCAGAAACGCTTCTACCGCGAGACCGTCCGGCGCCTGGGCAGGGACGGCTGGCTCGGCGTGGGCTGGCCCAAGGAGTACGGCGGGCGCGGGCTGACCGCCATGGAGCAGTTCATCTTCTTCGACGAGGCCGCCCAGGCAGGCGTACCGCTGCCGCTGATGGCGCTGAACACGGTCGGCCCGACGATCATGCAGTTCGGCACGGACGAGCAGAAGGCATACTTCCTGCCCAAGATCCTCGCCGGCGAGATCGACTTCGCGATCGGTTACAGCGAGCCCGACGCGGGGACGGATCTCGCATCGCTGAAGACGCGCGCCGTACGCGACGGCGACGAATACGTCGTCAACGGGCAGAAGATCTGGACCACCAACGGCGACACCGCGGACTGGGTGTGGCTGGCGACCCGCACCGACCCCGAGGCCCCGTCCCACAAGGGCATCACTATGCTCCTCGTCCCCACCACCGACCCCGGCTACTCCTGCACCCTCATCAACACCCTCGCCTCGCACGACACCACGGCCAGCTACTACGAGAACATCCGCGTCCCCGTCTCCCGCCGTGTCGGCGCCGAGAACCAGGGCTGGCGGCTGATCACCAACCAGCTCAACCATGAGCGCGTCACCCTCGCCGCGCACGGCACCATGGCGATCCGCGCCCTGCAGGACGTGCAGCGCTGGGCGACGGAGACCAAACTCGCCGACGGCCGCCGCGTGATCGACCTGCCCTGGGTGCGCCGCCGCCTCGCCCAGACCCACACCAGGCTCGACGCGATGAAGCTGCTCAACTGGCGGATGGTGCACGCCGTCCAGAACGGCACCCTCACCCCTCAGGACGCCTCCGCGGTCAAGGTCTACGGGTCCGAGGCGCGCCGGGACGCCTACGCCTGGCTGATGGAGATCGTCGGTGCGGCGGGCGCGCTGAAGGAGGGCTCCGCCGGTGCGGTGCTCCACGGCGAACTGGAGCGCGGCTACCGCTCGGCGGTCATCTTCACCTTCGGCGGCGGCAACAACGAGATCCAGCGGGAGATCATCTCGTGGATCGGCCTGGGGATGCCGAGGGTGCGGCGTTAGCCTGCATGTGACCACAGACGTTAGTTGTCACATACCGAGGATAGTTGGCACCGTGATTCTGTGGGATCAGGATGACGGCCGAGCCGTGATGCGGCAGTTGGCACTTCGCCGCGAGCACTGGAAACGCCGTCGACTGCGACTTCGCGGCGATGGCGGCTCCAACTCAAGATCGAGAACTTGCCGCCTGCCAGGCTGAAGTTCTCCGCTGGCGCCGCGTCCGAGGTTGCCCGTGGGCGTACACCATCGGCAGCGGCCGTTCGAGGGCGGTGGATGACTGAGCCCTGCTGCCCTCTCGTCAGGTGACGTCCTCGAAGCGGGTGTGCGCATCGATCAGTTGGTGCAGGGGGCGGGCCGGCTCGCGATAGCGCGGCAACGTGGGCGGGCCCCATCCCTGGTAGGGCGGCAGCTCCGGCTTGGCACCGGCCGGGCGGGCGATCTCCTTGGGCTCGACAGCGACGATGTAGGACCAGCCGCGTTCCTCCAGGGCCAGGCGGAAGCAGACACTGCGGCCGTATCCGCAGTCGGCCACAATCACCGGCACCGACGGAAGCCAACCCGCCAGCCTCTCCAGCAGCCCCAGGGTCAGGCGGGGCTTGGGCACATGCCCCACCTCATCGGGCACGCCCGCAGCCGTGCGACGCCGGGTGTCGTGCGCCCGTTCCTCGGGTAGGAACAATTCCCATTCCAGTGGGCAGGAGGCGGTATCCGTGGCCGCATGCACACTGACGGCGACCTGGCAGGTTGCCCGCTTCCCCAGTGCCCCGCAGTACTGCCGGGCCACCCCCACCGACGCCCGCCCGCACTTGGGAAACGCGACGTCGTCGATGACCCACACCTCGGGCTTGACGACCTGGACCAGCCGCTCGGCGATCCGCCGCCGCACCGGCGTCCACTGCCACGGCGACTGGTTGACGAACTGCTCCAGGGCCTGCATGTTCCCGTCCGGCAGCCGCTGCGCCATCGGCTGGATCGACTTGCGCCGGCCGTCCAGCATCAGCCCCCGCAGATAGCAATCGCTCTACATCGCAGGCATCTTCCTTTGGTCCGCACGATGATCCAAACGAAAGTCCCTAGGTGCGACTGGGCCAGCGGAAGGCGACGTGGGGAGTGTCTGTGAGGTGATGAATGTGTCGGGCACTTCTTGCTCCGTGCCGCGTCCGCCGAGCACGCACCTGGTCACCGGGAATGCCTCGAAGCGCGGTGAACTCCAGCCTCTGGCGGGCCGCGGACCGGGTCCGCTCCGCTCGGGGCGTGCGTCGGCGCTACGGGGCGGTGGGACGCGGGGCGGGTGAGGGCGAAGAGGTAGCCGCGTTCGTCGTCGAGACGCAGGGCGTGGGGGACGGAGGGACGGCTTCGGAGAGGTGCGGGTGGCGGCCCGGCTCCAGGGGGTGTAGTCGGTGGTGACACACGCCAGGGGCGCGACCTCCTCACGGCCTGGGCACCCGGCGCGCCCCGCGCCCGGTGGCAGTCCGGCGGTGTTCGGGGTGAGGAGGGGGCGACGGGAGCGGAGAAAGTCGCCGAGTTCGCCGTTGTACCCCATTCCTCAGGTAGTTGGAGGCGCGTGGGACTGTGTGCGGTGCGAGGATGACCCAGACGACGCTCAGGTGGCCGGTGCGGTAGAGGGCGGGGCCGTCGTCCCCCGGACCACGAGGTGTGGAGCCACCACCTGTTCCCCGGTACCGGTGTCGCGACCGTCCAGGCGTGCGATGGCCCGGTCCACGGCGAGGTGGGCGAGGCGGGGGATGTCCTGCCCGACGGTGGTGAGGTCGATATGGGCCAGGCGGGCCAGATGGCTGTCGTCGAAGCCGACGACGGAGATGGCGCCGGGGACGGCAATGCCGCTGCGGAGGAAGACATCGAGGACACCGGTCGCGCAGCGGTCGTTGAAGGCGAGGACCGCGGTGGGGCGCGGGTGGGAAGCGGCGAGAACCTGGGCGGCCTCGGCGCCCTCTGCCTCGGTGAGGCCCCCGGGCACGACGCGGATGTGCTCGGTGAGACCGTGGCGGCTCATGGCGGTGCGGTAGCCGCGCCGCCGGTCGGCTGCGCCGGGTGCCTTGCCGCCGTCGATGTGGGCGATGGCACGGTGGCCCAGCGCCACGAGGTGGTCGACCGCCTGGCGGGCGCCCTTGTCGTCGGCGGTCCGTACGACCTCCAGGCCGGGGACGGGTGGCCGCAGGTGGCGAGCCACAGAGACGACCGGCAAATGCGCCGCGAGCTCCGTCAGCCGTGAGGCGGGGGCCTGTGGGCCTAGCAGGATCAGCGCCTCGCAGCGGTCGTCGAGCAGGGTTTCGACGGCACGCTGCTCACCCCGTTCGGCGGTCACGGCGCTCAGCGCGATCTGGTATCCGGCTGGTTCGGCGGTGGCGTAGATGCCCTCGACCAGGTCGGCGTGGAAGGGATGCTGGAGGCCGAACTGCACGCCGAGCAGGTGGGAGCGGTGGCTGCGCAGCAGTCTCGCCCGGGCGTCCGGGCGGTAGCCGATCTCCCGCGCGGCCTCCAGGACACGCTCGCGGGTGGCGGCGCTGGCCCCCTTCGCCCCGCGCATCACGATGGAGGCCAGCGCGGTGGACACACCTGCCCGCGTCGCCAGGTCGGCGAGCGTCGGCCGCTTCCCGTCCGGGACCGCCGGGGTCGCAGGCATGCTGTCCTCTCCTGGTCGGTCTCGTCTGTTGGGGACCGATTGTAGAACGTTCCACGTGGGCGTTGCTTCAGGAGGGGGCTCGGCAACGGCACGGTGACGGGAGAGGTACGACCCTGGCGGCGGCCGCTCGGGCTGGAGAAGGCGCCGCCGAGTCGGCGTCGTGTGCTCGGTGCTACGGCCGCACTGTCACCGGGCTCTCCCTGACGTCACCCACGCTGACCGCACCGCCCGTGGCGATCGAACCGATCGAGGCGAGGGCGATGCCCAGCGCGGCCCGAGCGTCCTCGCCGGTCACCGACGGAGCACGCTTGTCCCGGACGCTGTCGGTGAACTCGGCCAGTTCGGCAACGTAGGCCGCGTGGAAGAGATCCTGGTCGTAGCTGACGCACTCGGCGGCAGCGCCGGCCGCACCGTAGGACGTGAGGTGGCTGCTGCGCAGATCACCCAGGGTGAGCATGCCGGTCGAGCCCTTGACCTCACCGCGGACGTCATAGCCGTACACCGCCTGGAAGTTGGCCTCCGCCGTGGCGATGGCGCCGTTGTCGAAGCGGATCGTCACCACGGCCGTGTCGAGCAGTCCGTGGTCCTTGAAGTCGGGCCGGACCAGGGCGTCGGCCATGGCGAAGACCTCGACGGGCTCTGAGCCGGGGTTGAGGTAGCGCAGGACGTCGAAGTCGTGGATGAGCGTCTCCAGGAAGATCGTCCACGGCGGGATGCGCGACGGGTCGTGCAGGTTGGGGTCCCGGGTGAGGGAACGCAGCAGCTGCGGGGTACCGATGTCACCGGCGGTGATCTTCTCGTGGGCGGCGCGGAAGCCGACGTCGAAGCGGCGGTTGAAGCCCACCTGGAGCACCACGCCCGCCTCATGTGCGGCGCTGATGGCGCGGTCGGCTTCGTCGAGGGTGACGGCCATCGGCTTCTCGCAGAAGACCGACTTGCCGGCGCGTGCCGCGGCCTCGATGAGTCCGGCGTGGGTGCGGGCGGGCGTGACGATCACGACCGCCTCGATCTCGGGGTCGTCGAGCAGGTCACCGATCTCCGTGTACGTCTTGGGGCAGCCGAGACGATCGGCCAGAGCCTTCGCGGCCCCGGGTGCGGGATCGGCGATGGCCGCCAGTCGTACCCCGGGGAGGCGGCGGGCCAGGGTCTCGGCGTGGAAGGAGCCCATGCGTCCGGCGCCGATGAGGCCGACCGCGAGGGACTGGGGGGAGGTCATGGCACATACTCCGTGATCTACGTCGTGGCTTCGGTGGTGGCGGCTGCCGTGGTGCGCGGACGCGAGGGCGGGGCAGATGTCCCGCGGCCGCTCCTGTCAGACGGTGAAGGCGGCCCGGAAGCGTTCCAGAGCGGCCTCGCTGTCGCTGGAGGCCCATGCCTCCATGGCGACGGTGCCGTCGTAGCCGATGTCTGCGAGGGTGCGGGCGATGGCCGGGTAGTTGATCTCTCCCGTGCCCGGTTCGCAGCGGCCCGGCACGTCCGCCACCTGGATCTCACCGATGAGTCCCGCGCGGTGGGCGCTGCGCACCAGCTCGATCAGATTCCCCTCGCCGATCTGGGCGTGGTACAGGTCCAGGTTCATGCGCAGACCGGGCCGGTTCACGGCGGCAACCAGCGCCAGGGTGTCGGCAGCCTTCGCGAAGGGCACCCCGGGGTGATCGACGGCTGTGTTGAGATTCTCCAGGGTGAAGATGACCCCGGCGTTCTCGCCGAGCTCGGCGATCCGGGTGAGTGTGCGGTGCGCGGCCATCCACATCGCGCCGGTGGGCTCCCCGGGTACCGGCACCACGGGCAGCCCCTGGCCGTCCAGACCGGTTCCGTGGAGGTTCAGGCGAGTGCAGCCCAGGTGCTCGGCCGCCTTGAGCGACTCCTCGGCCGTGCGCAGCAGTTCGGCGGCGCCGTCGTCATCGGTGAGGCTGCCGCTCACGTACCCCGTCATCGAGACGATCTCGGCGGACGAGCGGGCGAGGGCATCGAGATCGTGGTTCGTCCAGTCCCAGATCTCGACCTGGAAACCGGCCTCGTGGATACGCCGTGCCCGCTCCTCGATCGGAAGGTCGCGGAAGACCATCTCCGCACAGACCGCCAGTGCGTACATCGTGGTTCTCCTCATCTCCGGACGACCGGGAACTAGAACGTTCTATATACTCTGACCAGTACGCCAGTCACCATGAGTCGCTGTCAAGTGTCCGGTGGCCATGAAGCCTGTAACGTTCTAGCAATCTCGCGCGGAAGCCGTCAGCACCGCGTAGAAGCCCGCCACGGCGCGTCAACTGCGCCGGGGATCCCCATGGGCCGGCCACCGCGCGAGCCGGTGGCTTGGTTACTCGGGGGCTCTGCTCGGCCGCTCGTCGGCAGGGAGCGTCAGCCTCGGGCGTCGGGTGCCGGTCAGGCCGCAGCCGGCCAGGTGCTCGCGCGTGCTGACGGCGATGGGTAGCGGTACTTCGGGTGCGCAGGGGTAGAGGTCTTGTTCGACGATGACGAACAGCTCGGCGTCGAGGGTGGCGAGTGCGGTGACGATGTCGGCGGGGTTGGGCACGCCGGCGGGCGGGGAGACGCACACCCCGCGCTTGACGGCCTCGCCGAAGGAGAGGTTTTCGGCGGCGACCTGGGCCAGGACGGCGGGGTCCATCTGCTTGATGTGGACGTAGCCGACGCGTTCGCCGAAGCGGCGGATGAGGTCGAGGTTGTCGCCGCCGCCGTAGGCGACGTGGCCGGTGTCCAGGCAGAGGTTGGTGTAGCGGGGGTCGGACTCGTTCAGCAGCCGTTCGATCTCGGGCTGGGTCTGGATGTGGCTGTCGGCGTGCGGATGGATGACGAGGCGTACGTCGTACTCGTCGAGCAGCAGCTTGCCGAGCCGGTCGGCGGCCCTGCCGAAGCCCGCCCACTGTTCGGCGGTCAGCTCGGGCGACTCGGTGAACGCGCCCGTCTTCTCGTCCCGGAACATGGGCGGGATGAAGACGAGGTGGTGGGCGCCGGCGGCGGCGGTCAGGCCGGCGATCTGCCGGACGTGGGTGAGCATGTCGTCCCAGGCCTCGGGGCGGTGCAGCGCACCGAAGACGGTGCCGCCGGAGACCTGCAGGCCGCGGGCGTCGAGTTCGTCCTTGAGGCGCTGCGGGTCGGTGGGGAGGTAGCCGTAGGGGCCGAGCTCCAGCCACTCGTAGCCGGCCTGGGCGAGTTCGTCGAGGAAGCGGGTGTACGGCACCTGGTGCTCGTCCTCGGGGAACCAGACGCCCCACGAGTCGGGGGCCGACCCCAGGCAGAGGTTGCCCGCAGTGGTGCGGAAAGGAGGTGGCGCCGTTGCCATGGTGTGTCCTTCGGAGTGCGGCACGGAAACTTAGTTGGAGGTGGGGAAGTTGAAGCCCGCGCTGACCTGCTGCTTGGGCTGGGGCCAGCGGGTGGTGACGACCTTGGGGCGGGTGTAGAAGCGGATGCCTTCGGGGCCGTGGATGGGGGAGTCGCCGATGAGGGAGTCCTTCCAGCCGCCGAAGGAGTAGTAGGACATCGGGACGGGCACCGGTACGTTGATGCCGATCATGCCGACCTTGATGTGGCGCTGGAAGCGGCGGGCTGCTTCACCGGAGGCGGTGAACAGGGCGGTGCCGTTGCCGTAGGGGTTGGCGTTGATGACGTCGATCGCCTCGTCCAGGGTCTCGACTCGGAGGATCGCCAGCACCGGGCCGAAGAGTTCCTCCTTGTACGCCGCCATCTCGGTGGTGACGTGGTCCAGGAGGGAGGGGCCGGTGAAGAAGCCCTCGGCGTAGGCGGGGTCGTCGAGCTTGAGACCGCGGCCGTCGACGACGACGGTGGCGCCCTGGGTGGCGGCGACGCCGACCGCGCTCTCGACGCGCTCCTGGGCGGCCTTGGTGACCAGCGGCCCCATCTCGGTGCCGGGCTGGTCGCCGGGGCCGACCTTCACCTCGCGGGCCTTGCGCTCCAGCACCTGCACGAGTCCGTCGGCGGCGTCGCCGACGGCGACGGCGACCGAGACGGCCATGCAGCGCTCGCCGGCAGAGCCGTAGGCGCCGGCGGTGATGTGGTTGGCGGCGAACTCGAGGTCGGCGTCGGGCAGGACGACGGCGTGGTTCTTGGCGCCGCCCAGGGCCTGGACGCGCTTGCCGTGCGCGGTGGCCTGTTCGTGCACGTACTTGGCGATCGGCGTCGACCCGACGAAGGAGACGGCCTCGATGCCGGGGTGGGTGAGGATCGCGTCGACCGCGTCCTTGCCACCGTGCACCACGTTGAAGACACCGTCGGGCAGTCCGGCCTTCTTGTACAGCTCGGCGACGAAGTTCGCGGCCGACGGGTCGCGCTCACTCGGCTTCAGGATGAAGGTGTTGCCGGTGGCGATGGCCATGGGGTGCATCCACAGCGGCACCATCGCGGGGAAGTTGAACGGGGTGATGCCGGCGACGACGCCGAGGGGCTGGCGGAAGTTGTGCACATCCACGCCACGCGAGACCTGGTCGGAGAAGGAGCCCTTGAGGATGTCGCCGAGGCCGCAGGCGAACTCGACGACCTCGCGGCCCCGGGTGATCTCGCCGCGGGCGTCGTCGACGGTCTTGCCGTGCTCGGCGGAGATGATCCTGCCCAGCTCCTCCTCGTGCTCGAGGAGCAGCTGGCGGAAGGCGAACATCACCTGCGTGCGCTGGGTGAGCGACGATTCCGACCAGGTCTCGAAGGCGGCAGAGGCAGCCTGGACGGCCGCGTCCACGTCGGCCGCGCCGCCGAGGACGACCTGGGCCTGCTCGGCGCCGGTGGCCGGATTGAAGACCGGCTGGGTGGCTGTGGCGGTGCCCTGGACGGGAGCGCCGTTGATCCAGTGCTGGATGGTGGTCACGGTGCGGGTTTCCTTTGCGGGGACGGGACTTACAGGTAGTGGCGCTGGTTCTGCTTCTGAGCGGCGTACGTCTCGTAAGCGGAGCGCGTGGTGTCGAGGGCGGAGGTCTGGCTGACGGGGACGTCCCACCAGCCGTGGCCAGGCGGGTTGGGGCCGTAGAGGTCGGTCTCGACGTGGACGACGGTCGTGCGGGTGGCGGCCTTGGCCTTCTCCATCGCCGCCCGGAACTCCTCCACCGACGTGGCGTGCAGGACGTCCGCGCCGAGGGAGGAGGCGTTGGCGGCGAGGTCGACCGGGAGGACGTCGCCATCCAGTAGGCCCGAATCACCGTCGCGGAAGCGGTACTTGGTGCCGAAGCGCTGGCTGCCGAGTGACTCCGACAGCGAACCGATCGACGCGAAGCCGTGGTTCTGGACAAGCACGATGATGACCTTCAGTCCCTCGGAGACCATGGTGACGATCTCCTGGGCCATCATCAGGTACGAGCCGTCGCCGACCAGCACGACGACCTCGCGGGTCGGGTCGGCCATCTTGGCACCGGCACCGGCGGCGACCTCATATCCCATGCAGGAATAGGCGTATTCGACGTGGTAGGCCTTCGGGTCTCTGGCGCGCCACAGCTGCTGCAGGTCGCCGGGCATGGAGCCGGCAGCGTTGATGACCACGTCACGGTCGCCGAGGACCTCGTTCAGGGCGCCGAGGATCTGCGTTTGGGCGGGCAGATCACCGGTGTTCCGCTCGGGAGCAAAGCACTCGTCCTCGATCTGCCGCGTCCGGGCGATCAGCCGGCGGATGTGACGGCGGTAGGTCTCCTCGACCTCCCAGCCGTCCAGCGCTCCGGCGAGGGCCTGGATGCCGAGCCGGGCGTCGGCGACCAACGGCTCCGCCGAGTGCTTGACGGCGTCCAGGCGGGCCACGTTGAGGTTGACGAAGGCGACGTCCGGATTGCCGAAGCCGGTGTGGCTGGCGGTGGTGAAGTCGGAGTAGCGGGTGCCGATGCCGAGCACCACGTCCGCCTCGCGGGCGAGTTCGTTGGCGGCATACGAGCCGGTGGAGCCGATGCCGCCGGCGGCGTAGGGGTGGTCCCAGGGGACGGCGCCCTTGCCGGCGTGGGTGTCGGCGACCGGGACCCCGGTGGCTTCGGCGAACGCGCGCAGCACGGTCTCCGCACCGGAGTACACGGCACCGCCGCCCGCCACGATCAGCGGCTTGCGGGCATTGCGCAGCAGACGGGCGGCCCGCTCGACGGCGGCCGCCTCCGGCACCGGGCGGCCCACGTGCCACACCCGCCGCCGGAAGAACGACAGCGGCCAGTCGTACGCCTCGGCCTGCACGTCCTGCGGCAGCGCGAGGGTGACGGCCCCGGTCTCGACCGGGTCGGTCAGCACCCGCATGGCCGCGAGGGCGGCCGGGATGAGCTGCTCGGGGCGTGAGATGCGGTCGAAGTACTTGGATACGGCGCGGAAGGCGTCGTTGACGGTGACGTCGCCGCCGCGGGTGTCCTCCAGCTGTTGCAGCACCGGGTCGGCGGCGCGGGTGGCGAACATGTCAGAGGGCAGCAGCAGGACCGGCAGCCGGTTCGTGGTGGCCAGCGCCGCGCCGGTGATCATGTTGGTGGAGCCGGGGCCGGTGGAGGCGGTGCAGGCGAAGGTGGCCAGCCGGTCGCGCATTTTCGCGTAGGCGACGGAGGCGTGGACCATGCCCTGCTCGTTGCGGGCGAGGTAGTAGGGCAGGTCGGCCTCGCCGGTCGTGGCCGCCTGCAGCAGCGCCTGGCCGATGCCGGCCACGTTGCCGTGGCCGAAGATGCCCCACACCCCGGGGATGAGGCGCTGCTCCTGGCCGTCGCGCTCGCTGTACTGGTTCGCCAGGAAGCGCACCAGGGCCTGAGCCGTGGTCAGTCTGATCGTGTTCATCAGTGGTTCTCCTCGGCGCCGAACGGCAGCCGGTCATCGATGTCCTGGGCGTCCCAGGTCGAACGCACGCAGCCTTGGGCGGGGTCGTCGCAGATCAGCCAGGCACGGTCTGGGCCGGGACCGGCCATGACGTTGAGGTAGTAGAGGTCGTAGCCGGGCGCGGCGACGGACGGACCGTGCCAGCCGTGCGGGATCAGCACCGCGTCCCCGGAACGCGCCTCGGCCAGCACGTCGATCGGCCGCTCGTTGGTCCCGTACACCCGCTGATAGCCGAAGCCGCTCTCGCCGCCGGAGACCTCGAAGTAATAGATCTCCTCCAGCTCCGACTCCTGGCCGGGCCGGGCCTGGTCGTGCTTGTGCGGCGGATACGACGACCAGTTGCCGCCGGGTGTGAGGACCTCGCAGACCAGCAGCTGCTCGGCCTCGAAGGTACCCGGCAGGCAGTAGTTGTTCACCTGCCTTGAGCAGGCCCCGGCACCGCGCAGCTCCACGGGCACGTTCTCCTTGGACCCGTACCGGGCGGAGAGTGAGCTCCGCCCGGTACGGGCGCTGGGCAGTGCGAACCGGCCGCCGGCCGCACTGCTGATCAGGGCCTCCGACTCGCGGGGGAGGTAGGCGAAGTCGGTGACCGAGGCGAACACGCCTGTCCGACCGGTGAGTTCGAAGACGCTGTCGGCCGTGCTGACGGTGCAGGAGCCCGTCAGCGGCAGGACCAGGAACTCGGAGTCGCCGGTGGACACGGCGTGTGCCTCGCCAGGCCTGAGGGTCAGGATCCTCAGGCCGGAGTATCCCCAGCCCGCCGACTCCGGCGTGACCAGGAGGTCATAGGGGCCATCGGAAGAAGCCCCCGACGGCAGGTGGTACTTGCTCACAGCAGGCTCACCGCCTTGTCCACCGCACCGGCGACGTCACCGTTCGAGGGGTAGAGCAGAGACCGGCCCACGACGAGCCCCTGCGCGGTCGGCTGCTGCAACGCCTTGCCCCATGAGGCGAAGGCCGCGTCCGCGTCCTTGACCTCGCCGCCCAGCAGCAGCGCCGGGAGGGTGGAAGAGGCCAGCACCCGTCCCATGTCCTCCACCACCGGAAGCTTGAGCCAGGTGTAGGCGGTACGCCGGCCGAGCCCCGAGGCGATGGTGACGGACTTGACGACGGCATCGGTGGACAGATCGTTGCGGATCTTCCCGTCCTGCCAGGCGGACAGGAACGGCTCGACCATCGCGATGAGCTGACGGTCATTGAGCTCGTCGATCGCTCGGGCACTGTTCTCCAGGGCGACCGGTGTGGCGGGGTCGCCCAGCGCGATGCGGGTGAGCATCTTGCCGCCGTCGAAGCCCATCGCGGCGATCGTGGCGGCGTCGTAGCCGGTGAACCGGTCATCGATCTCGAACACCGACCCGGCCAGGCCCGCCCGGTTCATGGAGCCGAAGACGCTCTTGCCTTCCAGCACGCCGAGCAGCAGCAGGTCCTCGAGGATGTCCGCGGTTCCCAGGACACCGGTCACGCCGGGCCGTTCCAGCGCGGTGCACAGGCGCTCCAGCAGTTCGAACCGGTCCGCCATCGCATTCGGGTCCCCGCCGACGCCGTTGGCGCCGCGGGCAGGGTGGTCGGCGGCGATGATCA
This sequence comes from Streptomyces sp. NPDC001351, assembly GCF_042896045.1. Lineage (NCBI taxonomy): Bacteria > Bacillati > Actinomycetota > Actinomycetes > Kitasatosporales > Streptomycetaceae > Streptomyces > Streptomyces sp. NPDC001351. The sequence continues at coordinate 60,232 of NZ_JBIAWS010000014.1, read as the reverse complement.
TCGCCTTGCCGTGCTCGCCGAGCAGGGAGGGAGCCTTCACCCGGCGCGCAGCGGCGGCCGCGACGGCGCCGGGGTCGCCCACCCGGGCGTTCACGATCCGGCTCACATTCTCGGACAGCACGTCGTCACACCTCTTGCTGGGAGTCGTTGGTGGATGTTCCGGCCGCCTCGCCGAGCTTGGCGTCGACCTCGGCCTCGGTCGGCATCGCGTCGGAGCAGGAAAGTCGGCTCGCGACAATGGCGCCGGCGGCGTTGGCGAAGATCACGGTGCGGCGGGTGTCCCAGCCCGACAGCAGGCCGTGGCACAGCGCGCCGCCGAAGGCGTCTCCGGCGCCGAGCCCGTTGACGACCTCCACCGGAACCGGCGGGATCTCGGCGGTAGCACCGTCCCGGTCCATGGCCAGGACCCCCTTGGGGCCCTGCTTGACTATGGCCAGCTCCACTCCGGCGGCCAGTAGCGCCTTCGCCGCCGCATACGGCTCACGCTCACGGGTGGCCACCTCGCACTCGTCAAGGTTGCCCACAGCAACCGTCGTGTGCCGCAGGGCCTGCGCGTAGAACCCGCGCGCCTGGTTCGGGTCGGCCCAGAACATCGGCCGCCAGTCCAGGTCGAAGACCGTCGTCCCCGCCTTGCCCCGGTGAGCGAGGGCGGCCAACGTGGCCGAGCGGCTCGGTTCCTCGCTGAGCCCGGTACCTGTCACCCAGAGGACCGCCGCGTCCCGTACTGCCCCCAGGTCCAGCTCACCAGCGGTGATGTCCAGGTCGGGGGCCTTCGGGAGCCGGTAGAAGTACAGCGGGAAGTCATCCGGTGGGAAGATCTCGCAGAAGGTCACCGGCGTGGGTGCGATGTCCGACGTACCGACGAACCGGCTGTCGACGCCGTAGCTCTCCAGTGCCTGCCGGACGAAGTCCCCGAACGGGTCCCTGCCCGTCTTTGTGATCACAGCCGAGGAGTGCCCGTACCGGGACGCGGCCACCGCCACATTGGTCGGGCTACCCCCGAGATACTTGCCGAACGAGGTGACCTCCGCCAGCCCCACGCCGGTCTGAAGTGGATAGACATCCACTCCCACGCGGCCAATGGTCAGCACTTCGAACGGCATGACACTGATTTCCCTTCGCTCAGGAGACTCCGGGGGTGGAGAGGTGGACTCGGCGTCTCAGCCGGTTGCGCCCGTCGGTGGCGGAGACGTGTGGGCGGGGCCGGCCGCCACGGTTGTCAGGAGGCGGCTTCCTTGATGACTGCCACGGGTGCGGTGAGGTCGGCCTCTTCGGGGAGTTCCTCGACGTCGACGCCGCGGACCTGGGACAACTCGTGCTTGAGCGCGGCGAGTTCGGCGCCGCCCGCCATGTGGTTGGTCAGCTCCTCGAGCGTGATCTGGCTGCGCTCGGCGGAGAGTTCCATGGTGCCCAGGCGCAGCACGCTGAAGTGGTCGCCGACCATGTAGGCGTGGTGCGGGTTGTGGGTGATGAAGATGACCCCGAGTCCGCGGTCGCGGGCGGCGGCCACGTACTTGAGGACGACACCGGACTGCTTGACGCCGAGCGCGGCGGTGGGCTCGTCCAGGATGAGGACGCGGGCGCCGAAGTAGACGGCGCGGGCGATCGCGACACACTGGCGCTGGCCGCCGGACAGGGTGCCGATGGGCTGTTCGAGGTCGTCGAGGATGATGCCCATGTTGCGCAGTTCCTCGTCGGCGGTCTTCTTCATCGCCTCGATGTCCAGGCGGCGGATCGGCCAGGGGCCCTTGGTCATCTCGGAGCCCAGGAAGAAGTTGCGCCACACCGGCATCAGCGGGACCACGGCGAGGTCCTGGTAGACGGTCGCGATGCCCTTGTCCAACGCCTCGCGCGGGGTGGAGAAGCGCACCGGTTCGCCGTCGACGAGGAACTCGCCCTCGGTGTGCTGGTGCAGTCCGGAGATGATCTTGATGAGAGTGGACTTGCCGGCGCCGTTGTCGCCGAGCACACAGGTCACCTGGCCGGGATGCACCGTCAGGCTCACCCCGTGCAGGGCACGGATGTTGCCGTACGCCTTGCCCGCGTTGCGCAGTTCGACGACCGGGGAGTCCTTTTCGGGGGCCCTGTCCGCGAGGACAGCGCCGTGGGTGCCGGTTTCGTTGGTTGTCATTCGGGTCACCTCCGGGTCGCTGTGCGCTGGACCCACAGATTGATCAGGACGGCGCCAAGGAGCATCACGCCGAGGAAGGCCTTGAACCAGTCGGGGTTCCAGCCGGCGTAGACGATGCCCTGCTGCACCATGCCGAACATGAACGCGCCGAAGACCGGGCCGATCGCCGAGCCGTAGCCGCCGGTCAGCAGGCAGCCGCCGATCACCGCGCCGGAGATGTAGATCAGCTCGATGCCGACGCCCTCGCCGGACTGCACGGTGTTGAACGAGAACAGTTGGTGCATGCCGACGAACCAGGCGCCGACGCCGACCAGCATGAACAGCGAGATCTTCGTGAAGGCGACCGGAACGCCGACCGCGCGGGCCGACTCCTTGTTGCCGCCGACCGCGAAGATCCAGTTGCCGTACTTGGTGCGCAGCAGCACCCAGGTGGCGATCGCCGCGAACAGCAGCCACCAGAAGACGGTGATCTTCACCTGGACGCCGCCGATGTCGAAGCTGGAGGCGAAGACCTTCTTGGCCTGGTCGAAGCCGTCCATGTTGCTGATGTCGTCGGTGGCGACGTTCCCGGTGACCAGCTTGGTCACCGCGAGGTTGACGCCCTGCAGGATCAGGAAGGTGCCCAGCGTGACCAGGAAGCTGGGCAGGCCGGTCTTGACGACCATCCAGCCGTTGAAGAAGCCGATCGCCAGCGACGCGATCAGGGCGGCGATGACGCCGACCCAGACGTTCATGCTCAGCTGGTAGGCGGTCATGCTCGCGGTCAGCGCCGAGGTGATCACCCCGACGCCGGCCGACAGGTCGAACTCGCCGCCGATCATCAGCAGTGCCACCGGGACGGTCACGATGCCCAGGGTGGAGGACTGGTAGAGGATGTTCGCCATCGAGCTGGCGTCGCGCACCGGCGGCGCCGCGATCAGGAAGAACACGTAGACGGCCACGGCACCGAGGAAGACGCCCACGTCGGGGCGGGCCAACAGCCTTACGATCATGGACCGTTCGGCGCTGCGCCCGTCGGTGTCCTTGGGGCCGGGGGCCGGCGGTGAGGTCACCGCCGGCTCGGCATGCTGGGTCATGCTCGTCACCGGGTTCCCTTTGCGGCGAAGGCGGCGACCTTGTCGACGTTGGACTTGTCGACGAAGGCAGGGCCGGTCAGCACGGGCTGTTCACCGCCGCCGCTGTAGTTGCCGTTGTTCTTGTAGAGCCACAGCGCGTCGACGGCCAGGTAGCCCTGGAGGTAGGGCTGTTGGTCGACGGCGAACTGGATGGAGTTCTCCTGGATGGCCTTGATGAGGTCCTTGTTGAGGTCGAAGGTGGCGACCTTCGCCTTGCTGCCGGCGTCCGAGACCGACTGCGTGGCGGTCAGCGCGATCGGCGCGGCAAGCGTGACCACCTCGTCGATGGACTTGTCTGCCGAGAGCTTGGCGGTGATCGTCGACTTCACCGACGGCATGTCGGTTCCGTTGACGTAGAGGACGTCGGTCTTGCCGGAGAAGGTCTTCTTCACGCCGTCGCAGCGCTGGGTCAGGGCGATGTTGCCCTGTTCCTGGACGACGCAGACGGCGTGCTTGGCGCCGATGTCATTGAGCTTCTTGCCGAACGCCTCGCCCGCCACGGTCTCGTCCTGGCCGAAGTACTCCAGGAGGCCCAGACTCTTCCACTGGCTCAGGCCGGCGTTGAGGCCGGTCACGGGTATGCCGGCCTGCTCCGCCTTGGCCAGGACGGACTTCATGGCGTCCGGCTTGGCCAGCGTGACGGCAATGCCGTCGACCTTCTGGTCGATCGCGTTCTGCACCAGGTTGGCCTGGTTGCCCGCGTTGGGGTCGGCGGAGTAGATGAGCTTGATGTTGTCCTTGGCCGCGGCGGCCTCGGCGCCCTTGCGGACGGTGTCCCAGAAGGTGTCGCCGGGGGCCTGGTGGGTGACCAGCGCGACGGTCATGCGGGGCGTGGTGGCCTTGCCCGCCGACGCGCCGTTCGCGGTCTCCTCGGACTTCTTGCCGCCTGAGCTGCTGGAGCAGCCGGTGGCGAGAAGAGCGCCGGTGAGAACGGTGGCGGCCAGTGCGGCGGCTCTGTGGTGTCTGTGCATGTCCCTTGCACCTCGCTGTGCTGATCAGGGTGGGAATGGGGTTCCGGCCTCGGGAGGGCCGCGCCCGGCCGAGTGACGCGGGCGAGCGGTTGATGAGAACGCCGTGTGCGGCGGAACGTGTCGTCTGCGGCAGCCATCGGGTGTGGGCGGCTCGGCAGCCTCTAGAACGTGCTACTAGTACGTTCTAGATGCCCGTACTATCGAATGCCCTGTCGGCGGTGTCAAGAGGTTTGTCAGGACGTATCGACAATATGGACTGCCTGGCCGCCGACGTGATCTCGAGGATGTCGGGCGTGCGCTCCTCTTCATGCCGCTCGATCCGGCGTCCGGAAAGGACCGCGCTGACGGACGAAGCGTCAGTGGTGAACCTGATCGGCCATCTCGTCGAGCGCCGGCTGAAGCTGTCCCCCACTCTGACCCGGGATGTCGTGGTCGAGCGGAGCTACGGGTGCCGATGCCCAACGGGGTCGACCTGTCGGCCGATCTCCCGGCACCGCGATGCCTCCGATGACAACGGTGTCGGATCTTTCACGGACGGCGTCGCCAAGGTGGTTCAGCAGTGTGGTGCCCTCAACGGAGCACGAGGAGGCGCCGTCAAGGGTGACGATGCCGTATTCGTAGGTCTGGTCGGCGACTTCCGAGACATCTGAAATCACCCGGTAGCCAGCGGAGTGATTCACGGTCGCGCTGTCCTAGGAGGAGAGCGTCTGGGGCAGCGACAGCTTCTCCACGTGTGCCGGCCGTACCTGGAACATCACTTCGGCGCGGCTAACTGCAGGTGGTATCCGGTTATGACGCCCATTGCTCCAGCTCCGACAAGCAGTAGGTGGGGGACAGCGACGCGTCGTAGGGCACAGGTGTTCCTCTTTGTGGGTGAGAGGAAGAAACCCGGAGGCCAGCTCCGCGTGCGGCGCTGGCCTCCATGGCGGTTGGATTGACTTCAGAGGGTCATACGACGACGGTGCGGATCTGCTCACCGCGCCTCCAACGCTCGAATGGCGTCGTTCACCTCGTGCAGTGGTACGCGGCGCGTGACCATCGACGCGAGATCGAGGCGGCCTGTCTCCGCCAACTCCACGATCAGCGGAATGTCCGGCGGGAATTCGACGTTAGTCGATCAGGATCCCGCGTCGGCGCTGAGAGCGAGAGCGATGCCCCCGGCGCCTCGGCGCGGATGTTTGCGATATCGACGTTGCGTGTGACGGACCGTCGACGTCTGCCAGTCACCGACGAGTCGTTCCTTCGCATCCACGCTCGCCGGGCTCTGTCAGTGTCCAGTACAGATCTCCCGACGCCGGCTGCACGCTCCAGGAGCTGATGTGTCCTGCGGCCGTCAATTGGTCAAGTGCATCCGTGAAATCCGTTGCGGCCAGCCCGCACTCGCGTGCCAGCTGATCCACTTCAGCTGTTCCATGGGTGCTCTCGGGAGCGGTATGGGCCTTGATACACATGGCAATGAGCTGGGAAAACGGGGCGCAGTCCATGCGGATGCCGCAAGCGGCTCGCAGCGCCCAGTCTGCGGCAGCGAGCCGGTCGGGACGGGCCGGGCATTGGGCGAAGAGCCCGACGTCGAGGAGCTGGATGACTACAGCGCGTGCGCTGGAGTGCGACGTGGGCAGGGTTGCGCATAGCCATCGTGCCTGGTGGAGATCCCGCCAGGAATCCGTGGCAGGTTCCAATCGAAGGCTGCGCAGTACCCCGAGCGGCAAGCGGACTTGAGCCGAGTCGTTCATGCGCAAGGCGCATTGCAGGGCGATCAGTCGGGCGGCAGGTCCGGTCTCAGTCGGCAGCGCGGAGGCGAGGTAGTTGAGCATCTCCCGCACCCGGGTCTGCCTGTCCGGGCCTCTGGGGCTTCGGTGCTTTCGACGGATGTCCGCATGCGCCGGCGGCGTCGTCGCAGCGTTGATGAACGTGTCGGGAACGACGGCCGCTTGTGACGTGGCGGCGGCGCAGGCCGTGCACGCGTCCGCGAGGCGCCACAGCCGTCCGCCTCGCTCGCGTGCGAGCACGAGCCGGATGGGCCCACCACAGCCTCGATGGCGCGGGTGCCAGCTGCAGCCGCGCTCGTGGCACTGGCAGGTACGAAGGTGAGCAGGGAGGAGATCGCGGCGAGCGTGTCGTGCCAGGTGGGCCAGGAGCTCCGACCGAGCGGACGTGCCACTGAGCAGTCGGTCGCTGCGGGAGCACTGCTGGCATACGAGGATCGGTCCGCCGGGCTGCGGGCGCAGTTCCACGGTCCAGGCGCGCCGGACGCCGGGTCGCGTCGTGCAAAGCCTCATGGGGGGCGTGTTCCTCCCGTCATGTCTGCGCTGTACCCGCGGAGGGTGGGGTGGCCCGCACACGGTAGTGCAGACCTCTGCCCTTCACTTGATGGCGTCACCTGCAGAAATAGGGCAGAGGTCTGCACTGACAGGGCAGTGGTCTGCACCGTCGGATTGTCGGGTGACGATCCTCCCGCCCGACCCAGATTTCGAGGCGCTGCGTCTGGAGCTTGCGCGGCTGCGGGCGGCGCGCGGCTGGACCTATGACGAGCTCGCTGATCGAAGCGGCCTGGCCAGAAGGACCCTCATCGAGATCGAGCAGGGACGCACCATCGGCACTCTCAAGACCTGGCACGCCCTCGCCCATGCCTTGAGCACTCCGCTCGACGAGCTCTTCGGAGCCGTGTGTGAGGGGCACGAGCCCCCGGGGCCGACCGGCGCTGACCGTTGACTGGGAGGGCTCGCGCCAATCACCCGGACCGGCGAAGCGACACGAATCTCTGATCGACAACTCGAACGTGCGTTTCATGGAATGGGGCTGTTCGAGGGACCCTCCAGCCTCGGCGCTGTGGATGCGGCGAGTTGCCTGGCACCTTCGCACGCATGCGTTCTTCATCCACACCGCGGCACTGGGACGGCAGCCCCGCTGTCGCCTACCCCCGACGCTCACTGCGTATCGAGCACGACAGCCCCAGTCGGCTCCTCCGCTGCGCTCAGCGTGATCGCTGCCGAGAGTGCGGCAACCCGGTCGAGTGGTACCACCGCAGCTTTGCGCGGCCCGTCCGCCTGCACCCCCGGGAAGTGCCCGCGGCCGAGGTGCCCACCGCCTACCGTTGGCACGTAAGCTCTGGTGTCGCCCATCCGGCTGGCGATGGCAGAGCCTGGTGCCGCCTGGCTCACGCCCCAGTCTGTCCCGCTCGCGACGCTGCGCCCGAAGCCTCCGCGCTGGACGGGCTGCGCCGGGATCTGGCCCTGCACACACGCCGCCTGATTGACACCGGCGTGTTCACTCCAATGCCCCCTTCGAGCCGGCCAACGGCTCAACCGGACGGCTGCCAACCCGCCAGACCCGTAGTGCAGTTCCTGTATGTCGGCTACCTCGCTGCGCAACCTGTGGACGAAATCCAGTGCGTCGCGCAGACGCGGCGTCGCGACCGCTGCTCGCAGAGGCTGCTCACTGCGGACGGCCCCGTGGGCGTCTGGAGGCTGGTACCCGCTACGGCCACACGGGGGCAACTGGCCTTGCCCTGTGAGCTCATGGCTGTATATGACCTCACCGCCCTGCCTTACGCCGAGCAGCTGCGCTGGCGCATGCAGCGCTGTTCCACCCACACCGCAACCCAGTCAGCAGCGGACCTCGCGCTGGCCGACTGGGAGCCCTTCGACCCCATGCTCCACCGCGCGCACATCCACAACCGCCTGCCGAACCACGTCCGTCGTCCGCGCCCGACGCACCACGAGTATGGAACGGCTGGGTCGTGACCTCGCACGATGGCATTGAAATCCTGCTGACCAGGCCAGCCACCAATGGCGAGCTCCACCGAGCTCGTCGTACGGTGTCGCTCGCAGCGAACGCCGACCGCACCCGGTTGATGGCCGTTCAGCCGGCCAGGACGCCAGGCCGCGCGCTGCGGTCACTACGGCGACGGCTGCACCACCTTCTGCCCATCGATGCCCTGACCACCCACTACCCCGACCAGCACGGGCAGGTCCTTCTTAATCTCGAGTTCAGCCGTACCGCGCGAGCGGCGATCCGCCAGGCCGCGACCGCCAGAGGACAGCGGCCCGGAGACTTCGTCGCCCGGAGCGTGACCGCAGCCCTCGATCGGAACGAGAGAGAACGCTCCCTGCAACTGACGGCGCAACTCGAAGGCCTGCTCGCCCTCCACTCCTCCGAGGACGTACTGGCTTGCACAGCCGACATCCTGCTCCGTCGTCGTGATCCGGCCGTATCTGACGCGTACGCCGCTGGCCGCGCTGGACGGAGCCAGTCTCACGCGCACCCGAACCCTTAGCCCTTCTCCTCCGTGGAGCCCTTGTTGCACACGCCCACAGACGAACAGGCTCATGCTGTCGAAGCATTCCGAGAAGGCCATCACCTCGTGCTGCAGGCCGGCGCCGGCACAGGAAAGACCAGCACGCTGAGCCTGCTCGCCGCGAGTACCAAACGCCGAGGGCGCTACCTCGCCTTCAACAAAGACATCGCACACGACGCCTCCGCACGCTTCCCGCGATCCGTGATGTGCAAGACCGCCCACGCCACGGCCTACGCAGCCCTTGGCCACCGCTTCGCTCGCAGACTCAACAGCCCCCGCCAACCTGCGTGGAAGATCGGGCAGGCCCTCGGCATCACCTCTCCGGTCCGAATCGGAGATCACGAGATCAGCCACAGGACGTTGTCACACAGCGTCCTGCGCACGGTGACCCGCTTCTGCCACTCGGCTGATCGCACGCTGGCTTCTCACCACGTACCCGCGCTGCGCGGCCTGAGTGCGCCGGACGAACACGCCCGCCTCGCCGAGGTCGTGACGTCGTTCGCGGACAAGGCGTGGGGAGACCTGCAGAATCCCGAGCAGGGCGTGGTCCGTTTCGAGCATGACCACTACCTGAAGATGTGGGCTCTCACCGAACCAAAGATCGACGCCGACTTCCTCTTCCTCGACGAAGCACAGGACACCAACCCTGTCCTGGAACAGGTCTTCGCGGCTCAACGCGCCCACACCCAGCTGGTCATGGTCGGCGACTCCGCACAGGCGATCTACGGCTGGCGCGGAGCCCGGGACATCATGACAAGCTTCGACGCCACCCACCTCACCCTGACTCGATCCTTCCGCTTCGGCCCCCTCCTTGCCGAACAAGCCAACCGGTGGCTCGCGTTCACCGACGCGCCCATCCGACTGACAGGTACCGAGGCGGTCCCGACGAAGGTCGGTCTCGTCGCCTCTCCGGACGCGGTGCTGTGCCGCACCAACATCGGGGCCATGACCGAGGTCATGCGACTGCTGGCCGCCGGCCACCGCGTCGCGCTGACGCGGGGAGGGCATACGCTCGTCGCGCTGGCGCTGGCTGCACGGGACCTCAAAGACGGCCGTCGCACCGCCCACCCAGAACTCGTTCTCTTCGCCTCCTGGGGTGAGCTGCAGGAGTACGCGGATCACGATCCGGCCGGCCGTGATCTGCAGCCTTTCGTAGAACTTGTCGACCAGCACGGACCCGAGGCCATCATCACCGCGGTCCACGCACTGACCGACGAGGACAAGGCCGACGTCACGGTCTCCACGGCCCACAAGGCCAAAGGCCGGGAATGGCCCACCGTCAAGATCGCCGATGACTTCCCCCCGCCCCCGGACAGCGATCAACACGACGACCGTGGTCGCCCGATCTCGGAACCCGTGAGTGAAACGGACGCCCGCCTCGCCTACGTTGCCGTGACACGTGCCCGCAGTCGGCTCGATCTCGGTGGTCTTGCATGGATCGACCTCATTCCAGCCGCCTCGGACGGAGTGGTTCAGTGAGCGGAGGCGACCGGCGGGGCGGTAGCTTCGGCCGCGGGGAGTGCGGGGGTATCGAGTTTCCTGTGCGAGGGTCTCGGGGAGCACAGCGACGACGGCGATGCCGTGGGCGCTTCCCGTGAACATGCCTCGGCACGGACAACTCCTACCTGCTCCAGGCCTTCGGCAAGACGTCGGGGCCCTCTCTGCGGCGTGGCCGTCGTAGACCCCGGACGTCGGGGGAGCTCGACCGGCTCGTGGAGACGGGTGCGTGCGGGATCCGCCTCAACCTGATCAGCGGCCCGGTGCCCCCGCTGGAAGACCGGCTCTGGCAGCGACTGGTGCACGAAATCGCCGCCCCTGGACTCCACTTGGAAGTCCAGGGACAGCAACGCCAGTGGGAGGAGCTGGAACCCTGGCTGCTCGGCTGGCCCGGCGCGGTGGTTGTCGATCATCGGGGGCTGCCGGCGGCCTTGTCTCTGCCCTACCCCGGATGCGCTGCGCTCTCCCGCCTGCTGGCCGGACAGTATGTGTGGGCGAAGGCGGCCGTGCCTTGTCGTGCAAATGGCCGTGCCTACAGCACCCCGACCTGGCTCACGGCGGAACTCAACCCCACCGAAGCCCTGCGGATACTGTGCGCCAACCCAGCGCGACTGTTTGCTTGGACGCCCTTTCGTCGCGCGGGCCGACCGATGACGTACAGGGCCGCACTCAGGCACGGCCGAGCAGGGGGGCCGCCTTCCACGGCCAGGGCCGGCGAACGGTGACGGCCGAGCTGACGTTTCCGAGGGCGTTGTGCGAGCGTGAAGGTGCGGGCAGCGCGGCTTGGCTCGGGCTCAAGACCCAAGGAACTCGAGTGCCCTTGCCACGAATTCATCGTGGTACTGGAAGATCCCCCCGTGTCCGGCATCCGGGTAGAGGGGCACGAGTTCACTCCTGGGCAGGCGGGCGGCCAGGTCGAGTGTGTTGTGGCTGGGCACCATGCGGTCGTTCTCGCCGTTTGCCACGAGCACCGGTTGGCGAATCTCCGACAGGTCCGACGGCGCCTGACGGCCCCATTGTCTGATGGCCTTCAGCTGGGCTCGGAACGCCGGCAATGAGATGTCCTTGTCGCGGTGGTGCGTGCGCTCCTTCAGCCGTTCCAGCAAGGCCCGTCCCGCCCGCCGACCGCCCTCGGTTTCGGTGAAGAAGAGGGAGAGCTTGGGATCCTGGCGGGTCAGGGCGCCCTTGAGCGTGGCCTGGAGGGTGAGCGCCGGGACCTTGTCGATGCCGGGGCCACCGGCAGGGCCTGTGCCCGCCAGGATGACCTTGCGGATGAGGTGAGGTTCTTGTTCCGCGATGACCTGTGCGATGAAGCCAACCATCGACAGGCCGAGCAGATCGACCTGGTCGAACCCGAGGGCTCGGATGAACAGCACCGCGTCGCGGGCCATCGCCTCGATCGTGTCCGGCGTGGAGCCGCTCGATCCGCCCACTCCGCGGTTGTCGAAGGCGATGACCCGGCGTCGTGCGGCGAGTCCGTCGACGACGCGCGGGTCCCAGTTGTCCAGGACCCCGGCCAGGTGAATCAGGAGGATCAGCGGTACGCCGTCCTCAGGGCCGAGTTCCCGGTAGGCGAAGTCCTCGCCGCGGACGGACACGGAGCGGGTCGGCGCGTTCTGGTACGACGACGAGGGCGAGGAGGACGGTGAATTCCGCGGTGTGTTCATGTCCAGGTCCTTCTGTAGCGAGTTTCAAGGACGGAGTTCTCTTCGCCGGCGCCCGATGCACTGCACCGACACTGTCGACCAGGTCACACAGTGGTGGGTACCGACCCATGTCATCCGGCTCGTTCTGATCACACCCGGCATCCGCCTCGCCGAGCGCTGAGGCGGCGCCAACCGAGGGACATTGGATTACACTCATAATACTGTGCATGAAGACGATGGATGGCAAGCGGGCCCCCGCAGTCGACCGCACTCCATGGTGCGCAAATGAACGCCCCCGAGTGAGGGGATACCGCTCCACCTGGCACGGCACCTCGCCGCCGAACGGGCGGCCGTCGGAGCCTCGAATCCATTGAAGTACGATCGAAATGTAAAATGATAAGAGTGCCCGCCAAGAGCAAGCAGCCTCTCCGACGAGCAAAGGAGCGCGCGGTGCGCTACGGGAAAGAGCACAAGCAGGCGACCCGGCAGCGGATCATCGAGGCGGCCGGTCGCCGGTTCAAGCGGGACGGCATCGACGGCTCGGGCATCTCAACCCTCATGACGGACGCGGGGCTGACCAACGGCGCCTTCTACACCCATTTCACGTCGAAAGACGACCTCGTGGCCACCGCGGTCTCCGACCAATTGCAGGCGCAGAACGCGAGGATCGTCGCGCAGGCGGCACCCGGGCGCGCAGGACTTGAGCAGATCGTGCGCCGGTACCTGTCCGCCCAGCATCGCGACAGCTCCGACGACGGCTGCCCCTCCGCCGCCCTGCTCGACGAAATCCGGCGCTGCACAGGCCCGACCAAGCAGGCTTACACCGACGGCGTACTGATGGTCATCGACGGCATCGCCGCCCGCCTGGCACCCGACGATCCCCTCTCGGCCCGCACCAAGGCGCTCGGCGCCTACGCGATGATGGCCGGGACGCTCCAGCTCTCCCGAGCCCTCACCGACCGGCAGCTTGCCGACGAACTGCTCGAACAGGGCATCCACAACGCCCTCGCCCTGCTGGGCGTGGAGCACGGGCACTCCAGCCCCGGGATGTGACACACCCGCACCCCTTGGATGGTTCCGACCCGGAACTCGGTCGACCTGGCGCGCGAGTGCCGAACGGCGAGTTGGTCCCTCTAGCCCGACGCCGGCCATGGCGGCATCTTCCAGTTCCACGGGCAGTTCGTGGAGACGGTTCTCGAGTTCCTCGAGCGGCAAAAGGCGTGCGGTGCGGTCGTAGTCCGGGCCGAGGGTGGTGCCTCAGGGGCGTGGCGCCCTTTGGGCGAGCGGCTCGAGGCGCCCGTTCACTGACGCGACCTCGCCTTCCGCCTCACCCCATGAACGCGAGAGCGTTCTCGATCCCCAGCTCAAGGACCTCATCGGCGCGCTTCCGGTCGGACAGGGCGCGGGACAGCTGCATCGTCCCCACCAGCATGGTGAACAGCCCGATGGCCTTGGCCTGAGCGGACCGCGGGTCCTCGGGTGTCAGGCGGGCGGAGATCTCCTCCAGGATGGCCCGCGCGCCGTCGCTGTAGGCCTGCCTGGTCCCGTCCTCGCAGCGGCCGATCTCGTCGAGAAGGGCGGCGGAGGGGCATCCGAGGCCGGGGTGGTCCCGGTGCTCGGGAGACAGGTACTCGCGGATGAGGTCCTCGAGTCCCGGGCGGCCGGGCCGCAGGGTGCTGTAACTCGCGACCTGCGTGTGCAGTTCTTCGGCCACGACATGGGCGACGAGGTCGTCCTTGGACGCGAAGTGGGCGTAGAAGGCTCCGTTGGTGAGCCCCGCGTCCGCCATCAGCGTGGAGATACCCGAGCCGTCGATGCCGTCCTGCTTGAACCGGTGGCCGGCCTTTTCGATGATGCGTCGCCGCGTCACCTGCTTGTGCTCCTTGGCGTAGCGCACCACGAGCTTTCTCCGTTCGCTCCGTAAGGCCATGCTTCGCACTCAAGGGTAATCCATGGCCTGACGCACGTGATATCATGACCGGCGACCCCATGACCGGCGACCCCATGACCGGCGTGCTCACGACCGGATGCGGGCACCGGGTCCGAGTCGGGCGGTGACTTCCGCGGGGCTGAGGGTGGAGTGCTCCGCGGAACACTCGACGACGACGCGGACCGGGGCGTCGCAGTCGGTGTGACGGATGTCCAGTACGGGCCCCTCGGGGCCGAGGGCGTACGCCTCGCCCCACTGGCTCAGCGCCATCAGGACAGGCCACAGATCCCAGCCCTTGCGGGTCAGGCGGTACTCGTTGCGGGAGCGGCTGCCCGGCTCCTGGTAGGGGACGGTCTTCAGGATGCCGGCCGCGATCAGCTTCCGGAGGCAGTCGCCGAGGACGGCTTCAGACAGGCCGATGTGGCGGTGGAAGTCGTCGAAGCGGCGGCCTCCGTTGACGGCGCCACGCAGGATCAGCAACGTCCATTTCTCTCCGACCACGTCGAGCGTGCGCTGGACGGGGCAGTTCTCCGTGCTCGCCTCAAGCCACTCCATCCCGCCAGCGTAAGGGTCTGGCTTCGGCATCGACTGTCAGGCGAGCGGGAAACTAGCTTCGTTTTCAAAAGTCAGATGGAAAGTGCCCGGTCGTGGGACGAACGCGTACGTATCAATGGGAAGATCCCGCGATCCTGGCGGAAGCAGCCGGACGCATGGCCGGCATCGACTTCCTGCGTGAGTTGCAGGCGGGGCGACTGCCGGCGCCGCCCATCAATTACTCCATCGACTTCACTCTGAGCGAGGTGGAGCCCGGCAGGGCGGTCTTCTCCCTGACGCCGGGTGAGGAGCACTACAACCCGATCGCCGGCGTGCACGGCGGCATCCACGCCACCCTGCTCGACTCGGCGGCTGGTTGCGCAGTCCAGTAGACCCTTCCGCAGGGCGTTGCGTACACCTCGCTCGACCTCACGGTGAAGTTCCTGCGACGGATCACCGTGGACACGGGCACGGTACGCGCCATCGGCACGGTGGTCAGCAAGGGCCGTCAAACCGCCCTGGCCCAGGCGCAGTTGGTCGACGGCACGGACCGTCTGCTCGCCCATGCCACCAGCAGCTGCATGCTCTTCCCGGTGCCACAACCCTCGCAGGGGTGAGCCTCGGCGGCGACCGGTATCGGTCCGGGCCGTGACGTCGCACTCCCTCGATCGCGGCGCAGAGCGCCGGGGTGTGAGGTGAAACCGCTGCGGCGCACGTCGGTCGCGGCCCGTAACTCCTCGGGCCGCCGGCCTCCGTGCGCCGCAGCTGTGTCGAGGCGCCCGAAGGTGGTGGTTCCCTCGGGCGCCGGGCTGCTCTTCGTCAGGCGGCGTGGGTGGGGTAGTCGGTGTAGCCGGCCGCGCCGCCGCCGTAGAAGGTGGCGGGGTCGGGGGTGTTCAGGGGGGCGCCGGCGCGTACGCGCTCGACGAGGTCGGGATTGGCGAGGGCCATGGTGCCGACGGTGACGACGTCGGCCAGACCGTCTTCGACGTCCTTGGCGCGGGCGGCGATGTCGGCACCGGCCCGGTTGAGGATCAGCGTGGTCGGCCACAACTTGCGGAGGGTGGAGAGGAGTTCCTCGTCGCCGCCGTGACCGATGTGCAGGTAGGCGAGGTTGAGGGGGGCGAGGGCGCGCAGGAGGTGCGGGTAGAGCTCGTGCGGGTCGCTCTCCGCGAGGTCGTTGAGCTTGAAGGGGTTGCCGGGAGAGATCCGGATGCCGGTGCGGCCGGCGCCGATCTCGTCGGCAACGGCCGTGGCGACCTCCACCGCGAAACGGATGCGGTTGTCGAGGGAGCCCCCGTACTGGTCGGTGCGCTGGTTGGTGCTGGGGAAGAGGAACTGGTTGACCAGGTAGCCGTTGGCCCCGTGGATCTCGACGCCGTCGGCGCCGGCCGCGATGGCGGCCGCGGCGGCGCGCCGGAAGTCGTCGACCGTCGCGGCGACCTCCTCGGTGGACAGTTCGCGCGGCTCCGGCATCTCCTGGAGCCCGGACGGGGTGAACGTCTGGCCGCCCGGCTTGATCGCGGAGGGTGCCACCGGCTGCCGGTGGTGGGGGGTGTTGTCCGGGTGGGAGATGCGCCCGGTGTGCATCAGCTGGATGACGATGCGTCCGCCGGCCTTGTGTACGGCGTCGGTGACCTTGCGCCAGCCGGCGATGTGATCCTCGGTGTAGATGCCCGGGGTCACCGGGTAGCCCTGGCCGTCGGCGGAGGGCTGGGTGCCCTCGGTGATGATGAGCGCGTGCGAGGCGCGCTGGGCGTAGTACTCGGCGTTCAGCTCGGTCGGCACGCCGTCCGGGGTGGCCCTGCTGCGGGTCAGGGGGGCCATGGCCAGCCGGTGCGGCAGGGCGATCTCTCCGACGACGGTCGGGTTCCACAGGGCGTTGAGCATGGGTCATTCCTCAGGTGGTGTGTGGTGGTGCCGAAAAGGGCGGGGGCGGACACCGCGTGGACGTGGACACCTGGCTCTTCTGCCTCCGGGTCCGAAGACGCACCCGCCCTGCGCCCGCCGGTCGAGTCGCAGTCGGCAGTGGCCTATCAAATTACGAACGTAATACTAAGCGGTCCGGGTGGGCTGTGGCAAGTGGGTCCCGGCAGGGGGTGCGAAGCCGCGCGGCGCAGCTCGCGCAAGGACCTCACGCCAGAGCGGTGGGAGTTCCGCAACGGAAGCTGGAACCGCCTGCTCCGCCTGGATGACCTTGTCCTTGCGGGTGTGCCGTGTGCTCCAGTATTCGGTGGGGTGGGCGACGAGGAGCAGGCCGCGGCCGCCGTCGTCGAGACCTGGGCGCGGCGCAGGTGCGGGGCGGTGCTGCTGGCGTCGGAGATTCGCTCGTCAGGGCGGACTGAAGGATCATCCGCAGTTTGACAGGGCTCTTGCCGTAGCGGATGGCGGTCGTCACCAGTTCGGTGACCACGAGTTCACAGACCGCGAGTTCGGGGGGTGAAGACCAGTTCCTCCAGCTCTCGGAGGGCGGTTCGTGAGGTGTTGTCCGTTTGCAGGTGAGGTTGGGGCAGGGCTGCTGGTCGCGGGGGCTTGGTCGGCTACGCCTTTCTGGTGAAGCTGCCGGCGTCGGCCTCGGTGAGGACGTCGAGCCTGACGAGGCGTTTCAGCTCGGCGCGGGTGCCATCGATGTTCTTCGGCAGCGGTTCGTGGTCGAGGGCTTCGCATGCATCACGGGCCCGGAGGGGGCCGGTGACCTCGTTGAAGACGGGGATGCGGGGGTAGTTCGGGTGCTCGGGCAGGTCGGGCGCGGCGGTCTGGGCCGGGAGACGGTCAGCGAGAGCAGTAATGGTCTTCCGGTTGATCGTCAAGTGTTCGTCATCGCCGACGCGGCGCTTTCTGCCGCACATGCTGCGCCCCGTTCTCCGCCGTGACGTTCACGGCTGACGGCGTGCCCCCCGTGCTCGACCGGTAGGCCGCCACACGATCACAGTCACCTCGGAACTTGCTTGCGGCCCCTCGGTCGCTCCGATAGCATTACGATCGTAAGGTAATGAGTGGTCGCCCTCGCCCTCCCCGTGATGACGCTCGTGACCGGCGGGGCCCGGGCTCGGAAGGGGCGGTCGCACTCGCGCACGTCGGAAACGTGCCAGACCCTGCTCGTCCAACCCGCCTGTTCGATCCGATTCCCCTGTCCGTCACCGGGGCGGAGCCGCTCCGTCCATCCACATTGGAGAAGCACATGTCTTCCTCGAACGCCGAGCCCCGAACGTCCGCCGCCGACTTGCACCGGCTTGCCGATGAGTACGTCAGGCGCGTCAACCTGCGCGACCTCGACGCCCTGTTCGCCCTGTACGCGCCGGACTTCCGCAACCACGCCGCCGATGGCACCACCACCGGCCTCGAGGAGGCCCGCGCGGTGCTTGCGTCGTTCCTCGACGCGGTCCCCGACTTCGCCGCCACACCGGTCCGTGTCATCGCCGAGGACGACTGGTTCGCGATCAGCTTCATCCTCACCGGCACGAACACCGGGTCCTTCAACGGCACTCCCGCCACCGGCCGATCGATCAAGGTGCTGGAGGTCCACATGTTCAAGGTGGCCGACGGAAAGCTCACCGACCACTGGGGCCTCATCGACCTGGCGACGCTCTTCGCCCAGTTGCAGTCCTGAGAGGGGTACGTGAGTTGATGCCTGCTTCCCCCTTTCGGGAGGGGCAGGCGGGCCGGTCGCAGCGTCGCCGGGCGGCTACGGCCGCGACTGGGTGAACGAACCCTGCCCGGTCTCGACCAGGATTCCGCGCTCGGTCAGCCGCTTGAGCTTCAGGCGGGTGTTGTTGATGGTGTTGGACGCGATCTCCATGTCCATCGCCTCGCACACCTGCCGCGCACGCAGCGGAGCGTCGGCCGCGGTGAATACGGCCAGGATCTGCTGGTAGGCCGGATGGTCGGGCAGCTTCGGCGCCGGCGGCGCGGGTGGCTGCGGATCGGGCAGCTCCAGCAGTGTCTTGCGGGTGATCCGGATCTCCTCAGCGGCCCTGCCGAGCTCGTCCAGCCGTGCGGTCAGCTGCTCGATCTGCTCTCCTGTCGTCTCGGCCAGCGCGGCGATCTCCCGTTCCCGCTCCTCCAGCCGGGCCAGCACCGCCCCGAGGGTCAGCTCCCCGCCGGTCATGTGCTGCGCCAGGCCGCGCTTGCGGCCCGGTACTTTTTTTGCCGCATCACACCCCGTCGACTCCGCGGGCACCCCGGCCGCCGCATGCATGCTCTGGGTGTCGAGCACCACCAGGCTCGGGTCCGATTTCGGCCGCGCAATCTCCCGCACCTGCCGGCGCAGCAGGTCGTGGATGGTCTGGTCGGTGCCGTCGTCGCGCCACTTGGCGAAGTTGGTACGTCACCGCGCCGCCCGGCGGCAGGTCGTGCGGAAGCAGGTCCCACTGGCGGCCGGTACGGCCCTGGTAGAGGAGTGAGTTGACGATCTCCCGCATCTCGTACCGTCCCTGGTGGCCGCTGACCGAACGGTGTGCGGCCTTCCACGCGACAATCACCGGCTCGATATCTCAGGTGGTCAGTTGATCGGATGCCTGGACGCGGGCCGTGGAGACGACTGCCAGGTTGCTGGGGAGACCCCAGGTCGCGTGATCGGCGTCAAAGGCTCCGGTGGGGCAGTCCGCCGGGCGCTACCGCCCACCGCAAGCCAGGGAAGGCCACAGCCGATCACGGGGTGTGACCGGCGCGGCGGAGAACAGGGCGCAGGGCCTCGATGACACCGGGGTCGTCCACGGTGGAGGGGATCGGTTCGTCGTGCCCGTCGGCGATGCCGCGCATCGTCTTGCGGAGGATCTTTCCCGAGCGGGTCTTGGGCAGGGCGGCCACGACCGTGACGTCCTTGAGGGAGGCGACGGCGCCGATGCGCTCGCGTACGAGCTGGACGAGTTCGGCCTCGACCTCGCCCGGTTCGCGGTCGCTGCCGGCTTTCAGGACGACGAAGCCGCGCGGGATCTGTCCCTTGAGTTCGTCGGCGACGCCTATGACGGCGCATTCGGCGACGTCGGGGTGGGCGGCCAGGGCCTCTTCCATGCTGCCGGTGGACAGCCGGTGTCCGGCGACATTGATGACATCGTCGGTGCGGCCCATGACGAAGACGTAGCCGTCGTCGTCGAGGTGGCCGCTGTCGCCGGTGAGGTAGTAGCCGTCGTAGGCGGAGAGGTAGGAGGCGACGTAGCGGTCGTCATCTTTCCAGAGCGTGGGGAGCGCGCCGGGCGGCAGGGGAAGCCTCACGACGATCGCGCCGTCGACGCCCGCGGGCACCGGCTTGCCCGAAGCGTCGAGGACACGGACGTCCCAGCCCGGCAGCGGGCGGGTCGGGGAGCCGGGCTTGAGGGGAGCGGCTTCGATGCCCACAGGGTTGGCGACGATGGGCCAGCCGGTCTCGGTCTGCCACCAGTGGTCGATCACCGGGACGCCCAGCAGGTCGCTCGCCCAGTGATAGGTCTCGGGGTCGAGGCGTTCACCGGCCAGGAAGAGATAGCGCAGGTGGGAGAGGTCGTAGCCGGCGGTGAGCGTCCCCTTCGGGTCCTCCTTCCTGATCGCCCGGAAGGCGGTGGGCGCCGTGAACATGGTCTTGACGCCGTACTCGGCGGCCACCCGCCAGAACTGGCCCGCGTCCGGGGTGCCGACCGGCTTGCCCTCGTACAGCACCGTGGTCGCGCCGACCAGCAAGGGCGCGTAGACGATGTACGAGTGCCCGACGACCCAGCCGACATCGGAGCCGGTGAACATGGTCTCGCCCGGGCCCACGTCGTACACGGCCCCCATCGACCAGTGGAGGGCGACCGCGTAGCCGCCGCAGTCACGCACGACTCCCTTGGGCTTTCCGGTGGTTCCGGAGGTGTAGAGGATGTAGAGGGGGTCGGTTGCGGGGACGGGAACACAGTCGGCCGGTGGCGCGGTAGCCACCAGGTCGGCCCAGTCGAGATCGTGAGGCCCCAACTCAGCCGTCTCCTGTGGGCGTTGCAGGATGACACTCTTCTGCGGCTTGTGGGCCGCGAGTTCGATCGCCTGGTCGAGCAGGGGCTTGTACGCGATGACGCGCTTGCCCTCGATGCCGCAGGAGGCGGAGACGACCACTTTGGGGGCGGCGTCGTCGATGCGAAGGGCGAGTTCGCGTGCGGCGAATCCGCCGAAGACGACGGAGTGGACCGCGCCGATGCGTGCGCAGGCCAGCATCGCGACGGCGGCCTCGGGGACCATCGGCATGTAGATGACCACGCGGTCGCCGTGTCCCACGCCGAGCTGTGCGAGTGCTCCGGCGAAGGCCGCCACCTCGTCCCTCAGCTGTTCGTAGGTGTAGGTGCGCCGGGTGCCCGTCACGGGGGAGTCGTGGACGAGCGCGGGTTGCTCGCCCCGGCCGGCTTCGATGTGCCGGTCGAGCGCGTTGAAGCAGACGTTGAGCCGTCCGTCGGGAAACCAGCGGTAGAAGGGCGCGCCCGAGGAGTCCAGAGCGCGTCGCGGAGCGACATCCCAGTCGACGCCCTCCGCCGCCTTCAGCCAGAAGCTCTCCGGGTCCTCGGTACTGGCGCGGAAGACATCTTCGTATGTTCCCATCGCGCACTCCTTTGTGGCATCAAGGGACGGTGATGTGGCTGGGTGCGGAACCGTGTCGGACACAGGCACCGCATGCCGGCCGACATGGTCTGGCAGGATGCCGGCGACCGGCGGGAACCGGTCACCGGCGTCGCGGTGGTGCGGCGGTCCGGCCGAAGGGCCGCTCCGCCCAGTGTGCCTTCAGCTCACGCGCCGAGGTGCTTGCGCAGCCATTGGCCCATCTGCTGGATCGCCTGGTCCACCTCGGGTACGCGCCCGGCGCCCAGGATGAACGAGTGCTGCCCTTCGGGCATCGGGTGGACCTCTGAGGTGACCTTGAAGTCCGCGAGGCGTCGGCCGAGTTCGGCGCCGTCGTCGGCGAGGGTCTCGTACTCGCCGTAGTGGACGGTCGTGGGCGGCAGGCCGGTCAGATCGGCGTTTGCGATGCTGATCGCGGGGTCGGTGAAGTCCACGGCGGGATCCTGCAGCCAGGCTCCTCGGAAGAGTTCGAGGGTGCTCCTGCTGAGCATCTTGTCGTTGTCCTCGTTCTCGTCCACCGACGCGTTCTGGATGGTGAGGTCGGTCCACGGCGAGACGCTGACGATCGCGCCCGGCGTCGCCTCGCCCTTCGCGAGTAGGCGCAGCGGGAGCATCACCGCGAGGGTGCCGCCGATCGAGTGGCCCGTGCTGCCGATGTTCCGCGGCTCGTAGCCCTGCGAGAGCAGCCACCGGTACGCCGTCTCGGCGTCGTCGAGCTGCGCCGGGTAGGGGTGTTCGGGTGCCAGGCGGAAGTCCACGACGAGGGAGCGGGCTCCGGCTGCCTTGGCGATGTGGCCTGCGGCCTTGCGGTCCGAGTGCATGGAGGCGGTGACGGATCCGCCGAAGTGGAAGTGGAGCAGTGCCTTGTCGGGGTCGGCGCCCTCGGGGATGGCCCAGAGGGCGGGGACGCCGCCCGCGTCCACCTCGGCGTACGTGACGCCTTCCGGCTCGGTCGACGCCTTGTGGTTCGAGTCCACGATGTCGCGGATGACGGCCAGGTCGAGACCGGGTGTCGACGACTTCGCGCTCACGCTCGCGAGGAACTCCGCGAACTCCTGTGCCTCTCGGCTTACGCCCATGGTGGTGCTCCTTCGCAGGTTGCTGCCACGCCCACGTCCCGCGTGCAGCCAGGTTGATGTGCTGGTCCTGACGCTACTGGCTGAGTATAAGAAAGTAAACCCAGAGGAGTAGGGGCACCTCTGGCTGCGGGCGCGGCGGCGCGGTGCGGGCGGCCGAGGGTGATCAACGCTCCAGAATCTCTGCCGTTGCGGATCAGCGGTCTGAGGTCCGACTGTCTGGGAGGAGCAGTCCCCCCGTCGCCTGGGCCGGTGCGGCGGAACGCCTGATGGTGATGCGTGAGGACGCCGGACTGCAGCCGTGTCTGTCTGCCGGGACCGTCCCGGATCCGACGACCGATTCGCTTGGCGCCGGCCTGCCTGTGGGGCGTACAGGGCGGCCGGATGCGGGACTACAAGGCTCCGCACACGAACCTCAGCATCACGACAGCGCCACGGACGAGAAGATGACTCTGTTCCGTACCGGCGTTCCTGTCGGTCGCCGTCGTCGACGCGCTCAGTCGTGCCGTCGAGGCGTACGTGAGCCGCAAGGCAAATCCGCTCTCCGGCGGCCTCGCGCTGAACGCTCTCGTCCGTGCCGGGGTAGATGGCGTGGGGCGAGTCGACCATGGCACGGCATGAGCCGCCCGATCGGCGCGCACTTCCACGTCGCTCATGGTCTGTCGAACGCGATGCTCCTCCCCGCGGTGACGGCGTTCTCCGTACCGGCCGCCGAGAGCCGGTACGCCGACTGCGCCCGCGCGTTCGGAGTTGCCGCCGACGGCGACGGCGATGCCCTGGCGGCCGGGAGGTTCGTGGAGGCGCTCCGCGACCTGTGCGAGGATCTTGACCTTCAGCCGTAGATCTGCAGGTAGAGGTCCTGGATCTCGTCCACGGTGGGCACAACGGGGTTGTTGGCAGGGGATCCGGACACGAGCGCCTGCTCAGCCATGAGGGGCGACAGTCGGCGACGGAGGAACGGTGATGGCACAACAGCCAGGTCCGCGCGGAGTACGAGATGAGACGCATGACTGACATTGCTGAGGGCGAGGTTCTCACCGATGTGCACCGGGGCGTCGGCCGGATCCTTCTGAACCGACCCAAGGCGCTCAACGCCCTGACGACAGGCATGGTCGCGGCCATTGACGGTGCGCTCGCCGCTTGGGAGCACACACCGCTGTCCGCTGTGGTGATCGCCAGCACCAGTGTGAAGGCCTTCTGCGCCGGCGGCGACATCCGCACGATCCGTGAGCACAGCCTCGCTGGGGATGCCGAGGCCAGTGAGCGGTTCTTCGCCTCCGAGTACCGGCTCAACGCCCGGATCGCTGAGTATCCCGTGCCGGTCGTGTCGCTCATCGACGGCATGTGCATGGGCGGTGGTCTCGGTCTGTCGGTCCACGGCACCTTCCGCGTCGTCACCGAGCGTGCGGTGCTGGCGATGCCCGAGACCGGGATCGGTTTCTTCCCCGACATCGGGGCCAGCTACTTTCTGCCGCGGCTGCCCGGCGCGATGGGCATGTACCTGGGACTGACCGGGCACCGTCTCGACGCTGCCGACGCCCTGTACGCGGGGCTGGCCACGCACTTCGTCCCCACGGACAGGCTCGGTGCGGTCGCAGACGCCCTGGCGGACAGCCCAGGCGCCCCGGTGGACGTCGTCCTGAACCGCCTTGCCGACCGTTCGCCGGTGGGGGCGAGCAGGCTGGCGGAGGTACGCGGGGAGATGGACTGGGCGTTCGGCGCGCCGACCCTCGGTGAGATCGAGAAACGCCTGCGTCACCTCGACACCGCCTGGGCGTCAGACGCGTTGATCGCCCTGGAGTCCGCCTCGCCGCAGAGCTTGGAGATCACTCACAACCTGCTGGCCCGGGGCAGACAGCAGACGTTGCGCGAGTGCCTTGCCGCCGAGCTCACTCTCACGCGCACGACCATCCGCACGCCGGACTTCCTGGAGGGCGTCCGAGCGGCCTTGGTCGACAAGGACCGCAGTCCCACCTGGGAACGTGAGGCGCAGGGCGGGCGGACGCCGCCGGCCTGACCGGGAGTGCAGGGTTAGTGGCTGCCCGTTGTCCGCACTGCCGCACTGCCGGACAGGTTGTTCTTGCCGAGTTGCGCGGCGCGGATCGCGGTGACGTGCCCGCGCTTCCGCCGCCGATGGTGACCACGCCGTAGCGCGTGCTCACGAAGTGCCCCCGTTCCGGGGACATGGTCGGCTCGTGGAGCGAGCGGTCATGCGGCGCGGATGTGCTGCGCCAGGGTGGCGTGGACCTGGTCGCGGATGTCGGCGAGCACGGCCTCGTCGCTGCGGTGCAGGCACACGGTGGCGGTGGTGCTGATGTGAATGATCGCGGTGATCACCCGCGCCAGCGTTGCCGCGTCGGCGGCGCCGATGTCCTCGTTGCGCGTGAGCAGGCCCGTGATGCCGTCCTCGACGCGGCCGGCAAGGGTCAGACCCACTTGCCGGTATGGCTCGGCCGGGTCGCCGAAGACAAGTTCGCGCAGATAGGTGCGGCCGTTCTCGAGGTGCTCCCGCACGCACTCCACCAGGGGGCGGATGAGAGCGATGACCCGCTCCAGCGCGCCCTGTCCTACGGCGGCGTCGGCGGCGGCGAGGCCGGAATCGACGGCGGCGGCGAACTTCTCGTTCTGCACCATGATCAGCAGCTCGGCCTTCGTGGACGCGTACAGGTAGAGCGTCCCGATGGCGACATCGGCCCGGCGGGCGACCTGCTGCGTCGTGACCCTGTCCACGCCGTGTTCGGCGAACAGCTCGCGGGCGGCGGTCATGATGCGCTCGCGCTTGTCCTGTTTGGCCCTCTCGCGGCGCCCGATCGGCATGTGATCGCTTCCCATGGGGACCCCCCTTGACAATAATTATGAGTGGACTCATAGTTGAGTGTACTCGGATTGACCGGATGGGGCGAGGCCGTGAGGCCCCCGGATGTCGCGCCGGGTTTGCCGATCCAGTCTCAGACCCGGATAAATAGGACAACTATCAGGAGTGGCGCCCCATGCGAGCGTTCGTCGTCACCAAGTACAAGGAGCCGCTGCAGGAGGCGGAGGTCCCCGAGCCCACCGTGGGGGAGCACGACGTGCTTGTGCGAGTGGAGGCCGCCGGGCTGAACCCGCTGGATGAGAAGATCCGCGCCGGTGAGTTCAAGCAGATCCTGCCCTACAAGCTGCCGCTGATCCTGGGCAACGACGTCGCGGGCACCGTCGTCCGCGTCGGGACGGCGGTTCGCGGCTTCAAGCCCGGAGACGAGGTCTACGCCCGGCCCCACCAGGACCGCATCGGCACGTTCGCCGAGCGCATCGCCGTAGCGGAGGGCGACCTGGCGCTCAAGCCCGCTTCGATCAGCATGGAAGAGGCCGGCTCGCTGCCGCTGGCGGCGCTCACGGCATGGCAGGCGCTGGTGGAGCGCGGGAAGCTGCGGCCCGGGCAGAAGGTGCTCATCCACGCCGGTGCCGGCGGGGTCGGTTCGATCGCGATCCAGCTCGCCGCGCACCTCGGCGCGAGTGTCGCCACCACTGCCAGCGGTTCCAACGCGGCCTATGTGCGCGCGCTCGGCGCGGACACGGTGATTGATTACCGCACCCAGGACTTCGAGCAGCTCCTGACCGGCTACGACCTGGTGCTGGACAGCCTCGGTGGAGAGACCCTCGAGAAGTCCCTGCGGATGCTCAGGCCCGGCGGCAAGGCCATCGGGATCGCCGGTCCCCCGGACCCCGCGTTCGCCCGCCAGGCCGGCCTGAATCCGCTGCTGCGCCTGGCGGTCACAGCCCTGAGCCGCAAGATCCGCAAGCAGGCCAAGAAGCTCGGCGTGACGTACGAGTTCCTGTTCATGCACGGCGGCGGCGACCAGCTCCGCCAGATCACCACCCTCATCGACCAGGGCGCGGTGCGCCCGGTCGTGGGAAAGGTGTTCCCCTTCGACCAGACCCCGCACGCGCTGCAGTCCCTGTCCCAGGGCGGCATCCGCGGCAAGGCCGTCATCGGCAACAGCTGACCCGCCGCAACCGCGACGGGCGACACGAAACACACAGCGACACAGAACACGCAAGGAGAATCGGTCATGAGCAGCACAGACGCCCCGAACGAACCCGTCATCACCTCCTACGCGAAGGCCCCGGCCCGCACCGTCCGCGCAGGCGGCGTCACCTACGCCTACCGCGAGCTGGGACCGAAGGGCGGCATCCCCGTCGTCTTCTTCGTCCACCTCGCCGCGACCCTGGACAACTGGGACCCCCGCATCATCGACCCCATCGCGAAGGGACGTCACGTCATCGCCTTCGACAACCGCGGTGTCGGGGCATCCACCGGCCAGGTGCCGGACAGTGTCGAGGCGATGGCCGACGACGCCTACACCTTCATCAAGGCGCTCGGGTACGACAAGATCGACGTCTTCTCCTTCTCCCTCGGCGGCATGGTCGCTCAGGCCCTGGTGGTGAAGCACCCCGAGCTCGTCCGCAAGCTGGTCCTCACCGGCACCGGGCCCAAGGGCGGCAAGGACATGGACAAGGTCGCCAGAGTCACCTACTGGGACATCCTGCGCGCCACGTTGACCCGTTCGGACCCCAAGGAGTTCCTGTTCTTCAACCGCAATGCCACCGGCAAGCCCGCCGCACGCGCGTTCGTCAACCGGCTCAAGGAGCGCACCGTCGACCGCGACGCGGACATCAAGACCAAGGCGTTCCAGACGCAGCTGAAGGCCATCAAGAAGTGGGGGCGCTCCGCTCCCGACGACCTGTCGTCGATCACGCAGCCCACCCTGATCGCCAACGGCGACAACGACCGCATGGTGCCGTCGGTCCTGTCGGAGGACCTGCACCACCGCATCAAGGGCAGCGAGCTGATCATCTACCCCGACTCCGGGCACGGCGGCATCTTCCAGTACCACCAGGAGTTCGCCCCCGTCGCGGTCGAGTTCCTGGCTCGATGACCACCACCTGACCAGGAAAAAGGGCAACATCATGAGCACGTCACCGGTCGCCGCGCCCCCGGAAGTGAAGAAGCCTCTCACCTCCTCGATCCTGCTGTGGGTGCGCACCGACCAGCCCCGCCAGACCGGCATGGACCACTGGAAGGGCCCGCACTCAGGGATCATCTCCGCCACCCCGGGGCTGGAGGAGTACCGGCAGATCCACCTCGCCGAGCAGAACACGGGCCTGTGGCCGGCCATCGACGGGGTCCAGACCGCGATCCCAGCAGACCGGAAGATCGACGGCGTCGCGGAAGTCACCTTCCAATCGGTGCTCGCACCCCTGAAAGGGCGCGAGCAGACGAAGCTGGCCTACGCCGACGAGATCAACGTGTTCCGCCGCACCCTGCTCTACGCCGGCCCGCCGAACTCCTCCCGGTGGTACGACGTCGCGGGCCCCGGAGAGACGGTCGGTGCCCGCGCGCTGATCTACCTTCGCCGCAGGGACGGGGTCGGCGCCGGCGCCTTCCGGAAGTTCGTCAACGAGGAGCTCGCACCCGCGCTCGCCCGCACCGGAGTGCTGAAGGAACTGCGCACGCAGACGTTCCTGCCCTGGACGAAAAAGCTCTGGGACACCCCGGACGTCGCCCACGACAACCCCCACGACCAGCGCTTCCACGCCTCGGTCAGTCTCGGGTTCACCGACACCGCGGCACGGGACGCCTTCTTCAGAGGCAACGCGATCGAGGACCTGTCCGACCGGCTGGCACCGCAGGTCTCCGCGATCCACGCCTACGACGTCGCCGCCGCCCTCACCTACGTCAAGAACGGCGAGATCCTCCCGCACTACCAGGAGTGAGCAGCGCAGGCGGGAAGCGGTTCCGCCGGATCTGCTCGGCACATCCATCCGCCCCGGCTTCCTTGCCCTCCTCGCACCCCAATCGCCGTCTGATACCCACCACGCATCCGGAGCCAGCCATGAGCGAGCAGCAGAGCACCATCCACTACGAGCGCACCTCACCGCAGATCGCGAAGATCACCTTCGCCAATCCGCCCGTCAACCTCATCGTCGGCGAGACGGTCCTGCGCCTCATCGAGATCGTCACCGAACTGGCCACCGACCCGGACATCCAGGTCGTGCTGTTCGACAGCGCCACCCCCGACTTCTTCTACAACCACTTCGACCTGGCCGCCGCCGCCGACTTCCCCGCCCCCGAGGACCCGGACGCGGTGCCGGCATGGACGAATCTGGTCCTGGAACTCTCCAAAGCGCCGTACATCACGATCGCGGTCATCCGTGGACGCACCCGCGGCGGCGGGAACGAGCTCGCCCTCGCCCTCGATCTGCGCTACGCCAGTCGTGAGAAGGCGATCTTCGGACAGCCCGAGGTCGGCAGCGGACTGCTGCCCGGCGGTGGTGGCAGCGAACGCCTGCCCCGGGCCATCGGACGCGACCGCGCCCTGGAAGCCATCCTCACCAGCGACGACTACGACGCCGACACCGCCGAACGCTGGGGCTGGATCACCCGCGCCCTCCCCGACAGCGAACTCGACGCCTTCGTCGGCACCGTCGCCGCCCGACTCGCCTCCTTCGACCGCGCCTCACTCGCCTCGGCCAAAGCCCAGATCAACCGGGCAACCCTGCCCCCGGACGGGGACCTGGTCGCCGCGTACGGCGAGTTCGCCCACTCCCTCACCCTTCCCGGTTTCCTCACCCGGGCCGCAGGCACGCAGGCCGTCGTCGAACAGGCCGGCATCGACTTCGAGTACCGTCTCGGGCACTACATCGGCATCGCCAACCAGCAAAGCTGACACCCATCAGAAAGTGAGCACGGACGCAGCGGATGCTGCGTCCGTCCTCATTTGCCGCGGGGTCCACCTGATTTCCGACGTCTTCGGCACGATGGTCGGATCGGGCTGCTGCCGGATCGACCGCCGATGTCCTCCACCGCTCGACGGCCGCGACGGTGCACCGCTTCTGGACACCGGTCGGCCGACCGTTCGCACGCCAGGGATCACTGGGTCCCCGACGTGAAGAGATCGCGTCGGGACCGAACAACAAGCTCAGGCTTCCGTGCTGTGCAGGTCCGGGTAAAGCGCCTCGACCGGGCCGCTCAGAGCCGCCTTGACCCCCTTGGTCAAGTCGTCGGCCAGGACCTCGTATTCTCCGGCCTCGACGGCGTCGTAGACCGTCGTCACCAGCTGTGTCGGCAGCATCTTGGGGCCGTCGGCGTGCGCGGCCATATCGGTGTCGACGTAGCCCATGTGCACCCCCGTCACGTGGACGCCCATGGGTGCGAACTCGATGCGCAACGAGTTGGTGGCCGACCACAGTGCGGCCTTGGAGGCGCTGTAGGCGCCGCCGAAGGCATACCAGCTGGCAACGGAGTGCACGTCGATGAGGACTGACCCCTTGTTGGCGGCGAGGATCGGTGCGAAGGCGCGGGCGAGGAAGACCGGTCCGAAGAAGTTCGTCTCCATGTTCGCCCGGATGTCTGCCTCGGTGACGTCCAGCAGGCTCGCGCTCGGCGGGGTGGCGCCAGCGTTGTTGACGAGCACGGTGACGTCCGCCGCGGCGGCCACGGCCGCGTCGATCGACGTGCGGTCGGTCACGTCAAGGGTCAGGGGGACGATGCGGTCGTCGTCCCAGGCGCGGGGGGAGCGGGCGGTGGCGTAGACCTTGACGGCGCCGCGCGCCAGGGCGTCGTGGACGAAGTGGGTGCCGATACCGCCATTGGCGCCGGTGACGAGGACGACTGCTCCATCGAGGGAGGGCATGGGTTCCTTCTTTCCGAGGGGGATGTGAAGTACGTGGCTGCGCACGGATGGGGCAAGGACACATCGCCCCGCGATGGGAGAATGAGCGGAGCCACATTCGAGCCCACATGACATTGAGTACAATCATAACTGATTACAGTCAGAATCTATTCCTGGAGGACACCGCCATGCCTCTCGGACGGCGCGAGCGGAACAAGCAGGAGAAACTCGACCGCATTGTCGCTGCCGCCAGTGATCTGTTCGCCGAGCACGGCGTCGATGAGGTCACGACCCAGCAGATCGCGGACAAGGCCGACATCGGCACCGGGACCCTGTTCCTTTATGCCAAGACCAAGGGCGAACTCCTCCTCCTTGTCCAGAACGCCAAGTACGTCGAAGCACTTGAGCGGGGCCGGGCGGACGCCGAGACCGTCCCAGGCGTGCTGGACGCGGTGCTGGCGATCGTCCGGCCGATCGTCGAGTGCAACCGCGTCCAGATCGACAACGGACGCACCTACCTGCGAGAGATGGTCTTCGGCGACCCCGAGGAGCCCCGGCACGGCGCGGCACTCGCCATCGTCGCGCAGACTGAGGAGGCCGTCGCCGCCGTGCTGCGCCGAGACGAGCGGGTCACCGAGGGCGACGCCGCGACGCTGGCACACATCGTGTCCGCCGTGATGTTCCTCAGCATGGCGGTGAGCGTGAACATCGCCTTGAGCGTGGAGGAGATCGTGCAGGACATCCGGGGGCAGGTCGAGGTCCTGCTGCCTCGCTGAAGTGCGGCCCGGTCTCCGGCCCGGGTGACCATCCGGGCAGTCCTCGGTTGTGGTATGGCCCGAATCCCCGAATGGCAGGTCATCCGGCCGTTGCTGCCCATACCGGTACGACTGGACGGCTGGGGCAGCCGGCCGGAGGGCTACCGCCACCGCGTGCTGCTGGAATTCCCGAGATTGCCCACCTGTACGGCGTCGGGTCCCACTCCCACCCCGCGCCTGGACCGCGTTGAAAATGGTCGCCCGAAAGGGCGGCGGGGTGGTGCTGCCGGTGTTAGTGCTGAGGTAATTGGGAGCTGGCCTCGTGCTGTTCAAGGTATTGGGCTGGGCTTGCGTCGGTCGGCTGCCGTCAGGTCTCCGGACTGCTTGCCGCCAGCTGGTCGCTGTTGACCTGTGCCAGTGACGCGAGAATCTCCTTGCGGCAGACATCGAGGATCTCGTCCGCCAGCGGAGAGCCGTCCGGGCATGCCCGCGACAACATGATCGCGCCGACCGAATGGGCGAGCATGTCGATCACCATCATGCGGGCCGCGCGCTGGTCCGCATCTCCCGGTGTATCGCCTTGGGACTGAAGGGCCGTCAGCAGGTTCTCGATCCCGGCTGCGAACTCTGTTCTGATGTCCGCCGGCTGACGTGCGGCGTCGCCGCCGAGGGCCGCGATGGTGCAGCCGTCGCTGCGCCCGTCGCGATGCTCCCGCGAGACGTAGCGCTCGACGAACTCGGCGGGGTCCAGACCTTGTGCCCGTGCCACGGTCTGCGAGAGCCCGCTCGCGGACGCTTCGGCCATCAGGTCGGCCTTGGAGCGGAAGTGCTTGTAGAACCCGCCGTGGGTGAACCCGGCGGCCGCCATCAGCTCTGCCACACCGACACCGTCATAGCCGCGCTCACGGAACAGCCTGGAGGCTGTCGCGACGATGTGGGCACGGTTCTGCTCTGCCTGTGCCTTGGTGACCCGCATGTCCAGCCGTCCCTTCGTCGATCGGCGCTCGACGGTCCAGCATACATAGATGTCGATCGACATCGAAGAGGTTGACTTTTTAGATTACGATCGTCATCGTATTGCTCACCCTCTCCAGAAAGGCTCAGGCCATGAGTGACACGCATGTGACCGCACCGACTCAGTACATCGAGGTTGACGGCGACCGGTTCGCCTACCGGCGCTGGGGCAAGCCCTCGGGCGTCCCGATCTTCCTGGTCCAGCACTTCCGTGGAGGGATGGACAACTGGGACCCGCTGCTCACCGACGGCTTGGCGGAAGGCCGTGAGGTCATCCTGTTCAACGGCCGCGGCGTCGCCTCGTCATCGGGCACGCCCCGTAATCGGATCGAGGACATGGCCGACGACATCGCCGCGGTCATCCGGGCACTGGGGCTGGAGCAGGTCGACCTGCTCGGCTTCTCGCTCGGCGGTTTCCAGGCGCAGGAAGTCACGCTGCGCCACCCCCAGCTGGTGCGCAAGCTCCTCCTGCTCGGCACCGGCCTCCGAGGCGGGGACCCGACAAGTGACCCCCAGGTGCCTCAGTACGCCCTGAATCCGGTCCCCACCCTGGAGGACTTCCTCTTCCTGTTCTTCGGCCGCTCGGAAGCCGCGAAGCAAGCGGGCAAGGCCTTCTGGGAGCGCCGTCACCAGCGGGTCGACCAGGACCCGCCGAGCTCGCCCGCGGTCGCACAGGCGCAGTTCGAAGCGACTATGGCCTACGCGGAACCGCTGCCGGGCGAGAACCCCTACGCCCACCTGAACGCGATCACCCAGCCGACGCTGGTCCTCAACGGCGAGAACGACGTGATGATCGCCTCGATCAACTCCTGGCACCTCGCCCAGAACATCCCCAACGCTCAGCTGCTGATCTACCCCGATGCCGGGCATGGAGCGCAGTTCCAGTATCCCGAGCGGTTTCTGAAGCACGCCATTCAGTTCCTCGACGAGTAACGCCCGCAGGGCTTCGGTGCAGTCGCTGACGCCTGGTCCGTGCGCGAGAATCCGGCAGGCCGGACTCCGGCCGCCGGAGCGGCTGGCTCAGGTAGGCGCATCCTCCGTGAGCGAGGCGGGGTGCGCCGTCGCCCGGCTGCCCTGCCCGCTCCCACGGTGTCCACCGCCGCGACCCTCCGGCCGGGACGGCTGATACGTGCCGCACGGGCGTCGAAGACGTGGGCGCCGGCCGCTCCGTCGGTGACCACGACGAGGAGCGCCTGAGGTCCAGCCACTGGGCGGCGATCCGCTCGATCGTGGTATCCGGGCAGAGCCACTCGACGCCCTCGCTGCTGGCCTTGACGACGTGGGCGACGCCGCTCCTTCCAGCGTGCCCCGGGCCGGTCCGCTGGGCGAGTCGGCCCGGGGGCGGCGGGGATAGTCGCCGGACCGGTCCCTGAGGCTCCGCTCGCCGAGACGG
Organism: Streptomyces sp. NPDC001351; assembly: GCF_042896045.1. NCBI lineage: Bacteria > Bacillati > Actinomycetota > Actinomycetes > Kitasatosporales > Streptomycetaceae > Streptomyces > Streptomyces sp. NPDC001351. The sequence goes on along the minus strand of NZ_JBIAWS010000014.1, from coordinate 27,663 downwards.
GGTCGTACAGGGCCTGACCGCCGCCGCCGAACTGCCCGAGCTCGGTCATCAGTGCAACGCCTCTGGATCTCGTCCGCCGTCCAGGAGGTGATTCCTTGATCATCGGTAGTCGGCTGCGCGCCACGCCCGACGTCCTTTCGCACGCCAGGCGCCTGGGGGGTGTCGGATTCAGGAGGGCCCGGGCGGCGCGGGCCTGCTGCGGTTGGCAGTGGAAGAACGGTGCCGCCGCTGTGCAGTGCGCCGATTTCGAGAGCCGGCCGGCGGATGGCCTCCTCGTACAGAGCCAGAGTGCGCGCAGGTCGGTGTTCTCCTTCCGTGGCCGGCTCAGGTTGGCTTCCGTACGTACGTCGGATCCGGAGGGTTCCGTCGGCGTCGCAGGCCGGGCCGGCGCCGGGATGCGGGGCCGGAAGCGCACGTCGACCAGGGCGGCGTAGTGCCGCGGCCGGCACTTGCCGCACCATCGTGCCGCCAGCCCCGTCCCGCCACGGCGACCACACCGAAGCCCGCGCGCTGACGGATGGGATCGGCCCTCACGACGTCCTGCCCACAGGTAGAACTCGTTGACCGTGGACACCTCCCGGACCCAACTCGCCTCTTCCGAACGAGGGCCACGCTCATCACGACGCCGCCGCCACTCGAACGCCGCTCGGTGGTCCATGGACGCATCACGCCGGTCCCGCCTGCGTCGCGTGAACCACAGGAAGGCCACGTATGTGCGCAGGTCCCGGGCATGAGCGTGTCGGCGAACGTTCAGCCCGTCGCGCGCAGCAGATCGGGACTCGGCGCGGCGAGGTAGTCCTCGGCGAGGGCGTGCGGGCGCACTGGCAGGTGCGGTCATCGTGCTGACGTCCTTCGGGCTTCGACACCTCGAAGATCAGCCGATGGCCGTTCATCTATGCGGGCACCAAACCCGATGCCGGAGCGAACCCCGGATCACGTCGAACCCGTACACCACTTACCTGGATGCAACCCGAGGCACGCGGGGCGCGTGGCTCCGCAGACTGCCGCGGCCGCCGGCGGCCCTCGGATTCGAGAGCGGAGTAGAGGGCGCCGTTGGACAACTCCCGTGTCCGTCATGAGCGTCGGGACACGCGAGCCGTCGATGTTGTTCCGCCCGACGCGGCGAGCAGCTCTCGCCCCTGCCGTCGCGTCGTCGGCCCCCCCGTGATCATGCCAGTAGGATGCCGTGTGGCCGGCCTGATCTCAGTTGCTGTCGGGCGTCATCGAGACCACGACCTTGCCGGCCTTGGTGCGACCTTGCTCGACGTACGCCATCGCATCGAGCGTCTGATCGAACGGGAAGGTGCTGTCGATGACCGGGCGGAGCTTCCCGCTGTCGTAGAGGGCGCCGAGCGCGCGCAACTGGGAGCCATTGGCCTGCATGAAGAAGAACTGGTAGCGAACGCCCAGGGCCTTCGCCTGCTTGCGGATCTTGCGACTGAGCACGTTCATGACCAGCCCCAGGAAGGAGGGAGCGCCGAGCTGCCTGGCGAACCCGGCGTCCGGCGGGCCCACGACGCTCACAGCCAGGCCGCCGGGCTTCAGCACGGTCAGCGACTTCTCCAGGTTCGCCCCGCCCACGGCGTCCAGCACCAGGTCGTAGCCGGACAGCACCTTGGAGAAGTCCTCTTTGGTGTAGTCGACGACGACGTCGGCACCCAGGCTTCGGACCAGCTTCTCGGAATCAGTGCTCGCGGTCGTCGCCACGGTGGCACCGAGGTGTTTGGCGAGCTGGATGACCGTCGATCCGAGTCCGCCGGCACCGGCGTGGACGAGCACCTTCTGACCCTGCTTCACATGGGCCTGGTCCACGAGGACCTGCCAGGCGGCCAGGGCCACCAGCGGCACCGCGGCCGCCTCCTGCGGGGTGAGCGAGACCGGCTTGGGCGCGACGTCGTCCATGTCGATCGCGATGTACTCCGCGAAGCCTCCGATCCGCAGGTCGCGCGGACGGGCGTAGACCTCGTCGCCGACTTCGAAGCCGCGCACGGCGGAACCGACCCGCGTCACGACGCCGGCCACGTCATGACCGAGCACGAACGGAGGCTTGTACTTCAACAGCTGTTTGAACTCCCCGTTGCGGACCATCTTGTCCAGCGGGTTGATGCTCGCGGCGCTCACCCTGACCAGAACATCGCGGTCACCGACGCTGGGCTCGGGTACCTCGGCGGCGCGCACGCCGTCCTTGCCGTACTTTTCGACGACGAATGCCTTCATGTCGGCCGCCTTTCCATGTGATCTTCTCGGTCGTCTGCGTGTGGTCATGACGCTACTTGTTGAGTATGGAAAAGTAAACTCAGGTCGGGTTAGAATCACCCCCATGGATGCGAGGACGGAAGCTCTTCAGGACGCCGGCATGGACACCCGACTCGACCGGGACATGTCGAACTGCTCGATCGCCCGGACCCTTGAGGTCGTGGGGGAGAAGTGGACGATCCTGATCCTGCGCGAGGTCTGGTACGGCTCGTCCCGCTTCAGTGACTTCGAACGGGTCCTGGGCTGTCCCCGCAACCTTCTCGCTGCCCGGCTCCGGATGCTTGTCGAGGAAGGGATCCTGGCCACCGAGACCTACAAGGAGCCGGGTTCGCGGAGTCGGCCGAAGTACGTGATCACACCCAAGGGCGTGGATCTGGTCCCGGCCGTGATGGGGCTCCTGCAGTGGGGCGACCGCTACCGCGCCGACCCGGAGGGCCCGGCCGTACTGACGCGACACCGCGGATGCGGTGCGCACGTCGATGCCCAGATCCGCTGCGAACGCGGCCACGCCGTGCAGGCGGAGGACATCGAGAGTGTCCCCGGCCCCGCATTTCGTCTGAGGCCCGCGGAGTGAGCTGAGCGCGGTGGCGGCAGGAGTCCGGGTGGGCTCAGTCCGCCGGGGTGCGCTCACTCCGTCTGGCTCGGGCCTGGTGGAGGCGGACTTTGGTGCGGTTGCCGCAGCGGGACATCGAGCACCAGCGGCGGTTGTGGGCGGGCGAGCGGTCCAGGAAGCGTAGGGCGCACGTGTCCGCGCCGCACACGCGTACGCGCCGGATCTCGGTCGACAGGAGCAGGTCTACGGCGTCCTGCGCGATCAGTGCCAGCGCGGTCGCGGAATCAGGTGCCATGGTCGTGGTGCCGGCGGGCTCCAAGTGGCCGCCCTTGATGGTGATTTGCGGCGCCGGCCGGGGCACCTGTGCTGCCGATTCGTTGAGCAGCACGACGTCGCTGGAGGAGGGCAGTCGGCCGTCGGAGACCGCGAGTACGGCCCGGTCGACCGCCTCGCGCAGCCGTCGGCCCGATGCCAGGACGGCGGCATCCACGGGATCCGGGATGCCCGGTGTGAGCAGTCCGGCCCGCTGAAGCCAGAGGGTGAGATCACCCGGGTTCCGGAGCGTCTCCCCCGGCGTGGGCCGCCACCGGTGGCGGAGGGTGTTGGTGAAGTCCAGACAGACCCGCCCGCCGTCCCAGATCCACCTGTCGTCCGTTGTCACGCCTTCATTCTGCACGTTAGGTTTAACCCCCTAAGAGGGTTAGTTCATGCCGGGGAGGCGCATCCATGGGACAGCCCACCGTGACCACAGGCGTGACGCAGGTGGACGGGGTCCGCCTGCACTACCTCCGAGCGGGATCCGGTCCTCTGCTCGTCCTGCTCCACGGCTGGCCGCAGACCTCCGACTGCTGGCAGCCGGTGCTGGCGGATCTTGCCGCAGACCACACCGTTGTGGCACCCGACCTGCGTGGCTACGGCCTGAGCGACAAGCCCTCGACCGGATACGACAAGCGGCGGATGGCCGCCGACATGGCGGGCCTCGTCGAAGCACTCGGTTTCGAGACGACCGCCGTCGTGGGTCACGACCGGGGCGCTCGCGTGGGGCACCGCTGGGCGCTGGACCGCCCCGATCAGGTGGAACGGCTGGCTGTGCTCGACATCGTGCCGACCCGGGAGATGTTCCGCCGGCTGGACGCCTCGCTCGCCTCCGGGTACTGGCACTGGCTGTTCCAGATGCAGCCGGACCTTCCCGAGCGGCTCGTGGGCACGACGTACGCGGGTATCTCGAGTACTTCTTCGAGCGGTGGACCTATAACCGGCACGGGCTGACACCCGAAGCGGTCGACAGATATGTCCGAGCCTTCTCCCGCCCTGGTGCCATGCGCGCGAGTTTCGACGACTACCGCGCCATGGAGCAGGACGTCGCCCTCGACGACATCGATGCCGCCGAGGGCCGCCGCCTCACCATGCCGGTACTGGCGCTCTGGGGTTCCGCAGGGCTGCCCTCCCGCCTGCCGACGCTGGAGATCTGGCGCGCCTACGCGGACGACGTCACCGGAGCAGAAATCCCGGAGTGCGGCCACTTCATCCCGGAAGAGCAACCGGATGCACTGCTGGGCCATTTGCGGTCGTTCCTGGCCCACGAGGCGAGTCGGTGACCCAGCCACCACGACGAGAGCGGCGCCCCTGCGGGTCCACAGTCTCACTGGCCGGCCGGGGCAAGTCGTCCGAGCCGCCTCCCGGACCGAGGGGCGGCCCAGTTGCTTCCGGTCAGGCCGCCACGCAGTCAGATCCGGGCCGAGACCGGGACACCCGCCGAAGCGTCCCCCGCGGCCGCGCTGTCGGATATGCGCCGCCTGGGCGTCCAGGCTCGGCGCGCGGTGAAGCTCAGGAAACCGCGATGTGGGCAGCGCGCAAGGAGGCCTTGTCGATCTTCCCGACCGCGTTCTTCGCTATGGCCTCCACCACGAAGAACTCGGTCGGACGCTTGAAGCCGGTGAGGTTGCGCGCACAGAGCTCCCGCAGCGCCGTCAGATCGACGGTCAGGCCTGGTCGCGGCTGTATGTAGGCCACGACCACCTCTCCCCACTTCTCGTCGGGTACGCCGATCACGGCAGCTTCGAGCACCGATGGGTCGCCTGTGAGGACGTCCTCGATCTCCTTGGGGTAGATGTTCTCCCCGCCACGGATGATCATGTCTTTCGAGCGCCCGACCAGGGTCAGATAGCCCTCGGCGTCGAGGTGACCCACATCGCCCGTGTGCAACCAGCCGTCGACGATGACTCTGGCCGTTTCCTCAGGGCGGCCGAGGTAGCCACGCATGACGTTGGGGCCCTTCACGAGGACCTCACCGTCCGTGCCCGGCCCCACCTCGGTACCTTCGGCGTCGACGATCCGAATCTCCTGGCCGGGGAAGGGAAGTCCCACGGTGCCGGCACGTCGCGGGCCCGCGACGGGGTTGACGGTGGACCCGCAGGTTCCTTCGGACAGGCCGTACCCCTCGACAAGAGGGAACCCGTACCGGGCTTCGAACCGGTTCAGCAACTCGGCGGAGGCAGGTGCGGCGCCACAGACTCCGAACCTTAGCGACGATGTGTCGGGCTGTATGTCGTCCGGGAGCGCAGTGAGCATGCCGTAGATCGTCGGCACGGCGCTGAAGAAGGTGGGGCGCTCCTGCTCGACGAGGTCGAAGAAGCTGTGTGGGTCGAACCGGCGGCCCGCGATGACGACGCTCGCCCCCGCGAGAAGAGGCGTGAGAATGCTGACCACGATGCCGTTGACGTGGAAGAGCGGCAGGATCAGCAGGCACCGGTCGGCGGGCCCGATGTCCAGGGACAGGCGGCCCATCTCCGTCATGGCGTCGATGTTGGCGTGGTCCAGCATCACGCCCTTGGGCGTCCCGGTGGTGCCGCTGGTGTATATGAGGAGAGCCAGTGCGGACGGGTCCACATGCGGTGCATGATCCGAACTCGCCCCTTCCGTGTGCAGTGCGCCGACGGCGAGTACGGCGGTACCGTCCGTGACGGGCGCCTCGCGGTCTTCGACCACCAGCAGACGCGCACCGGAGTCCCTGACCTGTCGGTCCACCTCGACGTCGGTCATGCTCGGGTTGACCGGCGTGATGGTGGCGCCGATCCGCCAGGCGGCGAACAACAGCAGCACGAACTCGATGCGGTTCGTCAGCTTGAGGGCCACGACATCGCCGGGACCGATGCCGAGGTCCTGGAGCTGACGCGCTGCCGCACGGACGCGGTCCAGCAACTGCGTGTTGGTGAGTGACTGGCGCCCGTCCGAGACCGCTGCCCCATCGGGGTCGTGAGCGGCGCGGCGGTCGGGCAGTGAAGCGAAGTTCATGGCGGGCGTACCTGTCTCGGTGTTGTGCGGTCCGGTCAAGGAGTCGATGCCGGCGCGGGGCGCAGCTGCCGGGTGAGGAACTCGATCTGGTCGCGGACCAGGGCCTCGAAGGTCTCGCCGGTGTAGAAGTCGAAGTGGCCGGCGTCGTACCTCTTGATCTCTCCCCGGGGTGCGGTGCGCGCGTACCTGAGGGTCTGGGCGGGAGGCGTGACGGAGTCGGTGTTGCTGACGCAGAAGAGGATCGGCATGGCGACCTTCTTCGCGGCACGCCCAGGCCGGTAGGTAGCGATGGTCGGAATGACCCGTGCCGCCACCTCGTTGCGGAATGTCGTGCCGGGCGGCTGGAGCGTCTGGTAGCCGGGCAGGGCGTCAGGGGCGTTCATGAGGGCCGGCGAACCGGGGGCGGAGGCGATGGGAACCATCGCGGGTGCCTTGCCGCGCACTCTGGCCGCCATGTCCCGAGCGAGCACGGGGGTCATTTTGAGCGAGGCGACCGGGCCGAGCGCGAGCGCGGAGGCGAGACCATCGGTGAACGGGCACTGGGACACGGCCGCGCGCAGTTCGGGATGCCGAGAGGCGACGGTGATGGCGTGGCCTCCGCCGAAGGAGCTGCCCCACACCGCGATGCGGGAGCGGTCGACGTCAGGGCGGGCCTTGACGTAGGCGATGGCGGCGTCCCAGTCGGCGAGCTGACGCTTGATCGACAGGAGCTGGCGCGGGTGGCCGCCGCTGTCGCCGAAGTGCCGGTAGGTGAAGGCCACGGCGGCGATGCCGGCCTGAGCGAAACGCTCGGCGAAGGCGTCCAGGCGCATCTCGCGGGTGGCGCCGAGGCCGTGCCCGAGGATGACGACGGGCGGGGAGGTGACGCCGGTCGGGAGGTAGAGCCATCCGGCACAGGTGCTGTCGCCGGAGGGGAAGGTGATGTCGTGGCGGGTGAAGGAGTGCGCAGTGGTCATCGTCTGCTCACCGCCGCGTCGTCTTCGTCGAGCGGTGCCCGGGCACGCTGCCCGAGGCGAGCGCCTGGGCGTAGGTGTCCGGGTTGTAGAGCGGGAGCTCGCCGGTGACGTCCGTCGTCTTCATGTAGTCGAGCATCAGTTCCTGGCCGTCCTTCGACATGACTCGGGTGAAGAACTCGGCGCGTTCGACGTGGAGTCCGTCCTCCAGGGGCATCGAGCCGCCGAGGTATACCGACCTCTTGGCGGCCGCGACCGACCCCTTCGACCGCCGGCCGAAGTGCTCTGCGAGCTCGACCGCCTGCGCGACGACCTTGTCCTGGGGTACGACCTTGTCGACCGCCCCGTTGGCGAGCGCTTCCGCGGGCGTGAACGGCTTGCCTTCGAGGATCGCGGCCAGGGACCGGTGGGTGCCGATCAGGCGGGTCAGCCGCTGGGTGCCGCCTCCGCCCGGGATGATGCCGAGGAGGATTTCGGGCTGGCCGATGAAGAAGTCCCCGTCGGCCATGACCCGCAGATCGCAGGCCCAGGCGAACTCGGCGCCGAGGCCGAGAGCCGAACCGTTGAGCGCGGCGACGAAGAGGACACCGCTGGCGTTCATCCGGAGGAAGGTCGTGTGCAGACGCTCCAGCTGGAGGGCACCCCGCATCGGGGTCCTGCGCATGAGTGCCCCGAGGACCCGGGACCGGTCCACGTGCTTCGCCATGCGTACGACGGCGGCGGCACCGCGTCGGCCGACCGTCGGGCTCGCGGCGCCCTCTTCCTGCAGCCACCGGACCGCGGCATGGCTGACGAACCGCTCGGGATGTGCCCCGGTGAAGACGACGGCACGGATGCTCGGATCGCGGTCGACCCGGGTCACCAGCTTGTCCAGCTGATGGGCGATGTCGAGGCCGAACAACTGGTGCGGGCCGCCGTCGACCCGGACGACAAGGACGGCTCCGCGGTCCTCGATCTCCAGATGACCCTTGTCTTTGTATGGCATGGATTCTGCTCCCGTGCTGGGTTCATGGGGGAGTGCAAAGCGAGTGAGGGAGGGGCTGCCGGCGCCAGGAATCTGGGACAGTGCGTGAAAGCCCGTCCGGGGAGGCGCGCCCGTGTCCGAAACGGCACGTCGCTCGAGATGTGTACTATTGCCGTGACGAGTTACATAACCAAGTTATTTCAAGAGTGTCAATGGTGGAGGCGCGAGAGGCATGGCAGGGCGGCCGAGGCTCGATGACGCACCGGAGCGGCTTGTGCGAGCCGCTGTCGGCCTGCTGGCCGAACAGGGGCCGTCGGCCATTAAGGCGCGTACGGTGGCGTCCGCGAGCGGGCTGTCGACGATGGTCGTCTACGGCCACTTCGGTGGGATCCCCGAACTGATGCGCGCCGTCGCCGACCACGGCTTCAGGGAGCTCGGCGCGGCGTTCGCCCAGGTGCCGGTGACGGATGATCCGATCGCGGATCTCTTCGCCATGGCTTTGACCTGCCGCCGAGTGGCCCACGAGAACCCTCACCTGTACGACCTGATGTTCGGCCTGTCCACTCGTGCGACGTACCGGCCGCTGTCGGACGCGGACCTTCGCTTGAGCGGACATTCGCCGGCCTTCCGGGATGCCCACGTCCATATCACCGCGGCATGTCAACGGCTCGTGGACTCGGGCAGGGCCGAGCGGCAGAAACCTGAAGTCATAGCCGCCCAGTTGTGGAGTCTGGTCCACGGGTACATCACCCTTGAGCTGGCCGAGCACTTCGGCGAGTTCGAGGACCCCGTGGCGCAGGTGATGCGGCCGATGGGCGTGAACTTCTCTGTCGGTCTGGGCGACGAGCGGGAACGGGCCGAAGCCTCGCACGAGGCGGGCGCGCGCCTTTACGACTCGATCGTTCAAGGTCGGTGAAAGTCGGTAGGGCAGGGCGCTGTCCCGCGCGGGACCACCCATGTGCGGCTAGGGCGACTTGGTCTCCGCGGCAGAGGCACCGGTGCCCGGCGTGAGCTGGTCATGCCTCCCCAGCGCCGCGACCTCCCGTTCGAGGGACGGAACGGCACGGGCCGCGAAGCGCCTCGCCCATGGCCAGGCCAGTGGCGAATTCAGCGCTGCCTTGGCCCAGTTGGCCATGACGACCGCGCGGGGGACGTACACGCGGCTGCGACGGCGCGCGAGCCCGTCGACGATCGCGGCAGCCGCCCGGTCGGCACTCGTGGTGACATTGCCCGGGTAGGGAAGCCGGTTGCGCAGGCCCTGGAACGAGGGAAGGTCCGCCTCGGCGCCCCGGACGAGATCCGTGTCGATCCAGGAGGGGTGCACCAGGCCGACCGTGACGCCGAGGTGCGCCACCTCCTGGCGGTAGGTCAGGGCGAGCAGCTCGGCCGCGGCCTTGCTGGCGCCGTAGGAGGCCATCGCCGCCAGCGGCATGAAGGACAGCGCGGACGCCACGACCAGCACGTGTCCCCGGCTGCGCTCCAGATGGGGCGTCACGTACTTGAGGGTCCGGAAGACACCGTTCAGATTGATGTCCAGGACCCGCTCGAACGACGCCTCGTCCGTCTGTCGCACGGTCCCGTACGCCACGACCCCGGCATTGGCGACGACCAGATCGATGCCGCCCATGACCCCCGCGGCCTCGTCGATCGCTGACCGCAGGACGGTGCCGTCGCGCACATCGGCCTCACGCCAGGAAGCGGCGGGGCCCAGCTCGCGGGCGAGGTCACGGAGCCGATCGGGTTCCAGTCCGATCAAGGCCACCTGAGCGCCTCGGGCGATGGCCAGGCGGGCCACCTTCTCGCCGATGCCGCGCGCCGCTCCGGTGACAACCAGTTTTCTGCCCAGCAAGTCACGTTTCATGGCCGCAACATAACTTCGTTATTTATTGAGCGCAAGATGTCGCGCGGATGAATTGTCACCGCTCCACCTGCTGGGTCTTACGACTGGACGAACCTATGCTGACGGTCATGAGGCGGACATCCTTTGCGCACTGGCCCTGTTCGATCGCGCGCACCATGGACCTGCTCGGGGACTGGTGGACGCCGTTGGTGCTGCGTGAGGCGTTCTACGGGATCCGGCGGTTCGACGCGTTCCAGGTGTCACTGGGGATCGCGCGCAACACATTGACGGACCGGTTGCGTCGGCTGGTGGACGAGGGGCTGCTGGAGAAACGGCCGTACCAGACGGAGCCGGTTCGGTACGACTACGTGCTCACGGAGAAGGGGCGCGACTTCTACGGTGTGCTGCTGGTGATGAACCGGTGGGGGGACCGCTGGCTGTCCGGTGAACAGGGCTCGCCGGTAGTCATGCGGCACGAGGCCTGCGGACAGGAAGCCCACGCCGAGGTGGTGTGTTCTTCCTGTGGTGAGCAGATGACCGCGGAGAACACCAGTCCTCGGATGGGCCCCGGCTATCCGCCACACCTGGCCGAACGGCCGGATGTGCGGGAGCGTTTCGCCGGCTGACTCAGCGGCTCTGCCGGGGCTGCGCTTTCCCTTGACATGTGAGTCTATCTACGCAACTTTACTGGTCACATCTGGTCATGGGAGTTCTCGGATCGGCATGGAGGCTGCAGGAACATGGAGTGGACAGGCGCGCGCTATGCGGACAAGCCGACGGTGGAGGTCCGCACCTGGATCGCTGCTCCGCCCGAACAGGTGTGGACGCTCGTGTCCGACATCGAGTTGATGCCGCGTATGAGCTCCGAACTGCAGTCCGTCGAATGGCTGGACGGCAGGACCGCCCCTGCCCTGGGAGCCCGGTTCATCGGCCGGAGCAAGCACGAGGCACTCGGGGAGTGGGCCACCACCTCCCACATCGTCGAGTGCGAGCCGCCGAGGCTGCTTGCCTGGGCCGTCGAGAACCCGCAGAACCCGACGGCGATCTGGCGGTTCACGTTGGAGCCGCAGGGCGGTGGCACTCTGCTGAGCGAATGGATGCAGATGGGGCCGGCCCGTTCGGGCCTCTCCTTCGCCATCGATCGCATGCCGGAGAAGGAGCAGAAGATCGTCTTCGTGCGCATGCGGGAGTTCGAGGCCAACATGACCATCACCCTCGAAGAGATCAAGAAGCTGGCCGAGAGGGCCCGGCCCGCGGGCGAGGCGAGGCTCTGATGCGTACCTCCACCACGATCGAGGCTTCCGGGGGCGACTGGCGGGAGATCGTCGCCTATGTCACCGAGGCGGAGAAGCTCGGTCTTGACATCTGCTGGGTGGCGGAGGCGTGGGGCTCCGAGGCCCCCTCGCCGTTGGGCTACCTCGCGGCGAAGACCGAGCGCATGCTCCTCGGATCCGGAATCATCCAACTCGGCACCCGCACGCCGATGGCCATCGCCCGCGCCGCGATCACACTGTCGCAGATCTCCGAGGGGCGCTTCCTTCTCGGCCTGGGCCCCTCCGGGCCGCAGGTGATCGAGGGGCTGCACGGCGTGCCCTTCGCCCGGCCGCTGGTGCGGATGCGGGAGACCGTCGAGATCGTGCGGGAGGCCGCCGCGGGCGGCAAAGTCTCCTACTCAGGAAAGGAGTTCCGGATTCCGCTGCCGGGCGGGCAGGCGAAGCCCATGCGTCTGTCGATGCGTGCCGAGCATGACATTCCGGTCTACCTCGCCACTCTCTCGCCGAAGATGCTGCACCTGACCGGTGAGATCGCCGATGGGTGGCTGGGCACCAGTTTCGTGCCCGAGGGCGCCAAGGAGGCGTACTTCGACCACCTGGACCAGGGCCTTGCCGCCGCCGGTCGCGCCCGTGCCGACCTCGACATCTGCCAAGGCGCCGAGGTCGCCTTCGCGGACGACGAGGACGCGCTGAGCGCGATGGTGGCCGGACGCAAGAAGGAACTTGCCTTCAGCCTCGGCGGCATGGGTTCCGCGACCACAAACTACTACAACAACGCCTACAGCCGCCAGGGTTGGGCCGAAGTGGCGGCCGAAGTCCGCACACGTTGGCAGGCCGGGGACCGGGACGGCGCGGCCGGCCTGGTCACCGACGAAATGGTGCTGGCGACCACTCTGATCGGAACCGAGGGCATGGTGCGCCAACGGCTGCGTGTGTGGCGCGACGCCGGTGTGGACACCGTACGTTTCTATCCGGCCGGAGAGACCCTCGACGCTCGGCTCACCACTATCGGCCGGGCCATCGACCTGGTCCGTGACATCGAGGACGAGGCGGCACGGTAGCGGCACGGCCGGGTGCGGTCGAGGAGTGCTGTTGCAGGCGTTGGTCGACGTCAACCGTGCGCGCTGACGCCGTCCGCCGCCAGGCCCGACATCAGCAGGGTGATCGTGTGGAACGTCCTGGCCAGGGCGTCCTCGCGGTCCGCCGCGGCGGCGATGATCTGGTTGCCCTCGCACAGGACGGCCAACAGCAGCCGGGCGACGGTGGCGACCGGAACATTCGATTCCACCTCACCGCGTTCGGCCAGGACGGTCAAGAGCCGTTCGATCGGCGGCTGGGCCACCGTGTCGTTGATGCGCCGGTACTGCTCCACCAGCACCGAGGGCGCCTGGGCCATCAGCTCTCGATGCAGGGGATCGTCGATGGTCCGCCGCAAGAAGGCGTGCGTGAGGTTCGAAACGGCGGCCAAGGCGGGCTCGCCCGGCGTCGCACGGATCGCCTCGGACGCCGCGTCGGCGAGCGCTCCGACCCGCTGGAGCAGCTCCGTGTAGAGCTCGGCGAACATCGCCTTCTTGTCCGGAAAGTGGTGGTAGAAGGTGCCCTTGCTCACCTGCGCCGACGCGGTGATGGCCTCGACCGACGTGTCTGCGAACCCGTTGTCGACGAAGAGTTTGCGCGCCGCCGCCACCAGGTCCGCCCGGGTCTGCTCCGCATACAGCTGTCGTCGGTTTGGCCCTCTCATGTCGACCATCGTATATTCGGTGACCTGAGGTCAGTGAATGACTCGTGGTCGGTCAGGGTCATCGTGACAGTGCCCTCCGGAAGGCAGACGTAGCCGTGGAAAAGCGCAGAATCTTGTTGCTGGGTGCGACTGGGTACACGGGGCGGCGAGTTCTCAGGGAACTGCTCGCACGAGGTGAGAAGCCGACCTTGGTCGGGCGAAACCGAACGAAGATGCTGACCCTGGCCGACCGCTTCGAGGCGGAACTGCCGGTGGCAGAAGTGGACCACACCTCTTCCGCCCACCTCACGCGCCTTCTGGGCCCCAGTGATGTGGTCGTCTCCACGGTCGGGCCGTTCATGCAGCTGGGCATCGCCACGGTCGCGGCTGCCGCGCGGGCGGGAGCGCACTACTTCGACTCCACGGGGGAGGGCCCCTTCGCCCGCCGGGTCCTCCTTGAGCTGGACTCCATCGCGGCCGACCGGGGAGCGATGCTCGTGCCCGCGTTCGGCTACGACTACGTGCCCGGCAACCTCGCCGGCGCCCTGGCCCTGGAACAGGCGGGCGAGCGCGCATGCCAGGTCGAGATCGGCTACTTCATCACCCGTTCGGGGCGCGGGAGTGAGCTGCATTACCGGAGCACCCTGCGCGACTCCTGGGACCTGACCACGGGTGGCACCCGCCAGACGCTGGTCGCCGCGGCGGCCGAGGACGGGTTCGCCTACCGCTCCCCACGCCCCGGAGCCGCTTCCCGACTGGTCGACGAGCGGGCCGCCAAGCGGGTCCTCACCTTCCGCTACGCCGGTGTGCGACGCCCGGCCATGACCGTCCCGGGTACGGAGCATCTCGGCCTGCCCGAGGTCTTCCCTCGGTTGGAGACCGTCGAGGTGGGGATGGGCTGGCTCGGGCGCTGGACCCGTCCGGTACAGATCGCCGCCATGCTCCAGGCGCCCTTGCTGAGGTCGGCGAAGGCGCGGGCTGCCCTGACGCGGTGGTCCGGGCGGCTCCCGGGAGCACATCGCGAGCCGGACCCCGACGGCCGTTCCCTGGTGATCGCGGTCGCCCGCGACGGCCACGGGCGTCCCCTGGCCACGACGGCCCTCACCGGACCCGATCCCTACGAGATGACGGGCTCCCTCCTGGCGTGGGGCGCAGTCCGTGCGGCGGCGCCGGATGCCGTCCTCAAGCCCGGTGTGCACGGTCCGGTCGCGGCCTTCGGGCTCGACACCCTCAGGCTCGGTGCCGCCGAGGCGGGAGTGCATGAAGTCGACGGGGCGTCGGCCCGTCGGTGATCGCCGCGCGGGCATGGATCACGGCACCGGGACGTTGAACCACAGCGACTGAGCTGATGAACAGGTTGTGCGATCGGGAGCGAGTCGGCCACTGACATGGAGTCGACGGTCCCAGGGGAAAGGAACGGTCCATGGACGAGCAGGGTGAGCACTTCGACGTCGTCGTACTCGGCGCGGGCCCGGGCGGGTACGTGGCCGCCATCAGGGCCGCCCAACTGGGCAAGCGTGTAGCAGTCGTCGAGGAGAGGTACTGGGGCGGCGTCTGCCTGAACGTGGGCTGCATCCCCACCAAGGCCCTGCTGCGCAACGCCGAACTGGCGCACGTCTTCACGCGCGAGGCGAAGACCTTTGGCATCAAGGTCGACGGTGAGGTCTCCTTCGACTACGGGGAGGCATTCCGCCGTAGTCGGAAGGTCGCGGACGGCCGGGTCAAGGGCGTCCACTACCTGATGAAGAAGAACAAGATCACCGAAATCAGCGGACGCGGCTCGTTCCTCGACCCGCACACACTCCAGGTGGCCGACTACGACGGCAACACCCGCACCATCGGCTTCGAGAACTGCATCATCGCCGCCGGGGCGACCCCCAAGCTGCTGCCCGGCACCAAGCGCAGCGCGCGCGTGGTGACGTTCGAGGAGCAGATCCTCGCCGAGGACCTTCCGCAGTCGATCGTGATCGCCGGCGCCGGGGCCATCGGCGTCGAGTTCGCCTATGTGCTGCACAACTACGGCGTCAAGGTCACCGTCGTCGAGTTCCTGGACCGTATCGCCCCGCTGGAGGACGCCGAGGTCTCCACCGAACTGGCCAAGCAGTACCGGAAGTTGGGCATCGACGTGCTCACCTCGACCCGCGTCGAGTCGATCGACGAGTCCGGCCCGCAGGTCCGAGTCACCGTCACCGGCAAGGACGGCACCCAGCAGGTGCTGGAGGCCGACAAGGTCCTGCAGGCCATCGGCTTCGCCCCGAACGTCACCGGATACGGCCTGGAGAACACCGGCGTCCGCGTCACCGAGCGCGGCGCGATCGACGTGGACGGCCGCTGCCGCACCTCCGTACCGCACATCTACGCCATCGGCGACGTCACCGCGAAGCTGATGCTCGCGCACGCCGCCGAGGCGATGGGCGTGGTCGCCGCCGAGACGATCGCGGACGCGGAGACCATGGAGCTGGACTACGTGATGATCCCGCGATCCACCTTCTGCCAGCCGCAGATCGCCAGCTTCGGCTACACCGAGGCGCAGGCGAGGGAGAAGGGGTACGACGTCCAGGTCGCCAAGTTCCCGTTCACCGCGAACGCCAAGGCCCACGGCCTGGGCGACGCGGGCGGCTTCGTGAAGCTGATCAGCGACGGCAAGTACGGCGAACTCCTCGGCGGCCACCTCATCGGCCCCGACGTCACCGAACTCCTTCCCGAGCTGACCCTGGCCCAGCAGTGGGACCTCACCGTCCATGAGGTCGCCCGCAACGTCCACGCCCACCCCACCCTGGGCGAGGCGGTCAAGGAAGCCGTCCACGGCCTCGCGGGCCACATGATCAACATGTAACAGGGCGCTGCCCCCTCAAAACGAACAGGTCGATGCCGGCGAGCGCGTTGTCATACACGTTGCGGTGACGCAGCTCTGCGCTTGGGGTGGCCGGTGGTGCCGGACGTGTAGGGGACTACCGCTGTGTCGTCTTCGTCGCGTTCGACCGTCCGGAACGTCACGGGCTGCTCGGCTACGACCGAGGTGTAGGACTCCGGCGTCTCGTTCCCGGACTACGGCGCGCCGCCGCTCTCGATCAGGAAGAACTGGGTGCAGTCCGCCCTCTCGCGGAATCCCTTCCAGGCGGCCTTTCCGATCGGCAGCTCCGGGGTGCCCTCGAAGGCGAAGTACGCCCTTCGCGTCGGAGTCGGTGAGGTGGTAGGCGACCTCGCGGCCCTGCAACAGCACGTTCAGCGGCACGACCGCGGTGCCGGCCTTGAGGATGCCGAAGTAGATGCCGGAGAATCGGGGCAGGACAGCGCGACCTTGTCCCCGGGCTGGATCCCGCGCGAGACGAGCAGGTTCGCCCCCCGGTTGGCCGCGGCGTCGAGGGCCTCGTACGTGATGCGGTCGTCGCCGAAGACGATCGCGGTGCGTTCCGGGTAGCGGGACGCGGAATCCGTCAGCAGTCGTGACGCGTTGCGGCTCAAGCCGTGCATCGTCGTTCTTCGGGGTCATCGGGCGGGTGGTCAGGGTCCAGTGGTGGGGGTCTGGACGAAGGCCGGAGGCGGCACGAAGCCGTCTACTTCCCGGCCCAGCAGGGCGGCGAACTCGATGGTGGTGAGATCGCCCCCGCTCGGGCCCATGGCCTGCAGACCGATGGGCAGTCCGCTCCTGCCTCGGCGCACCGGGATGGTCGTCGCCGGCCCCCCGGAGACGTTGGCGACGGCGCTCCACTTGACCTGGTCCCAGTAAGGGCGTCGCACACCTTCGACTTCGAATGGCCGCCCGAACCAGTCGATCAGCTTGTTGTGGTGGGCGGGGGCGGCCGTCGGGGTGACCGGCATGAGCACGATGTCGAAGTCCTGGAAGAACTCGAACCATCGCTGCCGGATCTCATTGCGCACCATGTGGGCCTGCAGCCAGTGATAGTGGGACTGGAAGGTTCCGAGCAGGGCGGGACCGGCGTCACCCCGCGGGTGCTGGACGAACCGCGCCAGCACCGCGGCGCTGGAGGCAGGAGCGAGGCCGGTGCGGTCGCCCGCGCCGAAGAGCAGGGGCTGGAAAGCCTTCCCGTGATTCGTCGCGATGTCGACAGGGAGGCCGGCGGGCTGGACCGTGATCTTCGCGCCGGCCGCCCGCAGCACAGTGACTGCATCGTCCACGGCTGCCGCGACGTCGCTGTCGACGGGACACGCGGGATCCTCACTCCAGACGGCGACCCGGAAGTCGGCGAGCTTGGTCGCGCGCGGCGGTGCGAGTGTGTAGCTGAAACCGCCGTCGTAGTCGGCGGGCCCGACCGTTGCCCGCAAGATCGGGACGAGGTCACGGGCGTCGCGGACCTGCGCGCCGCCGCAGCCCATGTCGGCCTCGGTCCATCGTCCCGGGCCCGGGCCGTAGGGCACATGCCCGATGAGGGGTATGGACCGCCAGGTCGACTTGTGCCCGTACAGGCCGTTGAAGTGGGACGGGATCCTGGTCGATCCGCCGATTTCCGAGCCGAAGTCGAACGCCGTTAGGCCCGCGGCGGTGGCGACGGCGCCGCCCCCGGCGGATCCGCCCGAGGTACGGGTCGTGTCCCACGGGTTCGATGAAGGACCGAACACCGGGTTGTCGGCCTGGACGTCCTGGTTACCCGGAGGCATGTTGCTCTTCCCCATGATCACGGCACCGGCCGAACGCAGCCGCTTGACCGCCTCGGCGTCCTGGTCGGGCACGTAGTCCTTGAGGTCTGTTCGCCCGCAGACGGTGCGCATCCCGGCTGTCTCGAAGCTGTCCTTGACCGTGATCGGCACACCGTGCAGAGGACCGAGGTCTCGCCCGGCCGCCCGCGCGGCGTCCGCTTCCCCGGCCTCGCGACGGGCCCGCTCGGGGTCAAGGGTCACCACCGCGTTCAACGCGGTGTTATGGGTGGCGATCCGCTCAAGATAGAGCTCGACGAGTTCTCGGCTCGAGATCTCACCCGCGGCCAGCGCGCGTGACTGCTCCACTGCGGGCTGGAAGGGGACCTCACTCACGGCATGCCTCATCTCTGACTCTGACGGCGCCATCAAATGTGAGTCATAGCATTACATTCGACAGACCATAGGCTCGGGATGACGTGCAAGGCAATGGCCCTGCGGAATGAACGGAGGATCCTGTGGCGTCAGAGGATCCTGTGGCATCAAGGGGCCGACCTCGTCGCCAACGTCGTCGTAGAGGAGCTACGCATGCAGGCGGCACGGCACTCTGCGGCCCGGCGGCCCGGCTGCCCAGCTTCGAGGATCTCGTTCTCGGCTATCTGTCGCCCGAGCACCGGGACCAGTGCGGCGTCGGATGTCCCTCCGCGCCCTGATCGACTAGTTCGACCGCTGCGAAGGCCTGGGTCGCTGCAGCTGTCCCGCGCCGCCTTCGACTCGAAGCTCGCCGATGAGGTCCTCGAGAAGGGCATCGAGAACGCCCTCGCGTTCATCGACTGAGCAGTGTGGGATCAGGCCGGATCGACGAATATGTCGAGCGCGAGATCGCCTTCGAAGTCGGCAGGGCTGTAGACGGACAGGTCGGTGACGCCCTCGTCCGACAGGACCTCGTCGTCGATGAACAGGTTGGCGGTGCACTTCCGCGCGTCACGCGTGAGGATGGCGTACGCGGCGTCAGCCATGATCCGCGGACTACGGGCTTGTCCGGCGCCGCCGACCACGTTGCGCACGGCGGCCGTGTCGATCAGGGTCCTCGGCCACAACGAGTTGGCGGCGATGCCGTCGGCGGCGAGCTCCTCGGCGAGCCCGATGGTGCACAGACTCATGCCGTACTTCGACAGCGTGTAACCGAGGTGCTTCCCCACCCAGTGCGGCGCGAGGTTCAACGGCGGGGAGAGCGTGAGGATGTGCGGGTTGCCCGCCTTGCGCAGGTGCGGGATAGCGGCCTTGCTCAGCAGGAACGTGCCACGCGTGTTGATGTCCTGCATCAGGTCGTACCGCTTCATCTCCAGCTGCTCCGACGACGACAGGTCGATCGCGCTGGCGTTGTTCACCACGATGTCGATGCCACCGAAGGCGCTGACCGCCGCGTCGACAGCGGTGCGCACATCGTCCTCGTCGCGGACGTCACCGACGACGGCCAGCCCCTTGCCGCCCGCGCGCTCAATCTCGTCAACGGCGGTGTGGACCGTGCCTTCGAGCTTCGGATGCGGCACGGCGGTCTTGGCGAGCATCACCACGTTCGCACCGTCGCGGGCCGCGCGCAGAGCGATGGCGAGTCCGATGCCGCGGCTGCCTCCCGACATCAGGATGGTCTTGTCGGCCAGCGTCTGTGTCATGGTCGAACCTCCAAAATAGATTGCCGAGCTAATCGTACGCGATGCTAATGGTATCTTCCGCGTATGACTTCCACTCCCGCACGCCAGATCGACCGGCTCTACCACGAGCTCCTGGCCCCCAAAGAGACACAGTCCGTTCGCGCTGCCGTGCGCCGGATCGCAGAGCACGAAGTGGCTCCGCACGCCGTGGCGATCGCGGGCGGCGACGAGCGCACGGACGGCTTCCCCCGGCAGGTGTTTGACGGGCTTGCGTCGGCGGGGGTCTTCCGGATCCCCTTCCCCAGCGAGGTCGGCGGCGACGGTCTGACCCACCCGGCGAGCGCCACCGCCGCGGCCATCGAGGAACTGGCCTACTACTCCAGCAGCGTCGCGGCCGTCTTCGACGTGCACTGCATCCTGGCGGGCAACGCCCTGCGGCAGGGCACCGAGGAGCAGCAGCAGCGATGGCTGCGAAAGGTCGCGGAGGGCTCAGTGGTCGGCGCGTTCGCCACCACCGAGCCGGATGCCTCAAGTGACCTGTCCCCGCAGGCGGTTCAGACCGAGGCGATACGCACCGAGGCCGGCTGGGTGCTGAACGGCCACAAGCGGTGGATCTCCAACTCGCCCGTCGCCGGGTTCGTGGTGGTTCTCGCCCGCACCGGCACCCGGCTGAGCATGTTCATCGTCGACACGGCGCTTCCCGGAGTGGAGGTCGGCCTTCCCGACCGCAAGATGGGCAACCGCGGCCAGCTCACCGCGGACGTCCGCTTCACGGATGTGCACCTGACCGACGACGATCTCCTCGGTGGCGCCGAGGGACACGGACTGCGCCATGCACTGTCCACTCTGACCTACGGCCGGATCGGCATCGCGGCTGCCGGGGTCGGCATGGCGCAGGCCGCCTTCGACCACACCGTGGCCCACCTGTCGACGCGACACGCCTTCGGCAAGCCGGTGGCCGCCAACCAGCACTGGCAGTTCCTGCTCGCCGAACGGGCCACCGAGATCGAGAACGCCCGCACCCTCTACACCAAGGCCGCCCTGCGCCTGGACGCGGGCAACCCGTCCCCGGAGCCCGAGGCCGCGATGGCGAAGTACTACGCCACCAAGCTGTCGGTGGACATGGCGCGCGACGCCGTCCAGGCCTTCGGAGGCCTCGGCTTCGCGCGCGAACTGGGTGCCGACGGCAGCCCCGGCCCCGTCGAGGCGATCTACCGGGACAGCAAGATCGGCGAGATCTATGAGGGCACCAACGAGATCCAGAAGTGGGTCATAGCCCGGCAGATCTTCGGTCGGGCCATCGTCGGCTGAGCACCCAGGACGCACCGGCCGTAAGCCGGCGGAAGGTGGGGAATCCCGCCGGCCTGCAGCGGTCCTGGTGCCTCGGGCCTTCTCGTACGATGGACAGGACCATACGTACGACTAACCATGGGCGGGATAAACGATGTCCGAGGCTCCGCTGGTTCCGGGGACAGTGGCCGAACACACCATCTGCCTGCTGGTCAAACTCGGGCAGGTGGCGTTCAGGATCGCCGAGGACGGCATTGGCGGGACCGGCCTGCGGGTGCGGCATTACAGCGTCCTGCAGGCTTTGGCGGACAACGGTGCGATGCCGCAACTGGCACTTGGCTCGTTCCTGCGCATCGACCCCGCGACGATGGTGACGAGTCTCGACGACCTGGAGCGCGCCGGATACGCGGAGCGGACACGAGATCCGCAGGATCGTCGCCGCTACGCCGTGGACATCACCACCGAAGGGCGCAAGGTCCTGGCCCGCCTCAACCACACACTCGTAGATCTCGACGGCGAAATCCTCGCAGACCTGGGTGCCACGGAACGGCAGTCGCTTCACGTCCTGCTGGGCAGTCTCGCGGCAAGTCCCACTCTGACGTCCCTGTTCGACACCGTCCGGGAGCAGAACGGTGGGAAACGGGCTTAACGGCTCTAGGGGATCGCCCCGAGGTATAGCGCTATGCCCCGGTTATGGTGAAGTCGGCTTGCCGGGCCGTATGCCATCCGGCGGACTCGTTGTGGTGGGCAGGGGGCGCCCTGTTCGTAGGCCATGCGTCAATTGGGTCGAGCATGGGGCAACACCCGAGTCCCTGACCGTGATCGAGGTGCTCGTTCCCGGCAGGTTCGTCACCACGTTCGCCGAGCGGTTTGTGTGGTGTTGCTCGGAGGGTTGGGCGACCGGGCTCCACGAAAAGTGCGCCGGTCGGCAGACTGAGTCTGGAGGGGCACGCGCTCGTCCCCGTCGAGGGGGGCGTCGTCTACAACGGCGTGCACCTCTCGCTCGCGGAATCCGAGGGTGGTGGCCGCGACGCGCGAAGGGCACCCCGCCAAGTGAAGGCGCTCGGAGTGGAGTTCGTGGTGGCCGGCCACCAAGACCCGGCCCGCCCGGACGACGCGGCCCCACATCGGCCGCACGAGGCGCTACCTCGACGCTGCGGACCGGCAACTGAAGAACTCCACCACAACGATGGAGTTCCTTGAGGGGATGACGGGTTTCCACCCCGAGTACATCAACCCGGACGTGCTGTGGTCGGGAGCCCTCACGCTTTTGTCCGGCGACTAGGTTCAGCAGTGCTGATACCCCAGTCCCTCACCTACTCGGCCAACCGTTCCTGCCCAGGAGGTCGAAGGCGCGCGTTGTCCCTCTGCTTCGCCAACGATCGACACGATGGCGCTGTGACGGCTGGGTGGGATCTGCCACGGACCGCCACACGGCACCGTCGCGCACCAGGCACACGAAGCGGAACGGAGAATGGCGTCGACGGCAGGGGCCGTCGGCGGCAGGATCCGCGGCTCAGGCCACAGGCACGGCGGGCTGGATGACGAGGGAGGCGTCACCGCGCACTCTCTACACGCACTTCCCCAGTAAGGACGAGCTGGTCGGGGCATACCTGCGGTCCCTGGGCGACGACCTCCTCCCCGTCCCCCCGCCGTCCGCCCCACCGACCTCGAGCCCGCGTGAGCAATTGCTCGCCGTCTTCGACTGGAAGCCGCCGGAAACCACCGCTCCGTTCCGGGGGTGCCCGTTCCTGAACGTCAGCGTTGAAGTACCCGACCCTGGGCATTCCGCCCACCAACTGGCCGCGGCGTACAAGGGCGAGTTCGCCCGCCGCCTCTCGGACATCGCACGGCAGGCCGGGGCCGCGGATCCGGAAACCCTCGGTGAGCGACTGGCACTGTTCTTCGACGGCGCGGCCGCACGCGGCCCCGCCCTCAACAGCAGCCACACCGCCGCGTGCGCGCGATCCATCGCAGAGTCGTTGATCGACGCAGCCCTCGCCGAGGTCGGCAACCTCCCTGGAAATGCCGACGCAACCAGGTAGGGGTGTAGAGCTGGTCCCGTAGGTGACGCCGTTCCGGCAGTCAGCCGGTCACCGTCGCTGCCCTCAGCGAGTCATGGCCGCTCTGTTGCGGTGGACCGCACCTCGTGGCATTGGCGGGTGTCGACTGCGGGCTGCCTCCGGCTGCAGCGGTCGAGGTACGGAGGAAGTCGCCCGAGGGGGAGCTCTGTCAGTGGTGAGGCCTATCGTGTGAGCGCCGTGTAGAGCGGTGAGGAATGGTTGAAGACTGTTGGGATGTGGCGAAGCGTGGAGTGGCCGTGTTTGCCGTGGAGACGGCGAATTTTTCCGCTCGGGGAACCTCCGGAGTCGGACCGCTACGGCTGGCCGCTGTTGTCTCCGTTTACCGGGGTCGCTCCCGGGCGGTCTTTGGCTGACGAGCGGGCCCTTTCGCTGCTGGTCCTGCGTGGCGAATGGGGAATGGGCAAGTCTTTCGCGTTGGAACAGGAACATCGCGATCTTGAGACCGCAGGCCATGTGGTGCGACGGCTCAACCTCGGCAACTGCGGGACCGACGCGAGCCGCGCTGCGGCGAAACTCGGCGCGGTGTTCCAGCCGCCCGCGGAGGCGACCGAGTGGCATGTGCTTCTCGACGGCCTGGACGAGGGGCTGGACGATCTGCCGGATCTGGATCAGCTGATCGTCGAGCAGCTGGAGGATCTGGTGGACGAGGCCAGGAGGAGTTTGCGACTGCGCATCAGTTGCCGTTCGGCTCGGTGGCCGAGCGGGCTGGAGACGGGCCTTAGGCGGTTCTGGCCGGCGGACGCCGTGGAGATGGTCGGTCTGGCGCCGCTGTCGCGGGATGACGTGGTCCTCGCCGCCGACACCGTGGGCCTCGAAGACCCCACAGCCTTCTGCAGGGCGGTTCAGCAGCGAGGTCTGGTGGCGCTGGCCACCCACCCGATGACCTTGCGGCAGATGCTGACGAGTTACACGGCGCGTGGAAGCCTGCCCGACTCGACCGCGGAGGCGTACCACGAGGCGTGCCTGCACCTGTGCAAGGAGATCCGTCGTCCCAAGCGCACGGAACTGCGGCGCACGCAGGCGACGGCCGAGACCCTCTTCGCAGCGGCGGCACGGGTTGCCGCAGCTCTGCAGTTCGGCCCGTACACGGTGCTCGTGGATGGAGGGTCTCCGTCGACGGAATCGGCCGTTGCCGACCTTGAGCTGTCCCGCTTGGCGTCGGGCAACGAGCCGGGACCTCTTGGGAGCCCGGTGCCCTGCACGATGAATGAGTTGAGTCAGCTCACCGAGTCGAGTCTGTTGGTTCCACTCGGCGACTATCGCTGGGCGTTCGTGCACAAGAGCTACCGGGAATTCCTTGCCGCCGAGTTCCTGCGCGCCCGCGAGATTCAGCCCGCAGTGGAACGAGAACTGTTGTGGATCGGCGACGGGCCGTCCCGGCACGTCCTGCCCGCCCATCAGGAGGTAGCTGCCTGGCGCAGCAACACGAGCACGACGGTGTTCGAGGACCTGCTCCGCGATGACCCGCTGGTTCTACTCCTCGCCGACCTCCCTCGGCGCAAGGAGCGCGACCGGGGCCGCGTCGTCGAGGCGCTTCTCGCCCTGCTCAAGAGCGATGACACCATAAGACTCGACAACACGACACTTCATCGCTTGGACCACCCCGAAATCGCGAACCAGCTGCGCCCGCACCTGAACGCCACCACAGAGGTGAATCTCCTCTTCGGCGCAGTTGGCATGGCCCGGGCTTGTCGGCGGCCCGAGCTGACGCCCGATCTGCTGGCGCTCGCCGAAGACCAGGACGCCTACACGGACGTCAGAGTCTCGGCCTTGCTCGGCATCACCGAGCCGCAAACCGAAGCTGTCGAGCGCATGCGGGAGCTGATGAACGACGACTCCCCGGAGGTCGTGGCGGCGGCGCTGCGACAATTGTGGCCGCACCACATCACGTTGACGGAGTTTCTCGGGCACGCGCGCGACCCGGAGCCGGACTTGATCGGCCGTGCCTACATGCTGCGCCAGGAGATCCCCGAGCTCATCCACGCGACGGACGTGGAAGAAGCCGTTAACTGGGCCCGCAACACCTGCTGCGACACGACAGAGGGCGGAAGCACGACACTGGCTATCGCAGTTCTTGCCCGCGCCGTCAGCCTCGCCGGCCAGTCATCAACCCCTGACGCCTTGCTGTCCGAGGCCGCGGAAGCTCTGGTGGGTCTCGCCGACCGTCATGAACTCCTTCTGCGTCAGCACGTACATACCCCGTTGCAGGATCTGGCAGCTGCGCTCGGCAAGGACGTCGAGGTCCGCCGCACCCTTGCTTCCGCACTGATGACTCGGGTTACCGACGAGCAACTTTTCGCGCTGCACATGGGACGACTCACCAGGGCCTTGCTTCCCCGGGAAGACGCCCTGTACTGGATGGAGCATTGGGACCTGCTGTCCGGGATCGACGAGAGGCTCGCACGCCTGGCCGTTGCCTTCCCGCCACCTGAAGACCAAGCCGACCTGGACCGGGCCCGAGCAGCCCGCGCTTCCCACCCGAGTCTGCACGTGGCCACGGCCTTTTGGGACAATCCGCCAGAAGAGGCCTCGTGGGAGCGAGAGCAACGCGAGCTGGAAGAGGCCGAGCGTCGGCGGAACACCTATGACGAAGCCGCCCTGGGTAAGGCACTCGCTGGTGTCCTTGCCGCAGGGCCCGACGAGGTAAGGAGTGCCTGGGGGCGGGTTGTCGCCGAACTTCACCGCACAGCAGACGGCTCGTCTCCCAAGTGGGACAACTCGTGGCTCATGGCGGTGACCAAGGCACCCTCTCGGCCGTCGGCGGGCACGGAGCTGGACAGCCTTCTCCTGCAGGCCGCCCACTATGTGCTGTGTGTTGTTCAGCCGTTGAGTGCCGAGAGACTGATTCCCCATGGAGCCCTCGGCTTTGCGAACGCCCCCGAACTCGCGGCACTGGGTCTCCTTGACTCCCTCCCCGCCATCCCGGCCGAACCCGGCCGGTGGGCCGGATGGGCCGTCGCCCTCTCCAGCCTTCACGCCGATGGTGACGCCCAGGAGATGCAACAGCGGCTGCTTCTCGTGTGCACGAGCAGGGCCGAGGGCGAGCTTGCCCGGCTGATGACGGAGGTCCTTGACGGCGTCCGCGACGATGTTGTCCGGACCATCGCCCGTGCGTCTGCGGAGCTACCGCAGGACGAGATTCGCCACGCCCTGCTGACGTGGGCCGCTCACGAAGACCGCCGACCGGAGCAATGGCAGGGCGTTCTGAGCGAACTCGCGGTCCGAGGGGACACGAACGCATCGGTCCAGCTGGCTGCTGTACTGACCGACGATCCATCGGACCACGCACCACAGTCACCAGAACACGTGCGCTGGATGCTGGCAGCAGTTGCCCTTCTGCATCTCACAGTCCTTCCGGCCTTCTGGCCACTCATCAGGCGCCGACTCGACACCCCGGCCACCCTTGAGGCGTACCTGCAAGCGCTGACGCGCCTGCCCGCTCCGCCGGGAAGCTGGCCCACAGCCGCTGGCCTGCTGCTGGATGGCAGCCTCGCGGACTTGTATCGGCTGCTCGTGAACCACATAGGCATCGACGACGTGGCCAATGCTCCCCTGCACTCCGGTTTCGTCGGCGACGACGACCGACTGCTCGAGATGGCTCGCTCCTTGCCCAAAATCCTCGCCCACAAGGGCACCCTGGAGGCTGCCGCCGAACTGCGGTCTCTTGCTGACGAATACCCGGCCATCTGGCGGCTGCGTGTCGAGGCCCGCACTACCACGCTTGCTGCGGCCGCCCGATACGCCGTGCCGGTCGAACCCGAGCACTTGATCCGACTCGCCGACACCGCGCGACTCCGCTGGATCGCGGACGAGAGACACCTCCAGGACATCGTCCTGGAGTCACTCGAACGCTTCGCCCAGGCACTGCACCGCCCCAACGGGCTCATCACGGCGCTGTGGAACCGAGACCAAGCCGGAGTAAACCACTCTGAATGGTGGCCGTGTTGGGAAGAGGACTTCAGCGATGTCGTCACTACCTTCCTCCTGCACGACATCGGTGGCCACCGAGTCGTCGTCAACCGAGAGGTCCAGGTCCGCAGACCGGGCTTCCCGGGCCTGCGCACCGACATTCAAATCGAAGTGCCCACCCAAGAAGGGGCCGGGAACGACCCCATCAAGGTAGTCATCGAATGCAAGGGCTGCTGGAACGCAGCACTCGAAACGGCCTTGGATCAGCAACTCGTAGCCGAGTACCTCCAAACCCCCAGGACTGCTGGGATTTTCCTCACGGCCTACTTCCACTGCGATCGCTGGGGTCACTCAAAGCAGCGGAAGTGTCCGGCCCGCGCCCACAGTTTCGCCGAAGTGAGGTTGCACCAGGAGAGGGAGGCGGAGACGCAGCGACAGATGAAGGGCGTGTCGGTTGCCGCGGTGACCCTTGACTGCGGCCTCCCCGCCAGGGGCGACGAATGGCGTACGGCAGCATTGGCCCCTGCTCGGTCTGTTGAGGAGCTTCAAGAAGGTGAGCAGCACCTCTGAGTAGCCTGCAGCGGCTGGCGACGCGCCCCGTGCCGACTGCGCCAGCGGTCGGCTGTGCGTAGGGCTGGTGACTGTCCTTTGACATCGAAGTTAGTCGCGTGCAGTGCGCTGACCTGGGGCGACTAGATTGGATGTCAAGGGGGAAGCTGACCGCTTCTTGCGTTGTCTGCCGGATCGCGTGTAGTCGATGTAGTGGCGGATGCTGTGGTATTTGACCAGGTAGTCGTGGTCGTCCATGAGCTCGATCCAGATCTGCCTCTTGTTCAGCCCTCTGCTGATCATGTTCTCGACCAGGTCGGCGAGTTCGCCCGTGATCGGGTCGGCCAGCTGTCCCGTCTCTGTGGTGGTCAGGCGTGGGGTCTCCAGGGCGAAGCGGATATCCCAGCAGCGGAGGTTGTAGCGCTTGGCGAGCGTGTGGACCCGTGTGCCTTTCAGGGCCTCTTGGGCGATGCGGTGCGCCAGGTCCTGGCGCCGGGCGAAGGGATTCTTCCTGGGCAGGCGGCGGCGTGGTCTGTTGGCGCCACCCAGGGCGCTGGCGTCGGCCAGGGCGCGCTCGAGTGCCTCGGGCGAGTGGCCGGCGACCGTGGCGAGGTGTTCGAGGAGTGGCCTGGTGTCGGCGTACACCTGAACGTCCCCACCCGCGTACGGATGAACGCGGCCAGTTCCTGATGCGGTGAGGCGGGCTGATCGGCACGCTGCTGCGTA
>NZ_JBIAWS010000013.1:30680-270691 GCF_042896045.1 Streptomyces sp. NPDC001351 | reverse complement strand
CCATGCTCAAGCACCGCACCCTCTACCAACCCGGGCACGAACAAACAGCCTGACCAAGCCCACAGACCTTGACCGAACAGATAGAAGCACCCCCCCCGGGGGGCGAGGGTGGAGAGGACGGCCAAGCCCGTGAGGACCGGCCTGCGGAGCAGCCTGACCGTCGCTGCCGTCAGCGCTGTCGCGCCCACCGCGACGGTCAGGGCGTAACCGGAGATCAGCCAGCCCGCCGCGGCCTCCGACACGGCGAGGCTCCGGCCCACCTGTGGCAGGAGCCGCGCGATCACGAATTCCGTCAGGCCGATCCCGATCCCGATCTCGAAACCGCCGAGCGCGAGCGCGACCAGCCCGGCCGGCATCCGCCCAGAGGGAGTGGACGGCGGTGAGGACGTCAGATCGTCACCCCGTCGATCTGCAAGGTCTGCACCGCCTTCCCCGCCAGCGACACCGAGACCGACTTCCCGTTCAGGAACGTGTCGGAGTACGCCTTGTACAGGTCCCCGCCCGTCGTCACCGTGTTCCAGCGGGGGACCAGGCCGCCCGAACCACCCGTCACCGTGCTGAAGTTGGAGAGGTCGAAGGTGAAGGTCTGGGAAGACGACGACGTGTTCAGCGCCACGATCACCAGGCGCTTCGCGCTCGAGTCGTAGGCCGCGACCGCGTTGCTCACGCCCGTGTCGAGGATCTTCATGCCGGGGCGGATGTGCCGGCTGAACTGGGCCATCGTGTAGTACTTCGTCTGCACCGCGCCCGCCTGCAGCGTGCTCGCGTCGTACGCGATCATCGCCCAGTTCGTGGACGGGTCCATGACCTGCCAGTAGACCCAGGCGGTGGGGTGCAGCCAGCGGAAGTCGTAGAGGAGGTTGAAGGCGAGGGTGTAGCCGGTGCCGTCGTTGTCGCCGGTCTCCGAGTTCCACAGGGCCTTGCCGGCCGTCGTCACGACATCGGTGTACAGCAGATCCCTGCGTCCGCCCGAGCCCTGGTAGCCGTGGACGTTGACCCGGTTCACATAGCCCTTCGTCGTCGACGAGAAGGAGTTCCAGGTCGTGCGGGCGAGGTCGTAGTTCGTCTCGTCCGAGGCCGAGATCTTCGTCGACGTCAGGCCACGCTTGTCCAACTCGCTCCGGAGGTAAGGGAGTACGGCGGACTGGACCGTTGAGTCGATGTGGCAGCCCTCTTGCGTGCCCGTCGCCGTCCACCAACTGGAGCTGGGCTCGTTGAAGGCCTCGACCGTCGCGAAGTTCACGCCCCAGTTGTTCTTCGCGTAGAGGGCCACCGCCGCCAGGTGGGAGGCGTGCTGGCGGTAGTTCCAGGACTGGAGGTTGTTGCCGCCGTCGGAGGCGCCGGACGGGTTGTGGTTCAGGCACATCCACCACATGGGGGAGTTGGCGAACAGCTCGGTGGTCGCGCCGCGGGCCACGGCCTTCGTCAGCATCGCGCGCTGGGTGGCGTCCGCCGTCCACTTCCACGCCGAGGACGTCGGGTCCTCGTTGTTCCAGTCCTGCCAGTAGCCCTCGATCTGCTTGAACGCCGGGATGTTGGGGGAGGCGACCATGCTCTCGCCGTTCACCGTGTTCGAACTGCATGCGCCCAGGTTGTAACGGGCGATGTTCAGGCCCAGGCCGGGGAGTGAGGTGCCGTTGTACGTCGTGGACTTGGTGGTGAAGAAGATGTCGGCGAAGTCGTCCCGCGCGCCGAACACATTGGCCCACCAGGCCAGGGAGGTGCCCCAGCCCTCCCAGGTGCCGTACGAGGTCCCGGGGTTGACGGCGATCGTGGCGTCCGCGCGTGCGGTGCCGGTCGCGAGAGCGCTGCCGAGGAGGGTGCCGCCCGCTGCGGTCAGCAGGGTTCTGCGTCGGATCATGGCTTCTCCGCCTTCGCTGGGACCTGGCCCGTCAGGTCACTGGAGGGAAGCATCGGGTGTGACGGGTGGGGTTGTCGAGGGTTGTGCCAGCCCTTTCTAAAACCTCTGTACGAAGTCACGAACAGTCCCTGTCGTACGGCTGTCCCACGCCTGTCCCACGGCTGTCCCACGGCTGTCTCACGGCCGGTGCCGTGCGGGTCTGGTGACTTCGGCCTCCGGCCCCTATCGTGCGGGCGGCCCGGTGAAGGAGGCGTACGGATGCGCGTTCCCGTCGTGCAGCACACCACCCGGCGGCAGCGCGCCCGCCGCCGACGTGCGCTGTGGACCGGCGGCGAACTCCTCGTCACCGCGGGCCTCGTGCTCCTGCTGCTCGTCGTCCACCAGCTGTGGTGGACCAACCGGGAGGCCAAGCGCGGCGCCGAGCGCAAGGTGGAGGCGCTGGAGCGCGAGTGGGGTGACGGGGCCACTGACAAAGGCGACGACTCGGGTACGTCCGTTCCGGCCGCGACGACCCAGCCGCGTACCGGCACCCGTCACAGCCAACAGGCGGCCACCGTCAGGCAGCCCCGCCCCTCCTGGTCCCAGGCCTACGCCATCCTCATCATCCCCCGCCTGGGTCTGCGCGTCCCGGTCGCCGAGGGCGTCAGCAAGCAGGACGTCCTCAACAAGGGGTACGTCGGCCACTACCGCGGCACCGGGCAGCCCGGCCAGGCGGGCAACTTCGCGCTCGCGGGGCACCGGAACACGCACGGGGAGCCGTTCCGGTACATCAACCGGCTGCGGGCGAAGGACCTCGTGGAGGTCGAGACGAAGACGGCGACCTACATCTACGCCGTCGACAAGACGCTCCCGCAGACCTCGGCCGGTGACTCGGGTGTCGTACGCCCGATTCCCCGCTCGATCGTCGAGCCCGGCCGCGGGTACTCCGAGCCCGGGTACTACATCACGCTGACGACCTGCACCCCGGAGTACACGTCGAGGTACCGGCTGGTGGTGTGGGGGAAGCTGGTGTCGATGCGGCCTCGGGCCTAGACGGCTCGGTTCCGCTCGCGCAGCACCAGCACCGCCACCGCGGCCGACAGCGCCAGGCCCGCGGACACCAGCAGCGCGATGTTCGCTCCGTGCCCCAGGCCCCCGCCCGAGGACGTCACGATCGCGATCGTCAGCGCGACGCCCGCGCAGGAGCCGATGTAGCGGAAGGTCTGCTGGGCGCCCGACCCCATGGCCGCGCGGGCCGCCGGCACCGATTCCACCGACAGCAGGGGCAGGGCGGCGTTCAGCAGGCCGCTGCCGATGCCGCCCAGGATCAGGCCGGGCAGGAGGCGCTGCCAGGAACCCGAGTCGATCGCGCCGAGCATCGTCAGGACGCCCGCCGCGTGCAGGGCGAAGCCGACGGCCAGCTGGTGGCGGGGCGGGACGCGGCCCGCGAGGCGCTTCGCCTGCAGCGCCACCGTGAAGGACAGGCCGGACCAGAGCAGGAACAGCCAGGCCGTGTCCATGGGGGACAGGCCGAGCGCCTGCTGGAACAGGACCGGCAGGAAGCTGAACAGGCCGATCACCGCGAGGCCCGTGAACAGGCCGCCCGCGGACGAGGCCAGGAAGCCGGGGCGGCGCAGCAGACCCAGGTCGATCATCGGGGTCGTGGTGCGGTGCTCCACCAGCGCGAACACGGCCACCAGCACCACGGCCGCCAGGAACAGCAGGCCCACCTCGGGTCGCAGCCAGCCGTCCCGGCCGAGCGTGAGCGCGGCGACCAGGGACACCAGGGCCAGGCCGAAGGTCAGTGCGCCCAGGATGTCCGGGCGGCCGCCCCTCGGTGAGCGGGATTCGGTCAACGTACGCGTCCCCAGGGCCGCCACGATCACCGCCGCCGCGCCCAGCACGCCGTATGCCACCCGCCAGTCGGGCATCGCGCCCGCGACGAGGGGCCCCGCCGCGATGCCGCCGCTCACGAAGGCTCCCCACACGCCGGTCGCGTGCAGTCGTCCGCGTGGGGTCGGGAAGGCGTGCACCAGCAGGCCCAGGCTGCTCGCCAGGATCGCCGCGCTGGCCGCGCCCTGCGCTATCCGGGCCAGCGTGAACTGCAGCGTGGAGGAGGCCAGGGCGCCGAGGGCCGTGGTGATGCCGAGGGCGAGGGTGCCGATGAGGAAGATCCGGCGGCGGCCGTAGTCGTCCGCCAGGCTGCCGGCGACCAGGAGGAGCGCGGCGAGGCCCAGCGGAGTGCCGTTGATCAGCCAGGCCTGTGCGGAGAGCGGGGTGTGCAGGGCGATCGCCGTGTCCCGGAGCGTGACCACCGGGGCGGTGTACGTCATGAGGGTCACGGCCGTTGCCGCGCTGGTCAGGGCGAGGGTGGCGCGGGGGTGCGGGGGCGCCTCCGCAAGGGGCGGTGTCTTTGTACTCGGCGTACCGGGCGTGCTCGGCGTGTCGACCTCGGTCGTGGTTCGTTCATTGAACCTAGTCATGTCCTGAACCGTAGCACCGCAGGTTCGGTCATTGAACCAAGCTCGCGAAAAATGGTTACAGTGGACGCCATGGCACTCGGCAAGGACTACGCGACACAGGAGTGCTCCATCGCCCGCGCGCTGGAGATCGTCGGCGAACGGTGGACGCTGCTCGTCATCCGCGACGCGCTCTACGGCGTGCGCCGCTACAACGACTTCCTCGGCCACCTCGGCATCCCGCGCGCGGTCCTCGCCGCCCGCCTCCAGTCGCTGACGGCGGAGGGGATCCTGGAGAAGCGGCGCTACCAGGAGTCGCCGCCACGGGACGAGTACGTCATCACCGAGCGCGGTATCGCCCTGTGGCCGACCCTCCGCTCCCTCGGCCTCTGGGGCCGCGAGCACTTCGCCGAGACCCAGCTGCGCTACTTCCGGCACGCCATCTGCGGCACCGAACTCGGGCCGTACGGCGAATGCCCCGCCTGCGGGGCCGTCGTACCCGTCGAGGACGTCCTCATGGAGCCGGGACCCGGACTCGATCCGGACCCGGCGGATCCGGTCAGCCGGGCGCTGCTCAGGCCACGGAGGCTGTTGCAGCCCCTGGAACTGCCCGTCGAGAGCGGTCAGGTATAACCGAGGCATACGAACCGAACAGGCGAGTGGCAGTACGTACGCACAGGAGGGGGCAGTCATGATCCGCAGCCGGATGTCGCTGCGTCCCGTCGCCGTACTGCTGCTCCCGCTGCTCGTCCTCCAGGTCGCGCTGCTCGACACCGGCAGCCTCACCGCCACCGTCGCGCTCGCCGCGACCGCCGCGGCCGGCTCCGCGCTCGCCGCCTGCGCCCTGCTCGCCGCGCGCTGCGCGCCCGCGGTGCCGCCCACGCGGGTGCGTACGGCCATCCGCGACCGTGCCCGCCGTACGGCGTTCCTGCCGCAACGCGATCCCGACGCCAAGGGCCGCACCCGGCCCCGAGCCCCCGGATCCGCCCTTCCGGCGACCGCCGCGTAGGGCTCACTCACACACGGAGCAGGCCCCGCGCGGGTCGTCATGCCGCCCTGTCCCAGTACCGGCACGACGAGACCCCCGGAGGGCTCACCCATGTCCGTTTTTTCTGTCTTCGCCGACCTGGTCGGACACTTCGCCGACCTGCTCCAGCCGCTGTTCGGCGCCTCGGCGGCGGCCGCCGCCATCGTCCTGTTCACCGCTCTCGTACGACTGCTCGTGCATCCCCTGTCCCGGGCCGCCGCCCGCGGGCAGAAGGCCCGGACCGCACTGCAGCCGAAGATCGCCGAGCTGCGGAAGCAGCACAAGAAGGAGCCCGAGAAGCTCCAGAAGGCGGTGCTGGAACTGCATGCCGAGGAGAAGGTGTCACCGGTGTCCGGGTGCCTGCCCTCCCTGCTGCAGCTGCCGGCGTTCTTCCTGCTGTACCACCTGTTCTCCAGCACGAGCATCGGCGGACAGGCGAACGAACTGCTCACGCACCAGCTGCTGGCCGCTCCGCTGGGCGGACGGTGGGCGGACGCCCTCGGGGGCGGTGGGATGTTCGGGGGTGCGGGGCTGGTCTATCTCGGACTGTTCGCCGTGGTCGCTGTCGTGGCCGTCTTCAACTACCGGCGCACCAAGCGGATGATGGCCGCCAACAACCCCCTCCCCGTGCAGGACGGCGAGTCGGTGCCCGGGCTCGGCGCCGTCAGCAAGGTGATGCCGTTCATGTCCTTCTTCACGTTGTTCACGGTGGCGGTGGTGCCGCTGGCCGCCGCGCTGTACGTGGTCACCAGTACGGCGTGGAGCGCGGTCGAGCGGGCGGCCCTGTACTCCTGAGCCGGCGGTTACGGTCCAGTCCGTGAACCGGGTATTGCGGACTGGACGGTGACCTTGGAGGATCGACCAGTCCTCCGATGGCTGCACCCATCGGTCGGACGCCCCGCGATCGAGGGAGAAAGTGATCATGAAGCTGCTGCGAGTCGGTACGGCGGGAGCGGAGACGCCTGCGCTGCTCGACGCCGAGGGGGTTCTGCGGGACCTGTCCGGTGTCGTGACCGACATCGACGGGACATTGCTCGCCGACGACGAGGCGCTCGGCCGGATCCGCGCCGCCGCCGACGCCGGCGAGCTGCCCGCGCTGGATGCCACCGGGCTGCGGGTCGGGCCGCCGGTGGGGCGGATCGGCAAGATCGTGTGCATCGGGCTGAACTACCACGACCACGCCCGCGAGACCGGGGCCGAGCCGCCCGCCGAGCCGGTGATCTTCTTCAAGGCGGCGGACACGGTGGTCGGGCCCTACGACACGGTGCTGGTCCCCCGCAGGTCGGTGAAGACCGACTGGGAGGTCGAACTGGCCGTCGTCATCGGGCGTACGGCCCGGTATCTGTCGGACGACGAGGACCCGCTGGCGTACGTCGCCGGATACGCCGTCGCGCACGACGTGTCCGAGCGGGAGTTCCAGATCGAGCGGGGCGGGACCTGGGACAAGGGGAAGAACTGCGAGACGTTCAATCCGCTGGGGCCGTGGTTGGTGACGGCGGACGAGGTGGGTGATCCGCAGGATCTGTCGTTGAAGCTGTGGGTCAACGGGGCGTTGAAGCAGGACGGGACCACGGCTGAGCAGATCTTCTCCGTGGCGGAGGTCGTGCGGTACGTCAGCCAGTTCATGACCTTGTATCCGGGGGATGTGATCAATACCGGGACGCCGGCGGGGGTTGCCATGGGTGAGCCTGAGCCGAAGCCGTATCTGCGGGGCGGGGATGTTGTGGAGCTGGAGATTTCGGGGCTCGGGCGGCAGCGGCAGGAGTTCAAAGACGCCTGAAGGGGTGGGGGACTGCGCTTTGTCGGCGACCGCGGGTGCGTCGTGGTTGCTCGCGCAGTTCCCCGCGCCCCTAAAACGTGCAGTTACCCGCGGCCCTGAAAGCGTCAGCTCTTGTGCAGGAATTCCTCCAAGGCCTCCACCACGAAGCGGTGGTCTGCCAGTTGAGGGAGGCCGGAGACCGTCACCGCGCCGACGACGCCCACGCCCAGGACGTTGATCGGGAAGGAGCCGCCGTGGGCCGCGTACTCGTCGGGGTCCAGGCGGGAGGAGTCCTCGAAGGTGGTGCCCTTGGCTCGGAAGCGGGCGCCCACCAGGTAGGAGGCGGAGCCGTAGCGTTCGACCACGCGGCGCTTGCGGGCGATCCAGGCGTCGTTGTCCGGGGTCGATCCGGGCAGCGCCGCGTGGAAGAGCTGCTGGCCCGCGCGGTGGATGTCGATCGCGACCGGGGCCTGGCGCTCGCGGGCCAGCTCCACGAGCAGGCAGCCCAGCGCCCACGCGTCCTCGTAGGTGAACTGGCTGAAGACCAGGTGCCGTTCCTGCGCCTCCAGTTCCTCCAGAGGCGGGGTGAGTTCCGGGTGGAACTTCGGGGTGATCTCCTGGTTGTGCGTCACAGCGCCACCGCCACTCCGTCGCGGGCCGAACGGCGGGCCGCCTCGAGCACATCGAGGGCGGCGGCCGCCTCCAGAGCGGTCACCGGGTTGGGACCGTCGTCGTTGAGGGCCCTGGTCACGGCCGCATAGTAGGCCGGATAGTCGCCGGGGAGGGTGGGTTCGGCGCGGCCTCCTCCGGTCAGCGGGGAGTCGCCGGATCCCACGCGGCCCCAGAGGGACTCGGGTTCGGTGCCCCAGTCGGCGGTCGTGTGCGGACGCCTGCCGTCCCGCAGGGCCGCCTCCTGGGGGTCGAGGCCGTACTTGACGTAACCCGCCTTCGATCCCAGTACCCGGAAACGCGGGCCGAGTTGGGCGGTCGTCGCGGAGACGTACAGGTGGGAGCGGACACCGCTCGTGTGCGTGACGGCGATGAACGTGTCGTCGTCCGTCTCGGCGCCCGGGCGGCGGATGTCCGACTCGGCGTAGACCTGTGCCGCCGGGCCGAAGAGGACCAGCGCCTGGTCGACGACATGGCTGCCGAGGTCGTAGAGCAGACCTCCGATCTCTGCGGGGTCGCCGGACTCGCGCCAGCCGCCCTTCGGCTGTGGACGCCAGCGCTCGAAGCGGGACTCGAAGCGCCATACGTCGCCCAACTCGCCCTCGGCCAGCAGCTTGCGAAGGGTCAGGAAGTCGTTGTCCCAGCGGCGGTTCTGGTAGACGGAGAGCAGCAGGCCGCGGTCCTCGGCGAGGGCGGCCAGCTCGCGCGCCTCGGCCGCCGTGCCCGCGACGGGCTTGTCGACGACCACCGGAAGGCCGGCCTTCAGGGCGGTGGTCGCCAGCGGGACATGCGTCTTGTTCGGGGACGCGATGACGATCAGGTCCACCTCTGCGGCGCGCTCGAACAGCTCGTCCGGGGTGGCCGCGATCCGTACGTCCGGGAACTCGGCGCGGGCCTGCTGCTGCCGCTCCGGGTTCGAGGTGACCACCGTGTCGAGGACGAGGCCCTCGGTGGCGGTGATCAGCGGGGCGTGGAAGACGGAGCCCGCGAGGCCGTAGCCGACGAGGCCCACGCGCAGAGGGGTGCGAGTCATGCACCCCACTTTCGCAACGCTGTTGCCAAAGTGCAAGCGGGGGAGAATGGAGTCGTGGACAGGACGAACGCAGGCGCGGCGGCAGGAGCAGGGGCCGCACGGGCGGGGATGGCGGGCTCCGTCGGCGTCAATCTGCCGGTGCTGCGCAGCCACAACACGGCGCTCGTGCTCGATCTGCTGCGCACGGCAGGGGATGAGGGCATCAGCCGGCTGGAGCTCGCGGAGCGGACCGGGCTGACCCCGCAGGCCGTCAGCAAGATCACCGCACGGCTGCGGGACGAGGGGCTGGCGACGGAGGCGGGTCGCAGGGCCTCGACAGGAGGCAAGCCCCCTACGGTGCTGCGGCTGGTGCCCGAGGCGGGCCACGCCGTCGGGCTGCACCTGGACCGCGACGAACTGCGGGCGGTCCTGGTCGACCTCACGGGGACCGTGCTGGGTGAGCGGCACACCTCGCTGGACCTGGGGGCGGGGGCCGAGGCCGTCGTCACCGCGGTGGCGGGGGAGGCGGTCGCGCTCATGGCGGGGGACTCGGGCGCCGGTTCCGTCCTCGGCGTCGGCGTCGCGCTCCCCGGTCCGCTCGACCACAACCGGGGTGTCCTGCACCGCGTGACGGGATTCCCCGAGTTGAACGGCTTCCCCCTGCGGGACGCGCTCCAGCGGCGGCTCGGGGGGCCGGTCGTCGTCGACAAGGACACCAACGCGGCCGCGCTGGGACTCGCCGTCGGGGGCGAGAGCGGCTCCTTCGCCTATCTGCATCTCGCTACGGGGCTCGGCGCCGGGCTCGTCATCGGCGGCGCCGTGCACCGGGGGGCCCGTACCGGGGCCGGGGAGTTCGGGCACCAGGTCGTCCAGCTGGACGGACCGCCGTGCGGCTGCGGCGACCGCGGCTGCATCGAGGCGCTGTGCCTGGACGCGATGGCGCGCGGCGCGGTCGACGAGGCGGCGCACGTCCTCGGCATCGGCGCCGGCAACCTGATCGCACTGCTCGACATCGACCTCGTACTCCTCGGCGGCCGCACCGTCACCGCCGCCCCGGACGCCTTCCTGCGAGGGGTGCGCAATGTCCTCGTCGAACGCGCCGGCCGCCTCGGTGATGACCCGGTACCGGTCCGGCTCGCCTCCGGCGGCGTGGCCGAGGGGGCGGCACAACTGATCCTGGCAGGCCTCTTCAGCCCGTCCGGGGCTTGATCTTTCACCCGTCCGGCGCTGGAAATCTCAGCCCGTCCGGCGTTTGAGGACGAGGCCGTCAGGCCGAAAGGGGGGGCTGGGGGCGCAGCTCCCAGGGACGGGAAGGGAAGGGGCGGAGGGGGCGAAACACACGCGCGCACGGCTACAGCCCCGCGCACGCGTGCGCTGAACGAGCGGATCTGACCCCCCCCGCACGGAGCGGCACCGCTCCCACGCCCGCCGGCCCCGGCAGACTCACGTGTCCATGCGACCCCGCACGCCCGTCTCCCTCTGCCTGGCCGCAGCCGCCCTGTTCCCCGCGGCGCCCCCGGCGCATGCGGCCGACGCTCCCACCTGCGTCGCCCCCGACGCCCGCCGCTTCCCCCTCACCACCCGCATCCACGGCGGCCCCGACACCTACGAAGCGGGCGGCGGATACGGCGTCTGGTATCTGGACCTCACCAACACCACCACCCGGACCTGCGAGAACATCCACCCGGTCATCGTGCTCGTCGACGACAGGCACGAGCTGACACCCTCGCAGCCCCACCTGGAGTTCTACGACGGCACCCACCCGCACCCGGTCCGCTTCGAGACCACCGACGAGGACGAACTGGTCGGGCCCTTCGACGACGGCTTCCCCGGCTTCACCGTCGGCCCCCGACGGACCGTCACCGTGAAGATCCGCCTCGCCCTCACCTCCGACGCGGCACCCAACCAGGTCACCGCCGACGCCGCCGTCGTCCAGCGGAGGGGCGACGACGGCGACTGGGTCGGGCAGTCCAACGACTACGCCTTCCGCATCCACAACGACGCGAGCCCCACCCCCAGCCCCGCCACCACGGGAACCGGCACCACTCCGCCCAGCCGCGCCCCCCGCCTCCCCTTCGCCGACGAACTCGCCCGTACCGGCCTCGGGGGCCCCGGTGCCGCCCTCGCCGCCGCCGCGGTCCTGGTCACCGGCGGTGCGCTGCTGCTGGCCCGCAGACAGCGCAGGCGCCGCTGAGACGCCCATTCCCCAAGATCCGGCCAGTGTCTACGCTGGGGCGCACACAGCACCGCGTACATGCGTACGGCAGGAGATCCCGCACATGGCAGAACGCAGGCCCATCGAGTCGTGGCTCACCGACATGGACGGTGTGCTCATCCACGAGGGCGTACCGATCCCCGGCGCCGACGACTTCCTCAAGAAGCTGCGCGAGTCCGGCAAGCCCTTCCTGGTCCTCACCAACAACTCGATCTACACCCCGCGCGACCTGCACGCCCGGCTGCGGCGCATGGGTCTGGACGTGCCGGTCGAGTCCATCTGGACCTCGGCCCTGGCCACCGCCCAGTTCCTGGACGACCAGCGGCCGGGCGGCTCGGCCTACGTCATCGGCGAGGCGGGTCTGACCACCGCCCTGCACGACATCGGGTACATCCTCACCGACCACGAGCCGGACTACGTCGTCCTCGGCGAGACCCGGACGTACTCCTTCGAGGCCATGACCAAGGCCGTACGGCTGATCAACGACGGTGCCCGCTTCATCTGCACCAACCCCGACGAGACCGGCCCCTCCACCGAGGGCCCGCTGCCCGCCACCGGCGCGGTCGCCGCGTTGATCACCAAGGCGACCGGCAAGAAGCCGTACTTCGCGGGCAAGCCCAACCCGCTGATGATGCGGACCGGTCTCAACGCCATCGGGGCGCACTCCGAGACCAGCGCGATGATCGGCGACCGCATGGACACCGACGTACTGGCCGGCATGGAGGCAGGAATGCAGACGTTCCTGGTGCTCACGGGGCTGACCCGGCCCGAGCAGGTCGAGGACTTCCCGTACCGGCCGTCCAAGGTCGTCGACTCGATCGCGGACCTCGTCGACCGGGTCTGAAACCCTGAAACCCTGCTTGACCCATTCGGAGCAATGCGGCCCCGCTGAGGATGCGGGGCCCCGGCCCGCGGGGGAGTCTCCAGATATCTGGAGGTTTCACGATGGGTTCACTACGTCTCACTCTCTGTACCGGGGCTCTGGCGGTCTGCGCCTTCACCCCGCCGGTGTACGCGGTCGACGCGGGCGGAGCCGGTATCTCTGTGAGCCCCTCGTCCCCCGCGCCGGGGGCGGACGTCGCGCTCCGGGTGACCGGGTGCTCGGCGAAGGCGGGAAGCGCCGCGTCCAGGGCGTTCGTCGCGGACGTGCGACTCGCGGGCGCCGGCGGCACGCTCACCGGTAGCAGCCGTGTCCGCGCCTCGGCCGAGCCCGGCTCCTACGACGTGAAGGTCACCTGCGGGGGCGCCGTCACCACGGCCAAGATCACCGTCGTGTCCCCGTCCCCGTCCCCGTCCCCGTCCCCGTCCCCGTCCCCGTCCCCGTCTCAGCCGGGCTCGCACCTCGCCGCGTCCCCCGTCGCCCCCGTCCACGCGGGCGGTGGCGGCACGGCCCACTTCGCCACCGTGGACGTCCGCGAGGCCGGACCCGGCACGGGGCAGGCGGTGACCGGGCTGGTACTCGTGGCCGCGGCCGCGGGCGCCGTCGCGGTCCTGAGCGCGCGCCGGGGCCGCGGAACGGACTGAGCCCATGTCCGACGACGAACACCCCTCCGGCTCGGGGCGCCTCCTGATGGGCCTGACCTGGGCGGTGCTGCTGTTCGCGCTGTGGCAGTGGGGTGTGCAGTTGACCGACGTACGGCAGGACATGTCCGCACCCGCCGCCGGTGACATGGGCGCGGTCGGACGGCCGCCGGACACGGAACTCCCGCCCGCCGCCCGCCCGCTCGGAGACGCACTGCCGCTGCGCATTGACATTCCCGCCCTCGGCGTCCGGGCGCCCGTGATGCCCCGCGGCCTGGACCGGCAGGGAGCGATCGAGCCGCCGCCCTTCGGCCAGGCGGCCGCCGTCGGGTGGTACGCGGCCGGGACCCGGCCGGGCGCCGCCGGAGCCGCGCTGATGGTGGGCCACCTCGACACCGAGACCCGGCCCGCCGTCTTCTACAAGCTGGGCTCCGTACGACCCGGCCAGAGCGTCCGGGTCGTCCGCGACGACGGCAAGGTCGCCGAGTTCACCGTCGACGACGTCCAGATCCAGGAACGCGACCACTTCGACGCCCGGCAGGCCTACGGACCACACCGACCGGGGCGCGCGGAGCTGCGGCTGATCACCTGCGGGGGCGCCTTCGACCGGGACAGCGGCAGCTACACGGCGAACGTGATCGTCTCGGCCTACCTCACGGGAACCGGGCACTGACCTCCCGCACCTGGCCCGGCCGGCGGCCTGCTCCCCCCGAAGCCGCCGGCCGGGCTGGTCCTCAACCGCGCGCGCACGGGTTGCGGGAGTAACCCGGCGACCGGCGCGGGAGGTCATGGAGTCGCAGTGGCAAGGACCGGCCGGGGGCTGGGGCCGTCTGAAAAGACTGTAGAAAGACTGTAGAACGGATGAGCGCCAGAGCCTAGAGGCTGAATGACGCCAGGTTCCGTTACGGTGGCTCTCCGTCATACGTGCTGGTGGCCGACGGTCCGTCGAGGGGTTCTACGACGACCCTCCGGACCGGCCGGGTGCCGCCGTACCACCCCGGCCATGGCTGTAACAGCTCGCCGACAAGGTCCGGGCGATCTCGTGGGCGAGGCGGCCCGTATGTCAGGATTGAGACTCGGACCAGTGCAGCCAAGGGGGAGTTGGATGTACGGCATGAGGGGGGCCGGAATGAGGGCTTCCGCGGTGGTGCTGGGGGCGGCACTGCTGGCCGCGGGATGTTCATCCGGGGGTGGCGACGACAAGAACGCCGGCGCGAAGATCACCCAGCAGCCCAAGGACAGCGACCCGTTCTGGGTCAACCCGGACGGCAACGCGGCACGTCAGGTCGCCGCCTACGCAAAGTCCGGCAAGGACTCCGAAGCCGAGAAGATCCGCAAGATCGCCGAGCAGCCGACCGGCGAGTGGATCGGCCCGGAGAACCCCGAGCCGGAGGCCCAGGGCTTCACGGAGGCCGCCGACAAGGCCGGCCGCACGGCCCTGCTGGTCCTCTACAACATCCCGCACCGCGACTGCGGCCAGTACTCCCAGGGCGGCGCGGCCGACGGCAACGCCTACCGCGCCTGGATCGACGGCGTGGCCACCGGCATCGGGGACCGCGCGGCCATGGTGATCCTCGAGCCGGACGCCGTACTGCACCTGGTGGACGGCTGCACCCAGTCCCGGTTCCAGGAGGAGCGCTACAGCCTCCTCAACTACGCCATCAGCAAGCTCAAGTCCCTGAAGAACACCAAGGTCTACCTGGACGCGGGCAACGCCGGCTGGGGCCACCCCGACCAGATCTTCCAGCCCCTCCAGCGCGCGGGCGTCACTCAGGCAGACGGCTTCTCGGTCAACGTCTCCAACTTCTACTTCACCCAGGACTCCATCGCGTACGGCAAGCAGCTGTCCGCAAAGGTGGGCGACAAACACTTCGTCATCGACACCAGCCGCAACGGCAACGGCCCCTACACGGAGGGCAAGGCGGACGAGAACTGGTGCAACCCGCCCGGCCGCAAACTGGGCGAGACCCCGACGACGAAGACAGCGGATCCGCTGGTCGACGCCTACTTGTGGGTCAAGCGCCCAGGCGAGTCGGACGGCACCTGCAGGGGCGGCCCCAAGGCGGGCGAATGGTGGCCGGCCTACGCACTGAAGCTGGCGGAAGGGGAAACTTCCTGAGGGGTGCGGGGCGCGGGGCTGTGACATTTGCGGCTCCGCCGCGTGTGCGCGACAAGCCACAGCGCTCCCGCACCCCACAAGACAACCTGCGGGAGCGCTACGGCACCCTCACCCACTGCGCCTTGGACGGCGTGCCCTGATCGTCATCGACAAACAACATGTACCACCCCGACGTCACCAGATTCCGGTTCTTCGGCACAGTAACCGTGATCTTGTCGCCGGAGACCGTGTAGTCCAACGCAATGGACCGCTGATCCACGTCCGTGACGTGAGTGGACGCGCTGGGCCGAATCAACCGCACCTTCTTGATCGCCGAAGCCTGCGGAGACGTGAACGTCCCCGACCCACCCCGGGCAATGGTCTGCGGTCCCCCGGACAACGACGGCCGTGAATCCCGATAAAGATAGGGCGGGGTGTAAATCTCGATCCGCTGCTCGAACTTGCCCGGCTTGGTGTTCGCCTTGTCGCCGTACAGCGAGT
Source organism: Streptomyces sp. NPDC001351 (assembly GCF_042896045.1). Taxonomy (NCBI): domain Bacteria; kingdom Bacillati; phylum Actinomycetota; class Actinomycetes; order Kitasatosporales; family Streptomycetaceae; genus Streptomyces; species Streptomyces sp. NPDC001351. The sequence continues at coordinate 255,590 of NZ_JBIAWS010000013.1, read as the reverse complement.
CCGACCCGAAGAACATCACCCGCCCGTCCGGCAGCAGAATCGACCCCGAGTGGTAGTTCCGCCCCACCTCGGGATCGGCGACCCGCTGGAACGTGTTGGTGTCCGGGTGATAGAGCCGGGCCTGCAGGATGTTGGAGTCGCTGCGCCCGCGATAGTCCTCAGACCCGCCGGACACCAGCACCGTGTCGTCGGGCAGCACCGAGGACTGCGGATACCGCGTCCCCTTCTCCAGCGTCGGCCCGTCCACGAACTTCGGGTTGTCGTCCTTCAGATCGATCAGCCGCGTCTTGTTGCTGGACAGCTTGGACTCGCCGACCCCACCACCGCCGATCACCATGAACTTCTCGTTCTGCGCCGGAGGCAGCAGCACCGTGCCGGATGTCTCCATCTCGCCCGGGTCGCTCAGCCCGGACAGTTTGGTGAACTGGTTCGAGTCGACGTCCCAGATACCCGGATCACGGCCGACGTTGTCGGGCCCGTACCCCGCATTCGAACCCGAGTAGAAGATCTTGCCGTTCTGCATCAGGAACAGCGCCGGGTACGTCGGGAACTGCCGGATCTTCGACGTGTACGTCCACTTCTTGGTCTTCGGGTCGAAGACCTCGTTCTTGCCCGGCACCAGCTGCCCGATGTCGTCGAGCCCGGACACACTGAGGATCTTGCCGTCGGACAGAGTCGTCAGCGTCGGATACCAGCGCGCCTCGTTCATCGGGTCGACCTTGATGTACTTCTCGGCCACCGGGTCGAACTCGAATGCGTCGCGGATCCCCTGGAAGTCCTTCTTGTCGAGGGCGAGCTTCTGCGCGATGCCGTACGTGTTGCGTGCGTCGGCGCCGGTCAGGCCCTGGATCCGGTAGTTGTCCTGCGTACCGGTCTCGTACTTCGTCCCGGACTTCTTCGCCTCGACGTAAATACGCCCCAGACCGGGGTCGTTGCGCAGGAACTTGCCGGTCTTCGGGTCGAAGACCTTCTTCGCGCGCGGCACGAGCACCGGGTCCTTGGACACGAAGGTCTTGCCGTTCTCCTTGCCCGTGAACTTCGTCCCCGCGGGCAGAGTCATGGGCTTGTCCGGGTTCTCGTTGTGCACCACCATCAGGCCGCCGGCCTTGGTGACGTCACCCTTCAGCTTCTCGTACCGCTTCGTCCCGCCCGCGATCAGCAGATTGCCGTTCGCCAACTGGGTGTGGCCGGTGCAGAACAGGTCCTTGGGCGTCGGGATCTTCTTGATCGTGCCCTTGACCGGGTCCCAGATCCGGGTGTCGAACTTCTTCGCGTTGAAGTTGTCCTGGTTGTTGCCCGAGCCGGCGATCAGCAGCACCTTGCCGGTGCGCAGCAGCGCCGCGTGGATGGTGTCCTGGCGGTATTCGGGCGGGAACTCGATGATGTCCCAGTGCCCGTTCTTCGCCTTGTACTCGGGTCTGTTGATCTTGTACTGGTGGTATTTCTCGGTGCCGACGCGGTAGAGCCACGGCCCGTTCATCCCGGCCAGCGCGAGCACCACCGCGGTGCCGATCGCGAGTCGACGGGCGCGGCGGCGGCCTGCACGGTCGTTCATTCCTTACGTCCCCCAAATCCACCGAGAGCGATCTGCATCGTCTGGTCACTGCCTGCGCCCGGACCCCCGCCGGAGGCGGCCCAGCTGGGCTTCTGCCCCGAGCCGTGCGGCGACTGCGGCGTGTGCTGCCCGGGCAGCGGCTTCGGCTGGTACGCCGCCACGGGCGCCGCCGAGTCCTGCGGCTCCTCGTACAGCGGAGCGGGCGGCTGCTTCTTCGCCTGCCTGAGTCCGTACCGCCAGGCGAAGATCGGCGACGCGGTGATCAGCAGGGCGAAGGCGGCCCAGATGATCATCGCCGGGTGCGAGTGCCCGAGTGTGAAGCCGGCGGCGATCGAGCCGCCGAAGACCAGGATGAAGAACAGGTGGATCCGGAAGGTCCCGAACAGCGTGTCCGGGCTGGCCGAGTCGCCCTTGGGCGTCACCACGAACTTGCTCTTGCGGCGCAGCACGGTGTCCATCAGGGAGCGTGCGTAGATCGGCGCCGAGAGGGCCGACATCACCATGCCCGCCACACCGCCGGAGCCCTCCGGCTCGTGCGGGGAGACGTTGTGCCGGCGGTTCCAGACGTACAGGCCGATCTGCAGCGCGGACGCGTTGCCGTACAGCATCAGCCAGACCGTCGGGTCGATGTTCACACCCGAGGCGCCCAGACCCAGGAACAGCGCACAACTCAGCGCCGCCAGGATCCAGTTGAGAGCTGACATCGGGTAGAAGATGATCATCATCGTGTAGTTGAAGAGCTTGCCCGGAGGCAGGGAGAACCAGCCCTTCCAGTACTGCTTCAGGATCGTCTCGTATGTGCCACGGGACCAGCGCAGCTGCTGCGTGAAGAAGTCCGTCCAGGCGCCCGGGCCCTCGCCCACCGCGAGCACGTCCGGCGTGTAGACCGACCGCCACTTCTTCCCCGTGGCCGGGTTCCGGTGCCGGTGGATCTCGAAGCCGGTGGCCATGTCCTCGGTGATCGAGTCGTACAGGCCGCCGATCTGCTTGAGCGCCTTGATCCGTACGGCGTTCGACGTACCCACGAACATCGGGGCGCCGTAGCGGTTTCCGGCCCGCTGGATGAGGGCGTGGAAGAGGAACTGCTGGGACTCGGCCGCCTTGGTGATGGGGTTGTCGTAGTTGCCGTACACCTGCGGGCCGATGACGAAGCCGACGTCCGGGTCGCGGAAGAAGCCGAGCATCCGCTCCAGGTAGTTGGGCAGCGGTACGTGGTCGGTGTCGACGGAGGCGAAGAAGTCGTAGTCGTCGCCGTGCGCCTCGAGCCAGGCGTTGTAGTTGCCGTGCTTGGTCTTGGCGCGGTGCGGGCCCTTCTTCTGGTTCCACTTCTCGACGCCCTTGCGGGAGAAGTGGTGCACGCCGAGGCGCTCGCAGACCGCCTTCACCTCGGGGTCGTCGCCCTCGTCGAGGAGCCAGATGTGCAGAAGCCCCCGGTGGCGCAGCCGCACGGCCGCCTCCAGGGTCTTCGTCACCATCTCCAGGGGTTCCTTGCCGGGCACGTACGTCGTGATGAACGCGACTCTCGTGCCGGTCTCGGGCACCACCGGGATGGGGTCGCGGGCGACCAGCGTGGCGTGCGCGTTGGACAGCACGTTCATGCAGCGGAAGAACTCGATCAGACCGATCGAGACGAGCATCACGACGTCGAGCGCCGGAAGGAAGCTGTAGGTGGGATAGTCGCGCTCGGTCCAGTGCTGCGGCTGCAGCAGCCAGGCGAGCAGGATCAGCGAGAGCAGCGGCGCGGCGCCCAGCATCAGGGCGGCGCGCAGCCGGTGGGGCTCCTGCGAGAGCAGCGAGCGGTACTGCACCTTGTACGGCTTGTTCGGGTCGGGCTGGGTGAGGGGACCGGCCAGCCGGCTGTAGTGCTCGTAGTCGTATCTCGGCAGGCTCTTCTTGATGCGCCGGAACTGGCCTGTCGTGCTGTTCCGGTGCGACGGCACCCTGAGCTGGGTGGTTTCTGACGGGTCGAAATTCTGCCGGGCGCCCGTCGGCGTCGACGTCATGAGTCATCCCCCCACACGCAGATCGCTGCGTGTCGTGTCGTTTCCTTCCGTCCGCGGTCGAGTCCCCCTCGACTCTCCACGGACGTGTCAGTGACCGGCCGCAGTCACCACACTTTCCACACCCGAAGACATGGAACCGCGACCTTCCGGTTGCATGATGCCCCCCTCGGCATCCGCTCGGGAACGGGGCCCCTTATCCCCGCGAACCCGGCAACCGCTTACTTGCCCCCCAACTGCCGCGCATCCGCAGCATCTTGGAAAACAGGGTTCTACGGCGTTCATCATGATCGCAAGATGCGAAACGCGGTGTTTACCGGTCATACGCGTTCATTGTGGCGCGCGTGGGGGTCCTGTGGACCAGTTGTGGACAGCCGGGCGCGGATGTTGCCGAAGTGCTCTCTTATGGCCTCCTCCGCCCGTACCGAGTCGCCCGAACGCACCGCGTCGAGGATGTCCCGGTGCTGTCTGCAGGTCACCTTCGGGTCCTGGGGCACGCCTCCCAGGTCCGTCTGTACACGGTGGAAGGCATCCCAGAACGCCTCCAGGACCTCGCCGAGGAGCACGTTGTCCAGCCCCCGGTACAGGGTGGCGTGGAAGGCGCGGTCGGTGTCCGCGAGGCCGGCGCCTCCTTGCGCGGCCTGGTGTTCCATACGGTTCGCGAGGGCGTCGAGCTCAATGAGGTCCGGCTCCGGGATGCGCCCCGCGAGCCGGGAGACGAGGCCCGTCTCGACCGCCTCGCGCAGCTCCAGGAGCTGGAGCAGGGAGTCCTCTCCGCGGTAGTGCCCGGCGACCGTGCGGAAGGCCAGGCCCTCGATCATGGGGGCCAGCGACATGGGGCCGACGTAGGTGCCGAAGCCGTGCCGGATCTCCACGATGCCCATCGCCTGCAGCGCCTTCAGCGCCTCGCGCACCGAGTTCCGGCTCGCGCCGAGGAACTCCATCAGTTCGGGCTCGGTCGGCAGCGGGGCCCCGGAGGGCAGCCTGCGGTCGATGATCAGCTTCTTGATCCGCTCCTGGAGGTCACGCGCTGCCATGGCCAGAGAGTAGCGCTCCGCTGGTTGCGCGGGACTGGATCTCCGGGCGTCTGCGGCGCCGTCGTGGCTGGTCGCTCCCCCACTCTCGGCTTCGCTCGAGCGGGGGACCCCCATCGCGGCGAAGCCGCACATCGACAGGGCCCCGCACCCCTTCAGGGGCGCCGCCTGCCCTCATGGCGAGAGGCCCCCCGCTTGCGCGGAGGGCCTCTGCTGTCTGTGCGCCGCCAGGGACTCGAACCCCGGACCCGCTGATTAAGAGTCAGCTGCTCTAACCAACTGAGCTAGCGGCGCCTGCTGACGTCGTAACTCTACCGGACGGTCGGGGGTGCTCCGAACCACCCGTCCCGGTGGCCCCCCCGGGTCACGGGCGGCGCTTGTACATCATTCGGACCGTCAACATGCGCGTCGGGAAGAGGGTTGGGAAACTGATCACCGTGGACAGGCCCGGTCATTTTCATCTGGAGTGTGAGGGGAATCGCATGGCGTCTCCGGTATTCGAGGAATTCGATCCGGCAAGCGACTGCGACTGTCCGGGATGTGCGCACTGGCGGAGTGTTCTGCCGTATTCGCGGGCGGTACGGCACCCGGCGGCCCGCCGCGCCGTGATCGTGGCGGCCGCCGCGTCCGCCGCCCTCGGCGCGGGGCATGTGGCGCCGGCGCTCGCCGCCCCGCAGGTACCGCCCGGACCGGGCGTTTCCGCAGGCAGCGAGGTTGCCACCCCGCAGGGGCGCCCGGCCCCGCTGCATGGCAGGGGCGGCCCGCCCGTCGAGCCCGCCGGTGACGTCAAGGCGCCCCAGACCACCCGCGCGGAGATCATCACCCGGGCCAAGAAATGGGTCGACGCGAAGGTGCCGTACAGCATGGAGGCCTACTGGTCCGACGGTTACCGGCAGGACTGTTCGGGCTATGTCTCGATGGCCTGGGGGCTGCCCGGAAACGAATGGACGGGCACCCTGGGCAAGTTCGCGGAGCGGGTCACCAAGGAGGAACTGCAGCCCGGCGACATTCTGCTGTTCCACAATCCGCTGAACCCGGAGAGGGGCTCGCACGTCGTCATCTTCGGTGGCTGGAAGGACTACACGCACACCTCGTACCTCGCCTACGAGCAGCGGCCCCCGCAGGCCCGCCGGAAGGAGACCCCGTACGCCTACTGGCACCAGTCGAACCGCTACGTCCCCTACCGCTACAAGGGGCTCAAGGAGGACCAGGCGGCCGGTCCGGACAAGCCGAAGCCGCCGGGCGTCGCGACGCCGCCGTACCCGGGGGCGGCGTACTTCGGCCCCGGTGCGAACAACAAGTACGTGACCCAGCTCGGGCAGATGCTCGTCGCGCGTGGTGCCGGGCAGTACTACGCACAGGGCCCCGGCCCGCGCTGGTCGGACGCGGACCGCCGGGCCACGGGGGCCTTCCAGCTGGCCCAGGGCTGGAACGGCACGGAGACGCGCGGGCTGCCGGGGCCGCTGACCTGGGACCTGCTGGTGTCGGGCAAGGGCAAGGACATCGCTCCCCTCGACGCGCCGGATCCGCAGGTGCCCGCGTCCCATGGGGTGCCGGGCTATCCGGGACGGGCGATGTTCCGCCCCGGCGCCTCCAGCCCGTACGTCACCCAGCTGGGGGAGCAGCTGGTGAAGAAGGGCTTCGACAAGTACTACACGTCCGATCCGGGGCCGGACTGGGACGAGGAGGACCGGCGCAACGTCGAGGACTTCCAGCGCTCCCAGGGCTGGCGGGGCGGCGCGGCGGACGGCGTCCCGGGCCCGGAGACCTGGCGGCGGCTCTTCTCCTGAGCACTCCCGGCGATGCCCGCTTTGTCTGATCCCGAGCGGTTTGGCTTGACCCATCTGTTGTGACGCATCTGTTGTGACGCATCTGGCGCGGAGGCTGGAGGCACGCATGAGTACGACGACCACTTCACAGACGCCCGATTCCGAGGGGCCGGGCAGACCCGGTCGCCTCATCCAGAACGAGGCGACCACCGAGATCCCCGTCCATCTGCTGTTCCGCGACGAAACGGCCCCGGTGTCCGTGCCGCTGAGGCCGACGGTGGTCGGCCGCCGGCAGGGGACGGGTGAACAGCCGCGGTTCCGGCGCCCGACTCCGGTGAAGCCGCGGTCCGCGCCCGAGGTCGACCCCGACCTGGGCGAGCGGCCCGCCAGGGTGCTGCCCGCGACGGCGGGCGTCCTCGCCGGGGCCTGCGGGGCGGCCGGGTGCGTGGCCACCTCCTGGTGGGCCGGCGTCCTGCCGTCCCTCGCGGTGACGGCGCTGCGGCTGCCGGCGGACCCGGGCGCCGGGCTCGGCCCCGCGCAGTGGGCGTCCTACGCGGGCGCCGCGGCGCTGGGCTTCTTCGGCTTCGGCGGCCTCGCGCGCGGCCGGACCGGACGGGCCTGGGTGCTGGGGCTGTACGGCCGCTACCGGGGCACGGTCCGGCGCACCGGCCTGATGTGGGTCAACCCCCTGCACCTGCGCCGCCGGGTCGATGTACGGCTGCGGCACTGGCGCAGCGAGGAGATGCCCGCGGCCGACGGCAACGGGGTCGCGCTGCGGGTCGTCGTGCTGGTGGTGTGGCGGGTGCGGGACACCGCGCGGGCCGTGCTGGGCATCGAGGACCACGAGACCTATCTGCGCGAGTGCGTGGAGGCGGCCCTCGCGCGGGTCGCGGTGGAGGCGCCGGGTGCGTCGAAGGCTTCGGTGGACGTGGTCACGGAGGCGCTGACCCGGCTGACGGCGGCGGACGCCGAGCCGGTCGGGCTCGAGGTGTTCTCGGTGCAGCCGGTCCGGGTCGAGTACGCCCCCGAGGTGGCCGCCGCGATGCAGCGCCGCCGTATCGCCGCCCTGGACGCACAGCACCGCGCGACCGTGCTCACCTCGGTCGTCGACTCGGTGGAGGACACCGTGACGCGGCTGACCGTGCGGGGCCTGGTGGAACTGGACGACTACGAACGCAAGGCGCTGGTCAAGGACTTGACGGTGGCGTTCTGCGCGGGGCGCACAGAACCGGGGCCGTGATGGCGCGGCCATGTCCTGTGCATGGACACGGCCAACAATCGGCAATAATCTGAGACTTGGTCTAGACCTGCACGCCTCATGGAACTTCCCCCACGTTCTTCAGGAGCGGCAGCATGCGCAAAAAGACCAAGTGGTACGCCGCCGCGCTCGGACTCATCACGGCAGGAGCCTTCGTGCTCTCCGCCGGGGGCGCGAGCGGCCACGGCTACACCGACCTCCCCGTCAGCAGGCAGAAGCTCTGCCAGAACGGCACCGTGACCAACTGCGGCGAGATCCAGTACGAGCCGCAGAGCGTCGAGGGCCCCAAGGGCTTCCCCGCCGCCGGACCGGCCGACGGCGCGATCTGCTCCGGCGGCAACTCCCGCTTCGCCCAGCTCGACAGCCCGAGGACCCCCTCGGGCGGCGCCTGGCCCACCACCAGGGTGACGGGCGGGCAGAGCTACACCTTCCGCTGGCAGTTCACCGCCATGCACGCCACCACCGACTTCACGTACTACGTCACCAGGCAGGGCTGGAACCAGAACCACAACCTGGCCCGCTCCGACCTCAACACGACACCGTTCCTGACGGTGCCCTACAACGGCCGGCGGCCCCCCGCCACCCTCTCCCACACCGGCACACTGCCGTCCGGTCTGAGCGGCCACCACGTCATCGTCGCCGTATGGACGATCGCGGACACGGGCAACGCCTTCTACGCCTGCTCGGACGTCACCTTCTGATCCCGGGCCGGTTCAGCGGGCTGGAGGACCACGGGACCGCGTCTCATCGAGGGAGGGCGCGGTCCCGTCATCTCTGAGCATTACTTGAGCGAATCCTGCACTACCCGCGGGTACGTTCCTGGCACGCCGGCCGAACGGGGCCGGTGTACGACCTCGGGGGACCCCATGGATGCGTTCTTCTACCTAGTGCCCAGCCTCCTGATCGCCCTCGCGCTCACCGGCCTGATCGGCCTGCTGCGCCGCGCCCGGCGCATCCGCAGTGCCTGGAACAGCGGGCTCACCGCCGAGGCGCGCTGCCTGAACACGTACACCACGACCAGCGGGGGCGGCGGCGACACCTCCGTGAGCACGAGCCTGCACCACGTCTACGAGTTCACCACCCGCGAGGGCCGTCCGGTCCGCTTCGAGGAGAGCAACGGGCCGCGCACGGTCGTCGCCGGCGACATCGTCACGGTGCGCTACGCGGCCGAGCACCCGGAGTGGGCCACGGCGAAGCCGCCCCAGCCCGGTCGGCTCATCGCCGAGCAGGGCTGCCTGCTGGCCTTCTTCGGCGTGTTCATCGCTTTCTGCATCGCCTTCATGGTCGGGTTCAGCCTGTTCTCGGACAGCTTCGGCTTCGGCGACGACGGGGTCGACCCCACCAACACCGTCGTCGTCGACGGCGTCACGATGACGCCGTGACCCTCCACATCTGACGATCCATCAACTACCGTGCGCTGCCATGGAGTCGAAGGCGCGCACGGTCGCGGAACTCGTCGCCGGCCGATGGGGCGATCACCGTCCCGGCCTGTGGTGCGAGGGGCGCGTGCTCACCCACCACGAGGTGGCCGCCGGTGCCGCCGCCCGGGCGGCCCTGCTGTCCGACCTGCTGCCGCCGGGCGCCGAGCCCCATGTGGGTGTACTGCTCGACAACACCCCTGAGTACCCCCTGTGGCTGGGCGCTGCGGCGCTCGCGGGAGCGGCGGTCGCCGGGATCAATCCCACCCGCCGGGGCCCGGAGCTGGCCCGCGACATCCTGCACACCGAGTGCCGGACCGTCATCACCGAGCGCACCCGCCTCCCGCTCCTCGCCGGCCTCGAACTCCCCGGCGTGCGGATCCTGTTGACCGACAGCGAAGAGTACGAGGACCTCCTCGCGCCGTATACGACCGCTGAACCGGACGCCTCCCGGGCCACCCCCGAAGACCGCCTGCTCCTCTACTTCACCTCGGGCTCGACCGGCGCCCCGAAGGCCGCGATCTGCAGCCAGGGGCGACTGGCCGCCGCGGGCGCGTCCCTGGTCGGTCAGTTCGGGGTGCGCCCCGACGACGTGCACTACATCTGCATGCCGATGTTCCACGGCAACGCGGTGATCGCCGACTGGGCGCCCGCGCTGGCGGCCGGGGCGGGGGTGGCGCTGCGGCGGCGCTTCTCGGCGTCGGGGTTCCTGGCGGACGTACGGAAGTACCGGGCGACGTACTTCACGTATGTGGGGCGGGCCGTGCAGTACATCCTGGCCACGGAGGAGCGCGCGGACGACCGGGACAATCCGCTGCGGCTCGGCTTCGGCACGGAGGCGGGCACGGTGGACGCGGCGGCCTTCGAGCGGCGGTTCGGGGTGCGGCTGGTGGAGGGGTACGGGTCGTCCGAGGGCGGGGCGGCCGTGCAGTGGTCGCCGGGGACGCCCCCGGGCGCGGTGGGGCGGGCGGCGCCCGGGCTCGTCGTACTCGATCCGGAGACGCGCAAGGAGTGCCCGCCCGCCGCGTTCGACGCGGCCGGGCGGCTGCTCAACGGGGACGAGGCCATCGGGGAGCTGGTGAACCAGGGGCCGAACCCCTTCGAGGGGTACTGGCGCAACCCCGCGGCGGAGGCCGAGCGGCGGCACGACGGCTGGTACTGGACCGGTGACCTCTTCTACCGGGACGCCGACGGCTACCTCTACTTCGCCGGCCGCACCGACGACCGCCTCCGCGTCGACAGCGAGAACCTGGCCGCCGCGATGATCGAGAACATCCTCGCCCGGTACGAGGGCGCGGATGCCGTCGCCGTCTACGCCGTGCCCGATCCGGTGACCGGGGACCAGGTGATGGCGACGATCGCCGGAAGCTTCGACCCGGCGGGTTTCGCCGCCTTCCTGGCCGCGCAGCCCGACCTCGGCACGAAGATGGCACCCCGGTTCGTGCGGGTCGTGGACCGGATGCCGGTCACGGCCACGAACAAGATCCACCGGGCGCTGCTGAGGCGGGAGGGGGTCCGGTGCGCGGATCCGGTGTGGTGGCGGCCGCCCGGGAAGACGGCGTACCGGAGGCTGACCCGACAAGACGCCGAAGGGCGTCTCGCTCCCACGGGACACCTCGCCTGAGGGGCTGTGGAGGGGCGAAGCTCCCACCGCGCGCGGCGAAGCCGCGCAAAAAAGACGATGGCGAGACCGGTTCGCGCTTTCCGCGAACATGCCTCGCCATCGTCATCGTGCGCCGCCAGGGACTCGAACCCCGGACCCGCTGATTAAGAGTCAGCTGCTCTAACCAACTGAGCTAGCGGCGCATGACTCACGCCGCCCGCGTTTCACGTTTTTGTGTCTCGCGGGTGGCGACGAAGAAAATACTACCTGGTCCGGAGAGGTGCTCCGGACCACCTGCCGATGTCGGCCTAGATCGCCAGGGACAGCAGCACCGGCGTCGCGTTCCGGTTCAGGGCGTCCGCGGCCTGGCGGAGGCGGTGGGCGTCCTCGACGGGAAGGGAGAGGGCCAGGCAGCCGACCGAGGAGCCGGCGCTGATCGGGACGGCCGCGCAGACCGTGCCGACCGCGTACTCCTGGAGGTCCAGGTGGGGCACGGTGGGCGGCTGGGACTCCAGGCGGGAGAGCAGGAGCCGGTCGCTGGTGATCGTGCGCGAGGTGAGGCGGGCCAGCTTGTGGCGGGAGAGATGGTCGCGCCGGCTGTTGTGGTCGAGCTGGCAAAGCAGGCTCTTGCCGACCGCGGTGGCGTGGGCGGAGTACCGGAAGTCGACCCACTCGTTGACCGCCGGGGTGGTCGGGCCGTCGGCGTACTGGGCGATCTTGACCTCGCCGTCGACATACCGGCTCAGGTACACGGCCGCGCCCACCGAGTCCCGCAGCCGGTCCAGGGTGCGCTGGAGCTTCTCGCGCAGTGCCTGCTCGCGGCCCTGTGCCGAGCCGAGGCGGGTGAGGGCGTCGCCCGTGACATAGGCGCCGTCGGTGATCTGCTCGACGTAGCCCTCGCGGCGCAGCATCCTCAGGAGCGTGGTCAGTCGCTCCGGGGTGAGGCCGGTCAGCCTGGCGAGCTCGGTGTCGGTGACTCCGGTGGTGTGCCGTGCCACGGTCTCCAGGACGCGCAGGGCGTCCTGGGCCGAGTGGTACGGCGCGGTCGGCTCGTGCTTCAGCGCCACGGTGGTCCCCCTGCGCTCGCTCTACAACTGGGCCGTATTGCGGACAGCGAATCTCTTCCACGATAACGGCCAAGCGGCTTGTTGTGAGCGGTTGTTGACGAGATTAAGACCCCGGCGCACGGCTCTCAGCAGGGGCGCAGGCACTCTGGCATATGCCACTGCCATGACCCGGCGCCAGGACCTCGGTGGTTGAACGGAGTTCAACGCCCTGGGTCAGAGCACCGCGCTGAGAAATTCCCGCGTCCGGTCCTTCTCGGGATCGCTGAAGATCTTCTCCGGTGGGCCGGATTCGATGACCCGACCGGAGTCGAACATCAGCACCTGGTCCGAGATGTCCCTGGCGAAGTTCATCTCGTGGGTCACACAGAGCATCGTGATGTCGGTGGTGCGGGCGATGTCCCGCAGCACGTCGAGCACGCCCGCGACCAGCTCCGGGTCGAGCGCGGAGGTCACCTCGTCCAGGAGCAGCACCTGTGGCCGCATCGCCAGTGCCCGCGCGATCGCCACTCGCTGCTGCTGGCCGCCGGAGAGCTGGGTGGGGCGGGCGCCCGCCTTGTCGGCGAGGCCCACCAGCTCCAGCAGTTCACGGGCGCGGGCCTCCGCCTCGTCCTTGGGCAGGCCCAGGACGGTGACGGGGGCCTCGGTGACGTTCCGCAGCACCGACATGTTCGGGAACAGGTTGAACTGCTGGAACACCATCCCGATCTTCTTGCGGACCTCGCGGACCTGCTTCTCGGCGGCCGGGAAGAGCTGATCCCCGTCGACGGTGATCGTGCCCTCCTCGGGCTTGGTCAGCGTCATCAGCAGCCTGAGGATCGTCGTCTTGCCGGAGCCGGACGGGCCGATCAGTGTCACGTGCTTGCCGGAGTTCACGGAGAAGTCGAGCCGGTCGAGGACCGTGTTCGAGCCGAATCGCTTGGTGACGTGGTCGAAGCGGATCAGCTCGCTGCCGTCCACCGGCGGGTTGGCGCTCGCGTCGGGTTCTTTCATCAGAGGGGTGTCAGCGGACAAGGCGTCGCTCCAGGGCTCGCAGGAGAAGGGAGGCCAGATAGGAAATGACGATGAAGGCCACGCCGATCACCGTGAGGGGCTCGGTGAACTGGAAGTGCTGCTGCGCGAACAGCCGCGCCTGGCCGAGCATCTCCAGCACGGTGATCGCCATCAGCATCGGCGTGTCCTTGAGCATCGCGATCACGTAGTTGCCGAGGGCCGGCACGACCCGGCGGATCGCCTGCGGCAGGATCACCACCTGCCAGGTCCGCGTCCGCGGCAGGTTCAGCGCCGTCGCCGCCTCCCACTGGCCGGCCGGCACCGCCTCGATGCCCGCGCGGTAGACCTGCATCGTGTACGTCGAGTAGTGCAGGCCGATCCCGATGACGCCGGTGGTCAGCGCGGACAGCGTCAGCCCCCACTCGGGCATCACGTAGAACAGGAAGAACAGCTGCACCAGCAGCGGGGTGTCGCGCACGAACTCCGTGACCACGCCGACCGGCCAGCGCACCCAGCGCGACGGCGTCCGCATCAGCAGCGCCCACACCAGGCCCAGCGCGAACGAGATCAGCGAGCCGAGGGCGAGGGCCTGCAGGGTGACGAGCACGCCGTCCCAGAAGTGCGGCATGAAGTCGCTGACGGCGCTCCAGTCCCAGGTCATGCGACACCACCTCCGACTCCGGTGCCGACGGGCTCGGGCACCGTGACCTTGCGCTCGGGCGCCTTGCCGACCCCGGCCTTCAGCTTCTTCTCCAGCCCGCGCATGACCCGGGTGAGCAGGAAGGCGATCACGAAGTAGATCAGCAGGATGTACGTGTAGATCTCGGCGCTCTGCTGCAGCGCCAGACGCACCAGGTTGGCGCTGAAGGTCAGGTCGCCCATGCCGATGACCGACACCAGCGCAGTGCCCTTGAGCAGCTCGATCAGCAGGTTGGAGAACGGCGGGATCATCTCCGGCACCGCCTGCGGCAGCAGGATCAGCCTCATCCGCTGCCAGGGCGTGAAGCTGAGCGCGATGCCGCCCTCCTTCTGCGCCGGGTCGACCGCGTTGAGCGCGCCGCGCACGATCTCCGAGCCGTAGGCGCCGTACGTCAGCCCGAGCGCCAGCGTGCCCGCCCACAGCGGCACCAGCTGCCAGCCGAAGGCCGGGGGCAGCACGAAGTACACCCAGAAGATCATGATCAGGGCCGAGGTCCCGCGGAACACCTCGGTGTAGAGGCCCGCGAGGAAGCGGACGATCCACAGCCGGTGGGTGCGCGCGACGCCGACGACGAAGGACACGGCCGCGGCCAACAGCGCGCTGAGGACCAGCAGTTGGACGGTGATCCAGATGCCCTTGAGTACGAGTTCCCAGAGTCCCGAGGTCATCAGCCCGTCCCTCCGCCGCACAGCTCCTTCGCGGTCAGATCGGTCATCTCGGCCTTGGTGAAGCCGAAGGGCTGGAGAATGCGGAACAGTTCGCCGCTCTTCTTCAGCTTGTGCAGCTCGACGTTGAAGGCGTCCCGCAGTCTGGTCTCTCCCGGCCGGAAGGCGAAGGCGCCACCGTCCACATGGGGCTTGCCCTTGACGAGCGGCGCGAAGGCCTTGGTCGCCTCGGCCTTGCTGGACTTCTTCACCACTTCCCGCGTGGTGAGCGCCGTACCGGCGAAGACGTCGACCCGCCCCGCCTCGACGGCGTTCAGCCCGGCCACCTGGTCCTGCACGATGAGGATGTCGCTCTGCTTGTATCCGGCCTCGACGGCGTACTGGATCTCCGCGTAGCCGGTCCCGGTGGCGAACTTGGCCTTCTTCGCGACGATGTCCTGGTAGGTGTGCAACCCCATCGGGTTGCCCTTCCTGACGATGAAGGCGTCGAGCATCTGATAGTCGGGGTCGGCGAAGATGACCTGTTGGCAGCGCTCGGGGTTGACGTACATCCCGGCCGCCACCACGTCGAACACCTGGGATTTCAGGCCCGGAATCAGCGAGCCGAACTCCGAGGGCACGGGCTGCACCCGGTCGACGCCCAGCCGCTTGAAGACGACCTTGGCCAACTCCGGCGCCTCGCCGGTCAGTTCGCCGTTCTTGTCGATGTACCCGAAGGGGATCTCACCCGCGATTCCCAGCCGTACGACGCCCGCCGCCCTGAGCCGGTCGAGCAGATCGCCGCCGCCCTTGGTGGACGCCGTGGCCACGCGTGAACAACCCGCGGCCCCGAGTGCGCCGAGCGCCGCCACCCCCGCGAGCAGCGACCGGCGCGTGGTCCCGGGCGTTTCTCTGTCGTTCTCGTTCCCAATTGGTGGAGCCATGGCGGCGCGGCTACCCGAGAGCATGCGATGTATGCACCATGGGATGCATGGCTGACCGCTACATCGAAGTCTCGCTGGTCAAGCGCGGAATCTCCTGCACGGCAAAACTGCTGGACGACCGCGCCCCCGTCACCAGCGCGGCCGTGTGGGACGCCCTCCCCCTGGGCAGCGACGTCTACCACGCGAAATACGCCCGCAATGAGATCTATGCCCTTTTCCCGCCCTTCGCGACAACCGAGCCACCCCTGGAAAACCCGACCGTCACCCCGATTCCCGGAGATCTCTGCTATTTCTCCTTCGCGGGAACCGAACTGGGAACGAAGGCATACGGCTACGACCGTGAGGTCCGCGCCGGCACGACCGTCGTCGACCTCGCCCTCTTCTACGAGCGCAACAACCTGCTGCTGAACGCCGACGTCGGCTGGGTCCCGGGCATCGTCTGGGGCCAGGTGGTCGAGGGCCTCGACGCGATGGCCGAGGCCTGCAACGACCTGTGGCGGTCGGGGGCGGCCGGGGAGACACTCGGTTTCCGGCGGGTGTGACGCCCGGGGCTCAGCGGGCTGTTGCGGTCGCGGCCTAGGCCGCCGGCTTCACGGTCAGGTCGCCGCTGGTCGTCGACAGATCCAGGCGGTACCTGCCCGACGGGTCGTTCCGGAACGCCACGTTCTTGTCGCCGTTGGAGTTGTCCGCCGAGATCCGGTACCTGGCGGGCGGCGCCGTGACCGTGAGGTCGCCGCTGGTCGTGCGGGCCGTGATGTTCTGCGGGACGGCCGCCTGGATCGTCACCTCGCCGTTGGACGTCCGGGTGTCGATGCCTCCGCCCCTGACGCCCTTGACGTCGACGCCGCCGTTGGAGGTGCGCAGTTTCACCGGGCCCGTGGCGCCGGCCACCGCGATCTCGCCGTTGGTCGTGTGGACATCGACGGTGCCGACGTCGGTCAGGCTGAGGCCGCCGTTGGAGGTGCCGCCCGTCACCGGAAGACCGGCGGGCACCTTGACGATGTAGTCGACGCCGCAGTCCTCGCCGCAGCCGGAGAGCGTCAGGGCGCCGTTGTCGACGTGGAAGGACGTGCCGCCGGGCTTGTCGCCGCGGTAGTCGACCTTGCGGTGCACGGAGACCGTGGAGGTGCCGGCCGAGGCCTCCACCGTCACGCCTCCGTCCCCGGTGTCGAGACGGATCGAGGTGACCTTCTGGGACACCTTGGCGTCGTCCTCGAAGGACTTCTGCCCGACGGCCGAGCAGGCGGACAGCCCGCCGGCGGTGAGAGCGGCCAGAGCCGCCGCAGCGAGGACACGTGTGTGTGGACGCCGCATGAGATTCCCCCGTGTGGATCGAGTGTGAACAGTGATCGGTCACCGCGATCCTACGAAGCCGGGCGCCCGCCCTCACTGGGGAAAACCCCCGGAAAACCGTTCCGGGACGCTCCGGCGACCCCCGCCTCGTACAGCGCGTGTGCCGCCCGCAGCACCAGCGCGTCCCGGTGTCGCGCCGCCACCAGTTGCAGGCCGATCGGCAGCCCTTCCCCGTCCACGCCCACCGGGACGGTCGCCGCCGGCTGCTGGGTCATGTTGAAGGGGTACGTGAACGGGGTCCACCCGGTCCAGCGCCGGTGGCCGGAGCCCTTCGGCACCTCGGTGCCCGCCTCGAACGCCGTGATCGGCAGCGTCGGGGTGACGAGGAGGTCGTAGGACTCGTGGAAGCGGCCCAGGCGGCGGCCGAGTTCCATGCGGACGCCGACCGCGGCGAGATAGTCCAGCGCGGTCAGGCGGGCGCCCGCCGCGCAGATCTCCCGCAGGCCCGGGTCGAGCAACTTGCGTTGCTCGGGGCCCAGTTGCTGGGTCACCCGGGCCGCCCCGGAGAACCACAGGGCGTGGAAGGCGTCCACCGGGTCGGTGAAGTCGGGGTCGGTCTCGGTGACGTACGCGCCGAGTTCCGCCAGCCGCTCCACCGCCCGCCGCACCGCGGCCGCCACCGCGGGCTGCACCGCGACCTGGCCGCCGAAGGACGGCGAGTAGGCGATCCGCAGGCCCTTCACTCCGCCGGAAAGCCCGGCGGCGAAGGAGTCCGGCGCGGCGGCCAGCGCCGACCAGTCGCGGTGGTCCGGCACCCCGATCACGTCCAGGAGCAGCGCCGCGTCCGCCGCGTCCCGGGTCATCGGGCCGACATGGGCCAGCGTGCCGAAGGCGCTCGCCGGGTAGAGCGGCACCCTGCCGTACGTCGGCTTCAGGGCGAAGATGCCGCAGAAGGCAGCAGGGATACGGACGCTGCCGCCGCCGTCCGTGCCCAGCGCGAGGGGGCCCGCGCCCAGCGCCACGGCCGCCGCCGCGCCGCCGCTGGAGCCGCCCGCGGTGCGGGCCGGGTCGTACGGATTGCGGGTCACCCCGGACCGCGGTGAGTCGGTGACGCCCTTCCAGCCGAACTCCGGGGTCGTGGTCTTGCCGATGAACACGGCTCCCTGCTCGCGCAGGCGGGCGACGGACGGGGCGTCCTCGTCCCAGCTGCCCTGCTCCGAGATCGTGTCGGAGCCCTTGAGGGTGGGAGCACCCCGCAGCAGGATGATGTCCTTGACGGTCGTCGGGACCCCGTCCACCAGCCCTTTCGGCTCACCGCGCCGCCATCGCCCCGTCGACTCCCGGGCCTGCGCGAGGGCCTCGTCGGGCAGGAGTCGAACGAAGGCGTTCACCTCTGGCTGGATCTGCTCGGCCCGCTCCAGCGCGGCCCGCGTGGCCTCCTCCGGACTGAACTCCCCCTTGCGGTAGCCCTCGACGAGTCGTGCGGCGGTCAGCTCGGTGAGTTCGAGACCGGGGTCCGTCATCTGTCCTCCATCGCTCGTCCATCGCTCGGCGGTTCAGCGTCCGGGTACGTATCCGCGCTTCTTGTCCACCACGTTCAGCAGAGGTCTGCCCGCCTCCCAGCGTTCGTACAACTCCACGAACTGAGTGCCGAGTTGATCGCGCCAGCCGACCGTGTCGCCGCTCATGTGCGGGGACACGATCAGGCCCGGCACCTCCCACAACGGGCTTTCGGGGGTGAGGGGTTCGTGCTCGAAGACATCCAGCGCGGCGCCCGCGATCCACCGCTTGGTCAGCGCCTGGGCGAGCGCTTCCTCGACGACCAGACCGCCGCGCCCGATGTTGATGAAGCGCGCGGAGGGCTGCATCACGCCGAAGCGGCGCGCGTCGAACATGCCGTGCGTCTGCTCGGTCAGCGGGGCGGCCGCGATCACCCAGTCGGCGCGGGCGATCAGCCGGTCCAGGTCGTTCGGACCGTAGATGCCGGTGTGCGGGGTGCGCCCGACGATCGCCGTGGTCATGTCGAGCGCCTTGAGCGTGCGGGCGATCGTACGGCCGATGGGCCCGGAACCGACGACGCACGCGCGCGTGCCCGCGACCCGCTGCGTCTCGCGGTGCCGCCAGGTGCGCTCCCGCTGCAGCTCCCAGGTCCGCGGCAGATCCTTGGCCATGGTCAGGACGAGCGCGGCGACGTACTCGGCGATGGGCTGGTCGAAGACGCCGCGCGCGTTGGTGACCACGGTGTCGGAGGCGGCGAGTTCCGGACACATCAGATGGTCCACGCCCGCGCTCGCCGTGTGCACCCAGCGCGGCCGCGGGCCCTCACCCGGCCAGGCGGAACGGACGGCCCGGGAGGTGAAGTCCCAGACCAGCAGGACGTCCGCGTGCGGCAGGCGCTCGGCGAGGGTCGACTCGTCCGCGTGCTCGATCCGGGCGCGGCCGGTGAGTCTGCCGAGGCGGGGGAGGGGGTCGGTGTCCAGGACGAGAAGCGTCGGGGTGGTCATGCGGAAAGCCGTTTCTACGGGAGGTTGCGGCCGTCTGACATGGGAGGTTTGACCACGCTCGCACCCGAACCTACCTTCGTCAACACGGGTGCGATGGGGGGTCCGTTGCTCCGCTGTTTCTCACGGTGAGGCGGTGGTCGCCCATGGGTGCCATGGACGTTTCCTTTCTCGGCGGACCACTTCCCCAGCGCGGTGTGGGTGTGGTCGCTCCCTTCGACTTCGCTCTGGACCGCGAGCTGTGGCGCTGGGTCCCGGACGATGTATCACTCCATCTGACGCGGACGCCGTTCGTGCCGGTCGAGGTGAGCCTCGACCTGGCCCGGCTGGTCAGCGAGCACGAGACGCTGGACGACGCGGTCCGCACGCTGAACGCGGTCGCGCCGGAGGTCGTCGCGTACGCCTGCACCTCCGGCAGCTTCGTCGGCGGAATCGCCGGGGAGCGCGCGATGTGCGCCGCGATGACCCGGGCCGGTGCGATCCCCTCCGTCACCACCTCGGGCGCCCTCCTGGAGGCCCTGGTGGCGCTCGGCGCCCGACGGGTGGCGCTGGTGACCCCGTACACCGTGTCGGTGACCCGCGCGCTGGAGGAGTACGTCGCCGAGGCCGGCATCAAGGTCACCGGACGGGCGTACATGGGCCTGACCCGGCACATCTGGAAGGTGCCGTACCGCGATGTGGTCGCCATGGCCCACAAGGCGGTACGACGGCCGGCCGACGTCCTGTTCATCAGCTGTACCAACCTCCCGACCTACGACGTCATCCCGCAACTGGAGGCCGAACTGCGCATCCCGGTGATCTCCGCCAACCAGGTGACGATGTGGGCTGCGCTGTCCCGACTGGGTACCCGGGCCGTGGGGCCCTATCAGGCGCTGATCGATCCGGCGGCGCGCTCCGGCCCCGTACTGCCACAGCTCCCGGACGGCGAACAGCAGCAGGAAGGCAGGTCATGACGGCACTCGGATTCCTCTACCCCGGCCACTCCGCCGAGGACGAATACCCACGCATCGAGCAGCTGCTCGGCAGCAACATCCGCCTAGACGTCGTCCACACCGACATCGGCGAGGACGCGCACCGGGTGGACGCGCTGCGGGAGATGGGCTCGGCCGAGCGGCTCGCGGCGGGAGTCGAGGAGCTGCGCATGGCGGGCGCCGAGTCGGTGGTGTGGGCGTGCACCAGCGGAAGCTTCGTCTACGGCTGGGAGGGCGCCCATGAGCAGGTGCGCGCCCTCGCCCTCGCGGCCGGGATGCCGGCTTCGTCGACGTCCTTCGCCTTCGTGCACGCGCTGCAGGAGGTCGGGGCGCGGCGGGTGGCGGTCGGGGCGACGTACCCCGAGGACGTGGCCGGGCTGTTCGCGGAGTTTCTGCGGGCGGGGGGTGCGGAGGTGACGTCCGTGCAGGGTGCCGGGATCATCACCGCGGCGGAGGTCGGGACGTGGGGGGAGGCGGAGGTGTTGACGCTGGCCCGCGAGGCTGATCGGCCGGATGCGGACGCGCTTCTGTTGCCGGACACGGCGCTGCATACGGCGGCGCACATTCCCGCCCTGGAGAAGGAGCTGGGGAAGCCGGTGCTCACCGCCAACCAGGTCACCGTGTGGGAGGCGCTGCGGTTGGCTGATCGGCGGGTGAATGCGCCGATGCTCGGGGCGCTTTTCACTCGGGAGCCGATCGTGCAGGTCTGAACTTTTCCTCGCCCCCGCCGATTTTTGCCGGGCGGGGCTTGGTCTTTCAGCCCGTCCGGCGTTTGAGGACGAGGCCGTTCAGGCCGAAAGCGGGGGTCTGGGGGCGGAGCCCCCAGGGAATAAAGCGGAGAGTGCCTCCTGTTACCCCGGCCAGGACAGCGCACGGCCGAAAACAGGAGGCATTCACCGTGACGGCAGACGAGATCCGGGGTATCGCTCAGGGCAGTGCGCCCGTGCCCCTCTCCGTACTGGACCTGGTGACCGTCGGTGCGGGGCGCACCGCGAGCGACGCGCTGCGGACCAGTGTCGCGCTGTCCCGTCTTGCGGAGTCCCGGGGCTTCCATCGGTACTGGGTGGCCGAGCACCACTCGATGCCGGGCGTGGCCTCCTCGTCGCCCGCCGTGATCCTCGCCCACCTCGCCGCCCACACCGAGCGGATTCGTCTCGGCTCCGGCGGTGTCATGCTGCCCAACCACGCGCCGCTCGTCATCGCCGAGCAGTTCGGCACGCTGGAGGCCATGGCGCCGGGCCGTATCGATCTCGGCCTCGGGCGCGCTCCCGGCACGGACGGCGCGACCGCCGCGGCGCTGCGCCGCACGGAACGCCTCCACGAGGGCGCCGACGACTTCCCCGAGCAGCTTGCCGAGCTCACCCGCTTCCTGGACGACGACTTCCCGGACGGCCACCGGTACCGCCGTATCCATGCTGTCCCTGGTCCCATCCAGGCGACCTCCCCCGGCGGTGTCCAGTCGCCCCACCGCCCCCCGATCTGGCTGCTCGGCTCCTCCGGCTTCAGCGCCCGCCTGGCGGGTGTCCTCGGCCTGCCCTTTGCCTTCGCGCACCACTTCTCCGCGCAGAACACGATCCCGGCGCTGGACCTGTACCGGGAGTCCTTCCGGCCGAGCGAGGTCCTGGACGCCCCCTACGCCCTCATCGGCGTCTCCGCCCTCGCCACCGACGACGAGAAGGAGGCCCGCCGCCAGGTCCTGGCCGCCTCCCTCAACATGGTCCGCCTGCGCACCGGCCGCCCCGGTCTCGTACCGACCCCCGAGGAGGCCGAGGCGTACGAATTCAGCCCGATGGAGCGGGAGTTCATCGACTCCTGGAACTCCAACGTCATCCACGGCACCCCGGACGAGGTCCGCAGCGGCCTCGACGACCTCCACAAGCGCACCGGCGCCGACGAGTTGATGATCACCTCCCACGCCCACAGCGGTGAGGTGCGGCTGCGCTCGTACGAACTCATCGCGGACGCCTACGGCTTGACGACCGCCTGACCCCCGGCCCGTGCGCTGTGCTCCTCGCCGGGCCCGAGCAGTTCGGAGATGCGATCCGGTGACACCGGCCGTGAATACAGCCACCCCTGGCCGGTGTCGCAGCCGATGCGCCGCAGGCGGGAGGCCTGTGCCGAGGTCTCCACGCACTCCGCGGTGACCGTGATGCCCAGGCGGTGGGCGAGTTGGATCATCGCCTCGACGACGACCTCGTCGGCCGGGTTCGGTGCGACGGCTCCCTCCTTGTCGCTCTCGTACTGGAAACCCCGTACGAAGGAGCCGTCCAACTTCAGGACCGACACCGGCAGTCGGCTGAGGTACGCCAGGTTCGAGTAGCCCGTGCCGAAGTCGTCGATCGCGATGCGGACGCCCATCCCGCTGAGGGCCTGGAGGGCTTGCAGGGGGCGGCCCGCCGAGCCCATCACCGCGGACTCCGTGAGTTCCAGCTGGAGCAGTTGGGGTGCGAGCCCGGTCTCGCCCAGGGTCTCGGCCACATCGGCCACCAGATCCGAGTCCCAGACCTGACGCACCGCCACATTGACGCTCACGAACAGCGGCGGCTCGTCCGGGTGGTCCACCTGCCAGCGGCGTGCCTGGCGGCAGGCGGTGCGCAGGATCCAGCGGCCCAGCGGCACGATCGAGCCGTCCTCCTCCGCCAATCCGATGAACCGATTCGGCGTCAGCATGCCGAACTGAGGATGGTTCCAACGGACGAGGGCCTCGACACCGCGCAGCCGCCCGTCCTCCATCCCCACCAACGGCTGGTATTCGAGAACGAATTCGTCGCGTTCAATGGCGGGGCGCAGAGTGGAGGCCAGGGCCTGGCGGGTCATGCGGTGGGCGTTGCGCTCCGGGTCGAAGAGCGTCCAGCGGGCCTTTCCGTCGGCCTTCGCCCAGTAGAGCGTGGTGTCGGCCGCCTGCATCAGGGCCGTCGCGGTGGTGTCCGCCGCCCGCCGCTCCACCACACCGATCGACGCCGACACCGACACCCGCTGACCGGCGAGGTCGAACGGCGCCTGCACCGCCTCCAGCACCGCCTCCGCCAGATCGGCGAGCTGCTCCGTGCCCGTCGAGTCCTCCACCAGCAGGGCGAACTCGTCGCCACCGAGTCTCGCCACCAGGGGAGCACTCGTTCTGCCGTAACCCGCCTCGTCGGCGCAGCGCGTGAGGCGTTCCGCGACGGCGGCCAGCAGCCGGTCGCCGACGCGATGGCCGAGCGTGTCGTTGACCGCCTTGAAGCCGTCCAGGTCGAGGTAGCACAGGCCGATCCGGCCCGTGCCGCTCTCCTCGTACGACTCCGCCTCCAGTGTGGCCGTCAGCCGCTCGAAGAACAGGGTGCGGTTGGGCAGCCGGGTCACCGGATCGTGCATCTGCAAGTGCCGTAGCCGGCCCTGGAGTTCACGATGCGCGCTGATGTCGGTGAGCGACATCAGAAGGCAGCCGTCCTGGCCGAGGGGTGTGACGGTGACCTGGATCCACATCGACTGTCCGTCGGGATGCTTCAGCCTGCGCGTGCAGTGCAACATGGCCTCGCGGCCGCGCAGCATCTCGCGGTAGGCGTGCCAGTTCCGTGCGTCGGACGCCAGGTCCACCAGGTCGGCTGCGATACGGCCGGTCAACTCGCCGGGCGGGCTGCCGAACAGGGCACCGAACCCGTCGTTGGCCCCGACCACCAGCCCCTCGCGGTCGACGACCGCCATGGCCAGAGGTGCGGCCGTGAAGACCGAGCGGTAGGGAGGCGACTCCGCACGAGCCGTCAGTGGCTCGGTACGAGGAGACGCATAGTCGTCACTCTCTGTTACAGCGCCCCGGTCGAGGTCTGCCGCGGGCGCCGGCCCTTCGGACGTTCCGCTCACCGCTCGCTCCCGCAGTGCACTCGATCTCTGTCCGTGCCGGAAAGTGTGCCGATCATAGAGGCAGACCCAAGGGCCTTCCACCCCACGTCCAGTGTCCCGGATCGAGCGGCACTTCTGACAGATCGTTTCTGCCCGCAGCTGGACGGGTTATTGGGGCAGCTGACCGGTTGTGACGTTCCGTGAGCGTTTCGGGGGTGTCGGCTCTGATCGGGCCTCTCGGCCGAGTCACTCTTCTGGGGCAGGCGAACAGGGCGTAATACGACAAACTGACACAGGCTGGGTGCGGTGTCCCGAGTACCGCCCCCGGAGGTCCCTGTGCCGTGTCAGTCCCCCCTCAAGCACGTCAGGGGTTCCCGACTGCGCAGCACCGCCGCCGTGTTCACGACCCTCTCGGCGCTCGCCGCGACCTCGCTGGTGACCGGGCCGTCGATCGCCGAACCCTTCTCGGCGGTGCCGTGTGCGCTGCAGCGCACCGACGCCCATCACTCGGAGGGGCTCGACACCTGGAACGCCGCATATCCGCGGCCGACCCGCGCGTTGAACGCCGTGATGATCTTCCTTTCCTTCCCGGACGCGGTCCCGCGGACGACGCCCGCCCAGTTGACCGCCGACCACTTCCCGGCCACCAGCCGCTACTTCGAGCGTGCCTCCTACGGCAGGTTCACCCTGTATCCGCATCCGCTGCGGCACTGGATCCGGATGCCGAAGCCGTCCACGGCGTACGCCATGAAGCGGGACTGGAACGCCGAGCACCGGGCCGCGTATCTGCACGACGCGCTCGCCGCCGCCGACCCGCAGGTCGACTTCTCCCGCTACGACATCGTGTACTTCGTCGCCGACCCGGACGCGCCCGGTGTGGACTCGGACGCGACGAAGGTCGTCAATCTGGACACCCCGCTCAGGGCGGACGGCACGGACATCCGCCGCGTCGTCACCGTCTTCGAGAAACACCCGCCGGACCGGCTCGTACTGGCTCACGAGACCGGACATGTCTTCGACCTGCCGGATCTGTACCACCGGCCTGACGACGGCAAGGGCGACTGGGACACCTATGTCGGGGACTGGGACCTGATGGGCAGCCAGTTCGGTCTGGCCCCGGATCTGTTCGGCTGGCACAAGTGGAAGCTGGGGTGGCTGGCGCCACGGCAGGTGGTGTGCGTGCGGGAGTCGGGCGTCACGCGGCTGACGCTGGAGCCGCTGGACGCCGTCGCGGGGGCTCAGGTCAGGGGCGCGGCCGGGCCGCCGGCCTTCGGACTCGGGCGCGGTGTGAAGCTCGCGGTGGTGCGTACCGGTCACGACAGCGTGCTCGCCTTCGAGGCACGCGGACCGCTCGGCAACGACACGGCGGCCTGCCGCTCGGGAATCCTCGTCTACCGGGTCCGCGGCGGCGCCCAGTCCGGCGGCGGCCCGATCCAGGTGATCGACGCCCACCCCCGCACAGAGGCGTGCTGGGAGAACTCCGTCTACCCCCCTCTCGCAGACGCCCCGGTCTCGTTGGGCGAAACCTTCGAGGTGCCGGGGGAGGGGATCCGGGTGGAGGTGGAGGGCCGAACGGTCTCGGGGGCCTGGACGGTGAAGATCACGGCCGGGGGCTGACTTCTCGCCCTCCGGCCGCGGCAGCAGGGTGGGTTCTTGAGCCTGGGGCGGTGGCCGGGCGGCCTCTGCGGTCTGCGGTCTCGGCGGCCGCCGGTGCAGTGGGTGTCGGCGGCGAAGCCCCGCACCGCGCGCGGCCGACCGGGGCTGGCTTCTTCGGCCTGGGGGCCGGGCAGCCGCCGGTGGAAGGGGGGTGTGGGTGGCGAAGCCCCCACAACGCGCGGCGAAGCCGCGCAAAAACAACGATGGCGAGACGGTTCGCGCTTTCCGCGAACACACCTCGCCATCGCCATCGTGCGCCGCCAGGGACTCGAACCCCGGACCCGCTGATTAAGAGTCAGCTGCTCTAACCAACTGAGCTAGCGGCGCCTGCTGACGTCGTAGACCTTAGCATCCTGATCGGCCGGGGGAAAAATCGATATCCGTACGGCTGCGCGGGCCGCCCGCACGGCCGCCCAGAGCAGGATCTCGGGGCCCGGCAGCCAGGGGTGGCGGGTGTCCGGGGCGACCAGCCAGCGGGAGTCGGGGGAGGTCGGCGGGGTGCTCGCGAGCAGGGGCGGGACGGTCACCGCGTCGCCGTTGCCATGGCACAGCAGCGGCGGGATCACTCCCGTGCGGCCGAACTCCTCCCAGCGCAGCAGCGAGGGCAGCCGCTGGGCCGTGCCGGGTGCGGCGAACAGCAGCATCCGGCCCCGGAATGTCGCCACCGGGCCGGAACCAGGCCCCTCGTCCCACAGCCGGTCGACCATCCGGCGCGCGAAGACCGCCGGCGCACTGACGATGTCGAAGGCCGTGCCGCACGGGAGTACCACCGGGGCGTCGGCGTGCTCCTTCCAGAGGGCGAGCGTGCTGCGCGGGTACGTCCCCGCCGAGGCGAGCCAGGCGGCTCCGTCCGCGGTGACGCCGCTGACGTCGTAGCGGTCGGAGAACGGATCGAAGCGTTCGCTGCTCATGACATCTATGTCTACCGGCTGTGAACGCACCGCTCCCCACGGTTGCCGGAAACCGGGACAGGTGGGAGAGAAGAGGAGTATCTTGCCCGCCTGGCATATGCCAAACCGAAGTGGGCCGTATTCACACCGGGTCGGCGGAGCCCCGCCCTTCGGCGCCGCTCATCAGGTCCCGCCCGTACTCGACCATCTTCTTGGCATAGTCCTCGGTCCACTCCGCGCGTTCCGCGATGTCCGCCGACGTCAGCCGGTCGAACCGCCGGGGGTCCGCCAGCTGCGCGGCAGCCATCGCCTGGAACTCCACCGCCCGGTCGGCCGCCGCGCGGAACGCCTGCGCGAGCTCCGTCGAGCGGGCCAGCAGCGCTCGCGGGTCGTCGATCGACTCCAGGTCGAAGAAGTGCTCAGGGTCGGAGGCCGCCTCCGCGGGCTCGAAGAGCAGGGGCGCGGGGCGTAGCCGCGGTTCGTTCCGACGCGGCGTGGGCTCCGCCATGTCTTCTCCTCCTCGTACGTCGCAATCGACCCGTCCAGTACCACCGGGCCACCGTCCATTGTCCCGCGACCGCGCAAGTGGGCCCGGAACCCCAGGTCCCTCAAGTCCTGAACGCCCTCCGATGTTCCCCGAGCCGCACCGGCACCATGCTCACGGCTGCCGGCTCACCCGGTGCTCCGCCAGTCGTGCCAGTACCGCGTGGTTCGCTTCCCAGCCGTCGGGGCTGTATCCCTTGGCCGCCTCCGGCGGCGTGCCGGCCGAAGGCCGGCGGATACGCGGTGCAGGGCTCGGCGCGAGGAGCTCGGCCTCCGGTGTCACGGCTGCCAGCTCACCCGGTGCTCCGCCAGCCGTGCCAGTACCGCGTGGTTCGCCTCCCAGCCGTCAGGGAACTTCACCAGCGTTCCCAGCTGCACCGGCTCCGTGGACGGGTAGTCGTCCAGGAGTTCGCTCACCCCCGCCCGGCAGATCACGATGCAGGCGTGGCGGTGGCGGGAGGCGAGGACGCACAGGCGGCCTGTTTCCAGGTGGAAGGCGGTGGCGTCGGGGCGGCCGGACAGGGGGTGGAGGACGACCGTGACGTCGTATTCGCGGCCCTGGAGACGGTTCGCCGTGTCGACGGTGACGTCCGCGACGCCCAGCTCAGCCAGTGCCGCGCGGACGGCCGCCGCCTGGTCGCGGTGGGCCGTGCCGACGGCGATCCGGTCCGGAGTCAGCGGCAGGGGCTCCTCGGGTGCACGCTCCGACGTGGCCGCGCCGCCCCGGTCCAGCAGCCGCCGTACGACGGTCGCGACCGCCCGCACTGCCTCGGGGTCGGTGCGCGGAGTGTGCCGGGCGGGCAGTTCCAGCAGGCCCCAGCCCGACTCGGCCGCCTCGTCGATCACCCGGTCGGGGCCGGAGCCGTCGGAGGGGACGGCGAAGGTGAGGCGGCGGTCGCCGTGGTCGGTGCCGCTGCGGAAGGGGGTGAAGGGGTAGAAGGCGTCCGAGACCAGGGGGGCCGCGGAGGCCGGGAGCCGCCACGACACCGGCAGGCGGTGCTGCGGCAGTTCGGGGTTGTGGGCCAGAAGGGTGGTCACGGCGGAGGCCGAGGGGTCGTACGACAGGCCCGCCCACTGCTCGCTGCCCACGATGGAGAAGGGGTCGAGCTGACCCGGGTCGCCCACGAACAGCGCCCGCTCGAAGAGTCCCGCCACGGCGAGCAGCGCGTCCGAGCGCATCTGGTACGCCTCGTCCACGATCGCGTGCCGCCACGGCTCGTCGACCTTCACATGCGCCCACTTCGCGGCCGTGGAGATGACGACCGAGAGGCCGGCCAGCTCGCCCGCCTTCGCCGACTTGCGGACGTTCGGCAGGTCGTCGAGCGCCTTGTCGTAGGGATCGGTGTCGCTGCTGTGGAGACGGCCGACGGGGAGCTCCCGGTTCTTCTCCGCGAGCCGCAGCACGAGATCGTCGACCTGGGCGTTCGTCTGGGCGACGATCATCAACGGGCGCCCCGCGTCGGCCAGTTCGAGGGCCGCGCGGACGACGAGCGTGGACTTTCCGGCGCCGGGAGGGGAGTCGACGACCACACCCCGGTGCGTGCCGTGCAGGGTGTCGCGGAGGATGGCGTCGGTGGCCTCGGCGGCCAGCGCGCCGGGGTCGAAGGCGCTGGTCACAGGACGTCCTCCGCGGTCAGGGGATCGGCGGCCTCCGCGGCGGCCTCGCCCGGCGGCCCGCCGTGCGTCCACGGAGTGTCCTCCGGGTCGGGCAGCTTCGGGCCGCCCCGCTGCTCGTGCTCGAAGAGGGTGAAGCAGAGCCGGTCGCCCTTCTCGGGCACCGAGCCGGCCTCGGGCTCCTTGCCGCGGCCCATCTTGTCGAGGACACGCAGCACGAGCAGATCCTCCGCCTCCCGCCCGACGAACTCCGCCGCCTGCGGCTTGCCGCCCAGCGAGCGGTACACCTTGACCCGATCGCCCAGGTGCGGACGGTCCTCCGTCCGCACGGTGACCAGCGGGCGCGGGCTCGGCCGCCTGCCCTCGCTGTACGCCATCACGACGTCCGTCACCTCCCCGGCGAACGCCTCCCCGGACAGCCGCCGGCCCGCCATCACCAGCGGATCGTCGAGCGCCTCCTGGGCCTCAAGACGGGCCTGTTCGCGCTCGCGTGCGGCCAGCTTGTTGGCGGCGGTGACCGCGTCGTCGCGGCGCGGCTGCGGCGGCTCGCCCGCGACGATCCGGTCGCGGTGGCCGGTGAACGACCAGCGGTCGCGCGTCCACCGCTCCTCGACATGCGCCCCGTCGGGCAGCGCCCGCAGCAGGTCGAGGCCCTGCCACACCTTCTCCCAGGTGGGCAGGGTCCGGCTCAGCACCAGCTCGCGGATCTCCCGCTCCGCGGCGGTGAGTTCACCGAGCCGGTCGTCCGCCTGCAGCCCGTCCTCGGCGGCCGCGAGGGCGGTACGCGCGCGGTCGTAGCGCTCGATCGCCGGTGCGAGCAGCTTGTTGTCGAACGCCGGGTCGGTGGCCGGTCCGGCGGGCGGGCAGAGCAGCTGGCCCTTGGCGTCGCGGGCCAGCTCGGCGTGCAGGGCGGCCTCGGCGCCCGTCGAGCCCTCCGGGGGGTCGATCCAGGCGAGCAGGGCACCCAGGTGCTGGTTCTCCAGGGTGGACTGCCCGGTCGCCCAGTGCAGGGCCAGGACGTCCGTCATCGCTAGCAGGAGGCAGGAGCCGGGGACGCGGGCGCGCTCCCCGAAGTGCGTCAGCCAGCGGCCGAGCAGCGGCACGCGCGGTGGCGCGGGATGGGGGGTCTCCGGGTCCTGTTCCGCCGTACGCCTGAAGCGCATGGAGCGGCCCAGCAGCCGTACGAACTCGACGCCGACGCGGCTCGGCACGATCAGCTGCGGGGCGTCCGCGCACAGTTCGACCTCGACTTTGACCCGCTTGCCGGTCTCCGGATCGGTCTCGTTGCGCTCGGCGGCCTCCACGTCCTGTGCGTACGCGTCGAGATACGGCAGGACGACGTCGGCCAGCTCGGCCAGGAACGCGAACCTGAGGTCGCGGTCGCGCGGCTGGGGTACGGCCAGCAGGCGCGGCGCGTCCCGGTCGGTGCCCACGAGCGCGCCGAGCGGGGCGCCTGCCTCGCCCGCTGTGGTGAGCGGCACGAAGACGAGCGGCCGCTCGGACAGATGCCGGTGCCGGACGGTGGCGGCGGGCTGGGCGCGGCCGGTGCGTACCGCCTCCAGGCGGGCGAGGGTGGAGATCAGTGACACGGGGTGACCTCCTGACCGAGGGGAGCGAGGGCTTCGGCACGCAGGTGCGCCGCCCTCCGCAGCGCCGCCACCGCCGGGTCGTCCGGGTCGCCGCTCTCGCCGCGGGCCGCCGACAGGACCTCCTCGACCGTCGTCAGGCCGCCCAGTTCGGCGCGGACGGAGCGGCCCAGGGAGGTCACCGCGCCGGCCGCGCGGGAGCGGTCGCGGCAGTGGAAGGCCAGCTCACAGGCGGACAGACACTCGGGTGCGTACGTCGCCGGGACCGACTCCACGGCCGAGGTCAGCTCGGCGGCGGGCAGCTCCGGGGAGAAGCAGGTGCCCTCGGGGAGCGTGTCGGCGATGTCCTCGATACGGGTGAGCCGGGCCAGCTGGCGGCCGGTGACCGCGCGCTGCTTGCGCACGTCGACGGCCGAGGCGGTGGGGAGGTTGGAGAAGTCCCTGGGGCAGACGAGGAGGATCCGGTGCCGTACCTCGGGGGCGGGGTCGAGGCGGGCGGCGACCTCTTCCAGGGCGAGGACGTACACCGCCGCCTGGCGTGCCGCCGCGCCCACCTTCGCCGGGTCCGCGCTGCCGTCCAGCATCGGGAAGGACTTGATCTCCACGACCGTCCAGCTGCCGTCGGGGTGCACCACCACGGCGTCCGGCTCCAGGAACGCGGGGGAGCCCGCCACGTCGAGCGCGAGCATCGGGTGGTCGAGGAGCGCCCAGCCGGCGGCCGTCGTGGCCTCGCGCAGCGCCAGCGCGGTACGGGCCGCGCGGCCCTCGGGGCCGGTCGCGGTGAGGTCCGGCACCTGCGCGTCGGCGGGCGGCTCGGCGCGCCGGTCCAGCTTCTCGTGCACCAGCCTGAGCAGCTCCGCGCCGCCATCCGCCTTGACCTTCGCCTCGAACGCGTTGCCCCGGGTGAACGCGAACTGCGACTGCCCGAAGACCGAAGGGGAACCCAGGGCGCTCGCCACCGCCGCCTTGTTCACCCCGGCGCCGTCCAGGATCGCGCGCCGTCTGCACCCGGGGTTGGCGGCGAGGGCGGCCAGGGCGCGCGCGTCCAGCGCCTTGGCCGGTACGTCGGGCCCGCGCAGCTCAGCGAGCCGCTGCCGGAGCGCCTTCCCCCGCGTCCGTGGGAGAGGCACCCGGCTCGGCTCCGGATCCGGTCCGGGACTCGCGCTGCCGTGGAATTCGCTCACCCGCGGAAGTCTGGCATCCGCCACTGACAATTGAGGAACCTGCGACCTGAGCGCCCCCTGCGCCGAGGGACAGCCGCTCCCTGATCCCGTCCGCGCCCCGCATGACGTACGGCGTCAGGACCAGTCCGACGCCCATCACGGCCGCACCCGCGACGGCGTCGAGGAAGTAGTGGTTCGCGGTGCCCATGACCACGATCGTGGTGAGCAACGGGTAGGCGACGGCGGCGGCCTTCGTCGTACGCGTCCTGCCATAGCGCCACAGCATGACCCCGCACCACAGCGCCCAGCCCACATGCAGGCTCGGCATGGCCGCGTACTGGTTCGTCATCCCTCCGAGGCCACGCGGGGCGCTGGCCTCGCCGCCCCACCAGCCGTACGAGCTGTACTGGGCCATCGTGTCGACGAAGCCGTGGCCCGCGGAGAGCAGGCGCGGCGGGCAGGTCGGCAGCAGGGTGAAGCCGATCAGACCGATGAAGGTGGACGTCATCAGCCAGGTGCGGGCCGCGCGGTAGTGCACGGCGCGCGACCTGAACAGCCAGACCAGGATCGCCGGTGTGACCAGGTAGTGCAGCGACGCGTACCAGAAGTCCGCCGGTACGCCGAGCCATGCCTCGCGCGTGAACAGCCGGTTGAGCGGGTGCTCGGCGTTGATGTGCAGGAACTTCTCGATGTGCAGGATCGTCACGCCGTGGTCGACGGCGCTCGAGGTGTCACCGCGGGCGAGGAGGCGGCCGGCCGAGTAGCAGGCGTACACCAGCAGGATCAGCGGCACCTCGGTCCACCAGCGCAGACGGGTTTGCGGGGTCGCTGCCTCGATGCCCGGTGTCGTCTCGGTCCTCGGCATCCGATCGCCTCCCCCTTCGTTCTCGCGCGGCGCCCGGCGGGCCGGTCGTGCCACTTTACGGCGTACGTGCGCACCCGCTTCGGGCGCCCCGGCCCTCAAAGACGCAGAGATCGCCCCCCGGGTTGCCCGCCCCGAGGGTGCGCGATGATGGACTGGTTCCGCCTGCGATTTCTCCCGGAAGGCCTCTCAGCTCATGGCACCGCGCATTCTGCTGGCCCGGCACGGACAGACCGCGTGGTCGCTGTCCGGCAAGCACACCGGCAGGACCGACGTGCCGCTCCTGGAGGAGGGCCGGCGTGGCGCCAAGCTGCTCGGCGAGCGGCTGCACCGGGGGCCGTTCGACGGGCTTCCCGGGGTTGCCGTCCGCACCAGTCCGCTGGCACGCGCGCGTGAGACGTGCGAGCTTGCCGGTTTCGGGGAGCGGGCGGCCGTGTGGGACACGCTGATGGAGTGGGACTACGGGGCGTACGAAGGGATGACGCCCGAGGAGATTCAGGCCGTGCGGCCGGGATGGTTGATCTGGCGGGACGGGGTGCCGGAGGGGGAGTCGCTCGCCGAGGTGGCCTCCCGGGCGGATGAGGTGGTGGCGTGGGCGCGGGCTGAGGACAGGGATGTGCTGGTGTTTGCCCACGGGCACATCTTGCGGTCCATCGGGGCTCGGTGGTTGGGGTTGCCGTTGGATTTCGCCGCGCGGATTCGGTTGAACCCGACGTCACTGTCGGTGCTGGGGTGGGCTTATGGAGAGCCGGCCATTGAGAGCTGGAACGACTTGGGGCATCTGACCGGGGTGTGAGCTGTGCCCGGGGGGCGGTGCTGACGGGCGGGGGGTTCGCTCACCGGCGCTTGCCGGGTGCCGCTCTCTTTGGGACGGGTGCCGCCCTTAGCGGCACGATTGCCCGCAGCTATGCGCAGCTACGGCGTTCGGGGCTGGCTTGCGTGACGCTCCAGAAACTCCGACACCCCCGACGCCCGGCGGTGGGGCAGTAGCACTCTCGCCGTTCCCGCCAGCATCGTCTGGACCCGGGACGACTGGACCTGGTCCAGGAGGTCCAGTACTCGCATGCCGGCCGTTGCCGCCTCGTCCGGGCGGCCGCCTCTGGCCAGGTCGTCCGCCAGTTCCGCCGTGTACAGGGCGATGTTGCGGGTGAAGTGCGGGTTCTGGAGCCGGGCCGCGCGGCGGGCGTGGCGTGCGGCGCGCGGCCAGTCGCCCAGCGTCGACCAGCACTGCGCCTCCAGGCCCTCCAGTTCGGCCTCCCCGTAGAAGCTCATCCACTCGGGGTCGGCGTCCGAGGGGCCTCGCTCGAAAAGGGTCTGCGCGCGGACGAGCGCCTGCTCGCAGGCGGTGCGGTCGGCGAGCCCCGCCCAGCCGCCCGCCTCGCGCAGCGCGAGCAGCGACATCAGGCGGGCGGAGCCCAGGGGGCGCGCGACGCGTTGTGCGGCCTGCGCGGCCCGGACCGCCTCGCGCGGGCGTCCGGCGTCGCGCGCGAGGAACGCCGTGTTGCAGAAGGCGTGCGCCTCCAGGGCGTCGTCGCCGGTCATCCGGGCGGTCGCGAGCGCCTCCGCGTAGTGCGAACGCGCATCGTCGAACCGCCCCGAGTCGTGCGCCAGCCAGCCCACGGAGATGGCGAGTTCACCGGCACCCGAGTGGAGACGGTCGGCCGTCGTCTGCCGGGTCGCCCCGGCGTCCAGGAGCGCATAGGCGGCGCGCAACGGAGCCGACGCGCGCCGGTAGAGCCCGTCCGCGCCGTGCCGGTCGTCGAGCAGCCGGATTCTGCGGACGGCTTCTTCGAGCGCGTACGCGTCGTTCGCGCCGGGGCGGCGGACGGGACGTCCCGCTGCCGCGGCGTCGAAGGCGAGCCCGATCGGGCCCAGCGAGGCGGCGGCCACCGTGGCGCCACCGCCGGTCATGAATGCGCGACGCAGCACGTCGCTCTCCTCGTAGTTCTCGTGAAGCGCATGGCTCTCGTGATGTCCATGCGGGTCGTAAGGGACTTGCGGGTGGTAAGGGACCTGCGGGTCCGGGTCGTCCTGCCTCTCATACGGCTCGTACGCCCCCGGTGTCTCACC
The DNA here is from genome assembly GCF_042896045.1 of Streptomyces sp. NPDC001351. NCBI lineage: Bacteria > Bacillati > Actinomycetota > Actinomycetes > Kitasatosporales > Streptomycetaceae > Streptomyces > Streptomyces sp. NPDC001351. The sequence goes on along the minus strand of NZ_JBIAWS010000013.1, from coordinate 221,640 downwards.
GGTGGTGTGCGCCCGGCGTCCGCGCACGGACGAGCGGGGCGCGAAGCCCAGGTCGGTGAGAGTGCGGCCGGGGAACATGTGCAGGAACACCCGTTCGTATGCGTAGTTGGGGCAGCGGATCTCGCCCGCCTCGACCCGGCCGATGTAGCGCGCGTCGCAGCTGACCCGCTCCCCGATCTCGCGCGCGGCCCGGCGCACCGCGGCGGCGAACTCGGCCGGCGAGCGCTGTCCGCGCAACTGCCGGAAGACGAGGTTCGGCCGCGGTGGCCTGGGGGGCGTGGGCTGGGACGAGGTCAACTGTGACGACGCCATGGCCGGGTCCTCTCGTGCGAACCGTCGAACCATGCCGGATTCAGGGTGGGTTGTCCGTGTGGAGCCCTGTCTCCAGCGGGGAAGAACGTACCTGCTGTGCCGGACTGCTCACGCTGTGTTTGGCTACAAACCGGATATCTCATACGGGATCTGCCATGAACTGCCATCCTTTGTGGCTCACTTCCGCCGTAGCCGTTGACGCGTGCGCCGCGTTGAACCCTGCGGACCGGGAGCCGCCCGACTCCCGACCCGCTTCGTTCAAGGAGGGGTTCCGTGGTGGAGGCCGGGATGGAGACCAGCCAGAGCGTCGTTCCTCGTACGCCGCCCGCGACCGTGGCACACGCCCCGGGGCGCGGCGAGCCGCCCCTCCCCGACGGCGCGTGCGACCTCGTCACCGTGCCCACCCGGCAGGGGCTGGAGGCCGTCGACATCCTGCGGCGCGGCGCGGGCGACGCGGTCGGCCCCGTCCTGCACGACGACGACTGCAACACCCTGGGATTCGTGGTGCCGCCCGGCACGGCCGCCGCCTGGGACGTTCCGGGCAGCACCTGTACGGAGACCGACGGCCGCGGTCTGAGACTGAACCCCGAGCCTCCCGTGGAGGGCTCGGACTGGCTGCTCCCGCCCGGCGAGGCCGACCTCGCGACCGACCCGGCGGTGCTGCGCGCCGCCCTGGGCGAGGCGGCACGGATCATCGAGGCCGCGGACAACTGCCGCTGACCTGGTTGCTCGTGCCACCCCGCGCAGGCGTGGCCGCCCAGCGCTGCCGATAATGGCGCAATGGGAAAGTCCAGGAACCCCCGGCGCGCAGGCGGCGGCGCCGAGGCGGTCGTCGAGGCCGTCGACGGCGGGCTCGCCGAGCTGATGCCCGACCGGGACCGGGCGCGGGCCTGGACGCTGCTGATCGACGGGGCGCCGCAGTCGCACGTCGATCTCGACGACCCCTCCTACCTCTCCTTCGAGTACCAGCGCCGGCTCGGGCATGTCATCGATCTCGTCGCGCCGGCCGGGAAGCCCGTGCACGTCGTGCACCTCGGCGGCGGAGCCCTCACCCTCGCCCGCTATGTCGCCGCCACCCGCCCCCGCTCCACCCAGCAGGCCGTCGAGCGGGACGCCGCGCTCGTCCAACTGGTCCGCCGAGAGCTGCCGTTGGACCCGAACGCCCGGATCAGGGTGCGTTCCGTGGATGCCCGTAAAGGGCTCGCCAAGGCGCCCGACGGCTGGGCCGACCTCGTCATCGCCGATGTGTTCAGCGGTGCCCGCACCCCGGCCCACCTCACCTCGACCGAGTTCCTCGACGACGTGCGCCGGGTGCTGAAGCCGGGCGGCTGTTACGCCGCCAACGTCGCCGACGGTCCGCCGCTCGCCCACCTCCGCGGCCAGATCGCCACCGCGGCCGCCCGTTTCCCCGAACTCGCGCTGGTCGCCGACCCGACCGTGCTGCGCGGCAAGCGCTTCGGCAACGCGGTCCTCGTCGCCTCCGACGCCCCGCTGCCGATCGCGGAACTGACCCGCCGGGCCGCCTCCGACCCACACCCCGGCCGCGTCGAACACGGCCGCGCACTCCTCGACTTCACCGGTGGGGCGACCCCGGTGACGGACGAGGCGGCGGTCGCCTCTCCGGCGCCGCCGCCCTCCGTGTTCCGTTGACCAGTAGTTCCCGCCAGTAGTTCCCGCTGGAAGTTCTCGCTAGTAGTTCCCGATCTCCACATGCGGCGGCCCGTCGTGCCAGGTACAGATCACCGAGACCTTGTTCGTGCCCGAGGTGAACTCCACCCGGATCCAGGTCTCCGTCTTCCACGTCTGCATCGACCAGCCGGTGTCCGGAGTCGCCATGACGAGCGTCGCCGCGGTCCTGCCGAGGTCGAAGACCACCCGCCCGCCGTCCGTGTCGTAGCTCTTGACCTGGCCGGATGCGGTGGGCGTCGGGGTGGGGCTCGATGTCGGCGTCGTCGATGGCGTGGGCGCCGGGGAGGGCCCCCGCGACGCGCCCTTCGACGGTGACGGCGACGGCCGCTTCGTCGACGACGCCAGCGGCTTCGAGTCCTGTGTGGTGGCGTCCGCCGCCGTGATCGGCAGGGCGCGCGGCGGGTCGTACGCCGTGCCCGCCATCACCGTGTGGACACCCCACCACGACAGCGTGACCGCCGCGCCCGTGGCGAGCGACCAAGCCAGTACGTGTATGAGTCCTCTGCGCATCGCGGGCCATACTGCCTCACGCGTCCCACCAGCCGCACACGCTCAGAGTTATCCACAGGCCCCGATACGGCCCGCCCGCATGGCGTACGGTGCCGCGCATGGCAAGTGTGCTCGTGGTCGAGGACGACCAGTTCGTACGCTCGGCGCTGATCCGGCACCTGACCGATGCCGCGCACACCGTGCGCAGTGTCGGGACGGCGCTGGAGGCGCTGCGCGAGGTCGCCCATTTCCGTTTCGACGTGGTGATTCTGGACCTGGGACTGCCCGACCTGGACGGGTCCGAGGCCCTGAAGATGCTGCGTGGCATCACTGACGTACCTGTGATCATCGCCACCGCGCGGGACGACGAGACGGAGATCGTCCGCCTGCTCAACGCGGGCGCCGACGACTACCTGACCAAGCCGTTCTCCGTCGAGCACCTGTCCGCGCGGATGTCCGCGGTCCTGCGACGGTCCCGGTCCGCCCCCTCGGACGCCACGCCCTCCACCGTCCTGCGGGTCGGCGGCCTCACCGTCGACCCGCTGCGCCGCCAGGCCGAACTGGACGGTGTCCGCCTCGACCTCACCCGCCGCGAGTTCGACCTGCTCGCCTTCCTCGCCGGCCGGCCGGGCGTCGTCGTACCCCGCAAGGAACTCCTCGCCGAGGTGTGGCAGCAGTCGTACGGCGACGACCAGACCATCGACGTCCATCTGTCCTGGCTGCGGCGGAAGCTGGGCGAGACGGCGGCGCAGCCCCGCTATCTGCACACGCTCCGGGGCGTCGGCGTGAAGCTGGAGCCGCCGGGTGGGGAGCCGCCGCGATGAGATGGGCACTGGTCAAGGTCTGTCTGGCGGTCACCGCCATGGTCGTGGTCGCCTTCGCGGTGCCGCTCGGGCTCGTCATCAAGGAGATGGCCCGGGACCGCGCGTTCTCCAACGCCGAGCGCCAGGCGGCCGCGGTCGCCCCGGCGCTGTCCATCACCACCGAGCGCGACCAGCTGGAGCGCGTCGTCGCCTCCGCGGGCTCGGACTCCGGGATGGCCGTGCACATACCGGCGGCCGCCGGACAGTCCGCCGTCGACATCGGGCGGCAGCGCGCCGCCGGCGAGGACATCGCGACCGTGCGCAAGCTGGGCCGCGCCTCCACCACCGCGGTCTCCGGCGGCTCCACCCTGCTCCAGCCCGTCGCGCTGAGCACCGGTGCGATAGCCGTCGTCGAGGTGTACGTCCCCGAGTCCGAGGTCAGCAACGGCGTCGGTACGGCGTGGGCGGTGCTCGCCGGTGTCGGGATCGCCCTGATCGTCGGATCCGTGGCGGTCGCCGACCGGCTGGGCGTACGGATGGTGCAGCCCGCGCAGAAGCTGGTCGAGGGCGCGCACGAGCTGGGGCAGGGGAAACTGGGGGCGCGGGTGCCGGAGGAAGGGCCGACCGAACTGCGGCTCGCGGCGGTCGCGTTCAACTCCATGGCCGACCAGGTCGTACAACTCCTGGCGAACGAGCGGGAGTTGGCGGCGGATCTGTCCCACCGGCTGCGCACCCCGCTGACCGTGCTGCGGCTGAACGCGGCCTCGCTCGGGGAAGGACCGGCCGCCGAGCAGACCCGGGCCGCCGTCGCCCAGCTGGAGCGGGAGGTCGACACCATCATCCGCACCGCCCGGGACGCCAAGCCGCAGACCGCGGCCGCCGGTCCCGGTGCCGGATGCGACGCGGCCGAGGTGGTCCGCGAACGGATGGCGTTCTGGTCGGCGCTCGCCGAGGACGAGGGCCGCAAGTGGCGGATGGCCGGCGCCGACCGGCCGGTGCGCATACCCGTGGCCCGGGCGGACCTCGCGGCCGCGCTGGACGCCCTGCTCGGCAATGTGTTCCGGCACACCGCCGAGGGCACGGCCTTCGCGGTCGACCTGCACAACGGCGAGGACGCGGTGATCGTGCTGGTGTCCGACGCCGGTCCCGGGATCCCGGACCCCGAGGCCGCCATGGCGCGCGGGCGGGGCTCCGGCAGTGACGGATCCACCGGACTCGGCCTGGACATCGTGCGCCGGCTCGCCGAATCGACCGGCGGTGACGTGCGGATCGGGTCCTCGGTCCTCGGCGGGACCGAGGTGCGGATCTGGATCCAGCTGGACGGGCGGGAGCGGACGCCCGGACGGGGCCACCGCTCCGTACGGCGACGCAGACAGAGGAAATTGGTCTCTACCTTTAACCGTCCCCGATCCCTTCCTTAAGCGCACCCTAAGATCCTCAACCCCCGTCCGGATCAGGCACTTTGCCCGATTCAGGCTCGCTAGCGTGCTGCCGCACCCGACCCCCGAACCATGAAGGCAGGCACGCGGATGAGCACGCACCGGCGCAGGATCAGTGGCAGGAACAAGGCGATCGGCGGAGCTGTCGCCGCGGCCGTGATCGGTGGCGGTGCGCTCCTGCTCACCGGTATCGCACAGGCGGCCGGCGTGGCCGCCGCGTACACGAGGACCAGCGACTGGTCGACCGGCTACACCGCGCAGTACGTCGTCACGAACAACACCGGCCAGACGGAGAAGACCTGGAAGCTGGAGTTCGACCTGCCCTCCGGCGCCAGGCTTAGCTCGCTGTGGAACGCCGAGTCCAGCGTGAGCGGACAGCACGTCACCGTGACACCGGCCAAGTGGGACACCGACGGCCTCGCGCCCGGCAAGTCCGTCACGATCGGCTTCGTCGTCAACGGCACCGGAAACCCGAGCAGTTGTCTCGTCGACGGCGCCACGTGTTCGGCGGACGACGGCCCGACGCCGGAGCCGAGCGGTCGCCCAACGCAGTCCGCGACCCCCACCCCCACGCCGACCAAGACGGCGACCCCGACGGCCACCCCCACCCCGACCCAGAGCTCCGGCACCGGCACCACGGCGAGCGCCGGCTTCGCCCCCTACGTCGACACCTCCCTCTACCCCGCCTTCGACCTCCTCGCGAGCGCCGACGCGACCGGGGTGAAGAACTACAACCTCGCCTTCATCACCGACGGCGGCGGCTGCACACCCAAGTGGGGCGGTGTGACCGATCTCGGCAGCGACGGGGTCGCATCCCAGATCGGCGCGCTCCGCGCCAAGGGTGGCGACGTCCGCGTCTCCTTCGGCGGCGCCTCCGGTTCCGAACTGGCGACGACCTGCTCCTCGGCGGACGCGCTGGCCGCCGCGTACGGCAAGGTCGTGGACCAGTTCAAGCTGACCAAGGTCGACTTCGACGTCGAGGGCGGCGCGCTCCCGAACGCCACGGCGAACACGAACCGCGCGAAGGCGATAGCCAAGCTCCAGGCGGCCCACCCCGACCTGGACGTCTCCTTCACCCTCCCGGTCATGCCCGAGGGCCTCACCCAGGACGGCGTGAACCTTCTCTCCGACGCCAAGGCCAACGGCGCGAAGATCAACACCGTCAACATCATGGCCATGGACTACGGCGCCTCCTACAGCGGCGACATGGGCACCTACGCCGAGCAGGCGGCCACCGCCACGCAGGCCCAGGTCAAGAGCGTGCTCGGCCTCTCCGACGCCGCCGCCTGGAAGACGGTCGCCGTCACCCCGATGATCGGCGTCAACGACGTCTCGTCCGAGATCTTCAAGGTCGACGACGCCACCCAGCTGACGGCCTTCGCCAGGTCCAAGGGCCTCGGCGGCCTCTCGATGTGGTCGGCGACCCGCGACAAGCAGTGCGCCGGCGGCACCAAGCCCACCGCCGACGCCACCTGCAGCTCGATCACCCAGGACGAGTTCGCCTTCTCGAAGGCGTTCGGCGCCTTCAACTGACCGCCACCCCACGGGGTTGACGCGTCCCGGCCGGACTCCCCCCCACCCGGCCGGGGCGCGGCGTCCCCTCGGCGCCCGCGCCCCACCCCGCTCCAGGCTCCCTGTCAGTCCGCTGCCACGGGAGGCAGCGCCCCCGTCCGAGCAGCCTGCGCATACCAATGGGCGCTCGACTTCGGCGTACGAGTGAGCGTGGCGTAGTCGACGTACACCGCCCCGAAGCGCTTCTCGTAGCCGTACGCCCACTCGAAGTTGTCCATCAGGGACCACAGGTAGTAGCCGCGCACGTCCGCGCCGTCCGTGATCGCCCGGCGTACCGCCGCGAGGTGCTTCTCCAGGTAGGCGATGCGCTCGGGGTCGTGGACGCGGCCGTCGGGGTCGGGCTTGTCGTCGTAGGCGGCGCCGTTCTCGGTGATGTACAGCGGCAGGCCCGGGGCCTCGCGGGTGTACCGCATGATCAGCTCGTGCAGGCCCGTCGGGTCGATCGTCCACCCCATCTCGGTGCGCTCGCCCGGGGTCTGGTGGAAGGCGACGTCGTCCGCGCCCGGCCAAGGGGAGTGCTCGCTGGCGCCGTGGCCGTCGGCGCGCGGGCCGCTCGCGTCCGCGTCGGTCGCCGAGACCAGTGCGGGCGTGTAGTAGTTGAGGCCCAGCGCGTCCAGCGGCTGGTTGATCGCCTGCAGATCGCCGTCGAGGACGTACGACCAGTCGGTGATCGGCTCGGTCGCCGTGAACAGCGACTCCGGGTACGCGCCGTGCAGGATCGGGCCGTGGAAGACGCCGTTGGCCAGGTCGTCGATCTTCCGCACCGCCGCCAGGTCCGCCGGGTCCTGCGGGGAAAGGGGCCTGACCACCGAGGAGTTGAGGCTGAGCGCGATCGAGTTGCGGGCCGGCATCACCGACCGCAGGGCCGAGGTGCCGAGCCCGTGTGCCAGGTTCAGGTGGTGTGCCGCCCTCAGCGACGCCTCCGGGTCCGTCCGGCCCGGTGCGTGCACCCCGGAGCCGTAGCCCAGGAACGCGCTGCACCACGGCTCGTTGAGGGTGATCCACTGCTCCACCCGGTCGCCCAGCGCCTCGCCCACGATCTGCGCGTACTCGGCGAACCTGAGCGCCGTGTCCCGCTCCGGCCAGCCACCCGCGTCCTCCAGCTCCTGCGGCAGGTCCCAGTGGTAGAGGGTGACGGCCGGCTTGATGCCGTGCTCGAGCAGCTCGTCGACCAGCCGCCGGTAGAAGTCCAGGCCGACCTGTACGGCCGGACCCCGGCCCGTCGGCTGCACCCGGGACCAGGAGATCGAGAAGCGGTACGCGGACAGGCCCAGCTCGGCCATGAGCGCCACGTCCTCGCGGTACCGGTGGTAGTGGTCGACAGCGATGTCACCGTGCTCGCCGCCGGCGGTCTTGCCCGGCGTATGACTGAAGGTGTCCCAGATCGAGGGCGTACGACCGCCCTCCCGCACCGCCCCCTCGATCTGGTACGCGGAGGTCGCGGCACCCCAGAGGAAGGCGGGGGGAAAGGTCACCGGGGTCGCCGGCTGTGCGGACTCAGACATGGAAGCGCTCCCATAAGTGGTCGTCGAGACCGAAGAGTTGGAAGGGGAGTGGGGGAGGGACAGGGGGAGGAGGAGAGGGGGCCGAGGCGGCGCCGGCCCGGCCCCGGGGGCCGTACAACGACGTACGGCGGAACCGGGATGACCAGCCGTCAGCCCTTGATCGCGCCCTGCATGATGCCGCCCACGATCTGCTTGCCGAACAGGATGAACGCGATCAGCAGCGGCAGCGTGCCCAGCAGCGCGCCCGCCATGATCACCGCCTGGTCGGGGACATAACCGGTGCCGAGCGAGTTGAGGGCGACCTGCACGGTCGGGTTCTGCTGGTTGAGGGCGATGATCGGCCACAGGAAGTCGTTCCAGGCGAACACGAAGGTCAGCAGGCCGAGCACGGCCATCGCGGGGCGGGCCGCGGGGAAGACCACGTGCCAGACGACTCTCAGGCTGCTCGCCCCGTCCACCCGGGCCGCCTCGATCAGCTCGGAGGGCAGCGCCTGTACCAGGTACTGCCGCATGAAGAACGTGCCGAAGGCGCTGACCAGGGTGGGCAGGATGACCGTCTGCAGCTGGTTGGACCAGCCCAGGTCCGCCATCCACAGATACAGGGGTACGACGGCCAGCTGCGGCGGGATCATCATGGTGCCGATGGTCAGCAGCAGCAGGGTGCTCGAGAACCTGAACCGCAGCTTGGCGAAGGCGAACCCGGCGAGCGTGGAGAACAGGACCGTACCGAGGGTGATGGTCCCGGCGACGATCGTGGAGTTGACCATCGCGGTGCCGAGCCCGGCCTGGTCCCAGGCGGCCTGAAGGTTCTTGAACAGGTTCGCGCCGAACCACAGGGGCGGCGGCGACTGCGCGAGCCGCTCGTTGTTGCGCGACGCCGCGATGGCCGTCCAGACCAGCGGGGCCAGCGAGACCAGCGCGAAGACCGTCAGGACGACATAGGTGACCGGACCCGCGTGCATCTGCTTGCCGGCGCCGATCACCCGGCGGCGTCGGGGGCTGCGGCCCCCGCCCTGCACCTTTGCCTGAGGAAGGGTCAGTTCATTGGTCGTCATGGGACTTCCTCAGCCGTCGGGTGATCAGCAGGTTGATCGCGGCGACGATCAGCAGGATCAGGAACATCGTCCAGGCGATCGCGGAGGCCTTGCCGAGGTTGCCGATGCCCCAGCCCTGGTCGTACATGTACAGGCCGAGCGTCTGGTACTGGTGCGCGGAACCGCCCTTCGAACCGCTGACCCCGCCGAACAGGAGCGGCTCACCGAACAGCTGCGTCGCGCCGATGGTGGAGACGACCACCGTGAACAGGATCGTCGGCCGCAGCATCGGGATCGTCACATGGCGGAACTGCTGCCAGCGGCCCGCGCCGTCGATCGCCGCCGACTCGTACAGGTCGGAGGGGATCGCCTGCATCGCCGCGAGGTAGATCAGCGCGTTGTAGCCCGTCCACCGCCAGATCACGATCGTGGAGACGGCGAACTGCCCGCCCCAGTCGGACTCGCGCCAGTTGATCGGGTGGACACCCACGAAATGGAGCAGCCAGTTGACCATGCCGCCGTCCCACGAGTACAGCAGCGTGAAGACGAGCGTCGCCGCCGCCACCGAGGTGGCGTACGGGGTGAGCATCACGACCCGCCACAGGGTCGAGCCGCGCAGCCGGTAGTTGAGCAGATGCGCGATGCCGATCGCCATCAGCAGCTGCGGCACCGTGGAGATCACGCCGATGCTGAACGTGTTCTCCAGGGCGTTCCAGAAGAACTCCGAGGACAGCAGGTGCTTGTAGTTGTCCAGGCCGGCCCAGGTCTGGTGGTCCAGACCGGACAGCTGCACGTTGTGCAGCGAGTACCAGGCCGTATAGAGGAGCGGGACGAGCCCGAAGGCGCCGAAGATGATGAAGAAGGGGGCGATGAACGCGTACGGGGACGCCTTCATGTCCCAGCGGTACAGCCGGCTGCGCCATGAGTCGGGGCCCGGCGGTGTACCGCGACCGTGAGCGCCCCGGGCCGCGCCCGGCGGGGTGCCGGGCGCGGCCTCGGCGCTCGACGCGGAATGCGCGAGAGCCTGCTGGGAGCTGCTCACTGGCCGAGCACGTCCTTGATCTCGTTCTTGGCCGCGTCCCAGCCCTGGGCCGGGGTCTTGCCCTTCTGCTCCACCTGGAGGATGCCGATGTCGGTGATCGCGGTGCCGATCGGCTGGTCCTTGATGCCGAAGTTCTGGACCGGGATGGTCTTCGCCGAGTCGGAGAAGATCTGGGTGAGCGGCGCGTTCGAGAAGTAGGCCGTGGTGTCGGCGGCCGCCTTCAGGTTCGGGTACGCCGACGGGGTCGACGGGAAGCTCGCCTGCTTGGCGAAGACCTTCGCCTGCTGCTCGGGTGCGGTCAGCCACTTGGCCAGGGCGATGGCCTCCTTCTGGTGCTTGCCCGCCGTCGGCACGCCGAGGAAGGAGCCGCCCCAGTTGGACGCGGTCGGCGCCGCCGCGACGTCCCAGTTGCCCTTGCCGGAGTCACCGGACTTCTGCTCGATGTAGCCGATCATCCAGGCGGGGCAGGCCACCGTCGCGAAGGTGCCCTTGGCGTAGCCCTGGTCCCAGGTCGGGTCGAACTGCTTCAGCTTCGCCGACATGTTGCTGGTCGCCACGGACATGGCGACGTTCCAGGCCTTCTTCACACCGTCGGACTTGTCCCAGACGACGTTGCCGTCCTTGTCGTAGTAGCGCTCGGTCCCGCCGCCGAGGGCCGCGTTGTAGACGGAGGAGGCGGAGTCCACGAACTTGGTGCCCGCCGGCGCCTTCTTCATGTACTGCTTGCCGACGTCCACGTACTTCGCCCAGTCGCCCTTCCACTGCGCGGCGAGCTTGGTGCGGTCCGTCTCCAGGCCGGCCTTCTTGAAGAGGTCCTTGCGGTAACAGATCGCCATCGGGCCGACGTCGGTGCCGAGCCCGATCAGCTTGCCGTCCTTGGTGGTGGCCTGGGCGTTCTTCCAGTCCAGCCACTGGGACTTGTCGACCTCCTTGCCGAGGTCGACGAACTTGCTGCCCTGCGTCTGCACGGCCTCGGTGATGTTGCCGACCTCGATCGCCTGGATGTCGTCGGTGCCGGAGCCCGCCTGCAGCCGGGTGAGGACCTTCGGCCAGTACACGTCGGTACGGGTGGTGACGTTCTCCTTGATGCTGATGTTCGGGTGCAGCTTCATGTACTCGTCGTAGAGACCGGCCTGCTTGTAGCCGAACACACCGAAGGTGCCGATGGTCAGCGTGGTCTTGCCCTTGGCGTTGCCGCCGCTGTCGTTCGACGAGCTGTTGTCCGAGTCCTTGGAGCAGCCGGCCAGCAGCCCCGTGGTCAGCGCGGCGACGGCCGCGAGGGCCATCAGCCTGCGGGACCGTCGGGTACTCGTGCCCATTTGCGTCCTCCTGTTGCCTGACGTGCCGACCCCCCGGCCAACTGCATTGTTGGGCCCGTTCTACACGCTGCGGCTCGGGCGGGGAACGTGCGGGATGTGTATGTGTCAGGTACTGTGGGAGCGCTCCCACAAGTGATGTGTTGAAGGTTCGTCGGTTCGAGCGAGGGTGTCAAGGGAGTCGACGTGGCGAGATGTGTTCAGTTATCGGCCTGTTAACTGGACGAAAGGAGTCCGGTACCGATGGAGACTTCCAGCCGGTCGCGGGGCCCGGGGGCGGCGGCCCCCAGGGGCGTTCACTGATCCCCCGGGACTGTTAGATTCCAGGCCAGCTGCAAATAACGGCGGAAAGGGCGTAGCCATGTCGCGGAGCCGGAGCGGTGGTCGCCCCACCCTCGAAGAGGTCGCCGCGCGCGCGGGCGTGGGCCGCGGCACGGTCTCCCGCGTGATCAACGGCTCGCCCCGGGTCAGCGACGCGACCCGCGCGGCGGTCGAGGCGGCGGTGGCCGAACTCGGCTACGTCCCCAACACGGCCGCCCGCGCCCTCGCGGCGAACCGCACGGACGCGATCGCCCTGGTCGTCCCCGAGCCGGAGACCCGGTTCTTCGCGGAGCCGTACTTCTCGGACATGCTGAAGGGCGTCGGCGCCGAGCTGTCCGACACGGAGATGCAGCTCCTGCTGATCTTCGCGGGCAGCGACCGCGAGCGCCGGCGCCTGGCCCAGTACCTCGCCGCCCATCGCGTCGACGGTGTGCTGCTGGTCTCGGTGCACGCGGACGACCCGCTTCCCGACCTGCTCGCGCAGCTGGAGATCCCCGCCGTGATCAGCGGCCCGCGGTCGGCCGCCGAGACCCTGACCTCGGTGGACTCGGACAACTACGGCGGCGCCCGCTCCGCGGTGGAGCACCTGCTCTCCCGGGGCCGCCGCAAGATAGCCCACATCACCGGCCGCCTCGACGTCTACGGCGCCCAGCGCCGCGTCGACGGCTACCGCGACGCCCTGAGCGACGCGGGCCAGGAGGTGGACGAACTCCTCATCGAACCGGGCGACTTCACCGAGGAGGGCGGCCGCCGGGCGATGACGGATCTGCTCGCCCGCTGCCCCGACCTGGACGCGGTCTTCGCGGGCTCCGACGTGATGGCGGCCGGCGCCCGCCAGGTCCTGCGCGAGGAGGGCCGCCGCATCCCCGACGACGTGGCGCTCGTCGGCTACGACGACTCGGCCATCGCCCGCCACATGGACCCGCCCCTCACCAGCGTCCGCCAGCCCATCGAGGTCATGGGCCGCCGCATGATCGACCTCCTCCTCGGCGAGATCGCCGACCGCCGCCCGGCCGTCTCCCGCGACCTCGAACGCCGCCAGGTGGTCCTGGCGACGGAACTCGTACCGCGCACGTCTTCCTGACCGCCGCCCGGTCGTACGGCGTCCAGCCCGTCCCGAGAGGTGGACCGCAGCCACGGGGGTGGAGAGCCCCGTCCAGGCTGCGCGTCTGCACGGGGAAGGCGGCCGGCGAGCCGCGAGCGTCGTGCATGCGCCCGTGGAGTCTGCGGGATCGCGCATGGGCCCGGCCCCGCCGACGCGTTCAAAATCAGGGGTCACCGCCCGTCCGGGCGCGCATGCTGGCACGCATGGCTTCCCATCCCCTGCTGGACGTCCGCGAGGTTCCCGTCGTCGAGTCGTATCTCCGTACGGTGGGCGAGGTGTTCCGGGACTTCCGGGAGCAGGACTCGGGCTGTGTGGCGTACGGGGTGCTCCTCCCCGAAGGGGAGCGGTGGTTCGTCAAGGAGGCGATGACCGAGCGGGCCCAGCGGTCCCTGGAGCGGGCCTGGGCCTTTCATCGGGCGGTACGCCATCCGGTGATCGTTCCGCAGCTTCACCGCTTCGCCGTGCGAGGGAGCGGCCGTACGGCGACCGTGATGCCCTGGTGCGGGGGCGAACCCCTCTACGGCGCCACCGCCCGCTCCCGCTTCCGCGCCCTTCCGGTGCCCCGTGTGCTGCGCGCCCTGGACCGCGTGCTCGATGCCCACCTGGCCGTGGAGGCGGCGGGGTACGTCGCGGTCGACCTCTACGACGGCGCCTTCCTCTTCGACTTCGATGCCGATGACCTGCGCCTCATCGACCTCGACGAGTACCGCCCCGGCCCCTTCGTCCTGACGGAGGCCCGGCTTCCCGGATCGCGCCGCTTCATGGCCCCGGAGGAGTGGCAGCGGGGTTCGGTCATCGACAACCGCACCACCGTCCATGTCCTCGCCCGCACGGTCCGCCTCCTCCTGGACACCGGTGACGACGAGCGCGCCTGGCGGGGTACGGCGGCGCAGCTGGCGGTGGTGGAGCGGGGGACGCGGGCGGATCCGGGGGAACGGTTCGCGGGCGTACGGGAGTTGGCGGCGGCGTGGCGGGCGGCGACGTCAACGGGGTAGCGAGAGCCGCCACCGCTGCTCGCCGTCCAGCTCCTCGCCCGTCGGGACGAGCCCGGCCGCCCGGGCCACGGCCGCGGAGGCGACGTGCTCGGGATGGATGTGCGCGAGGACCGTATGGATGGGCCGTTGGCGCAGCCGGCCGACCAGTCCGCACGCCGCCTCCGAGGCGTACCCGCGCCCCTGCCAGGGAGTGCCGACGACCCAGGCGATCTCCGCGACCGTCCCGGTGACCGTTGCCTGGACGGTCCCCACCAGCCGCGGTTCCTCCCTCTCCCGGAGCACCCAGTTGCACCAGGCGACGGAGGGATCGGGGGAGCCGGCGACGAGGCGCTCGTAACGCACGCGCAGGGCCGCGGGGGACAAGGGGCTGCCGCCGATGAAGGTGTGGAGTGCGGGATCGGAGAGGACGGCGGCCATCTCGTCGGCGTGCGAGACGCGAAGGGGGAGCAGGTCGAGGCGTGGAGTGCTGATGGTGTCGGCGTACACGGGCACGGGCGGCCTCCCCGGAAACGAATCAGCCGGTGACCCTTTTCTCAGGGTCACCGGCTGATTACTCAGGGTGAGTGACGGGACTCGAACCCGCGACATCCTGGACCACAACCAGGTGCTCTACCAGCTGAGCTACACCCACCACGACCGGCGGTCTACTTCGTGGTTTTCCGACCGGCCGAGAAAAAGTGTACAGGGTCCGAAGGGGTGCTCGCGCACGCCTTTTGCGGCGCCCCCTCGGGGGCGTTACTCCGCAGGCAGGACGTGCTTCGCGGCGATCGACCTCGCGGTGTCGGAGTCGGGGCCGGGCTGCGGCACGAAGATCGCCTCGCGGTAGTAGCGCAGTTCCGCGATGGACTCGCGGATGTCGGCGAGTGCGCGGTGGTTGCCGTTCTTCTCGGGGCTGTTGAAGTACGCCCGCGGGTACCAGCGCCGGGCGAGCTCCTTGACGCTCGACACGTCGACGATCCGGTAGTGGAGATAGTCCTCGAGCGTCGGCATGTCGCGGAGCAGGAAGCCGCGGTCGGTGCCGACCGAGTTGCCGCACAGGGGGGCCTTGCCGGGTTCCTTGACGTGTTCGCGGACGTAGGCGAGGACCTGTTCCTCCGCGTCGGCCACCGTCGTGCCGCCGGCGAGTTCGTCCAGCAGCCCGGACGCGGTGTGCATCTGACGCACCACCTCCGGCATCGTCTCCAGTGCCTTGGCCGGCGGACGGATGACGATGTCGACACCTTCGCCGAGGATGTTCAGCTCGGAGTCGGTGACGAGGGCGGCCACCTCGATGAGAGCGTCGTCGGACAGCGAGAGGCCGGTCATCTCGCAGTCGATCCACACCATGCGATCGTTCATGCGACCACCCTAAGGCTGGCGCCCGCAAAATCGGCCCCTCTGGTGTTCGAGGAGCAGGGGTACGGGAGGAGGGGGCGGGTGGCCTCGGTCACCCGCCCCCTCCTCGCCGTCACGTACCGCTGCGCTGCCCCGGCAGGCTCGCCCGGCTCGTCGCATAGGCCTCGCGGCCGTTCTCCCCCGCGGCCGCGGCGGAAAGCGACGGACCCGATCCGACGGCACTCGCCGCCGCGCGCCGGCTCTGCAGCGGAACCGGCCCCTCCGGATGCAGCAGCGGCATGGGCACCGGCGCCCCGGCCGCACCCTCCGCGTCGGCCGGCTTGTCGCCCTGCGGACGCCGAGCGCGGTACGCGGCACGGTAGGCCGCCGGGGACGACCCCAGCTGACGGCGGAAGTGCCCGCGCAGGGCCACCGGCGAACGGAAGCCGCAGCGGCCCGCGACCTCGTCCACCGAGTAGTCCGACGTCTCGAGCAGCCGCTGCGCCTGCAGCACCCGCTGGGTGATCAGCCACTGCAGCGGGGCGCTGCCGGTGAGCGAGCGGAACCGGCGGTCGAAGGTGCGCCGGCTCATGTACGCACGGGCGGCGAGGGTCTCCACGTCGAACTGCTCGTGGAGGTGCTCCAGCGCCCAGGCGACGACCTCCGCGAGCGGGTCGGCGCCGATCTCCTCTGGTAAAGACCGATCGAGGTAGCGCTCCTGACCGCCCGACCGGCGCGGCGGCACGACCAGACGCCGGGCCAGCGCGCCCGCCGCCTCGTTGCCGTGGTCCGTCCGCACGATGTGGAGACAGAGATCGATTCCGGCCGCCGTACCGGCGGACGTCAGCACGTCTCCGTCGTCCACGAACAGTTCTCTCGGATCCACGTGCACCGACGGGTAGCGCTTGGCCAGCGTCGGCGCGTACATCCAGTGTGTCGTCGCGGGGCGGCCGTCCAGCAGGCCCGCCGCCGCCAGTACGAAGGCGCCGGTGCACAGCCCGACTATGCGGGCGCCCTCCTCGTGCGCCCGGCGCAGTGCGTCGAGCGCCTCCTCCGGCGGCGGAGACGTGATCGAGCGCCAGGCCGGTACGACGACCGTACCGGCGCGCGATATCGCCTCCAGGCCATGTGGCGCGGTGAGTTCCAGGCCCCCTGTGGTCCGCAGTGGGCCTTCCTCGCCGCCGCACACCAGCAGTCGGTAGCGCGGCACGCCGGCGTCCTGGCGGTCGATACCGAACACCGACAGCGGTATGGAACTCTCGAAGATGGGGCCGCCGCTGAACAGCAGCACCGCGACGATCTCCTTGCGGCGTCGCCCGGAAAGCTTCCGGGCCGCGGCTTCCGGCGCGGCAGTGGAGTCGTGGCTCATACTGCTAAGCCCCCCTCGGTGGTCGCGGCTCCTCGGTTGTGTCGCTCCTGCACGTTTCCCCTCGGTCCTGCACGAGTCCCCCGCCGTAAGACGTCAAGATCGAATCTACTGTGTCGCGCGGTGCCGGTGTGACCAGTTCGCCAACCGGCACATTGTCGACATGGCAACTTGGCGTGAAGCATTCGATCACGAAGCGTTGCACTCGTGGGCCGTGCAGGGAAGTGCGCCTTGTCGCAGTGGCCAATCCACGTAGGGTACGCGGGGCCCCCGGGCCCCTTTCTCTGCAGGTGGAACGGGGGTTGGGGGGTGGTCGGGGCAGGGGATGCACGGGGTCCGGAAGTTGGCTGAAAAGCATCGGGCGCGTGCGCGGAAACCGGTCAGCCGACCGGTGTACTTCCCCCAGTGTGACGCCTGCCTCTGTGAGCACCCGTGCCGCTCCTGTGATGGCGGCCGCGACGGGACGTGTGATCCTCGCTCGGCGGGCGGGCCGCCACGCGCTCGGACTGGCGCAGCAGCAGCCGGCACACCGCGGTGACGGCGGCGAGACCGAACGCCGTGCCCGCGGCGCCGGCGAGCGAGGTGCCGTACCAGAGAAGGACCACGGGGACGAGGACGCAGCTGAACGCCGCCCAGCGGACGACATCGCTCACGGTGTCCTGGGGCGGGGCGGTCGCGCGGGGAGTCTCGGGGGTGGGGTGCGGTCCGGACATGCGTGCTCCCTGGGGCCTGGGTCTCGGTGTTCAACGCGTGTTCGACCGGGCGGTCACTGTACGCCGCCGCCACCGGGCCTCCGGGCAAGTGAACCCTGTGCAAACCGCCTGTACACCGCAGCAACCATTGCGTTACGGGCGCACCCTCGTGCATGCTCCCTGGAACCCCCACGCAGGGTGGGCGGGATCTGGGCTAAGGAGGCGTGCCGCCGTACCCTTGGGGGTATGGGGTTGGGAAGATGATTCCCGGACACAGCTCCGCCGCACATGCTGCATCCCGTCAGCGAGCTCCGCTCGCGGGCCCTCCCATAAAGGATCAAAACGCCGAGACAGCCATGGCCGGTCACGAATTCTTCGAACCCGCGGACCGCAAGCGCCCCGTCGCCGATCCCACGGCGGCCGAGCCCCAGGCGGCCGAAGAGCCACGCCATTCCTGCGATCCAGCCTTCAAGCACGGCGTGGTCGTCGGCTTCGACGGTTCCACGTCCAGTGAGCGCGCCCTCGCCTATGCGATCGGCATGGCCCACCGTTCCGGATCGGGCCTGATCATCGTGCACGTCGCCAACCGGCTGCCCACCACGGTGTGGGCCGGCTGCGAGCCGCCGGTCTTCGTCGACGTGCCGGACCACCGCACCGAGGTGCTGGGGCTCGAGCTCGCCTGTGCGGACTATCTGGCCGAGGTGCCCTGGATCCTGGTCGAGCGCGGCGGCGACATCTGCCACGAACTCGAAGAGGTGGGGCGGGAGTACGAGGCGGACGCGATCGTCGTCGGCTCCACGCAGGGCATCGTGGGGCGGATTTTCGGCTCCGTCGCGGGGCGGCTCGCCAAGCGGGCGAAGCGGCCCGTCGTTGTCATTCCGTAACTCCTCGTTCTCCCAGGTGAGATGCGATCTGGGAACGGTCTCCCTTGTTTGTGCGGCGCGCAAATCTACTCGCGCGTAGAGGTGTTTGTGCCTTTGTGAAGGGCATATATCGGTCACCGCACAACTGCACATGCATGAAGGGAGCCCGCCGTGGACAACGACGTCTCCGCGGGAAGCGGAACCACTACCGTGGTCGGCCGACTCGCCCTGGGTGTCACCCTGTTGGCGTTCGGACTCGGATACACCCACGTGATCAATGGCGTGTCGGCCGCTGACGCCGTCTCACTGGCCCACTACGTAGGCGGCGTTGCGCTCTTCGTCGCCGGACTCCTCGCCTTCCGTGACGGTGACTCCGTCAACGGGACGGCGTACTCGGCGCTCGGCGCGCTGTGGTTCATCTGGGCCGTCACCGCCGGGGCGGCGATGTCCGCCAACGCGGCCGGGCTGTTCCTGCTGCTGTTCGCCCTCGTGGCGTTGTCGCTCACCCTCGCGGGTGGGGACCAACTCACGCAGGGCACCTACGGGTTGTTCTTCGTGTCGCTCGTGCTTCTCGCGATCGGGCAGTTCGCGACGAGCGGTTCGCTTGCGAAGGTGGGCGGTTGGTTCGCCGTGGCGGCGGGGGCGGTCGCCTGGTACGCGGCGACCGCGGCCCTCGCGCACTGGCCGACGGTACTTCCTCGGCGTGCTGCCGGCCGGGGGGTGACGGCCACCGGCTAAAGGGCAGCCTGCGTCGGGGTATTGGGCGGCCCCGGCGTTGAATGGACCCCCGCGTGCCATGGTGGCGGCACGTGGGGGTCCCTTCTGTTCGTTGGCCTCTGCGGGTGCGTCGTGGTTGCTCGCGCCCACGCGGCGGAGCCGCAAATCGATACAGCCCCGCGCCCCTTCGGGGCGCTACTCGACCGTCACGGACTTCGCGAGGTTCCTCGGCTTGTCGATGTCCCTGCCCAGGGCCAAGGCCGTGTGGTAGGCGAGGAGTTGGAGGGGGATGCCCATCAGGATGGGGTCGAGCTCGTCCTCGTTCTTCGGGACGATGATCGTCTCGTCGGCCTTCTCCTCGTGCTGGTGGGCCACCGCGAGGATGCGGCCGCTGCGGGCCTTGATCTCCTCCATGGCGGCGCGGTTCTTCTCCAGGAGGTCGTCGTCGGGGACGATCGCGACCGTGGGGAGGGCCGGCTCGATGAGGGCCAGGGGGCCGTGCTTGAGCTCGGAGGCGGGATAGGCCTCGGCGTGGATGTACGAGACCTCCTTGAGCTTGAGGGAGGCCTCGCGGGCCACCGGGTAGCCCCGGACGCGGCCGATGAAGAGCATCGAGCGGGCGTCGGCGTACTGCTCGGCCAGCTTCTTGATCTCCTCTTCCTGCGCCAGGATCTCGGTGATCTGGGCGGGGAGCCTGCGCAGGCCCTCGATGATCCGCTTGCCGTCGCGGACCGAGAGGTCGCGGGTGCGGCCCAGGTGCAGGGCGAGCAGGGCGAAGGCGACCGTGGTGTTGGTGAAGCACTTCGTCGAGACGACGCAGACCTCGGGGCCCGCGTGGACGTAGATGCCGGCGTCCGCCTCGCGGGCGATCGCCGAGCCGACCACGTTCACGATGCCGAAGACCCGCGCGCCCTTGCGCTTGAGCTCCTGGACGGCCGCGAGGACGTCGTAGGTCTCGCCGGACTGGGAGACGGCCACGTAGAGGGTGTCGGGGTCCACGACCGCGTTGCGGTAGCGGAATTCGGAGGCCGGCTCGGCGTCCGCCGGGATACGGGCCAGCTCCTCGATCATCTGGGCGCCGATCATGCCCGCGTGGTACGAGGTGCCGCAGCCGAGGATCTTCACCCGGCGGATCTGGCGGGCCTCGCGGGCGTCCAGGTTGAGGCCGCCGAGGTGCACGGTGGAGAAACGGTCGTCGATGCGGCCGCGCAGCACGCGGTCCACGGCGTCGGCCTGCTCGTGGATCTCCTTGTGCATGTAGGTGTCGTGGCCGCCCATGTCGTACGAGGCGGCCTCCCACTCCACGGTGGTGGGCTCCGCCGTGGTGCGGGTGCCCTCCGTCGTGTACGTGCGGAAGTCGTCGGCCTTGAGGGTGGCCATCTCGCCGTCGCCGAGAGTCACTATCTGCCGTGTGTGGGCGACCAGGGCGGCGATGTCCGAGGCGACGAACATCTCCTTCTCGCCGATGCCGAGGACGACCGGGGAGCCGTTTCGGGCCACCACGATCCGGTCCGGGAAGTCGGCGTGCATCACCGCGATGCCGTACGTGCCCTCGATGACCCGGAGGGTCTCGCGGACCTTCTCCTCCAGGGTCTCGGCCTGGGCGCGGGCGATGAGGTGGACGAGGACCTCGGTGTCCGTCTCGGAGAGGAACTCGACGCCGTCCGCCTCCAGCTTGCGGCGCAGGTCGGACGCGTTGTCGATGATGCCGTTGTGGACGACGGCGACCTTGCCCTCGGCGTCCAGGTGCGGGTGCGCGTTCACGTCGGAGGGGGCGCCGTGGGTGGCCCAGCGGGTGTGGGCGATGCCGGTCGTGCCCTTGAAGCGGGCCGGGACCTTGGCCTCCAGGTCGCGGACCCGGCCCTTGGCCTTGACCAGCTTCAGGCCGGTCGCCTTGGGGGACGTCACGACGATGCCGGCCGAGTCGTAGCCGCGGTATTCGAGCCGCTGCAGGCCCTCCAGCAGGAGGGGCGCCACATCACGCTTCCCGATGTATCCGACGATTCCGCACATATATACGTAGTCCTAGCCGTAGACGATGCGGCGCAACTGCCTGAGCGTAAGCTCCGGCGGCGCGACCGCCCGGTATTTCAGGTCCGCCTCGATCCGTTCGAAGATCTCCGCGTTCACCAGGCCCTGGGCCTGCAGCTCGCGGTGGCGGCGACGGACGTACTCCTCGGTCGTCTCGTCGAAGTAGGCGAGCACGTCCTGGATCACCCGCAGTGCCTCGCCCCTGCTCAGGGGCGTGGACCGCGTCAGGTGATCAACAAGTTCGTCGTGCACCCGGTAGATCCTGAGCCACCGGACGCCGTTTCGCAAGAATCCTGCCCGATATCGGGCAAGCTGCTGTCGTGGTGACTGTTGAGGTTCTTGTGAACCTCTGTTCGCAAGCTGTCCATCCTGAGTCTTGCGCGCCGTTGCTCATGTCGGCGAGTTTCAGACGCCATGGACATACCTCGTATGGGAGTACCGGAGCAGCTGGCCGAGCGCATGAGCATGGCCGAGCAGCACGAGTACCTGCGCGCGAGATTCTCGCGGCGCAACCTGATGAGAGGCGGCGCCGTGACGATCGGCGCCGTCACCGGTGGCGCGTTCGTGACGGGTGCGGTGGCCCAGGCCGCCGTTCCCACGCAGCGGACCGCCCCCGCGACCGAGACGGTCGACGGCTCGCTCGTCGCCCCGTTCGGCCGCCACCTCGCCTACGGCAGCGACGCCAGCACCGAGATGACCGTCTCCTGGCAGGTGCCGGTCGCGGTGCAGAAGCCCTTCATCCGCATCGGCGCCCACCCCTGGGACCTCTCCCGCAAGATCGAGGCCGAGGTCCGCAGCCTCTACACCCCGGCCGGCGTCGGCGCCAGCGGCGACCACACGCAGTACTACCTCCACGCCAAGCTCACCCACCTGCGCCCGGGGAAGACGTACTACTACGGTGTCGGCCACCAGGGCTTCGACCCGGCCGAGCCGCACCTGCTCGGCACCCTGGGCACCTTCACCACCGCCCCCAGGCACAAGAAGCCGTTCACCTTCACGGCCTTCGGCGACCAGGGCGTCAGCTACCACGGTCTGGCCAACGACAGCCTGATCCTCGGCCAGAACCCGTCCTTCCACCTGCACGCCGGCGACATCGCCTACGCCGACCCGGCCGGCCAGGGCAAGTCCGCCGACACCGGCTTCGACTCGCGGGTGTGGGACCAGTTCCTCGCCCAGACCGAGTCGGTCGCCAAGTCCGTGCCGTGGATGGTGAGTTACGGCAACCACGACATGGAGGCCTGGTACTCGCCCAACGGCTACGGCGGCGAGGAGGCCCGCTTCACGCTGCCCGACAACGGGCCGGACAAGGCGAACCTGCCGGGCGTCTACTCCTTCGTCCACGGCAACACCGCGATCATCTCGCTCGACCCGAACGACGTGTCGTACGAGATCCCCGCCAACCTCGGCATCTCCGGCGGCACCCAGACCACATGGTTCGAGGCGCAGCTGAAGAAGTTCCGGGAGTCGAAGGACATCGACTTCATCGTCGTGTTCTTCCACCACTGCGCCTACTGCACCTCCACCGCGCACGCCTCGGAGGGGGGCGTGCGACAGGAGTGGGTGCCGCTGTTCGAGAAGTACACGGTGGACCTGGTCATCAACGGCCACAACCACCAGTACGAGCGCACCGACGTGATCAAGGGCAACCAGGTCACCAAGAAGCTGCCGATCGGCGAGACCGCGTACCCCGAGACCGAGGGCGTCGTGTACGTGACGGCGGGCGCGGCGGGCCGCAGCCTGTACGCGTTCACCGCGCCGGACTCCTACGAGGGGCACGAGCACGAGGTCGACTCCGTCGCCTCGTTCATCAACACCAAGGACGGCAAGGTCAACGAGACCGTCGCCTGGTCCCGGGTGCGCTACCTCAACTACTCCTTCCTGCGCGTGGACGTCGAGCCCGCCTCGAAGGGGCACTACGCCAAGCTGAAGGTGTCGGGCATCGCCGAGACCGGTGACCGCATCGACCACTTCACGGTGGCGCGCAAGGCCAAGTAGGCGTACACCCCGAAGGCAGGGCGTACGCGTCGCAGGCGGTCCTCACCGGCGTCACAAGCGCTTGAGGACCGCCTGTTTGGCCATGGTGAACTCCTCGTCCGTCAGGACACCCGTGCGGTGCAGCTCACCCAGTTCCCGCAGCCGCCGCAGCAGCGCGTCGTGGTCGTCCCGGGGCGGCTCCTCGAGCTGTTTCGGCGGTGCGTCCACGGGGGCCGCCGAAGGGTGCGGCAGCCGGGCCTGCACGGCCGCCGCGACCAGTGCCATCAGCGGGTCCTTCTTGAAACCCCACAGTTCCACGGAGTGGGGGTCGTACTTGGGCGGAGCCTTGGTGGCCGCGCCCCGTACGGTGAAGCGCAGATACCCGTTCTCCAGGCCGGCCGCGGGCTGCCACTCCACGGCGACGACGTCGGTGACGGCCAGGGTGCGGGTGCCGGCGGCGGCCTTGGCGTCCTCCGTCTTCCAGTTCCACTCCAGGCGGATCTGCTCGCCGTCGAAGCTCGCGGTGCCGTCCCCGGCCGAGACGGAGAGCGGGAGGGACGGGCCGGGGAGCAGATACTCGTCCACCGGGTCGGACGGGACCTCGTCGAGCAGCAGGGCATTGCGGACCTCGTCGGTGAAGTACTCCGCCACCCCGTAGCGGTCGGACTCGACGAGCAGTTGGTACGGGTCGTTGGGCTCGGTGAGCCGGCCGCCGGAGGCGTGCAGCAGCGGGTCGGCGCCGTCGCGCAGCCTGAGCCTCAGCCGCCCCGCCTTCTTGCCCTGCTCGAAGGAGATCCCCGCCAACGCGCCCAGCGGGACGACGAGTTCACCCAGTGCCCGGCGCAGCAGGCTGACGTTCTTGTCCCGCCCGGGCGTCAGCCGAAGGGCGTCGCCGTCGAAGGCCCATGTGCCGTCCTTCTGGATGATTTCCGCCATGGGGGGATTGTTTCATCGGTTCTGCGAGAGAGTGGTCTCTACCAATCCTGAAGGGAGTGCATGTGAGACGGCACAGAACGACTCCCCGTATGGCCCGAGTTCTCGGATGTCTGCTGCTCGTGGCGGCGGCGGGCGCGTTCACGGTGGGCGCGGCACCGGCGCCGAAGGCCACCCCGCTCGACCGGGTGGTCCCGGCCCCCGCATCGGTCACCCCGGGCGGCTCTCCGTACCGCATCACGCGCGGCACCCGTATCCGCGTGGACGACACCCGCGAGGCCCGCCGGATCGGCGAGTACCTCGCGGAGATCCTGCGCCCGTCGACCGGCTACCTCCTGCCCCTGGTGACGCAGGGCGGCGGAGGCATCCGACTCCGGCTGTCCAAGGGCCCGTTCGGCGCGGAGGGCTACCGCCTCGACAGCGGCCGGGACGGCGTCACCATCACCGCCGCCGAACCCGCCGGCCTCTTCCACGGCGTCCAGACCCTGCGTCAGCTCCTGCCGCCCGCGGTGGAGAAGAAGTCCGTACAGCCCGGACCGTGGGTGGTCGCCGGCGGCACGATCGAGGACAGCCCGCGCTACGCCTACCGCGGGGCGATGCTCGACGTCTCCCGGCACTTCTTCACGGTCGCCCAGGTCAAGCGCTACATCGACGAGCTCGCCCTCTACAAGGTCAACAAGCTGCATCTGCACCTCAGCGACGACCAGGGCTGGCGCATCGCCATCGACTCCTGGCCGCGCCTTGCGGCCTACGGCGGCTCGACGGAGGTGGGCGGCGGCGGAGGCGGCCACTACACCAAGGCCGACTACCAGGAGATCGTCCGGTACGCCGCCTCCCGTTATCTGGAGGTCGTCCCCGAGATCGACATGCCCGGCCACACCAACGCGGCCCTCGCCTCGTACGCCGAACTGAACTGCAACGGCACGGCGCCCCCGCTCTACACCGGCACCGAAGTCGGCTTCAGCTCGCTGTGCGTCGGCAAGGACGTCACGTACGACTTCGTGGACGACGTCATCCGTGAGCTGGCCGCCATCACGCCCGGCCGCTATCTCCACATCGGCGGCGACGAGGCGCACTCCACCAGCCACGAGGACTATGTGAAGTTCATGGACCGGGTGCAGCCGGTCGTCGCCAAGTACGGCAAGACGGTGATCGCCTGGCACCAGATCACCGGCGCGCACCCGGCCAAGGGGGCGATCGCCCAGTACTGGGGCCTGGACGACACCGACGCGGCGGAGAAGGCGCAGGTCGCGAAGGCCGCGCAGAACGGGACCGGGCTGATCCTCTCGCCCGCCGACCGGATCTACCTCGACATGAAGTACACGGAGGACACCCCGCTCGGGCAGGACTGGGCCGGGCTGGTCGAGGTGAAGCGGTCGTACGACTGGGACCCCGGCAACTACCTTGCAGGAGCGCCGAGGTCGGCGATCCGGGGCGTCGAGGCGCCGCTGTGGACCGAGACGATCGTGACGGACGCCGACATCGACTCCATGGTGTTCCCGCGGCTCGCGGGGGCGGCCGAGCTCGGCTGGTCGCCGGCGGCGACGCACGACTGGGACGCCTACAAGGTGCGGTTGGCTGCGCAGGCTGCGCGGTGGGATGCGCTGGGGATTGGTTACTACCGGTCGCCGGAGGTCCCGTGGTGATTCGTCTGACCGCCGGTGGGGGCTGGTCGCGCCCACGCGGCGGAGCCGCACATTGATACAGCCCCGCGCCCCTAAGGGCGCTACAGGCGCCGGACGTCGACGGGCGCCCCCGGAGGACCGTACTCCGGGGACGCCCGTCCGTCTTGATCAGAACCCCGCGACGGGGTTTTTGAGGGTTCCGATCAGTTGGAGGGCGGCCGCCGGGTCTGCCAGGTCGACCATCTGCCTGTTGTTGCGGAGCTGGAGCCGGTTGAGGCAGGACAGTGCGAACTCCGGGGCGAACATGTCGTACCGTTCGAACTTCTCGGCGAGTTCGGGGACCGACGCCTGGTACTCGCGGGTGACCTCGGCGACCGTCCGCCAGAAGTCGTCCTCCTCCAGGATTCCCTCGGTCGCGAGGTTCGCGGCGAGGAAGCGGAAGAAGCAGTCGAAGACGTCCGTGAAGACCGACAGGAGTTTCTTGTCCTCCGGGACGTCCACGCGCAGCCGCTCCACCGTCGGCGGCAGCACCGCGTCCGGGTCCATGACGGCGATCTCCTCGGCGATGTCCTTGTAGATCGCGCGCTGTACGACCCCGTCCTTCAGGACCAGGATCACGTTCTCGCCGTGCGGCATGTAGACCAGGTCGTAGGCGTAGAAGCTGTGCAGGAGCGGGGTGAAGTACGCCCGCAGGTAGTGCCGCAGCCACTCCGTCGGCGCCAGGCCCGACTGCTCGATCAGCGCGCCAGCGACGGACGCGCCCTCGTGGTCGACGTGGAGGAGGTAGGCCATGGTGGCGAGCGACTCGCCGTCTCGGAGGCCGGAGACCGGGCTCTCGCGCCAGAGGGCCGCGAGCATCTTTCGGTACGGCGAGTAGCGGTCCGTGGCCTTCTCGTACTCCAGGTGCCGGTAGCCGACCGCGGCCCGCTCGCGGATGACCGACAGGCCGGTGGACTTCAGCACCGGGTCGCCCTCGATGAGCTGCGCCAGCCAGTCGTTGATGGCCGGGGTGGCCTCCATGTAGGCGGCCGACAGTCCGCGCATGAAGCCCATGTTGAGGACCGACAGGGCGGTCTTCACATAGTGCTTCTCGGGGTGCGAGCTGTTGAAGAAGGTCCGGATGGACTGCTGCGCCAGGTACTCGTCCTCGCCCTCGCCCAGGCACACCAGGTGCCGGCGGGCGACCTCGGCGGCGAAGGTGACGGTGAGCTTGTTCCACCACTGCCAGGGGTGGACGGGGACGAGGAGGTAGTCGGCGGGGTCCAGGTCCTGCTCGCGCAGGATGCCGTGGAACCGCTCGACGGTCTGCTCGCCCAGCTCCTCCCGTACGAAGGTCTCGTACTCGATCCCGGCCCCCGCCGTGAAGGCGGCGCGCGACCTGTGCGCGGCCAGCCACACCAGACGGACGGGGCTCGCGGTCTCGGGGGCGTACGACAGGTACTCGTGGATGCCGAAGCCGAGCCGTCCGTTGTTGGCGACGAAGCAGGGGTGGCCCTCGGTCATACCGGCCTCGACGGCCTGGAAGCCGGAGCGGGCCAGCTCGGCGGCCGGGATCTGCGGCTTGGTGAGCTTGTAGCAGGTGCCGGAGAGGGTGGAGGAGATCTCCTCCAGGTAGACCGGGAGGATCTCGTCGCTCAGGCCCAGCGCCCCCCTCAGCTCGATGAAGAAGTCCAGGGCCGCGAGGGGGAGTTCGGTGCCGTCGCGGTGGCGGGTGATCGAGAGGGCGTCGATCTGCCAGTGGTCGAGGGCGCGGCGCGTGGCGGTGAAGCGGTAGCGGGTCAGGCCGTCGTCGCTGCGGACGACGTACCCGTTCGCGCCGGTGGCTTCCGGCGTGAGGAGGCGCTCGTGCGCGAACTCGGCGAGGGCCTTGCGGACCAGTAGGCGGTTGGCCTGCTCCCAGCGCTCGGGGGAGAGGTGGGCCACGGCGTCGGCGAGGGTCATGCGGGCACCACCGCGTTCTCGAACTGCTCGCGCGTGCAGAAGCTCAGCAGCGCCTTCTTCTCCGGCTTCTGGATCTCGCGTTCGGGCACGAATCCGACGGCCTCGTTCAGGGCGTGGACGGCCCTGTTGGAGACGTCCGGCTCGACGACGACGCGCCGCACCGCCGGGTCCTCGAAGAGGCGCGCCATCACAGCGGTGATCACGGACCGGGTGAAGCCGTGCACGGGCGCGTCGGTGGCGGGGGTCAGGAAGTGCATGCCGATGTCGCCCGGCTGCGGCTCGTAGAGGCCGACCAGTTCGCGGTGGGCGGGGTCGTAGTACTCCATCAGGAAGGCGGGTGCGCCGTCCCTGTCGAGCCCGAGCAGCGCGTGATGGTGCTCGTCGGCCGCGATCTCCGTGTAGGCGCGCTCGACGTCCTCCGGTTTCGCGTCCTGCATCATCCAGAACGCGGCCTTGGGGTGGGTGACCCAGCGGTGCAGGAGTTCGGCGTCGGTCAGCGGGTCGAGGGGGCGGAAGGTGAAGATCGTCGGGCTCATGCGGTGAACTCCTGGAACGCGATGGTCTTCTCGACCGGGTAGTACTCGGTGCCGAGCAGCTCGCGGATGATGTAGCTGTTGCGGTAGGCGCCCATGCCCAGGTCGGGGCTGGTGATGCTGTGCGTGTGCACGCCGGCGTTCTGCAGGAAGACGCCCCGGCCCGTGGTGTCGATGGCGTAGTTGCGGGCGACGTCGAAGTTGCCGTGCGCGTCGTAGAGCAGCCGGTCGCGTACGGGCTTCAGGAACTCCGGCTCGGCGTACTTGTAGCCGGTGGCCAGGATCAGCCCCTCGGACTCGATCTTGTAGTCCTTCTCCTGCTCCTCCTGACGGAAGGAGAGCGTGTACGCCCCGTTCTCGTAACGGGCGCTGTTCAGTGAGGAGTTGGTGAGCAGACGCGTGGGCACGGGGCCGCCGAGGTTCTTCTGGTAGAGCAGGTCGAAGATCTCGTTGATCAGGTCGCCGTCGATGCCCTTGAACAGGCCCTTCTGCTCGGCCGCGAGCCGGTAGCGGGTGGCCTCCGGCAGCTCCCGGTAGTAGTCGATGTACTCCGGGGAGGTCATCTCCAGCGTGAGCTTGGTGTATTCGAGGGGGAAGAAGCGCGGGGAGCGGGTGACCCAGTTCAGCCGGTAGCCGTGGACGTCGATCTCGCTGAGCAGGTCGTAGTAGATCTCGGCGGCGGACTGACCGGAACCGACGAGGGTGATCGACTCCTTGCGCTGCAGCTGCGCCTTGTACTGCAGATACCGGGAGTTGTGGATGAAGTCACCGCCCAGGTTCCGGCAGGACTCGGGGATGTGCGGCGGGGTGCCCGTGCCCAGGACCAGGTGACGGGCGCGGTACACGGCTCCGCCTTCGGTGCGTACGAGGTAGGTCTGTGCCCCTTCGTCGTACGTCACCTCGGTGACCGTCGTGCTGAAGCGGACGCTGGTCAGGTGGTTCGCGGCCCAGCGGCAGTAGTCGTCGTACTCGACGCGAAGGGGGTAGAAGTTCTCGCGGATGTAGAACGAGTACAGCCGCCCCTTCTCCTTCAGATAGTTGAGGAAGGAGTACGGCGAGGTCGGGTCGGCGAGGGTGACCAGGTCCGACAGGAACGGGGTCTGCAGATGGGCGCCGTCAAGGAACATGCCCGCATGCCACTCGAAGTCCGGCTTCGACTCCAGGAAGACGCCGTCGAGCTCGGCGATCGGCTCGGTCAGACAGGCCAGGCCGAGGTTGAACGGGCCGAGCCCGATCCCCACGAAGTCATGAGTCACAGAAAGAGGGGTCGGGTTTTCAGGACGCGCGGTCAAGGGACTCTCCCAGGTACTGCTCGGCGTGGCCGGCTATCAGGTCCAGGACGGCGGCGATGTCCTCGGTCGTCGTTCCGGGGTTGAGCAGGGTGAACTTCAGGTAGTGGCGGCCGCCCACCTTGGTGCCCGCGACCACCGCGTCACCGGAGGCGAACAGGGCTCTCCGGGCGTACAGGTTGGCGCGGTCGATCTCGGCCGGGTCGGTGACGGCGGCCGGGATGTAACGGAAGACGAGGGTGGAGAGGGAGGGCCGGACGACCACGTCGAAGCGGGGGTCGGCGGCGAGGAGGTTCCAGCCCTCCTGTGCCAGGTCGCACACCTCGTCGAAGAGTTCGCCGATGCCGTCGGCGCCCATCACGCGCAGCGTCATCCACAGCTTGAGGGCGTCGAAGCGGCGGGTGGTCTGCAGGGACTTGTCGACCTGGTTGGGGATGCGCTCGGTGACCATACGGCGCGGGTTGAGGTACTCCGCGTGGTAGGTGGCGTGGCGCAGGGTCGAGGCGTCCCGCACGAGCACGGCGGACGAACTCACCGGCTGGAAGAAGGACTTGTGGTAGTCGACGGTGACCGAGTCGGCGCGCTCGATGCCCTCGATGCGGTCCCGGTACTTGAGCGAGGCGAGCAGCCCGCAGCCGTACGCCGCATCCACGTGCAGCCAGGCGCCGGACCGGGCGCACAGCTCGGCGATCTCCGGCAGCGGGTCGATGGAGCCGAAGTCGGTGGTGCCCGCGGTGGCCACGACGGCCATGGGGATCAGGCCGTCCTTCCGGCAGCGCTCCAGCTCACGGGCGAGGGCGACGGTCTGCATCCGCTTGTCGAGGTCGACGGGGATCGAGACCACCGCGTCCGGCCCGAGGCCGAGCAGTTTCGCGGACTTCTGCACGCTGAAGTGGCCGACCTCGGAGGCGAAGATGCGCAGTTTCGCCAGAGAGTCGCTCTTGGCCTCCTCGCGGGCCAGCAGCAGCGCCTGCAGGTTGGACTGGGTGCCGCCGGAGGTGAACACGCCGTCCGCGGCGGGGCCGAGACCGATACGGGCGGTCGTCCAGTCGATGAGCTTGCGCTCGATCAGGGTGCCACCGGCCGACTGGTCCCAGGTGTCCAGCGAGGAGTTGACGGCGGACAGGACGGCCTCGCCGAGCACCGCCGGGATGACGACCGGGCAGTTGAGGTGGGCGAGGTAGCGGGGGTGGTGGAAGTAGACCGCGTCGCGGAGGTAGACGTCCTCCAGCTCGTCCAGGACCGCGCCGGTGTCGCCCAGCGGCCGGTCGAGGTCGATGGCGTCGATCCGGGGAGCGAGCGCGTCGACGGTGACACCGGTGAACGGACGGTCGGTGGTGGCGAGTTTGGCCGCCACCCGCTCGACTCCTTCGGTCACGGAGCGGCGGTAGTGCTCCGCGGTCAGGTCATTGAGCAGGTGCGAACGCATTGGGGGTCCTCCGGTGGGGACGGTCCGTGCGGGCGGGGGTGAGGGACGAGGCGACCGGTCTGACCTCGATCAACTTAGGTAAGCCTAACCTAAGTCACTTGGGTTTGATCCCGCCCCTCCCGTGACCGCCGTCACTCCTGTTCGCGCAACTGCTCCTCGCTCAGGCCCTGTCGCCAGTAGCCGACGAAGGTGACCCGCCGCCGGTCGATCCCCCGCTCCCCGACGAGGTGCCGCCGCACCTGCTTCACGCTTCCGCTCTCGCCCGCGATCCAGGCGTACGGGTGCTCGGCGGGCGGGAGTCGGTCGGTGCGCAGGGCGTCGAGGACCATGGGGGACCCCTCGACGCCGTCTGCGCCCCGGACCAGCCAGGTGATCTCGGCGTCGGCCGCGGTCACCAGGTCCTGGATGTCCCCGGCGTCGTGCACCTCCAGCCAGACCCGGGCGCGGGCATCGGCAGGCAGCGACTCGAGGATCGCCGACACGGCAGGAAGGGCGGTCTCGTCCCCCCAGATCAGCATCAGATCGGTGTCCGCGGGCGGCCGGAAACGGATCGCCCGGTTGTCCGCGACCGCGGGCCCGAGCACCACGACACGATCCCCGGCGGCGGCCCCCGCGGCCCACCGCGAGGCGAGGCCGGCCGGGGTGTGCAGCACGAAGTCGATGTCGATCTCGTCGGGCGCGCGCCGCAGGCTCCGCAGTGTGTACGAGCGCATCACGGCCCGTACGCCGTCGGGCAGTTCATGCCAGCCCTGCCACCAGCCGTCGCCGAGTTCGTACGGTACGGCGGGCTCGCTCTGCCCGGGGTGCGGCAGGAAGAGGGACAGGGACTGATCCCGTCCGTGGGAGGCGAAGTACTTCAGGTCCTCCCCGGCGAATGTCACCCGCACCAGAGACGACCCGAGCCGCCTCGTCCGTACGACGTGCAGGGCAAAGAAACGGAACGGGGCGGCTACGGCGGTGGTCACATGTGCTCCCTGAGTTGACGCGCCCCGTAGGGGCGCGGGGAACTGCGCGACCAGCCACGACGGACCCGCAGTTCATCACGGTGGTGTGGGCCTACGGCGGAGTGTCTAGCTGACCTTCTTCGCCTTCTCCAACGCCTCGGCGAGGTTCGTGAGAAGCGGCGTGCACTTGTCGTAGGACAAGATCGGCTCGGGCGACCGGGAGATGACCTGCCCGGCCTTCACCGCCGGCAGTTTCTTCCACGTCGCCTTGGTGATGTCAGCCGGCTGAATGGCCGACGACCGGTCGTCCATCATGATGACGTCGGCCTTGTACTTGTCGACGTTCTCCCAGCTCAGCGACTCGAACCAGCCCCCACCCTTGGCCTTCGCCTTCTCCGGGGGCTCGACGAAGTTCACGCCGAGCGCCTTGAAGTACTCCAGGTCGATGGAGAGGTTCGTACCGGAGACGTAGAAGAGCTCGTCGCTCGCGGAACCGGCCAGCACCTTGATGTCGGGCTTGGCCTTCGCGGCCCTGCGCAGCCGGGCGGCGGCCGCCTCGAACTTCTTCTTCGCCCCGGTGACCTTCGCCGCCGTCATGTCCGCGCCGAGCGACTCCGCGAGCGCCCACATGCGCTGCAGCGGCTCGGTCAACTGGCGGTCGTAGACGGAGATGCCGACGCTGGGAGCCAGCTTGGCGATCTTGTCCTTGGAGGTCTCGGGGACGTACCAGAGGGTGCCTGTGGCGTCGAACATCGT
This sequence comes from Streptomyces sp. NPDC001351, assembly GCF_042896045.1. Taxonomy (NCBI): domain Bacteria; kingdom Bacillati; phylum Actinomycetota; class Actinomycetes; order Kitasatosporales; family Streptomycetaceae; genus Streptomyces; species Streptomyces sp. NPDC001351. Next base: position 189,611 of record NZ_JBIAWS010000013.1, on the reverse strand, counting down.
GGAGATGAGCAGGTCGGGCGCGAGGGCCGCGTACTTCTCGACGTTGAACTGGTCCCAGACGTTGCCGAGGATCGTGACCTTGCTGATGTCCATGTCGCCGGCCTGGACGTCGGGCTTTCCGTCCGCCGTCCTGGTGGGGCCGAAGACGCCCTTGACGCTGATGCCGTAGTCATGGAGCGCGGCGGCGACACCGGTGAACGCGACGATGTTCGAGGGCACCTCGTCGAGCTTCACCGTCGTGCCGCGGTCGTCCTTGAAGGACCAGGGGCCGGACTTGGCGGCGGTCGTCCCGTTGCCGGAGCCGCCGCTTTTCGCGTCGTCGTCGCCGCAGGCCGCGAGCACGGCCCCGAGGCCGAGGGCGCCGCCCGCGGCGAGGATGCCGCGCCGGGTCGGATGGGTGGCTCTGGCGTTGGACATGCGGTGGCTGCTTTCGAACGGGGCGGAACGCCCGCCGGACGACTTTGAACGTAGGTTAGCCTAACCTAACTCGATGTCCAGGGGTGCGGGCGTCCCGGCCCGAACCTGTCAGCAGCCTGTGAGCCGGAGCCGTGGTGCCGTGCCTGCGATCAGCCCGCCAGCCCCAACTCCCTTGCGATCAACATCCGTTGGACCTCGCTGGTGCCCTCGCCGATCTCCAGGATCTTGGAGTCGCGCCACATGCGGGCCACCGGGTACTCGTTCATGAAGCCGTAGCCGCCGTGGATCTGGGTGGCCTCACGCGCGTTGTCGACGGCGACGGTGGAGGAGTAGAGCTTGGCGAGCGCGGCCTCCTTCTTGAAGGGAGCGCCGCTCACCAGACGGGCGGCCGCGTCGCGCCAGGCCAGCCGGGCGGTGTGGGCCTTCATCTCCATGTCGGCGATCTTGAACTGGATGGCCTGGTTGGCGCCGATGGGACGGCCGAAGGCCTGGCGTTCCTTCGCGTACTTCACGGACTCGTCCACGCAGCCCTGGGCGAGCCCGGTCGCGAGCGCGGCGATGGCGATCCGGCCCTCGTCGAGGATGCGCAGGAACTGGGCGTAACCGCGGCCCTTCTCGCCCAGCAGGTTGGCGGCCGGGACGCGGACGTCCGAGAAGGACAGCTCACGGGTGTCCGAGGCGTTCCAGCCGACCTTCGAGTACGGGGCCGCGACCGTGAAGCCCGGGGTGCCGGACGGGACGATGATCGAGGAGATCAGCGGTTTGCCGTCCGGCTTGCGGCCGGTCACCGCCGTCACCGTGACCAGGCCCGTGATGTCCGTGCCGGAGTTGGTGATGAAGCACTTGGTGCCGTTGATGACCCATTCGTCCGTCTCCTCGTCGAGGCGGGCCGTCGTACGGGTGGCTCCGGCGTCGCTGCCGCCGTCCGGCTCCGTGAGGCCGAAGGCACCGAGGATCTCGCCCGAGCACAGACGCGGCAGCCACTGCTGCTTCTGTGCCTCGGTGCCGAAGAGATGGACCGGCATGGCGCCCAGGGAGACACCGGCCTCCAGGGTGATGGCCACGGACGAGTCCACGCGGGCCAGTTCCTCCAGCGCCACGCCCAGCGCCAGATAGTCGCCGCCCATGCCGCCGTACTCCTCGGGGAACGGCAGCCCGAACAGGCCCATGCGGCCCATCTCGCGGACGATCTCGTAGGGGAACTCGTGGTGCTCGTAGAACTCGCCGATCTTGGGCGCCACGACGTCGTGCGCGAACTCCTCGACGGTGCGCCGGAGTTCCTCCAGCTCGGGGGTCAGGCGGTAGTCCATGGCTGTGATCACTGCTCCTGGTGGGAGAGGGCTCGGACGGTGCGGGACGGGCTGGGTCGGCCCAGTTGTTCGGCCATCCACACGCTGGTGGCGACGAGGCGGCCGAGGTCGACTCCGGTGTCGATGCCGAGACCCTGAAGCATCCACACAAGGTCCTCGGTGGCGAGATTGCCGGTGGCGGACTTGGCGTACGGGCAGCCGCCGAGCCCGCCGGCGGAGGCGTCGACCGTGGTGACGCCGTACTGGAGGGCGGCCAGGGTGTTGGCGAGGGCCTGGCCGTAGGTGTCGTGGAAGTGGACGCCCACCGTCTCGACGGGGACGTCCAGGTCGGTCAGCAGGGCGCGTACGTGGCCCGGCGTCGCGACCCCGATCGTGTCGCCGAGGCTCAGTTCGTCGCAGCCCATGTCCAGCAGGGCCCTGCAGACCCGGACCACCTGGGGGATCGGGACCGCCCCCTCCCAGGGGTCGCCGAAGCACATGGAGAGGTAGCCGCGGACATGGACCTGCTGGGACTTGGCGCGGGCCACCACCGGTTCGAACATGGCCAGCGCCTCGTCCACCGTGCGGTTGAGGTTGGCCTTGGCGAAGGACTCCGTGGCGCTGGCGAACACCGCGACGCGACCGGCGCCGAGCGCCAGGGCGCGATCCAGGCCGCGTTCGTTCGGGACGAGGACCGGGAGGTCCACCGGCAGATCGCTGATCTGCGGGAACAGCTGCTCGGCGTCGGCGAGTTGGGGCACCCACTTGGGATGCACGAAGCTCGTCGCCTCGATCGTCGTGAGCCCCGCGTCGGCCAGGCGGCGGACGAACTCCGCCTTCACCTGAGTCGGCACCGTCGACTTCTCGTTCTGCAGGCCGTCACGCGCGCCGACCTCGTGGATGCGGACGCGGGCCGGCAGACCGGGAGCGGGTACGGCCATGGGCAGCGTCATTTCTCCTCCTCCGCCGAGTTCTCGACCGGTGTGATGACCGCGAGCACCTGGTCCATGGCGACCGTCGTGCCCGGAGTGACGTCCAGTTCGGCGACCGTGCCGGCGTGCGGGGCGGAGATGACGTGCTCCATCTTCATCGCCTCGACGACCAGCAGGCTCTGCCCGGCACTCACCTCGTCGCCGACGGCGACCTTCACCACCGTGACCGTGCCGGGCATGGGCGCGGTCAGCGAGTCGGCGCCCGCGTGCCGCGCACCCGTGAGGGACGCGGCGACCGGGTCGTGGTCGCGCACGTGCCAGGCGTCGCCGTCGCGGCCGATCCAGTCGGCGGCGCGGTGGAAGGTGTGACGGACGCCGTCGAGGGTGACGGAGACGGTGTCGTCGGTGAGGGTGTGGCTGCCGCGCGGCACGTACTCCACGGGGTCCTGCACCCGCAGGTGGAAGCCGACGGGCTTCGGTACCCCGCCCAGACGCCAGCCGCTCGGCACGGAGAACGGGTCGGTCCAGCCTTCCCCGCGTGGCTCCAGGGCCTCCAGCCGTACGGCCGCCGCCGCCTCGTACACCTCGTCCGGTACGTCCGTGAAGACGAGGCCGTCCACCTCCCGCTCCACAAGCCCGGTGTCCAGCTCGCCCGCGACGACGGCCGGATGGGCCAGCAGCCGCCGCAGGAACCCGGCGTTCGTCTGCACGCCCAGCGTCACCGTCTCCGCGAGGGCGGCCCGCAGCTTGCGGATCGCCGTCTTCCGGTCCGGCCCGTACGCGATCACCTTGGACAGCATCGGGTCGTACAGCGAACCGACCTCCGAGCCCTCGCTGAGCCCGGAGTCGGTGCGGATGCCGTCGCCCTGCGGTTCGCGCAGCCGCAGCACCGTGCCACCGGACGGCAGGAACCCGCGCGAGGGGTCTTCAGCGCACACCCGGGCCTCGATCGCGTGCCCGGTCAGCGTGATGTCGCCCTGCTTGTACGGCAGTTGTTCGCCCGCCGCCACCCGCAGCTGCCATTCCACCAGATCGAGGCCGGTGATCAGTTCGGTCACCGGGTGCTCCACCTGGAGCCGGGTGTTCATCTCCATGAAGTAGTACGAGGAGGGGTCCCCGCCCGGCACGATGAACTCCACCGTGCCCGCGCCCCGGTACCCGCACGAGCGGGCCGCCTGGACCGCCGCCTCGCCCATCGCGGCCCGGGTCTCCTCGTCGAGGAGCACGCTGGGCGCCTCCTCGATGATCTTCTGGTGCCGGCGCTGCAGCGAGCACTCGCGCTCGCCCAGGTGCACCACGTTCCCGTGCCCGTCCGCCAGGACCTGGATCTCGATGTGCCGGGGCCGGTCCACCCACCGCTCGACGAGGAGCGTGTCGTCGCCGAAGGAGGCGCGGGCCTCGCGGCGGGCGGCGGCGATCTCGTCCGCCAGTTTCTCCGCGTCCCGCACCAGCCGCATGCCCTTGCCGCCACCGCCGGCCGACGGCTTCAGCAGCACCGGCATCCCGATCTCCCGGGCGGCGTCCGCGAGTCGGTCGTCGGAGAGCCCGCTGCCACTGGACCCGGGGACGACCGGCACCCCGGCCGCCTTCACCGTCTCCTTGGCGCGGATCTTGTCGCCCATGAGAGCGATGGCCTCCGCGGGCGGCCCGATGAACACCAGCCCCGCGTCGGCGCACGCGCGTGCGAAGCCGGCGTTCTCCGCGAGGAAGCCGTACCCGGGATGGACGGCCTGGGCGCCGGTGCGCGCGGCGGCCTCCAGCAGCCGCTCCACCGAGAGGTAGCTCTCGGCCGCGGGCGCCGGACCGATCCGTACCGCCGTGTCGGCCTCCCGGACATGCCGTGCGTCGGCGTCGGCGTCGGAGAAGACGGCCACCGAGCGCACGCCCAGCGAGCGGAGCGTACGGATCACGCGGACCGCGATCTCGCCCCGGTTGGCCACGAGCACTGTGTCGAACATGGGTCCCCTCCTCACATCCGGAAGACGCCGAACTGGGGCTCACCCAGCGGCGCGTTGGCACAGGCGGTCAGCGCGAGGCCCAGCACCTGCCTGGTCTCCAGCGGGTCGATCACGCCGTCGTCCCAGAGGCGGGCGGTGGCGTAGTAGGCGTTGCCCTGGCGCTCGTACTGCTGCCGGATCGGCGCCTTGAAGGCCTCCTCGTCCTCCGTCGGCCAGTCCTGGCCCTGGGCCTCCAGCTGGTCCCGCTTGACGGTCGCGAGGACGGAGGCGGCCTGCTCGCCGCCCATGACGGAGATCTTGGCGCCGGGCCACATCCACAGGAAGCGGGGGGAGTAGGCGCGGCCGCACATCGAGTAGTTGCCCGCGCCGTAGGAGCCGCCGACCACGACCGTCAGCTTCGGCACGCGGGTGCAGGCCACGGCCGTCACCATCTTCGCGCCGTGCTTGGCGATGCCGCCCGCCTCGTAGTCCTTGCCGACCATGAAGCCGGAGATGTTCTGCAGGAACACCAGAGGGATGCCGCGCTGGTCGCACAGCTCGATGAAGTGGGCGCCCTTCTGGGCGGACTCGGAGAACAGGATGCCGTTGTTGGCGACGATCCCGACCGGATGGCCGTGGATCCGGGCGAAGCCGGTGACCAGGGTCTGCCCGAACTCGGCCTTGAACTCGGCGAAACGGGAGCCGTCGACCACGCGCGCGATGATCTCCCGGACGTCGTACGGAGTGCGGGGGTCGACCGGTACCGCGCCGTAGAGGCCGTACGGATCCACCTTGGGTTCCGCGGCCGCCGTGACCTCCCAGGGCAGCGGTCCGCGCGCGGGGAGCGTGGCGGCGATGTTCCGCACGATCCTGAGCGCGTGCGCGTCGTCCTGAGCCAGGTGGTCCGTCACACCGGAGACCCGGGAGTGCACCTCGCCGCCGCCGAGCTCCTCGGCGGTCACCACTTCACCGGTGGCCGCCTTCACCAGGGGCGGGCCGCCCAGGAAGATGGTCCCCTGGCCCCGGACGATGACCGCCTCGTCGCTCATCGCCGGCACATACGCCCCGCCCGCCGTGCACGACCCGAGGACCGCGGCGATCTGCGGGATCCCCGCCCCGGACAGCCGGGCCTGGTTGTAGAAGATCCGCCCGAAGTGGTCACGGTCCGGGAAGACCTCGTCCTGCATGGGCAGGAAGGCGCCCCCGGAGTCGACCAGATAGATGCACGGCAGGCGGTTCTCCAGGGCCACCTCCTGGGCGCGCAGATGCTTCTTCACCGTCATCGGGTAGTACGTGCCGCCCTTGACGGTGGCGTCGTTGGCGACGACCACGCACTCGCGGCCACTGACCCGTCCGATCCCGGCGATGACCCCGGCGGCGGGTGCGGCCCCGTCGTACATCCCGTCGGCGGCCAGCGGCGCCAGCTCCAGGAACGGCGAGCCCGGGTCGAGCAGCGTGTCCACCCGGTCCCTCGGCAGCAGCTTCCCGCGCGCGGTGTGCCTGGCCCGCGCCTTCTCGCCGCCGCCGAGCCGCGCCGCGGCCAGCTTGCCGCGCAGCTCCTCGACGAGCGCGCGGTGCGCCGCCTCGTTGGCCCGCCAGGCCTCCGACGCGGGATCGGCCGCGCTCGTCAGCTCCGGTGCCTCGTGCATCCTGCGGTCCCCTCACCCAGTGGTCGACTGTTAATGAGCGTTAACCATTTCCTTCAGGTTAACGACCGCTAACCTCCCTGTCTAGAATTGCTTCCATGGCCACCAGAACCGACGCCCCCACCCGCCGCGAGCAGATCCTCAAGGAGGCCGCGCGACTGTTCGCCGAGCGCGGTTTCCACGGGGTCGGAGTCGACGAGATAGGTGCCGCCGTCGGCATCAGCGGCCCCGGCCTCTACCGTCACTTCGCGGGCAAGGACGCGATGCTCGCCGAGCTGCTGGTGGGGATCAGCGGCCAGCTGCTGACCGGCGCCAAGCGGCGCCTGGCGGAAGCGGACGGCGGTTCTGCGGACGCGGTCCTCGACTCGCTCATCGAAGGGCACATCGACTTCGCGCTCGACGACCGCCCCCTGATCACCCTGCACGACCGCGAGCTGGACCGCCTCCGGGACAGCGACCGCAAGCTCGTGCGGCAGCTGCAGCGGCAGTACGTCGAGCTGTGGGTGGAGGTGCTGCGGGAGGTCTACCCGGGCATCGCGGAACCCGCCGCCCGCTCGGCGGTGCACTCCGTCTTCGGCCTCCTGAACTCGACCCCGCACCTGGGCCGCCCCGGCTCGCTCCCGGGCCGCGGGGCGACGGCGGAGCTGCTGCACCGGATGGCGCGGGGCGCCTTCGCGGCGGCCGGGGCGGAGTGACGAGCGTTACGGGATCGCCTCTGGACGCCATTCGTACTCGCCGGTACGGTTGTTTTCTGAGCAAGCGCTTAGCCATCGGCCGCAACCATCAATTGAGGAACCCCGACGGCGAGCAACCAGGTACGCGAGAGCGGCGCCGGTTTAGGCGCACAGAAGGGTGGTGGCGGTAGTGCGCCGTACTGTGTTCAACGAGGACCACGAGGCGTTCCGGGAGACCCTCCGGGCCTTCATCGAGGCCGAGGTCGTTCCCGTCTACGACGAGTGGTTCGCCGCGGGCCAGGCGCCGCGCGACTTCTACTACAAGCTCGCCGAGCTCGGCATCTTCGGCATCCGCGTGGACGAGGAGTACGGCGGCGCCGGCATCGACTCGTACAAGTTCGAGGCCGTGATGTACGAGGAGACCGCGCGCGCGGGCGTGCAGTTCGGCGGCTCCGGTGTGCACGTGCTGCTCGGCCTGCCGTACATCAAGATGCTCGCCACCGACGAGCAGAAGAAGCGCTTCCTTCCGAAGTTCGTCTCCGGTGAGGAGATGTGGGCCCTCGCGATGACCGAGCCGGGCACCGGCTCCGACCTCGCGGGCATGAAGACCACCGCCAAGCTGAGCGAGGACGGCACGCACTACGTCCTCAACGGCGCCAAGACCTTCATCACCGGCGGCGTCCACGCCGACCGTGTGATCGTCTGCGCGCGCACCTCCGCGCCCACCGCCGAGGACCGCCGCTTCGGCATCTCCCTGTTCGCCGTCGACACCAAGTCCGAGGGCTACTCCATAGGCCGCAAGCTCGACAAGCTCGGCCTGAAGACCTCCGACACCGCCGAGCTGGCGTTCGTCGACGTGAAGGTCCCGGTCGAGGACCTGCTCGGCGAGGAGAACAAGGGCTTCTACTACCTGGGCCACAACCTGGCGTCCGAGCGCTGGGGCATCGCCTTCGGCGCCTACGCGCAGGCCAAGGCGGCCGTGCGGTTCGCCAAGGAGTACGTCCAGGAGCGCACCGTCTTCGGCAAGCCCGTCGCGTCCTTCCAGAACACCAAGTTCGAGCTGGCCGCCTGCCAGGCCGAGGTGGACGCCGCCGAGGCCGTCGCCGACCGCGCCCTGGAGGCTCTCGACGCCGGTGAGCTGACGCCCGCCGAGGCCGCCTCAGCCAAGCTGTTCTGCACCGAGGTCGCCCACCGCGTGATCGACCGCTGCCTCCAGCTGCACGGCGGCTACGGCTTCATGAACGAGTACCCGATCGCCCGCCTGTACGCCGACAACCGCGTCAACCGCATCTACGGCGGCACCAGCGAGATCATGAAGTCGATCATCGCCAAGAACATGGGCCTGTAAGGCCCGCGAAACCCCAGGCAACCCAGAGAAAACGACTGGCGGGTACAACTGTCTGCCATGAGCCAGGCACTCCAGGGTCTCCTCGATCTGCTCGACCTCGAGCAGATCGAGGAGAACATCTTCCGCGGCCAGTCCCGGTCCGCCGTCGTCCCGCGCGTCTTCGGCGGGCAGGTCGCGGCCCAGGCGCTGGTCGCCGCAGGGCGCACGGTCCCCGCGGAGCGGCACGCCCACTCGCTGCACGCGTACTTCCTGCGCCCCGGCGACCCGGGCGCCCCGATCGTCTACCAGGTCGACCGCATCCGTGACGGCCGCTCCTTCACCACCCGCCGGGTGGTCGCCGTCCAGCACGGCAAGCCGATCTTCCACCTCTCGGCGTCCTTCCAGACGGACGAGGAGGGCCTCGACCACCAGACGCCGATGCCGGCGGCGCCCGACCCGGTCACGCTGCCCACCTCCCACGAGCGGCTGCGCGGCTACGGCCACCTCGACCCCGCGGTGGTGGAGAAGTTCCTGGAGGCGCGCGAGGCCGTCGACCTGCGCTATGTCGAGGAGCCGCCGTACGGGAGGTTCGGCGAGCCGCGCGAGCCGCACTCCCAGGTGTGGTTCCGCACCAACGGCAAGCTCGACGACGACCCGCTGCTGCACGTCGTCCTCGCCACCTATGTCTCCGACATGACCCTGCTCGACTCGGTGCTGCTCGCGCACGGCCGGGGCGGCTGGGCCGTCGGCGACGTGGTCGGCGCCTCGCTCGACCACGCCATGTGGTTCCACCGGCCCTTCCGCGCCGACGAATGGCTGCTGTACGACCAGGAGTCACCGACGAGCCACGGCGGCCGCGGGCTCGGCCAGGCCCGGATCTACACGCAGGACGGGCAGCTGGCCATCTCGGTGATCCAGGAAGGGCTGGTCCGGGTCCCGCGGTGACGGGACCCCCGGACCGTCAGGACAGCCCCGCCTCCGCCAGCAGAAACGCCGTCATCGGGTCGTAGTGGCGTGGGCTCGGCACATGGTCGTCGAGCGGGACCGTCACCTGTACGGTGCCCTCGGCCTCGGCGAGGAAGAGTGCCGGGTCGTTGCAGTCGGCGTAGCCGACGGAGTCGACGCCGTGCTGGCCTGCGTAGCCCGCCCAGCCGTGGTCGGCGACGACCAGGTCCGGCAGCGGGCGGCCCTCCTCCTCGAGGGCCGTGAGGATCGCCTTCATCGGCTCACCGGAGTGCGTGTGCCACAGGGTGGCGCCGTGCTCCAGGACCGCCACGTCCGCGAGTTGCCACACGTATCCCTCTTCGGTCTGCAGGCCCTCCGGGATCACCACGATCTCGCAGCCGGCGGCGCGCAGTGCCGCGGCCGTGGCGCGGTGCACGTCGAGCAGACCGCCCGGGTGGCCGGTCGCGAACAGCACCCGCTGCTGCCCCTCGGCCGCCTTGCGCAGCCGGGCCGCCATCCGCTCCAGACCGCCCACCGTCAGCTCGGGGTCGATGGTGTCCTGGCCGTACCGGTACTCGGGGTCGTCGTTCACGCCCACCCGCTCCGCCATCACCGCGAGCACGTCCTGCTCGTCGGTCCACCGGTCGCCGAGTTCCAGGCCGAGCCAGAAGTTGCGGACGCCGTTCGCGAGCTGGCGGTAGTGGGAGAGGTTGTTCTCGCGCGGGGTGGCGACGTCGCCCGCGATGCGGGTCTTCACGAGGTGCTCGAGGAGCTCGGCGCGGCTGGGTGTCCCGGGTATCGGCATGAAACCCATTGTGAGGCAGCCGACTGTGCGATTCCCTGGCGTCCGGCGCGCTGGGACGCGCGTCACGTACTCAGCGACATGGGCCCGAGTACCTATGGCCCTCTAGCCGCCCTACCTGTCGCCGTCGTATCTACCGCTGCCGCAGCGCGAACCACAGCTCCATGCGTACGTCCGGGTCGTCCAGGTCCATGTCGAGGAGCGCGGCGCAGCGGGCGATGCGCTGGCGGACCGTGTTGCGGTGCACGGACAGGGCGACGGCCGTACGGTCCCAACTGCCGTGCAGGGAGAGCCAGGTGCGCAGGGTCTCGGCCAGCGCGGAGGTGCCCGCGATCGGGGCGAGGAGCGTACGGGCGTGCGCCGCGGCCTCCTCGGACGGGACCAGGTCGGCGAGGCCCGCCCGGTCGCCGTGCCGGACCAGCGTCGTGCGGGTGGCGCGGGCGCGGGCCAGCGCGCGGGCGGCCTGGGTGTCGGCGGACGGCCATCCGGACGGGGGCGAGACGGCGCTGACGCCCAGCGTCCAGCCCGGCTGGGCGGCGGGTTCGCGGTCGGCGGGCACCAGGACCCGTACGACGTCCTCGGCCAGGTCGACCAGCGGCGAGCCGAGGGCCGCGCCCAGCGCCGAGGCGGCCACCGGGTCGGGCGCCTGCGCGTCCGGCCGGGCGTGCACCACCAGCCACGGGCCGGGCCCGAGGAGGGCGGCCACGTCCGCCGGCGGCGTCCCCAGCAGCAGCCGTACCAGCGCGGACGACCGTGCCGCCCCGGTGCCGCTCTGGTGCTCGCCGGTGAGGAGGGAGAGCAGGACCGCGGCTACGGAGGCGATGGTGTGATCGCCTGGTTCCCGCTGCGGCGCGGCGACCCCGAGAACGAAGCCCTGCCCGGCGCCGAGCGAGTAGGCGGCGAGGTGGGTGCCGGCGGCCGTGTCGGTGGCGGAGGTGGGCGTCCCCGGACCGGAGGGGCGTACGACCTGCGCGAGCAGGGCCAGCGCCGCACGGACGCCGGTCTCCGCCGGGCGACCCGCTGAGGCGATCTCCGCTCCTTCCGGCCCGTACAGCACCGCCCGGCCGCCCACCCGCTGGGCCAGCTGCCGCAGCACCGACGGCACCGGGTCCGGGCGGGAGGCCGCCGCCGCGAGGCTCTGCTGGGCCTCCGTCACACGGCGCAGTTCGGCGAGGCGGGCCTGGGCCATCAGCTGCCAGACGGCGCGGGCGATACCGGAGAACGTGGTCTGCTCAGGGACCTCGACGAGCGGCAGTTCGTGCGCGTCGCACGCCGCGACCAGGGCGCGCGGCACCGTGTCGTGCACGGGAGCCAGCCCGAAGCCGAGGGCCGCGCCGCCGGCCGCCACGATCCTCGCCACGTAGTCGTCGAAGTACGTGCCCGAACCGGCGGCCTCCGGGACATGGACCCCCGCCGTCAGCAGCAGTTCCCCGCCCAGCAGATACGGGTACGGGTCGGCCATCTCCGAGGTGTGCGCCCAGTGGATGACGATGTCCGGATCGGCCGGCCCGGCGATCTGCCGCAGGGCCAGGTCCTCACGGGCCAGGAGGGCCGACAGGGGCACAGGTGGCGTGGGTGGCGTGGCGGGAACCGCGGGATCCGGCATGGTGTGCGCTTCCTCCACCTCGTACGGCTCGCATGGATGAAACGTACACTTCGCAGTCGCTTTTCAGCCACCTAGTGTCAGTGCTCATCACCCGCCGGCGACACCGAGCGAAGGAGGGCCCCGTGGCCATCGACTACACAGTGATCGTCGTCTATCTGGCCGGAATGCTGGCCATGGGCTGGTGGGGCATGCGCCGCGCCAGGTCGAAGAGCGAGTTCCTGGTCGCGGGGCGCCGCCTCGGGCCCGCCATGTACTCCGGCACCATGGCCGCGATCGTCCTCGGCGGCGCGTCCACCATCGGCGGCGTCGGCCTCGGCTACCAGTACGGCCTCTCCGGCGCCTGGATGGTCTTCACCATCGGCCTGGGGCTGCTCGCCCTGTCCGTCTTCTTCTCCGCCCGTATCGCGCGCCTGAAGGTCTACACCGTCTCCGAGATGCTGGACCTCAGGTACGGCGGCCGCGCGGGCGTCATCTCCGGTGTGGTCATGTGGGCGTACACCCTCATGCTCGCGGTGACCTCCACCATCGCGTACGCCACGATCTTCGACGTCCTCTTCGACATGAACCGCACCGTCGCGATCGTCCTCGGCGGCTCGATCGTCGTCGCGTACTCGACGCTCGGCGGCATGTGGTCGATCACGCTCACCGACATGGTGCAGTTCGTGGTCAAGACCATCGGCGTGCTGCTCCTGCTTCTGCCGATCGCCGTCGTGAAGGCGGGCGGCTTCTCCGAGATGAAGGCCAAGCTGCCCACCGCGTACTTCGACCCGCTGGGCATCGGTGGCGAGACGATCTTCACCTATGTCCTGATCTATACGTTCGGCATGCTCATCGGGCAGGACATCTGGCAGCGCGTCTTCACCGCCCGCAGCGACACCACGGCGAAGTGGGGCGGCACGGTCGCGGGCACCTACTGTCTGGCGTACGCGCTCGCCGGCGCCGTCATCGGCACGGCCGCCAAGGTGCTGTACCCGAAGCTGGGCAGCCCGGACGACGCCTTCGCGACCATCGTCAAGGACGAACTCCCGGTCGGCGTACGGGGGTTGGTGCTGGCCGCCGCCCTGGCCGCCGTGATGTCGACCTCGTCCGGCGCGCTGATCGCCTGCGCGACCGTGGCCAACAACGACATCTGGTCGCGGCTGCGGGGAGCCGTACGCAGGTCCGACGGCGAGCACGACGAGGTGAAGGGCAACCGCGCCTTCATCCTGCTCATGGGCCTCGCGGTGATCGGCACCGCGATCGCGCTCAACAACGTCGTCGAGGCGCTGACGGTGGCGTACAACCTGCTGGTCGCCGGGCTCCTCGTCCCCATCCTCGGCGGGCTGCTGTGGAAGCGCGGCACCGTGCAGGGCGCCCTCGCCTCGGTGATCGTCGGCGGCCTCGCGGTCATCGGCCTGATGGCCGGCTACGGCATCCTCGCCAACGAGCCCGTCTACTACGGTCTTCTGTCGTCCCTCGTCGCATATGTGGCGGTCTCCCTGGGGACGAAGCCCACGGACGAGGTCGTCCTCGCCACCTGGCGCGAGCGCCTCGCGGGACGGTCGCCCGAACTCGCGTCCGAACCGGTCCCGGCTCCCCAGTAGAGTCGTACGAGAATCATTACTTATCGCTCCATACGCGACGAAGCGTAGGAAAGAAGGCATCAGCCCATGAGCAGTAACGAGACGCCCCGCGGCCCCGTCGACTCCTCCCGCATCCCGCGGTACGCCGGACCCGCGACCTTCGCGCGGCTGCCCCGCCTCGACGAGGTCGGCCGTGCGGACGTCGCGGTCGTGGGCGTCCCGTTCGACTCCGGCGTCTCGTACCGGCCGGGCGCCCGCTTCGGCGGCAACGCCATCCGCGAGGCGTCCCGGCTGCTGCGGCCCTACAACCCGGCGCAGGACGCGTACCCGTTCGCGCTGGCGCAGGTGGCGGACGGCGGGGACATCGCCGTGAACCCGTTCAACATCAACGAGGCCGTGGAGACCGTCGAGGCGGCGGCGGACGAGCTGCTGGGCACGGGCGCACGCCTGATGACCCTGGGCGGCGACCACACCATCGCGCTGCCGCTCCTGCGGTCGGTCGCGAAGAAGCACGGCCCGGTCGCGCTGCTCCACTTCGACGCGCACCTCGACACCTGGGACACGTACTTCGGCGCCGAGTACACGCATGGGACGCCGTTCCGGCGGGCCGTTGAGGAGGGCATCCTCGACACCTCGGCGCTGTCGCACGTGGGCATCCGGGGGCCGCTGTACGGCAAGCAGGACCTGGCCGACGACGAGAAGATGGGCTTCGGCATCGTGACCTCGGCGGATGTGATGCGGCGCGGCGTGGACGAAGTCGCCGACCAGCTGCGGCAGCGCATCGGCGACCGCCCGCTGTACATCTCGATCGACATCGACTGTCTCGACCCGGCGCACGCGCCCGGCACGGGCACCCCGGAGGCGGGCGGCATGACCTCCCGCGAGCTGCTGGAGATCCTGCGCGGCCTGGCCTCCTGCAACCTGGTCTCGGCGGACGTCGTCGAGGTGGCGCCCGCGTACGATCACGCGGAGATCACGTCGGTGGCCGCGTCCCACACGGCGTACGAACTGACCACGATCATGTCCCGGCAGATCGCCGCGGCCCGCACGGAGAACAAGGGGAACGAGGGCAAGTGACCCACGACCACGACCTGGAACTGCGCCCGACTCCGGCGCAGATATCCGCCGCTTTGAACCCCCCTCCCGGCCGCAACGGCGGAGACCTGGTCGTGGAGACGCTCGCCGGACTCGGCGCGACGACGGTCTTCGGGCTGCCCGGCCAGCACGCACTGGGCATGTTCGACGCGCTGCGGCGGTCGGCGCTGCGGTATGTGGGCCTGCGGGTGGAGAACAACGCGGGGTTCGCGGCGGACGCGTACGGCCGGATCACGGGCGAGGCGGCGCCGCTGCTCCTGTCCACCGGCCCGGGAGCCCTGACCTCCCTGGCCGCGCTCCAGGAAGCGGCCGCCGCCTCGGCGCCAGTGCTGGCGATCAGCAGCCAGATCCCGACGGCGGGGCTGGGCGGCGGCCGGCACGGCTATCTGCACGAACTCCCGGACCAGGCGGCCTCGTTCCGGGGCGTGGTCAAGTCGGTCCACACGGTCCGCACCCAGTCCCAGATCCCCTCCGCGATCGCGGCGGCCTGGAAGTCGGCGCTGACCGCCCCGCACGGCCCGGTGTGGGTGGAGATCCCGCAGGACGTCCTGCTGGCGCAGACCTCGCTGCCGGTGGTGACGGGGGCGGACGCGACACCGGAGGCCCTGGCGCCGCGCCCCGAACTGACGGCGGTGGCCGCCGACCTGCTGTCCCGTGCGGCCCGCCCGGCGATCATCGCGGGCGGGGGAGTGGTACGGGCGGACGCCTCGGGCAAACTGCGGCAGCTGGCGGAGGTGTTGCAGGCGCCGGTGGTGACGACGCCGGGCGGCAAGGGCGCCTTCCCCTGGAAGCACCCCCTCTCCCTCCAGTCCTGGATCGAGGACCGCCACACGACGGACTTCCTGGAGGACGCGGACGTCCTGCTGGTGGTCGGCTCGGGCCTGGGTGAACTCTCCTCGAACTACCACACGTTCAAGCCGCGCGGCCGGGTCGTCCAGATCGAGGCGGACCTCGGCAAACTGGAGTCGAACCACCCGGCGCTGGGGATCCACGCGGATGCACGACTGGCGTTGCAGGCGCTGCTGGAGACGGTGTCGGAGCGCACGGACCCCACGGCACCGGAGCGGGTCAGGACGGTCCTGTCGAAGGTCGCCGAACGCATCGCCTCCCAGGAACTGACCCTGGAACAGGACGTGTTGACCTCGGTCCGCCGGGCCCTCCCCGCCGACTCCCCCTCCTTCTGGGACATGACGATCCTGGCCTACTGGGCCTGGTCGGCCTTCGACGCCAAGGGCCCCAACCTCCTGCACTCCGCGCAGGGCGCCGGCGGCCTCGGCTACGGCTTCCCGGCAGCCCTGGGAGCAGCGGCGGCGGACCCGACCCGCCCGGTCCTGGCGGTGTCGGGCGACGGCGGCGCCCTGTACTCGATCGCGGAACTGGCGACGGCCCGCCAGTACGCCCTGAACGTCACCTGGCTGATCATCGACGACGGCGGCTACGGCATCCTGCGCGCCTACATGACGGACGCCTTCGGCCAGGCGACGGCGACGGAGCTGTCACGGCCGGACTATGTGGCGCTCGCCGAGTCCTTCGGCGTCCCGGGGGTGCGTACGGCCCCCGAGACGCTCGAGACCGACCTGGCGAAGGCGCTGTCGCAGCCGGGGCCCTCAGTGGTCGTGCTTCCGGCGGTGCTGCGGATGTTCGCGCCCACGCATCTGGACGGCTGACCGGCTACCAGATCGCGTCCACCCACTCCGGGTGGTCGATGAACGGGTTGCGGTTGTGCTGGTAGGTGTCGTAGATGACCTGGTTGCGCTTCTCCTCGAAGGCGCTCGGCGGGTCCTGGTCGTTCCACTGCTTGAGGACCGAGAGCTTGCCGATGTACGGGTTGCTGCCGTTGTTGACCTTCTCGTCGGGCTCCAGGTCTGGGAAGCCGTCGCCGCCGTCGTAGCGCACGGCCATGTAGAGGATCATGCGGGCGACGTCACCCTTGTCCGCGTCGCGCGGTTCGAAGGAGTCGGAGTCGACCTTGCTGCCACCGCCGCCCGTGACCGTGCTGCCGCCGTTGTCGAAGTCCAGGTTGCCGCGGATGCTGTTGACCTGGACGTCGGCCGGGCGCAGATGGTGCAGGTCGGTGCCGGGGCCGGTCGCGGTGCCGAAGTCGCCGTGGGACTTGGCCCATACGTGCTCGCGGTTCCAGTCGCCGGTGTCGCCGCCGCTGAGGGACTTGGAGCGGGAGACGCCGCTGTAGAGCAGGATGACGTTGTTGCTGTTGTTCGGGTCCTGGTCGGTGACCTTGAGCGCGTTCCAGACCGCGTCGTACGAGATCTTCGTCTGGCTGCTGATGATCGTGTGCAGGGAGGACTTGAGGCTCGCGCCCGTCTTGCCGATCGCGTTCTTGTAGTACGTCGAGTCGTAGTCGGTGGTCGTGGCGCCGGCCGGAGTCGCGGTCACGGCCGGGGCGGTGAGGCCGACCAGGACGGCCGCGGTGGCCCAGGCCACCGACTTCCAGCGGCGGGTGCGTGTCGCCGTCATGTGGGGGTTCCCATCTACGCGGGTTGAGTGGAGGCGGCAAGAAGGAGGGTGACATGAACATGAGGTCCATAGGTAAACGGAACGTAAAAAGGGGCCCGACCGTGTGGTCGGGCCCCTCGGTGTCGGTGTCCGTCAGCTGACGTCCGACGGGTCCAGGCGGTAGAGCGACGACGAGCTCGAACGGGACGAGGAGGTCGAGGAGGACGAGGAGTTCGTTTTCGGGGCCGCGTTCGCTGTCGAACTCTTGCTGTACGCGCTCTCCTTGACCGCCGTGCCGTGCTGCTTCACCCAGTTCGACACCTCGGTGCTGAGGTTGTTTCCGCCGCCGGGGCCGCCGCCCCTGCCGCCGCTGCCGATCTGGACGTAGTGCAGCTCGCCCTTCTTCACCAGCTCCTTGAGCCTGGCGACCGTCATCGCGTTGTCGGAGCCGGTGAAGCCCCACATGGAGATGACCGGTTCCCTGGCGCTGAGCTCGATCTGGGCGGCGCTCTGCGAATTGGACACCGCGAGCAGCCACTTGGCGCCGTCCCGGTGCTCCTTCAGGTACGAGATGAGCTCGCTGTCCGCGCCGCCCATGCCGCCGCCCATGCCACCGGGACCGAAGCCGCGCTGTCCGGACGTGCCGCCCGACTCCCCGTTGCCGCCGGGGGTTTGGCCGGGTGCTTGACCGCCACCTTGCTGGGTGCCGCCCGGCAGTTCACCGTTCTGGCCCTGCTGCCCGCCGCGGGGGAAACCGCCCGCCCGGGTGCCGCCCGGCAGCTCGCCGCCGCCCGGGAAGCCGCCGCGGCTGCCGCCGGGTCCGCCGCCGAAGCCGCTTCCCGTGGAGGGACCGGCCGTCGGATTGGTGCCGCCCATCATTCCGCCGGAGGATCCGAAGGCCGGCGAGGCCGCGTACGCCGTCGGGCCCGCGAGGGCCGCGATCACCGCCGTCGCCACCGATGCCGTCAGCAGCCGGGCGCGGGAGCCCGAGCGGAACACCAACATGCCGACGACGCCGGCCACGGTGAGGACGCCGATCGTGGGCCACAGCCAGGTGTTCCAGCCGGAGGCCCGGCGCAGCAGCACGATCGCCCAGATGCCCGTGACGCCGAAGGCGACCGGGAGCACCCACGCCCAGCGCTTGTCGCGGCGGAAGGCGTCCAGCAGCATCGCGCCACCGCCGCCGCACAGCGCCGCGATGCCCGGGGCGAGCGCGGTCGTGTAGTACGGGTGCATGGTGCCCTGGGCGGTCGCGAAGATCACGTAGTGCAGCAGGGTCCAGCCGCCCCACAGGACCAGTGCCATCCGGCGCGGGTCCGTGCGCGGGGCGCGCCCGCACAGGACCAGGCCGCCGATCAGGGCGATCGCGGAGAAGGGCAGCAGCCAGGAGATCTGGCCGCCGAGGATGTCGTTGAACATCCGGCCCAGGCCCGCGGAGCCGGAGAAGCCGCCGCCTCCACCGCCACCTCCGCCGTTGCCCTCGCCGCCGAGGACACGGCCGAGGCCGTCGTAACCCATGATCAGGTTCCAGGCGGAGCCGTCCGTGGAGCCGCCGATGTAGGGCCGGTCGGAGGCCGGGACCAGTGAGACGGCGACCGCCCACCAGAAGCTGGAGACGGCCAGGACGATCGCGGCGAGCAGCAGGTTGACGGCGCGCTTCACCCAGGGAGCCTTCGACGCGTAGAGGTAGAGCGCGAAGACGGCCGGGAGGGCGATCCAGCCTGCGAGCAGCTTGGTGTTGAAGGCGAGGCCGAAACAGGCGGCCGATCCGAGCAGCGGCAGCAGCTTCTCGTCACGGGTGGCGCGGAACGCCAGCGCCGCGCCCGCCACCATGAGGAAGACGAGCAGGGTGTCCGGGTTGTTGTCCCGGTTGATGGCGACGGTGATCGGTGTGAGCGCCAGCACCAGCGCGGCGACGGTCGCCGCGCCGTGGCCCCACACCCGCTTCACGGAGGTGTGCAGGATCCAGATCGTGGCGAGGGCGACCACGATCATCGGCGCCATCATCTGCCAGGTGCCGAAGCCGAAGACGCGGCACGACAGGCCCATGACCATGGTGGCGAACGGCGGTTTGTCCACGGTCAGGAAGTTGCCCGGGTCCAGCGACCCGAAGAACCACGCCTTCCAGCTCTGCGTGCCCGCCCAGACGGCACCGCTGTAGAAGGTGTTCATGCTGGAGCCTGAGAGGTTCCAGGCGTACAGGGCCGCCGCCAGGACGAGAATCGCGATCAGCGCGGGCAGCGACCAGCGGGGCGCCTTGTCCGGGGGCACAACGGGCGGGGCCGGCGGCCGCCTGTCGGCGGACACGGTTTCGGTGGTGTGGGGGAGTGGATCGGTGGCAGATGTCACGAGCGCATCGTGCAGAGGCGGAGTGAGCGCGCGCTGTGGCGAACCTGGCTCCCGGCTGTGAATCGGTCAAGGCCGCGGTAACGTCTCGTACTGCTTTTCCCAACGGGGCCGCAGATGCGTACAACCATTCAGCCGAACCCGCGCGTCAACAGGGGCATGACTCAACGGACTTCCACCAGACGCGCTAGAGCGCTCGCCACCGGGGCCCTCGGCCTCGGCGTCCTCATACCCGTCGTGGCCGCCGCTTCGCCCGCCGCCGCAGCGACCACACCGACCGTCAGCTGTACGTCCTCCAAGGCCGCCCTGGCCACCAAACTCCAGAAGGACATCACCGCAGCACTGGCGAACCGCGCGGGCACCGTCGCGGTAGGCCTCTACGACCGCTCCACCAACACGACTTGCTCCCTGCGGGCCACTTCCTCCTTCGACTCCGCCAGCGCCGTGAAGGTCACCGTCCTCGCCACGCTGCTGTGGGACGCGAAGAAGCACAACCGCTATCTGACCGACACCGAGGCCTCCTTGGCCAAGGCCATGATCACCAAGTCGGACAACGACGCGACCAGCAAGCTCTGGAAGCAGCTCGGCCTGACGAAGATCAAGGGCTTCCTGAGCGCCGCCGGCATGACGAAGACCGTCCCCGGCGCGAACGGCTACTGGGGCCTGACCCAGATCAACGTCACCGACGAGCAGAAGCTGCTCAAGCTGATCACCGCGCCGAACGCGGTCCTGAGCGACAACTCCCGTGCGTACATCCTGAAGTTGATGAGCCAGGTCATCTCCTCGCAGCGCTGGGGCACCCCGTACGGAGCGCCCTCCGGCGTTTCGGTCCACGTCAAGAACGGCTGGCTGCAGCGCTCCACGCACGGCTGGCGGGTGCACAGCCTCGGCACCTTCAACGGTGGCGGCCACGACTACATGATCACGGTGCTGACGTGGGGCAACAGCACCATGAAATACGGCATCGACACCATCCAGGGCGTCGCCAAGGCCATTCACCGGGATCTCGCCGCGAGTTGACCACTGCCGGTCTCCCGGCCGTCACCCACCCGCCCTACGGTGACGCCCATGCGCCTGAGAACCGTACTCGCGACCTTCACCGCGGCCCTGGCGGCGGCCACCAGCCTGACCGCCGCCGGGCCCGCCACTGCCAACGTGCGGCAGAGCCACGCCTGTTCGCCCTCCGTCTCCATCGACCGTTTCTCCGACGCGCTCGACAAGACGACGTACCAGGGCACCTTCGTCGGCAACTTCTCCGCGCTCGCCGTGGACCGTGACGGGTCCCTGGCCGCGCTGGAGGACCGTTCCTCCCTGTTCAGCCTGGACCGGAAGACCCTCGCGCCGAAGTCCGTCGTCCCGCTCGCCGACGAGAAGGGCGCCGCGCTGGACAGCGAGGGCCTGGTCATCGACCGCGACGGCACCCGCCTGATCACCTCGGAGACCGAGCCGTCCATCCGCCGCTACAGCGTGGACGGCAAGATCCTCGACCGCCTCCCGGTCCCCTCCCCGCTCCTGGTCGCCCCCGCGGGACGCGCCACGTCCAACCAGACCTTCGAGGGTCTGACCCTCCTTCCCGGCGGCCACACGCTGCTGGCGTCGATGGAGAACGCGATCTCCGGCGACGCCACGAGCATCGTCCGCTTCCAGACCTGGGAGCGGACGAAGGGCGGGCACTTCCGGCTCGGCGCCCAGTACGCGTACCCGATCGACTCCGGCCTCGGCGTCCCGGAGGTCCAGGCCACGCCCGACGGCCGCCTGCTCGTCCTGGAGCGCGGCTTCACCTCCGGCGTCGGCAACACGGTCCGCCTCTACCTGGCCGACCCGCGGCGCGCGACGGACACCAGCGGCATCGAGAACCTCACGGGTCAGTCCGGCGTACACCTGATCAAGAAGACCCTCCTCACGGACCTGGTGACCTGCCCGTCACTGGGAGCGACGGCCAGGCAGCCCCAGCCGAACCCGCTCCTCGACAACATCGAGGGGATGACGGTCACGGGGTACTCGAAGGGCCGCCTGAAGATCCTGCTGGTCAGCGACGACAACCAGAACCCGGCGCAGACGACGCGGTTCTACTCCTTGCGGGTACGTGTCTGATCGCCCTCCGTCGTCCGGCGCTTTGTCCCCCGAATTGTTGCGGCGGGATGAAATCGCAGCCCGTACGCGTTGGTGCCTTCCGGTAGATCAGGACTTCTGAGCGACGGAGGGCACCCGCGTGGAACCGCAACGGGGATGGGCACGACGACTGGCGGGATACGCCTGGCGCTACCCCAAGGACGTGCTGCTCGCCCTCGGCTCCTCGCTCGTCGGCATGGCCGTCCTGGCACTGGTCCCGCTGGTCACCAAGGTGATCATCGACGACGTGATCGGTGCCCACAGCCGCCGTATGGCGCCCTGGGCCGGCGCCCTGCTCGGGGCCGCCGTCCTCGTGTACATCGCCACCTACGTACGCCGCTACTACGGCGGCCGCCTCGCCCTCGACGTCCAGCACGACCTGCGGACCGAGATGTTCGGGACGATCACCCGGCTCGACGGGCGCCGCCAGGACGAGCTGTCCACCGGTCAGGTCGTCGGCCGCGCCACCAGCGACCTCCAGCTGATCCAGGGCCTGCTGTTCATGCTCCCGATGACCATCGGGAACCTCCTGCTGTTCCTGATCTCCCTCGTGATCATGGCCTGGCTGTCGCTGCCGCTGACCCTGGTCGCCCTCGCCGTGGCCCCCGCCCTGTGGTGGATCGCCAAGCGCAGCCGCTCCAGGCTGCACCCCGCCACCTGGTACGCGCAGGCCCAGGCCGCCGCCGTCGCCGGTGTGGTCGACGGCGCCGTCAGCGGCGTACGCGTGGTGAAGGGCTTCGGTCAGGAGGAGCAGGAGACCGGGAAGCTCCGGGAGGTCGGGCGGCGGCTGTTCGCGGGGCGGCTGCGCACCATCCGGCTGAACAGCACGTACACCCCGGCGCTCCAGGCCGTCCCCGCCCTCGGCCAGGTCGCCATGCTGGCGCTCGGCGGCTGGCTGGCGGTGCGGGGGCACATCACGCTCGGCACCTTCGTCGCCTTCTCCACCTACCTCGCCCAGCTGGTCGGCCCGGTCCGCATGCTCGCCATGGTCCTCACGGTCGGGCAGCAGGCGCGCGCCGGCACCGAGCGCGTCCTGGAGCTGATCGACACCGAGCCGTCCCTGACGGACGGGACGAAGGAGCTTCCCGCCGACGCGCCCGCGACCGTCGAGTTCGACGACGTGTCCTTCGGGTACGACCATGAGCGCCCGGTCCTCGACGGGCTGAGTTTTGAGATCCGCCCCGGCGAGACCCTCGCCGTCGTCGGTTCCTCCGGCTCCGGCAAGTCCACGGTCTCCCTCCTCCTGCCGCGCTTCTACGACGTCACCCACGGCGCCGTCCTCATCGGCGGCCACGACGTCCGCGAGCTCACCCTCGACTCGCTGCGGGCCGCGATCGGGCTGGTCCCCGAGGACTCCTTCCTCTTCTCGGACACCGTGCGCAGCAACATCGCCTACGGCCGTCCCGACGCCACGGACGAGCAGATCGAGGCCGCCGCGCGTGCCGCCCAGGCGGACCGTTTCATCCGTGAGCTGCCGGACGGCTACGACACCAAGGTCGGCGAGCACGGCCTGACCCTCTCCGGCGGGCAGCGCCAGCGTGTCGCCCTTGCCCGCGCGATCCTCACCGACCCGCGCCTGCTCGTCCTCGACGACGCCACCTCCGCCGTGGACGCCCGCGTGGAGCACGAGATCCACGAGGCGCTGAAGCAGGTCATGCAGGGCCGTACGACTCTGCTGATCGCGCACCGCCGCTCCACCCTCAACCTCGCCGACCGGATCGCCGTCCTCGACGCCGGCCGCCTCGCCGACATCGGCACCCACGAGGAGCTGCAGGAACGGTCCGCCCTCTACCGCCGCCTGCTCACCGACCCCGACGAACTCGGCGGCGTCTCACCCGGCCACACCCAGCCCTCCGTACCGGCCGAGGACACCTCGGTAAGGGACGAGCTGGACGCCGAGTTCGACGCCGAGCGCGGTCTGACGCCCCGCCTGTGGACCGGCGACCGCGAGCCCAAGGACACCGCGCTGGCCGGGATGCCCGCCACCCCCGAACTCCTCGCCGAGGTCGAGGCGCTGCCCCCGGCGAACGACACCCCCGACATCGACGAGGCACGGGCGGTGCGGCCGGAGGAGTCGTACGGCCTGAAGCGGCTGCTGCGGGGCTTCGGGCTACCGCTACTGGTCAGCCTGGGGCTGGTCGCCGTGGACGCGGGCATGAGCCTGCTGCTGCCGATCATGATCCGGCACGGCATCGACCAGGGCGTGTCCAAGCTCGCCCTCGGCGCGGTCTGGTCGGCCTCGCTGCTGGCGCTGCTCGCCGTGGTGGTGCAGTGGGCTGCGCAGCGGGGGGAGACCCGGATGACCGGGCGCACCGGGGAGCGGGTTCTGTACTCGCTCCGTCTGAAGATCTTCGCCCAGCTCCAGCGGCTCGGACTCGACTACTACGAGCGGGAGCTGACCGGCCGGATCATGACGCGGATGACGACCGACGTCGACGCGCTCTCGACCTTCCTGCAGACCGGTCTTGTCACCGCCTTCGTCTCCGTCGTCACCTTCTTCGGGATCATGGTCGCCCTGCTGGTGATCGACGTGCAGCTGGCGCTCGTGGTCTTCGCCACGCTGCCGCCGCTGATCGTGGCCACGTTCTTCTTCCGGCGGGCGAGCGTGAAGGCGTACGAGCTGGCCCGTGAGCGGGTCTCGGTGGTGAACGCCGATCTCCAGGAGTCCGTCTCCGGGCTGCGGATCGTGCAGGCCTTCCGGCGCGAGGGCGACGGCGGCCGACGGTTCGCGGAGCGCAGCGACAGCTACCGCAGGGCCCGTATCCGGGGACAGTGGCTGATCTCGATCTACTTCCCCTTCGTGCAGCTCCTGTCGTCCGTGGCCGCCGCTGCCGTGCTGATCGCGGGCGCGGGACGGATCGACGACGCCACCCTCACGACCGGCGCGCTGGTGGCATACCTGCTCTACATCGACCTGTTCTTCGCCCCGGTCCAGCAGCTCTCCCAGGTCTTCGACGGCTACCAGCAGGCCACGGTCTCCCTCGGCCGCATCCAGGAGCTCCTCCAGGAGCCGACGTCCACCAAGGCCGCCGACGAGCCGCTCGAAGTCCTCTCCCTGCGCGGCGAAGTCGCCTTCGAGGACGTGCACTTCGCCTACGGGGACGACGAAGAAGCCCTCGGCGGCATCGAGTTGAAGATCCCGGCCGGGCAGACCGTGGCCTTCGTCGGCGAGACCGGCGCCGGCAAGTCGACCCTCGTCAAGCTCGTGGCGCGCTTCTACGACCCCACGGGCGGCCGGGTCACGGTCGACGGCCAGGACCTGCGCACCCTCGACATCACCTCCTACCGGCACCGTCTCGGTGTCGTCCCGCAGGAGGCGTACCTCTTCCAGGGCACCGTCCGCGACGCCATCGCCTACGGCCGCCCGGACGCCACCGACGCCGAGGTGGAGGCGGCGGCCCGCGCGGTCGGCGCGCACGAGATGATCGCCACGCTCGACGGCGGCTACCTCCACGAGGTCGCCGAGCGCGGACGCAACCTCTCGGCCGGCCAGCGCCAGCTGATCGCCCTCGCCCGAGCGGAACTCGTCGACCCCGACATCCTCCTCCTCGACGAGGCGACGGCCGCCCTCGACCTGGCCACCGAGGCCCAGGTCAACCAGGCCACCGACCGCCTCGCAGGCCGCCGCACCGCCCTCCCGTCGCCCGACCACCACCCCTCATCGAGCGCTAACGCGCGCACCACCTTGATTGTGGCCCACCGTCTGACCACCGCGGCCCGCGCGGACCGCGTCGTGGTCATGGACCACGGCCGGGTCGTCGAGGACGGCACCCACGAGGAGCTCCTCGCGCTGGAGGGCCGGTACGCCGCGTTGTGGCGGACGTTCATCGGGGAGGCCGAGCCCGAGGAGCCGGTGGGCGCGTCGTACTGACGGTCGTGCAACCATCCGACATACGTCCTGCGTCCGTACACCCGTACGTTCGTTGTCGGGGTACGGGAGGGATGACAGTGGACAGTGGTGCGATACGGCGGCGGCTCGGGGTGTTCCTCGGCGTGCTGGCCGCTTCAGGGGTGCTTGCGCTCGCGGCGTCGGGGGAGGCGCAGGCCGCCGACTCCCAGTCCTGCTCGGGCAGCAACATCAGGACGTTCACCTTCTCCACCGGCTCCGTGAAGCTGTACAAGAGCGGCAACTACCTCTGCGCCCTCACCGTCCCCAAGAACGCCGGAGTCAGGCAGCCGATGATGGTCAGCATGCAGGCCCGCGGCTTCGAACCCGTCGTCGACAAGGGACTGTTCACGCAGCACGCCGGCCCGGTCCGCCTGTACGTCGGACACCGCGCGGTGTGGATCAAGGGCTCGGTCGGCAGCGGGTCGTACGACTCCGGTGGCTGGAAGCGCTACTAACCCGCCAATCACACCAGTAACCCCCCATCTCCCCTGGTGCGCAGCGGAGTTGCTCCGATAGCTTCCGCTCGCACATCTGACTCACAGGGGAGGGTGCATGCGCAAGGCGCTCAGATGGCTGCTCGCGCTCGCCGTGTTCATAGGCACGCTGAGCACGGCGGGAGCGGCAACCGCCGCACAGCCGGAGGCCACCGGAACGACCGACATCAAAGATCAGCTGCTCGCCATACCGGGGATGAGCCTGATCGAGGAGAAGCCGTACACCGGCTACCGCTTCTTCGTCCTGAACTACACCCAGCCGGTCGACCACCGCGACCCGTCCAAGGGCACGTTCCAGCAGCGCATCACCGTGCTGCACAAGGACGTCAGCCGCCCGACGGTCTTCTACACCAGCGGCTACAACGTCTCCACGACCCCCAGCCGCCGCGAGCCGACCCAGATCGTGGACGGCAACCAGGTCTCCATGGAGTACCGCTTCTTCACGCCCTCCCGGCCCGCCCCGGCCGACTGGAGCAAGCTGGACATCTGGCAGGCGGCCAGTGACCAGCACCGTATCTTCCAGGCGCTGAAGTCCGTCTACGCCAAGAAGTGGATCGCGACGGGCGGTTCGAAGGGCGGCATGACCGCCACGTACTACGAGCGGTTCTATCCGCGCGACATGGACGGCGTCGTCGCGTACGTCGCCCCGAACGACGTGGTCGACAACGAGGACTCCGCCTACGACCGCTTCTTCACCCAGGTCGGCACCAAGGAGTGCCGCGACCGGCTGAACGCCGTGCAGCGTGAGGCGCTGGTGCGCCGGGAGCCGCTGGAGAAGAAGTACGCGGCCTACGCGGCGGACAACGGCTACACCTTCAAGACCATCGGCAGCCTGGACCGGGCGTACGAGGCCGTCGTCCTCGACTACGTGTGGGGTTTTTGGCAGTACAGCCTGCTGCGCGACTGCGCCACCATCCCGGCGGACGCGAAGACCGCGACCGACCAGGCCATCTGGGACTCCGTGGACAGCATCTCCGGCTTCTCCTTCTACACGGACCAGGGCCTGGAGCCGTACACGCCGTACTACTACCAGGCGGGCACGCAGCTGGGCGCGCCGGACATCCACTTCCCGTACATCGAGAAGAAGTACATCCGCTACGGCTACGAGACGCCGCGGAACCTGGTCCCGCGCGACATCCCGATGAGGTTCCAGCCGTACGCGATGCGCGACGTCGACTCCTGGGTGCGGCACCACGCGCACCACATGCTCTTCGTCTACGGCCAGAACGACCCGTGGGGCGCGGAGCGCTTCCGCGTCGGCAAGGGCACGAAGGACGCGTACGTCTTCACGGCACCGGGACTGAACCACGGCGCCAACGTCGCCGGCCTGGTCGCCGACCAGAAGGCGCTGGCCACCGCCCGCATCCTGCAGTGGGCCGGGGTCCCCGCCGCCTCCACGGCGCAGGCGAAGCCGCTGGCGAGGTTCGACAGCAGGCTGGACGTGCGGGACGTGGAGCGCGAGCCGGCTCTGCGGCCGTAGCTCCGCCAACTCGTGTGCTGCGCCCGGCGGTTGTTCACACCCGCCGGGCGCAGCCCACCGGCTGGGCGCCCTCCAGGTGCACATACAGGGCCGTCGCCGCGGGGCACTGGGCGCGCCTGGCGACCGCCTCGACCACCTTGTACTGCGGTTTCCTGCTCCCGCTGCCGTCGCAGGCCGTCTCGCGGACCTGCCCGTTCCCGGAGCCGTAGACGCAGTCGCCGACGATGGTGCGGGGGCCGCCACCGCCGCCCGGGTCGCCGGGGTGCGGTGGCTCCAGGTTGCGCATACAGGCGTAGCCCTGCGGGATCGAGCCGTCGCCGTCCTCGTCGGAGGACGGGCTCTGCCGGCTGATGTGCAGGACGAAGTCCGTGGTCGCCGGGCACAGCGGACCGTCGCCCGCCTTGCCGTCGTAGCGGGCCACGACCCGGGCCGCCGCCCGCTCGCTGGTGCACGGCACCTCGGTGAAGCTCGTCGAGCCGAACGAACTGCACTCGTCGACGGCGAGGAACACCGCTCCATAGCCGGAGGGCTGGGTCGTGGTCGTCTTCGGTGTCGCGTCGGCCCGGCCGTCCTTGTCCGCCCCGGACTTCAGCATCTGGCAGCCGCTCAGCAGGGCGGCGACCAGTACCAGCAGTGCGCAGACCACCCCCGCGGACCTTCTCTCACGCATCGCGCACCCCCCGGTCACCTCCCCAGATGACCCGCGTCCAGCGTGACCCGCCGCAGCGGGCGCACGCCAGACGCGCGGGATGCTTTGGGTCAGTTTGGGGTTGCGCGCCGGGTGCGTGACGTATGTGCCCTACGCCCCCTGCACCGGGTGCCGGGCGCAGGGGTTCTAGTACGTCAGTCCGTATCCGATGGGATACAGCACCTTGGCCGGATCGTCCGCCTGCTGCACCGGCACCGGCAGCTTCGCGCGCGGCGCCACCCTGCCCGCGATGACGCGCGCGGCGGCCCGCAGCTCCACGTCGGTCCATGAGTACGTCGCCAAGTGGGCGGAGGCGGAGGGGAGGTGGGCCACGTCGTAGGGGTTGCGGATCGCGACCGCCACCACCGGTCTTCCGGTCGCCGCCAGCTGCTCGACCAGAGTGCGCTGCGCGCTGCCCGCGGTGACGTTGTAGGTGCCCACGACCACCGCGTCCGTGTCCTGCGCCGCCGCGACCGCCGTGGCGATGGTGGCCGATGAGGGGGCCGTGCCCGTGGACAGGGCGGTCGCGGTGAAGCCCAGTTCGGTGAGGGCGCTCGCGAGGACGCCGGTGGGCGGTCCCGTCGTACCCGAAGGGGAGGCCGGGTCGGCGCCGACGACCAGGACCTTGGGGTGCGTGCGCCGGGACAGCGGCAGCAGGCCCCCCTTGTTGACCAGCAGGGTCGTCGTGCGCTCCGCGATACGGTCGGCGGCGGCCAGGTGCGCGGCCGTGCCCACGCTGCGGTCGACGCCCTTCTGGCTGACGTAGGGCTCGTCGAAGAGCCGCAGCCTGGCCTTGAGCTTGAGGATGCGCAGGATCGACTCGTCCAGCCGGGACTCGGTGAGTTCCCCGTCCTGTACGGCCTTCAGGACGGCGTTCCAGGCGGTGGCGAGGTCGGGCGGGTTGAGGAGCTGGTCGACGCCGGCCTTGAGCGCGAGCACGGGGACGCGGTCGTCGCCGTACTTGGTCCGCACGCCCTGCATGCCCAGGGAGTCCGTCACCACCACCCCGTCGTAGCCGAGTTCCTCGCGCAGGATGCCGGTGAGGATCGGGCGGGAGAGGGTCGCCGGGTCGCCGGAGTCGTCGAGGGCCGGGAACTGGATGTGCGCGGTCATGATCGAGTCGATGCCCGCCTCGACGGCCGCCCGGAACGGCACGGCGTCCAGCTTCTCCCACAGCTCCCGGCTGTGGGTGATCACCGGGAAGCCGTAGTGGCTGTCGACGGCCGTGTCCCCGTGCCCCGGGAAGTGCTTGGCGGTCGCGGCGACCGAGGACCTCTGGTACCCGGCGACCTCGGCGGCGACCAGTCGGGCCACCGCGTCCGGGTCGGCACCGAAGGAACGGACCCCGATGACCGGGTTGGCCGGGTTGATGTTCACGTCCGCGTCGGGGGAGTAGTCCTGGTTGATGCCCATCGCGCGCAGCTCGGAGCCGGAGATGCGGCCGAGGGCGCGGGCGTCCTCGCGGGAGCCGCCGGCGCCCATGGCCATGGCACCCGGGAAGAGGGTGGCGGGCTTGCCCACACGGCAGACGATGCCGTGTTCCTGGTCGGTGGTGATGAGCACCGGCAGGCCGCGGGGCCGGCTGAGGGAGGCGCGCTGGATGCCGTTCGACAGGTCCGCGATCTGGTGCGGGTCCCTGGTGTTGTGGGCCCAGGTGAAGTAGATGATGCCGCCGACGCGGTACCTGGCGATCAGCTCGGCGGCCGTGCGGACGCCGATCTCCTTGAGGTTGGCGTCGATGTCGGCCTGGTCGGGGTCGGTGGCCGAGTGGCCGTAGACCCGCATCACGAAGAGCTGGCCGACCTTCTCCTCCAGGGTCATACGGGAGATGAGGGAGCGGAGTTTCTTGTCGCCGGGGGTGCCGGCGCTTGCCGTGGTGCCGACGGCCAGAGCCGCGGTGACGCCTGCGGCGGCGGCGAGGACGGTACGTCTGGAGGGCACGTGCGCTCCTTCCGGAGTGATCCGCTGGAGATCAGCTGAAGGAAACTTCCGTGAGGGAGTGAATATCCGGGAAGTTTCTGCCAGTCAAGGGCGCGCGCACGCCAGGGCCTTTCGCGGAGGGGCCGCCATCGGCGCTGTTGGAGGGGGGCGCGCCGATGGCGGCGTGCTGCCGGCCGCTGTACGGCGGAGAGGGTGGAGTCAGCGATCGCAGCCAGCAGCGAGGGCCGACACCGCACGGCGGAGACTCATCCGGCAGCTTGCGGGTTGGACGAACCGTATTCGGGGCGGGTTCCCTCCTTCCCCGCGATTCCCGGAAGTTGGTGCCCGAGAGCTCAAGGGGACGGGTGGGACATGATGCCCGGCCACTGCTCCTGCAGAGTGCGTACCGTCTCTGCGATCGCCGGACGACGTGCGGCTCCTTTGCGCCACAGGGCGTACAGACGCCGTACGGGGGTGGGTTCGAGGCGCACCTCCACGACCCCGGCGGGCAGCGGGCCGCGGCCCAGGCGCGGAACGAGACAGATGCCGAGCCCGCCCGCGACCAGCGCGACGAGCGTCGGGTTCTCATCGGCCTGGTGCACGATCTCCGGCTCGTGCCCGGCGGCCCGCATGGTGCGCACCAGCCAGTCGTGACAGACCCGGCCCGGCGGCTGGCACACCCACCGCTCCCCGCCCAGTTCCTCGCGCCGCACGGACTCCCGCCCGGCGAAGGGGTGGCCGGCGGGCACCAGCAGCGTGCTGCGGTCCTCGCCGATCACCGCGTGCTCGACGCCCGGCGGCACGGGCAGCGGCGCGATGTCCCAGTCGTGCACGACGGCCAGGTCGACCGCGCCCTTGGCGACCAGGTCGACGGAGAGATGCGGGTCGATCTCGCTCAGCCGGGCGTCGAGCGTGGGGTGCCGGGCGGCCAGGTCGGCGAGCACGGCGGGCATCAGCCCGCGCGCCGCCGAGGCGAACGCGGCGATCGTCAGCCGCCCCGCCGGCACCCCGCGCCGCTCCTCGAGCGCCGTCTCGGCCCGCTCGACGATGGCGAGCAACTCCTGTGCCGTGTCCACGAGTTGATGAGCCTCGGGGGTCAGCCGCACCCCTCGTCCTTCTCTCTCCAGGAGTACGGTCCTGGTCTCCCGCTCCAGCTTGGCGATCTGCTGGGACACGGCGGACGGCGTGTACCCGAGCGCGGCGGCCGCCGCTCCCACGGTGCCGTGGACCGAGACGGCGTGCAGGGCGCGCAGGCGTTGGAGATCGAGCACGGGAGCTCCCATTCATCAGCGTTGCTTCATCCGACCGTGCAGTAATCATCGCTGGTGCTACATGGTCGTGGGGCGTGATGCTCGACCGCATGCGACCTGCACACCTTGCTCTCGCCGTGGTCGTCGCCGCCGTCTGGGGCGTGAACTTCACGGTCATCGAGATCGGCCTCGACCACTTCCCTCCGCTGCTGTTCTCGGCACTGCGCTTCTTCGCGGCGGCCCTGCCGGCCGTCTTCTTCGTGGGCCGCCCGAAGGTGGCGTGGAGGGGGGTGCTGGCGGTGGGGCTGGTGCTCGGCGTGGCCAAGTTCGGCCTGCTGTTCATCGGCATGGACGCCGGAATGCCGGCGGGACTGTCCTCGCTGGTCCTGCAGATACAGGCGGTGTTCACGGCCGGAGTGGCCTTCGTCGTCCTGGGTGAACGGCCGTCCGCGATACGGGTGTCGGGCATGGCGGTGGCGCTGGCCGGCATCGGTGTCGCGGCGGTGGACGAGGGCATGTCGGGACCGCTCGGCGCCTTCGCGCTGGTGATCGGGGCGGCGGCCTGCTGGGGCGTCTCCAACGTCCTGACCCGCAAGGCCGCCCCGCCGGACGCGCTGAACTTCATGGTCTGGGTGAGCACGGTCCCGGTCCTGCCGCTGCTTGGTCTGTCCCTGCTGCTGGAGGGACCGGGCAGGGACTACGACGCCCTGCGCGCCCTCGACTGGCAGGGCGCCGGCACGGTCGTCTACGTGGCCTGGGTGACGACGGTGTTCGGCTTCGGGGCGTGGGGGTGGCTGCTGCGCCGGTACCCGGCGTCGACGGTCGCGCCGTTCTCGCTCCTCGTCCCGGTCTTCGGGGTGACGTCGGCGGCCGTCTTCCTGGGGGAGGAGGTGGGCCCGCTGCGGTGGTGTGCGGCGGCGCTGCTGGTCGGCGGGGTGGGGCTGGCCTCGGTGACGCGCGGGCGACGGGAAGTCGTCCATCCCGTGGACGGGGAGGCGATCGGGCCCGTGCTCGGCCGATCATGAGGGCATGCCCCCAGTCACCATCCCCGGATCCAAGTCCATCACCGCCCGCGCGCTCTTCCTCGCGGCGGCGGCCGACGGAGTCACCACCCTCGTACGC
The DNA here is from genome assembly GCF_042896045.1 of Streptomyces sp. NPDC001351. Lineage (NCBI taxonomy): Bacteria > Bacillati > Actinomycetota > Actinomycetes > Kitasatosporales > Streptomycetaceae > Streptomyces > Streptomyces sp. NPDC001351. Next base: position 157,624 of record NZ_JBIAWS010000013.1, on the reverse strand, counting down.
CCCCTGCGCTCGGACGACACCGAGGGCTTCGCCGAGGGGCTGGTGCGGCTCGGGTATCGCGTCGGGCGGACACGGGACGCCTGGCAGGTGGACGGCCGTCCGCAGGGCCCCGCCGTGAGCGAGGCGGACGTGTACTGCCGGGACGGCGCCACGACCGCCCGCTTCCTGCCGACCCTGGCGGCGGCGGGACACGGGACGTACCGCTTCGACGCGTCCGCGCAGATGCGGCGCCGGCCCCTGCTGCCCCTGACCCGCGCCCTGCGCGACCTGGGGGTCGACCTGCGGCACGAGGAGGCGGAGGGGCACCACCCGCTGACGGTGCGGGCGGCGGGTGTCGAGGGCGGAGACGTCGTCCTGGACGCGGGGCAGTCCTCGCAGTACCTGACGGCGTTGCTGCTGCTGGGCCCGCTGACCCGCAAGGGCCTGCGGATCCGCGTCACCGACCTGGTCTCCGTGCCCTACGTGGAGATCACGATCGCGATGATGCGGGCGTTCGGGGTGGAGGTGGAGCGCGAGGGCGACGTGTTCGTGGTCCCGCCGGGCGGCTACCGGGCGACCACCTACGCGATCGAGCCCGACGCGTCGACCGCCAGCTACTTCTTCGCGGCGGCCGCGGTGACGCCGGGCGCCGAGGTGACGGTGCCGGGGCTGGGCACGGGGGCGCTGCAGGGTGACCTGGGCTTCGTCGACGTACTGCGGCGGATGGGCGCCGAGGTGTCGGTGCGCCCGGACGGCACGACGGTCAGGGGCACGGGGGTGCTGCGCGGCCTGACGGTCAATATGCGGGACATCTCGGACACGATGCCGACGCTGGCGGCGATCGCGCCGTTCGCGGACGGGCCGGTGCGCATCGAGGACGTGGCGAACACACGGGTGAAGGAGTGCGACCGGCTGGAGGCCTGCGCGGAGAACCTGCGGCGGCTGGGGGCGGAGGTGTCGACGGGGCCCGACTGGATCGAGATCCGGCCGGGTGTGCCGTCCGGGAGCGGTGCGGAGATCACCTCGTACGGCGACCACCGCATCGTGATGTCCTTCGCGGTCACCGGGCTGCGGGTGCCGGGTATTTCGTTCGACGACCCCGGCTGCGTGCGGAAGACTTTCCCCGGTTTCCACGAGGAGTTCGGGGCGCTGCGCGCGCGGTTGTGAGGCGGGGACGAGTGGGGTTCGAGCTGAAGGGGCCGGTTCTGGAGGGCGCGCTGGTGCGTCTGGAGCCGCTGGAGCACCGGCACGCGGCGGATCTGGCGACGGCGGCGGAGGAGGACCGCGGGACGTACGAGTTCACGTGGGTGCCGCGGGCCCACGAGGTCGGCGGCTACATCGACGCGCAGCTCGCCCGCGCCGCCGCCGGCCGGCTGGCGCCGTACGCGCAGATCTCGCGCGCCACGGGGCGGGCGGTCGGCGCCACGTCGTTCTGGGACCCGCGCTGCTGGCGATCCGAGGACCGGCTCGACGCCATCGAGATCGGCTTCACCTGGCTCGCCAGGCCGGCCCAGGGCACCGGCATCAACGCCGAGGCCAAACTCCTCCTCTTCCGGCACGCCTTCGAGGAGTGGGGCGTCTCCCGGGTCGACCTGAAGACCGACGCCCGCAACGCCCGTTCCCGCGCCGCGATCCAGAGCACAGGCGCCCGCTTCGAGGGCGTCCTGCGCAACTGGTCCCGTTCCTGGGCACCCGGCGAGGAAGGCCGTCTGCGGGACTCGGCGATCTTCTCGGTCACGGTGGAGGAGTGGCCGGAGTGCCGGGAGCGGTTGGAGGGGCGGGTGGCGGGGTTCGTGGCGCGGGTGTAGGGGGCGTTCCCGTGGTGCGGAGTTGATTCAGCACCGCCTTGAGGACCGCGTCCTCCTCCGCACCGGCCCGCACCGCCGCGAACACGTTCCGGGACGCCGGCTGCCCCTGCGTCGGTACCACCGTCACGCGGCGGTGCCTGTACGACTCCCGCACCAGCCGCGGGACCAGCGCCACCCCCTGTCCCGCCTCGACCAGGGCGGCGAGTGCGGCCCAGTCGTTCACCGCGTGCCGTACGTCCGGTGTGAAACCGGCCGCCGCGCACACCGAACGCGCCACCGCCCCGCAGCAGCTGGCTGCCGCCCCGACGATCCACGCCTCCCGCGCCAGCTCCCGCAACGCGACCGGGCCTTTGCCGGCGAGCCGGTGGTCCGCCGCCACGACGAGGTCCAGGACGTCCGTGAACAGGTCCACCCTGCGGTAGCGGTCGTCGGTGTGCGGCGGTGCCTTCGCGAAGTCCACCGCCACCGCCACGTCCACCTGGCCCGCGTCGAGCGCCGTGAACAGGTCCGGCGGCTCCGCCTCCACGACGTCGACCCTGAGCTGCGGGAGACGTTCGGCCAGCGCCCGCAGCACCCCCGGCAGCAGCCCCAGGATCCCGCTGGAGAAGCACCCGATCGTCACCGACCCGCGCCCGCCCTCGCCGTACGCCGCCAAGTCGGCCCGGGCCCGCTCCAGTTGGGCCGCGATCAGATCGGCATGCGCCAGCAGCACCCGCGCCTGCCCGGTCAGCCGTACGCCCCGGCCGTCCTTCTCCGTCAGCGGTACGCCCGTCTCCCGGGCCAGCGCCGCGAGCTGCTGGGAGACCGCCGACGGCGTCAGATGCAGGGCCTCGGCCGTCCGCGCCAGACTGCCCCGGCGCTGCAGCTCCCGCAGGACGGTCAGACGGCGCAGATCAACCGTGAAGCTCCCGCTTACCTGTTCCACCGTGAAAGATTAACTGGACCGACGGCACGGTGATCGGAAACCATCGCCGCATGACCGCGAAGCACTTCCTCATCCTCCACGGCTGGCAGAACCACCGACCTGAGGCCCACTGGCAGCACTGGCTCGCCGACCGCCTCACCGGCCTCGGTCACCACGTCACCTACCCCCAGCTGCCCGACCCCGACGACCCGAGCCTGGAGGTGTGGCTGGCGGAGCTGACCCGGCACCTCGACGACCTCCGGGGTTCCGAACGCGTCGTCCTCGCGCACAGCGCCTCCGTCCTGCTCTGGCTGCACGCCGTCTCCCGCGGCCTGGTGAAGGACGGCGCCGTCGACCGCGTACTGCTCGTCGCCCCGCCGTCCGCCTCCGTCCTCGCCCGGCTCCCCGAGGTGGCCGAATTCGCCCCGCCCGCCCTCGACTTCACCCTCCCCGCCCCCACCCGCCTGGTCGCCGGCGACGACGACCCGTACTGCCCGGAGGGCGCCCGGGACGCCTTCGGCGACCCCCTGCGCATCCCCACCGACGTCCTCCCCGGCGCCGCCCACCTCGACCTCGACGCCGGTTACGGCTCCTGGCCCGCCGTACTGGAGTGGTGCCTGGATGCGGCGGCGACGATCACGGGCCGCCCGGCGTAGGACGTACGGCTCACGCGCACTCGGTGAGCAGCCGCCCCAGATGTTCCCGCCCCGTCGCCAGCAGCTCCGGCAGCGGCGCGGCCTCCTCGTACCACCGCTTCTCGTACTCCCAGCACAGCCAGCCGTCCCAGCCGTGCCGGGAGAGGACCTCCACGGTCTCGGTGAGCGGCAGCACGCCGGCGCCGAGCGCGAGCGGGGTCGTGTCCTCGGCGGAGGCGATGTCCTTGACCTGGACGTAGCCGAGATACGGGGAGAGGGCCGCATACGACTCCGAGGGCTGCTCGCCGCCCAGCCAGGTGTGCATGACGTCCCAGAGGGCGCCGACATGGCGGTGCCCGACCAGGCCGAGGATGCGGATCGCGTCGGCGGCCCTGCGGTGCGAGTCGTGCGTCTCGAGGAGGATGCGTACGCCGAGGTCGGCGGCGTACTCCGCCGCCGTGCCGAGCCGTCGCGCGGCCGTCGCGTCGGCGCGCTCCGTGCTCTGCTCGTGGCCGCCGCCCGGGAAGACCCGGACGTACGGGGCGCCGAGGTCACGGGCGAGGTCGAGGAGGGCACGGATCTCGTCGATCACCGGACCGTCGTCGCCGGGCGCGGCCACGCGCGCGTACCCGGCGAGGCCCAGCACCTCGATGCCGCCCGCCTTGAACTCGGCGGCCACGTCCGCCCGCCCGCCGAGGTCGATGCCGGGATGGACCGGCTCCTCGGGATGCGCGCGAAGCTCCACGCCGTGGTAGCCGTGGGTGGCCGCCAGCCGGACCACGTCCGGGATGGGCAGGCCGGGGACGCCGAGGGTGGAGAACGCCAGTCTCATGGTCCCTACTGTCACTCGGGGGTGCCGTGCAGGTCCAGGCGCCAGTCCTGGCCGTTCAGGTCCTTTCCGAACGAACGGTGCGGTTTCTCGGCGACGAGCACGAAGCCGTGGCGCTGGTAGATGCGGCGGGCGGCGGCCAGGACGTCATTGGTCCACAGGACGAGCTCGCGGTAGCCGACACCGCGCGCGAAGTCGATGACGGCCCCCACCAGCCGGTCGCCGATGCCGAGCCCGCGCGCGTCCGGCTCGACCAGCAGCAGCCGCAGCCGGGCCGTGCCGGGCGCCTCGTCCCGTACGCACATCACACACCCCACCGGGCGGCCGTCGAGCTCGGCGATCCACACCCGCTCCAGATGCGGGTCGTGGTCCTCGGCGAAGTCGGCGACGATCCGCGCCACCAGCCCCTCGTAGTCGGTGTTCCAGCCGAACTCGGACGCGTACAGCGCGGCATTGCGCTGGACGATCCAGCCGAGGTCCCCGGGGGCCGGTTCGCGCAGGACGACGTCCTCACGACGGGGAGGGCGGCCCTCGGAGAGGATCTCCCGGACGGCCCGCATCGCCTCCGCCAGACGCGGCCGGTCGGCGGAGGGCACGGTGGACAGCAGCGCACCCACGGATTCGTTCGCACGCTCGGCGAGCAGGGCGGCGGTCTCGCGGCCGCGGGACGTGAGCGAGACGCGCCGACGTCTGGTGTCACTGTCGGACAGCGTGCGCTCGATCAGCCCGTCCTCCTCGAACTTGTTGAGGATCCGGCTCAGGTACCCGGCGTCCAGGGAGAGTTCGGCCCGCAGGTCGGCCGCGTCCGTCCGTGGGGAGTGCGCCAGCTCGTACAGGACGCGGGACTCGGTCAGGGTGAACGGGGCGTACAGCTGACGGCTGTAGTCGAGGGCGCCGATGACGTTCGTGTAGAAGCGGTTGAAGGTGCGGATGTCCTGGACGGTCATGAGTGTCGACCCCCGGATGGTTGTCCCGGATACATGAACCAGATAGTTGACTCAGTCAGAGATACCGCCGGCTCCGAGACTAGGACACCCGCACCCCCGTGACTACCCTTCGTCGGCCGCCGGCCGGTACACGCTCACCTGCACACCGGTCTTGCCCCTGACCGTGGAGACCAGCTCGAACGGCCGCTTGACCCCGTCCTCGGGGAAGATGGACTTTCCGCCGCCGAGGACGACCGGCATGTGGATGAGCTGCAGTTCGTCCACCAGTCCCTCGCTGATCAGCGTCCGCACGAGGGTGGGGCTGCCCATCATCGCCAGGTCGCCGCCGGGAGCGGCACGCAGCTCCCGGATCCGCGCGACGGCCTCGCGGCCCGGGATCCGCTCGGTGTTGTTCCAGGTCAGCTCGGAGTCGCTGAGCGTGTCGGTCACGACGTACTTCTTCAGCGCATTGAGCCGGTCGGCGAAGGGGTCTCCGGCCCGCTCGGGCCAGGCCCCCGCCATCGTCAGATACGTACGGCGCCCGTACAGCAGCGCCTCGGCCTGCTCCAGCCCCGCGGCGAAGGCCCCGCCGACCACCTCAGGATCGAAGTACGGATGCGACCACCCGCCGTGCGCGAACCCGCCGTCGGTGTCCTCCTGGGGACCGCCGGGCGCCTGCACGACTCCGTCGAGACTGATGAACTCGCTGACAACGATGCGCATGGGACTCGCTCCCTACTGTCCGTCTGCGGTGCCTTGGCAGGCATGACGTCCATCAGACCGAAGAACGGGCCGGGACTCATCGCTCAGTCCCACCAGAACCGCCATTCGGTCCGCCCCACCAGCTCGGCGGCGTACTCGGGGAAGGGTGTGGGCGGGTCGTCGACGACGTTGTCGGCGGTGGAGAGGACATGCTCCAGGGCGAGCCGCTCGGCGTGCGGCAGGTCGAGCGGCGGGCGGGCGACCGAGGCGAACAGCTCACCGCCGAAAGCCCCGACGACCCGGGCTCCGAACCGCTCCTCCCAACTGCGCAGCAGAGCACAGAGCAGGGGCAGCGGGGCTTCGGAGGACCACCCCAGCACGGCGGGCACATCGGCGCTGCGGCGGGCGGGCACCAGGGCGAGGCGGCACGCGCGGGCGAACGGATGCGTCCTGAGGACTTCCTCGACGAGCCACGCCGCGGCCTCCTCCGGCCTCGGACCGCCCGCCCTGCCCTGCGCGGCGGCCGCCAGCCCGGGCCAGCTCTCGAACGGCGGTCCCGGGTCGTGCGGCCAGGGCGCGACGCCCTCGGGCAGATCGTCGTACCGAGCAGGCTCGCGCCATGAGGGCAGCCGTTCTTGCCGGTACTCGGCGAAGTCCGCCGCCAGAACCGACTCCAGGCGTACGGCGTCCACGTCCGCCAGGTCCTGGAGGAAGAACGGATCGCCGGGCCAGCAGAGATACGGATGCACGCCCGTCGCCCCGGCCGACTCCATCAACCGGGGCCACAACTCCACGATGTTGTCGGGCAGTTCCTCGGACAGCCACACGTCAACGTTTCCACGGGACTCGAATCGCCCGCTCGGCAGCCCATCGGGCAAGTGGAAGACCATGGCGGGACGATAGACACCGGCACTGACATCCCGGACCTGCGCCCACTCTCGAAGCCGTCCGGCATCTCTCAGCCCGTCGTGGGGGCCCCGCTCGAGCGAAGCCGAGAGTGGGGGAGTTTGAGGACGAGGCCGTTCAGGCCGAAAGCGGGGGTCTGGGGGCGGCAGCCCCCAGAGACGGGACGGTCACGCCGCCACCGGACCCCGAGGCACCCCGGAGGACCCCCGCACCATCAGCTCCCCCCGAACCGTCGCCATCCCGCCCGGCGGCGGCTCCTCCCGCCCCATGGCGATCCGCCCGGCCCGGGCCCCCGCCTCCGCCAGCGGCAGCCGCACCGTCGTCAGCGCGGGCACCGCGTCGACGCTGAACGGCAGATCGTCGAACCCGGCGACCGACACGTCCTCCGGAATCCGCAGCCCGGACTGCCGCAGTGCCGCACACGCCCCGAGCGCCACGGAGTCGTTCGCCGCGACCACCGCGGTGAGGGACGGGTCCCGGCGGAGCAGTTCCAGCGTCGCCTCGTATCCGGACGTCCGGTCGTAGCGCCCCCACACCGTCGCCCCCGGATCCTCCTCGATCCCCGCCGCGGCCAGCGCCGCCCGGTGCCCCTCGAGACGGTGCCGCGTCGTCGTCCGCTCCTCGGGCCCGGCGATATAGCCGAGCCGCCGGTGCCCAAGACCGATCAGATGCTCGGTCAGCTGCTGTGCGCCCCCGCGGTTGTCGAAGGCCAGCGCGATCGCCCCGGTGTCGGGTGCCGGCGGCCGCCCGCACAGCACCACCCGCGTCCCCGCGTCCGTCAGCTTGCGCAGCTTCGACGCGACCGCCGCCGCGTGCGGCTCGTTCTCCATGGCCCCACCGGTCAGCACCACCGCCGCCGCCCGCTGCCGCTGCAGCAGGGTCAGATACGTCAGCTCACGCTCCGGCGAACCCCCCGTGTTGCAGACGACCGCGAGGCGCTCGCCGCCGGCCCGGCCGCCCGGCCCCCCGATCTCCGACTGGATCGCGCTCGCCATGATCCCGAAGAAGGGGTCGGCGATGTCGTTGACGAGGATTCCGACCAGATCGGAAGTCGCCGCCGCCAGCGCGCTGGCCGGCCCGTTCAGCACGTAGTCCAGCTCGTCGACCGCCTTCAGCACCCGCTCACGGGTGGAGGCGGCGACGGGATAGTTCCCGTTCAGCACGCGCGACACCGTCGCGGGGGAGACCTGTGCGCGGGCCGCCACGTCCGCCAGGGTCACCGTCATCTCGTCGTCCTCCGGTCGCGCAGTTCGTCGCGCATCTCTCGTAGCTCGTCGTACGTCCGTACCTCGTCGTACGTGCTCGTAGACAGACCGCCGCAGGCCCCCGGTTCCGAGCACGTCGAGCAGACCTTACGGCCAGAACCCCCCACTGTTCGTCCCCTCGAACAACTCGAAGCGGTCACGGTCTTGTCCGGACCACTGCTCAGAGGCTAGCTTTTCCTTGTATAGAAAGCGCTTGCTGTGACGCTCATGGGTAGGGCCGACGCGGCGCACACCACCCGCGTACGACGCTGTGTACGACGCCTGCGAAGGGAATGACGTGACACGCAAGACGGTGCGTATCGCCATGAACGGCGTGACCGGGCGCATGGGCCACCGCCAGCACCTGGTCCGCTCCATCCTGGCCATCCGCGAACAGGGCGGCCTCACCCTCGGCGACGGCACGGTGCTGTGGCCGGAGCCGGTCCTGGTCGGCCGCCGCGAGCACGCGCTCACGGCGCTCGCCGAGCAGCACGGCCTGGACCCGCAGAACATCTCCACCGACGTCGACGCGGTCCTCGCGGACCCGAGCGTCGACATCTACTTCGACGCCCAGGTGACCTCGGCCCGCGAGGAGGCGATCAGGAAGGCGATCGCGGCGGGCAAGCACATCTACACCGAGAAGCCGACCGCGACGGGACTGGAGGGCGCCCTCGAGCTCGCCCGCCTCGCGAACGACGCCGGCATCAAGCACGGCGTGGTCCAGGACAAGCTCTTCCTCCCGGGCCTGCTGAAGCTCAAGCGCCTGATCGACGGCGGCTTCTTCGGCCGGATCCTGTCCATCCGCGGCGAGTTCGGCTACTGGGTCTTCGAGGGCGACTGGCAGAGTGCCCAGCGCCCGTCGTGGAACTACCGTGCCGAGGACGGCGGCGGCATCGTCGTCGACATGTTCCCGCACTGGGAGTACGTCCTGCACGAGCTGTTCGGCCGGGTGAAGTCCGTCCAGGCCCTCACCGCCACCCACATCCCGCAGCGCTGGGACGAGAACGACAAGCCCTACGACGCCACCGCCGACGACGCCGCCTACGGCATCTTCGAGCTCGAGGGCGGCGCGATCGCCCAGATCAACTCCTCCTGGGCCGTGCGCGTCAACCGCGACGAGCTGGTGGAGTTCCAGGTCGACGGCACCGAGGGCTCGGCCGTCGCCGGTCTGCGCAACTGCCGTGTCCAGCACCGCAGCATGACCCCCAAGCCGGTCTGGAACCCCGACATCCCGGCGACGTACTCCTTCCGCGACCAGTGGCAGGAAATCCCCGACAACGACGAGTTCGACAACGGATTCAAGGCCCAGTGGGAGCTGTTCCTCAAGCACGTCTACGCCGGTGCCGACTACCACTGGGACCTCCTCGCCGGCGCCCGCGGCGTCCAGCTCGCCGAGCTGGGCCTGAAGTCCTCCGCCCAGGGCGTCCGCATCGACGTACCGGAGATCGCGCTGTGACCATCCAACTCCCGGACTCCAAGGGCGGATTGAGGGCGTACGAGCCCCGCCCCGAGCCCCTCGCCGTCACTCCCGGCTCGCCCTTCACCTCCCGTACGGTCTTCTCGGCCGCGCACGTCGTCGCCGACCCGTACGCGGACGTGTCGCCCGACTCGCCCGCCGCCGTCGACTGGGACGCCACCCTCGCCTTCCGCCGCCACCTGTGGTCCCACGGGCTCGGCGTCGCCGAGGCGATGGACACCGCCCAGCGCGGCATGGGCCTGGACTGGGCGGGCGCGGCCGAGCTGATCCGCCGCAGCGCCGCCGAGGCCAAGGCGGTCGGCGGCCGCATCGCCTGCGGTGTCGGCACCGACCAGATCGCCGCCGGGTCTCTCGTGGAGGTCCGGACGGCCTACGAGGAGCAGCTCGCCCTCGTGGAGGAGTCCGGCGCGCAGGCCATCCTGATGGCGTCCCGCGCGCTCGCGGCGGCCGCGAACGGCCCCGAGGACTACCTCGAGGTCTACGGCCACCTCCTCCGCCAGGCGTCCGAGCCGGTGATCCTGCACTGGCTCGGCCCGATGTTCGACCCGGCGCTGGACGGCTACTGGGGCTCGTCCGACCTGGACGCGGCCACCGACACCTTCCTGGACGTCATCGCCGCGCACCCGGACAAGGTGGAGGGCATCAAGGTCTCCCTGCTGGACGCCCAGCGGGAGATCGACATCCGCCGCCGGCTCCCGCAGGGCGTCCGCTGCTACACGGGCGACGACTTCAACTACCCCGAGCTGATCGCGGGCGACGAGAAGGGTTTCAGCCACGCCCTGCTCGGCATCTTCGACCCGCTCGGACCGCTGGCGGCTGAGGCCGTACGGGTCCTGGACACGGGCGATGTGGCGGGCTTCAGGGCCCTGCTCGACCCGACCGTCGAGCTCTCCCGCCATCTCTTCCAGACCCCGACCCGCTTCTACAAGACGGGCGTGGTCCTCCTCGCCTGGCTGGCCGGCCACCAGTCGCACTTCACCATGGTCGGCGGCCTCCAGTCGGCCCGCTCCCTCCCGCACCTCGCCCGCGCCTACGAACTCGCCGACGGCCTGGGCCTGTTCCCGGACCCGAAGCTGGCGGAGGAACGGATGAAGACCCTCCTCGCCCTCTACGGAGTGACCCAGTGACCACCGGCGACCTCTCCCGCTTCTCCATCAACCAGATGACGGTGAAGCAACTGTCGATGCCCGAACTGGTCGACGCCTGCCTGGAGTTGGGTGTGCCGGGCGTGGGGCTGTGGCGTGAACCGGTCCAGTCCCACGGCCTGGAGGCGACGGCGAAACTGATCCGCGACGCGGGCCTGACCGTCACCACCCTGTGCCGCGGCGGCTTCTTCACGGCGATCGACCCGGCCGAGCGCGCGGCCGCCCTGGACGACAACCGGCGCGCCATCGACGAGGCGGCGACCCTGGGGACGGACACACTGGTGCTGGTCTCCGGCGGCCTGCCCGCGGGGTCCAAGGACCTGCACGGCGCCCGGGAGCGCATCGCGGACGCGCTCGGCGAGCTGGGCCCGTACGCGGAGCAGCACGGCGTACGGCTGGCCATCGAGCCGCTCCACCCGATGTACGCCGCCGACCGCTGCGTGGTCTCCACGCTCACCCAGGCGCTCGACCTCGCGGAACGTTTCCCTGCCCACCAGGTGGGCGTCACCGTCGACACGTACCACATCTGGTGGGACGACAACGCGCCCGCGCAGATCGCCCGCGCGGGTGCCGGCGGCCGTATTCACACCTTCCAGCTCGCCGACTGGACCACCCCGTTGCCGGAGGGCGTGCTCAACGGCCGCGGGCAGATCGGGGACGGCTCGATCGACATGCGGGAGTGGAGGGGGTACGTGGAGGCGGCCGGATACACCGGCGCCATCGAGGTTGAGCTGTTCAACGACGTGCTGTGGGCACGGGACGGCCGCGAGGTGCTGGCGGAGACGGCCGCACGGTTCCTGGAGCACGCCGCCTGACCGCACGGGAACAACTCACTGGAACCGCACAGAGGTTCGTGCAGAATGGGATCTCGTGAGCGAGAGCCTCGGACCACTGGAACGGGTCGACGGCCGCTGGGCGTTGGGGGACGCCCGGCGGCCGAGCCGTGCACGCGTGGAGTTCCGGACGGACGGACTGCACGCTGTTGCGCGGGATTCCCGGGTGGAGGTGGTGCCCTGGCCCCGGATCATGCTGAGCGGAAGCATCACGCTGGGCGGCCGCTACCCGCGCGGCCTCTACGCCCAGATGGGCATTCTGGGTGGCCTGCCCGGGCCCTTCAAGGGGCGCGGCGGCGGCTATCTGCACATGACGGTGCGCCATCCGTACGAGGACCAGCAGCTGTTCTTCGACCGTCATCCGCGCTGGTACCGGACGAGGGACATCCTGTTCCTGCAGTCCGTGATGGCGCGGTTGGTCAAGGACGGCGAGGTGCACCGGCTCGGGGACGCCGACTGGACGGCCCGCGTGGTCGCACACCTGTCGGCGTTCGACGGCCGGGCGACGGCCGCGGCGATGCGCCGGGCGGTGGCGGAGGCGGTGGAGGCGGCGGGGCCGCCGAGTACCGGGGCGGGCCCGAGTTGAGAGAGGCCACGGTCGCCGCGCTGTACCGCTACCCCGTCAAGTCGATGCTCGGCGAGCCGCTCGACGCCGTCGAGATCACCGACCGCGGCCTGAGCGGCGACCGCCGGTTCGCGCTGCTGGACGAGGAGACGGGCAAGGTCGCCAGCGCGAAGACCCCGCGGCTGTGGCGGGAGTTGCTCAGATGCGCCGCGACCCTCACCGAGACCGGGCCGCGCATCACCGGACCGGACGGCAGCGAAGTGCGCACGGCCGCCGCCCTCTCGGCCCTCGTCGGCCGCAAGGTCACGCTGACCGACACACCCCCGCCCGCCGGCACCCTGGACCGCTCCCGGCCGGAGCAGGTCCTGGCGGCGGGGCTGGAGGCCGAAGTGGAAGCCGACACCGTCCAGTTCGGCTCGGCCTCCCCGCCGGGCACCTTCTTCGACTTCGCGCCGGTGCACGTCATCACGACGTCGACCCTGAGGAGAATCGCCGAACTGAGCCCCCGGGGCACGGTGGAGGCCCAGCGCTACCGCCCCAACCTGGTCGTCGACACGGGCGAGGCCGAAGGCTTCGTGGAACACACCTGGGCCGGCAGCCACCTGCACATCGCCGACGGCCCGATCCTCCGCGTCCTCGCCTCGACCCCCCGCTGCGCGATCCCCACCCTCGCCCACGGCGGCCTGCCCCGCGACCCGGACGCCCTGCGCGTCCTCGCCCACCACCACCGCGTACCCGCCCTGCCCGGCCGGCCACCCGAGCCGTGTGCCGGGGTGTATGCGCAGGTGGTTAGGGGTGGGTCGGTACGGCAAGGGGACGTCATACGGTTCTGAGGCCGATACGGTTCTGAGGCCGCCGGTGGTCAGTGCGCGCGCACCGCCCGGTGCAGCGCCTCGGCCGCCAGTCGCACGGCCGAGTCCTGGGCGGCCCGGCCGAGCAGATCCGAGCGGATGGGGCCGCCGCCCGCCAGATGCCGGTCGTAGGGCAGGACGACGACGGGCACGCCCGTCTCCTTCAGGTGGGCGGTGGCGGCCTTCACGTCGAGGATCATGTCGGGGGAACTCGCGGTGAGGGCCACCACGGTCGTGGAGAGCGCGGAGTGCGGCAACTGCCCGAGCCAGTCGAGGACCTGCCGGGTCCCGCCGACACCCTCCGCGGTCATGGGCGCGACGACCACCCGGGCGTGGGCGGTGTCCATCGCCGTTCGGGCGACGTCGCCGGGGAGCGTCTCGCAGTCGACGACCGTCACGGAGAAGTAGCGCCGCAGGGCGAGCGTCACCGTGCGGTACGTCCGCACGTCCAAGGGGGCGCCGACCTTCCCCTGGCTCCCGGGCAGCAGCCAGCCGCCGTCGGCCACGGGCACCAAGTACCCGGTGACATGGGTCAGTTGCATGGCCGGCGTCAGAATCCGGGCGAGGTCGGCGCACGACCACCGCACCGACTCCGCGCCCATCCGCACCGGCAGCGTGCCCAGCGCGGCGTCCGCCTCCAGCGTGAGCACCGGGTCGTGCCGGTAGTGGTTGAAGGTACGGCCGAGCAGCGCGGCCACGGTCGACTTGCCGACGCCCCCACGGATCGAGGTCACGGCGATGACCCGCCCGGTGGCCACCGGCTGCTGCAACTCCCGCGCGACCCGCGTCTGTTCGGCCACGTCCTGTGAAACGGAGGTGGCCAGCCGACGCAGGGTACGGCCCGTCCGGTGGGCCAGCGAATCCCCGTGCTGGGGGCGACCGATGGCGAGAGCCAGCCGGGGATCGAGGGTGGGAAGGCTTTCGGGGGTGGAGACGGGCGCGGCGGGGACCGAAGCGGGGGCCGGGGCGGGGACCTGGGAGCGGGGCCCGGGTGCGGGCGTGTGGGAGGCGACGGGAGCGGTGGGCGCGGGCGCCCCGGGCTCCGGCGCGGTGGGGTGTGCCGGGGCGGTGGTGGTCGGGTCGGGCGGGGTGGTGGGTGGGCCAGGAGGTGGGGTGGGGCCGACCGGGGGGCGCGCGGGCGCGGCGGTCGGGGGGTGCTGGGGTGGGGCCGGGGCGGCCGTCGAGTGGGCGAAGGCGCTGGTCTGCTCAATGCGCTGTGGGGCGGGCGCGGTGGCCGCAGGCGTCGGGCCGGCCGACGGACCGGTCCGGCTCCCGCCAGGGGCCGGGTCCTCGCTCCGCGCCGAGTGCACGAGCCGCAGGGTCGGCTCGCCGCCGGGTCCGGGAAGAGCCGGATCCGCCGCTACGACGGCTTCGCCCGAGGGCGCCGAAGCCCGCTGCTGCTCCGCCGGTCCGAGCTGGAACAGCGCATCGCGCCGCCAGTCGTCGTCGCCCGCGGGCTCTCGCCCCTGTTCCCCGTGAACCATGCCGTCCCGTCCCCTAAGCGATGGTGCCGAGCAGCCGCCCGTACACGCCGAAGACCCCGATGAGCAGGGGAAGCAGGGCGATGACACCGGCGGACTCCAGCAGGTCACCCGCTCGCCGCAGCCGCCCCAGGACCTGCTCGGCGGGCCGTACGACGAGCGTGGCGAGCGTCAGCACGGCCAGCGCCGCGAGCACGGCCAGGGCCGGCCCCGCCGTACCGGACCGCTCCACCCACACCGCCAACAGCCGTACGGCCACCACGGCGGCACCCGCCAGCAGCACCACGACCTCGGCGACCAGCGGAAAGGCCCGCGCACGCAGGGCCACCACCACCGCCGTGACGACGGCGAGCAGCACGGTCCACACGCCGGGCGCACGCAGCGCCCACACCCCCGCCATGGTCGCCGACACGGCAACGGTGACGGTGGCGAGCATCAGCCCGCGATGGGCGGCCGCGAGCGCCGCGGACGCCTGGTACCGGCTCACGGAGACCCCGCCGGCCCGCCGGTCGTCGAGCCCGGACAGCCCGGAGGCCGTGAGCGCGAGCCGCGGCAGCACACCGAGGGCGACGACGGAGACGACGGCGAGCACCGCACCGGTCCGAGCCTGCTGCCCGGCCGTCCCCGCACCTGATTGCAGGGCGACGAGGCCCTCCCAGCCGAGGACGGTGACGGCGACAGCGCCCGCGCCGACCAGCCCCGCACGCCCCAACCCGGTGAAGAGCCCCAGCAGTACGAGCGTCACGGCACCCACCGCGGCCGGCGCACCCACGTGCAGCGCACCGGACCAGTGGTGGTCGTCGGCGAGCGCGGAGGCCCCGAGCGCACCGAGCACCCCGGCCGAGCAGATCAGCGTGCCGGCGACCCCGCCCTGTCGCCCGCCGCGCCCCACGAGGGCCCCGACCACAGCGGCGACAGCGGCCACGACGAGCAACACACCGGCGACGACAGCGGTGTCGTAGGCACTCCGCGCGAAGACCCCGCCCGCACCGGCCCATCCCACGGTCGCCAGTCCGGCGACGACGCGCCGCGACTCGGACCCCCACCGCCACACCCGCCCACCGGGATCTTCGACGGCCTCGTCAGTTCCGTCGTGCACACCCGGCGCGGACGGAGCGTCCCCGGCCCGCGCGAGCCGCAGCACGGCACCGTCCCGGACCCCGGCGGACTCAAGGCTGCTGTCATGGCCGAGCGCGGACCCGTCCGCGGTCACGAGATGCCGCAACCCGGGCCGCTCACCGGCCCGGTCGCCCAGCACCCGCAGAATCTCGGGCAGCAACACCCCGACCGGCTCCCGAGCCGGCAACACGAGATCGACCCGACGCCGCTCCCCGACCAGGGTGACGCGACTCAGAACAACTGCGGACCCATCGGCCGCCGCACGACTCAAGGCCCCCGCAGACATCACATATTCGAACCTATCACCGGGTGGAGACGGAGCCGGTGGACGTACCAGCCCCGCCCGAAGACTGCACGGAACCCCCATACGGCAACCCGATGGCAAGGCTGCCCGACGCAGGCGGGCCCGGTCCCGCCCCATAAGGTGATCACATTGCGAGCAGGGCAGAAACGGCGTGGCACGGGGGTGCTGGTGCGGACACGGGGAACGGCGGCCGAAGTCGCCGGGGCAGCGATGCTGGCCCTGGTGCTGACGGCGTGCGGGGCGGGCGGCTCCGCCTCACGACCCGACACCGGTCCGGGAGCCGACTCCCACAAGGGCGCCGGCAAGCCTGTGATGCTGCACGTCGATTCAACCGTCCGGAAGACGACCTGGACCAGCGGAAACGCCACGCACCGGCTGACGCTCGCGCCCGAGCGGCTCGCGCGCGGCACGGCGGCCGACCTGGACGGGGTGCGGCTCGACGGCGACCTGAGGGGCATGATCCCGTACGACCTGACCGTCCGCTACACCAACACCGGCGCAAAGCAGCTGACCCGGCTCGGCCCCCAGGACGACTTCACGGTCACCCTGGCCGACGGCACCCCGGGCAAGGCGGTCGCGCTGTGGAACATGAACACCCTTGCCACTCGGTCGAGTTCGAGCATCCCGGACGGCTGCGACAAGGCCGGCCCGGCCTCGGTCGCCCCGCACGCCACCGTCACGGTGTGCCAACTGGTCATGCTCCCCGGCGGACATGAGCCCGCAACCGTCGCCTACTCCGACGACAACGGCGGCACCCTCCTGTGGAAGGTCGGTGACGGAAAGGGGGACGGCGACGGACTGCTGCCGGCGGGCACCACCGCCGAGACGTCCTGGGACGACGACACCACCGAGGGCATCGCCGTCCCGATCCGCGCCACTCCGCGCAGCGTGCGCGCCGGAAGCCTCGCCGACCTGCGCGGCTACGACCTGGGTGACACCTCGAAGAACACCGTGCCGTGGTTCGTGACGATCACTTATCGCAATGCCGGCGAACAGACGCTTCTCCCGGTCATGGGCGACAAGGTGGGCGTCCGCAGCGCCGGGGGCCACGAGGCGCGACCGCTCGCCCTGCTCGACCTGTCCTTCTCCGGGGCCGGAGACGGCATCGACCAGTGCCGCGGCAAAATCCCGAACACCCGTCTGAAACCGGACTCCACGCTGACCCTCTGCACCATCCATCTGCTGCCCAAGGGCGACCGCCCGGCGATGGTGTCGTTCGAGGGGGAGGGCAAGAGCGTGAAACCCGTGCTGTGGCGGGCGGGTTAGCACACGGCCGGGCTACTGCCCGTCGGCGGCGATGTCCCAGTGCTCGATGATCTTCCCGTCGACCACCCGGAAGATGTCCGCGACGGAGTAGTCGGAGCTGAAAACCCACACCAGGTCCCGGTCGGCAAGGGTGTTGCCGAACCGGGTGCTTCCCTGGGCAGCGCTGCTGGCAGAGGGGGAGCTCCGCGCGCCCTGCTGCAGCAGTTGCTTCAGCGCATCCGTTCCGTTCGCGATCGCCGGGTTGTGCTGGTAGTACCGCGGATCCCAACCCGTGCCGAGTACGTTCACGTCACCGTCGGAGAGCTTGCGGTAGGCCTCGACCGCGAACTTCCGGTTCTTCTCCTCCTGCGCTTCGGTCAGGGCCGGTGCACCCTTCGGGTACCGGTACACGTCGCTGAACAAGGAGTTCCCGCTGGCCGTCTTCGCCGGGACCGTCTGCGCGATGCCCCAGTGCTCGACCAGCTTGCCGTTGGCGACCCGGTACAGATCGGCCCTGGCCTGGCCGGTCGCCTCGTTCGCCGGGGTGGCCGACGCCTGCCAGTGCACGGCCACCAGGTCACCGTCAGCGGCCACGTGCTTGACGGTCGCCACGACACCGGGAATCTTCGCCTCGAGGTTCTCGAACTCCTTGATCTGCCCGTCGGCTCCGCCCGGCAAGGACTTGTCGTGCTGCACATAGCCGGCGCCGACGAGTTCCTTCACCACGGCGGTCTTGTTCTGATGGAACGCCTCCGAGTACAGGCGCAGAACGAGCGCCTTGTTCCGCTCCTCGGAGGCATGGGACGAGCGGGCAGCGGCGGATGTCGTCGAGGGAGAGGCCGGGGCGGTGCCGGACGCGCCGCTGCAGGCGGTCGCGGCGCAGGCCACGGCAGCAAGCCAGGGCAGAGTCTTCCGGTATCTCATTCGAGTCTCCTGTGTACGGTCAGCTGGTCGATGCCGGCCGGAGCCCGGCACGCGGTGGTGAACCGCACCTCCATCCCAGCGCGACTCCCTGAGGCGATCACTCCGCCGACCAGCGGGACCACCCCCGCCGACAGGCCGGACCCCGGCCGTCCGAAAAAAATCCGAAGACGCCGTGCAACCCTTCCCGCACCCCGCGGGTCGTACTTGGCGTCAGGACTTCTCGGAGGGGGATCTGGGGGGATCGCGGGGGTTCTGATGGCGGAGGGGAAAAGCCGAGGGGGCCCGGTCGACTGACTGGGCCCCCTCGAATTCGTGAGACACCGTTTCTCTACGGGCCGGCGGCGGCCACGCCGCTTTCGTCGACGGTGAACTTTCCGTTCGCGGAGCGCAGCTCGGCCGGCAGACCGTCCGCCACCTCCGCGAAGGACGGCACCCCGGCGCGGAAGGCCGGGTTCACCACCCGCGAGCCCTGCGGTGTCGGCATGCCCGCGTCGCACACCGGCACCCCGCGTCCCCGTGGCCCAGCTCCGCCAGGGCGCCGGAGAGATGACGGTTCAGGAGTCCCGCCTCCTTCACAGGGCGTCGACCTCCTCGGCCGTCGGGAAGGACACCTGCGCGCCCTCCTTGGTGACGACGGCCGCGCCGACCCGGGCCGCGTACGCCGCGGCCTCCACAAGGGACGCCCCCGACCCGAGCCGATACGCCAGCGCCGCCGTGAACGCGTCGCCCGCACCCGTCGTGTCCACCGCGTCCACCTTCACCGAAGGCACCCGCGTCACCCCGGCCGACGAAGCCACCAGCGCGCCCTCCGCGCCCAGGGTGACCACGACCGAGTGCGGGCCCTTGGCGAGCAGCAGGCGCGCCCAGTCCTCCGGGCGGTCGGAGACGTAGGCGTCACCGAGGACCACCTTCGCCTCGTGCTCGTTGACGATCAGCGGGTCGCAGGCCGCCAGCACCTCGGGCGGCAGCGGCCGCGGCGGCGACGGGTTCAGTACGAAGCGGTTGTCCGGCGCCAGGTTCCGTACGACCTCCACGACGGACTCCAGCGGGATCTCCAGTTGTGTCGAGACCACACGTGAGGCCAGGAACAGGCTTGCGGCGGTCCGGACGTCCTGCGGGGTCAGCCGGCCGTTCGCGCCCGGCGACACCACGATGCTGTTGTCCCCGGAGGGGTCGACGGTGATGAGCGCGACGCCGGTCGGCGCCCCGCTCACCAGCACCCCCACGGTGTCGACGCCGGCCGCCCGCTGCGAGTCGAGGAGCAGCCTGCCGTACGCGTCGTCGCCGACCCTGGCCAGCAGGACCGTACGGGCCCCGAGGCGGGCGGCGGCGACGGCCTGGTTCGCGCCCTTGCCGCCCGGGTGGACGGCCAGGTCGGAGCCGAGCACCGTCTCGCCGGCGCCCGGCCGCCGCTCGACGCCGATCACCAGGTCGGCGTTGGCGGATCCCACGACCAGCAGGTCGTAGTCGTACATCAAATGACTCCCCTGAGAGATGACACCCAATTCCCCTTGTCAGCCGCCTCGCCAGCCTCTGAACCCGGCCACGTTCCCCTTCGTGACCACCTTCACCGGCACCATCACGGACTTCGTGACCTTCTTCCCCTCGGCGACCTTCAGTGCGTTCTGTACCGCGATTCTGCCGAGTTCCGTCGGCTGCTGGGTCACAGATGCATACAGAGTGACCGCTTTGACCGCGCTCAGATCGTCCGGGGTGCCGTCGAAGCGCTGAGAAACGTCGAGGCCCTTGGTGCGGTCCCAGTCGGCGGGTTACCAGGCGACGACCGGCGGCCCCGCCGCTGTCACACCTCACCGATACCGTCGGACCATGGCAAAAGAAGCGGGGAACCCGACGGACGAGCGGCGACTGGCCGAACTCGAGGGCGTCCTCGAGCGGATCACGTATGCCAACGAGGAGAACGGCTACACGGTCGCCCGTGTGGACACCGGCCGGGGCGGCGGTGACCTGCTCACGGTCGTCGGCGCCCTGCTCGGCGCCCAGGTCGGCGAATCCCTGCGCATGGAAGGCCGTTGGGGCTCCCACCCGCAGTACGGCAAGCAGTTCACGGTGGAGAACTACACGACGGTGCTCCCGGCCACCGTCCAGGGCATCCGCCGCTACCTCGGCTCGGGGCTGGTCAAGGGCATCGGCCCCGTCTTCGCCGACCGCATCACCCAGCACTTCGGCCTGGACACCCTGCAGATCATCGAGGAGGAGCCCAAGCGGCTCATCGAGGTCCCCGGCCTCGGCCCCAAGCGCACCAAGAAGATCGCCGAAGCCTGGGAGGAGCAGAAGGCGATCAAGGAGGTCATGCTCTTCCTCCAGACCGTCGAGGTGTCCACCTCCATCGCCGTGCGCATCTACAAGAAGTACGGCGACGCCTCGATCTCCGTCGTCAAGAACCAGCCGTACCGCCTCGCGGCCGACGTCTGGGGCATCGGCTTCCTCACCGCGGACAAGATCGCCCAGTCCGTCGGCATCCCGCACGACAGCCCGGAGCGCGTGAAGGCAGGCCTGCAGTACGCACTGTCACAGGCCACCGACCAGGGCAACTGCTACCTCCCCGAGGAGCAGTTGATCGCCGACGCGGTGAAGCTGCTGCAGGTCGACACGGGCCTGGTCATCGAGTGCCTCGCGGAGCTCGCCCAGCCGCCCGAGGACGGCGAGGACCCCGGGGTCGTACGGGAGAAGGTGCCAGGACCGGACGGCGGCGACCCGGTGACGGCCGTGTACCTCGTCCCCTTCCACCGCGCCGAACTCTCCCTCTCCGCCCAGCTGTTGCGCCTGCTGCGCACCGATGAGGACCGGATGCCCGGCTTCCACGACGTGGCCTGGGACAAGGCGCTGGCCTGGCTGAAGGACCGTACGGGCGCCGATCTCGCCCCCGAGCAGGAGGCCGCCGTCAAGCTGGCGCTGACCAAGAAGGTCGCCGTGCTGACCGGCGGCCCCGGCTGCGGCAAGTCCTTCACGGTCCGCTCGATCGTGGAGCTGGCCCGCGCCAAGAAGGCGAGGGTGGTCCTGGCCGCCCCCACGGGCCGCGCCGCCAAACGCCTGGCCGAGCTCACCGGGGCCGAGGCCTCCACCGTCCACCGTCTGCTGGAGCTGAAGCCCGGCGGCGACGCCGCGTACGACAAGGACCGCCCGCTCGACGCGGACCTGGTGGTCGTCGACGAGGCCTCCATGCTGGACCTGCTCCTCGCCAACAAACTGGTGAAGGCGGTCCCGCCGGGCGCCCACCTCCTCTTCGTGGGGGATGTCGACCAGCTGCCCAGCGTGGGCGCCGGCGAGGTGCTGCGGGACCTGCTCACCGACGGCAGCCCGATCCCCGCCGTGCGCCTCACGCGCGTGTTCCGCCAGGCCCAGCAGTCGGGCGTCGTGACGAACGCGCACCGGATCAACTCCGGGCACCACCCGGTCACCGAGGGCATGAAGGACTTCTTCCTCTTCGTCGAGGACGACACGGAGGAGGCGGGGCGGCTCACGGTGGATGTGGCCGCCCGTCGGATTCCGGCCAAGTTCGGGCTCGACCCGCGCCGGGACGTGCAGGTCCTCGCGCCCATGCACCGCGGCCCGGCCGGCGCCGGCACGCTCAACGGTCTGCTCCAGCAGGCCATCACCCCGGGCCGCCCCGATGTGCCGGAGAAGCGGTTCGGCGGCCGGGTCTTCCGGGTCGGCGACAAGGTCACCCAGATTCGCAACAATTACGAGAAGGGCAAGAACGGTGTCTTCAACGGCACCGTCGGCGTGGTCACCTCGCTCGACCCGGTCGACCAGCGCCTGACGGTACTGACGGACGAGGACGAGGAGGTCGCGTACGAGTTCGACGAACTGGACGAGCTGGCCCACGCGTACGCCGTCACCATTCACCGCTCCCAGGGGAGTGAATATCCCGCCGTGGTGATCCCGGTCACCACCGGAGCCTGGATGATGCTGCAGCGCAACCTGCTGTACACCGCGGTGACCCGGGCCAAGAAGCTGGTCGTGCTGGTCGGTTCGCGCAAGGCGATCGGCCAGGCGGTGCGCACGGTGTCGGCCGGGCGACGCTGCACGGCACTCGACTTCCGGCTCTCCCCGAGACCCCTGTGAGGGCTCCCTCGACCCCCGTGCGGCCCCGCCGAGTCGGGTTTGAGACAGGCATCACGAAAAATGATCGATCAAATGAGTCGTGAAGGTCACATAGCACTTCCGGATGGGGAATCAAGGGGGCAGGATGAGCAAGTTGACGGCACTCAGTGCCGTCAATAGGCCCGATGGTCGACCCCGAGTGCACTCTCCTGAGCCAATTGGGGGATGGTAGAGACAGTCAGGGCAACCTCGAAGATGAGGCACTACGTCGGTGAGGGAAGACGTGAGCGACAACTCTGTAGTACTGCGGTACGGCGACGGCGAGTACACCTACCCGGTGATCGACAGCACCGTCGGCGACAAGGGCTTCGACATCGGGAAGCTCCGCGCCCATACCGGTCTGGTGACGCTGGACAGCGGTTACGGGAACACCGCCGCCTATAAATCCGCCATCACCTACCTCGACGGCGAGGCGGGCATCCTCCGGTACCGCGGCTACCCGATCGAGCAGCTGGCGGAGCGCTCCACCTTCCTGGAGGTCGCCTACCTGCTGATCAACGGTGAGCTCCCGACCGTCGACGAGCTCTCCGTGTTCAAGAACGACATCACGCAGCACACCCTGCTGCACGAGGACGTCAAGAACTTCTACAAGGGCTTCCCGCGCGACGCCCACCCGATGGCCATGCTGTCCTCGGTCGTCTCGGCGCTGTCCACGTTCTACCAGGACAGCCACAACCCGTTCGACGAGAAGCAGCGCAACCTCTCGACGATCCGCCTGCTCGCCAAGCTTCCGACGATCGCGGCGTACGCGTACAAGAAGTCGATCGGCCACCCCTTCGTCTACCCGCGCAACGACCTCGGCTACGTCGAGAACTTCCTGCGCATGACCTTCTCGGTCCCGGCGCAGGAGTACGACCTCGACCCGGTCGTCGTCGCCGCCCTCGACAAGCTGCTGATCCTGCACGCGGACCACGAGCAGAACTGTTCGACGTCCACGGTCCGCCTGGTCGGCTCCTCGCAGGCGAACATGTTCGCGTCGATCTCGGCCGGCATCAACGCCCTGTGGGGCCCGCTGCACGGCGGCGCCAACCAGTCCGTCCTGGAGATGCTCGAGGGCATCCAGGCGGGCGGCGGCGACGTCGACTCCTTCATCCGCAAGGTGAAGAACAAGGAGGACGGCGTCCGCCTGATGGGCTTCGGCCACCGGGTGTACAAGTCCTTCGACCCGCGCGCGAAGATCATCAAGGCGGCGGCGCACGACGTCCTCTCGGCCCTCGGCAAGTCCGACGAGCTGCTGGACATCGCGCTCAAGCTGGAGGAGCACGCGCTCTCGGACGACTACTTCATCCAGCGCAACCTCTACCCGAACGTGGACTTCTACACGGGCCTGATCTACCGCGCCATGGGCTTCCCGACCGAGATGTTCACGGTCCTGTTCGCCCTCGGCCGCCTTCCGGGCTGGATCGCCCAGTGGCACGAGATGATCAAGGAGCCGGGCTCCCGCATCGGCCGCCCGCGCCAGATCTACACGGGCGTGGTGGAGCGGGACTTCGTCCCGGTCGAGGAGCGCTGACACCTGCCGGTGGGGGCGCCGTTCCCCGCGCCCCTTGGGCGGCTGCTGCCGGCCGAGGGGTAAGCACGCTCCCGGCAACTGAGACAAAAGCAGAAGGCGCCCTGGCGCCGGTCCCCCCACGGGCCGACGTCCAGGGCGCCTTCCCATGTCCCGGTGCGGATTCCCCCCACGGGATCCGGCCGGGCGTCTGTGAAGCCAGCGCCTGAATCGCTGTCGAGTGCGGCGAGCGTTGAGCAGAATGAGCAAAACTCGCCGTACTCATGGTTGTGCGGTCTGCCGGGACAACGCACGCTCGGGAGGGCCGCTCAAAGCACCCCGGTGTACGTGGCCCCGGCAACGCAACTCTGAGGAAGTCCCCCAAGACATCCTCAGATGCCAGGAAACGCCCCCCAAGACGCTGCCTGACATCGTCAACTTAGACCTTCGAACCCCTTCGATGGTTACGTTCACATCACTGTGATCTGCGTCTCTTGCATTTGTCCGTTAGATACGCAAGAGCCCCGATCCAGCGATCGGTGCCCAAGCGTAAGGATGATGCGCGAGCCTTGTGAAGAGCTTATGTGAGGCTGGCGCCGGACTCCAGAGGTGCTCTCACCTCGACTTCGACTAACCGCCGGTAACCTTGCCGCGGTTCAACGGAACGTCCGCAGCCGGAGGCTGTTCGTCACCACGAACACCGACGAGAAGGCCATCGCGGCCCCGGCGATCATCGGATTCAGCAGGCCGGCGGCGGCCAGCGGCAGCGCGGCCACGTTGTACCCGAAGGCCCACACCAGATTGCCCTTGATCGTGGCCAGGGTCCTGCGGGACAGCCGGATCGCGTCCGCGGCGACCCGCAGATCCCCGCGCACCAGCGTCAGATCGCCCGCCTCGATCGCCGCGTCCGTCCCGGTCCCCATCGCCAGGCCCAGATCGGCGGTGGCCAGCGCGGCCGCGTCGTTGACCCCGTCGCCGACCATGGCGACCGTACGCCCCTCGGCCTGCAGCCGCCGTACGGCCGCAACCTTGTCCTCGGGCAGGACCTCCGCGATCACCTGCTCGATCCCGACCTCGCGCGCCACCGCCTCGGCGACCGCCCGGTTGTCCCCGGTCAGCAGCACCGGCGTGAGCCCCAGGGCGCGCAGCTCGCGCACCGCCTGGGCGCTGGTCTCCTTGACCGCGTCGGCGACGGCGACGACACCGCGTGCCACCCCGTCCCAGCCGACCACGACGGCGGTACGTCCGTCGCTCTCGGCCTCGGCCTTGGCGCGGGCCAGTTCCTCGGGGAGCCCTTCGAAGAGCCGCCCCACGGCCACCTCACGGCCCTCCACGCGGCCGCGTACGCCCCGCCCGGGCACGTTCTCGAACTCCTCGACTGCAGGAAGCCGCCCGGCCCGCTCCTCGGCGCCCAGGGCGATCGCCCGGGCGACGGGATGCTCGGAGGCGTGCTCGACGGCTCCCGCGAGCCGCAGCACCTCCTTCGCGTCGGTGCCGGCGACGGCGTACACCTCGTGCAGGGCCATCCGGCCGGTGGTGACCGTTCCGGTCTTGTCGAGCACGACGGTGTCGACGCGGCGCGTGGACTCCAGGACCTCCGGGCCCTTGATCAGGATCCCGAGCTGGGCGCCACGCCCCGTGCCGACCAGCAGCGCGGTGGGGGTGGCCAGGCCCAGCGCGCACGGGCAGGCGATGATCAGGACCGCGACGGCCGCGGTGAACGCGGCCACGGTGTCGCCCGTGACGCCGAGCCACGTCCCGAACGTGCCGACGGCGATCAGCATCACGACCGGCACGAAGACCGCCGAGATCCGGTCGGCGAGCCGCTGCACCTCGGCCTTGCCGTTCTGCGCGTCCTCCACCAGCTTCGCCATCCGCGCCAGCTGGGTGTCGGCGCCGACCCGGGTGGCCTCGACGACCAGCCGCCCGCCGGCGTCGACCGTGCCCCCGGTGACGGCGTCGCCCACGCCCACGTCCACCGGTACCGACTCGCCGGTCAGCATCGAGGCGTCCACGGCGGACGCACCCTCGACGACGGTGCCGTCGGTCGCGATCTTCTCGCCGGGGCGTACGACGAAGCGATCCCCCACGGCCAGCTGGGACACGGGGATGCGCGTTTCGCGGCCGTCCCGCAGGACGGACACGTCCTTGGCGCCGAGCTCCAGCAGCGCCCTGAGCGCCGCGCCCGCGCGGCGCTTGGAGCGGGCCTCCAGATAGCGGCCGAGCAGGATGAAGGCGACGACGCCCGCGGCGACCTCGAGGTAGATCGTGGAGGCCCCGTCCATGCGCGAGACGGTGAACCTGAACTCGTCGTGCATGCCCGGCATGCCCGCGTCGCCGAAGAACAGCGCCCACAACGACCAGCCGAACGCGGCCAGGGTGCCGACCGAGACCAGTGTGTCCATGGTGGCGGCGCCGTGCCGGGCGTTCGTCCAGGCGGCGCGGTGGAACGGCAGCCCGCCCCAGACGACGACAGGAGCGGCGAGCGTGAGCGCCAGCCACTGCCAGTCGTCGAACTGCAGGGCCGGGATCATCGACAGCAGTACGACGGGTAGTGCGAGCAGGGCGGAGACGGTGAAGCGCTGCCGGTAGGAGGCCGGTTCCGGGTCCTCGGCGGCCCTCTCCCCGGCGGGCTCCGGCTGCGGCGGGGGCGGCTGTTCGGCCGTGTAGCCCGTCTTCACCACGGTGGCGATCAGGTCGGCAACCTGGATGCCCGCCGGGTAGGTGACCTTCGCCTTCTCCGTCGCGAAGTTCACCGTGGCGGTGACGCCGTCCATGCGGTTGAGCTTCTTCTCGACGCGGGCCGCGCAGGAGGCGCAGGTCATTCCGCCGATGAGCAGCTCGACCTCGGAGGCGTCCGCTGCCGTGCGTATCGATGCCGGTGTCTCGGTGGTGGTGCTGCTCATCGCGGGTTCCCCGGCTGCTGTCAGATCTGGCCGACGAGCTCGAAGCCCGCCTCGTCCACCGCGGCGCGCACGGCGGCCTCGTCGAGCGGAGCCGCGGAGACGACGGTGACCTCACCGGACGCGGCGACGGCCGTCACCGAGCTGACGCCAGGGAGCTCGAGGATCTCGCTGGAGACGGAACCCTCGCAGTGTCCGCAGCTCATGCCGCTCACCTTGTAGACGGCGGTGACGGTACCCGGGGTGTCGGTCTGGGCGGTCATGTCGTTCTCCTCGTCGAGGCGTGTGGGGCTGCGGGGACCCACGGGAGGCCCTCCACTTCTCACACTATACCCCTAGGGGGTACCCATCCAAGGAGGGGTGCGGCACTCAGGCGGTGCGAGTCGTGGCGGTGTCCGGGGCCTCCCGGGTGCCCAGCCGGTCGCCGACCAGAGGCTCCAGGTAGCGGATCAGTACGTTCTTGATCTCCCGGGTGTACGCGTCGCGCTCGGCGCCCTCGTGGGCGAGCACCAGCTCCAGGCCCGCCTTGTACATGCCGAGGCAGACATGCGCGGTGCGGGTGACGTCGGCCGGGGGTGCGTCCGGCAGCAGTGAGGACAGCAGGGCCTCGATCCGGGAGACCAGGGTCGCGTGCAGGGCGTCGTGTTCCTCGGCGATACGCCCCGGGATGTCGGGGCCGTGCATCAGCGCGAAGAACACCGGGTGGTCGCAGTTGAAGGCGATGAACCGGTCCACGGCGGCACCGACCGCCTCCTCCAGCGGGGTCGCCGGGTCGACCGGCGCGAGCGCCTCGCCGTACGTCTCCCGCATCTCGTGCATCAGCCGGTCACCCAGCTCGATCGCGATCGCTTCCTTGTTCGGGAAGAACTGGTACAGCGTGCCCGGCGAGACGCCGGCCTCGCGGGCGATGGCGTTGGTGCTGGCGGCCGTGTAGCCGGTGGTGCAGAAGACCGAGGCGGCGGCCGCCAGGAGCTGGGCGATACGGCGCTCGCCGCGTGCCTGGCGGCGGCGCGGCTGTTCCTTCTGTGAGTTCTCGGGCACGCGTTATCCCCAGTTCTCCGAACGCGATTGACAAACACGAGCGGTCGCTCGCATTCTGGATCCAGTTGAAACGCGAGCGCTCTCTCGTGTTTGCCAGTTTATGGTTTCCACGGTGAAGGGGACACCGCACGATGACCGAAGTCAACAAACCACCGCGCCCCGGGGGCTGGACCCGCTTCGTGACCGCCCGCCCGCGACTGTCGCTGTTGGTGGCCCTGGTCATCACCGCGCTCGCCGTGCTGGCGGGCAGCGGGGTCGCCGACCGCCTGGGCAGCGGCGGCTGGGAGGACCCGGCCGCCCAGTCGACGTATGCGACCAAGGCGCTGGAGCGCGAGTTCCCGGACTCCCAGCCCAACCTGCTGCTGCTCGTCGACGCGGGCCGCTCCTCGGTGGACGATCCCGCCGTCGCCGCCCAGGCCCGGCGCCTCACCGCGCGCCTGGCCGGTGAGAAGGGCGTCATAGGCGTCGGCTCGTACTGGCAGTCCGCATCGCCCGCCCTCCGGGCCAAGGACGGCCACGAGGCGCTGATCGCCGCGCACATCACAGGCGACGAGAAGGCGATGGGCGACACCCTGGACCGCATCGCGCCCCACTACCGCGGCACACACGGCGCGGTGCAGGTGAAGGTCGGCGGCCTCGTCGCCGTGCGGCACGAGATGCAGACGATCATCAAGGAGGACCTGACCCGTGCCGAGATGATCGCCCTGCCGGTGACGCTCGTGCTGCTGGTGATGGTCTTCGGGTCGGCGATCGCCGCCCTGCTGCCGCTGGGCATCGGCATCGTCGCGATCCTCGGCACGAACGCGGTGCTGCGCGGCCTGACCGAGTTCACCGACGTCTCGGTCTTCGCGATGAACCTCACCACGGCCCTGGGCCTCGGCCTGGCCATCGACTACGCACTGTTCATCGTCCGCCGCTTCCGTGAAGAACTGTCCACAGGCGCCGACCCGTTGACGGCGGTGGGCACCACCCTGCGCACAGCCGGCCGCACCGTCCTCTTCTCCTCCCTCACGGTCGCGGTCTCCCTCGCGGCGATGCTGCTCTTCCCGCAGTACTTCCTGCGGTCCTTCGCATACGCCGGCATAGCGGTCGTCCTGCTGGCCGCCGCGGCCGCGCTGATCCTGCTCCCGGCAGCCCTGGTGCTGCTCGGACACCGGGTCAACTCCCTGGATCTGCGCCGCCTGTTCCGGCGCGGAAGGGCGCCGAAGGCCTCCGGAGAGGAAGGCACGGCCTGGGCGCGCATGGCGACCCTCGTGATGCGCCGGGCCCCGCTCTTCGCCGTGGCGACCACCACGGTCCTGATCGTCCTCGGACTGCCCTTCCTGGGCGTGAAGTTCGGCACCGCGGACGACCGTCAGCTCCCGTCGACGGCTGAGTCCCACGTGGTGCAGCAGCACATCCGCGACGGCTTCCCGGGCAGCCCCGGCGGCGGCCTGGAGGTGCTCGCCGAGGGCCGTTCGACCCCCGCCCAGTACACCGCGTACAAGGACCGGATAGCGGATCTGCCCGGCGTGCTGAGGGTCGACGGCCCGCTGGTGAAGGGGCAGTCGGCGTACTTCACCGTGCTGCCGAAGGGGGAGGCCGTGGACGACGCGGCCCAACGCCTGGTGGGTGACCTGCGCGCCACCCAAGCTCCCTTCGACACCAAGGTGACCGGCACGGCGGCCGTCCTGGTCGACTCCAAGCACGCGATAGCCGAGCGCCTGCCCTGGGCGGCCGCCTTCATCGCGATCGTCACCCTGCTCCTGGTCTTCCTGCTGACCGGCAGCGTGCTGATACCGGTCCAGGCGGTGGTGCTCAACGCGCTCAGCCTGACCGCCATGTTCGGCGCGGTGGTCTGGGTCTTCCAGGACGGCCACCTGTCCGGCCTGCTCGGCTTCACCAGCCCCGGCTCCATAGAGACCACCCTGCCGGTCCTGATGTTCTGCGTCGCCTTCGGCCTCTCCATGGACTACGGCGTCTTCCTGCTCTCCCGCATCAAGGAGGAGTACGACAGAACGGGCGACCACAACGAGGCGGTCCGCCACGGCCTGCAGCGCACGGGCGGCCTGATCACAGCGGCGGCCGTGATCCTGGCGGTGGTGATGGTCGCCATCGGCACCTCCCGGGTCACCAACACCAAGATGCTCGGCCTGGGCATCGCCCTGGCGGTACTGATGGACGCGATGATCGTACGGAGCCTGTTGGTGCCGGCGGTGATGAGACTGACGGGCAGGGCGACTTGGTGGGCACCGGGGCCGTTGCGGAGGTTCCACGAACGGTTCGGCCTGTCCGAGGGTGAGGATGAGCGCCCCGATAGGGGCGCGGGGAACGGCGCGACCAGCCACGATGTACCCGCAGACGAAAATGGTGATGGGAGCGCACATGCGGGCAGTGGTGTTCGAGCAGTACCAGGAGCCCGCTGAGGTACGAGAGGTGCCGGATCCTCAGCCGGCGGACCACGGAGTGGTCGTCCGCGTCGAGGCCACCGGCCTGTGCCGAAGCGACTGGCACGGCTGGCAGGGGCACGACCCGGACATCACCCTGCCGCATGTACCGGGCCACGAACTGGCCGGTGTCGTCGAGGCAGTCGGCGACAGAGTGACCGCCTGGCACCCAGGTGACCGAGTCACCGTCCCCTTCGTCTGCGCCTGCGGCAGCTGCCCGGCATGCGCGGCCGGCGACCAGCAGGTCTGCGAACGCCAGACCCAGCCGGGCTTCACCCACTGGGGCTCCTTCGCGCAGTACGTCGCGCTGGACCACGCCGACGTGAACCTCGTCGCCGTACCCCAGGAGCTGTCCTTCGCCACAGCAGCAGCGCTGGGCTGCCGGTTCGCCACGGCGTTCCGCGCGGTCGTACAGCAGGGCCGGGTGGCTGCGGGGGAGTGGGTCGCGGTGCACGGCTGCGGGGGTGTGGGTCTGTCCGCGGTGATGATCGCGGCGGCATCGGGGGCGCGGGTGATCGCGGTGGACGTATCGCCTCAGGCCCTGGACCTGGCGCGGAAGTTCGGCGCGACGGAGTGTGTGGACGCGACGCGGACACCGGACACCGCCGCGGCGATCCGCGAGCTGACCGGCGGCGGCGCCCAGCTGTCCCTCGACGCCCTCGGCTCACCCGCCACCTGCGCCGCCTCGGTGAACGGCCTGCGCCGCCGCGGACGCCACGTCCAGGTGGGCCTGCTCCCGTCGCCCAGCGGCACGACCCCCGTCCCGATGGCCCGAGCGATCGCCCTGGAGCTCGAACTCCTCGGCAGCCACGGCATGGCGGCGCACACCTACCCGCCGATGCTGGAGCTGGTCAGAGCGGGAGTGCTCCGCCCGGACCTGCTGGTCACGTCCACGATCACCCTGGACGCGACCCCCGACGCGCTGGCGGCGATGGGGACGGCGCCGGGAGCGGGGGTGACGGTCATCGAGCCGTGGAGCTGAACGAGCGGGCGGCCCACTCCCGGTCGAGGATCGACATGATCACCTCGTCCGCCCACTCCCCGTCCCGCAGCTGCACCTCCCGCCGCACACCCTCGACGACGAACCCGACCTTCTCGTAGACGCGCAGGGCGCGCCGGTTGTGGCCGTAGGCCTCCAACTGGATCCGGTGGAGGCCGAGTTGCTCGAAGCCGTATCCGACGATGAGCCGGGTGGCCTCGGTGCCGATGCCGCGGCCACGCCCCCGCGGCCCGATGAGTGTCCGGAACGTGCAGCCGCGCGCCGCCGGATCCCAGTCGTACAGGACGACCTCGCCGAGAAGTTCGCCGCTGTCCGGGTCGGTGACGGCGAGGTCGAGCCGGTCGAGGACGGTGGCCCGGGAGCCGTACCAGGCCCGCAGTCGCTCCGGGCCGAGCTCGGTCGACGGCTCATGGGTGAAGCGGATGACCTCGGGGTCCCCGATGATCTCCCGCATCACCTCTGCGTCGGCCGCGGTGAAGGGCCGCAGGACGGTCTTCTCGCCGGTCAGTACGGGTTTCACGGAGAAGTCGCTCATGAGACGACTGTGCCCCACTGGTCAGATAGGGCACAGGTCCTTTTCGGCAGGTCAGGAGGTCAGGAGGTCACGAGAACGGGTGGTCGGGGGTCTCGTCGTCTCTGCGGCCGCGGTTTCCGGGCCGGGAGGCGACCCAGGCCCGGACCGTGTCCGCGTACCAGAAGGGCTTGCCGCCCTCGACGTGGTCGGGCGGCGGCAGCAGCCCGTGCTTGCGGTAGGACCGCACGGTGTCCGGCTGCACCCTGATGTGCGCCGCGATCTCCTTGTACGACCAGAGCCTTCGGTCGGTCATGGGTAGCACCTCCCCGCGCGCACCGCGGGGGCGGCCGGGGACGGCCGTCGGGGGAACCGGGCGCTGCGCTGGCGATCACAGATCTGTACCTGGTCAACGACGGAGCGTGAGGGAAGGGCAGGGTCTGTGGGGCGGGTGTGACACAAGCCTCGCTCACCTGCGACACCCGTGACAGGGAAGGGGTGTTTGTGACACGAGCGCTGCAAACGCACCGGCGGGCTCAGGGGTGTGGGCCGTTGACATCGGCGAGGTGGGCCGGACCGCCTCGCCGGGCCCGGCCCAGCACCGTGCGCCGGACAGTGTCAACTTGCGGCCTCCGCCGCGTGGGTGTGACGAGCCGCGACGACCCTGTGGCCGCAAGCGCGCGGAACCCGGCAGACGATCAGGCGACCTCACGCACCACAGGACCGCAGAAACGCCCGGGTTCGCTGAGCAATCGGCAACGGCTTGTCCGGCTCACACGGATACATGTCCTGCTCGACAATCGCGAACAGATCCACATCCAGCTTCTGCGCGGCCTCCAGCACGGGCCCCAACGCAGGCACGCCCGCCGGCGGCTCACACATCACGCCCCGCGCCACCGCGGGCCCGAACGGCACCTGGTTGGCCCGGACGTCAGCAAGAATCTCCGGGTCCACCTGCTTGAGGTGCAGATACCCGATCCGCTCCCCATACGTCTCGATCAGCTTGACGCTGTCCCCGCCGCAGTACGCGTAGTGCCCCGTGTCCAGGCACAGCGACACCAGTCCGGAGTCCGTCCCGTCCAGGAACCGGACGACGTTCTCCTCGCTGTCGATATGCGTGTCGGCATGCGGATGGACGACGATCTGCAGCCCGTAACGCTCCCGCACCTCCCGTCCGAGCCGCTCGGTCAGCGAGGTCAGGTTCCGCCACTGCTCGGCCGTCAGCGTGTCCGGCTCCAGCACCTCACCGGTCTTGTCGTCCCGCCAGAAAGACGGGATGACCACCAGGTGGGACGCGCCCATGGCCTGCGCGAGCACCGCGTTGTCCGCGACGTGTGCCCAGGTCTTCTCCCACACCGCCTCGCCGTGGTGCAGGCCCGTGAACACGGTCCCCGCCGACACCTTCAGGCCACGCCGTGAGGTCTCCTCGGTGAGAACGGCCGGGTCGGTCGGCAGGTACCCGTACGGTCCCAGCTCGATCCACTCGTAGCCGGACTGCGCGACCTCGTCGAGGAAGCGCTGCCAGGGGACCTGCCGCGGGTCGTCGGGGAACCACACACCCCAGGAGTCGGGAGCCGACCCGATCCGGATGCGGGACAGTGAGGAAGAAGAGGGTGACAACGACGTCATGCCGGTCAGCTTCGGTGCGACGGTAAGCGCTGTCAAGGTCTCGTCCGAATGTCTGGACAAAACATTGACAGGGCTCCGCGTACGGGGCTAGAAACGCGGGGAGAGCCGTAACGAAGGGAAGTCGATGGCGTACGACCTGATCACCATGGGGCGGATCGGAGTGGACCTGTATCCGCTCCAGACGGGTGTCCCGCTGCCGCAGGTGACGAGCTTCGGCAAGTTCCTCGGCGGCTCGGCGGCGAACGTCGCGGTCGCGGCGGCCCGCCTCGGACGCCGCACGGCGGTGATCACGCGCACCGGCGACGACCCCTTCGGCGCCTATCTCCACGAGGCCCTGCAGGGCTTCGGCGTCGACGACCGCTGGGTCACGCCGGTGCAGGGTCTACCCACCCCGGTCACGTTCTGCGAGATCTTCCCGCCGGACGACTTCCCGCTCTACTTCTACCGGCAGCCCAAGGCCCCCGACCTGGAGATAGACGCCCACGAGCTCGACCTCGACGCCATCCGCGACGCCCGTATCTTCTGGGTCACCGGCACCGGTCTGAGCGAGGAGCCCAGCCGTACGGCGACCCTGGCGGCCCTCGCCCACCGGGCCAAGGCCGGTACGACGGTCTTCGACCTCGACTGGCGCCCCATGTTCTGGAGCAGTGACACCAGCGGCTCCCGCCGCGGGCCCGCCGCCGCCCGCCCCTTCTACAAGGAGGCCCTGCGCCACACCACCGTCGCGGTCGGCAACCTCGACGAGGTGGAGGTCGCCACCGGAGTGCGTGAACCGCAGGCCGCCGCCCAGGCACTGCTGGACGCGGGCGTCGAACTCGCCGTCGTCAAGCAGGGCCCCAAGGGCGTCCTCGCCGTCAACAGCAAGGGCGAGTCCGCCGAGGTCCCGCCGCTCCCGGTCAACGTCCTCAACGGCCTCGGCGCAGGCGACGCGTTCGGCGGTTCCCTCTGCCACGGTCTGCTGGAGGGCCGGGACCTGGAGACGATCATGCGGCACGCCAACGCGGCCGGCGCGATCGTCGCCTCCCGTCTGGAGTGCTCGTCCGCCATGCCGACCACCGCCGAGATCGAGGCCGCCCTCTCCGCAGGGGCCGTACTGTGACCGTCGACGTGGCGGAGCTCGTCCGCATCCGCGCCCACCGCCCCGAGGCCATAGCGGAGGCCGCCGCCCGGCGTACCCGCAGGCCGCTCCTCGGCGACTCCGGCCGGCTGATGATCGTCGCCGCCGACCACCCGGCCCGTGGCGCGCTGGGTGTCGGCGAGCGCAGGTTCGCCATGGCCAACCGCGCCGACCTGCTGGAACGCCTCTGCCTTGCGCTCTCCCGGCCCGGCGTCGACGGCGTCCTCGCCACCGCCGACATCCTCGACGACCTGCTGCTCCTCGGCGCCCTCGACGGCAAGGTCGTCATGGGCTCGATGAACCGCGGCGGCCTCCAGGGCGCCAGCTTCGAGCTCGACGACCGTTTCACCGGACATCGCGCCGAGGACATCGAGCGCCTCGGCTTCGACGCCGGCAAGCTGCTCCTGCGCATCGACTACGACGACCCGGGCTCCCTCACCACCCTGGAGTCCACCGCCCGCGCCATCGACGACATGGCCGCGCGCGGACTGCCCGTCTTCGTCGAGCCGTTCCTCAGCCGCCGCACGGACGAGGGCCGGCTGAAGAACGACCTGTCCGCCGAGGCCGTCACCAAGTCCATCGCCATCGCCTCGGGCCTGGGCGGCACATCGGCGTACACCTGGCTGAAGCTGCCGGTCACCGAGAACCCGGACGACATGGCCGAGGTCATGGAGACCTCCACGCTGCCGGCCGTGCTGCTGGGCGGCGAGGTCGGCGACGATCAGGACGGCGCATACGAGAAGTGGCGCGGCGCCCTCCAACTCCCCACCGTGCGCGGCCTGGTGGTCGGCCGTTCGCTGCTGTACCCGGCGGACGGCGATGTGGCCGCCGCCGTGGACACCGCCGTAGGACTGCTGTGAGGACCGCATGAGCAGCAAGGAGCTGTACGTCGCGCGGGGCACCACCGCGGACGCCCAATACGCGCTCGACATCGACCCCAAGCGGGCCGGCTGGGCGTACTGCAGTCTGCGGATCGTCGAGCTGGAGCCGGGTGGTACACACACCTTCACCACCGGCGACAGTGAGTGGATCGTGCTTCCGCTGCAGGGCGGATGTACCGTGCGCACAGCCGACGGCACAACGGACGAAGAGTTCCAACTCCTGGGCAGGGACAGCGTGTTCGCGTCGGTCTCCGACTTCGCGTACGCACCCCGTGACGCCCGGGTCCAGATCGCCTCCGGCGCGGGAGGCCGCTTCGCCCTGGCAGGAGCGAAGTGCGAGCGACGACTCCCCGCCCGCTACGGCCCCGCGCCGGAGGTCCCCGTCGAAGAGCGCGGCAGCGGCAACCGGTTGCGGCACGTCCGCAACTTCGCCTCCGCCGACGCCTTCGACTGCGACAAGCTGATCGCCGTCGAGGTCGTCACCCCCGGCGGCAACTGGTCCTCGTACCCGCCGCACAAGCACGACGAGCACCGGCCGGGCGTGGAGGCGGAGCTGGAGGAGATCTACTACTTCGAGATCGACGGCCCGAACGGTTTCGGCTATCAGCGCGTATCTCCCTCCCGTGAGGGCGGATCGGACGTCCTCGCGGAGGTCCGCTCCGGCGACGCCGTCCTCGTCCCCGACGGATGGCACGGCCCGTCCATCGCCCAGCCCGGTCACGACATGTACTACCTCAACGTCATGGCGGGACCGGGTCGGACCCGGGAGTGGCGGATCTGCTTCCATCCGGAACACACGGAGGGTTACCGATGACGTCCTCAACGACGAGGCTCACGGTCGCGCAGGCACTCGTCCGCTTCCTGTCGGCCCAGTACACTGAGCGCGACGGCGTCCGGCAGCGGCTGATCGGCGCCACCTGGGGCATCTTCGGCCACGGCAACGTGGCGGGGATCGGCCAGGCGCTCGTCGAGTACGCCGACGACATGCCGTACCACCAGGGCCGCAACGAACAGGCCATGGTGCACGCGGCGGTCGGTTACGCGAGGCAGTCGAACCGCCTGTCCACGCACGCGGTCACGACCTCCATCGGCCCGGGCGCCACCAACCTCGTCACGGGCGCCGCCCTCGCCACGATCAACCACCTCCCAGTGCTGCTCCTCCCCGGTGACGTCTTCGCCACCCGCCCCGCCGACCCGGTGCTCCAGCAGCTCGAAGTCCCGTACGCCGGCGATGTGTCGGTCAACGACAGCCTGCGCCCGGTGTCGAGGTACTTCGACCGCATCACCCGGCCGGAAGCCCTGATCCCGTCGGCCCTGAACGCCATGCGCGTGCTGACCGACCCCGTCGAGACCGGCGCCGTGACCCTGGCTCTCCCACAGGACGTCCAGGCGGAGGCCTTCGACTGGCCGGACGAGTTCTTCGCCGAGCGCACCTGGGTCGTACGGCGTCCGGGTGCCGACCCGGCCGAACTCGCCGAGGCGGTACGGGCGATCCGGTCCGCGCGCAGGCCGCTCGTCATAGCCGGCGGCGGCGTGCACCACAGCCGCGCCGAGGAGGCCCTCGACGAGTTCGCCCGGGCCACCGGCATCCCGGTCGCCTCCACCCAGGCCGGCAAGGGCTCGCTGCGCCACGACCACCCGCAGGACGTCGGCGGGATCGGCCACACCGGCACGGCGACCGCGAACGAACTCGCCCGCACCGCCGACCTGGTGATCGGCGTGGGGACCAGGTACACCGACTTCACCACGGCCTCCGGCACCCTCTTCACCGGCGAGGGCGTGCGCTTCCTCAACCTCAACATCGCGCCCTTCGACGGCCACAAGCTCGCCGGTCTGCCCCTGATCGCGGACGCCCGCAGCGGCCTCCAGGAGCTGACCGCGGCCCTCGACCTGCATGCGTACGAGGTCGCGGCCTTCTACGTCACCGAGTACACCGAGGACAAGGAACGCTGGGAACAGCGCGTCGACGCCTGCTACGAGGCCGACGAGCCGGACGTACGCCCGACGCAGCCGCAGGTCCTCGGCGCCCTGGACGCGCTGGTGGACGAGTCGGACGTGATCATCAACGCGGCCGGTTCCCTCCCCGGCGACCTGCACAAACTGTGGCGGGCGCGCTCGCGGGACCAGTACCACCTGGAGTACGGCTACTCCTGCATGGGGTACGAGATACCCGCCGCGATCGGTGTGAAGCTGGCCGCGCCGGACCGGCCCGTGTGGGCGCTGGTCGGCGACGGCACATATCTGATGATGCCGACGGAGATCGTGACCGCCGTGCAGGAGGGCGTCGCGATCAAGGTCCTCCTGATCCAGAACCACGGGTACGCGTCCATCGGCGGTCTGTCCGAGTCGGTGGGCGGCGAGCGGTTCGGCACCGCGTACCGCTTCCCGTCGGACGACGGTACGTACACGGGGGCGCCGCTGCCCGTGGATCTCGCCGCCAACGCCGCCAGCCTGGGCATGCGCGTACTGCGCGCGAAGACCGTGGCGGACCTGCGGACGGCCCTCGCCGAGGCGCGCGCCGCCGACACACCCACATGTGTCTACGTCGAGACCGAAACGGCCGACACTGTGTCGGGCCCGCCGCCGGCGCAGGCCTGGTGGGATGTACCTGTGGCCGAGACCGCGACCCGACCGTCGGCGGTGAAGGCCCGCGAGCTGTACGAACGGCACGTCTCGACCCGACGCCGCCATCTGTGAAGGAGTAACTGGGCATGACGAAGATCGTCAACCACTGGATCGGCGGCAAGACCGTCGAAGGCGCGTCGGGCACGTACGGGCCGGTCACCGACCCCGCGACCGGCGCGGTCACCACGAAGGTCGCCTTCGCCTCGGTCGACGAGGTCGACGCGGCGGTCGCCGCCGCGAAGGACGCCTTCGCGACCTGGGGCACCTCCTCGCTGGCCAAGCGGACCTCGATCCTGTTCAAGTTCCGGGCGCTGCTGGAGGCGAACCGGGACGCGATCGCCGAGCTGATCACCGCCGAGCACGGCAAGGTGCACAGCGACGCGCTGGGCGAGGTCGCCCGCGGCCTGGAGATCGTGGACCTCGCATGCGGGATCACCGTGCAGCTGAAGGGCGAGCTGTCCACCGAGGTGGCCAGCCGGGTGGACGTCTCGTCCATCCGCCAGCCGCTGGGTGTCGTCGCGGGCATCACGCCGTTCAACTTCCCGGCGATGGTCCCGATGTGGATGTTCCCGATCGCCATCGCGACCGGCAACACCTTCGTGCTGAAGCCGTCCGAGAAGGACCCGTCGGCCTCCATCAAGCTCGCAGAGCTGCTGGCCGAGGCCGGTCTGCCGGACGGTGTCTTCAACGTCGTCCACGGCGACAAGGTGGCCGTCGACCGCCTTCTGGAGCACCCCGACGTCAAGGCCGTCTCCTTCGTCGGCTCGACCCCGATCGCCCGCTACATCCACACCACGGCCTCCGCCAACCACAAGCGCGTGCAGGCGCTGGGCGGCGCCAAGAACCACATGCTGGTCCTCCCGGACGCCGACCTGGACGCGGCCGCCGACGCCGCCGTCTCGGCCGCCTACGGCTCCGCGGGCGAGCGCTGCATGGCCATCTCCGCGGTCGTCGCGGTCGGCTCCATCGGCGACGAGCTGGTGGAGAAGATCCGCGAGCGCGCCGAGAAGATCAAGATCGGCCCCGGCAACGACCCCACCTCCGAGATGGGCCCGCTGATCACGAAGGTCCACCGCGACAAGGTGGCCTCCTACGTGACAGGCGCGGCGGCCGAGGGCGCCGAGGTGGTCCTGGACGGCACCGGCTACACGGTCGAGGGCTTCGAGGACGGCCACTGGATCGGCATCTCGCTCCTCGACAAGGTGCCCACGTCGGCGAAGGCCTACCAGGACGAGATCTTCGGCCCGGTCCTCTCTGTCCTGCGCGTGGACACGTACGAGGAGGGCGTGGCGCTGATCAACGCCTCGCCGTTCGGCAACGGCACCGCGATCTTCACCCGGGACGGCGGCGCCGCCCGCCGCTTCCAGCTGGAGATCGAGGCCGGCATGGTCGGCGTGAACGTCCCGATCCCGGTCCCCGTCGGCTACCACAGCTTCGGCGGCTGGAAGGACTCCCTCTTCGGGGACCACCACATCTACGGCAACGACGGCACGCACTTCTACACCCGCGGCAAGGTCGTCACCACCCGCTGGCCCGACCCCGCCGACGCCCCCTCCGGCGTCGACCTGGGCTTCCCGCGCAACCACTGACCAAGGCGTCAGGGGCCGTCCGTATAGCGGACGGCCCCATTTTTTTGCGCCTCGGGGCTACGGTTCCCGTACGAGCGAAAGGCTGCGAATTCCCGCACGGTGTGCCGTATCCGCGATCAAAGGCCGTTTTGATCTACGAATTTCGTAGGTAAACGGCTATTGACGCGCTGGTTTTCGTTGGGATTCCATCAGCGCAATCTGCTGCCCCTGGCGATCGGAACCGCGCATGACCGACACGCTCCGCCCCGTCGACACCGTCGTCGACGCGCCCCACAGCCCTCAGAAGCTCAAGCGCTCCATCGGCGTGGTGGGTGGAACACTGCTGACCCTCTCCTGCGTGACCCCGGCCTCCACGCTCTTCGTGGTCGTCCCGGACCTGTTCGGCTCGCTCGGCACCGCCACCGCCCTGACGATCGCCATCGGCTCGCTCCTCTGTATCGCCGTGGCGTTCTGCTACTCGGAGCTGGGCACCCTCATCCCCAGCGCGGGCGGCGAGTACGCCATGGTCTCGACGATGGCCGGACGGCTCGCGGGCTGGCTCGTCTTCGTCCTCTCCCTCCTGGTCGTCATGATCGTCCCGCCGGTGATCGCGATGGGCACGGCGGACTACCTGGCGCCGGTCGTCCATCTGGACCCGGCGGTCGCGGGCGCCGGCGTCATGCTCCTGGCGACGCTCGCCGGTCTGCTGGACCTTCGGGCCAACGCCTGGATCACCGGCATCTTCCTGGTCCTGGAGGTCATCGCGGCGGCCGTGGTGGCGGTCCTGGGCTTCGCACACAGCCGGCGGGGCGCCGGGAGCCTGGTCTCCATGCAGGTGGCGGGCTCCGGCCACCACACGGACACGGTGACGGCGATGATGGTGGTGTCAGGGCTGGCGATCGCCCTGTTCGTCACCCAGGGCTTCTCGACCGCCGTCTACCTCTCCGAGGAACTGGAGCACCCGCGCCGCAACGTCGCCCGCACGGTCCTGGCCACCCTCGCCATCTCGACGGTGATCATCCTGGTCCCGGTGGTGGCGATCACCATGGGCGCCTCGGACCTCTCCACGCTGACCGGCGGCGACATCAGCTCCATGGTCACCGCCTGGTCCAACTCCGCGGTCGGCACCTTCGTCAGCCTCTGCGTGGCCCTCGCGATCATCAACGCGGGCATCGTCATGGTCATCCAGAACTCCCGTGTCCTGTTCGCCTCGGCCCGGGACAAGGCCTGGCCTCAGCCCGTCAACAACGTCTTCGCCAAGCTCGGCCGCTTCGGCTCCCCCTGGGTCGCCACCCTCGCCGTCGGAGTCCCCGGCGCCCTGCTCTGCTTCGTGAACCTGGACACCCTCTACGGCGTCACGGGCGTCTCGGTGACGGGCATGTACCTCCTGGTGGCGGTAGCCGCCCTCCTCTCCCGCCGCGGCTCCCACAAACAAACGCCGGCCTGGCGCATGCCCCTGTGGCCCGCCATGCCGATCCTCCTGATCGCGGTCCTGACCTACATCCTCAGCCAGCAGGAGACGAGCTACCTCCTGTGGACGGGCGGCATCACAGCGGTAGCCACCCTGTACTGGGCCTTCTACCTGCGCCCGCGCAGGGACACGCGGTGGCTGGTGTCCATCCCGGAGGACCAGCGCCCTTGAGGGGCGCGAGGCTGTATTGATATGCGGCTCCGCCGCGTGGGCGCGACAAGCCACGACGCAGTCGCACTCGGCAAACCACAGAAGCAATCGAGCTCGTAGCCGTACAGCACCTGCGGTACAAACCGATCACCCCGTACTCCCACGGGATACCCCCGGTTCACCCCGAGGACTGCCCCAACTGTCAGAGACGCCCCGTACCGTTGAGACATGGATCTTCGACTGCCCCGCCTGCGAGGGCTGCTTCGGGGGCCCCGGAGGCTACTCGCCGCCGGGGCCGCCGTCGTCGTACTCGCGGGCGCGGGAACGTGGACGGCCGTCGCCTCGGACGAGAAGGCTCCGGTGCACCGGACCGACCGGATCATGGCGCTGGACGGGGTACGCATCGACACCTCGTACTTCACCCCTGGCGGGGCCGGCGGACGCCACCCCGCCGTCCTGCTCGCCCACGGCTTCGGCGGCAGCAAGCAGGACGTCCGGCAGCAGGCGGAGGACCTGGCCTCGGACGGTTACGTGGTGCTCACCTGGTCGGCCCGCGGTTTCGGGAAGTCCACCGGCAAGATCGGGCTGAACGACCCGAAGGGCGAGGTCGCCGACGTCTCCAAGCTGATCGACTGGCTCGCCGAGCAGCCCCAGGTCCAGCTCGACAAGCCCGGCGACCCCCGTGTGGGCGTCGCGGGCGCCTCGTACGGCGGCGCGATCTCCCTGCTGGCAGCGGGGTACGACCACCGGGTGGACGCCATCGCCCCGGCGATCACGTACTGGAACCTGGCGGACGCCCTGTTCCCGAACGACGTCTTCAAGAAGCTGTGGGCGGGCATCTTCATCAACTCCGGAGGCGGCTGCGGCAGGTTCCAGCCCGAGCTGTGCCGGATGTACGAGCGGGTCGCTGAGTCGGGCACACCGGACGCGCAGGCGCGTGAGCTGCTGGCCGCCCGCTCCCCGTCCGCCGTCGCCGGCCGCATCAAGGTGCCGACGCTCCTGGTGCAGGGCCAGACGGACTCCCTCTTCCCGCTCGGCCAGGCGGACGCGGCGGCCAAGGCCATCCGTGCCCATGGCGCCCCGGTCAACGTCGACTGGATCGCCGGCGGGCACGACGGCGGCGACATGGAGACCAGCCGCGTCCAGACACGCGTGCGTGCATGGTTCGACCAGTACCTCAAGGACGAGAAGGGCACGGACACCGGCCCGGCCTTCCGCATCACCCGCACCGGAGGCGTCGACTCCACGGACGGCGCGGCCGTGCTGCGGGGAGCGACCGACGACACGTACCCCGGCCTGGAGAGCGGACAGCGCTCCGTGCGGCTGAGGGGCTCGCAGCAGAGCTTCGCCAACCCTGCGGGTGCCAGCCCGCCCGCCGTCTCCGCCCTGCCCGGCCTCGGCGGCTCCGGCGGCCTCGCCCAGCTCTCCTCGCTCGGCGTCGGGGTGTCACTGGACTTC
Organism: Streptomyces sp. NPDC001351; assembly: GCF_042896045.1. NCBI lineage: Bacteria > Bacillati > Actinomycetota > Actinomycetes > Kitasatosporales > Streptomycetaceae > Streptomyces > Streptomyces sp. NPDC001351. The sequence continues at coordinate 115,353 of NZ_JBIAWS010000013.1, read as the reverse complement.
CCCGGCCAGTACGCGCAATTCGAGTCGGCACCGGTGAGCAGCGGCCTGCGCATCACCGGTTCGCCCACGGTCACCGTCCACGTGAAGTCGACGAGCGACGACGCCGTGCTGTTCGGGAAGGTGTACGACGTCGGTCCCGGCGGCGGCGCACCCGTGCTGCCCTCGCAGCTGGTGGCCCCCGTCCGCGTCGAGGGCGCGAAGTCCGGCAAGGACGTGACGATCACGCTCCCGGCCGTCGACCACGAGGTCGAGCAGGGCCACCGGCTGCGCCTGGTCCTCGCCTCCACCGACCTCGGCTACGCCTCCCCGGCCGCCCCGGCGACGTACACCGTCTCCCTCAAGGGCGACCTGAAGGTGCCGACGGCACCCGGCGTGAGAACCGCGGCAGCCCCGCTGCCCTCCTGGGTGTGGTGGCTCCCGCTGGCCGGCGCGGTGCTCGCCCTGGCCCTGCTGCTGACGGGCCGCCGCCGCACGATCGCGCCGGCCCCGGCGCCCGAATTGGCCGAAGTCCCGCTCCAGATCACGGACCTGAGCAAGCGGTACGCCAAGTCGGCGGACCGTTACGCGGTACGGGACCTGTCCTTCCGGGTGGAGAAGGGCCAGGTGCTCGGTCTCCTCGGCCCCAACGGCGCGGGCAAGACCACGACCCTGCGCATGCTGATGGGCCTGATCAGGCCGGACGGCGGGGAGATCCGCGTCTTCGGCCAGGCGATCCGCCCCGGCGCCCCGGTCCTGTCCCGGGTCGGCGCGTTCGTGGAGGGCGCGGGCTTCCTTCCGCACCTGTCCGGCCGCGAGAACCTGGAGTTGTACTGGCAGGCGACCGGCCGCCCGCCCGAGGACGCCCACCTGGACGAGGCCCTGGAGATCGCGGGCCTCGGCGACGCACTGGCCCGCGCGGTCCGCACCTACTCCCAGGGCATGCGCCAGCGCCTGGCCATCGCCCAGGCCATGCTCGGCCTCCCGGACCTGCTCATCCTCGACGAACCGACCAACGGCCTCGACCCGCCGCAGATCCGCGAGATGCGCGAGGTGCTGATCCGCTACGCGGCGGCCGGCCGCACGGTGATCGTCTCCAGCCACCTCCTGGCCGAGGTCGAACAGTCCTGCACCCACCTGGTCGTCATGGACCGCGGCCGCCTGATCCAGGCAGGCCCGGTGGCCGACATCATCGGCTCCGGCGACACCCTCCTCGTCGGCCTGGCATCCGACATCTCCGACCCGCTGATCGAGAAGGTGGCGGCCCTACCGGGCGTGGATTCGGCGGTACGGACGGATGGGGGCCTCCTGGTACGACTGGCCCCCGACGGTGCGGCAGCCGCCCTAAGGGGCGCGGGGAACTGCGCGACCAGCCACAACGGCGCCGCAGACGGACAACAGCAAACCGTGGCACTCACCGAACCGCCCCCAGCAGCCCGCCCGGGCACCGGCACCGCCGCCAACCTCCTCGTAGAGCTGGTGCGCCTGGAAGTCCCGGTGGCTTCACTCGGCCCCCACCGCCGCCTGGAGGACGCCTTCCTCACCCTGATCGGAGGTTCCGCATGAGCACGCTGGCCGAGCACACCGAGCCCCTTCACGCTGCCTCCGGTTACCGGGCCGCCCGAACCCTGCCCCTACGGGTCGAGCTGGCCCGGCAGCTGAAGCGCCGCCGGACGCTGATCATGGCCGGCATCCTCGCCGCGCTGCCGTTCGTGCTGCTGATCGCCTTCGCGATCGGCGGCGACCCGAGCGGCCGCAACGGTCAGGTGACGCTGATGGACACGGCCACCGCGTCGGGGGCCAACTTCGCCGCCGTCAACCTCTTCGTCTCCGCGGGCTTCCTGCTCGTCATCCCGGTCGCCCTGTTCTGCGGGGACACGGTGGCGTCCGAGGCGAGCTGGTCCTCCCTGCGCTATCTGCTGGCCGCACCGGTCCCACGGGCCCGCCTGCTGTGGTCCAAGCTCGTCGTCGGACTCGGTCTCAGCCTGGCCGCGATGATCCTGCTCCCGGTGGTGGCACTGGCCGTGGGCACGGCGGCCTACGGCTGGGGCCCGCTGCAGATCCCCACCGGCGGTGCGCTGGACTCGGGTACGGCGGCCCAGCGCCTGCTGGTGGTCGTGGCGTTCATCTTCGTGTCCCAACTGGTCACCGCGGGGCTGGCGTTCTGGCTCTCGACGAAGACGGACGCACCCCTCGGGGCGGTCGGCGGCGCCGTCGGACTCACCATCGTCGGCAATGTCCTGGACGCCGTGACGGCCCTCGGCCACTGGCGCGACTTCCTGCCCGCCCACTGGCAGTTCGCGTGGGCGGACGCCGTCCAGCCGCATCCCGAGTGGTCCGGCATGATCCAGGGCACGGCGATTTCCATAACGTACGCGCTCGTGCTGTTCGCCCTGGCCTTCCGGGGTTTCGCCCGCAAGGACGTGGTGTCCTAGGTCAACGGAGGATCACCCACCGGTCTCGGCCGGCCATGATCGTGGCCGTCTTGAGATTCATCCGCAACACGCCGTGCCGCACATTCCGACCCCCTGCGCCGTCACAGTCACAGAAGGCGACGTCAACGCACCGAGGGGGCACGGAAGATGGAGCGGTACCGAACACCACGGCCGGGCACGCCACACCCACGCACCCGACGGCTGCGCGCAGCTCTTCTCGCCCTCACGGCGACGAGCGGCCTGCTGCTCACGGCCTGCGGTGCGGGCGGCGGCTCCGACAGCAGCAACAAGAGCTCGGACGGCTCGCACAAGGGCTTTCCGGCCCCTGCCGCCCCGACGGCCGGCGAGCAGAAGGGCGAGGACAGGTTCGCAAGCCCGTCCCCGACCACCGACTACCTCTCCACCTTCGCCCTCGACGTCGACACCGCCTCCTACGGCTACGCCCGCCGCACCCTCGCCGAGGGCGGGCGCCCCGACCCCTCGACCATCCGGCCCGAGGAGTTCGTCAACAGCTTCCGCCAGGACTACGAACGCCCCGACGGCAACGGCTTCACGGTCACCGTCGACGGCGCCCGCACCGACGAGAAGAACTGGTCCCTGGTCCGCGTCGGCCTCGCCACCCGCCCGGCCGCTGACGGCGGCGAACGCCGGCCCGCGGCCCTCACCTTCGTCATCGACATCTCCGGCTCCATGTCCGAGCCCGGCCGCCTCGACCTCGCGCAGAAGTCCCTCGACACGATGACGGACCGGCTGCGCGACGACGACTCGGTCGCCATCGTCACCTTCAGCGAGAAGGCCGAGCAGGTCCTGCCGATGACCCGCCTCGGTGGCCACCGCGGCGAGATCCACCACGCGATCGACGGCCTGGAGCCGACCTACTCCACCAACCTCGGCGCGGGCGTCGAGACCGGCTACGCCACCGCAGTCGAGGGCCGCCGCAAGAACGCCACCAACCGTGTCGTCCTGATCTCCGACGGCCTCGCCAACGACGGGGACACCGACCCGGACGCGATCCTGCACCGCATCTCCTCGGCCCGCCGCGAGTACGGCATCACCCTCTTCGGCGTCGGCGTCGGCAGCGACTACGGCGACGCCCTGATGGAGCGCCTCGCGGACAAGGGCGACGGCCACACCGCGTACGTGTCGGGTCAGGACGAGGCCCGCAAGGTGTTCTGCGAGCAGCTCCCGCAGAACATCGATCTGACCGCCCGCGACGCCAAGGCCCAGGTCGCCTTCGATCCCGCCACGGTCGCCGAGTTCCGCCTCGTCGGCTACGACGACCGCAAGGTGGCCGACGACGACTTCCGCAACGACCGCGTCGACGGCGGCGAGGTCGGCCCCGGCCACACGGTCACCGCCCTCTACGCCGTCCGCACCAGGCCCGGCGCCGACGGCCACCTCGCCACGGCGACCGTCCGCTGGCTCGACCCCGACACCCGCGACCCGCACGAGAAGTCCGGCGAACTGGAGACCGGCGCCCTGAGCGACTCCCTCCGGGAGGCGAGCCCCCGCTTCCAGGTCACCGCCGTCGCCGCCTACTTCGCCGACGCCCTCCGTCAGGGCGACGACCGCTGGCGCTCCCTCCCCGGCGACCCCGGCCTCGGCGAACTCCGCGACCGGGCCGAGCAGTTGGCGAAGAAGACCGAGGACAAGGACGTACAGCAGCTCGCCGACGCGATAGACCAGGCCGACCGCGAGCAGGGCTAGAACGTCAGTCCACTCACCGCCGCCCCATTGACCTTTCCTTACTTGCGAGTAAGTTGACCTCCCAGTCAGAGCCGACCGGGAGCCGTCATGGGCGTACGCAAGGACCTGAAAAGGGCAAAACGGCGCACCGACCTCGCGTCCCGCACCAGGGTCGAGGTCGTCAAGGACGAGGACGGAGTCGTGCGCGAGGCCCGCACCCCCGCCCTCGCCCCGCGCCCGACCACCGGCAGCACCGCCGACCTCCCCTTCACCAACGCGGCCGAGGCCCCCGAGGCTGTGGTGCTGCGCCGAAAGCACGACGACGGCACCTGGCGGCCCGTGACCGCGGCCGCCTTCGCCCGCGAAGTCACCGCCGTGGCCAAGGGATTGATCGCCGCGGGCCTCGAACCGGGCGGCCGGGTCGCCGTCATGTCCCGCACCCGCTACGAGTGGACGGTCCTGGACTTCGCGATCTGGGCGGCGGGCGGCCAGACCGTCCCGATCTACGCCACGTCCTCGGCCGAGCAGGTGGAGTGGATCGTCCGCGACTCGGACGCCCGCTTCGTCGTCACCGAGACCGCCGAGAACGCCGCCACGGTGACGACGGGCACGGCCCGCCACGAGCGGCAGCCGCGCATATGGCAGTTGGACGACCAAGCACTCGCCGGCCTCACCACCCTCGGCCGCCACCTCCCCGACGAGGAGGTCACCAAGCGCCGCGCCGCCCTCACCCCGGACACGACCGCGACGATCTGCTACACCTCCGGCACCACCGGCAAACCGAAGGGCTGCGTCCTCACCCACGCCAACCTGCACGCCGAGGCCGCCAACACGGTCGAACTGCTCCACCCGATCTTCAAGGAGGTCACCCGCCAGGTCGCCTCCACCCTCCTCTTCCTGCCGCTCGCGCACATCCTCGGCCGCACCCTCCAGATCGCCTGTCTGATGGCCCGCATCGAGATCGGCCACTGCCCCAGCATCAAGCCCGACGAACTGCGGCCCGCCCTCAAGGAGTTCCGCCCGACCTTCCTGGTCGGTGTCCCGTACCTCTTCGAGAAGATCCACGACACGGGCCGTGCGACCGCCGAGAAGATCGGCCGCGGCGCCTCCTTCGACCGCGCGGACCGCATCGGCGTCCGCTTCGGCCAGGCGTACCTGAACAAGTTCCTGGAGACCGGCAAGGGCCCGAGCCCGGCCCTCTATGCCGCCTGGGCCCTGTACGACCTGCTGGTCTACCGCCGTGTCCGCAAGGAACTCGGCGGCCGTATGCGCTACGCCATCAGCGGCGGCTCCCCGCTGGACCGCAACCTCAACCTGTTCTTCTACGCCGCCGGAATCATCGTCTACGAGGGCTACGGCCTGACCGAGACGAGCGCGGCCGCCACGATCGTCCCGCCCCTGAGGCCCCGCCCGGGCACGGTCGGCGTCCCGGTCCCCGGCACCGCGGTGCGGATCGCCGACGACGGGGAGGTGCTCATCAAGGGCGGTGTCGTCTTCGGCGCGTACTGGAACAACCCGGCCGCCACCGACGCCGTACTGCGGGACGAGTGGTTCGCGACCGGTGATCTCGGCTCCCTCGACGAGGACGGCTACCTCGCCATCACCGGCCGCAAGAAGGACATCCTCGTCACCTCCGGCGGCAAGAACGTCTCCCCGGCGGTCCTGGAGGACCGGCTGCGCAGCCGCCCGCCGATCGGCCAGTGCATCGTCGTCGGCGACAACCGCCCCTTCGTCGCCGCCCTGATCACCCTCGACCCCGAGTCCGTCGCGCACTGGCTGGCGGTCCGCAAGCTGCCGGCGGACACGCCGATGTCGCAGGTCGTCCGGGATCCGCGGATGCGCGCCGACGTGCAGAAGGCCGTGGACTACGCCAACGAGGCCGTCTCCCGCGCGGAGTCGGTCCGTGCCTTCGCCCTGGTCGAGGGTGAGTTCACGGAGGACAACGGATTGCTCACCCCGTCGTTGAAGATCAAGCGGCACGCCGTGACGGCGGCGTACGCGAAGGAGATCGAGGCGCTGTACGGCGGCTGACGGCCCGACCAGGTCACTCATGCGGGTGATCCATGTCCGGTCACTCGACTCAAGTGGTGCAATTAAGTGATATATGACTATGTGTCATTAGTGTGCGGAATTGCGGCAAAGGAGGATGAATGACCCCCCGTCGCCGCCGGTCCGCCCACAGGCGGCTGGCGTTCATCACCGCAGGAGCGATCGCGTCGGCAGCTCTCGCCTGGGGCCCGGCCTCCCCGGCCGATGCCGCACGGCACCCCGCCTCCCAGCGTGCCGTGATGCCCGGCGCACTGGATCCCAGCCCCGAGCCCGCGAACGACGCGCGCGCCTACTCGGTGGCGGACGTGCGGCGCGCCGCGTTCGGCGCCTTCCTCGACTCCGAGCCCGAAGGGCTGGTCCGCCTGAGGGAGTTCAGCGGCTGGCTGGGCGGCACCGAACTGCGCGTGGGGCACACCTATCTGCCGGGCGACGTGTGGGAGAACATCGAGGGCGGCTACAACTTCCTGGACAGCTGGGCCAAGTGGCGGCTGGCCAAGCCCGACCGGCTGCTCGTGCTCAACGTCCCGCTGATGGAGCACAACGAGGCGCAGGTCTCCGACATCGCCGTCGCACGGCTGCTGCGGCGCGCGGCGGCCGGCGAGTTCGACGAGCACTTCCGGCTGCTGGCGAAGCGCCTGGTCGACCTGGGTGCGACGGACACGGTCCTGGTGCTCGGCTGGGAGATGAACGGCGTCACCTACACCCACCGCTGCGGCCCCGACCCGGAGGACTGGATCCGCTACTGGCGGCGCATCGTCACCGTCATGCGCTCGGTTCCCGGCCAGAAGTTCCGGTTCGACTTCACCCCGAACCGGGGTGCGGACGCGATTCCATGGCCGAAGTGCTATCCCGGCGACGACTTCGTCGACATCGTCGGCATGGACTCCTACGACCAGCCGCGTGGCATGTCGTTCGACGAGGAGGTGTCGGAGCCCTACGGCCTGCAGTTCCACGTGGACTTCGCGCGGCAGCACCACAAGCCGATCTCGTATCCGGAGTGGGGTCTGTACCGCAACGGCGACAACGTCACGTACATGCTGCGCATGCTCGCCTGGATGGACGAGCACAAGCCGCTGTACAACACGATCACCGACTACTGCCCGCACGGCGTATGGCTGTGCACCGAGAACCCCCGCGCCGCCGCCACCTACCGTGCGGTGCTGGCCAGCTCCGTCCTGCCGGAGCCGACGCCGCTGCCCGTCGAGCCCGTCCCGCCCGCCCCCGTGATCCCCGTGCCACCAGAGCCGACACCGGTGCCGTTGCCGACGCCGGTGCCCACGCCCCCGGCACCCATGCCCTTCTGACCGCCTCACTGGACGCGGCTGGAACTCACCGCCCCCGGGTTGCGGTGGGCGATGACAATCAGCTTGTTGCCGCGCTTCGTGCGACGGGCCGCGCTTTCGAGTCGAGGCCACGCACGGGCCAGAGCGCGGCTCTGCCAGGACGAGTCCGCATAGCGAGTGAAGATTTCCTGCATCTTCGCCCGAGGTGACGTCGGTCGCTGCACGGAGATCACCTTGCAGCCCAGCCGGCTCAGGATTCCGCGCATCCCGGCTTCCGTGAAATAGATCTTGTGCTCCCAGTAGTACATATGGCGTGTCAGATCCACCCGGCCGCCACTCGCGGCCTTCACCGCCAGAACGACGGGGCGCACCGGGAACGATGCATCCGGCGTCTCGAAAATCACCGTGCCGCCCGGACGAAGTTTCTGCAGAGCCCGGCCCACCACGGGAAACGGGTCGTAGAGATGCTCAATGACATCCCACAGTGTCACCACATCCGCCGTGGCGTCGGGCAGCAGTGAGTCCAGGTCCTCGCTCAGGGCGACCCGCAATCCGCGGGAGCGCGCCATCTCCACGGCATCGGGGTCCACGTCGACTCCGTATGAATGGGTATAGCGGCTCTGGGCGAAGGAAACGAAGTTCCCGATCCCGCATCCGATATCGAGAACCGTTTCGATCGGTCCGGTCAGTCGTTCGGCTTGATCGAGTGTCGCCGCGTACCGCTGCTCGTAGCCGCGCCGGACATCGTCACTCGAGTACAGGCCGAATTTGTACTCCTCCCAGTACTCGCTGACCGGTTCTGTTCGCTCACAGGGGGAAAGCGTCGGGTCGGGCCGGAAATATTCGGTGCGGCACTCGCGGCATCGGACCAACCGATACCGGCCTTCGACGACCATGCGCAGTGATTTTCCCTGGCCCGGACACGCCGGACACTGGAGATCTGGCACTGTCATGCCATCCCTTTCATCTCATGTGCAGTAAAGCCGGACTTGCTTGAGCTTCTTGGCCCCGCGCCGGGCGGCGGCATCGCAGAGGGTGGCGGCCAGCAGCGGCACCGTGCGTCGGGCGGCCAGCAGGAAACGCTGGTTGGAGACCGTCTCGGGGCACCAGCGGTACTTGTACGGCTCGTCGCCGCGCAGCAGGCTCAGGACCCGGCTCTCGCTCTGGGACGCAAGCTCGCTCGACGCGCGCACCAGCATCGTCGCCACGTCCACTTTGCGCTCCCGCAACTGCGGGTGGAAGCCGTACAGATAGATGCCCGCCAACCTGCCCGACAGCAGCGTCAGATTGACTGCCACCACCGCGCCCTCGAAGAGGAACTCCGTCACCGCTGCCTGGCCGGACCGGGCCATGGGGACCACCGACCGGATCAGGTGCTCCAGAAACCGCGGCCGGGCGTGCTCCGGCGTGATCTTCTTGCCCTGCCACTGCAAGCGGTGCAACTCGAGCAGTCGCCGCAGCGCGGCCTCCGTCTCGTCATGGTCCACCACATGCCACTCGACACCGAGCCGGGCGAGCCTGTTCATCTTGTTGCGCACCACCCCCTGGGCGCGTGCCGACGGCAGCCGTTTGACCAGCTCGCTCATGGGCAGGGCGGGCAGCTCCAGGCACGTCGAGTCCCGCAGGAGGCGGCGCGGGCCGCGCCAGTGCCGGTAGACCTGCTCCACCGCACTGCCCGGCCGGACCTCCCGGAAGTCGATCAGTGCGGTGTGGGCGGCGTCGGCCAGGGCGTCCGCCAGCGCGAGGCTGCCGTGCTCGGCCGCTGCCTCGTCGACCAGCACGTCGCAGAAGTCGGAGAGGGTGCCGCCGATCGGTACCAGCTTGGGCAGTGGCCGCCGTACGCGCATCAGCGGTGCGGCGGCCACCAGCTCGTTTCCCCGGCGGACCAGGAAGAGCCGCAGCCCGTCCGGTGTGCCGTACGACAGCCACCAGGAGTACAACCAGGCATGGCTCTGGAACGCCGTCGCCGACGGGCAGGACCCCTGCAGCCGTCCCCACTCCTCGGCGAGTGCACCGAACGTACGCTCGTCGGTGCACACCTCCACCGACAGCCCGTGTCCGGACGCGGTCATCCGAGCGTCCCGCGGGCGTCCGCGGCATGGGTCGGGCCGGGCACCGTGGCCTGCGCCGGGGCCTCGCCCGCCGAACGCCGCGGCCGTGCCAGCAGCGCGAGACCGCCCAGCAGGCCGCCGGCGCTCGCCCCCACGAGCGAGGTCAGTTGCCAGGACGCGGACGACGGCTCGGAGGGCCTCAGGGCACGCGAGAAGCGCTCGAGCCGGATGCCGGTGGTGGCCTTGGTGTGGTTTGCCTGGGTGACGAGCGCGCCGGAGACGGCGTCGGCCATCTCGACGGCCTCGCCCGGTCTCGACGAGGTCGCCGAGATGGCGACCATCGGTGCGTCCGGCGAGGTCGCGACCTGCACGCTCTCCCGCAGCTTCGAGGCCGGCACACCCGCCGCCACCTGCGCGTCGCCGAGCACTGCAAGCTGCGGGGCCACGCGCCCGTACGCCTGCGCGAAGCCCAGCGCGTCGGCGCAGTCGACGTCGGACCGGCCGGCCGCCACGGCGACGACGGAACTGGTCGCCGTGTACTGAGCCGGCTTCAACTCGCCGTACGCGCCGCCGGCCACGGCACCGAGCAGAGCGCCGGCCGGCAGCAGCCACCATGAGGACAGCAGCTTCACCCGTGCACCTCCCCGGCGGACCGGCCGTGTGCGCTGAGCGGGGGTGTCGGTCATGGGGAACTCACTTCCAGGGTCGAGCCGGCCAGAGCGGCCGTGTACACATCCATCAACTGCCGGGCGCTGCATGCGATGTCGTAGCGGTGCACGGCGTCCGGGGCGGTTCGCTCGCCCGGTCCCGCCGCCCGCAGCCGCAGCAGCTCCCGTACGTACGCCCCGGTGCCGCCGGTGATGCGCCGCGCACCGGGTGCCGCGTCCGGCGGCAGATCCTCGACGGCGGGGCAGCTCGCGTACAGCACGGGCAGCCCCGCGGCCAGTGCCTCCACCACGGCCAGGCCGAAGGCCTCCTCCGCCGACGGCGAGACGAACACGTCCATCGCGGACAGCAGCGCGGCCAGGCCGGGCGCACCGTCCTGGGAGTCGGGCAGACACGGCCGCTCGCCCGTCAGCACCACCCGGTCCGCGATCCCCAGTGCCCGTGCGGTGCGCCGCAGCGCCTCCCGCTCAGGCCCGTCGCCGACCAGCAGCAGCCGTACGTCGCGCGGGAGCCGGGACACCGCGCGCACCAGCAGGTCGAAGCGCTTGCCCGGGGCGAGGCGCCCCGTCCCGCCGACGACATACGCGTCCTCGGGCAGCCCGTAGAACGCCCGGGCCTCCTTGCGGCGTACTTCGTCGAAGCGGAAGAGCGGCGCGTCGATGCCGTTCGGGATGACGCGGATGCGCGCCCCGGGCACACCCCAGTGACGCAGGCGTTCGGCCACCGTCGGCGACACGGCGACCGTGGCGCGGCCGAGGCGCTCGCCGGCCAGGTACAGCGCGCGGACGCCCGGGGTCAGCGGCCGGCCCTCCAGCCGGGTGGCGCCGATCGAGTGCTCGGTGGCCACGACGGCCCGCACTCCCACCAGCCGCGCCGCGATCCGGCCGTAGAGACAGGCCCGGTACAGATGGGTGTGTACGACGTCGTAGCCGCCCGCGCGGATCAGCCGGGTCAGGCGCGGCAGCGCGCCGAGATCACGGTTGCCGCCCATCCCGAGGTGGGTGACGCGGACGCCGTCGGCGGCGAGGCCCGCGGCGACCGGGCCGGGGTTGGTCAGGGTCACCACGTCGCACTGCGCGGGCAGGTGGCGCAGCAACAGCCGCAGCTGCTGTTCCGCTCCGCCGACGCCGAGGCCGGTGATGATGTGCAGGGCCCTCACACGGCCTCCACAGTGCGGCCGAACGCACGGGCGAGGCGGCGCTTCAGCTCCAGCCGCGCCGGGTGGTCGGCCTGGCCGACGTGGATGCGAGGCAGCGCGAAGTCACCGCAGCCGTCCGGACCGGGGGTGATCGAGCAGGCATATCGGTAGCCGGCCCGTTGCACAGCGGCGGCGACCCGTTCGTCGAGATAGCCGTACGGGTAGCAGAAGCCCTCGACGTCGGCGCCGATGATCCCGGCGAGTGCGTGACGGCTGTCGTTGACCTCGGCGTGCAGCACCTCGTCCGTGACCTTGGTCAGATCGAGGTGGGTCAGACCGTGCGAGGCGACCTCCATGCCCGCGGCGACGGCACGGCGGATGCCGTCCTCGTCGAGCAGCGGCTTGCGCGGCCCGCACGGCTCCCACGCGTTCTCGCCGCCGAGCCGCCCGGGCAGCGCGAACACCGTCGCGGTGAAACCGTGGCGGTACAGCACGGGCAGCGCCATGGTGTCGAAGTCGGCGTACCCGTCGTCGAAGGTGAGCCCCACCAGTCCGCGCTCCGTGCCACGGGCGCGCGCCGCGAGCAGTTCCCGGATGCTCACCCCGCGCAGGCCGCGGCGGGACATCCAGGCCAGCTGGCGCTCGAGCTGCGAGGGGGTGACGGTGACGTTGTACGGGTCGTCCGGGTAGTCCGAGACGGAGTGGTACATGGCCACCCAGACGGCGGGGCCCCGCTTGGAGCGTCTTTTGGCGGGCGTGTGCGGTGCGATGGAGACGTCAGCGACCATGGCCCAGCTTTCGTGTGACGGAGTGACGGACGAACTGCAGGACGGGAAGCAGAAGGGACCGGGCGCCGGCTGCGTCGAGGAGCCAGGCCAGCAGCAGGAAGACGGCGGTCACACAGGTGCAGCAGACGGCGAAGGACGCCGCGGGAGAGGTGAACAGCCCCGCGCAGAGCAGCCCGGCCGCGGTGGCGCACACGGCCGCGCACACAGGCCGGACCAGTTGGACGACGACCCGGCGGACGCGTACGGGCACGCTGGCCGGCCCCAGGCGGCGCAGCAGGAGCAGCGCGACGAGGGTGATGCCGGTCGCATTGGCCGCAGCGATGCCCAGCGCCCCCCAGTACCGGACGGCCCAGGCGTCGACGACAACGGTGGTGAGCGCGCCCACGCCCATCGCGCCCAGCGGGAACCAGGTGGTGCGGCCGGCCGCGAAGTACGACCGTACGAGCGCCCCCACCAGCGTCTGTCCGAGCAGTCCGGCGGCGTACACCCGCATCACCGCGGCGGTCGCGGCGGTGTCCCGAGCCGTGAACGCACCGCGCTGGAAGAGGAGCTGCACGATCTGCGGCGCGCAGGCCACGACCACCGCGGCGCCGAGCAGGACGAGACAGGACATCAGCAGCACATCCCGCTCGACCCGGTCCCGGGCCCGCCGCGTGTCGCCTTCGGCGACGGCCTGCGCCACCACCGGGAAGGTGACGACGCACACCATCATGGACAGCGACATCGGCAACTGGGCAACCTTCTGGGCGTAGTTGAGGTGGGAGATGGCACCGGCCGGCAGCCCGGACGCGAAGTAGCGCTCGATGAGGACCTGTGACTGCCGGCACAGGGCGAAGAGCAGAACCGCGCAGACGAGACCGGGCGCGAGCGGCCGGCCCTGCTCCCCGTCGTAGACGGAGACGGAGACGGGCCGACGGGGCCGCAGTGCGATCCGCCGCACCAGGGCCGGTGCCTGTACGGCGACCATGAGGCAGCCGCCGAGGGCGACACCGAGAGCGGCGGACCGTACGCCCCAGTGCTCACCGAGGACGACCATCGTGGCGATGATCGCGGTGTTGTACGCGATGTTGATCGCGCCGGGCGCGAGATACGAACGGTGGGCCCGCAACGCCGCGCTGCAGTACCCGGCCAGCCCGATGCTCAGCACGCAGGTCGCGGTCAGCCGCGTGCAGGAGACGGCGAGGGACGGGTCGGGCAGACCGGGCGCCAGGGCGGAGACCAGCAGCGGTGCCCCGGCCATGGTCGCGGCGGCCGTGGCGGCGAAGGCGAGGCACAACCGCGGCAGGGAGGCGGCGATCAGGGCGTGTACGGGGTCGGGCGTGCGGTTCCCGAGCGCCCGCCGCGCCAGCGCCGTGCTGAACGCGGGCACCAGCACGAAGGCCATGCCGTCCTCGATCAGCAGGGTCGCCGCCAGTTCGGGCACCGTCCAGGCCACCAGGAACGCGTCGGTCGCCGCGCCGGCGCCGAAGAGATGCGCGAGCGCCTGGTCCCGGACGAGGCCGAGCATCGCCCCGGCCATGGACAGCGCGGCGGACAACAACGTCGCCTTGGCGAGGAAACGGCCCGAGGGAGCGTCCGCGCGCGGGGCGGCGGCCGCGGCGTGAGCGCCGCCCGCCGGGAGCGGGACGTCCTCGCCGGTCGTGTGGTCGGCGGGGCCCGCGGTCCTCGCGGGTCCGGGCCTCATCGCCCGCCCGATTCGGCGGCAGGGCCCCTCGTCGCTTCGTCTGCCAGCGACCACCAGGCGGCGAGACCGAGACAGACGGCCGTCAGGACGGTGGAGGGGCCACCGATGTCGGCGTACAGGAAGTTCACCAGCGGCCACAGCAGCAGCCCGCAGGCCGCGAGCGCACAGTCCCGGGCAGGCCCCGCCCGCCGTAGCCGGCGCAGCGCGCAGACCAGCAGGGCCGCCCAGCTGCCCGCCACCGTGAGCAGCCCCAGCAGACCCTGCTCGCTCAGGAGCAGCATGTACATGTTGTGCGGGGAGAGCAGGGGCTGACGGCGGAAGGCCTGGCCCGCGCCTTCCGTGTCGCTGCCCGAGGACAGCGCGAGCGAGGCGTGCGCGTCGCGGTAGGCGGGAAAGGCCTTCAGGCCCACACCCGTCAGCGGGTGCTCGCGCCACATGTCGACGGACGCCGCCCACATGGTGTACCGGTCGACGACCGACTGGTCCGGTGCGCCGGCCACCTGGCCGATGCTGTCCAGCCGCTCCTGCAGCGCCGAGCCGCCCACCCCGAACCCGCCCACCAGCACCACCGCCGCCGCGGCCGCCGCCGCGAACGCCTTCACCGCCCGCCGTACCCCGGCGAGCAGCAGCTGCGCCCCGCAGGTCACGGCGGTGGCGATCCAGGCGCCCCGGCTGAAGGACAGCGCGAGCGGCACGAGCAGCGCCAGCGCACATACCGCCGCCGGCACCCGCTGCCGCCGCGGCGCGGCCCCGAGCGCGAGACCGGTCAGCGCCACCACTCCGGACGCGACGACGGCCGCCATCCCCATCACGTCGGACGGCCCGAACGTCCCCACCGCCCGGATGTCGGCACCCTGGTACGAGGCCCCGGTCCCGGTGAGGTACTGGTGCACCCCGACCGCCCCCTGCCACAGCGCGAGACCGGCCAGCGCCCACAACACCAGCCGGGCGTCGCGCCGGTCGCGCACCAGCAGCACCATCGCGAGCGGCACCAGCACGAACACCTGGAGATAGCGGGCCAGTCCGGTGACCGCGTCGCCGGCCGTCACCGCCCCGGTCGCGGACACCGCGATACCCACCACGGGCAGTCCGAGTACGACCGCCGCCGTCCGCGTCAGCGGGCGCCGCGCCCGCCGTACGGTGCACACGGCGGCCCAGAGCACGACCACCCCGCAGGCCGCGTCGGCGGGTGTGGCACCGCTGCCCGCCTCGGCCGGCAGCCCCAGCAGGGCGATCACCGCCAGGACGGGCAGCACGGAAGCGGCCCGGCGCAGCGCCGCAAGCTGCGGCACGCGCGGTACGCAGACCGCCGAGGGAGTGCTCACCCGCGCTCAGCTCCCCGTCGGCCGTACGAACAGGACCGCCGTACGCGCCAGGATGCAGATGTCCTGCCACAGCGACCAGTTGTCGATGTAGGCGTTGTCGAAGCGGCACCGGTCCTCGATGGAGGTGTCGCCGCGCAGCCCGTGGATCTGGGCGAGCCCGGTGATCCCGGTCGGCATCCGGTGACGCTCCCGGTAACCGGGATAGGTCTGGCTGAACTTGGCGACGAAATAAGGCCGTTCGGGCCGCGGTCCGACCAGGCTCATGTCTCCGCGGCAGACGTTCCACAGCTGCGGCAGCTCGTCCAGCGAGGTGCGGCGCAGGAACTGGCAGAAGCGGCTCATCTCCTGGTCGTTCGCCACGCTCCAGCGGGTCGCCGCCTCATGTGCGCTGGCGGGCCGGTGGGTGCGGAACTTCAGCAGGGTGAACGGCCGCCCGTCCTTGCCGATGCGTTCCTGCCTGAACAGCACACCGGGCCCGTCCATGATCCGCAGCACCGCCGCGCACACCAGCAGCACCGGGCAGGCGAGCAGCAGCAGCGAGCCCGACAGCACCGCGTCCAGCACCCGCTTGCCCACGCCGACCCGCCGCCGTCCGCGCCCCGGGCACAGCAGCCTGCGCGGGAAGCCCGCCAGATGACCGCCCGCTTCGCGGCGCCCGCCGAGGCCGTACGAGGGCGCGTCCGCGTCCAGCTCCCACACCACGCAGCCGTACGCGGCGAGATCCCGCAGCAGAGCGGTCTTCTCCACCCGGGTGGCGGCGCCCACGACGAGCACCGTCTCCACACCGTTCTGGATGACCGCCCGACGCGCCGCCTGATCCGTGGTCAGCAGCGGCAGCTCGTGGCCTTCACCGGGCCGGGCGAGGACGTCGAGGCCGTCGCCGACCACGCCCACCGGCAGCACTCCGCAGCCCGGCTGGCGCAGCAACGCGGCCGCGACCTTCCGGGCCACCGCGACGGGACCGACCACCAGCGCGGGATCGGGCAGGCGCCGCCGCGCCCGCCGCCCGTGCACCGCGGCCCGGCCCGCGCAGGCCGCCGCACACTGCACCGCGAACGCGCCGGCCAGTACGGCCGGCGAAAGCGGGCGCAGCGGTGAGAGCGCCCCGACAGCCCCCCAGCCGACGGCGATCCGTCCGCAGACGGCGGGAAGTTCGTCGAGCACACCGCGCACCTGGGAGCTGTCGTACAGGCGGGCCCGCCGGTTCAGCCCGAGCACCCCCAGCACCAGCAGGGCGACGACCAGCGGATACCGCGGGGCCCCGGGCACGACCAGGACCCCCAGCAGGGCGGCGCCGCCGTCGACGAGCGGCAGGGTCCCCCGAAAGGCCCGCCGCGGCCGGCTCTCTCTGCGTCCGGCGGGCAGTCGACGTCCGGCTGCGGGGCCGCGCGGGGCGAGAACGGAGACAGCGTGCTCTGCCGCCCGCGGCTGCTGCCCCGTACGAGGGGGAACGGTACTTTCCGCAGTCATCTGGTGATGCACTTCCTGCTCTAGTTGGGTACGGCGACCGGCGCGACAACGACGCCGAGCAGTTCGCCGAGCAATTCGCGGTACACGTCGGTCACGGCGTCCGCCGTCTGCCGCAGGTCGTGGGCGGCGAGCACATGCCGGCGGCCCTGCGCGCCCAGCGCCGCGCGCAGCGGCTCGTCCCTGAGCAACGCCGTCAGCGCCCGCGCCAGCGCTCCGGGGTCCTCGGGCGGCACCAGGCAGTACGGCAGTTGCTCGGGCGGCAGGCTCTCGCGCGCCCCGTCCACGTCCGTGACCACGACCGGCCGGGCGCACGCCATCGCCTCCAGCGGGGCGAGCGCCATGCCCTCCCAGCGGGACGGCAGGACCACGACGTCGGCGGCCCGGTACCAGGGGGCCGCGTCGGACGCGGCACCGGCGAACACCACCGAAGCGGGCGCGCAGGAGCGCAGTAGGTCCGCGTCCGGGCCCTCGCCGACCAGCACCAACCGGGCCCCGGCCACCTGCCGTTCCACCGCGGGCCACGCCTGCAGAAGAACGTCCTGCCCCTTCTGGCGGCACAGCCGGCCCACGCACACGACGAGCGGCCCCGGCCCGGACCGGGAGACGTCCCCCTCCGGCCGGAACCTGAGCGTGTCGACACCGTTGGGGACCACCCGCCACGGGGCGCTGATCCCGCACCGCTGCCCGGTCCGCCGCTCCGCCTCGCTGACGCACACGATGCGCGTCGCCCACCGCGCCCCTGACCGCTCCCAGCCCAGCGCCAGCCGAGCGACGATTCCCTCCGCGGCCTCGAACGACCAGGCGTGCGGCTGGAAGACGGTCGGGAGAGTGCCGCGCACGGCCAGCCGGGCAGCGAGTCCCGCCTTCGCGCTGTGCGCGTGCACCAGGTGCGGCCGCACCTCGCGCAGGATCCGCGCCAACCGCCGTACCTCGCCCGGAAGTCGGTGCCCAGGCGAGCGGGTCGCGTCCCAGCGCAGCACCGTGCAGCCCGGCGCGCGCAGAGCGTCCGTCAGCGTGCCACCCTCCGGACAGGCCACGGTCACCCGCAGCCCGGTGGCGAGCTGAGCCGCCACCAGGTCCGCCACGACCCGCGCGACACCGCCCTCGACGGGCTGCGTGACATGCAGGATGTGCGGCACGCGTGGGGAAAAACGCATGGGAGAGGATGCCCTTCCGAACAAAAGAGTCCGAGCCGGGGCCAGGACGTGCGGCTCGTGCTTCTTGATATAAAAACCCGCACCCGTTCGAGAGCGTGAGGTTCGTTGTTCAACCGGCATCGCTGAAATCACGAGGTGAGCCACTCTAGCCGCTCACCCGTATTTATCTGCGGACCGGTCATCTGTGTCGGAATGGTGGCGTTTCAATGAGCTATTTGTCGCCCCCGATCACCCGTTTGGACTTACGGCAACGGCAACAGGGTTTCCCGGAAGCCGCACTCTCGTTAGGCCGCTCGAAGACGACTTACGAAAGAAAGGCACACGATGAAGACTCTGAAGGCTGCCGCCGTCGTAGCCGGTTCCCTCGCCCTCGCCGGGGTGGCCGTGCCCGCCGGCGCGGCGGACATGCCGGCCGGTGGACTCGTGGACAGCGGGAAGACGGTCGCGAGTGGTGTCCCCACGGCAGCCAAGGTGTCGACGGGCTTCGTGGGCGACAACGTCGGTCAGGTGGCGCAGAGCGTGAAGGACAGCGTGAAGGGCAGCATGAAGGAGGCGGGCATGAAGGGCCCCGTCGTCGGCGGCGCCCTGCCGAACCCGGCCCTGCCGGCGACCCCCGCCGGCGGCAAGCTGCTGGGCGGGCTTCCGATCGGCAAGTAGCCGGGGGATCCGCGATTCGGGTCGGCTCCGCATTCCTCGGGGTCGGCCCTTCGGCATATGCGTCCGCACTTCGCGCGTTGGGCCGAACGATGGATTCGGGGTGACCACAGGCGGAGGACGCCGTTGTTCCTATTGGAATGACCCGCTGGAGCGCCTTTCCCTCCTTGTTGGCGCGCTCCTTGGCGGCCACCTCCTGATCGTGGGGCCTGTCTGCTGCAGATGCGGACAGGCCCCACGGGCGTGTATGGATCCCGGAAAAGAAGCTTAAAAAAGAGCGGGAAAGCGAAGAGTAGAAAAGCGGGCATGGAAAAGCCGATGGCGGCCCACCGGAATTCCGGCGGACCGCCATCGAGTGATGCGCGGCTCAGAAGATGATGCCGCCCGTGTACGGGGCGTTCTGCGACTGGTCGACGGCCGCCGTGTTGCACGCGGCGTAGTGCGAGTTCGGGGCCACCACGCCGCCGAGGACGGCACCGTTGGACCACGGAGCGATGCAGCGGCCGTCGATCAGCGAGCCGTTGATGACGGCGACGCCCTGCTGAGGGGCGTTCACGACGATCGGCGACTCCGAAAAGCCGCTGCCGCCGGTGACGGTGGTGTTGGAGTCGTTGGCCGAGGCGGCGCCACCGGCCGCGAGCACGAGGCCCGCGGCGAGGGCGGTAATGGCCGTAACCTTGTTACGCATGGGATGCGCCTTTCGGTGGGGCGATGGGGGTTTCCGTGCTTCGATGTGCTCGGAGCAGGTCAGAAGATCAGACCGCCCGTGTAAGGGGCGTTCTGCGACTGGTCGATCTTCGCCGTGTTGCATGCGGCGTAGTGCGAGTTCGGGGCCGCGACGCCGCCGAGGACGGCACCGTTGGACCACGGCGCGACGCAACGGAGGTCGGCGACCGAGCCGTTGACGACGGCAACCCCCTGCTGGGGAGCGTTGACGACGACCGGGGACGACGAGAAGCCGCTGCCGCCCTTGACGTCGGTGCAGTCCTCGGCCGCGGCGGTGCCGGCCGCCGCGAGGACGAGGCCCGCGGCGAGGGCGGAAATGGCCGAAACCTTGTTACGCATGGGATGCGCCTTTCCGGGCTGTTTTGGGTGATGCGCTTGCTCCGATGTGCTCGGAGCAGGTCAGAAGATCAGGCCGCCCGAGTAGGGGGCGTTCTGCGACTGGTCGACGGCCGCCGTGTTGCACGCGGCGTAGTGCGAATTCGGGGCCACGATGCCGCCGAGGACGGATCCGTTGGACCACGGGGCGATGCAACGGCCGTCAACGAGCGTCCCGTTGACCACCAGAACGCCCTGCTGAGGGGCGTTCACGACGACCGGCGACTCCGCGAAGCCGCTGCCGCCCTTGACGGTGGTGTTGCTGTCGTTGGCCGAGGCGAGACCGACGCTGCTGACCATAGCGCCGAGGGTGAGGGCAGTGATGACCGCGAACTTCCTGGGCAACTTAGTTCCTTCCTCAATTCACGGTTGCGCACGCTTGCATACCAGGAAACCTTGATATGCGCGTATAAGTCACGGGACGGGCACCTAAACAAGGTTTATTCCGTCGGATGGCGCAATGCCGCAGGTTCCTGGGGGCCGGACCTGATTGGATCCGGAATCCTTGTGGCGTAAATGAACGACAATCCGAAGAGGGAACGGCCGTCGACATGTGTCCGGCCCACCGGAGGGGAGAGGGCCGGTGGGCCGGGCAAATGCTTCGTATGAGGGCTTTCGCCGGTACGGCCGGCTCCTACGGTTTCCGTCTTGTCACTTGCTGAGCAGGCTCCCCAGCCCCGTGGAGGTCGGGGCCTGCAGCGGGTGCACCTGAACGACGCCGTTTCCGGCCGGGTTCCGCACCGGAATCGTGGGCTTCTTGGAAGCGTTCGGGTCCATGCCGTCGAGGTAGACGCCCGAGACGCCCGGCGTCTTCTGCTTGTCGAAGGCGCTACCGTTGGCGAGTTTGCCGTTGCGGGCCAGCCGCGAGACGACGTCGGCCGCGGGCACCACCGCCGGGGTCACCTTGGTCGGGGACATGAGACCGAGCAGGCCGCCCGACGCGGCCGGTGCGGCCGGCGGAGTGGCGGCCGACGCCGCGACGGCGGACCCACCCACGAGGCCCGCGCCGATGGCCAACGCCGCAGTGGTGAAAATTGCCTTCTTCATGATTCACCTCGGTTGAAAGTTACCTCTGATCCGACGGCTGGAGAACATAGCAGTCCATGCCCTCCGTAAAAGCGATGCGTTACTCCATACGCATGAAAGTCGGAGGGGTGAACAATGCTTTGCTTACGGTGCCGTCAAAGGGATTCAGATGGTCGGTGAATCAATTGATCGTATGGTGGGTGCGGTTTCGGCCGGATGGGTAGTGTGAAAGGGGAATTCCAGCGGTGCAGTCGCTGCTTCGGCCGGGGCGGCCGCTTCGCGGCCCTACCCTCACCGCCATGACCGCCGACAGCGCCCAGCCCGTGCCGACCGCGTCCCCTGCCTTCGCCGGCGGCAAGTCGCTCACCTGGTCGGAGGAGTTCGACGCCCCCATCGCCTGGGGGACCAAATGGGTCGGCGACCGAACCAGCGCCTACCGCTACGGCAACCACAATCCGGACGACAACAAGCTCGACTGGCTCAGCCCCGGCTGTGTGACCGTCTCCGAAGGCGTGGCCACCTTCACGGCCCACCCGGCCCGCCACACCCTGGAGAACGGCCGACAGGCCTGGCACACCGGCCTGCTCACCACCGAGTACTCCGCCGAGGGCTTCCAGGTGCGCACCGGTGACTACGCCGAGACCCGGGTCAAACTGCCCTCCGGGACCGGCGCCTGGCCGGCGCTGTGGACCTGGAAGGACGGCGGGAACGAGATCGACACCTTCGAGTACCACCCCGACAACCCGCACCTGCTGGAGCTGTCCAACCACGTCAACCACGCCGGCGCGTATCACACGGATGCCGACACGATCGCCCCGGCCGAGTGGGTGACCATCGGCAGCTGTTACGGCGAGCACTCCGTCGACTGGTACGTCAACGGCGAGCGGGTCTTCCGCGACCGCACCGGAGTGGGCGCCGACTGGTCGGCGTACCTGATCCTCAATCTGTCGCTGAGCGCCGGTCAGTACCACCCGGCCCCCTCCGGTCCGGGCCCCCTCACCTTCGCCGTCGCCCACCTTCGCGTCTACCGCTGAGTGTTCTCGAAAGGAGCCCCCATGCGTGCACTGCCCGCACGGCGTATCGCGTCCGTCGCTCTTGGCGCCGCCCTCCTGGTCGGCATCACCGCCCCGGCCGCCGTCGCGGCCGGCTCCGCCCGGGAACGCACCCGCATGTCGTCCCTCGGACCCGTCCCCGGGGCGGACGAACTGATCCCGCAGGTCAAGAAACTCGGCGACATCGGCGGTGTGCTCACTCCGGTCGCCAGACTGCTCAACGCCGTACTGAAGGCCGACGGCGGCCAGCTGTCCGTCGTCGAGGCGCAGAAGCTCGGCGACGCCGTGAAGGACGCCATCGCCAAGGCCACCCCGCTGCGGACCAAGGCGGTCAAAGGGGATGCGCTGACCGCTCTGAAGAAGGCGGTCGACGCCCTGATCGTGGCCTCCACCTCCGGCGACGCCGAAAAGGTCCCCCCGGCCGTCAGCGGCATGGTGAGCGCCCTGGGCAAGGTCCTCGCCGCGGCGGCAACGGTCGGGTGAACCTCACCCGGGCCGTCGGTCGTTCGGGTGAGAGGGCAGCGGGAGGTTCGGCAGCCCGTCGATAAGGTCGCGCGATGACCTCAACCCCGACCGAAACGCGCCCTGTCCGCCTGACCGACCTCGGCACCCTCGTCGTGCTGCCCTGGAGCGGCGCGGCCGCCGACGGGGGCGACCTGCCGTATCTGCCGGCCGACTCCCTCGGGGACGCCGAGGGCGGCCCGCGTGCGATGTCCGCCGCGGTCGAGGGGCTGCCGGCCGGCAACGGGCTGCGGGTCGGCGGGGGCCTCGTCGACGGCACCACCGGGGACCGGATCGCCGTCAGCCTGTTTCTCGAGGCCGGGCAGGCCTTCGGCACCATGCCGGAGCTGGGTGCCCGGTGCGCCGCTCCGCCCGAGTGACTCCCGGCGGTCGCCGAACGCGGCTACGCCTGTCTCGTGTTCACCGCGCGCCCCTGGCCCGCGGGCAGGCCGGGCCGGCCGATCGAGCCCGCGGCGCCGGCCGCCTTCGCGGGCGCCGAGCAGACCCTGAGGGCCGCCGCTCAGGTGCTCCTGCCGGCCCTCACCCCGCGCTGAGGGCGTCGTCGGCCTGCCGACCCTGACCCGTTTGTGGGATTTATGGACGAGCTGACGTACCGGCTCCGCCGACGTTCCGCGTGGAGACAGCATCGTATGAACGTACTGGTGTTGACCCTACGAGGGAGCGAGCCATGGTCGTCAGTGCCGGTGGAGTACCGAGCGGCGCCGAGCCGCCGGGGTGGCGGGCGACAAGGCGCCGGGTGCTCGTCTGCCTCGCCGCGCTCGCCCCTGTCCTCGCCGCCTCCCGCGCCCCACGGTCCACGGGAGGCGCCGTGGAGGCAGCCGAGTCGGCCTTCGACGAGATCTACCGGGGCCGTCGCATCCGGGGCGCCCTGCTCCCCGCTCCGGGATGCGGCGCCCACGGCCGTGCGTGGCAGGTCACCGTGGACGGCCGCCCGCTGCATCTGATGCGCCGCTCCGACGGCAGCTGGCTGAGCATGGTCAACCACTACTGCTCGTACCGGACCCTGGTGGAGGCCACCCGGGCGGCCGTCGACGAGCTCGGCCCCGGGCAGCGGCTGCGCGACCTGGCGCCTGGCCTGCTCGGCGGAGGGCACCTGCACATGGGGGAACGCCATGGTGTACGTGCGTAAGGACGTGAGCACGCTGACGCGCGACGAGCGGCGACGGCTCGTCAACGCGCTGCTCCAGATCAAATGGCGGGGAGAGTACGACGAGTTCGTGCGGGTGCACATCGCGTACTACCAGGCCGACGGCGAGACCGGTCTGCGTCCCGCCCACATGGGGCCCTCCTTCCTGCCCTGGCACCGCCGTTTCCTGCTGGACCTGGAGCGGGCGCTGCAACGGGTCGACCCCTCGGTGACCGTGCCGTACTGGGACTGGACGCGGGACCGTTCGACGACGTCCGTGCCCTGGAGCGACGACCTCCTCGGCGGCAACGGGCGCAGCGGCGACCACCAGGTGGTCACCGGGCCGTTCGCCTATGCGCAGGGCTACTGGCGCATCCGGGAGGGCGTCATCGACGTCGAGTTCCTCACCCGGGACCTGGGCCGGGCCGACGACCCCATCGAGCTGCCGACCGAGGAGGAACTCCAGGAGGCGCTCGCCGACCCGGTCTACGACACCTCGCCCTGGGACTCCACCTGCGACGAGGGGTTCCGCAACAAGCTGGAGGGCTGGGGGACCGGGCAGGACGGCGTCGCCTGGCGCAATCACAACCGCGTCCACCGCTGGGTCGGCGGTGCCAT
Organism: Streptomyces sp. NPDC001351; assembly: GCF_042896045.1. Classification (NCBI taxonomy): domain Bacteria; kingdom Bacillati; phylum Actinomycetota; class Actinomycetes; order Kitasatosporales; family Streptomycetaceae; genus Streptomyces; species Streptomyces sp. NPDC001351. Next base: position 91,546 of record NZ_JBIAWS010000013.1, on the reverse strand, counting down.
GCTCGGCGGCGCCTCGGTCAACGACCCCGTGTTCTGGCTCCACCACGCCTTCGTCGACCTGCAGTGGACCCGCTGGCAGCGACTGCACAGGAACGGCGCCCCGCGCTATCTGCCGGCCCAGCCGCCCGGCCCCCGCAGCGGGCAGCGCGGGCGCATCGTCGCCCGGCACGAGCCGATGCCGCCGTGGGGGGTGACACCGGACGAGATGGAGGACGTGAGCGGGATCTACCGGTATGCCTGACCGTTTCCGCGGGAGCCGGCCGTCTCAGCCCAGCCGGCGTACCGGCTCGCCGTCCAGGAACGCCCGGATGTCCTCCACCGCCTCCCGGTAGTACGTCTCGTAGTTCGCCCGCGACACATACCCGAGGTGCGGTGTGGCGAGCAGCCGGGGAGCCGTGCGCATCGGGTGGTCGGCGGGGAGGGGCTCGATGTCGAAGACGTCGATGCCCGCGCCGGCGATCCGGCCCTCGTGCAGCGCGGCGAGCAGGGCGTCCTGGTCGACGATCGCGGCGCGGGAGGTGTTGATCAGATAGGCGGTGGGCTTGAGGAGGGCGAGTTCGGCGGGGCCGAGCAGACCGCGGGTGCGCTCGCCCAGGGCCAGGTGGACGGAGACGTAGTCGCTGTCGGCCAGCAACTCCTCCTTGGAGGCGGCGAGTTCGACGCCCACCTCGTCGGCGTACTCCTTGGTGAGGTTCTGGCTCCAGGCGCTGACGTGCATGCCGAAGGCGGTGCCGACCCGGGCCACGCGGCTGCCGATCTTGCCGAGGCCGAGCAGTCCCAGACGGCGGCCGTGCAGGTCGGCGCCCACCGTCTGCTGCCAAGGGCCGCCGGAGCGCAGGGAGTTGCTCTCCTCGACGATGCCGCGGGCGAGGCCGAGGAGCAGCGCCCAGGTCAGTTCGACGGGCGGTGTCGAGGTGCTCGCCGTGCCGCACACGGTGACGCCGTGCGCCTCGGCGGCGGCGTAGTCGATGACGCTGTTGCGCATGCCGGAGGCGACGAGCAGCTTCAGCCGGGGCAGGCGGGCGAGCAGTGAGGCCGGGAAGGGAACGCGCTCGCGCAGGGTGACGACGATGTCGAAGTCGGTCAGGGCGGAGGCGAGTGCGTCCTCGGTGTCGAAGTGTTCGGCGAAGCTGACGGCATCCACCCGGTCGGCCACCGGCGACCAGTCGGCGAGCTCCGTCGCCACCTGCTGGAAGTCGTCGAGCACAGCGCAGCGCAGCCGCACGGAGGTCCCTTTCGTCGGCGGGGTAGATCAAGTAAGCCTTTAAAAATTGCGCAAGCCGAGAACCATTACACTCGCCACTCCATGCCGCAGGCGTCCATCCATCGGGGGAGATACATGCGGTTCGTGTGCGTACGGGCCATGCTCGTGACCGGTGTGCCGGCCGTTGCCGCCGCCGTGTTCCTGTTCCTCGGGTTCGGAGCCGACGCGTTCGCTGGGCGGCCCTACGTCGGACAGGGGCTGATCACGGCGGGGCTGGTCGCCGGCGCGGTGGCCGCCGGGACGGCCCTCGGCGACGTCGCCTGGTTCCTGATGGCGGCTCGTGGCCGCTCCGAGCCGGACGACGCGGCGGCAGGGGGCACCGAGACGGAGGTCCGGGCGCAGCCCGACACCTAGAATGGCCCCGCGCGGTGCGGCGCGGCTATCGGGTGGGACGGGAGAGGACTGTGGCGGCAGACATCGGGGGCTTCGAGGATCCGTCGGCCGAGGTACTGGCCGAGGCGGCCGCCGCCTTCGGACTGCTGGCCTCCTCGGCCCGGCTGCACCTCGTGTGGGCGCTGGCGCAGGGCGAGAGCGATGTCACCCACCTCGCCGACCGGGTGGGCGGGGCCCTGCCCGCGGTCAGCCAGCACCTGGCGAAGCTGAAGCTCGCGGGGCTCGTGCGGTCCCGGCGGGAGGGGCGGCGGCAGATCTACTTCGTCGACGATCCCGACGTCGTGACCGTGGTCCGGGTGATGGTGGGGCAGCTGGCCGCGCGTGCCGACGGGTCGTCCGCGCCCGTGCACCCGCTGCGCGGGGCCGGTGGCTGACATCAGCGCGGCCCCGGAACCGGGCCCCGGGGCGTTCGATTCCGCAGAAGGGCCGGGACCGGTCGCCGACGCGGGGCGGGGCCCTTCAACCCTGCTGCAGACGCTGCGGAGCCTGGACAGCGGGCCGCGCGGTCTGACGGAGGCGCAGGCCGAGGAGCGGCAGGCCCGCTTCGGGGCCAACACTCTGCCGACGCACCGGGAAGCCTCCTGGCCGGGGGCGCTGCTGCGCAGTCTGCGCGATCCGTTCACCGCCGTGCTGCTGTGCCTCGGGCTGGTGTCGGCGGCCGTCGCCTCCTGGGGCACCGCCTGTGTGATCCTCCTGCTGGTCGCCGTGAGCTGTGTGCTGCGCGCGTCGGGGGAGCACCGGGCCGGCCGGTCCATGGCCGCCCTGCGCGGCCTGGTCGCCACCACCGCCACCGTCCTGCGCCGCGCCGGGGAGGATCTCCCGCCGGACGCCAGGGAGATCCCGGTGGAGGAGCTGGTGCCGGGCGATGTGATCCGGCTCGGCCCCGGCGACCTGGTTCCCGCCGATGTACGACTGCTGCGCGCGCAGGGCCTGACCGTGCATCAGGCCGTGCTCACGGGCGAGTCGGCCCCCGTGGCGAAGGACGCCGCCGACGGACCGGGCGTGGCGGCCGGGGGCCCGTTCGACCGGCCCGAGCTCTGCTTCCAGGGCAGCAGCATCGCGTCCGGCAGTGCCACCGCGGTCGTCGTGGCGACCGGCGCGCGGACCCGGTTCGCCGCGGCGCACGGCCGAGGCGACGCCCGGCCCGAGGCCAGCGCCTTCGACCGGTCCGTGCACGGCATCTCGTGGATCCTCATCCGGTTCATGCTGCTGACCCCGCCGCTGGTCCTGATGGCCAACGCCGCGCTGCGCGACCGCGGTCTGGAGACGCTGCCGTTCGCGGTGGCGGTGGCGGTCGGGCTGACGCCGGAGATGCTGCCGGTCATCGTCACCATGTGCCTGGCCCGCGGCGCCTCGCTGCTGGCCCGCGGCCACGGGGTGATCGTCAAGCGGCTGCCCGCGCTGCACGACCTCGGCGCTGTCGACGTGCTGTGCCTCGACAAGACCGGAACGCTCACCCAGGACCGGCCGGTCCTCCACCAGGCCCTCGGCCCGGACGGCCGGGAGGACCCCGAGGTGCTGCGCTGGGCCGCGGTGAACGCCTGGTGGACCCTGCAGCTCGCCGATCTGCCCGCCCCGGACGCCCTCGACGACGCGGTCCTGGACGCGGCCGACGAGGACGACGTCATGGCGTACGACGGGGTGGCGGCCCTTCCGTTCGATCCGCTGCGGCGGCTCGCGACCGCCGTCGTCCGCACGCCGGGACGGCTGGGCACGCACACCCTGGCCGTCAAGGGGGCCGCCGAGGCCGTGCTGGAGCGTTGCGTACTGGAGGACGACGAGCGCGGGCGGCTGCTCGCGCTCGCGGCGCGGCACGCGGACGACGGGCTGCGGGTGCTGGCCGTGGCCACCGCGCACTGTCCCGCGCGGATCCGCGCGTACACGGCCGCCGACGAACGCGGCCTGGACTTCCGGGGCTTCGTCACCTTCAAGGACGCGCTCGCCCCCACCGCCGCCGAAGCGCTCAAGGTCCTCGCCGACCGGGGTGTCGCCGTCCGGATCCTCACCGGCGACCACCCGGGCACCGCCGTCCGGGCCTGCAGCGACCTGGGGATCGCCGTACCGCAGGACGGTGTCCTCACCGCCGACGCCATCGACCGGCTCACCGACGCCGAACTCGCCGCGGCCGCCACCCGGACCGTCGTCCTCGCCCGCTGCAGCCCCGAGCACAAGGCCCGCTTCGCCGCCGCCCTGCGGGCCGGCGGGCACACCGTCGGCTACCTCGGTGACGGGGTCAACGACCTGCCCGCCCTGCGCGCGGCCGACGTCGGCATCGCACCGCGCGGCGCCGTGGCCGTCGCCCGGGAGAGCGCCGACGTGGTCCTAGCCGACAAGGACCTCACCGCGATCGACCACAGCATCGCGGCCGGACGGTACTCGGGCGGCAACATCGCCACGTATCTGCGCATCACCCTCTCCTCCAACCTCGGCAATGTCATCGCGATGCTCGCTGCGGGCCTCCTGCTGCCCTTCCTGCCGATGCTGCCGGCCCAGGTGCTGGCGCAGAACCTGTGCTTCGACGCCGCCCAACTGGCCTTCGCGCACGACCGGCCGCATCCGTCGGTGCTGCGCCGCCCGACGCTGCTGCGCCCGCGTGACCTGCTGCGCTTCATCATCGGCTTCGGCGTCCTCAACGCGGTCGCCGACCTGGCCACCTTCGGCGTGCTGGAGCTCGCGCTGCACGGACCCGGGGGGCTGGACGACCGGGCGGTGTTCCACTCCGGCTGGTTCACCGAGAACCTGCTCACCCAGGCCCTGGTGATGGTCCTGCTGCGCACGGGGCGTCTCGCGGTGGGGCGCGGACCCGGGCCGATCGGCTGGGCGGCGGGCGCGCTGGCCGCCGTAGGACTGCTGCTGCCGGTCTCACCGCTCGGCTCGCTGCTCGGGCTGACCCCGCTGCCGCTTCTCTACTACCTTCTGCTGGCCGCCGTTCTCGCGCTGTACACCGTCGGACTGGTGGCTGTCAGAAGGGCACCTTGGTTGTACAGTTGCGCAACGTAGCAACCATGCGAGAAGTGAGAAGGGGTGGGCGGGATGCTCCGCAACGGACTGGAACCCTGGCACCTGCTGGTCCTGGCAATCGTCATCATCTTGCTGTTCGGCTCCAAGAAGCTGCCCGAGGCCGCCCGCGGTCTGGGCAAGTCCATGCGCATCCTCAAGAGCGAGGCGAAGGCGATGAAGGAGGACGGCACCGCCCCGGCGCCAGCCGCCCAGCCGCAGTCCGAGCCGGCGTCCGACGCGACGGCCGCCCGCGTCATCCAGTCCTCCCCGGGAGATGCCGCATCGGCCCGTCCGGTGACCGAGGACAGCACGGTTCGCTGAGCCGGAGAGGCGTGCCGGTACGGTGTACCGACCCGGCGCAGGTGGGAGGTGTGACATAGCCCACCTGCGAACGGGATAACGCTTGCTATATTGCGCAATCAACCAACCCGAGGGGTGCGCCGTGGCGCCGTCGGTTGGCGTCGGCCACAGCGTAGGGAGTGGGAGTTGAGCGACCCCTGGGGCGGAAATCGTGGCCATGCGGCCACCCGAGATCGTTCAGCAAGTGTTCCGCGTCAGCGCGAGTCCGATGACGGCACGTCCCGCCCACCGCACGGAGGCCGGGCCGCGGCCCGGCAGGCGGCACGCTCCCGGGGGCGCGGCGCGGGCCGCCGGGCCAAGCCCGTCGCCCGGCGCAGAAGGATCGGCCGCATAGCCCTGTTCACGGTGGCGGCGCTGATCCTGGTCACGGCCGGAGCAGGTGCCTGGCTGTACGAGCATCTGAACGGCAACATCAAGAGCGTCGCGATCGACGACGGCGCCGGCGGGAAAGAGAAGGCCGACGCCTTCGGGCGGACCCCGATCAACATCCTGGTGATCGGCTCCGACGGCCGCAACAACGCGGCCGACTGCAAACTGGGCGGCGGCTGCGGCAAGGCGAGTGCGACCGTCGGGCACAACGCGGACGTGGAGATGGTGGTGCACGTCTCCGCCGACCGCTCCAACGCCACCGTGATGAGCGTCCCGCGCGACACCATGACCCACGTCCCCGCGTGCAAGGACCCGGACAGCGGCCAGGCGACGTCCGGCTACTACGGCCAGATCAACAGCGCGCTGCAGTACGGCGCGGCCTGCCAGGTCAAAACCATTCACCAGCTCACCGGCATCACCATCGACCACTTCGTGATGCTCGACTTCGCCGGAGTGGTGAAGATGTCCGACGCGGTCGGCGGCGTCGACGTCTGCGTCAGCGACAACGTCTACGACACCTACTCGCACCTGAAGCTCGCCAAGGGCACCCACACCCTCCAGGGCGATGCGGCGCTCGAGTTCGTCCGCTCCCGGCACGGCTTCGGCGACGGCAGCGACCTGGGCCGTACCGTCTCCCAGCACCTCTTCCTCAGCGCCATGATCCGCAAGTTCAAGAGCGCGGGGACCCTGACGGACCCGGGGAAGGTCTACTCGCTGGCGGACGCCGCCACCAAGGCGCTGACCGTGGACACCGGCCTGGGCAGCGTCACCAAGCTGGTGAACCTGGCGACCGATCTGAACAAGGTCCCGTCCAAGCGGATGACGTTCACCACGATGCAGACCGCGGCCGACCCGACCAACGCCAACCGGGTCGTCCCCGCGGCCTCCGCGAGGTCGCTGTTCGCGACCATTGCGAACGACCAGTCCCTGACCTCGGACAGCGGCAAGAAGAAGACGTCCTCGGCGTCCCCGTCCGCGTCGCCGGCGGCCACCGTGCCGGCCTCCGAGGTCGCCGTACAGGTCGAGAACGGCACCACCACCGGCGGACGCGCCTCCGTGATCGCGCAGGCCCTCCTCACCAAGGGCTTCAGCTCGAACACCACCACGGGCAACGCCCCCGCGCAGTCGTCGAGGACGACGATCACCTACGGCCCCGGGCAGAAGGCCGAGGCCCAGACGGCGGCCTCCGCCCTCGGACTGCCCGCCTCGCACCTCACCCAGGGCGGCAGCAGCGGCGTGGTCCTCGTCATCGGCAGCGACTGGCCGAGCGGCACGGCGTACGGCTCCTCGGGCGGCTCGTCGGCCGCCGCTCCCGCCGACACGCACGCCGCGGTCGCCGACGCGCACGCCCAGACCGCCGACAAGGCCAAGACCTGCGCGAAGGTCAGCCCGTACAAGACGGTGCAGATCAACGGAGTGCCGATGACACCGTCCCAGGCGTACGCGGCGGCGAGGAGCAAGGAGGACTCGGCGCCCTGATCGATTCTGCCGCTGCGTGAGTCCGGCGCGTCCGGGGCGAAGCCGCAGCCGCGCAAGCGGACCGGCGGTGACGAAAGGGCGGCGGTTCAGTCGGTGGTTACAAGTCGTGAACCAAGGGGGAAGACATGCCCGTTCGTGCTCTCGTCGTCGATCCGTCCGCAGCCGCGGCCGTCCGCCTCGCCGAGGTGCCCGACCCCGTGCCCGGGCCGGGCCAGGCCCTGGTGGACGTCTCCCACGCCTCGTTGAACTACGGCGACCTCAACGACGCCCGCTCCGGACGCATCCCGGTGGGCGCGGTGCTCGGTTCGGACGCCGCCGGAGTGGTCGTCCGGGCCGCGGCCGACGGAACCGGTCCGGCGGTGGGCACCCGGGTGGTGGCGCTGACCGCGGGAGCGTTCGCCGAGCGCGTGGCGATCGACGTGGGTGCGCTCGCCGAAGTGCCGAAGGGCCTGGCGTCTGCGCAGGCCGCGGCTCTGCCGGTCGCCGGAGTGGCGGCACTGCGCTCGCTGCGCGCCGCGGGGCTCGGACCGGACAAAAGGGTGCTGGTCACCGGGGCCTCCGGCGGGGTCGGCCGGTTCGCGGTCCAGCTGGCGGCGCGGGCCGGTGCCCATGTGATCGCGTCGGTGGGCTCGGCAGCCCGCGCGGCGGGGCTGACCGAGGCCGGCGCCGACGAGGTGCTGATCGGACTGGAGGGACTCCACCGACCGGTCGACGTGGTCGTCGACAGCGTCGGCGGCCCTCAGCTGGTCGCCGCATGGAACCTGCTCGCCCCCGGGGGCAGCGTGCAGAGCGTCGGCTGGACTTCCGGGGAGCCGGCGGTCTTCGCGCCGTATGCGACCGTCGGCCCGGCCAAGTCGCTGAACTCCTTCGTCATCGAGGGCGATGCCGGCGCGGACCTGGCCGTTCTCACCGAGCTGGCCGCTGAGGGGTTCCTCCGGGTCGAGATCGGCTGGCAGGGCTCCTGGGACCGCTTCGAAGAGGCCGCCGAGGCCCTGCGCGGACGCCGTGTCTTCGGAAAAGCGGTCATGGCACTGGGAAACCCGCTCTGACAGCAAAAACGCCCTCCTGAAGGAGGGCGGAGACTGGGCGCCCCCGGCAGGACTCGAACCTGCGGCCAAGCGCTTAGAAGGCGCCTGGCGAGGGCACGGCTGCTGTGCCTTTGACCTGCTCTTACGTGATGGCCTGAGCGGTAGTCAGTGAATCTTCCGGCGTTTTCGGGAAGGATCCCGCTGGTACCGACTACTACTGGGTACGTGACAGCACCTCGGTCTGCACCGACACCTTCCGCATCCGGTCCCCGATCGGCCGGATGACGCGCAGGCCGGGCCCGCGGATGTCCGGCAGCAGCCGCCCGAAGCGGAACACCACGCCCTTCTCGTACTGCTGGACGTTGCGCAGGCTCAGGGCGACCAGGACCAGCCCGACCGCGGCGAACACCACCAGCACAGTGATCAGAACACCCATGGTTCTCACATTCCTTGCGTCGATGGCGTCCCCGCACCCGAGCGGTCCGGAAGGCAGACGGCACGGGAGGACCCCGGCCTGTTGTCCGTGGTGCGGCCGGGGTCCCGGGCTGCTGTCGCAGGCTCTGCTGTATCGGCCCGGTTCAGCCGGGCGAACTTTGCGCTACGTCGCTCCGGTCGGCCCGGGTGATGCCGGTGGCGGCCAGGATCCGCTCGGCCGAGACGGCGTTGTCGTCCTGTACGGCCATGGCCATCGCGGCACGCGCGGGGCCGGTACCTGCTCCCGGCGGGATCACGAGGAACAGGAAGTGGTCCTGGTCGCCACGGGTGACGATCATGGTGTTGTCGCCCACGGCGGACCAATCGATGCGGACCATGTGCCCGTCGACGAACAGATGGCCGGGGGACCCGTCCCAGTCGCTCGCGTCGAGGCCCACGCGGGCGATGGGGCCCAGGCGAGCCGTCAGCGCGGTGAGGAGACCCGACAGTTGGCTCTTGAGGTCGCGTGTCCGCGGCCACCACGCGCCGTCGAACGTCCCCGTGCGCCGGGCTGTCGTCTCCATCCGCAGGACCGCGGTGCCGGGAAGCACCGGCTCACTGCTGGTGTCCGCCAGAAGCCTGACGGGGTGCGTGGCGGGGAGCATGGCGACTCACTTCCCCGCCGTCCGGGTCCGGCGCCGTGGCCGGAGCCGTCCGCGTCCCCCGTCGCGGTGGTCGCGGCGATCACCGGCGCTACTCGTTCCGCCACGGCCGCGATGCCTCTGCGGGGCCGATGGTGCCAACCCCCGGACAGCGGACCGGGAGCGGCCGTAGTGGAAAGCGGCGATGCGCTCGTCGTGCTGGTTGTTGAGCAGGTGGATCAGGAGCACGCCCACAACCACCATCGCCAGGAGTGCCATCACGGCCACGAAGGTCTCCATGACCCTCACCTGCCCTTCGCCGGATGCGGTGTCGGCAGGGCGGCTGCCGGAATGGCAACTACCGGAGCAGTAACTGCCGGGATCCGTGGACGGGGGGTCGGACCGCGGGCCTCACGGCCTCCTTCAGCGTCCCAGACGACCTCCACGGCCCGGTCGGTCGCCGTCACGGTACGCAGACGCGCCGCCTCGTCCATCAGCCGGCCCGTGGCCGACGTGCGCAGCGGGTCGCTCACGGCTGCCATCAGCCAGGCGGCCGAGACGCGAGTCGTCTGCGGATCGAGCAGGGCAGTCAATGAGGGAAGTTCCGCCCCCGGATAACAGGAGCGGGGCCACCAGGCGCCATCCAGCACAGCCGCAGCCGAACCGGTGGGAGCCGGCGGCATGCGGAGAGACGGAGAAGAGGGCCGGTCTTCGAGTGTCGGCGCGTACGAAACGGTCGCGGTCATGATGCGAACCCTGCTCCGGGCCGGTCGGAACCGGCCCGGTGTAATCAATCGCCGAAAACGACACAAGCATGAAGGCCGGTGCTCGAAATACCCTCGGTAACACCAGTCTACTCCTCCGGCCGGCTGTACGGGCCCGCCCGCAGGTCGACCTGTCCCAGATGGCCAGTTGATGAACAGATCCGGCGGGCCGTTCCACGGACGCGATCCGTGCAAGTGTGGGAAGTGGACGGGCCGACGCCGAGCACCCGGATACCGATCGGCTGCCGCGGTCGGCCGTCTGTGACAGTGAGGAGCGCGCCATGGGCGCGAACACGGCCGAGACCGCGTTACCCGACACCCTTCTGAAGCTCGCAGACCATCTGACGGCCTCCTACGCCGGCCTGCTGACGCCCGCGGTCGTGCGGGAGGTGGTGCAGGACTGCTACCAGCCGCTCAGCAACGCTCGTATCGCCGGCTACGTGCCGATCCTCGTCGAGCACAACAGCCGCGCCAGGCTACGACAACTCGTCCGACGCCCCGGTCCCACGGCTCTCCACGTAGACCGCTTCGAGCACGCCGATCCTGTGCCCCTTCGGGTCGACGACGTCAGGGGTGCGCCATTCGCGGATGTCGGCTGACTGGATCATGCGCCGTCCCTCCCGAGCGGGACACCGGTCGATGCGGGCCGCGGCTCTTGGAAGGTCGCGGCCTGGCCGGAACCGGCCGTGCGGCTGTGCCAACGACTCCGGCGCAACCACGCCGGAGTCGCCCTTCCGGGCGGCTGCACGTGAGAGTGAGCCAACCCACGATCCATGTTACTGCGGCTGGTGCGGCTCGCACCCTTGATGGATACACCGGTGCGAGGGGTCCATGACATGCTCACCCGCGCAGCAACCGTTGCGTGATCTCCCGGTCCGGTCCCGCCGGCCCTCGTGGCGGACGCGCCGCGGCTCCGCGAGGCCGGAAGAGGAAACCCGTCCGGGCCAGGTTCGCCGTGTAGGAGTACGAGCCGGGGCCGGGCCCGGAGACGCGGCGGCGCGTGAGGGTGTGCAGCATTCCCGCCACCGGGGTGATGCCGCTGCCCGCCGTCACCGTCAGCATCCGCGGCGGCAGCGGATCCTCCCCTGGTGACCACCTGCGCCTGTACCGGAGCCTGCATCCAGATCATCGCCGGGCTCCGGATCGCGGCGATTTCCTGAGTTCCGCGGAGTCCGGCGAATCGGGAAGGTGGAATGCGGTGACCGCATGATCCGGAGTGGCATGGCCCTACGTCGTGCTGCCGGTCAACGCCCGGCAAGCTCCCTTGTCAACGCGGTGTCGACACCCGGGCAGGATGCGGTCCTCCCACCACGACAGGGCCATCACAACGGCGAGTAGGACGAAGGGGATCGAAGCCGGAACGATCAGGCGTACATGCGTACCGCGCTCACACCAGCCCTTGCCGCGCTCCCTGAACAGCCGGCAAGTGGCCGTCCGCTCGGGGTGCGAGACCGTTACATGGGGCGTTACCAGCAGTCACCTGGCAGGGCTAGGCTGTCCGAACAGGCCCCGGCCCCCGGCAGTGATGCTCTGTTCCGCTCCGGGGGGCCGTCGTGTTCGTCCTGCTTCTCGTCCTCATCGTGGTCCTGTTCGGCTTCGGCTTCCTCAATCCCATCTGGTGGGTGGCCGCGGCCTCGGTCGTGCTGGTGTTCGGCGCCGCCCAATACGGCCGCCGTGGTGAAGGCGGGGGCTGGGACCGTGGCGGCAGTTCCGATCGCGGGGAGTACCGGGACCGCCGTCGGCATTGGGCGCGGCGGAGACGCGAGGTCCGTCGGGACAGCGAGCCCCGCAGGTGACCGACACACGGCCCGCCCTAGCAGTCCACCGCGGCCGGCGAACGACCACTGGCGTGCCGCCGACCGCCTATGGACAGGATGACTGCGTTGTGAGGTACGCACCATGCACCAGGTGACCACGCCCCGTGAGGAGCAGCCGCTGTCGACGGCTACGACTGCGGCTCTGCTGGCCGAGGTCGTCGAACTGCGCGCCAGCAACGAGCAGTTGGGGCGGGCGCTAGCGAGCCGTGCGGTGATCGACCAGGCGCGCGGCATGGTGATGGCCCTGGCGCCCTGTACCAGTGAGAGGGCCTGGGATCTGCTGGTGGACGTGTCGCAGCGCTGCAACATCAAGCTCCGGGACGTGGCCGCGGCGCTGGTCGCCACGACGAAGGACGAGGCGCTCCCGGAACGGGTACGACAGGAGCTGCGCCAAGCACTGCGGCGCCTCCGTTCGGCGGACCGGAGATGACGGCGTGCGCGCCCGGCGGTCGTCCTGTCGGCTCATCGCCCGTTCGGCCCGGTCATGTGCTGTCGGGGAGTGGGAGGGGCACGCTGGTGTGTGCGGTGCCCGAGGCGCCGTAGGGTGTGGTGGCGGGTGTCGTGGAAGTGGCGCTGAGGGCGAGGAGGGCGACGTCGTCGGCGGGTCCTGCGGGGAATGCGTTCAGCAGCACGGTGAGATCGCTGATGATCGCGGCGGCGCCGAGGGCTCGGTTGGTGGCGGCGTGGTGGGTGAGGTGGGAGGACAGGCCGCTCTCGCCGAACCGGGCGCCTCGGGGAGCACGGGCCTCAGTGAGTCCGTTGCTGTAGAGGAAGAGCGCCTCGCCGGGCAGGAGTTGAACGGTCCGGGAGACGAAGTCCGCGTGGTGCAGAGCGCCGACGAGCATCCCTCCGGCCAGACTCACCGGCTCGGTTCGGGCGACCGCCCGTTCGGGCCCATCACGGCGGGCGGGCCGCAGATGCTGGGCCGGGAGATGGTCACCGCCGGCCAGGGTGAGGGCGAAACCGCCGGCAGGGCCGGGTGCGAGGGTACCCAAGACCAGGGTGCAGAAGCCGCTGCCGTCGGAGGATGCGGACAGCAGCGGAGTTGAGCGTCCGCAGTACGGCACACGGGTCCGGTTCCTACAGGGCTGTGGTGCGCAGGGTGTAGCGGATCAGCGAGGTGAGCGCGGCGGCGGGTGCGCCCCGGCCGCTGACGTCACCGAGGAAGAACGCCCAGCGCCCGGCGCCGAGCGGGAAGACGTCGTAGAAGTCGCCGCCGACGTCGTGGACCGAGGCGGTGGTGTAGTGGCAGGCGGCCTCCAGGCCCGGCACCTCCGGGAGCGCCGGGGGCAGCAGGGTGCGCTGCAGGGTGGAGGCGTACGCGGCGATCTCCGACCGGTCCCGCTCGGCGCGCTCGCGTGCCGCGTGTTCGACCTCCACCAGTTCCCGTTCCACACGGAGCATGCGCAGGGCGGACAGCCGCAGTTCGAGTTCGTCCATGACGAGCGCGGCCAGATCGGTCAGGGCGGTGGCCTGGTCCGGTGTGATGCGGCGCGGCCTTGTGTCCAGGACGTCCACGGTGCCCAGGCGCTGACCGTCGCCGGTGGTGATCGGGGCGGCGGCGTAGAAGCGCACCCGGGCCGGACCGGTCACCAGACAGTGGGCGCGGGCGACCGGGTCGTCGAGCGTGTCGGGGACGACCAGAGGGCCGCCGGTGAGGATCGTCGAGGTGCACAGCCCCGGGTCCCGGCCGATCTGTGTGACCCCCGCCAGGCCGTACGCGGCCTTGAACCAGACCCGGTCGGTGTCCACGATCGTCACCGTGGCGGACGGAGCGTCGAACAGGCGGGCGGCCAGCGCGGCGATCCGGTCGAAGGCGCCGTCGGGCGGAGTGTCCAGGATGTCGTAACGACGCACCGCGGCGATCCGCCGCGCATCCTGCTCCGGCGACAGCTCCACGCGTTCCTCCACCGCTTCTCAACGCTTCCACGTCTTCGCGCGCGACGCACCCGGCCGGCGCGGACGACGCAGGCGACTATTCGGACCGTTGGGTCCGGTCATTGTGCGCGAGGCCGTCCGGATGCTCCGTGGTGCGCTCTCCGAGGGGCAGAAGCAGTACGCACAGGACGGTCGGGGCGCGGAGGACATGGCCCGCCTCCTGCCAGCCCCACGCCTCCAAGGCGGCACGGGCCGAACCGTCGGACTGGTCCACCAAGGCGACACCGAGCGAAGACTGATGGTCGGCAAGCAGACGCTGCTGGAGCCGGCGGGCGAGCCCGCGGGCGTACTGGTGCGGATGGACGACGGTTTCAAGGATCGCGAAGACGTGTCCGGACGCGGTCAGTTGCTCCAGGTTCTGCGGCAGCGGCCCGTCGAACCCCTCCCACCAGGAGCCGTCACGCGGCACGGGGAATCCGAAGACACAGCCGGTCAGGGACCGGGCCTCGGCGACCAGCATGTCGAATCCCGGCAGTTTCACGCCGTCCGTCAGACGCCACAGGAACTCCTGCCGGCCGCGGAACTCCTCGCCGGGCGGGGTGACGGACGACTCCACGTACAGATCCGCCAGGTCCTCCCGCAGTCCCTCGGCCTGCCAGCGGTTCAGCCGGCGCAGCCGCACCGTGTCCATGGCGGACGGCTCCGAGCCTTCGGGTTCGTGTGATTGCCGCGGAGTGCGCATAGGGCGCCTCGGTTCAGGAGACCGGCAGATGTGCGGGAGTGCCATCGTGGCCGATGTGCGGTGCGGCGGCGGGGTCTGGGACGTCTGTTCGTCAGCATATCCCCGGATCGGCGCCGCGCCGGGGGCCGTTGGGGGCACGGGGCCGCTGTGGCCCAGGCAACTGAACGGTGAGTGAGCAGACCGACTTGTCAAGGACGAAGAGGAACGCGGCGACGAACCGGATTCGTCCGCACACCATCCGTGGACAGCCGCAGTCGTGGGACGGAAACCGTATTTGAACGCGGGCTGCCCGGGAATCCCTGCGCTGTGCTTCAGACCGGAGGCACGCCCGTGCGAGCAGCTGTCGCTGGTCCCCAACATGCTGCGGCCTGTCGGCTCCCACGGTGAGTGACGCCACCGATCGGGGAGACACGTTCCCATGCCGGACGTACGCACACAGAGCCCAAGAGGCGCACATCCCTACGCCCACGACGACGCCCCGGACACCGACGCCGCGTTCCGCAGTATCGCCGCCCTGCCGGACGGCCCGGAGAAGACCGCGCTGCGCCAGGAGGTGGTGTGCGCCTGGGCGCCGATGGCCGTACGGCTCGCCCGGCGCTTCCGTCACCGCGGCGAGTCCCTCGAAGACCTCCAGCAGGCCGCCCGACTCGGCCTGGTCAAGGCGGTGGCCCGCTTCGACCCGAGCCTTGGCACCGCCTTCCCGAGCTTTGCCATAGCGACGATCCTCGGCGAGGTGAAACGGCACATCCGTGACCACCTCTGGGGCGTGCATGTGCCGCGACGCGTGCAGGAGTTGCGCGGCCGGGTCCGCTCCGCCGGGAATGAGTTCGCTTCGCTCTACGGACGCGAACCCTCCGTCGGTGGGATCGCTGCGCACGCCGGCCTCACCGAGGCGGAGGTACGGCTCGGCCAGGAGGCGCTGGAGAGCTTCACCGCGGTGTCCCTGGACGCCGTTCCCGGCCGCTCCGGGCACAGCCACCCACTGACCGACACGCTCGGGGGCCTGGAGCCTGGCTTCGACCTGATCGTCAACCGTGAGACGCTCCGCCCACTGCTACGGGCCCTGCCCGAACGCGAGCGGCAGATCCTCTACATGAGGTTCTTCGGCGAGATGACACAGAACCGGATCGCCCTGCAGGACGGTCTCTCGCAGATGTGCGTCTCCCGTCTGATCATCCGCATCTGTGCACGCCTGCGCGACCAGGTGATGGTCGAGGCCCACGATTAGGCTCTAGGGACGCGCGGGAGCCGTTGTCTGTGGTCGGCGGTGCCCCGCGAAGCCCCGAAACGCGAGAGGCGCGCCGCCATGAGCGAGCAGGACAGCCAGGCCGTGCATCATCCGGCAGTGGTCGCGCACCGCAACCGCCGCGCCGGGGATGCCCAACTGCGGATCGCCGACGCCATCACCAAGTTCGCCGGTTCGATGCCGTTCGTCTACATCCATGCGATCGCGTTCGTGCTCTGGATGCTGTTCGTCGAGGGCAGCCCCTGGCCCACGTTGACGCTCGTCGTGTCGCTGGAAGCGATCTTCCTCTCCACGTTCGTCATGATCGGTCAGAACCGGCAAGCGGCCTTCCAACAGATCAAGGCCGACCACGATTTCATCGAGCAGGAGTTGGAACTCAAGACCAACACCGAGCTGACGCGGGCCATCCACGTCATGACCACGGAACTGCACCGCCGTTTGATCGAGGACGGCGCAGAGCCGTAGCGGGCCCCGCCAGGGCGTGGGTCAGGGCCCCAGACCGGCAAGGGGTTCGGAGTCGTCGACGAAGGCGCGGGCCACATCGGCCAGGCGCCGGTTGTGGGAGCGGGCGTAGCCGCGCAGGGCGGTGAAGGCCCGTTCCATGTCGATGCCCTGGCGTTCGGCGAGTTTCCCCTTGGCCTGTTCGATCAGCACCCGGCTGTTCAGCGCCGTCTGCAGCTGCTCGTTGAGCACCGTGCTGCGGTGGGCGGTGCGTTGTTGCAGGAGGCTGATGGTGGCGACGTCGGCCAGCGCCTGGGCGATGAGTGTGGCGGGCGGGTCGAAGGGGCCGGGCGCGGCGCGGAAGAGGTTCAGGGCGCCCACGGTCTCGTCCCGCAGGCGCATGGGCAGGGCCTGGACGGCCCCGAATCCGCTGCGGTGGGCCGCCGTGACGAAGCGCGGCCAGCGGTCGACCTCCCGGGTCAGGTCGTGGATGATCACCTGTGCGCCGGTGCGGAAGCAATCGAGGCAGGGGCCTTCGTCATTCTGGAGCTGGAACAGCTCCAGCACACGCACCTGTTCGTCGGAGGCGGCCATGACGCGGAGTTTGCCGTCCCGGTCGGCGAGCAGCACCCCGGCGGCGCTCGCGTCGAGCATGCCGACGCAGCGGTCGGTCAGCAGGCGCAGGAAGTCGATGAGGTCGAAGTCGGCGACCAGGTTGTCGGCCAGCTCGACGAAGGTCTTGGCCAGGAGCTGTTGATCCATCGTGGGCACCCTCGATTGAGACTAGTCCCGCCGGGAAGGGGCGGGAAGTACGGCAGGTTCCTCGGCCGGCACCGCTGCGTCAGGTTTTCTCCTCGGCCTGATCCGGCTCCGCGTCCGGTGGGAAACGAAGCTGCCGTGCCACCACGTCCGCGGCCACGTCGGCGAGCCGGCGTCCGTGTGCATAGGCGTAGGCGCGGAGCCTTACGAAGGCTTCCTCGATGCCGACTCCGAGCTGGACCATGACCATCCCGCTGGCCTGGTCGATCTCCGCTCGGTATGCGCCGAACACCAGTACGCGGAACACGGTGGGGTCGGCCGGCCCGCGGAGCCCTCCGACGTCCAGCCATCCCCAGGAGCGGAGCGCAGCGAGGGTTGGGCGATCGGCCCGGTCCACCAAGGTGGCACCGAGCGATGCCTGGTGGTCGGTCAGCAGCCCCTCCTGCACACGACGGGCGAGGCCACGGTCCTGCGGGTGCGGCCGGATCAGGATGCCGGAGAACGTGAAGACCCTGCCGGACACTGTGAGTTGCTCGATGGCGCGCGGTAGTGGTCCGTCGAAGCCGAGCCACCAGGAGCCGTCGCTGCGTCCCGGGAATCCGAAAGCGCATCCTCTCAGGCCGTCCGTCTCGGCGATCACCATGCCGAATCCAGGTCGGCGCATGTCCGCGGTGAGACGGTTCAGGAAGTTCTGGCGGCTGGGACGGCGGTACGCATCACCCGGCGCCGTCGCACGGGAGTCCACATACAGATCGGCCAGATCCTCACGCAGGCCCTCCACCAGCCAACGGTTCAGCCGACGCAGCCGCATCGGAGCCACGGCGGACGGCTCGCCGCCCTCTGGCTTCCATGACCGTCCCTGCCGGGGGTCGGTCGTCATCGCACATCGCCCGAGAGGACCATCACCAGCGGGACGGACCCATGCGGCGGGGCTGCAGCGGGTGCGGCCGGGGCGTCCCCGAGAGGAGCTGTCAGCCGGCCGGACGGTACACCGAGGAGGAGGATCCCGCAGCCGGTGACGTCGAGGATCAGAGCCAGCATCGCCGGCGGGTAGTGCAGTCGCAGGGTCCCGCCGGCCACGGTGGTCTGCTGCGAGGCGTGGAGGAAGGCGTTGAGGCCGCTGCAGTCGCAGAAGCCGACGGCGGTGAGGTCGACGTCGATGGTGCGGATGTCGTCCCGCAGGCACCGCTCCAGGGATGCGCGCACCAACGGCGCGGATTCGAGATCGATCTCACCGGCCAGGGTGATCAGTGCCCGTTTCCTTCGGTCATGGCGGTACACGGTGAGCTGTGGGAGGGGCATGACGCCTCGGTTCGGAAGACCATCCGGCAGCGGGCCCGGCGACGCCGGAGTCCCGGCCTCCCAGGGCGCGCTGTCGGCAGGGGTGTACGTTCGGCGGAGGCAGGGCAACGGTTGGTTCGACAGCCTGCACAGCAGGACAGTGAGCCCGCCCGGTTCCCTCCTGGGATGCGCCG
Organism: Streptomyces sp. NPDC001351; assembly: GCF_042896045.1. Taxonomy (NCBI): domain Bacteria; kingdom Bacillati; phylum Actinomycetota; class Actinomycetes; order Kitasatosporales; family Streptomycetaceae; genus Streptomyces; species Streptomyces sp. NPDC001351. Next base: position 73,476 of record NZ_JBIAWS010000013.1, on the reverse strand, counting down.
GGTGGCGGACGCAAGCTCCGCTCGCTCCAGCGATCTGTGTTCAGTAACAGCATGCCGCCGGGGTCTGGGACGTCTGCACAGCAGCGTAGTCCTCGCGTCGGGTGAAGGACGGTCCGAAGCCGCCCGGTCCCAGGATATGGACGGCACAAGAGCGCGGGTGGGTTCACCGAGGTCGCCGCGGAGGTCCGCGAGAACGTGATCGTCGGCTCACTCCAGGACCGCGAGGTGGTCGGCGGCGCCCCCGCGCCATTCGATCAGGAAGAGGGTCGCGTCGTCGCTGGTCCGGCCGCCCCGTTCCTGCTTCAGGGTGTGCGAGAGCGAGCGCACCATCGCTCGTACGCCCTTCGTCGAGTGTTCGATGCGGTTGACCCATCGGATGAGTTGCTCTTCGCCGAATTGTTCTTCGCCGGCTTCGTGCTCCTCGATCAGGCCGTCGGTGAAGCACAGCACTCGGTCGCCGCGTTGGAGCATCTGCTCGCTGATCCGGGGCTCTTCACCGCCGAAGCCGACCGGCAAGGTGGTCGGGCCTGTCAGTTGCCGTACGACCTGGTGGTTGCGGATCAGCAGCGGTGCGGGGTGGCCCGCGTTGACCCACTGCAGGTGGCCCGTTGCGAGGTTCAGCCGCATCATCTGGGCGGTGACGAAGTGGTCGGGCCCGAACTGCTCGGCGATGGCCCGGTCCATGAACGCGTAGATCTCGGACAGGCCGATGTCGGCACGTCTGGCGTGCCGGTAGGCCCCGACGGCGACGGTCGCCATCGTGGCGGCGTCCAGTCCGTGGCCCATCGCATCGACCATGGCCACGTGCAGGGTGTCCTCGTTGAGGGCGTAGTCGAAGCTGTCGCCTGCGACGCTGTAGGCGGGCTCCAGGATTCCGGCCACCGCGACCTGCGGGACGGACATCGCCAGCGGCGGCAGCAGGGACCACTGGATCTCCGCGGCCACGCTCATCGGTTCGCGGCGCCGGGCGAGGAAGAACTGGTCGGTGTAGCTGTGCTTGGTGACCAGCATGTCGGCGACCAGGCCGGCGAGCCTGCGCAGCAGCCGCCGGTCGTCGTCATCGAGGGTGTCCAGGGTGATGGCCATCACGCCCGCCTGGTCGCTGCCGTCCAGCAAGGGTAGGTACATCCGGACGCCGTCGGACTGCGGCACCTCGACAGTGGTCGCCTGCAGGAAGGCCGTGCCGGCGGGAGAGTCATCGATCGGCTCGGGCTCGCCGACTGTCAGCTGCCGACCGGGCAGCGGCACCAGCACCATCTGGCCGTAGTCCTGCAGCAGGATCGAGACGTCGCGGCCACCGACCCTCGTCACCTCTTCCGCGATCAGCGGTGCGATCAGCTGCGGCGGCATCTCGTGTGCCCGGTCCAGCAGCACCCCCAGCAGCCGCTCACCGAAGCCTTCCGACCGGTCCAGCATGCCCTTCTCGGGCCGCCGCCCACCTTCCGCCATAACCGACCCGCTCACGTGATCTGTACGCACGAGCTGCTGACACGACCGCGAACACCCTGCACAGAGTGACGCGGCCGACCACCCCGAACAGCTCATTACGCCGGATGCGGCATGTCACACACGGTCAGGACAGATGGCTCTCCATCCCGTTGTGCACCATCCCGCCCGGAGCGGAGTCACCTGGTCGACGACGTCCGCTCGCCGCACGGGGACAGACCGGAGACCAGCGAGGGACGAGTGCCGGGGGCGACTCCTCCGGAGAGCTCGCGCCCCCACTGCCTACGGGCGATGCCCGGTGCGGCACCGGTCATGCTGCCGTGCCGGGCGCGTCGGTGGCCGGCCTGAGTGTCTTGTCCGTCCGGTCGGGGACGGACGGCGGCAGCGCCGTGGCGGGGGCGGCGGCCGCGGTTTCCCGGGCGAGGAACGAGCCCAGTTCGCCGATGGTACTCATGAGGGGGGCGGGAAAGACGACGGTGGTGTTCTTGTCGACCCCGATCTCCACCAGGCTCTGCAGATTGCGCAGTTGGAGGGCCAGGGGGTGGGCCATCATCGTGTCCGAGGCGTCGCCGAGCGCGGCGGCCGCCAGAGACTCGCCCTCGGCGTTGATGATCTTCGCTCGCTTCTCCCGCTCGGCCTCGGCCTGGCGGGCCATGGCGCGCTTCATGGTGTCCGGCAGCTGGATGTCCTTCAGCTCGACCAGCGTGACCTGCACGCCCCATTCGACGGTGGTGACGTCGAGGATTCGGCGGATGTCCAGGTTGATGCGGTCGGTCTCCGACAGTGTCTCGTCCAGGGTGTGCTGTCCGACGACCTTGCGCAGGGTGGTCTGGGCGATCTGGTTGATCGCCGCATGGACGTTCTCGACGGCGACGACCGACTTCACCGCGTCGACCACGCGGAAGTAGGCGACCGCGGACACGTCGACGCTCACGTTGTCCCGGGTGATGATGCCCTGGGACTGGATGGGCATGGTGACGACCCGGAGCGACACCCGGTGCAGGACGTCGACGACCGGGATGATGAACCGCAGTCCCGCGTCGCGGGTCCCGACGAGCCGGCCGAAGCGGAACATCACCCCCTTCTCGTACTGCTTGACGACCTTCAGGGAGAGGGCGAGGCCGAGGAAAGCCAGAAGGCCGATCACGACGACGAGAACGATCAGGGCTTGCATGCGAGGCTCCTCGGGACGAGGGTCGCGGAGTGCGGGGAGTTCCCGGCATCCGTTCGGTCCGGTGTGCGGTTCGCCGGGGAATCCGGCCGTGGCGACCGTGCCACGGGCAGGGCCAGCACCCGTAGTGCGACCGGCCCGGGCAGCCGTACGATCGCGCCGATCTCCAGCCACCCCCAGGACTGGAACGCGGTGCGGGCGGCCCGGTCGTACGGATGGACCAGGGTCACCCCGAGTGAGGCGTGGAGGTCGGTCAGCAGGCGTTCCTGCAGTCGGTCGGCGATGGCGCGGTTCTGCTCGTGCGGGTGGGCCACGACCTGGGTGAGGGTGAAGACCCGCCCGGCGGCGGTGAGCTGCCCGATGCTCCACGGCAGTGCGCCGACGAAGCCCCGCCACCAGGAGCCGTCGCGGCCGACCGGGAAGCCGAAGGTGTAGCCGGCCAGGGTCGTGGTCTCCGCGAGCAGCAGGGCGAAGCCCGGATGCCGGATGTCACCCGCCAGACGACGGAGGAACCCTTCCCGGTCGCGGTACTCTCGGCCGCCCGCCCCGACGGCGGACCTCACATACAGGTCGGCAAGGTTCTCCCGCAGGTCCTCGGCCTGCCCTCGGTTCAACCGGCGCAGCCGGATCGCGTTCGGGAGGACCGGCTCATCGACTCCGCTCCTGCGCACCGCTGTTCCGGCCCGGTTCATCAGAGGAGCACTCGATCGGAGCCGGTGTCCGCGAGGAGTCGGGCGGTCTGCGGGGACGGGTGGTGCAGTCGCAGGGACGCGTGGGTCTCGGCGGCGTGCCGCGACGCGTCGAGGAAGACGCCCAGGCCGCTGGTGTCGCAGCGGCCGACGGTGGTCAGGTCGACGTCGATGGTGGTGATGCCGTCATACAGGCACCGCTCCAGAGCCGTCCGCACCTGGGGCGCGGTGACCGGGTCGATCTCGCCGGCCAGGGTGATCAGTGCTCGCGTGCCCCGGTCGTGCCGGTAGATGTTCAGCTGCGGAAGAGTCATGATGCCTCGGTTCATGGGGCTCGGCCGCTCCTTGTGGAGTCGATGGCCCGGTGACGGAAACCGGCTGGTCACCTGTGGTGAGCGGTACGGCTGCTGCGGCGCCGCGCCGGGAATTCGGCCACGGCCCCCGTCGCGGTGGTCCCGTCGGTCGCCGGAGGTCGGCGGCTCGGACCGACCGGGTTCCACCGGGGGCTGCGGCGTGCCGCGTCCGTGACGGCTGGGCCGGGCGGCGCTGTACCGGTGCACGGCGATTCTGTCGGCGTACTCGATGTTGAGCCGGTGGATCACGTATGCCGCCGCTGCGATGAGGACGCTGAAGGCGGCGGCCGTCAGGAAGGCGTTCATGGCGGCCGCCTCACATACCGACGATCAGGCGACTGGTCCGGCTGGTGTCATTGACCCGGCTGGGCGGACCGGGCTGGTGCGGGACGGCCGCGGAGACCGCGGAGGCGCCGCCCTCGTACTCCCATGCCTCGTCCGGGTCCAGTGGCTCGTCGGTCGCGGCGACGCCGTGCCGGGCCTCGTCCGCGGCGATGAGCGCGCTCGCGGTCAGGGGCGGGCCGTCGTAGTCGGACGCGACGGCCATCAGCCGGGCCGCCGAATCCGCCCCGGTCTCCGGCGGGATGATCAGCAGGTCCCAGCGTCCGGTGCCGTAGGAGAGCAGCAGCAGCTTGTGCGGGTCGATTTCCGGGGTGAACCAGCCGACCTTGACGATGTGGCCGTTCACGGGAACCTGGCGGGGGATGACCGGCCAGTACTTCGGGTTGACGGCGACGCGGGTGATGCGGCCCCACAAGGGGTCCAACGCGTCGGTCAGCGCGGGCAGTTCGCTCAGCAGATCCCGGGAGCGGGGCCACCAGGCACCGTCCAGGAGTCCACGGGAGGCGCCGTCGGACTTCAGGGTGAGACGCGCGGCCGGGGCCGCGACGGGCTCGGGGTGCGGCAGGGTTGGGTGCAAGGTCGCCGACATGATGCGGACCCGTCTCCGGGCCGCCTCTGCGGCGGCCCGGGTTTCATCTCTCGCCGAGAACGACCCGGCGTGGAAGCCGGTGTGCGAAATGCCCTCGGTGCTGTCAACAGTACTCCGCGCTCCCCCGTGGCGCGGAGTAGTGGCTGCCTAGATGTGGAGCAGTCGCTGGGTGATCTCCCGGTACTGCCTCAGCGCGTGCCGGAGTTGTTCGGACTGTGTCTCGCGGTCCTGGTCCTGCCAGTCGGCGCGAAGCAGACGCCGTCGTTCCGCGAGGGCGTTGACGAGCTGGGCGGTGGCTTCGTCGTAGGCGCTCTCGGCCTCTTCCAGCGCCTCGAGCGGGGCGTCGGCGAAGGTGTTGAGGGCGTGCCGGAGGCGCTGGACGACCTTGTCCTGTTCGTCCGGCGGGAGCAGCGGCTCCGGGCCCGGGGTACGGCGCTCGGTGCGGCCCCGGGTGTGATCCGCAGACTGCCGGGCGCGTGTCTGGTCGTACATCATCGGGGGCCGCTACCGTTCCGCCTGAAGGCGCCCTTGGCCTTTTCGACGGCCTGCTTCAGGCTTCCGGAAACCCGGTCGGCCCTGCCCCGGTGTTGCAGTCGCCTGTTGCGGGTGACCCGGCCGAGTTCTTCAGTGATCCTTCCCTTCACCGTCTGCGCCTGGTTCCTGATGGTCCGTGAAACGGTCATGGCCGGCCTCGCTGTTGTCCGGTAGGTGGGTTCCCGCGGGGTCTGGGCGAGGCGGGTAGGCGGAATGCTTCGCCGTGGGTTCCGGAGTGGCATGGCCCTGCACCGTGCTGTCAGTCAACGTCCGGCGACGGTCCATGTCAACGCGGTGGCCACGCTGTCCGGTCCGTCTCCTTCCGGAGCGCGCGGGAGTACGGTGAAGGAAGCGAGGGCCCTTCGTCGCCGGCGTCCGAACCGGCCCTGTCCTCGCATCACCCGTCACAGGGGCAGCCCCTGACCCCGGCCGCGCCACCCGCACCGAGGCCGAGGAGCCCCGCATGTCGCTCGATTGCGCCACGTCCACGACGGTCATACCGTCGGATACCGTCCCGCCGTCCCAGGGCTACGACGGGACGTCCCCCTTTCCATCGGACGTCCCGTTGCCCGCGCGTGACGGCGGTGAGCGGCTGTATGTCGTCGTCACGGCCCTGATCGTCGTCCTGCCGTTCGTGGCCCTCGGGCTGGTCGGCTGGCTGCTGTGGGGGAGTCTTGTCCACCCCGCCGACATCGTGCTCGCCGCCGTCCTCTACACGGTCACGGGCCTCGGCGTCACGGTCGGCTTCCACCGCGGTCTCACCCACAGCGGATACCGGGCCGTCCGCCCCTTGCGGATCGCGCTCGCGGTGGCCGGCTCGATGAGCTTCCAGGGCGACGTCATCGGCTGGGTCGCCACCCACCGCCGCCACCACGCCTTCACCGACCGGCCCGGCGACCCGCACTCCCCCTACCGCTACGGCACCCATCTGCGCGGCCAGTTGCGCGGGCTGCTGCACGCCCACGTCGGCTGGCTGTTCCGCAACGACCGCACACCCGCCGAGCGGTACGCCCCCGATCTCCTCGCCGACCGCGACATCCGGGCGGTCGACCGCGCCTTCCCGGCGCTGTGCGTCCTCACGCTCGCGCTGCCGTTCGGGCTGGGCTGGGCGATCGGCGGCACCTGGCTGTACGGCGTAACCGCCCTGCTGTGGGCGGGAGTTGTCCGCATCGCCCTGCTCCACCACGTCACCTGGAGCGTCAACTCCCTCTGCCACATGATCGGTCAGCGCCCCTTCCGCACCAGGCGCCACGACCGGGCCACCAACCTGTGGCCGCTGGCCCTGCTCTCGTTCGGCGAGAGCTGGCACAACCTCCACCACGCCGACCCCACCAGCGCCCGGCACGGCGTCGACCGCGGCCAGCTCGACCCGTCAGCCGCCGTCATCCGCCTCTTCGAACGGCTCGGCTGGGTGCACGACGTGCGCTGGCCGAGTCCGGACCGGGTCGCGGCCCGCCGCGCCTGACATCAACCACTCGTCCGTGTACTGCAGTTGGCAGGAGCCCTCATGACCACCGCACTGCAACCCCCGCTTCCCTCGCTCCCCCTCCTCCGTCTGCGCCTGGCACCGCGCGGCGGCATGCCCCGGCCGATCGACGGAGCGTGGTGGCCGCGTTCGTACGACCTGCTGGCCGAACTCCCACGGCTGCTCGCCGGGTTGCCGCGCGCATGGGGCCACATCACCAGCGTCACGGTCAACGGGGCGACCTGGTCCGCGGTGCCCGGCCGGATGCTCGTGTTCAACCAGGTCATACGATTGCGCAGGAGCCTGACGGCATCAGCTCCGCACACCATCGTCCTGCTCGCCCCAGGCAGGGGGCGCTGGGACCTGCTGGTCGTGCCTCCGGACACCACCGAGGAGGCCGCGGAGCCGCTCATGGCGGCTGCCGCGGGCGGTCACGTCTGATCCGGCCTGTCACGCACTGCCCGGCGAATCACCAGGGCACTGACGGCCATGGCGGTGACGTCACCGTCCCATCCCCGCCACCAGTCAGCGGAGCCGTCCCGTGGTGGCTTCGTACGACACGGAAGCGTCGCCGGCCTGTTCCGCCGTCATGAGAGCGGTCGCGGTCGACTGCGCGGCGGTGCTCGCGCTTGCGGCGGCCATCAGCCGGGCGGCCGAGGGAGCGGTGGTCTCCGGGGGAATCACCAGGAGGTCCCAGCGGCCCGACGTGCCGGACAGCAGCAGAATCTTGTGCGGGTCCAGCTCCGAGGTAAACCAACCGACCTTCACCACATGGCCGTTGACGAAGATCCTGTGCGGGATGATCGGCCAGTAGCGGGGGTTGACAGCGATCCGGGTGATCCGTCCCCACAGCGGGTCCAGTACGTCGGCCAGGGCGGGGAGTTCGTCGCTCAGGTCACGTGAGCGGGGCCACCAGGCGCCGTCCAGTTCGACCTGTCCCGGGGAGGGGCTCACGGGTTTGAGGGCGAGGCGTGCGGTCGGAGCCCTGAAGGGCACGGCGCCCAGCGCCGGATGGTCGGTGGTCGCGGACATCATGCGAACCCGTCCCCGGACCTCTGCGCGTCGGCAGTTGTCCGGTGTCGTTGCTCACCAGGAACGACACCGGGATCGGGGCCGGTGCGCGAAGTGCTCCCGATGACTTCACGCACCGGCCCCGAAGAGGCCGAACGGACCGCTCCCGGCCATCGCCTCACTTCCAGCGGCCGTCCTTGCCCGAGGAGCGGCTTGTCTCCAACCAGGAGCGCCGCGATGGCCGAGGCCGTCCGCGCCGACAATTTGATACAGGCCGAACAGATCCTCATCGACACCGGTACCGGCCTGGCGGCGCCAGGGCGCGACGGCGGTCAGCCGCGGTGGTCGCCGCTCCGGTCCGGTGCCGGGCGCGGGATGGCGGAGGTGTCGAAGTCGCCCGAGATGATCTGCGTGGCCAGCTCCGACAGGCGCAGGCGGCGGGAGCGGGCGTAAGACCGGAACACCTCGAAGGCGTCGTCCACGGAGGTGTTCCAGCGCTCCATCAAGGATGAAGAGCTCAAGCCGGGTGATCTCCTGTTCCAGGGCGAGAACGGCGGCATCCTCGCGGGCTCGGTGATCCGCCGGGCCTGGCGCAGTGCTCGCCGGGCGGTTCTGGCTCCGCACGTCTTCGACTCGCCGACCGGGAGGCGCGTGTACGACAACCGGCACACCCGCCTGACCAAGTGGCTCAACGACGGGATCCCGCCCGCACAGGTGGCCGAGTGGGCAGGAAACAGCGTGCCGGTGCTCCTCGCCACGTACGCCCGGTGCGTCGATGGTCAGCTGGCCGACCTGAAGAAGCGCCTCGAAGCCGCCGGCGACCTCCCCGAGCTGCCCGACGCTGGTTGATCTTCAGCCAAAGAACTTCGACACGTATTCGACACAGCCACGCGCAAAAACCCGGTGACAGCCGGACAGCCCCGGAGCCCTCCCTTGATCGTCAGGGGAGGGCCCGGGGCTTCGTCGTGCCGCGTGATACCCGCTCTGACCAGCAAAAACGCCCTCCCGAAGGAGGGCGGAGACTGGGCGCCCCCGGCAGGACTCGAACCTGCGGCCAAGCGCTTAGAAGGGATGTGTTTGCTTTCGATCTTCCAGGCTTCTGACCTGCGTGTTTACTCGCAACGGTACGTCCCACTGTTCGGTTTTGCCACGCATTTGCCGGAGGGGCGGATTCCGGCGCCATACAAACCGCCACGTTGGCCGCATGGTGAGAAGGCTGGAACACCCAGGGGGGCCACACACTAGGTCTGCACCCCGTCGAGCAGGGTTCATAAGTTTGGGGTGGTGTGCAACCGCGGCCCCGGGCATGGGTGTGTACCGGGTATGGAGTCCTCACGCCCGCTCCGCCGTATCCGCCAAGCACGAGCGCTCCGCCGCGCTGAATGGGATGCTTTGACACTCCTGGATCAGCGGCGGACCAGGGTCCGACAGAAGGCTCGGGCCCGCCGCTGGGGCATGGTCTCGCTCCTCGCGGTTGGTGGCCTTGTCTTACTCGCCGGCTTGCCATGGCTTTTGTGGCGAGGGCCCTACATGTTCGACGGCAAGTATCTGGACGATGGCGAACTAGCGAAGGGGTCGGCTGCCCTGGTTACTGGCCTGCGCACCGCCTTGGTCGCTTGCGTTGCCGCTATCGGGGCCTTTGGCGCCCTGGTCTATACCGCCCGAACCTACCGCCTCACCCAGCGCGGCCAGATAACTGAGCGATTTACCAAGGCGTTGGAGCGCCTCGGCTCGGAGCATCAGTATGTGCGCATTGGCGGCATCCTTGCCCTGGAACAAATCGTCCAGGACGCGCCCGAGCAAGCTGCCACCGATGCGGCCCGCGTCCTGGGCCATTTCATCCGCGACCGCGCTCCAAAGGCGGTGCCCACCAAGCCAGTCCTGAACCTCCATGAGAGTGCACTGTCCACCACGCCCGCTGTCGCCGAGAAACTCCCCGATGTGCCGGATGCCGACGTCCAGGCAGCCCTGACTGCCCTCACCCGCGCGGAATCACGCACCCACGTTGACCCCCGGGAAGTCCTCAACCTCGTCGGACTCCACCTCGCTGGCGCACGACTAAGCCATGCCGAGCTCACTTGGGCGGACCTGAGCGAGGCGACACTCACCAACGCCGACCTGCGCGAGGCGACGCTCACCCATGCCGACCTGCATGGGACGACGCTCACCGGGGCCTACCTGCATGGGGCGACGCTCACCGGGGCCTACCTGGCCAACGCGACGTTGACCAGGGCACACCTGCGCGAGGCGACGCTCACAAAGGCCATCCTGATCGGGGCGACGCTCACCGAAGCCAACCTGGCCGAAGCGACGCTCACCAAAGCCAACCTGGCCGAAGCGACGCTGACTGAGGCTGACCTGTCCGGGGCGACGCTGACTGAGGCCGACCTCTGCGGAGCAGACCTGACGGAGGTTCGAGGGTTTACTCAGCCCCTTACAGCAGGTCAAACCGACGGGATGACCATCCTTCCCTGAGCGCCAACGGCCAGCGACGCCATGGCTGCCCATCCCGAAACCGATCGTGCAGTAGGACCCAGTAACCCCCCCTGGGTGTTACAGCCTTTCAGGCCGGACACCCGGACACTTGCCTTTCGGGGGTGTCCGGTTCATTGGCGCAGGTCAGAGCCTTAATCGGACAGTCGGACACGTAAGACACCCGCCATCCATCAACCTCATCACGGAGAGCACGGCCCGGACAGACTGTCCGGGCCGTGCCTCGTTGCGCCCCTCACGATCGAGCGGGCGGGCAGCGCTATCTGTCCAGCTCGACGACCGGCTCGGTACCGTGAAGCGGGCCCCTACAGCCAGGAGGCAACACGCAATGCGTGGTCTTGGAGATCACCTCAGCATCGGCGAGCGCATCGCGTTCTACCGGAAGCGCCGCGGCTACACGCAAGAGGTGCTGGCCGGTCTGGTCGGTCGTAGTACTGATTGGCTCGCGAAGATCGAGACGGGGCGCCGGAAGCCGCCCCGTATCGACATGCTCGCGGAGCTGTCGCGCATCCTGCGCGTGCCCCTCGGGGACCTGCTCGGACAGACCGTCCTCATGGAAGACGAGCGCCAACAGGACGACGTCCCCGCTGTACGCGACGCCCTCATGACCCCGCGTCGCCTCTCGCGTCTGCTCTTCGGCCCCGAGGCTGAGACTCAGTTGCCGACACCTGCCCCGGCGGCCGTACGGGTGGAGCAGGCATGGAACGACTACCAGGGCGGACGGCTCGGCAGCGTCATCGCTGCTCTTCCCGCGCTGCTTCAGACCGCACAGGAGTTGGAGGATCGCGCGGCACGTCGCGGTGACGACCGTAGCGATTGCTGGGCAGTGTCGGCCCGTACGCACCATCTCGCCGCTACGACGCTCGCAAAGATCGGTGAGTCCGACATTTCATGGCTCGCTGCCGAGCGCGCAATGCGGGCCGCTGACGAGTCGGACGATCCGCTTGTGTTGGCATCCGCGGCCCGGTCCGGCACACACGCTCTGCTCGCCAACGGGCGTTACGACGACGCACTCGAACTGGGCAACACGGCGGCAAGGTGGCTGTCGTCCCAGGTGACAGAGAACGACCCGGCTGCGCTCAGCTTGCTCGGGATGATCCACCTTCGTGCCGCAGTTGCGGCAGCGCGACATCAAGACCGGCCTACCGCCACGGGGCTATTGGACCGTGCCGAGGAACTCGCAGACGACCTCGGGTCGGATGAGAACTACTGGCAGACCGGATTCGGGCCGACGAACGTCCTGCTCCACCGCCTGTCCGTTGAGCTGGACCTCGACAACGTCTCGTACGTGGTGGAACACGGCCGGATCAACGTCGACCACATGCCGCAGGAGCGCAGCGTCTCCCACCGCATCGACTACGCGCGGGCTCTGTCGCTCGCCGGCCAGGGAGACGAGGCGTTTGCGGAGCTGCGGATGGCTGAGCGCACGTCGCCGCAGCTCGTACGCAACAATCCGAGGGTGCGCGAGACGCTGCGGGACCTGATCAAGCAGTCTCCTGTGACGGGCGGCTCGCGTTCGTCCGAGGTGTTCGTGATGGCGCAACGGTGCAGGGCGGTGCAGTGAGTTCAGGAAAGCGCGGGGTGCTCGGGGTCGTCGGGTCGGCGGCCGGGGGCGTCGAGGCATTGCGTACCGGCCTCGTGGAACCCGCGATGGATCGCGGATGGCAGGTGGCTGTCACGCTGACGCCGACCGCAGGTCAGTGGCTGCGGATGATCGGGGAGGTTGAGCGGCTGGAGAAGCTCACCGGCCTCCCCGTACGCGACGAACCGCGCATGCCTGGTGAGGCCCGGCCGCACCCGCCGGTTGATTGCTACGTGGTCGCTCCCGCGTCCGCCAACATGGTCGCCAAGCTCGCAACTGGCCTGATGGACAACCAGGCGCTGACCCAGGTTGGCGAGGCTATCGGCACCCTCGGTCTGCCCGTGGTCGTCTTCCCGCGGGTGAACGCTGCGCATGCTCGCCACCCCGCGTGGCAAGGCCACATCGACGCTCTTCGTGCCGGGGGAGTGCACGTCGTCTATGGCCCCAACGTCTGGCCGCTGTACGAGCCGAGGGAGGCGCCGGCGGGGCGCGAACTTCCGTGGGCCGCAGTGTTGGACGCCGTGGAGGAAGCCACGCGATGACGAGTCGTCAACCTGCCTGACCTGCAAGGAAAGAGGACCCGGACAGTCTGTCCGGGTCCTCTTCCATTTCCGGTCGCATGCTCATTGCCATGTCAGGGATCAATGAGCGAAGCGGTGAGTTGGGAGGTCCGACTCCCACGGAACTTGCCTTGATCGAAGCGAGTTTGAGCGAGGCGCGCGCCACGGTTGAACGACTGCTGCGGCGTGCGGACGAACTCACGGCGAGGGTGGAGTGCCGTCGCCGACAAGCTGTTCAAGGCGGTCGAGTCGCTCACCGAGCAGGCGGAGAGCGTCATGAATCGAGCTGAGCTCTGCGGACAGCGCGGTGAATGCCGGGCTGCTGCCCGGCTCGGTGCCGAGCGGCACCGAGGGGTCGCGAACGAATGTCCCGCGGCCTTGCTGGGTGAGGACCAACCCCTCGTCGCGGAGCTGACCGAACGCGCTCTGCACGGTCATGAGCTGCACGCCAAGGTCTTTGGCGAGCTTGCGAGCCGCGGGGAGCTGATCCCCCGGGGCGTACTCGCGGTCGGGGCCCGTGATCTTCTCGCGGAACTCCGCGGCGATCTCCTTGGCCGTGGGCGTGTGCTTGGGCGCTTCTGGGCTCTGCTCCATGGGTTCGAGAGTAGCCGGACCTAGGTCAATCTCTGCTCTTCGCCCGAACCCTCTTGACAGTCGGATTGACCTAGGTCAATCTGAAATCGCGCGCCGACGGATCCCGTGAAAACGGGAGTCCCTTCAGGGGTTACCGCACCCGTCGGAAGCGTTCGTTCCTTGACAACTGAATGGGGATCATGCCGCCTCTCCTCGGCCAAGTAGGCGGCGCACGCGGGCCCTGGTCCGTGTGCTGAACAGCGCAATCGCCCTGATGGTCGCAGACCGGGTTCGACTCCCGGCCGGGGCGCTAGGGGCGGTCGTCTCTCACCACTTCAAGACCACGGCCGCCCTGTCCCTTCGCAGCAAGAGGAGCCCTCATGGCCGTTGTTGAGATCGTCTCGTTCGGCTACCTGCACGACGCGCCGCCCGCCGCGCATCTGACCATCGACCTGCGTCACCACTTCCGGGACCCGCACGTGTCGCCGGAGCTGCGGTACATGACCGCCGACGATGAGCCGGTCCGCACCGCGGTGCTGAACACCCCCGGCATTACGGAGCTGGTGGAGGCCACCGCCACGGCGGTTGCCGCGTTCGCCTCCGGTCCCACCGCCGGGACCGTGACCGTCGCCGACGGATGCGCCGGCGGACGTCACCGCGCCCCCACCTTCGCCCGCGCGCTCGCCGAGCGGCTGCGCGAGTCGGGGCACAGCGTCACCGTCTCCCACCGCGACCTGAACAAGCCCGTCGTCCACCGCTGAGCCGTACGACAGCCCCGATGGTCGCAAGGCCGGGTTCGACTCCCGGCCGGGGCACCGTCCCGCCGCAGAAGCGGCTTGGGGCCGCACATCCCGGACGGTCGCCTCTCACCACCAGGCCACGACCGCCCGGCACCTCTCCAACCCTTCGACAAAACAGGAGCGCTGCCATGCGTGCCTACATCGGCGGTCATCAGGCCGTCTCTGTCAACGAGTTCATCGAACTGGCCCTGGGCACCCCGGCTGAGCTGTGGCTCGGGGTTGAGGGGGAGACCGAGGAAGAGGCCGCGGCTCGGCTGGACGCCGCGCGCGACATCCTCGCCGACAACCCGGAGCTCCCGGACGACGTGGCCCGCGTGGTCGCAGAGGTGATCGAGGCGCACGCCCCGGATCTGTTCAACGTCGTCCCGCTGACCCGCCCGGCCGGGCGCCGCTGGGTCTCCCGGAAGGGAGCGGCGGCATGACGACGATGGCCCCCGCTCCCGAGCTGCTGGCCGACCACACCGGCAAGCCGCGCCCGTTCCTGAACATGCCGCTGACCTACGACCAGGCTCGGTTGGGCATGGCCTTCCACGAGGCCGGGCACGCGGTGCTGTCCATGGCCTACGGCATGCACGTCATCACGTCCGAGGTCATTGCCTGGGAGCCGGAACCCGGCAAGTGGGCCGTCACCGGCAGCACCTCGCACCAGACCCACGACACTCCGCCGTGGCGCTACGCCGCGCAGTGCGCGGCCGGAGAGATCGCGCACGTCAACTACCTGATGACCTACGGGCTGTGGACGCCGCAGCGTGCCGCCGCGTGCGCTGCCGACCATGACCGTGAGCTGGCGATCGACGTACTCGCCCGGTTCGGCTACCGCCTCGGACGTTGGACCGTCCCGGAGGGCGGCAAGTCTTGGGGAATGGTGCGCGGGATGGCTCGCCGCAAGGTCGGCCACCTGTGGCGCGAGATCCGCGCCGTGGCGCACGTCATGGATGCGAGCACCGTGCTGACCGGCGACGAGATCGCCGCCCTGACCGGCCTGGTCAACCCGCCGTTCGAGGGGGGTGCGTCATGACCGCCGAGCAGACCGTCGAGCGGCCGGCGGTGCCGCCGCTGACCCGTCCGGAGATGGGGCTTGCCGGAGTCGGCGCGCTCGCCGCCGCCGCGGTCGGCGCCCTGGGCCTGTATTCGTCCTTCGACGCGGTCTCCCTGGCCGCGGCGCGGTGGGGTTTCACCACCCCGCACACGCTGCCCATCGCCATTGACATCGCCATTCCGGTGTTCACCCTGGCCAACCTGCTGTTGATCCGGCTGGACATGGCGCTTGGGTGGGTGCGATTCGTGCCCTGGGTACTGACCCTGGTCACCTGCTGGCTGAACATCGCGGCCGGGCACACCGTATCCGCGAAGGTGGCTCACGGCACGATGCCGCTGCTGTGGGTGGTGTTCTCCGAGATCGGCGCCCACGTCTACGCCGTCCGCATCGGCGCCGTCACCGGCCGCCGCATGGAGAAGATCCGGTGGTCCCGCTGGCTGCTGGCCCCGCTGTCCACCTTCGCGCTGTGGCGCCGCATGACGCTGTGGGAGGTCACCTCCTACACCGACGCCCTCGCATGCGAGCGGGAACGCCTGCTGGTCCGCGCGGACCTGCACGAGCGGTTCGGCTGGCAGTGGCGGTGGAAGACCCCCCGACGCGAGCGCGTGCAGCTGCGCATGGGCGAACTCGCCCCCGCCGGTGCCGACCTGCCCGTCGAGGAGCCGAAGCAGACCCCCGAGGAGCCGAAGCCCGCGGCGCCCAGGCCGCCGCGCAAGCGGCCCGCCAAGAGCAAGGACACCGCGGCGCCGCGCACTCCGGCCGAACTGCTCGCCGAGGCACGCACCATCACGGCCGACTGGAAAGACAGCCAGGTCAACGCCGAGGCGCTGCGCAAGGCGCTGCACTGCGGCGCCCGTCCCGCCCGGCAGGTGCGTGACGCCCTGCTCGCCGAGCGGGCCGACGGCCGCGCCCTGCACCCCGTCGACGCGTCCGGCGACGGTGCCGAGGGGGTCGCGGCGTGAAGTCTCAGCCCCTTGCCGCGGTCGGCACGTGGCGGCCGGTGATGGAGGCGGCCGGTTACCGCTGCCAGTGCGCGGGAGAGTGCGGCAACCCGCATGCCAAGGCCGGTGGCCGCTGCCCGCGCGAGCACGACGGCTACACCAGCAAGCACGGTCACCGCGTCCGCCTGATGGCCGCGCCCGCCGACCCGCTCACGCCGCCCGTCGAGGCCGCCGCGCTGCCGTCGGCACAACTGCGGGCCTGGTGCCCGGAGTGCCACACCGCCGCCGCCCGCACGGCCCGGAAGGCTCACGCCGCCGCGGCGCCCGCCGAGGACGCGCCCGGCTTGTTCGAGCTGTGAATCCCCCTGCTGCGAAAGGAAGTTCAGGCATGAGCCTGACGTTCACCGATCTGTTCTGCGGTGCCGGTGGCTCCTCCACCGGACTGGTCGCGGCCGGGCTGGAGTTGCGGCTCGCAGCGAACCACAGTGCGGTGGCCATCGAGACCCACGCGGCCAACCACCCGGACGCCGACCACCTGTGCGCCGACATCGACCACTACGACATGCGGCGCCTGCCCAAGACGGACGTGCTGTGGGCCTCGCCCATCTGCACCGAGCTGTCCCCGGCCGGCGGGCGCCGCCGCAGCAAGAAGATCTCGCCCGGGCAACTCGCCCTGGAAGAGGACGGGCCAGTCTCCTCCGGCCTGTACGAGCGGACCCGGGCCACGTTCTGGGACGTGATCCGGGCGGCCGAGGTGCACCGCTACCCGGTGGTGCTGATCGAGAACGTGGCGGAGGCCGCGGACTGGGAGCTGTTCGACGTCTGGCTCTCCGGCATGCGCACCCTCGGCTACCGGCATCAGTTCGTGTCCGTCTCCTCCGCCCACGTGGGCGGGCAGGGCAACCTCCCGGCGCCGCAGTGGCGCGACCGGATCTATGTGGTGCTGACCCGCGAGGGCATCCCGCTGCCGGACGTGCAGCCGCGCCCGCTGGCCTGGTGCCCGGCCTGCGGCGAGACGGTGGCCGCGTTCCAGTCCTGGAAGAAGCCCAGCGCCCGGCAGTTGGGCAAGTACGGGCAGCAGTACGTCTACCGCTGCCCCAACGGCCCGCGCTGCCGCCACACGGTCGTCGAACCGTACGTGCGGCCCGCCGCCGACATCATCGACTGGACCAACCTCGGGGTACGCATCGCCGACCGGCCACAGCACAAGCTGCCGCCGCTCGCCGCGAACACCGTCCGCCGCATCCGCACCGGGCTGGACCTGCTCGGCACCCGGCGGATGGTGCTTACGGTCAACCACGGCGGTCACGACGGCCGCCCGGTGCCCGCCGACGCGGCGCCGCTCGCCGCCCGCACGGCGAAGATCGGGGACGCCCTGTTGGTCCCGGATGGTGCGTTCTACGTCAAGAACTACGGCGGTAACGCCCGCCCGTCCGACCTGGTGCGCAGCATCACCGAACCGTTCGGGACCGTCACCGCCCGGGACAGCCATGCACTCGCCGTACCGCCGCAGGCCGACGACGCGTTCATCGTGACCCTGCGCCGCAACGCGACTCCGACGCCGGTCGCCGAGCCGGTGGACACGGTCACCGCGAAGGGCCGGCATCACTGGCTGGTCATCCCGTACCGCAACGCCGCGGCGAAGACCACGGCGGAGCCGCTGCACACCCTGGGCACGGTCGACTCCGCCGCGATCGCCTCCCCCGCGCCGGTGCTGGAGGAGTGCCACTACCGGATGATCCAGCCGCGCGAACAGCTGCTCGCGCAGCGTTTCCCGGCCGACTACATCGTCCACGGCACCAAGGGCGAGCAGACCATGCAGGCCGGAAACGCCGTGTCCTGCAACGTCGCCCAGTGGCTTGGCGAACGTGTCGTCGACGCCCTCAGCCGCACGGCCGCGAACGCGGCCTGACGACCTCCCTGCCCCCGTCGGCGCGGCCACGTATCTGGCTGATGGCCACGCCACCGACGACAGATAACCCCGAGGAGGGGCTGACTATGGCCAAGCCCAACACCAGCCGTCTGGACCGCGAGATCCGGCAGACGGAACGCAAGCTCACAGCGGTGCGGAATGAGGAGATGTGGCCGCTGACCGGCGCTGAGCGCCGCAAGGTCGTCGCCGCCCTGGCCGGCGGCTCCTACCGGACGCTGCGGGGCAAGAGCACCGGGCGCGCGGAACGTGTGCTTGAGCAGGTCTGGAACTCCGTGCAGACCCGGCTGAGCAGCGAACTGGCCGCGCTGCAGAAGGAGCGGCAGCGGATCGTGGGCGAGGCTGCCGCCGCGAAGGCCGCCAAGAAATCTTCGGGGTGGTGGTGACCGTGGCCGCACGCGAGACGCCGCCCGGTGAGTGCCCGCAGTGCTGGCAGCACGCCTACGACCGGAGCATCCACCGCAGGCTCCGCCCCCGCGAGGACTGCCAGCCGTGCCTGGACCACATGCGCAACGGCTGCCCGTACCTCGTGCCCAAGAGGAAGTCGAGCTGGTGGTGAACCTGAAACGGATCACCCGTCTCTTCGGCGGCTCGGGTGGCTCGGCCGGTCGGCCGCTACCGGCCGACTCAGCGCGGGCCGTCTGCCTGTCCGGCCGCAACTTCGGCGTGCACGGCGTGATCCCGGCGTCCTACGCCCGGTTCACGGTCAGCCGACGCCGGGCCTGGGGCCACGACGTCCGCGCCTATCCGACCACCGGCCGCGACGGCACCGCGTTCACGGTCGTCTACACCCGCGTTGCCTACCCCGACGACCCCGGCCTTGAAGTCCTGGTCACGGTCTTCGAGTTCCCCACCGGCAGCGCACTCCCGCCCGGCATGTAAGCCCACGGGCCCGGCCGCCCACCTCCTACAGCGACGGCCGGGCCCGCTCTCCCTCACACCCTGAAGTGGAAGGAATCTCAGTGAAGCACCCCGACGACGACAACGAACTCTTCAACCGGCTGGAAGCCGAAATGGCCGACTCCGGGGGCGAGGTGGTCGACCTCGACAAGGCCCGATCGGCCCGTATCGAGTCGGGCGACCCGAGTGCCGGACCCGGCGCCGACCGGTCGCCCGACTCCGACGCGGACCGGTCGGGTGACGAGTCGGCCGACCCGACCGCGCGCGTGATGGTCGACCAGCCGACCGCGAAGGCGGCCGGTCCGGGCTACCTCGGTCGGCTGGCCGCAGCCAAGCGCCGGGACGTCATCCCCATCTGGATGCGGTCGACCGCCGAACTGCGCACCGCCGCCGGATGGGTGGCCCGCCACTACGCCCACACCGCCGGGTACCACGCGCTGCGCTCCCCGGTCTACGCCGCCCGGCTGACCATGCAGGCCCCGACGGGTCTGGCCCGGTTCGTGGGCGGCACCATGCGGTGGGTCGCCGACCGCGAGGGCGAACCGGTCCGACTCGCCGCGGTGCGGCGCGAGGACGCTGCCGAGTACCTGAAGCTGTCGCGGCAGCGTGACGGCCGCGTCCGACTGCGCACCCTCGTGGCCGTGCTCGGCATGTTCGTCGGGTTGGGCGCCGCGCTCGCCATCTACGTGCTCGCCCCCGACTGGCTGCAAGCCGTCTCCGTGAGCGCCCTGGTGCTCGCGTTCGGGGCCGCCGGACGCAAGGCTGATGATCCGGTTATCCACAGGGCTGTGGAAGTTCCCAAGGCGACCAAGCTCACCTCGGACATCGTCCTGCGGGCGCTCGGGGCCCTGGGCATCCCCGCCATCAACCAGGCGCAGGCCAAGGGGCGGGACGGGTTCGAGTTCACCGCCCCGATCACCCGCGACGGGCCGGGCTGGCGCGCGGAGGGAAACCTGCCCTACGGCGTGACCGTGACCGACGTGATCGAGCGCCGCGAACGGCTCGCATCGGGCCTGCGCCGCCCGCTCGGCTGCGTGTGGCCGGAGGCCGTCTCCGATGAGCACACCGGGCGCCTGGTGCTGTGGGTCGGTGACCAGGACCTGAAGTCCGCGCCCAAGCCCGTATGGCCGCTGCTGAAGTCCGGCACGGTCGACCTGTTCAAGGCGATCCCGTACGGCACCGACCAGCGCGGACGCTGGGTCGAGGTCACCCTCATGTTCATCGCCGGGGTGATCGGCGCGATTCCCCGCATGGGCAAGACCTTCCTCCTGCGGCTGCTGCTGCTCATCGCGGCCCTGGATCCGCGCGCTGAGCTGCACACCTACGACATGAAGGGCACCGGCGACCTGGACCCGGTCGGCGAGGCCGTCTCGCACCGGCACGGCGTCGGCGAGGAAGACGAGACGATCCGGTACGCGCTGAACGACTTCCGCGCCCTGCGCGAGGAGCTGCGGCGCCGTACGAAGGTGATCCGCTCGCTGCCCCGGGACATCTGCCCCGAGTCCAAGGTGACCAGCCAGCTCGCGGACAAGCGCTCGCTCGGTCTGCACCCGATCGTGATCGGGGTGGATGAGTGCCAGGTGCTGTTCGAGCACGCCGAGCACGGCAAGGAGTTCGAGGAGATCGCCACCGACCTGGTCAAGCGCGGCCCCGCCACCGGGATCGTGCTGCTCCTGGCCACCCAGCGCCCGGACGCCAGGTCGCTGCCCACCGGCATCAGCGCGAACGCCGGCGCCCGCTGGTGCCTGAAGGTGATGGGCCAGACCGAGAACGACATGGTGCTCGGAACCTCCAGCTACAAGCGGGGCGTGCGCGCGACCATGTTCGCCTGGGGGGACAAGGGCCTGCACTACTTCGTGGGTGAGGGCTCCGATGCCCGGATCGTCTACGGCACGTTCCTCGACGCCCCCGGCGCCGTGGCCGTAGCCGCCCGCGCCCGCACCGCCCGCGAGAAGGCTGGACTGCTCTCCGGCTACGCGGCCGGGGAGAGTGCGGAGGCGGTGACGGGCCCCTCCTACGACCTGCTCGCCGACATCCTCGCCGTCGTACCCGCCGCGCAGGCCAAGGAATGGTCCGAGACGATCGTGACCCGGCTCGCCGAGTTGCGCCCGGAGGTCTACACGGGCTGGGAGCCCGAGACCCTCGCCGCAGCGCTCAAGCCGCTGGGCATCTCCACGATCCAAGTGGGGCGCCGCATCGACGGCAAGGTCGTCAACCGGCGTGGCGTCGACCGCTCGCACATCACGGCCGCGATTGCGGAGCGTGACGGAAAGCGGGACGCGAGCTGACGCCCGAGGGCCACTATCGATAGCGGTACGCCCCGCTATCGTTAGCGGCCCCCTTAGCGGCCCAAACCCCGTCTGATCAGGCCGCTAGTGCATAGCGGCCCATCTGCGGAAACCCCGGAAAACCGCCTGGAAGGGCCCTTCATGACCCCCATCCTCCTTGCTATCGCCTGCCTGCTCGTCGTCACTCTTGGTTACAGCGGGCTGTGTGCGGCCTCGCCGTTCGGCGACTGCCGCAAGTGCCACGGCATGGGCCACCAGCTCAAGACCAACCGCAAGGGACAGCTCAAGCGCGGCAAGGACTGCCGCCGCTGCCACGCCACCGGCAAGCGCATCCGCGCCGGCCGCTGGCTCTACAACCGCTGGGCCCGCATCTACCGCGCGGGCACCGACACCCCCCGCCCGGGGGGCTCGCGATGACCCTGACCATCTCCGCCGTGCTGCTCTTCGGCGTCGCCTCCGTGTTCGCCGTCAAGACCAGGTCGGCGAACGGGGGCGCCGCGGTGCTGCTGTTCCTGTTCGGCTTCTTCACCGCCGGGACCGGCGCCTACGGCCCCATTCATGACCTGGTGGCGTCCTTCGCCCGGTTCCTGTCCCAGCTCGGCAACTGAGGAGAGACCCCGTGAACGAACCCATCGTCGCGCGGCACTGGCTCACCATCGCCGCCCCCAAGGCAGCGCCCGCCGTCGCCACCACGACCGTGCTCGCGCTGGCCCGGATCTGGAACGCCAACGGCGCCGAACACTCCGTCGGCAACGCCGCCCTCATGACCGTGCTCGCCGCCGGGGCCGCAGCGGGCGGCGCCTCGCTGGCCCGCGCCGGCGAACCCGTGCTCGCCGCCACCGGCTACGCCGCCTCCGGCAGCCTCGCCCTCGCCGGGGTCGCCGGATACTCCGACGGGCTGTCCCTGCCGCTGCTGCTGTGGGCGCTCACGACCGTGCTCGCCTACTGCTTCGCCGCCCGCCACTGGCGCCAGGACCGGCGCGAGACGGTCGCGTTCGAGCGGCAGGTGAGCGAGCGGCGCGAGGAACACGCCCACATCGAACGTGTCGAAACCCTGCGCGCTCAGACGCAGGTCGAGGTGGCCCGCACCGGAGCCGCCTACGCCGAACAGCTCGCCCAGGCCCTCGTCACCCGCGCCGCGCTGCCCGGCTTCGACCTCACCGCGCTGGAGCGTGCGGGGCTGCCCGCGCTCCCGTCCGTCGACATCAGCAAGGAGCACTGACGTGGACATCGACCCGGACGAGGTCGTCACCGTCGAACTGCGCTGGGACAACGACGGGTTGCCCACGATCTACAGCAGCGACATCACCCGCCGCCACCTCGGAGACCTGCTCCTGCAGATCGACGACATGGCCGCCGAGACGGACTGAGCCGTGTTCGAGATCCGCGTCATCTGCACGCCGGACGACGCCGACCGCGTCAGCACCGCTTTGGCCGCCGCGTTCGACACCGGCCCGGCACGCCAGTACCCCACCCGCGACCGCAAACGGCTGCGGCTGTACGTCACCGCCGACCACCGCACCTCCGGCACCAACCCCGCCAACACCGAAAGCGAGTGATCCACATGTCCGTGGGCGAGACCCCCATCACCATCGTCGGCAACCTCACCGACGACCCCGAACTCCGCTACACCCCCTCCGGCGTGGCCACGGCCAAGTTCACCGTCGCCTCCACCCCGCGCTCCTACGACAAGACGTCCGGTCAGTGGCAGGACGGAACCGCGATGTTCCTGCGCTGCACCGGATGGCGGGAGCTGGCCAACCACATCGCCGACACGCTCGGCAAGGGCACGCGCGTGGTCGTGGTCGGTCGCCTGCGGCAGCACAACTGGGAGACCCCCGAGGGCGAGAAGCGGTCCATGCTCGCGCTGGAGGTCGACGACATCGGCCCGTCCCTGCGGTTCGCCACGGCCAAGGTCGCCAAGGCGCAGCGCAACGGCACCGCCCCCTCCGGCCCGGCCAACGACGCGTGGAACACCCCCGCCCCCGCCGGAGCCGCCCCGGCCAACGGCGGATGGGGCACGCCGGCCTCCGGCAACGAACCGCCGTTCTAGACGCGCCCGGGGCGGGCGCCTCTCACCACAAGACCGCGCCCGCCCCGGCTCCCTTGTCCCTTCGACAGAACAGGAGAACCTCCAGCATGCCTCAACAGGACGGCTCTGCCCAGCTCAGCGCCGCGCTTGACGCCGCGTCGCGCGGCTGGCACGTCTTCCCCCTCATCCCCGGCGACAAGCGCCCCGCCGTCACCGACTGGGAGACCCGCGCCACCACCGACCGCGAACGCATCACCCGCTGCTGGACTCACGCCCCCTACAACGTCGGCATCGCCACCGGCCCCTCACGCCTGGTCGTCGTCGACCTGGACGTTCCCAAGGGCCCGGACGACACCCCGCCGCCCGCATGGACTCACCCCGACATCCACGACGGGGTGGGCGTGCTCTTCGCCCTGCGCGAGCGCCACGGCGACGACGGCCCCCTCGTCGCGTGCGCGCCGCACGACGGCTTCGCCGAGCTGCTGCCCGCCGCGCACATCGTGAAGACCCCCAGCGGCGGCACCCACCTCTACTACGCCGCCCCCGACGGCGAGCCGCTGCGCAACACTGCGGGCAAACTCGGCTGGAAGGTCGACACCCGCGCGGCCGGCGGCTACGTCGTCGGCGCGGGCAGCATCGTCAACGGCCGCCCCTACACGACCGTTCACGACGCGCCCGTGGCTCCGCTGCCGGACTGGCTGACCACCTTGCTGCGGCCCGCCCCGCTGCCCCCGCAGCGCCCGGTGACGGTCTCGTTGACCACCCACGACCGGCGCGGCAAGTTCCTCAACGCCGCGCTCAACGGCGAGTTGGCCCGCGTCACCAACTCCGGTGCCCATCAGCACAACAACGCGCTGTACTACGCGTCTGTGGCGCTGGGTCAACTGGTGGCCGGGGGAGAGCTGGACGTGTACGAGGTGACCGAGAAGCTCACCGAAGCCGCGCTCAGCGTCGGCCAGGGCGAGCGCGAGGCACGCCGCACCATCGCCTCCGGCCTGCGGGCCGGAGCCAACCGCCCCCGGACGGTCGCGGCATGAACAGCAACCCCATCCCGCCCCTGCACCTGTACTCCGTGCCCAGCGATCCCGAGGCGGCCCCGCGGGAGCTGCCGAAGCGGGAGCGCCCGCGCACCGCATGGACCGCGGATCAGCTCATGGCCGCCGACTTCCCGGAGCCGAAGTGGGCCGTGCCCGGCATCCTCGCCGAGGGCGTCAACCTGCTCGCCGGACCCCCGAAAGTGGGCAAGTCCTGGCTGTCCCTCGGCTTGGCCCTCGCGGTCGCGGCCGGCGGGCACGCCTTCGACACGCTGCCGGTCGACGGCGGACCGGTGCTCTACCTCGCCCTGGAGGACACCCCGCGCCGTCTCCAGACCCGCATGCGCAAGATGCTCGGGGGACAACCCGCCCCGGCCGGACTGACGTTGGTCACCGAATGCCCGCCCTTCCCCCAGGGCGGCAGCGACGCCATCGCCAACTGGCTGGAGCGCAACCCGGACGCGCGCATGGTCGTCATCGACGTGTTCGCCAAGATGCGCGGCCCCGCCCCGCAGGGCGTATCCGCCTATGACGCGGACTATGTCGCTGTCGGCTACGCCAAGCGGATCGCCGACCACTACGGCATCGCCGTGGTGCTCGTGCACCACGTCCGCAAGGCAGGCTCGGACGACTTCCTGACCGAGGTGTCCGGCACCAACGGCATCGCAGGAGCCGCAGACGCCACCCTCGTACTCAAGCGGGCACGCGGGCAGGCAGACGGCATCCTGCACGTCACGGGACGCGACGTCGACGAAGCCGAATACGCCCTGAAGTTCCAAGCCGCCTCAGGCGCCTGGCAGATGCTCGATGGCCCGGTCTCGGACCACACGATAGGCGACACCCGCGCGGCCATCCTGCGGCACGTCCGCGAGAACCCAGGGGTCCGGCCGCGGGACATCGTCGCCGCGCTGCCGGACGTCGACGCGGACACCGTCCGCCGCTACTGCTCCCGCATGGCGGAGGCAGGACAGCTCACCAAGGACGCGGCAGGCCGCTACTACCCGGACACCGCGCCCCCGGAGGTGTCCCAGGTGTCCGACTGTCCTATTACTCCCTCTGACCTGCACGAACAGACCGGACACCCCCAGACCCCCAGTGTCCGACTGTCCGACTCCGACGATGGAAGGAGCGCGCGGTGACGACGGCCCTGCCCAGGTCACGAGACGACAAGCTCACGCTCGCTGAGATCTGCACGGACCTGAAGATCTCGCGCTCCACCTTCTACGACTGGCGCGCGAAGGGGCGCGCACCGCGCTGCATCAAGCTGCCCAACGGCGACCTGCGGATCCGCCGCAGCGATTACGAGCACTGGCTGGACGACCGGGAGGACCGCGCCTGATGGAGACGACGTACAACGTCAAGATCTGGAGCATCAGGGTCTACCGGGGCAAGCAGAAGACCTCGTACAGCGTGCGCTGGTCCTTGGACGGTCGAGAGTGGCGCCAACCCTTCGACACACGGGCGCTCGCAGACGCGTTCCGCTCCGAGCTGGTCAGTGCCACGCGCCGTGGTGAGGCCTTCAGCCTCACCACGGGCCGCCCGGTCTCCCATCAGTCCGGGGCGAGCGCGGTGAACTGGTACAACTTCGCCGTCCAGTTCGCGGATGCTCAGTGGCACCGCACTGCGGGAAACAGCCGGAAGAACACGGCCAAAGCCCTGATGACAGCAACCGT
Organism: Streptomyces sp. NPDC001351; assembly: GCF_042896045.1. Lineage (NCBI taxonomy): Bacteria > Bacillati > Actinomycetota > Actinomycetes > Kitasatosporales > Streptomycetaceae > Streptomyces > Streptomyces sp. NPDC001351. The sequence goes on along the minus strand of NZ_JBIAWS010000013.1, from coordinate 48,031 downwards.
CGCGCTTCTGCGCACGCCGCCGGCCGCCTTCAAGTCGGTCGACGTGCGCACCGCGCTGCGAGAGTTCGCGTTCAACACCCGCCGTCGGGAAGAGGCCTCCGCCGAGGTGCTCACGATCCTGAAGTGGGTGGAACGCAACACCATGTCCATGGCCGCATGGGAGGACCCGGCCAAGGTGGACGAAGTCCTGCACGCCCTGGGAACGAAGCTGGACGGCACGCGTGCCGCTGCCAGTTCCGTCAAGCGCAACCGGCGGATCCTGAACGTCGCGATGGAGTACGCGGTGAAGCACCGGATCCTGCGGACCAACCCGCTGCCGAAGGGGCGAGGCTCGGTACCCAAGACATCGTCCGCCATCGACAAACGGTCTCTGCTCAATCCTGAGCAGGCGGCCCGACTGCTGGGCTGGGTGCGACGCCGCCCCCGGGGCGGCAAGAGGCTGCACGCGTTCTTCGCCACGCTCTACTACGCCGGGCCACGCCCGGAGGAAGTGGTAGCGATGGACGTGGCGGACGTCCGGCTACCCGAGGAAGGAGCCGACGACCAATGGTGTGAGTTGCTGTTCCACACAGCTCAGCCCGAGGTCGGGAAAAACTGGACTGACGACGGCGAGATCCACGAAGAGCGCGGCCTGAAGGGGCGCGCTGCGGACGACACCCGAGTCGTACCGGGCCACCCCTCGCTGACACGAATCCTCCGTGAGCACATCAAGACGAAGCACCTGAAGCCAGGGGATCTGCTGTTCCAAGGAGAGAAGGGCGAGATGCTCGCGGGCTCCGTCATCCGCCGGGCATGGCGAAGCGCACGTAAGGAAGTCCTCACGCCGGAGGAGTTCGCCTCGCCGCTGGGCAAGAGGGTGTATGACCTGCGGCACACGTGCCTAACCCGGTGGCTGAACGACGGCGTACCGCCCGCACAGGTGGCTGAGTGGGCGGGGAACAGTGTCCCGGTCTTGCTGGCCATTTACGCCCGCTGCGTCTCTGGGCAGCTTCGGGACCTCAAGCGCCGCATGGAGGCGGGGGAGGACCTTCCGGAGCTGCCTGAGACGGCGTGACGGCGCCGGAAGGCTTCGCCACGTATTTGCCACAGCCACCCGCAGAAACCCGGTGACAGCCGGACAGCGCCGGACCCTCCTCGTGATCAATGGGGAGTGGTCTGGCGCTCTTCTGTGAGGGATTCCACCTACTCTGACCAGCAAAAACGCCCTCCCGAAGGAGGGCGGAGACTGGGCGCCCCCGGCAGGACTCGAACCTGCGGCCAAGCGCTTAGAAGGCGCCTGCTCTATCCACTGAGCTACGGGGGCCGGTGTGTGGCCGCTGTCGTGGGTGCCCGGGTGTGGGCCGTTCCGTGACGTTGCCGGGGACAAGGATAGGGCTCCCGTGTCCTTGTCCCTGTTGCTTCGCCTCCGTGGCTCGATGTGGAGGTTCAGTGAAGCGGTCCTGATAATCGCAGGCAGGTACGAATCGTGCATCGCTTTTGGGCCCCCGCGCACCGGGTGTTGTGCACTCGTTATGCCTGGACTGTGCCTGCGCCCCAGTCATCCCTTCCGTCCCTTGTGTCCTATCGGCACGCAGACATGCTCATATGCTTCAGAATTCCCCTAAAATCGGGCATTCTCCGCATGTGGTGACCTTGGACGTACGGCCTCAGCTGCTCGACGCACTCTCCGCCCTGCGCGACAGTGTCGCCGCCGCACGCTTCCCGCTGCCCCTGGCCGGGGCTCCACGCGCGCGTGCCAACCGCGACGAACTGCTCGCACAGCTCGACGACTACTTGTTGCCCCGGTTGCGGGAGCCCGAAGCGCCCTTGCTGGCCGTCGTGGGCGGCTCGACAGGAGCCGGCAAGTCGACTCTCGTCAACTCCCTCGTGGGGCGGCGGGTCAGCGAGGCGGGCGTGCTGCGGCCGACCACACGGACACCGGTGCTCGTGTGCCATCCGGAGGATCATCACTGGTTCAGCGGGATGAGGGTGCTGCCCGACCTCACCCGCGTGTGGGTGCCCCATCAGGACGCCGGGGAGGACCTGTTGCTGCCCGGGGAGGACCCCGCGCGCGTGCTGCGCGTCGAGACCGCCGACACGATGCCGCGCGGGCTCGCCCTTCTCGACGCCCCCGACATCGACTCCCTGATCGCCGACAACCGCGTCCTGGCCGCCGAACTCGTCTGCGCGGCCGACATCTGGGTCATGGTCACCACGGCCGCCCGCTACGCCGACGCCGTCCCCTGGCATCTGCTGCGCACCGCGAAGGAGTACGACGCCACCCTCGTGACGGTGCTCGACCGCGTGCCGCACCAGGTCGTCTCCGAGGTGTCCCGGCAGTACGGCGCGCTGCTCACCAAGGCCGGACTCGGCGACGTACCGCGCTTCACCGTGCCCGAACTGCCCGAGTCCGCCTGGGGAAGCGGGCTGCTGCCGGCCACCGCCGTGGCCTCGCTGCGGACCTGGCTCGTCCACCTGGCGCAGGACCCGGCCGCCCGGCAGCAGGCCATGGCCCGTACCGCGAACGGGATGCTCGACTCCCTCAGGATCCGGCTGCCCGAACTGGCCAGTGCCGCCTCCGCCCAGTACGCGGCGGCCCTGCGCCTCACCAACGCCGTCGAAGGCGCGTACGACAGCGAGCACGCGCGTGTGCGCGGGCGGCTGCAGGCCGGCGCCGTACTCGCCGGAGACGCCCTCAAGCGGTGGCGCGCCTTCCCCCTGGACTGCTCCGCCGGAGAGCTCCTGGACGCGCTCGTGGAGAGCCTGGCCACGCTTCTGCTGTGCGCCGTCACCGCCGCCGACGAGCGCATCCGGGAGGCCTGGCGGCGCGAGCCCGCGGCGAGCGCCCCGGAACTGACGGAACAGGAACCGTCCGCGGAGAGCGCCGAGGACCGCATCGGGATGGCCGTACGGCGATGGCGGCGCGAGCTCGAGGAGTACGCCGAGGAAGAGGTCCGCGACCTCGACCGCAATGTCGCGCCGGACCCCGAGGTCGTCGCCGCCCTCGTCACCACCGCGCTGCTGGGCGGCCGCCGGGCGCGTCCGGCCGGCGAAGGGCTCGCCGAGCGGATCGGGGCGCACGGTGCGCTGCGGCTGCGCGACCGGGGCGGGCGGCTGCTCACCGAGCACCTCGACCGGGTCATGCACACCGAACGCGAGCGCCGTCTCGCACCCCTCGACGCCCTCGAGATCCACCCCGAACCACAGGCCGAACTCATCGCCGCGCTGTCCCTACTGCAGAAGGAGAGGTGACCGGTGACTGCCGTCACAGACGAGGACCACACGGGCCGGGCCGAGCACCCCGAAGAGAGCGCCAAGGGCCTGACGGGAGGGGACCGGACGGCCAAGCAGGGGCCCGGCGAGCGGGAGTCCCGCGTGCGTGACAAAGGCGGCCACGCGCGCGTGGTGGACGTCGGCACCTCCCGTCGTACGGACTCCGCGAGCGCCTGGGACGACGGGCTGATCGCCCGGCGCGCGACCGAGGAGAACACCGGGTCCGAACACGTCCCGGCGGTGGAGACACGGGCGCTCAGCGTCCAGCCGACGGTCCCGCTCACCTACGACCGCCCCCTGCGCGCGCGGCTCGACGCGCTGCGGGAGCTCGTCGGGCTCTCCCGCACCCGGCTGGACGGTCAGACGCTCGCCGAGGCCGGACGGGTGCTCGACGAGTCGGCGGCGCGGCGCAGGCTCTCCGGCCAGCACACCGTCGTCGCCATCGCGGGCGCCACCGGCAGCGGCAAGTCGCAGCTGTTCAACGCCCTGGCCGGGGTGCCGATTTCGGAGACCGGCGTACGGCGCCCCACCACGGCGACGCCCATCGCCTGCAGCTGGAGCGACGGCGCGGCGAGCCTCATCGAGCGGCTCGGCATCCCGCCCCGGCTGCGGCGCCGCCCGCTGCAGAACCCCGAGACGGAGGCGCAACTGCGCGGGCTGGTCCTGGTCGACCTGCCCGACCACGACTCGGCGGCCGTACAGCACCGCGAACAGGTGGACCGGGTCCTGGCCCTCGTCGACGCCGTCATCTGGGTCGTCGACCCCGAGAAGTACGCCGACGCCGTCCTGCACGAGCGCTATCTGCGGCCCATGGCGGGGCACGCGGAGGTCATGTTCGTCGTGCTCAACCAGACCGACCGGTTGCCCGGCGAGGCCACCCACCAGGTCCTCGACGACCTGCGGCGGCTGCTCGACGAGGACGGGATCGCACTGGGCGAGTACGGCGATCCCGGTGCCACCGTGCTCGCGCTGTCCGCGCTCACCGGGGACGGCGTCGGTGAACTGCGCGAGGCACTCGGGCAGTTTGTGGCGGAACGCGGCGCTCCGGCGCGGCGAATTTCGGCCGATCTCGACGCGGCCGCAGAGGAGTTGCGGCCCCTCTACGCGGCGCGGCGGCGGACCGGCCTGAGCGAGGAGGCGCGGGACGAGTTCTCCGCCCGGCTCGCGGACGCGGTGGGTGCCTCCGCCGCCGGCGAGGCGGCCGAGCGCGCCTGGCTGCGCAACGCCAACCGTGCCTGCGGAACGCCCTGGCTGCGGCTGTGGCGCTGGTACCGCGACCGGTCCGAAGCGACCACCGGGCGGGTGCCGTTGCCGGCCCAGACGGACGAGGAGGCCACGGCACGCCAGCGCGTCGAGCAGGCGGTGCGCACGCTCGCCGACCGGGCCTCGACCGGGCTGCCCGCGCCCTGGGCCCAGGCGGTGCGCGAGGCGGCCGTACGCGGCTCCCACGGGCTGCCCGAGGCGCTCGACGAACTGGCGGTACGGGCGGGTCTGCCGCCGGGCCGGCCACCGCGGCCCGGCTGGTGGCCGCTGGCCGTCATGGCCCAGGTCTCCATGACGCTCCTTCAAGTCGTGGGCGGCCTGTGGCTGCTGGGGCAGATCATCGGGTTCATGGCGCCGAACCTCGGGGTGCCGGTGCTGCTGATGGCGGCCGGCATCATCGGCGGCCCGATCGTCGAGTGGAGCTGCCGGATGGCGGCGCGCGGACCGGCCCGCCGCTACGGCACCGACGCGGAACGGCGGTTGCGGGAGGCGGCCGCCGGGTGCGGCCGGGCCCGGGTGCTGGATCCGGTGGCGGCGGAGCTGCTGCGCTACCGGGAGGTGCGGGAGCAGTACGGCCGGGTGACGGGGGTGGGGACCGGGCCCCGGTGACACCCGGACGGGGCGGTGGGTTCCGGAGGGTGACGGTGAGCCTTTCTGCAGATGATCACTCGTCGGGGTCCTCCTGGACTCACTCGTCCGGGTGATGGAGTTTTCCACAGGCGGGGGACGGTCCACAGGGCTCAGCGGGCTCGGCCCGACGGAGGCAGTCTGGCGGTGCGGCGAGCGCGAGGTACACCGAGGTACACGGTCGCCGCGGCAGACACAGCCGTACGGGACGGGCCCGTAGGCATGTCCGCCCGGCCCCGGCGGCCGGGCGAGGGAGGGGGTCGTGATGAACGAGACGATCATCTGCGCCGTGGGGAACGTGGCGACGAAGCCGGCGTTCCGGGATCTGGCGTCGGGGCCGTCGGCGCGCTTCCGGCTCGCGGTGACCACGCGCTATCTGGACCGCGAGAAGAACGAGTGGACCGACGGCCACACCAACTTCTTCACGGTGTGGGCCAGGCGGCAGTTGGCCACGAACGTGACGGCCTCGCTCGACGTGGGCGACCCCGTCATCGTGCAGGGCAGGCTCAAGGTGCGTGAGGAGGTGCGCGAGGGGCAGAACTGGGTCTCGGCGGACCTCGAGGCGGTGGCGATCGGCCATGACCTCACTCGGGGGACCTCGGCCTTCCGGCGGCCGGGCAGGCCGCAACCGGAGACGACCGCCGCAGCGCCTCAGCAGCCCGAGCCCAACTGGGAGACCCCGCCCGGCGGTTCACCGGCCGGTTCGGCCCAACGGGAGCCGGAGCCCGCTGCGGTGACGTGATGTCAGGCGGTGCCCCGAGCTGACCGTACTGCGGCTTATCGGCAAATGCGTTCCGAACGGTCCGGTGGATTTGTCGATAAGCCCTGCTCGTGGGCCGTCTTGGCGATAACGATTCCGAGTCGGATCGCTTGTCCGACGGTATGACCGGCAAGCGTGGTGCGCCGCGTCCATAGGATGCCCGGCATAGCTCTCGGGGCTTCTGATTCTGCTGGTGGGACCGCACCCCCCACGTCAATGGTCCTGCTCGAAGGGGAATTTGGTGTTTTCTTCTTTCTCTGCGCCGTCCGCGCGCAGGCGAGGGTCCGTGCGTCTCGCCGCCGCGACGCTGGTGTCCGGTCTTGTGGCCGTCGGGGTGCTCACCGCATCCGGTACGGCCACCGCGGAGGAGACGACGCAGAGCCAGGGCGGGGCGACCGCCACCATGGGCGGCCTCAAGACATACGGCACCGCGGTGATCCACGAGAAGACCGGGGACCAGCAGGTCTCGGCGGGCCTGTTCGAGATGTCCGTCGACGCAGGCGGCACCCTGCAGACGTACTGCGTCGACATCCACAACCCCACCCAGCGGGACGCCAAGTACCACGAGACCGCCTGGAGCGGCACCTCGCTGGGCGCCAACCACAACGCGGGCCGGATCCGCTGGATCCTGCAGAACTCCTACCCGCAGGTCAACGACCTCGCGGCGCTCGCGGCGAAGGCGGGCGTCCAGGGCGGCCTGACCGAGCAGGACGCGGCGGCCGGCACCCAGGTGGCCATCTGGCGCTATTCGGACCACGCCGACGTCGACGCCGTCGACCCGCAGGCCGAGAAGCTCGCCGACTACCTGCAGAAGAGCGCGGTCGGCCTGGCGGAGCCCGAGGCGTCGCTGACGCTGGACCCGCCCGCGGTCTCCGGCCACCCCGGCGAACTGCTCGGCCCGGTGACCGTGCACACCAACGCGGCCGGTGTGACCGTGACGCCACCGGCGGACGCGGCGACGAGCGGGGTGCGGATCGTCGGCAAGGACCGCAAGCCCCTCACCTCCGCGGCCGACGGCAGCCAGGTCTTCTTCGACGTGCCCGAGCACGCCGCCGAAGGCTCGGCCGAACTCACCGTGCAGGCCTCGACCACCGTGCCCGTGGGCCGCGCCTTCGCCTCCGACACCCGCAGCCAGACGCAGATCCTGGCCGGCTCCAGCGAGTCGACGGTCTCGGCGACGGCCGACGCGACCTGGGCGAAGAAGGGCGCCATACCGGCCCTCTCCGCCGCGAGGAACTGCACCAAGGAGGGGGTGGACATCACCGCCGCCAACCAGGGCGACGAGGCGTTCACCTTCGAGTTGATGGGGATCGAGCACACCATCCCGGCAGGCGGGTCGCGCACGGTGACGATCCCCCTGCAGGAGGACCAGCCCTACGACTTCACGATCACGGGACCCGCCGGCCTCCAGAAGCGCTTCACCGGCATCCTCGACTGCAGGACCCAGACCGCCCAGACCGGCAACGCGATCCAGATCCTCAGCGAACCGAGCCCCGCGACGGTGGGCGGCACGGCGGACGACACCAACCTCGCCGCAACCGGCGGCTCCAGCACGACCCCACTGATCGCGGGCATCGCCATCGCCCTCGTGGTGATCGGCGGCGCGGCCCTGGTCCTTGTGGGAAAGAAGGACGCACCGACGCAGGACTGAGCCCTCGGAGGAAGGGGTGTCCCCGAGATGGTGTCCCGTGACGACGAGGAAGTGCCCCTGGCGGGGGGACGCGTCACGGAAGGGGTGGTGAGGGTCGCAGACACGGTGCGGCGGCCCTCAACGGGGTCCTCCGCCTTCGTCGGCGCCCTGCTCACCCATCTCGAGCGGTACGGCTTCACCGGCGCACCCCGCTACCTCGGCACCGACGAGAAGGGACGCGACATGCTCTCGTACCTCTCCGGATGGGTGCCGTCCCGCTTCCGGCGCTGGACGGACCCGCAGGTCACCGCGGCCGGCACCCTGCTGCGCGAGCTGCACGAGGCCACCCGCGGCAGCGACCTCACCGGCGCCGCCCCCGTCGTGTGCCACCACGACCCCGGCCCCAACAACGTCGTCTTCGGCTTCCACGACGACCTGCCCGCCGCGTTCATCGACTTCGACACAGCGGCGCCCGGTGACCCGCTCGAAGACCTGGGATACATGGCTTGGACCTGGTGCGTCTCGTCCCGCCCGGACCGAGGACCGGTCTGCGCCCAGGCCGCCCAGGTACGGCTCCTCGCCGACGCCTACGGCCTCGCTCCGCAGCGCCGCCCGACCCTGGTCGACGCGATGCTGGACCGCCAGACCCGCAACGCCCGCTGGTGGCACGGCCGACTCGACCGGCCCGGACCGCGCCGCGCGGGCGAAGACCTGATCGCCGCCCGCATCGCCTGGTCCGAGCGCGAGCACGACTACACGGCGGAGCACCGCGCCGAGTTCGCCGCGGCTCTGTACTGAACTGATCCGTCACCTCCCCAACCCGCGCTTCTCCAGGACGTGTTCGGCCGGATCCATGGAGCCCGGCGAGATCGATGGGCAGGATGGCCTCATGACGAAGCCATCCGTGTCGCCGGCGCCGTGCACCTCCTCGGGCTCGGTGCTGTCCCTGTGGTCGAAGGACTCGGTGCTGTCGATCGGCTCGGTGGGGTCGGTGCTGTCCATCGGGTCCGTCGGGTCGGCCCTGTCCGTCGGGTCGATCGGGAGCGCGCTCTCCGCCGGGTCGATCGGTTCGGCGCTGTCGCTGATCTCGGCCGGATCCTGGCTGAGCACAGGGTCACTGCTGTCCGCGCAGTCCCGGTGGTCGGTGCTGTCCTGGCGTTCCTCCCGTGCCTTCCGGTCGGCGGGCGTGGTCGGGGCGGCGGCCGTGGCTGCCCTGCTGTTGCCTCAGGGGCTGCCCAAGGCGAACGGCGACCACTGACAGTGATCCTGGCGCCGAGGGGGTGGATCTGCGAGAAGATCTCGGTCAGCGTCTTCCACCGGCGGCGGACACCGACCCGAGAAGGGCCGAGCTCGTGATCATCTTTGGCACCAAGGGATACCTGTACCAGCTCGCGATACTCACGCTGGTGTGCGGAGGCTGCGGCAACCCTGCCGCGCACACGCTCAGGAAGCGTCTCATGAAGTTCACGCTGTTCTTCGTGCCGCTGTTCCCCATCTCGACGAGGTACGCCACGCAGTGCACCTTCTGCGGCACGGAACAGAAGGTGACCAGGGAACAGGCCGAACAGCTCCAGGCACAGGCCGCAGGCACTCCCGGCGGCCGGCCCTACGCCCAGCCGCAGCAGCCCCACCAGCACCCCGGAGCCTGATCACCGCCGAGACCCGGCAGTCACCACCGAGGCCCCGCAGCGAAACCCCAGGTCACAGCCCCCGTTACTTGCCCGACACCCTGACCAGCCGCCGGACCCAGAACCCTGTGCATGCTCGGTAAATGCTGACGCCAGCGACTCCCAGTGCTGTCAGCGGGCCAGAGTATGCAGCCCTCCCGCCAAAAAGAAGATCCCCATGACGCCGAAGTAGATCCGCATGGTGGTAAGGCTCCTCCAGGGCGTTCCGTACCGGGTCCGACGCGTGACTACCACGTCTGCCCAATCCCAGAACCAAACGTCGATACCGCGGTAGCCACATGCCACCGCCGTGCAGACGCCGACCGCGAGCAACATGAGCAGTCCGAGCACCCCACGAATGATCAACGCCGTTCCCTTCCCCAACCCCACGACCAGCGTCGCATCGCGGCATTGTCGCAGGAGACGATGGCAGGGGGCCTCAACTGCCCGCGCACCCGCCCAGCTCGTGCCAGACAGTGCGGGGAACCACTGGGAATGCGGGGGAAACCGGCCTGCGGGTATCAGACACCAGCGCCCTTGCCCCGCAGGTCAGCAGCCATCCCTCCCTCAAGCGCCCGAGCCTCCCAAGCTGAGAGTTTTTGGGAGTCGAGCCGCTTCGGAGTTCTCCCTACGGGTCTGCCGGCGCGCCTTGCTCCGGTCGACGGCACCAGCAGCGCGGGTGAGGCCGGTGGTGGTGCGGCGAGGCACACGCGTGCGTGGTCGGTCGTCACGCCCGCCGTCGAGGGTGACTGTCGTCGGCCCATCGCTGCGTCATGATCTGCCGATGGACGAGTACGCGTGGCCTACGGGCCCCGACCTGCCGGCCGCAGACGTAGTTCTCGGGAGCTGGGCGGCAACCGTCGCAGCTCTGCCGGTCGGGACCCGTATCACTGGAGAGGTCATCGGCCGCCAGCCCTTCGGCGTCTTCATACGTATAGACGGTGTGCCCGCTGCCGTGGCGCTGGCTGAGATCACCGCCATGCCGCTGGGGATGGAGCTACCTGCCATCGGGGCCTCCGTCGAGGGGGAGGTCTTCTGGCACGCCCACAACCACCAGGTCAGGGTCCGGCTGGATGAGTGGCGGATGTATGCCGAGTGACCGTTCCCTGGGCCGTCTCTGGGCCGTGCGACGGCGCCCGAGGCTACTCAAGGGCGACCGACAGTGACAGACGCGCCGGGACGGGCGGCGGTGAAACCCCAGGTCACAGCCCCCCGGCCATATGGGTTACCACCCAAGGCTGGACCTCAGGCAAGATGGGGTGTATCTGCCCACTGCCAGATTTCAAGCTGCCGGACGGTTTCTCTTGGCTGAGTACATCTACACCATGCGCAAGACGCGCAAGGCAATCGGCGACAAGGTCATCCTTGACGACGTTTCGCTGAACTTCCTGCCCGGCGCGAAGATCGGTGTGGTCGGCCCGAACGGTGCCGGTAAGTCGACCATCCTGAAGATCATGGCGGGGCTGGAGCAGCCGTCGAACGGTGACGCGTTCCTGTCGCCGGGCTACACCGTGGGCATCCTGCTCCAGGAGCCGCCGCTCAGCGAGGACAAGACCGTCCTGGAGAACGTCCAGGAGGGCGTCGCCGAGGTCAAGGGCAAGCTCGACCGGTTCAACGAGATCGCCGAGCTGATGGCCACCGACTACTCGGACGCGCTGCTCGACGAGATGGGCAAGCTGCAGGAAGAGCTCGACCACGCGAACGCGTGGGACCTCGACGCCCAGCTCGAGCAGGCCATGGACGCCCTCGGGTGCCCCCCGGGCGACTGGCCCGTCACCAACCTCTCCGGTGGTGAGAGGCGTCGCGTCGCGCTCTGCAAGCTGCTGCTGGAGGCCCCCGACCTGCTGCTGCTCGACGAGCCCACCAACCACCTCGACGCCGAGTCGGTGAACTGGCTGGAGCAGCACCTCGCCAAGTACGAGGGCACCATCGTCGCCGTCACCCACGACCGGTACTTCCTCGACAACGTCGCCGGCTGGATCTGCGAGGTCGACCGCGGCCGACTGCACGGCTACGAGGGCAACTACTCCAAGTACCTCGAGACCAAGGCCACCCGCCTCAAGGTCGAGGGGCAGAAGGACGCCAAGCGGCAGAAGCGGCTCAAGGAAGAGCTCGAGTGGGTGCGGTCGAACGCCAAGGGGCGGCAGGCCAAGTCCAAGGCGCGTCTCGCCCGCTACGAGGAGATGGCCGCCGAGGCCGACAAGATGCGGAAGCTGGACTTCGAGGAGATCCAGATCCCGCCGGGCCCGCGTCTGGGCAATGTGGTCGTCGAGGTCAACAACCTCAGCAAGGGCTTCGGCGAGAAGCTCCTCATCGACAACCTGAGCTTCACCCTGCCGCGCAACGGCATCGTCGGTGTCATCGGCCCGAACGGTGCCGGCAAAACCACCCTCTTCAAGATGATCCAGGGTCTGGAGACCCCGGACTCCGGCTCCATCAAGGTCGGCGAGACCGTCAAGATCTCGTACGTCGACCAGAGCCGCGAGAACATCGACCCGAAGAAGACCCTCTGGGCCGTCGTCAGCGATGAGCTCGACTACATCAACGTCGGACAGGTCGAGATGCCGTCGCGGGCGTATGTGTCCGCCTTCGGCTTCAAGGGTCCCGACCAGCAGAAGCCCGCCGGCGTCCTCTCCGGTGGTGAGCGCAACCGCCTCAACCTGGCGCTCACCCTCAAGCAGGGCGGCAACCTGCTGCTCCTCGACGAGCCGACCAACGACCTGGACGTCGAGACGCTGTCGAGCCTGGAGAATGCGCTGCTGGAGTTCCCGGGCGCGGCCGTGGTCGTCTCCCACGACCGGTGGTTCCTGGACCGGGTCGCCACGCACATCCTCGCCTACGAGGGTGACTCCAAGTGGTTCTGGTTCGAGGGCAACTTCGAGTCGTACGAGAAGAACAAGATCGAGCGGCTCGGACCGGACGCCGCGCGTCCGCACCGCGCCACCTACAAGAAGCTGACCCGGGGCTGATCGATCTTGCGTCACATCTTCCGCTGTCCCCTGCGCTGGTCGGACATGGACGCCTACGGCCATGTCAACAACGCGATCTTCCTCCGGTATCTGGAGGAGGCCCGCATCGACTTCCTGTCCCTGCGGGGCAAGGAGTCCAAGCAGGGGTCGGTGGTGGCGCGCCATGAGATCGACTACAAGCGGCAGCTCGTGCACCGGCCCGACCCGGTGGACATCGAGCTGTGGGTCACCGAGATCAGGGCCGCGTCCTTCACCGTCACCTACGAGGTGAAGGACGAGGACCTGGTCTATGTACGGGCCTTGACCGTCGTCGTGCCGTTCGACTTCGAGACGCAGCGGCCGCGCCGGATCACCTCCGAGGAGCGGGAGTTCCTCGAGGGGTACCGGGACGACGCCGAGGAGGAGGCCGTCGCCGCATGACGGTGCTCCACCTTGCCGACGAGGGGGAGGCGGCTGACCTCGCGGCCTTCCTCTCGCGGCTGCTCCACTACGACCGCGGGGCCGCGGTGCGCCTCCAGGCCGCCGGAACCGCGCTCGCCGTCTTCGGGCGGCCGCCGTCCTTCGAGGTGCTGGCGATCCGCGCGGTGCGGCTCGCCAAGCCGTACGAGAAGGGGCTCGACGTCACGCTCGACGTGACCGTGTCCGCCGGTGAACTCCTGGAGACGGTGGACGAGCCGGCCGCCACGGCCGGCGTTCCGGCGGCGGTCACCGGGCCGCCCTGGGCGGGCGTCCTCCCGCCGCGCGGCGGCTGGCGTCCCGAGCCCGGGCTGCCCGCGCCCGATGCCCTGCGGGACATGGTCGGCGCGGCCGTCGCCGAATTCCGCTCCCGTACGGGGGAGTTGGCGCCCGAGGAGCGCACCCGCGCCGAACTCGACCGCATCGGACGGGAGATCTGGTCCCGGACGGTCGGCGACACCCGCCTTCCGGTACGGGCCGCGCACGCGGCACAGTCGCTGGGGTTCCTCCGCTCCCCGCAGGGCGCCGGGGATCTGGCGTTGGTCTCGTCGGGTGCCTGGCTGCGGCTGCGTACGCCGTACGGGTCGATTGCCGTACGCCGTGCGGGCCTTGGGGCGTTGGACGTCAGCGTCCGCTAGTCACCGCGTCTCCGCTCAGATCACTCGCTGTCGTCCGGGCGTACGGCGATGTGGTCGGACTCCAGTTCCAGGGCCACGCGGTCACGCATGCCCAGGGCCTCGGTGTACTCGGCGGGGAGCTGGAGGCGGCCGGCGCGGTCGAGCATCGCGTACTCGCGGGCGACCACCGTCTCGTGACCGGTCGTCGCGTCGACCTCGCTGCGGCGCAGGACCTCCGTGGAGGTGCGGCCGTCGCGGATGGCGACCGTGCGGCGGACCTCGCCGGCGACCGCCTGGTCGTGGGTGACGATGACGATGGTGGTGCCCAGGCGCTCGTTCGCGGTGCGGAAGGCGGCGAAGACCTGCTGCGCGGTGTGGGAGTCGAGTTCGCCGGTGGGTTCGTCGGCGAGCAGGACCGCCGGGTTGTTGGCGAGGGCCACGGCGATGGCGACGCGCTGCTGCTGGCCGCCGGACATCTGGTGGGGGCGGCGGTCGCGGCAGTCGGCGACCTCCAGCAACTCCATGAGTTCCAGGGCGCGTTCGGTGTGCAGGCGGCGCTTTTTGCGGGTGCCCGTGAGCTGCATGGGGAGGGTGATGTTCTGGGCCGCGGTGAGGTAGGGGAGGAGGTTGCGGGAGGTCTGCTGCCAGACGAAGCCGACGGTGGTGCGGCGGTAGGCCAGGCGGTCCTTCGCGGTCATGGTGAGGAGGTTGTGGCCGGCTACGCGGGCCGTGCCGGCGGTGGGGGTGTCGAGGCCCGCGAGGATGTTCATGAGGGTGGATTTGCCGCTGCCGGATGCGCCTACGAGGGCCATGAGCTCGCCCGCGTGGACGAGGAGGTCCAGGCCTTGGAGGGCCTGGACCTCTGTGCCGTCCGTGGTGAAGATGCGCACCAGGCGGTCGCAGGTGATGAGGGCGTCGTGGCCGTAGGTGGGGCGGGCGCGTTGGGCTGCGGCGCGGGTGGTCAGGTCGGTGAGGGTGGGATGTGCCGGGGGCATCGGGGTCTCCTGGGCGTCGGGTTGGTCGACAGTGGCCCGGTGTGGGGGTTGCTGTGGGGGTGGGGCGCTCGCCGGCGCTGGCGGGGTGCCGCCTGCGCCCACCCGTGCCGCCCCAGCGGCACGACTGCCCGCAGGCGACGGTGAGGATCGGATGGCTCATCGGGCATCCCCCGCCCTCAGTTCCGCCACCGCTCCCCGCCGACCGGTCCACCAAGCCTGAGTCGCTGCGACCCCCACCGTCAGCAGGACGATCGCCGCTGCCGGGAGCAGTAGTGACGTCGCGTCCGTTCGCAGCACCGCATCCGTCGTCGGTGCTCGGGTCGAGGCCAGTGCGAGGGTGGTGAGGTCCACGCCCGGTGACAGGAGCCGGATCGTCGCCCAGCCCGTCAGGGTGCCGCCTGCTGCCGCCAGGGCCGCCTGGGGCAGGGACTCCAGGATCAGCAGGCGGCGGCCCTGGGTGCGGGTCAGGCCCATGGTGCGCAGGCGGGCCAGCAGGGCCGTGCGTTCGGGGGCTGTGCGCAGGAGGGACAGGAGCAGGGCCAGTACGGCGTAGCCGGCGCCCGCGGCGACCGCCGTCGTGTAGACGCGTTCGGCGCCGGTCTGCAGGGGCGAGTCGGCGTATCGCGCGCGTTCCTCGGTGCGTAGGTGTACCTCCGCCGAGGGGGGTGCTGTGCTGCGCAGGGCGGGCCCGTCCAGGTGGGTGCCGGTCAGCAGCAGTGCGGTGGGCAGGGACGCCTGCCCGTTGAGGCCGGCGCGGTCCACCACCAGGAAGTTGTCGCCGGTGACGGCCGGGGTGTGGTCCCGGACGACCTCGATGCGGACGGTGACCGAGGTGCCGTCCTCCAGGCGTACCGGGAAGGGCCGTGCCCCGTAGGTCCGCGCCACCGCAGGGGAGGCGAGGGCCGGAAGCGGGGCGTGGCCCGGCCGGTCCCTCAACTGCCCCTGTGGGAAGGGGCCCAGGCCCGTTCGGCTCGCCAGTTCTGCGTAGTCCCGCGGGTCCACCCCCGCCAGCGGTACCGAACGGGTGAGGTCGGTCGGCTTGGCCTGGTACGTGATGCTCGCGACGGCGAGCCCCTGTACGCCGGGTGCCCGGCGGATCCGTTCGGGCAGGCCCGGCGGCAGCGGGGACGTCGCCTCGATGCGGGCGTCGGCGCCGACGGCGAGGAGGGCCGCCTGGTCGCGGGCCTCGCGTACGCCCGCGAGGACCGAGCCGCCGAAGGCCGCCGTGGTGAGGGCGGTGAGCAGGGCCAGCAGGGGCAGCACCGCGGAGGCGGAGGTGCGGCCCGCGCGGGCCAGCGACAGATGGCCCAGCGCGCCGCGCAGCCGGGCCGCCGGACGGGCCAGGCCGCGCAGCGGCAGCGGGTAGAGACGGACGAGGACGAGAGCCGCGACCGCCCCCACCAACACCGGTGCCAGCGCCGTCAGTTGATCGCCCGAGGTGCCCCGTCTGCGCAGGGTCTCGACCGCGCCCAGGGCCACCACGACCAGGGTGAGCTCGGCGACCGTACGGCGCCGGGACGGCCGCAGGGAGGTCAGGTCCGAACGGCCGCCATGGATACGGACGGTCCGGTGCGCGGCAGCCGCCCGCAGGGGCAGGGCCGCGCAGGCGACCGCGGTGACCGTTGCCGCCGCGGCGATCGCGTAGGGGGCGCGGCCGCCGGGGAGCGCGAGCAGGGCGACCGCCAGGCCCGCGGCGCCCGCGGGGAGGGCGACCACCGCGGTCTCGGCGAGCAGACGGCCCGCCAGGCCCGGCAGGGACGCGCCGCGGGCGCGCAGCAGGGTCAGTTCGGTGCGGCGGCGGTCGGCGGCCAGGCCTCCCGCCATCAGCAGGACCACGGCGGCGACCGTGCCGGTGCCGAAGGCGGCGACGGCCACGAGCGGGCGGACGTCGGACCGGAGACCGGTGAAGCCGTTCAGTACGGTGTCGAGGTCGGTGTCCACCGTCGTGGACGGGTCGGTGAGCGTGCGGATCCTGAGCAGGGTGGGGCCGGATTCGAGGGACGCGACGGCGGATTTCAGGCGGTCCGCATCGTGGGCGTGGAGGGCGGCGGGCGAGGGGGCCAACTGCCAGTAGCGCCAAGTGCTTCCGGTTGTGCCCAGCATCGCCGGGGCCGCCTCGGGGGCGAGCAGCAGAGAACCGGCCCAGTACCTGTCGGGGTCGGCGCCGTTTCCCGGCAGCAGGACGAGGTCGGGGGTGCGCAGGAGGGGCTGGGCGGACCAGTAGGCGCCCTCGGGGTCGCGCGGGGTGACGATGCCGGTGACGCGGACGGCCAGCGGGGCGCGTTCCAGGCCGGGCACGTGGATGACCGAGCCGACCTTGATGTGCAGGCTCTTTGAGGTCTCGACGGTGACGGCGGCCTCCACCCCGGCGGTGGCGGCGGTGACCCGGCCGGCGTGCGGGAGGCGTCCGCTGCGTACCGTCGCGTGGTCGGCGAGGCCGTGCTGCGCGGCGAGGGACATCTGCGCCGGCAGACCGCTCGGCCGGGGCAGCCAACGGTCCGGCACCTCCTGGGGCTTGGTGCGCGCCCCGTACGTCGACTGGTCCGGATCCACGACGAGGGGCCGCGGCACGGCGGCACGGACCTTCGCGTACTGCGCGGCGAGCGGGCCGGGACGCAGCGCCTCCTCGCGCTGCTCCCGCGGCAGGAGCAGGCTCGGCTGCTCGGCCCACACACCCACGACGGTGGTCGCAGGCTGCGCCCGCTCGACGGCCCGGCGCAGAGCGGCGTCCTCGTACCGGTCGACCGCCCGCGGGAAGGCGGCCGCGAGGCAGGCGGTCAGCGCCACCAGCAGCGCCAGCGCACAGGCGGCACCGGGCGCGGCACGCAGCCGCGTCCGCACCCAGGGAGCCGGCACCGCGTTCATGTCACTCGCCCCCCTGTTCTCGCAACGACACCGCCGGGTCCCCGTGCTGCACCGCCAGGGCCACCGTCATGAGCAGCGGGGTCGCCGCCACGGCCGCCAGCGTTACGGCGATGTGGGGTACGGGCACTTCGGCCGACGCCCGTGGCACGGGCATGGCACGCAGCCGCGTCCGCACCCAGGGAGCCGGCACCGCGTTCATGTCACTCGCCCCCCTGTTCTCGCAACGACACCGCCGGGTCCCCGTGCTGCA
>NZ_JBIAWS010000013.1:0-30582 GCF_042896045.1 Streptomyces sp. NPDC001351 | reverse complement strand
CACCGCCAGCGCCGCCGTCACGAGCAGTGGCGTCACCGCCACGGCCGCCAGCAGTACGGCGACGTCCGGCACCGGCAGTTCGACCAGCACCCGCGGCACCGGCCGCGTGGCCTGCGCCGTCAGCACGATCAGCGGGATCACCGCCCGCGTCAGCACCGTCCCCAGGACCGTGCCCACCACCAGAGCCAGTGCCACCAGGACGCCCTGCTCGACAGCGATCATGCGGGCCAGGCGGCGGCGCGGGGCGCCCAGAGCCCGGAGCACGGCCAGTTCGGCGCCCCGCTCCCGCAGGGACCCGGCCGCGCTCACCGCGAAACCGACGGCGGCCAGCGCCGCCGCCACTCCGGCCGCCGCCGCGAACGCCGCTTCCGCGCCCGCGCCGAACGGGTCGTCCCGCAGCCGGGCGGCCGCCTCGTCCCGCACCACGACCTGCGCCGGGTCCAGCTCGGGCCGCGCCCGCAGGGCCTTCGCGACCTCGGCCGACTCGCCGGGGCCGGTCCGCAGCCACCACTCCGTGGGCGTGGCGCTCGTCCCGTACCGCGCCTCCAGCACCCGGTTCACGGACCGCAGATCAACCAGCAGGGCGCCCCCGCCGGCATCGCCGGTCGTCGGCAACTCCCGTACCGCACGCACGATCCGCACCGGCACGTTCTCCCCGCCGACCGTCACGTCCACCCGCTGCCCGGTGCGCGCGCCCGCCGAGGTGAGGAACCGGTCGGTCGCCACCGCCGTGATCTCGGGCGGACTCGGCTGTACGACCTGCACCCGCACCGTCAACGACGGGGTGACCCACCTGTCGGCGGCCGGCACATACCCCGTGCCGTAGTCGACCGTGGGCGGCCCCGACGCACTCATGGCCGGTTTCGTCGGGTTCGTCCTCCCGTCCGGCGAGGAGACCTGCCCGTCACTGCGTACGGACGCCTTCCAGGAGTCGGGCAGCGGGACCTTCCGCACGGTCCCGTCCGCCCCGGTCGCCGTCAACTCGCCCAACCCCAGGCGCTGTTGCTCAGGCTCCCCGACCGGCTGGGGCAGCACCAGCTGTACTCCCGTGAGCGACAGGGGTCCCTCGGAGACGGGAACGTCGAGCGTGTGCGCCCGTCCGTCGCCGGGGAGTTCCCCGGCCGGCACCTGGTACGGCGTCCCGTACCGGTCCACCAGCGTGACCGTCACGTCCGCCGCCGTGCCCGACCCGTTCCGCACGGAGCTGTGCAGGGTCGCCGCCAGCCGCAGCCGTGCGGTGTGCCGGGGCACCTGCGCGCCGGCCGTCGGCGCCTTCGAGGCCAGGGACTCGAGGAGCGGCCGTACCGGCTGCGAGGTCAGGTCCCGGCGCATCAGCACCGTGTCCGCCGCCCGCGCGGTGTCCAGCGCCAGCAGTGCGGCCGTGCGGTCGCCGGACAACGGCAGGTCCGCGCGGTAGGCCGGGGCGACCTCTTGTACGTGCGGGACGGCCGCATAGGTCTCCGTGCGCCCGAGGTCGTCCTCCCCGGCGGCCAGGACACGCACGGGGGCGCCCGCGCCGAAGTCCGCCTGGTCGCCCTGCGAGCGGTTCCAGGAGGCGCGCTGCCCGATCGCGAGCATGCCCAGCGCGACGGCCAGGACCAGCAGCAGCACCGGTCCCGCCCCGCGCATCGGGCGGCGGCTCAACTGCCAGCCCGCCAGCGCCGCGGTCAGCCCGCGGCCGCCGGCTGCCCTGTGCTCGGCCAGCCGTGCCACCAGCGGCAGCAGGCGCAGGGTCAGTACCGTGCCGGCGAGCAGTGCGAGCGCGGGCGCCGCAACCAGGAGCGGGTCGATGTCCAGACCTCCGGTCCGGTCGCCGGAGACGACGCCGGTGGTCTGGCGGCTGAGCTGCCAGTACGCGACGGCGGCCACGGCCAGGAGGCCCAGGTCGGCGCCGGCGCCTGCTGTGCGGCTGAGAGCTCGGGCGCTTCTGTGATGGGCCGAGTGCGGCGGGTTCGTGGCTGATCGCGCCCCGCGGCGGAGCCGCAAATCGACACAGCCCCGCGCCCCTGCGGGGCGCAGCCCCGCCTTCCAGGGGCGCGGGGAACTGCGCGACAAGCCACGACGCACCCGCAGACGATCGACGCGCCCCCGCGGAGCGCTCGGCAGCGTCACCGCCAGCGCGCACCCCAGCCCCACGGCCCCCGCCACCACCCACACCCCGAGCCCCCCGCCCGCAGGCACCTCCAGCCGCAGCCCGATCCTTGCCAGCGGCCCCTGGTCGGCCAGCAGTCGGGTGAGCGGACCCGAGAGCAGCGGTGCGCACACCACCGCGGGCGCCGCCAGGAACAGTGCCTCCAGGGCGGCCAGGGAGGCGACCCGCGCCCGGGAGGCGCCGCGGGCCCGCAGCAGCCGCACCTCACCCGCGCGCTCGGCGCTCAGCAGCCGGGCCACCAGCAGCAGCGCACAGCAGGCCAGCAGCACCAGCTGCAACGCGACGATCAGCAGCGTCGAACGCGAGACGAGCAGCGAGCGCTCGACGCGGTCGAGAACGTCCGGCAGCGAAGTGCTCGCGGCCGTCGTGCCGCTGAGCGCGGGCTGCCGGCGCAGGGCGGCCCCGCCCGCACCGGCAGCCTTGCGCAGCTCGCCGATCCGCCCGGTCGTCAGCGTCGAGAAGTCGGCCGACGCCAGCCAGCAGGTGGGCCCGGCGCTCACCTTTCCGCCGCTCAGCACGCCGGGGGCGGCCAGCAGGGGGCCGTACGTCGTGAAGTCGACCGTGGTGACGCCCCGGCCGCTCAGGTCGTCCAGCCGCCAGTAGGGCGCGTCCGCCCGGGCGGGCCGGTACAGGCCGGTGAGCGTCACGTGCACCTTCGGGCCGCCGAGCCGGTCGGTGAGAGTGAGGCGGGCGCCGGGGCTCAAGCCGAGGCGCCGGGCGGCGGTCTGCGGGAGGGCCGCCTCGATGCCCTCCCCGGAGCCCGTCCGGGGCGCCCGTCCCGACACGAGCCGCACCTGCGTCGGGTCCAGCGCCGCGACATAGGTCAGATCGGGGTTCCCGGCCCGCTCGGTCGGCGGCTGCAGCGAGCGCGGCAGCGCGTACGGGCCCGAGCGCACCAGGGTCCGCACGGTCACCGGCAGCCCGTCGAACGTCCGCCGCGCTCCTTGCCGTACGGCGTCCTCGGCGGCGGCGCGCCGGTCCGCCGGGAGGTCGGCCTTGACGATCAGCGCGGCATCGGCAGCGTTGCGCGGGTCCCGCAGCGAGTGGCGCAGGGCCGCGTCACCGATCGCGCCCGAGTAGGCGGTGAGGGTCGCGAGGACGGCGGTGGTCAGCAGGACGGTGAGCAGCGCGGCGGCCAGCAGCAGACGGTGCGCACGGGCACGTAACAGGACGAACCGTGCCACCGCACCGAACGCCGTCACGCCCAACCCCCCGTGGTTGTCCAGACCTCCGGATGATGTTGTCAGAGCGGGCGGGCCCTCGGTAAGCGCTTGTACGGCGGGCTTGACCGGATCGTGACCGGATTCCGGCGTCGTACGACCGGAATCCGCACGTCGTGCGGTCAGGGTCAGTCCGGGGTGTTCACCATCGAGGCCGCGGCGTACGTCATGTACTTCCACAGCTGCTGCTCGTGCTCCTCGGACAGGCCGAGCTCGTCGACGGCGTCCCGCATGTGCCGCAGCCAGGCGTCGTGCGCCTCGCGGTTCACGGTGAAGGGGGCGTGACGCATGCGCAGCCGGGGGTGGCCGCGGTTGTCGCTGTACGTCGTCGGTCCGCCCCAGTACTGGATCAGGAACAGCGTGAGGCGCTCCTCGGCCGGGCCGAGGTCCTCCTCCGGGTACATGGGCCGCAGCACCGGGTCCTCGGCCACACCCTCGTAGAAACGGTGGACGAGGCGGCGGAAGGTCTCCTCCCCGCCGACCTGCTCGTAGAAGGTCTGCTCCTGAAGCGTGCCGCGCCGAATCTCGGTCACTTTGAGCTGCCTCGCATGGGTTGTTCCGGTCCGCCCGAGTTTTTCTGCCGGGGGTCCGGGGGTTGTCCCCCGGGAAAATGCCGTACGCCCTCCATGCTCTCAGACCGCCCGGCGGAGGACTTGAGGCTTAGGTCCCCGCCCCACCCCCGGGAAGGGGACATTCCGGATCTGGCGGCTTCGGTACTCGCCTCCGGCCCTGCCCCGCAGCACAGTGGACCCATGGGCGCAGCTGCTCTCGACAAGGAACTGGACGACCTCGCGGCCACCGCGCGGGCGGAACTCGTACGGGAGATCGAGGCGAGCGGGGCCTGGAACGACGACCCGGTGTGGCGGGAGGCGTTCGAGGCGGTCCCGCGCCATCTCTTCGTGCCGTACTACTACGTAGGAGTCAGGGGCGGCTACGAGCGGCGGTGGGGCGAGAGCCCTGATCCGCGGACGCGCGAGCGCTGGCTGCGCGGGGCCTACGAGGACGCCCCACTGGCCACGCGACTGCGCGACGGCGAGCTGCTCTCCTCCAGCAGCCAGCCGTCGCTGATGGCGAGGATGCTGGCCGAACTGAGGGTCGAGGACGGCAACCGGGTCCTGGAGATCGGCGCGGGCACCGGCTACAACGCCGCCCTGCTGGCCCACCGGCTCGGCGACGACGACCTGGTCACCACCGTCGACCTGGAGCCGGAGATCACCGAGTCGGCCCGGCAGCACCTGGCCGCCGCCGGCTGCCACCCGGCCGTCGTCACCGGCGACGGCGCCCGCGGAGTCCCCGAGCGCGGCCCCTTCGACCGGATCATCGCCACCTGCGCCCTGACCGCCATCCCGCGCGGCTGGCTCGCCCAGTGCAACCCGGGTGCCCGCATCCTGGCCCCGCTCGCCACCGGCCTGATCGCCCTGACGGTCCGGGACGCCACGCATGCGGAGGGCCGCTTCCTGAACACGCCCGCGTACTTCGTACCGCTGCGCGGCGGGACCCGCCCCGAGCAGGAGTCACTCCAACTCGGCGCGATCCCCCGCCGGGCACGGGACCACGAACTCTTCCGCTTCCTCCTGGCCCTGACCCGCGGCACCCTCGCCCCCCAGGAGGCCTTCGCCGTATGGGAGCGCGAAGAGCAACCGCAACGAGGGCGCTACGGCATCACGCTCGACGGCGAGCAGGAGTGGGCATGGCTGGATGCTCCGAAGGGACCGTACATCTGGCCCCTCCGGTGAGTCAGCGGCCTTTTAGGGGCGCGGGGCTGCATCAATATGCGGCTCCGCCGCGTGGGCGCGACAAGCCACGATGAAGTCGCAGCCAAAAAACGGCATCAACCCCGACGAATCGTGATCGTCGTCCAAGCCCCCACATGCACACGATCCCCGTCCTGCAACGGCACCGGCACAAAAGGTTGAATCGGCTCATCGGAGCCGTTGACCGTCGTACCGTTCGTCGAGTTCTGGTCCACGACCGCCCAACTGCCGTCCGGCTGCTGCACCAGCACCGCGTGCTGGTGCGAGACGCCCGGGTCCTCCGGCGGCACCGCCAGGTCGATGTCGGGGGTGTCGCCGGTGGAGTGCCGGCGGCGGCCGATGGTGATCTGGTTGCCGCTGAGCGTGCGCTGCTGCTCCGGCGAGTACGCGGGCAGGTTGAGGCCCGCGGCCTCGGGGCCGGAGCGCTGCATCATCGCCATGAAGTACTCGCGGTCCGGACCGATGGTCGCCGTCCAGGTCACCGGCCCGCCGTGGGTCTGCGGGAAGCCCTGGCCGGGCGGGGGCGGGGGCGCCTGGGTCGAACCGGGCTGCGGATAGCCGTAGCCGCCACCCTGACCGGGGCCACCGGGACCGCCGGGTCCGCCGGGTCCGCCGGACGGCGGGGAGATCACCCAGTCGTCGTCACCGCCGCCGAAGGACGGACCGCCCTGCTGCGGCGGACGTCCCGTCTCCTGCGGGAAGCGGGGCGGGGCCGGCGGACCGGGCTGCTGGAACGCCTGCGGAGCGCCACCGGGACCACCGGGACCACCGGGGCCGCCGTGCGGTGTGGGGCCGGGCGGCGGCGGGACGGGACGCGAGGGGTCGGGGCCGAAGCCGGACCGGTCGGCGAACGGGCTCGGCGGACCGGGAGGCTCGGTGCCGAAGGGGCTCGGCGGCGGACCCGAGGGCTCGTTGCCGAACGGGCTCGGCGGGATCGGTTCCGCCGGGCGGTTCATCTGGGACGGGCGCGAGCCCTGGTACTCGTACGAGTCACCGCCGCCGTACGACGGTCCGGGCGGCTGCTGCTGGAAGGGCCCGCCGGGGCCGGGCGCCGACGGGCGCGGGGCGGCCGGGGTGTACGAGGTCGCGGTGTTCGTCAGGAAGTTCCACCGGCACTCCTCGCAGAACGGCGCACCGCCCTCACGGGGCGTACGGCACTGCGGGCAGAGCTCCGGCTCGTGGTCCGGCACCGCGGACAGCGGGCGGCCGCCTGGCTGGGGGCCCTGACCGGGCGGCGGGAAGCCGTAGCCGCCGCCGGGCGGGGGCGGCGGGGGAGGGGGCGGAGGCACGGCACCGGCCATGCGGTGACCGCAGACCTCGCACCAGTCGTCGGAACCCGACTGGTGTCCGTTCGGGCAGGTCGGCATGTCGGCGCTTCCCCCTTTCCAGGGTCCTATTCGGTCCTGTGATGTGTACGGCGACGTGACGTCCGGTGTCACTTCTTTACACGAACAGTCTTTGTCGACCGTGTTTCGAGAGTCATCTCGTCGGCCTCCTCGACCTTCGCTTTCAGTCGCACAGTACCTGTCGCGGCATCGACCACGTCCACCACCTTCGCAAGCAGTTTCGCAGTATCCGCGTTTCCGGAGGCGCTGGCGAGCTGAACGGCCCGGCCCAGTTTGGCCGTTGCTCCATCCATATCGCCCGCTTTGCGAAGATCCAGCCCTTGTTGGATGGCCTGTGCCAGTTCGGCCTGCCCGGTGTAGTGGGCGACCTGGGGGTTGATCGAGGTGGAAGCCACCATGTCGTCGGTCCATACGGCCCTGACCAGGCCCTGGGCGCCGAGGTTCTGGGCGCTGCCGTCGGGCTGCGGGACGACCAGGGAGACCCGGGCGGCGAGCATCTCCTGGCCGAGGCTCGCGGCCGGGACCTCGACGCATACGTGGTAGTCACGGGACTCGTCCCCCCAGGAGCCGGTGGGGTAGTCCCCGGCCCGCGGGCCGGCCTCGGTGCGGCGGTCGGTCAACTCCTCGACGGTGGGCGCGACCTGCTTGACGAACTTGATGGCGGTGCCGACCGGCGTCCACAGCCTGAGGGCGACGTCGGCGACCTCCTTGCCCATCGCCTTCTCCATCATCTGCGTGAAGTCGGCTGCGAGGGCGGCCGGGTCGGCGACGATGTCGGCGGTGCCGAGCAGGGCGGAGGCGATCCCTGTGACTTCTTTCACTTCCCAGTCGGTGCCCACGCCACGTGCGTCACAGGTGAACCGTCCGGCGCAGGAGTCCAGGGCGGCCCGGAGGTCCTCGGGCGACTCGTGCTCGTTGCGGCCGTCGGTGAGCAGGATGCCGTGCCGGATGGCGACCTCGTCCGAGGAGAGCAGGCGGTCGGCGAGCTTCAGCCAGGTGCCGATGGCCGTGCCGCCGCCCGCGCTCAGCTTGCGCAGGGCCTCCTTGGCCTGGCTTCGGGTGGCGGCGTCGGCGACCGCGAGGCGGCCGCCGCCCGGGTAGACCTCCTTGGCGACGTGCGTGCCGCCGATCACCGCGAAGTGCACCCCGTCGCGCAGGGTGTCGATCGCGGCGGCCGTCGCGTCACGCGCGTTGCGCATCTTGGTCGGCGGGTAGTCCATCGAGCCGGAGCAGTCGACCATGATCGCCACGCCGGCCGACGGACCGCGCCCCGGTGCGTAGAGGTGCGGCGCGGCGACCGCGCTGCCGACCGTGCCGCCGCCGGTGGCGGTGACCGTCACGATGGCGTTGACCTCGCGGCCGCCCTCCGGCAGGTACTCGTTCTGGTACACGTCCATCGAGAACTGCGGCACGCTGGACTTCGAGAAATTGGCCATGCCTACTCAAATCCCCCTCGAATACCCCGCGCTCGCGGGGCGACGACTGTATGCGGACCGGTCCCCTCCGGTCCGCTGAGGCATCCCCGTATACGGCCTCAGGCCGATCCTGCCCCCTGAGGGACGGCCGGGAACGGCACGACGGCCACTGTTACGTTGTCGTGGCCCCCGCCGTCCAGGGCGTGACCGACCAGCACACGGGCGCTGTGCAGTGGACGTACGGCGGCATCCGCCGGCACGACCTCGGCCATCTCCTCGGCCGCCTCCGCGTAGTTCCACAGTCCGTCCGTGCACACCACCACTACACCCGGCCGGTCCGGCTTGAAGGAAGCGGTGTGCGGCTCCAGTTCGTAGGCGTCCGCGCCGAGCCAGCCGGTGATCGCGTGGGCGCGCTCGTCGGCGTACGCCTCCGCCTCGCTCATCAGGCCCGCGGAGACCATCTGCGCGGCCCACGAGTCGTCCTCGGTGAGCCGGGCCGGGGCCGAAGTGCGGTCCACCGGCACCCAGTAGGCGCGGCTGTCGCCGACCCAGCCGACGACCAGCAGCCCCGAGGTCACGACCGCGCCGACGATCGTGCAGGCGGGCGCGTTCTGGTGCGGGGAGTGCTCGCGGGCGGTGGCGGGTTCGTCGGCCAGGGCGTTGACCGCGTGCGAGGCGGCCACGATCGCGTCGTGCATGGCCTGCTGCGGGTGCGTGCCGCGCGGCAGGGCGGTGAGCAGCGCGTCGCCCGCGGCGCGGGCGGCAGCGAGCGAGGCGTCGTCGGGCCGGGTCGCCGAGGAGACGCCGTCGCAGACGATCGCCACGGACGCGGGTGCGCCGTCGGGCAGGGTGGCGGTGCCGATGCCGAACGCGTCCTCGTTGCGGTGGTGGCGCAGACCGCGGTCGCTGACGGCGGCCACCGGGCCGGACTCCTGCTCCATGTGGTCGCGCTCCCGGGGCTGGGCATGCCCGCAGTTCTCGCAGTAGCCGTCCGCGTCGACGCGGCCCGCGCGGCAGGCCACGCACAGCTTGGCCTCCTCGGCGGGCGCGGCGAGCGAGGCCACGCGCGGATCCGGGGCCTGCAGCGGGTACTCGTCGGGCACCGGCGGCCGGTCGAAGCGCACACCGGAGGCCGGGGAGACCGGCGACCCCGTGGGCTGTCCCGCAGGCAGCGGGGAGCCGCCCGAGTCCGTCCCGTGCAGGTCCGTCGGCAGATGGGTCGCCGCCGGGGTGTCGGAACCGCCCGGACCCGCGGCGACGGGCCAGGCCGCACCGCCGCCTTCGCCCGGCTGCACGTCCGAGCCGTTCAGGGCGATCGTGGGATGGTCGTCCGGCCGTGCGGGCACGACGGACAGGTCGTATCCGCACGCACCGCAGAAACGGTCACCCGACTCGAGCGGCCACTCGCAGCTCGGGCAGTTCGACAGGGCGGCCTGCTGGGGCATCTGCGACATCAACTACACCCACGTCCGGGGGCGGTAACGGTTGGCACGTTCCACCAGGTCGATCCTCTCCTCGCCGCCCCGCGCCAGCCGGGCCAGCGTGCGGTACGAACGCTCCAGGCCGAAGCGGAGTCCCCGCTCGTCCAGGTCACTGCCGAGCAGCACGCGCTGCGCGGCGGGCGCAACCACCTGGCCCCCGGAGAGTATCCAGTCCAGCGCGCAGCCGAGGACTTCGGCGGACAACTGCTCCCGGCGCGCCGGATCCAGACCGTACGCGTCCAGCGCCTCGACCTGCCCCGCGGCGGCCCTCAGGTCCTCCAGGAACGGTACGTCGGAAGCGGCCGCCGTGCGCCCGCGCAGCCGCGCCCGTACGGCCGCCACCCGCGCGGCCGTGTAGTGGATCGAGGACTCCGGCACCGACTCCAGCGTCCGCACGGCACCGCGCCGGTCCCCGGCGGCGAGCTGTACGCGGGCCAGGCCGAACGCGGCGCTCACATAGCTGGGGTCGGTCGACCAGACCAGCCGGTAGTACTCGGCCGCGTTGTCCAGCTGGCCCAGCACCTCCGCGCACAGACCGAGCGCCAGCTTGGGCGCGGGTTCGCCGGGGAACGCGTCGTAGATCGCGTCGAAGGCGAGCGCGGCGCCCTCCTCGTCGCCGGTCACCAGCGCGGCCACGCCCCGGTACCAGACCACCCGCCAGTCGTCCGGCCGCTCGGTCTCCAGGGTCTGCAGGGCGTTGAGCGCGGTGGCCGCGTCGCCGTTCTCCAGCCAGGCGCGGATCTGCCGCAGCCGGGTCTCGACCGAGGCCGCCGGAGCCGCGGCGAGCGCCCCGAGCAGCTCGGCCGGCGCGGTCGTCATCAGGCCCGCGAGGAAACCCGCGTTCGGGTCGGAGGGGTCGACGCGCGGGACGGGCAGGGCGAGGGCCGCGGTGGGGGAGTCGACGTGCTTGACGAGGGCCGCCGTGCCGTTCGCGGAGGCGGGGAGCCGCGGCTGCTGCCCCTTCCGCGGCTGCACCGCCCGCGCCCCCAGCCGCGACACGTCCCCCTCCAGCTTCGGGAACAACTCCGTGTCGGTGACCTTCAGTTCGGGCCCGAACAGTGTCGACAGCGCGGGCCGCGCCCGCCCCGTCTGCAGCGACACCACCTCGCGCAGTACGCCCGTCAGCTGCTCCGCCATCTCCTGCGCGGAGGCGAACCTGCGGGCCGGGTCGGGGTCGGTGGCGCGGACCAGGAGCCGGTAGAAGGACTCGTACTCGCGGAAGACCTCGATGTTGTCGGGGTCGGGCAGGGAGTCCACGAAGACGTTCGTGTAGCCCTGGAAGTCGAAGGACAGGACGGCCAGCGTGCGCGCGACCGTGTACAGGTCGCTCGCCACCGACGGGCCGACCTCGGCGACCTCCGGCGCCTGGTAGCCCACCGTGCCGTAGATGGCCGACTCCTCGTCGTCCATTCTGCGCACCGCGCCCATGTCGATCAGCTTGAGCTGGTCCTCGGTCTGGATCGCGTTGTCGACCTTGAAGTCGCAGTACAGCAGGTTGCGGCTGTGCAGATGGCCGAGGGCCTCGAGCGCCTCGATGCCGTACGCGCACGCCTGCTCCACCGGCAGCGGATCCCGCCTGCCGTCCGGGGTGCGGCGGTCGTTGGCGATCTCCTTCAGGGACTTGCCGCCGACGTACTCCATGACGATGTAGCCGTCGAGCGAACCGGTGCGCTGGTCGAGATGCTCCACGAAGTTGTAGATCCGCACGATGTTGGAGTGCTCGATCTCCGCCAGGAAGCGCCGCTCGGAGATCGCCGCCGCCATCGCGTCCTGGTCACCGGTGTCCAGGAGGCCCTTGAGGACCACCCAGCGGTCGGAGACCGCCTTGTCCACGGCGAGGTAGACCCAGCCGAGGCCGCCGTGCGCCAGACAGCCGACGACCTCGTACTGGCCGTGCACCACGTCGCCGGACTTCAGCTTCGGCACGAAGGAGTAGGGGTTGCCGCACTTGGTGCAGAAGCCCTCGGTGCGGCCCGCGCGGTCGCCGCGCGAGCGGCCCACCGGCGCCCCGCAGTCCGAGCGCGAGCAGAACCGCTTGCGCTCGGGCACCTCCGGGTTCTCCAGCACCATCTCGCGCGGATCGGGCCGCGGCACGTCCGGCACCTGCACCAGGCCCACGCCCAGCCGGCCGCGGGAGCCGGTGCTGGTGCCGGAACCGGAGCTGCGCACCGACACCGAACGGCCCGTGGACTTCCCCGACAGGGAGCGCGAGAGGCGCCCGGACACCGAGCGCCGGGACTTCGACGACTGCGAGGAGGTACGCGAGCTGCCGCGGCTGCCGGCCGGCGAACTGCCGCTGTCCTGCGAGCCCTTGCCGCCGCCGGTGATGCCGGTGGCCGGCGAGTTCACCATGCCCTTCGCCGACACGACCGGCGCGAGACCGCAGGTGTCGCAGTACAGCTCGCCGCCGCCCACGTCCTCGTACGTGCCCTCGCAGTCCGGTCGTTGACAGGTCTGCTGTGCCTCACTCATGACGACGTCTCCCCCCTGCGGTCGTGCGGACCGCCCTGCCCCGGCACGCGCGGGGCGCCGAGCACTTCGGCGGCCGCCTGCTGGTAGCGCAGCACGGCCTGTTCGGCGACGCGCAGATCGCACGGGGCGCTCCACAGCATGCGGCGCGCCGCGTCGTACCGCTCGATCAGGAACGGATCCTCGGCGTACCCGAGCCGGGCCACCTTCGCCTTGTACGCGTCGAGGCGGCCGCGCAGCTCGGCGCGGACCGCCAGGGGCGCGGTGACCGCGGTCAACGACTCGCGGGCGCGCAGCAGTTCGTCCTCCGCCTTCTGCTCCAGGGACTCCAGGAGCGGGGACAGGCGGTGCCACTGGGCATGTCTGCGGTACTCGGCGGCCGTCGCCAGCTGCTCCTGCAGCGCGGTCGGCGGGCCGCTGACGACCGGCACCTCCGTGGCGGCGATCTTCGCGAGGACCTCCCCGCGCGCGTTGCGCGCCTCCGCGAGCGTGCGGTCCGCGCGGCTGAGCACGTCCCGCAGCTTCACCAGCCGCTGCTCCGCGTCCTGCCGGACGGTGAGCACCGCGTCGATCTCCCGGCGCACCTCCTCCAGGGCGCGCGCCTCCCGGTCGTACACAGTGGTGTCCGGCCGGCCGCCGCCCGGCGCCGAACTCCCCTGCGCGGGAATCCAGTACGCGAGCGGGTCGGAGATCACCTGCTCGCGCAGGGTGGTCAGGGTGCGGGTGATGCGCTCCAGGTCGTCGCCGGAGGGGTGCTCGCCGGGGCGCACCCCGACGGAGTGGGCGAGCGTACGGGTGCGCTGGAGCTCCGCGGCCAGTAAATCGATCCGGGCGGGCAGCGCCGACCAGACCGCGTCGGCCGCGACCACCATGTCCAGGCTCGACGCGTACAGCTCGTTCATCAGGTCGACGAGGGCGGCCAGGGAGAACTGCCGGCTGAGCTTGCCGGGGGCGGACAGCAGCGTCGGCGCGTTCGCCGCGGCCGTCGTCGAGCCCGCGACCGTGACGGACTCGCCGCGCAGCAGTTCCGTCAGCTCCACCAGGTCCTCGCGGCTGGACCAGCGGCGCCGGGAGCGGATCTCCCGGGCGGAGCGCAACGCGTCCGTGTACGCGTCGAAGTACGCCCACAGCAGCGTGATCGACGCCTCCGCGGCGGTCCACCGCTCCTTGGTGATGCCCGTCAGCTCGGCGCCCTCCAGGAGCCTGCGGCCCGCGTGGTCCTGCAGGGCGAGGAGCGAGGTCTCGATCGCCTCGTGCTCCGCGCCGAGCCGCGCCAGCGCACGGTCCACCTCGTCCCGGTCCATCACCGGCCCGGCGGGGTCCGTGACGCCCATCGATCACCTCTCGCTGCTGTCGTGTTCCGTCGTGTTCTGCCGTACGTACGTCAGTTGATGATCGGTCACTTGTAGTGGGCTTCGGGAGGGGTCGCCGACGCCGACTTCTCGCCGCCCTGGTCCATGGTCGGATGCAGCCACTTCTCGTACGAGGCCGCCCAGTCGCCGTCCTTGATGTAGTTCTGCAGGGTCCGGTTGACCTGGCGTATCAGATCCTGGGAGCCCAGCTTCATCGCCACGCCGTAGTACTCGTCGGTGAACAGGCCGCCCTTCAGCTGCACCGTGGGGTCCTGTGCGGCCTGGCTCGCGGCGAGCGCGCCGTCCGTGACCACCGCGTCGACCTCGCCGAGCTGCAACTTCACCAGGCAGTCGAGCTGGTTGGGGACCACCGTCCCGATGTCCGCGCCGCTCGGGAGAGTGCCCTTCTGCTTGTCGCCCTGCAGTCGCTCCAGGGCGGTCGAACTGTCCGCCGAGCAGATCCTCTTGTGGGAGAGGGTCTTGTTGTATCCCGTGATCGCCGAGGTCCGCGGGGCGAGGACCTGCTGTCCCGTCCTGAAGTAGGGCGCGGAGAACGCGACTTGCTTGATCCGGTCGCAGTTGATCGTCATGGTGCGGACCACCATGTCGACCTCGTCGTCCTGAATCGCCTTGATCCGGCGGCTGGTCGGGATGGCCTTGAACGAGACCGCGTTCGGGTCGCCCAGGATGTCCTTCGCGATCTGATGGACGAGATCGATGTCGAAGCCCTCCGGCGCGCCGGAGGTGTTGTTCGGGTTGAGATAGCCCCAGCGGTAGCTGTTGGTGTCGATGCCGACGATCAGACGGCGGTCCTTGCGGGCCTTGATCCTGTCGATGACCGGTGTGCTCCCGTCACCGCCCGACGGCGACGGACTGCCGTCCTGCGGGTTGTCGCACTTGGCCGCCGCCCTGGCCTGCAGGCCCTGCGCGAGGCCCGGGCCGCCGCTGCCCGCGGCGTCGTCCGTGCCGCTCGACTGGGTCAGGGGCAGCAGCAATGCGAACGCCAGGGCCAGGGCGCACAGGGCCGCCATCGCGCCGACCCCGCCCCAGCCCCTCAGGCCGGTCCGCAGACGTTGTGCCAGACGCCGTGCATCCATCGTCCCGCCCCCTCTCACCGGTACTCCGACAGCCTGCGCCCGATGCCGACCACCGCGCCGGCCGCACCCAGCACCGCCAGGACCGCGGCCCCGTAGGGCAGTCCGGTCAGCGCGTCCCGGCCGTCGCCCGCGGCCTGCTTGAACTCGGCCTGCTCATGGTCGAGTGCCGTCTCCAGAGCGATGTCCACATTGTCGAAGCACACGCTCGTCGGGTCCTTGCCGACGCCGATGACCTTGTCCCGGGCCTGCTGGTACTCGCCCTTGTCGTTCAGACCCTGCGCGACCCCGTGCCGCTCCTTCCACGCCTTCATGTAGCCGTTCGCGTCCTGTACGGGCTTGTGGCCCGCCGAGTCGTCCGCGAGACCGTCGGCCTTGGTCAGCGACGTGGCCAGCACGTCGATCTGCGCGTCGTACCCCGCGGCGTACGCGTCCACCGGGTTGCCGCCCACGACCTTGGTGTCGGCGCCGCGGCGGATCAGGCTGAGGTTCTCGTCGCTGCGGGCCGTCAGGGACGCGATACGGGCGTCGTGCAGCACGTTCAGCGAGCGGACGCCGTGGTTGTACGAGGCGTTCAGCCCCGAGCGGGCGACCGTGTGGCCGACGACCAGCCAGAGCAGCACCACCACGGAGGCGGCGGAGGCGGTCACCAGTCCGTGGTTCAACACCCGGTTGGTGCGCAGGTAGTTGCGGCGCTGTGCCCAGGCCAGCCCGCCGAGGGCGAGCAGACCGAGGCCGATCGCCGCCCACGGGAACGACTTCGCGTCCGCGTAGTCGGAGCTCAGCCGCTGGTTCTCCTTCTGGTACAGGGCTTCGGCCTTCGGCAGCATCTGCTGCTGCATCTGCTCGTTCGCCGCCCGCAGATACGCGCTGCCCACCGGGTAGCCCTGCCGGTTGTTGGCCCGGGCCGTCTCGACCAGGCCCTTGTACTGGGGCAGCAGTTTGTTGAGCTCGGCGATGGTCTTCGCCGAATCGGAGCCCGGAACCGAGCTGGAGGCGGCGGTGACCAGCTTTTCCGCGGCCGTCCTGATGCCGTCCTCGTACCGCTGCCGCGTCTCGGGCTTCTCCTGCGGGCCCGCGAGATAGCCGCTGGCCGCCGCCGTGTTGGCGTCGGCGAGCGAGCGGTAGATGTCGGCCGCGTCGGAACTGAGCGGCTGGCTGCGGGTGAGCACGTCCTGGGCGGCCGTCGCCCGGGCCGTCATCTGCCAGGCGGTGACCGCACCGAACGCGACGACGAGGAGGGCGAGCAGCGCACCGATGATGCGCAGCCTTCCTGGCTCCGTGGTCGCGGCCTCGCGCAGCCGGTCGACGCCCTCCGCGAAGGCCGTACGACGTGCGGAGACGGCGTCGGGAACGGCTGCCGGGCCCGTCGGCGTGGGGGGAACGGGCCGGCCCGGCTGTGGCGGTACGGACGGCATCGTGGGCACGGCGGTGCCCGGCCTTGCCGCACTGCTCTTCGGCGGGTGTGTCACTTTTGACCTCCCCCATGGTCATCCGTCACAGCAAGTATCGCCGCCGGGACTGACATCCGCACGGGGTGCCTGCCGGCGGCTTGCAGAAATCCGTACCACCCCTGCCCATGAACACGTATGGGGAATCAGTTCGGTTCCGTACTGGGGGCTGCCGCCCCCAGGCCCCCGCCCTTCGGCCTGAACGGCCTCGTCCTCAAACGCCGGACGGGCTGAAAACGCCTGGCTGGCGTTCGAAGTGTGCCCGTGTCCGCTCGTGCACGTCCGCTTTCGCGCCCACCCTGTCCAGGCCCAGCAGTGCCGCCCCCAGCACCGGGCTGGCCGTCACGACCCGGGGGACCGCCTTCGGGGCGCGGGCGGACAGCAACTCGCGGATTCCGTCGTTGAGTTGGGGGTGCTGGGCGGCCAGGACGCCGCCGCCCAGGAGGACCGGGGTCTCCTCCGCCAGGAGGTCGAGGCGGGTCAGCGCCACCGTGGCCATGGTCACCACCTCGTCGGCCAGGCGGTCCACGATCGCGCGGGCGACCGGGTCGCCGTCCGCCGCCGTGGCGAAGAGGACCGGCGTCAGCTCATGGCGGCGGGCGGGCGGTACCTGCTCCAGGTGGAGGGCCTCGATGAGGGCGAGCATGGTGGCGTGGCCGAAGTGGGCCGGGAGGGCGCGTGCCAGGGCCGTGGGCTCGCCGCGGCCGTCCTCCGCCCGGGCCGCGTGCCACAGGGCCTCCTCGGCGAGGCCCCAGCCGCCGCCCCAGTCGCCGGAGATGCGGCCGAGGGCGGGGAAGCGGGCGGTGCGGCCGTCGGGGCGCATACCGACGCAGTTGATGCCGGCGCCGCAGACGACGGCGACCCCCCGGGGCTCGGTGACGCCCGCGCGCAGGATGGCGAAGGTGTCGTTGCGGACCTCCACGCCCGCGCCCCACGCGCGCGCGTGCAACGCGGCCGCCAGCTGCTCCTCCTCGAAGGGGAAGTCGGCGTTGGCGAGACAGGCGGAGACGTGGTCGACCGAGCTCACCGCGGACGCCGCGAAGGCCCGTTCCACCGCTTCGGCGACCTTGTCGACGGCCGCCTCCACGCCCACCACGGGCGGCCGGAACCCGCCGCCGCGGGCCGTTGCGAGGACGGTTCCGTCGGCCGCGACGACCGCGACGTCGGTCTTGCTGTTGCCCGCGTCGACGGCGAGGACACGTGCGGTCATGCCCACGCGAGATGCTCCCGGTTGTGTGCGATCAGTCGGTCGGTGAGGGCTTCCGCGTACTCGTACTGGCCGATGAGGGGATGGGCGAGGAGGGCCTTGAACACCCGGTCGCGGCCACCGCGCAGCGCCGCCTCCAGGGCCAGGTCCTCGTACGCCGTCACGTTCGCCATCAGACCCGCGTACAGCGGGTCGACGGACGGTACCGGCAGCGGGAGCGGCCCCTTCGGGCCCACCGCCGCCTGCACCTCGATCACCGCGTCGTCCGGCAGGAACGGCAGCGTGCCCCGGTTGAGGGTGTTCACCACCTGGTACGGGCTGCCGGCCGAGCCCAGCAGGGCGGCCGCCAGGTCCACCGCCGCCTCCGAGTAGTAGGCGCCGCCGCGCTTGGCGAGCAGCTCCGGCTTCTCGTCGAGGGCGGGATCGCCGTACATCTTGAGCAGGCTCCGTTCCATCTCGGCGACTTCGGCGGCACGGGAGGGCTTGGTGCGCAGCTCGCGTACGACCTCGTCGTGTGCGTAGAAGTAGCGCAGGTAGTACGACGGGACGACGCCCAGGCGGTCGAGCACGGCCCGCGGCAGCCGCAGGTCGGCGGCGATCGCGTCGCCGTGTTCGGCGAGCAGCTTGGGCAGGACGTTCTCGCCCTCGGGGCCGCCCAGGCGGACACCGGTCTCCCAGGTGAGGTGGTTGAGGCCCACGTGGTCGAGGTGGATGTCGGCGGGTGAGACGCCGAGCCGGTCCGCGAACTTCCGCTGGAAGCCGATCGCCACGTTGCACAGGCCGACCGCCTTGTGACCCGCCTGCAGCAACGCGCGCGTGACGATGCCGACCGGGTTGGTGAAGTCGACGATCCAGGCGCCCGGGTTGGTACGGCGGACCCGTTCCGCGATGTCGAGCACCACCGGGACCGTGCGCAGCGCCTTGGCCAGGCCGCCCGCGCCGGTGGTCTCCTGGCCGACGCAGCCGCACTCCAGCGGCCAGGTCTCGTCCTGTTCGCGGGCCGCCTGTCCGCCCACGCGCAGCTGCAGCAGCACGGCGTCGGCGCCGTCCACGCCGGCGTCCAGATCGTCGGTCGTCACGATCCGGCCGTCGTGGCCCTGCTTGGCGAAGATACGGCGGGCCAGGCCGCCCACCAGCTCCAGGCGTTCGGGCGCCGGGTCGACGAGGACCAGTTCCTCGACGGGCAGGGTTTCGCGCAGCCGGGCGAAGCCGTCGATGAGTTCGGGGGTGTAGGTCGAGCCTCCGCCGACCACGGTGAGTTTCACAGGAGGTTCCCTCGCTTTTGGGCGCCGGGGGCGGTCTTGATCGGCCGGGGGTCCGGGGGTTGTCCCCCGGGGAGACACAGCATGTGTGGCTTAACCCTTCACTCCGGTGAGCGTGACGCCCTCGACGAACGCCTTCTGGGCGAAGAAGAACACGAGGATCACGGGGGCCATGACCAGCACGGTCGCGGCCATGGTGAGGTTCCAGTCGGTGTGGTGAGCGCCTTTGAAGGACTCCAGGCCGTAACTGAGGGTCCAGGCGCCCGGGTTCTCCGACGCGTAGATCTGCGGGCCGAAGTAGTCGTTCCAGGCGTAGAAGAACTGGAACAGGCCCACGGCCGCGATGCCCGGTCTGGCCATCGGGAGGACGACCTTCAGGAGGGTGCGCAGGTCGCCGCAGCCGTCCACCTTCGCCGCGTCCAGGTACTCGTTCGGGATGGTCATCAGGAACTGGCGCAGCAGGAAGATGGAGAAGGCGTCGCCGAACGCCATCGGGATGATCAGCGGCCACAGCGTGCCCGACAGGTCCAGCTGCTTCGCCCAGAACAGGTACATCGGGATGATGATCACCTGCGGTGGCAGCATCATCATCGAGATCACCAGCATGAGCGACAGATTGCGGCCCCGGAAGCGGAACTTGGCGAGCGCGTACGCCACGGGGATCGAGGACGCGACAGTAAGGACTGTTCCCAGTCCCGCGTAGATCAGCGTGTTCTTCCACCAGGTCAGGAAGCCCGGCGTGTCGAAGACCTTCTTGTAGTTGCCCCATTCCCAGGTGTGCGGGACGAGGTCCCGGCTGAGCGCCTGGGTGTCGCTCATCAGGGAGGTCAGGAACACGAACACGAAGGGGAGGACGAAGAAGAGCGCGGCCGCGACGCCGAGGGAGTGGATCGCGACCCATTCGAGTACGGCACGGCGGCGGGCCGTGCGCTCGGCGGGGGTGACCGGTGCCTTCAACTGCACGGGCTTGTCCAGTACTTGGGTCATGGTCAGTCACCTGCCAGGTTGAGACCGCCCCGGCGCCGCATCAGGAACGCGGTGAACACCATGGACAGGGCGAACAGGACCAGGGCGACGACACACGCGGAGCCGTAGTCGAAGCGCTGGAAGCCGAGGTTGTAGACGAGCTGGGGGAGGGTGAGGGTCGACTTCTCGGGATAGCCGGGCTCGAACTGGGTGCCCGCGCCCTGGATCACGCCCGAGGCGACCTTCCCGGCGATGAGCGGCTGTGTGTAGTACTGCATCGTCTGGATCACGCCGGTGACGACGGCGAACATCACGATCGGTGAAATGTTGGGAAGGGTTACATACCGGAACCGCTGCCAGGCGGACGCCCCGTCCAACTCGGCCGCCTCGTACTGCTCCTGCGGTACGTCGAGCAGCGCGGCCATGAAGATGACCATCAGGTCGCCGATGCCCCACAGGGCGAGCAGGGTGAGGGCGGGCTTGGACCAGGTGGGGTCGTTGAACCAGCCGGGGGCCGGGATGCCGACCTTCTCGAGGATCGAGTTCACCGGGCCGGTACCGGGGTTGAGGAGAAAGGCGAACGCCATCGTGGCGGCCACCGGTGGGGCGAGATACGGCAGGTAGAAGAGGGTGCGGAAGACCCCCGTGCCGGTCTTGATCTTGGTGATCAGCAGGCCGACGCCGAGGCCGAAGACGACCCTGAGGCTCACCATGACCAGCACCAGCCACAGGGTGTTGCGCAGGGCCGGCCAGAAGTAGGGGTAGTGCTCGAAGACGTACGTCCAGTTCTTCGTTCCGCTCCACGTCGGCGCTTTGAAGCCGTCGTAGTGCATGAAGGAGAAATAGACCGTCGAGATCAGCGGATACGCGAAGAAGACCGCGAAGCCGATCAACCAGGGCGACATGAAGGCGAGGGTTCGAAGCGCCGATCGACGGCGCTTCGACGCCAGGGTGATGGTGCTCATCGTCGGACTACTTCGCCTGCGCGATGTCCGTGTCGATCTGCGCGGCCGTCTTCTTCAGGCCCGCCTTGAGGTCGGTGACCTTTCCGCTCTCGTAGTCGTAGCCGAAGTTCTGGATCGTCGTGAGATACACGCCGCCGTTGACGGAGGCCGGAGAGGTGGTCGAGTTCGGGTTCGCGGCGATGTCCAGGAACGTCTTGAAGCGCGGGTCGTACTTCAGCTTCGGGGACTTCAGCGCGGCCAGCGTCGAGGGCACGTTGTGGATGGCGTTGGAGAAGTTCACCACCGCGTCCGTGTCCGTGGTCATGTACTTCACCAGCTCCCAGGCCGCGTTCTGCTTGTGGCTTGCGGCGGAGATGCCGGTGATGGTGCCGGTGATGTAGCCCTTGCCGTACTGGCTCACCTGGTCGTCGGGGACGGGTAGCGGGGCCACGCCGATGTCGAACTTCGGCTTGGCGTCCAGGGCCATGCCCAGCCGCCATTCGCCGTCCAGCTGCATGGCCACCTGACCGGTGTGGAAGGGGTGCTTGACGCCCCATTCGTCGCCGAGCTTGGAACGGTAGGTCTCCAGTTTCGTGAAGCCGCCGAGTTCGTCGACGAGCTTCTTCTGGAGTGTGAATCCGGCCTCGAAGGCGGGGTCCGTGGCGAGCTGTGACTTCCCGGCCTTGTCGAAGTACGTCGGGGAGAACTGGCCGAAGTAGTGCTCGGTCGTGGTCTCCCAGCCGTGGTAGTCCGGCATGAAGCCGAGCTGCTTGTAGCTGTCGCCGTCCGGGATGGTGAGTTTCTTGGCGTCGGTCTCGAATTCGGACCATGTCTTCGGCGGCGTCTTGATACCGGCCTTCGCGAAGGCCGTCTTGTTGTAGTAGAGCCCGTAGGCGTCACCCAGCAGTGGTGCGGTGCAGCGGTTGCCGTCGAACTGGGTGTACTCGTTCATCGCCTTCGGGAACGTCGTCTGCGGGTCGATGCCGGCCTTCTTGAAGAAGGGGCCCAGGTCGACCAGCGCACCCGACGAGCAGAACTTTCCGACGTTGTTGGTGGTGAAGGAGGAGATGACGTCCGGGGCCTTGTCGCCGCCCGTGCGCAGTGCCTGGTTGATCTTGTCGTCGGTCATGTTGGCGACGACGTTCACATGGATGTTGGGGTGGGCCTTCTCGAAGCCGGAGACCAGTGAGTTGACGGCCTTCACTTCATTGGGCGCGCTCCAGGCGTGCCAGAAGTTGATGGTGGTGTCCTTCGAGGCGTCGTCGTCGGCGCTGGAGGAGGACTGGCCGGTACAGGCGGTGGCGAGCAGGGCGAGGGAGGCGGAGGCGGCGAGGGTGAGGGCCGCTTTCCGGGATATTCCGGGCATGTCAGGGTCTCCCAGGGACAGGGCAGGGGATGGTGAGGGAAGGCGGGGGGTGAGTACGGGGGCCCGTACGCGGTGCGTACGGGGTGTCAGCGCGAGGTGTCGAAGACCTCGTCGCGGGTGGTCGCGAGGGCGCTCTCCAGCGCGCCGCGCAGCACGGGGTGTTCACGGACGTCGCCGACCACGAGCCGGGGCCGGGAGGCCGCCAGCTCCTCCAGCTCGGCCTGGACGAGGGCGCGCAGCACCTCGCCGCCCGAGGTCAGCGAGGCGCCGCTGAGGACGACGAGTTCGGGGTCGAGGACGGAGACGAGGGAGGCGAGACCGGTGGCCAGCCGGGTCGCGTACGTCTGCAGCAGCTTGCGATGCAGGACGGTGTCCTCGGTGGCGGCCCGCTCGACGAGGGCGGCGGCGACCTCGGCGTACGGCCCGGAGGGGATCTGCCCGATGCCGAGTTCACCGGCGAGGTGCGGGATGGCCTGGGAGCCGGCCAGCTCCTGGTAGCCGCCACTGTTGGCCTTGGTCACATGCCGGACCAGAGGTGCGCCGGGAACGGGAAGGAAACCCACCTCTCCCGCGCCGCCGGTCCAGCCGCGGTGCAGTCGCCCGCCGAGGACGAGGGCGGCACCGAGGCCGCCCTCGTTCCACAGCAGCACGAAGTCCTCGTGCCCACGGGCAGCGCCCAGCCGCTGTTCGGCGACGGCGGCGAGGTTGACGTCGTTCTCGTACTCGACCGGCATCGGCAGGGCGGCGGCGATCTCGTCGAGGAGGGCCGGGGTGTGCCAGCCGGGGAGGTGGGAGGCGTAGCGCAGGCGGCCGGTGTTGGGGTCGAAGGCGCCGGGGGTGCCGATGACGAGCCGGTGGATGTCGTCGCGGGCGAGCCCCGCGGCCTTCACGGCGCCGTCGAGGGCGTCGGTGACCTGCCGGACGACGGGCTGGGTGGGCCGCCTGCCCGGGGTCGGGAGCTCGAAGGAGCCCACCGTGCGCCCGGTGATGTCGGCGACGGCGGCGAGGACCCGCTCGGGGGTGACGTCGAGCCCCGCGGCGTACGCGGCGGCCGGATTGACCTCGTACAGCTGGGCATTGGGGCCGGGGCGTCCCTCCGTGGTGCCGGTGGCAAGGACGAGCCCGGCCGCTTCTAGGCGGGCGAGCAGCTGGGAGGCGGTCGGCTTGGAGAGGCCGGTGAGCTTGCCGATCCGGGTGCGGGACAGGGGGCCGTGCTCCAGGAGGAGGTCCAGGGCGGCGCGGTCGTTCATGGCGCGCAGGACGCGCGGGGTGCCCGGCGTACCGGCTGTTCCTGCCATGTGGGTCGCCACCTGCCTTTCGACTGCCCAGCTTCTCAGCGACCAGGGAGGTAAGTCCATCGGACGATCACCGGAGGGCCGTCTCCCGATCACTGTTAGGAAAGTTTCCTATTGGCTGGAAAGGAACGTAAGCCCAGGGCGAAGGAGGCGTCAATAGAAACCGCCCCCGAGGCAACAGACTCGTTACCTCGGGGGCGGGTGGAAGGTGCTGGGGGCCGGACCTACTTCGTCGCCGGCCGCTGCTGGACGAGCGGTGTTGCCGCCTCCGACTGCGGGGATTCGGGGTTGGAGAGCACCGACGGGGCAGCGACCGCCGCCGTGGCGTCGGCGGGCTCCTCCTCGTCGGCCGGCGCCGTCGCGCCGCCCACGATGCGGATGTTCGCCGCGTCGAAGGCGCGCTTGATCCGCCAGCGCAGTTCCCGTTCGACGGTGAGGGACTTGCCGGGCATGGTCTTGGCGGAGACGCGGACCACCATCGAGTCCAGCAGCACGCTGTCCAGGCCGAGGACCTCGATCGGGCTCCACAGGAGCTCGTTCCAGGGCTCCTCCGCGCTCATCTTCTCGGCGACCTCGTCGAGGGTGGACTTCAGCCGGTCCAGGTCCTCGTTCGCCTTCACGGTCACGTCCACGCCGGCCGTCGCCCAGCCCTGGGAGAGGTTGCCGATGCGCTTGACCTCGCCGTTGCGGACGTACCAGATCTCGCCGCTCGTGCCGCGCAGCTTCGTCACGCGCAGGCCGACCTCGATGACCTCGCCGGACGCGACGCCCGCGTCGATCGTGTCGCCGACGCCGTACTGGTCCTCAAGGATCATGAAGACGCCGGAGAGGAAGTCCGTGACCAGGTTGCGGGCGCCGAAACCGATCGCCACACCCGCGACACCGGCGGAGGCGAGCAGCGGGGCCAGGTTGATCTGGAACGCGGCCAGGACCATCAGGGCCGCCGTACCGAGGATCACGAAGGACGCCACCGAGCGGAGCACCGAGCCGATCGCCTGGGAACGCTGGCGGCGGCGCTCGTTGTTGACCAGCAGGCCGCCCAGCGAGGTGCCGTCGACCGCCTCGGCGGTGCGGGTCATCCGGTCTATCAGCTTGGTGATCGCCCGCTGCACGACCGCTCTGAGCACCCCGGCTACCACCAGGATCAGCAGGACCCGGAGCCCGATCGCGAGCCACGTGGACCAGTTCTGCTCGACCCAGCTGGCGGCGTTGGTCGCGCTCTGCTGGGCCTCCTGGATCGTGCGGACCGCCGAGGGCGTCGACTCCGAGGGGGTCGGCGACGGTGACGAACCGGCGGCCAGTAGGACGGCGGGCAAGGACACTGCAGATACCTCCAGGTGCAACGGTCTGCCGTCCGGCACGGTCCATACGGTCCGACTGGGTCAAGGTCACGAAAAGGTCACCGCGACGGCAGGCCCACCACACTATCGGGGCATGGTGTGCGAATCCTCGCCATCTTCTGAGGAGAGACCGTGCTCACCCCGGGTTGAGCAGGTGGGATAAACCGATGCGCCTCCGGGGGATGAATCAGATGTGGTCGAAAACACTCCCAGCCCGTTACCGGGACATGGTGGCGCTTCCACCAGGCAAGAGGGGAGACTGACTACAGATCGTCCCGGCGCGAGCCACGCGCCGCCGACGCCCAAGGAGGCATCCGTGCCGCATGTCCTGGTCCTCAACGCGTCGTACGAGCCACTCGGCGTCGTACCGCTCCGCCGCGCGCTCGTCCTCGTCCTGGAGAACAAGGCTGTCTCCCTGGAGGAATCCGGCGCCTTCCTGCACAGCGCAACCGTCACAGTCCCCGCACCCAGCGTGGTCCGGCTCAAGCGATTCGTCCGGGTTCCCTATCGGGGGCCCGTTCCTCTGACCCGTAGGGCGCTCTTCGCGCGCGACGGGGGCCGGTGCATGTACTGCGGTGGCGTCGCAACCAGCGTCGACCACGTCATCCCGCGCAGCCGCGGGGGCAAACACGTCTGGGACAACGTGGTGGCGTCCTGCCGCCGCTGCAACCACGTGAAGGCCGACCGACACCTGTTCGAGATCGGCTGGCGGCTGCGCCACAAACCCGCTCCACCCTCCGGTCTGGCCTGGCGGATCATCGGCACCGGCCATAGGGACCCGCGCTGGCTGCCGTACTTGCAGCCGTACGGCGCGGAGGACGCCATGGCCCGGATCGACGGCATTTCCGCCTGACGGTCCGGGCCTTCGCACACCCCCGGTGACGGGGCCTGCGGTCACGGGGTCCGGCCCCGGGAGCCCCCCGTACTCCCGGGGCCGGACCGTCATGCGTAGCGCAGCTCCGCGGGCCGGACCGAGCGGCGCAGCAGCGGCAGCGAGGTGGCTGCCGCCAGCAGACAGGCCGGGTAGACGGCGAGCGGGACCAGGAGCGAGGCATACGGCACGGGCAGTGCCAGGGGCTCCGAGGTGATCGAGTCGTACCAGAAGCTGATCACCGTGCCGCCGAGGCCGGCCACCGCGATCGCGGGCGCCAGCGGCACCGCGGTCTCCAGCAGCAGCGCCCGGGCCAGTACCCCGTGCGGCACTCCGGCGGCGGCCTGTGCGGCCAGGCCCCGGCGCCGGGTGGCGACGGACTCGGCGGTGCCCACGGCGAGCGCGGTCAGCAGCAGCGCGAGGGCGACGAGGATCGCGGCACCGGTCAGGTTCAGACCGTTCTCGTAGAACCCCTTCCCCTCGGCGTAGTGCGCCTGCGCGGAGTGCAGCCGCACCAGCATGACCTGCCGTACGCCCGCGAAGCCCGAGGCCGCCACCGTCACCAGCAGCACCGCGGCATGGGTGCGGGCCGCCGCCCACGGGTCGTCGTGCAGCCGTCCCGCCGCGATCAGTACCGCGGGGCTCTTGGCACGGGCGGTGAGCCCCTCGCCCAGCTGCCGGGCCGACGCCCCGGTCAGCCACACCGCCACCGCGCCGACCAGGAGGCACACCGCGAACACGGTGAGCGGGGCGAGCGCGAACTCGAAGGGGACGTCATCGAAGAAGGGGACGGTCACGATGTACACCACCGTCAGCGCGAGCGCCGCGGTCGCCACCCGGAACATCCGCCCCGGACCCTCGGCCGGCCGCACTCGCCGTATCCGCCCCAGCGGCGAGGTCACCACACGGCGCAGCACCAGCGCGCTCACGGCCGCGCCCAGCACCGGCACCCCGAAGGCCACCACGGCCATGCCCACCCAGGCCAGAGGGGCGGGCCTGTGCCACAGCCGCAGCAGGGTCGGCACGGAGATCACCGTGGCCACGGCCGCACCCGCCAGACATGCCAGCCCCGACTCCAGTGCCGCGATCCGCCGCACCTGGGCGGGCGTGGCGCCCGCCAGCCGCAGCGCGGCCAGCCTGCGGTCCCGGTGCACGGCGCCGATCCGGGCGCACTGGCCGAGGAAGCCGAGCACCGGGATGAACAGCATCAGCAGCGCGAAGATCACGCCGATACGGGTGCCGGGCTGGTCGAGCAGACCGCCGCCCACGGACAGGGAGAGTTGGCCGTCCAGCGACAGCAGCGCGGCGATCACCAGCCCCAGCCCGGTCGCGAGGGCCGCTCCGACGGCGGTGAGGAGAACGCGCCACCCTTCACGGCGGTCCGAACCCCGGGTGAGCAGCCAGGCCAGCCGCAGTTCGGTCGTCATGCGGTCGCCCCCACCGGCAGCACGCGGCCGTCGCTCAGCCGGACCTCGCGGTACGCGTACGCCGCCACCTGGGCGTCGTGCGTGATCAGCAGGACCGCCGTGCCCGCCTCGCGGGCCGTATGGACCAGGGCTGTCATCACCTGCTCGGTCGCCAGGGAGTCCAGCGCGCCGGTCGGCTCGTCGGCGAAGACGACCTTGGGGCCGGTGACCAGTGCTCGCGCCAGCGCCGTCCGCTGGGCCTGGCCGCCGCTCAGCTCACCGGGCCGCAGCGCCTCCTGCCCCCGTACGCCGAACCGCTCCAGCCACTCGCCGGCCGTCGCCCGGGCGTCCTTGCGGGCGGCGCCCGCGAGCATCAGCGGCAGCGCCACGTTGTCCAGGACCGTCAGCTCCGGAATCAGCTGCCCGAACTGGAACACCACCCCGAAGTCGCTCCGGCGCAGCTCGCTCAGCCGCTTCTGAGGCAGCTGGTCGAGCCGCTGCCCTTCGTAGGTCACCGAGCCCGCGTCCGGGCGGACGATGCCGGCCAGGCAGTGCAGCAGCGTGGACTTCCCGCTGCCGCTGGTGCCGGTCACGGCGAGGATCTCGCCGGACCGCAGTTCCACCGAGGCGCCGCGCAGCGCCTCGGTCCTGCCGTGCGCCTTGGTGAGGTCACGGGCCGCCAGAAGCGGCACCGTGCTGTCCCCGTTGCTCATGCTGCGTCAACCTCCGCGGTCAGGGTGGTGAGCCGGGCCGCCGTCGTGGTCATCCAGCGGAG
This sequence comes from Streptomyces sp. NPDC001351, assembly GCF_042896045.1. Lineage (NCBI taxonomy): Bacteria > Bacillati > Actinomycetota > Actinomycetes > Kitasatosporales > Streptomycetaceae > Streptomyces > Streptomyces sp. NPDC001351. The sequence continues at coordinate 3,416 of NZ_JBIAWS010000013.1, read as the reverse complement.
GTCGGCGTCGAGATGGTTGAGGGCGTAGTCCGCCGAGAGCACGGTCGCGAGGTCGGCGCCGGGCGCCGTCTTGACCGCCGTGAGCTCCCGCATCCGTTGCATGTGGGCGGCGCGCTGGGCGGCCAGATAGGCGTCCGCGTCGCCGCCGGAGAGGATCGAGACGACGACCTTGGCGAAGATCTCGTTCGTCACGAAGGGGGCGGGCGGGGCGATCTCCCGGGCCCATGCGGCCAGTTCACGCGTTCCGTCGTCGGTCGAGCGGTACGTGGTGCGCTCCGGGCCACCGTCCGAGTCGGTGCCCTCGACCTCGGCGAGACCGTCCCGGACCAGGCGCTGCAGGGTCGTGTAGACCTGCCCGTAGGCCAGCGGACGGGCCTGCGGGAAACGTTCGTCGTGCCGTCGCTTCAGGTCGTAGCCATGGCTCGGCCCCGAGGCGAGCAGCCCCAGCAGGATGTGGCGGGTGCTCATGGCGATCATTATGCACTCGCTACATGTACTGAGTGAATAGTGATCCCTGCGATGCCTTGGAGTTGACGCAGAATGTGAGGAGAGGCACGTAGTCCCTTTCGGTACGTCTGCCGCCGCGTCCGGTGGGTAGGGCTGCGTTAACCCGCAAGCCCGCCGTACTCGACAAGGAGGCCCCCGTGGCCGCACCGGCTTACCCCCTCTCCAAACCCGTGGCGCAGCTGCCGTCCCTCGATCCCGAGCCGCACTTCTGCGTCTTCAGCGCGGAGGGCGCCTGCGCCGAGACCCCGCTGACCAGCGAACCGCCGCTGCCCGAGGCCGAACCCCTCACCAGTGAGCCGCCGCTCGCGGACGCCGCGCCCCTGACCAGCGAGGCGGTGGCCCCCGAGCCGGACGCTCCGAGGCTCTAGGTGACGGCGCAGGGGTCGGCCGACCCGCCCTCCGAGGAGCTGTACCGGCTCGCCGCACTGCACGGCGTCGCCACCTCCTACAGCCCCTCCCCGGACCGCACGGTCGCGGCCTCCGCCACCGCCGTCACCCTTGCCCTCGCCGCCCTCGGCATCGACGCGGGCACCGACGACACGACGCGTGCCGCGCTCGCCGCCCGCGAGCGGGAGCTCGGCGAACGGCTGCTGCCGCCCACGGTGGTGCTATGGAGCGGAGCCACGTCCTCCGCCCTCGAAGCCCTCCCGGCCGGCACCCGGCTGCGCGTCGAGACCGAGCAGGGCGAGACACGCGCCTCGGCCGAGGAACTCCCGCCCGGCGTCCACCGGTTGACGGCCACCGCGCCCGACGGCCGCAGCGCCGAGGCCCACCTCGTCGTCGCCCCGCCCCGGCTCCCCACGCCCGCCGCACGCTCGTACGGCCTGCTCGTCCAGCTCTACTCCCTGCTCTCCCGGCGCTCCTGGGGCATGGGTGACCTCGGTGACCTCGCCGAGCTCACCGCGTGGGCCGGACGTGCGCTCGGCGCGGGATTCGTCCAGGTCAACCCGTTGCACGCGGCGGTGCCCGGCGCCCCCACCGACCCCTCCCCGTACCGCCCCTCCTCCCGCCGCTTCCCCGACCCCGTACATCTGCGCGTCGAGGACATCCCCGAATACGCCCATGTCGAGGACCGGGAGCGGGTGCGGGCGCTGCTCGGGCGCGCCGCCGAACTGCGCGAGGCCGTGCTGGAGAAGGGCGCGCTGATCGACCGGGACACCGTGTGGGAGCTCAAGCGGGAGGCGCTGGAGCTGATCCGCGAGGTGGAACTCGGGCCCGGCCGGCGCGCCGCGTACGTCGACTTCCTCGCCGAGCAGGGCGAGGCCCTGGAGGACCACGCCACCTGGTACGCCCTCGCCGAGGTGCACGGCTCCGACTGGAGCCGCTGGCCCGCACCGCTCCGAGACCCACGCTCGGCCGAAACCGCCCGCGCCCGCCGGGAGTTGATGGACCGCGTGGACTTCCACTCCCGGCTCGCCTGGCTCACCGACGCCCAGCTCACCGACGCCCAGCGCGCCGCGCGCGAGGCCGGGATGCCGGTGGGGATCGTGCACGACCTGGCGGTCGGGGTGCACCCCGGCGGCGCCGACGCCTGGGCGCAGCAGGAGTACTTCGCCGCCGGGATGTCGGTGGGCGCCCCGCCGGACGCCTTCAACGCGCGCGGCCAGGACTGGGGCCTGCCGCCCTGGAGACCGGACCGCCTGGCCGCCTCGGGCTACGAGCCGTACCGCCGCCTGCTGAAGGCCCTCTTCCGCTACGCCGGCGCCCTGCGCATCGACCACGTCATGGGCCTGTTCCGCCTCTGGTGGGTGCCGCAGGGACATCCGCCCACGGAGGGCACCTACGTCCGTTACGACGCCGAGGCCATGCTCGCGATCCTCGTGCTGGAGGCCTCGCGCGCCGCGGCGGTCGTCATCGGCGAGGACCTGGGCACGGTCGAGCCGGGGGTGCGGGAGACCCTGCGCGAGCGCGGGGTGATGGGCACCTCGGTGCTGTGGTTCGAGCGGGACTGGGAGGGCGACGGACAGCCGCTGCCGCCCGAGGCCTGGCGCGCCGACTGCCTCGCCACCGCCACCACCCACGACCTGCCGCCCACCGCCGCCCGACTCACCGGCGAACACGTCGAACTCCGCGACCGTCTGGGCCTGTTGACCCGCCCGCTGGAGGAGGAGCGCGCGGAGGCGGCCAACGACACGGGGGAGTGGCTGGGTCTGCTCGCCCGCCTCGGCCTGCTGCACGGCACCGGCGGCGCGCACGGCGTGTCGCAGGAGGAGGCCGAGATCCAGGCCGTCCACCGCTTCCTGCTGCGCACCCCGTCCCGCATGATCGGCATCTGGCTCCCCGACACGGTCGGCGACCGCCGCCCGCAGAACCTCCCCGGCACCTGGGACCAGTACCCGAACTGGCGGCTGCCGATCGCGGACGCGGAGGGCCGCCCGGTGACGCTGGAGGAACTGGCCGGGTCGCCGCGGCTGCATGCGCTGATCGACGTCCTGCGGACGGTACGGCCGGGGTGAGGAGAGGGCCGATCCCGTAGAGCACCCCCCGAACGAGCGACCCCAATCGTCGTTCGATACTTTTGACAGCGTGGACAAGAAGAACGCCCTGCGCGCCGGCGCCCTGGCCGCCGGTACGACGCTGATGATGCTGCTCATGTCGTCCCCCGCCTCCGCGCTGATCCGCGACGACGGCGACGACCCCGGCAAGGGCCTGAGCGTCGGCGAGACGCTGGGCCTCTACGTCCTGGCCCCCCTGGCCCTGTTCGCGATCATCGCGGGCCTGGTGATGGCGCTGGACAAGTCCAAGGACCGCCAGCCGAAGGCCAAGGCCAAGGCCTGACCTCATGTTTCCCGGGGGCGGGGGGGGGGGGGCGGGCGGGGGCGGGGGGGGGGGGCGCCCCCCGGGGGGGGGGGGGGGGGGGGGCGGGGGGGCGGGGGGGGGCGGGCGGCCCCCGCGGGGCCTTACCGCCC
>NZ_JBIAWS010000012.1:0-271443 GCF_042896045.1 Streptomyces sp. NPDC001351 | reverse complement strand
CGTGGCATCGTCGTCCTCGCCTCCGGGATCCGCGCCGGCCAGCGCCAGGTCCTCGACTCGGTCGGCGCGCTGGAGCCGCTACGGCACGAGGGGCGGGAGTACGCCACCACCCCCGAGGCGATCCGCGCCGCCCGCGAGCATCTGGAGGCGGCCGGAGTCCTGCCCGTCGTCCGCGCGGAGGCGTGAGTGACGTCCAGAGGGCTCGAGGCCTTGCCCTACCGGCACGTGCTCACCCTGCCCACCGAACCCTCGGCCGTACGGTTGGCCCGTGAGACGGCCGAACAGGCGCTGGTCGAGTGGGGCATCGGTGTGCGGCACCCGGCGGTGGACCCGGCCCTGCTGATCCTTGCCGAGCTGGTCACCAACAGCGTCCGGCACGCCGCCGTTCTCTCCCCGACGGTGACCGTGATCTATGCGGCGGGTCCGGACTGCCTGGCCTTCGCCGTCCACGACCGCCATCCCTACCAGCCGGCGCTGTACGCCACGGACACCGTCACCGGCGCCGGCGGCCTGGCCATCGTCAGGGAGCTCGTTCTGGCCCTGGGCGGCACCGCAGTGGTCCGGGCTGATGCGGACGGCGGTGGCAAGAGCATCTGGATCACGCTTCCCCTCTGAACGGCCTGGGCGATCACCGGGCGCCCGCCGCCTCGCCGAGGCGGGCCGCGGCCTGGGGCCGGCCACCATTCCCGCCGACGGGTCGCTCGTCCCCGCCGGGGACTGCCCGCCGATCGCGGTCCATGCCGACCTGGCCGCCGCGCACGCCGCCCGGCGCGGCCCACACGGCGCCGGTGGAGGGGCGCAGCGGGTGGCATCAACGGGCGGCCGACCGGAGACCAGGCAGGCGAGCGACCGCCCCGGATCAGCCCGGCGTGAAGGCGCCGTCGCCGTCCCGGACGGGCACGAGCGTGCAGACGTCGTCCTCGGTGGCGATGGCCACATCGGCGACGAACCCCATGGCGGCCAGCCGGCGGCCGGAGGCGCTGGTGGCGACCGCGTGCACGATGTCGGCGGTGCTTTCGTAGCTCGCCTTCGCGGCGGCGGCTTCCGTGGAGAGCGGGCCCGCCCCCTGGGAGCGCAGCTCGCAGATGAGGGATCCGGCGCCCAGCAGGTCCTCAAGGGCCGGGCGCAGGCTCCCGTCCGGCCACCGCTCACCCGCGGCGATCACTGCGACGGGGTGCTCGGGACTGCCGTAGCCATGGGAGATGAGCCATCTGCTGACCGCGGTGATGTTGCGGAGACAGGCGGCGACCACCTGCACGCCGGGTGGCGTGGCGGCGGAGATGGCTGCGCCGTTGGGCGACGGCAGCACCAGGCGGGCCACGAAGGGGGCGGCCCGCAGATGGGCGGGGGAGAGCGACCACGGGGTTGAAGGAGTGACGGTGGCGCGGTGCGCGGCGAGCCGGGCGTCCCACCGGCGGGCGTACGCCTCCGCGGCCTTGGTGGCGCTGATCTGTTGGGCCTCGGTCGCGGGGCCGCCGGGCCACCCGAAGGGCAGAACGCGGATTCCCTTCTCGACGGCGACACTCACCGTGGTGGAGAACGACAGGACGTCGACCGTGACCAGACAGGCGGCCTCGCCGACGAGGCGGCCGGCTCCCGCGGATCCCCACTCGAAGCGGATCCCGGTGCCGGTCTGCATGTCCCAGTCACCCATCGCACCCTCCCCGGTCGGTCTGCCGTGACGGGACCTGAGTAATTGCTAACATTAGCAATTACTCAGGTCGTCACCGCTGGATTCGGGCGGTTGCCTTCCTCAGATGCGGATTCGGTCTGAGCGGTGTCGCACGCGAGGATGGACCGCATGCTGTCGATGAGTGGGTGGATGCGATGCGCGGAGGTTCGGCCGGCGGGGTCGTGCCGCTGCATGGGGGAGGAGGCGGCCAGGTGAGTACACCGCTGTACCAGCTGAAGGCCGAGTTCTTCAAAACCCTCGGCCACCCGGCCCGCATCCGGGTCCTGGAGCTGCTGAGCGAGCGCGAGCACGCGGTCGCGGAGATGCTGCCCGAGGTCGGCATCGAGCCTGCGCACCTCTCGCAGCAGCTGGCCGTGCTGCGGCGCGCGAACCTGGTCAAGACCCGCAAGGAGGGCTCGACCGTGTACTACTCGCTGACCAGCCCGCACGTCGCCGAGCTGCTCCGGGTGGCCCGTACGATCCTGTCGGGCGTGCTGGCGGGGCAGGCCGAGCTGCTCGCCGACCTGCAGGCCGCACAGGTGGAGGGCAGGCCGCCGTCGTAGCGACCGTCTTCGGCGGCTCGGAGACCGCCTGGAGCGTCAGCACGGACGCCGCAGGCGACGGCAACGGCGCCTTCGAAGTCCACCCGCTGACCGACGCGTACGTCGTCCCCGGCGAGACCGCGCCGACTGCCGGGCAGTGCGCCGCCAAGGCCACCCGCCATCCCACCATCTGGATCCACTTCCGCCGGGTTCCGCCCGGCCGCACCTTCTGCCTGCGCGACAGGACGCGCGGCGACATCGCGGTGCTCACCGTCGTCAGCGCCGACCACGGCAACTACGCGACGACGGACGACCGGCTTCGAACCACCACCCCGCGGGTTGAGATTCACCAGGCGACGCTATCCGCTGATCATGCCGGTGCCCGCTCGGGCGCCCGCTCCAGGCGGACGATCACGCTCTTCGACGTCGGGGTGTTGCTGATGTCCGCGACGCTGTCGAGGGGGACCAGGACGTTGGTCTCCGGGTAGTACGCGGCGGCCGAACCCGGGGGAGTGGAGTAGCCGACGACGCGGAAGGCCTCGGCACGGCGCTCCGAGCCGTCGGTCCAGATGCTGACCAGGTCGACGAGGCTGCCATCGGCCAGGCCGAGGTCGGCGAGGTCGGCCGGGTTGACCAGGACGACGCGGCGGCCGCCCTTGATGCCCCGGTAACGGTCGTCCATCGCGTAGGGGATGGTGTTCCACTGGTCGTGCGAGCGCAGGGTCTGCAGGACCAGGTGGCCCTTGGGCGCCTGGAGCATCGTGAAGTCGTTGACCGTGAAGACGGCCTTGCCGCTGGGGGTGCGGAAGACACGGGAGTTGACCGGGTTGGGCAGGCGGAAGCCGCCGGGGCGCCGTACCCGCTTGTTGAAGTCGTGGAATCCGTCGACGACTTGGGCGATACGGTCGCGGACGCGGCCGTAGTCGGCCTCGAAGTCCTCCCAGGGGATGTCCGGTTCGCCGCCCAGCACCCGGCGGGCGAGACGGCTGATGATGGACACCTCGCTCAGCAGGTGCGGGGACGCGGGGGCGAGCCGGCCGCGGGTGGCGTGGACCTCGCTCATGGAGTCCTCGACCGTCATGAACTGCTCGCCGCCCGCCTGAACGTCCCGGTCGCTGCGGCCGAGCGTCGGAAGGATCAGCGCGGTGCGTCCGCACACCGCGTGCGAACGGTTGAGCTTGGTCGAAATGTGCGCCGTCAGACGGCAGTTGCGCATGGCGCGCTCGGTGGCGTCGCTGTCGGGCGTGGCCCGCACGAAGTTGCCCGCGACGCCGAGGAAGAGCTTGGCCCGGCCGTCCCGCATGGCCCGGATGGAGTCCACGGAGTCCAGTCCGTGCGCGGTCGGCGCGGTGAAGTTGAACTCCTGCCCCAGCCGGTCCAGGAACGCCTGCGGCATCCGCTCCCAGATACCCATCGTGCGGTCGCCCTGGACGTTGCTGTGCCCGCGCACCGGGCACACCCCCGCGCCCGGACGGCCGATGTTGCCGCGCAGCAGAAGGAAGTTGACGACCTCCCGGATGGTGGGCACGCCGTGCTTGTGCTGGGTCAGTCCCATCGCCCAGCAGACGATGACACTGCGGCTGTTCAGCACACGCGCGTGGACCTGCTCGATCTCGTCGCGGGTCAGCCCGGTGGCGTCCAGGACCCCATCCCAGGACGTGGCGCGGATCTGTTCGGCGAAGGCTTCATAGCCGGTGGTGTGCTCGTCGATGAACGCGCGGTCCAGGACGGTGCCCGGCTCCTTGTCCTCCGCCTCCAGCAGCAGCAGGTTCAGCGCCTGGAACAGGGCCAGGTCGCCGCCGGGGCGGATCTGCAGGAACTGGTCGGCGATGTCGGTGCCGCGGCCGATGACGCCGCGCGCCTTCTGCGGATGCTTGAAGCGCAGCAGTCCCGCCTCGGGCAGCGGATTGACGGCGATGACGCTGCCGCCGCGCCGCTTGGTCTCCTCCAGCGCGGACAGCATCCGCGGGTGGTTGGTGCCGGGGTTCTGTCCCACGACGAAGACCAGGTCGGCGTTGTAGAGGTCGTCGAGGCCGACGCTGCCCTTGCCGATGCCCAGGGTCTCGTTCAGCGCCGAACCGCTGGACTCGTGGCACATGTTGGAGCAGTCCGGCAGGTTGTTGGTGCCGAAGGCCCGGGCGAACAGCTGCAGCAGGAAGGCCGGCTCGTTGGCCAGCCGCCCCGAGGTGTAGAACAGCGCCTCGTCCGGGTGGTCCAGGGCGCGCAGTTCCCGGGCCAGCAGGTCCAGCGCCTCGTCCCAGCCGACCGGCTCGTAGTGGGTCGCGCCCTCGCGCAGCACCATCGGCTCGGTCAGCCGGCCCTGCTGGTTGAGCCAGTAGTCCGACTTCCGGCTCAGCTCGTCCACCGAGTACTGCCGGAAGAAGTCCGCGGTCACCCGCCGGGAGGTGGCCTCGTCACTGATGTGCTTGGCGCCGTTCTCGCAGTACTCGTTGCGGTGCCGCTCGCCCGGCGCCGGCTCCGGCCAGGCGCAGCCGGGGCAGTCGAAGCCCTTCGCCTGGTTGATGCCGAGCAGCGTCAGCGCGGTGCGCTTCGGCGAGGTCTGGCCCAGCGCGTACTTGAGCGCGTGCACGACGGCGGGAGCGCCGGTGGCCCAGGTCCTGGGAGCCGAGACCGACAGCTCGCCCTCTTCCGCCCCGTCTTCTTCGAAGTCCCGCATCGCACACCACGCCCTCTCATCCGCACGCCACTCTTGGTCAGCGCGTCGGACCAGGTCAAAGCGGAAGTTCCTATCGCGTGACAGGCGGCACCGATCAGTGCAGCGTGTCCGGGGCCACCGGCGCGCGACGGCCGTGGGCGAGGGATCATGGGAAGGTGCTCCTGCGTCAACTCGAATACCTCGTCGCCCTCTCCCGCGCCCGCCACTTCGCGAAGGCGGCGCAGGCCTGCTACGTCTCCCAGCCGACCCTGTCCGAGGGCATCAGGAAACTGGAGGACGAGCTCGGCATCCCTCTGGTCCAGCGGGGCCGCAGGTTCGACGGCCTGACTCCGGAGGGCGAGCGTGTCGTCCTGTGGGCGCAGCGCATCCTCGCCGACCGGGACGCGATGCAGGGCGAGATCCAGGCACTGCGGGCCGGGCTGACCGGACGGCTGCGCATCGGCACCGTCCCCACCGCCGCGACGGCCGTCGCCCTCCTGACTCAGCCGTTCTGCGCCGCCAACCCGCTGGCGACGGTGCAGGTCTTCGCGGACCTGCAGTCCGTGGACATCGTCAGCCGGCTCCAGACGTACGAACTCGACGCCGCCGTGACCTACCACAGCACCGTCGTCGAACACGGCTTCAAGTTCGTCCCGCTGTACCTGGAGCGCTACGTCCTGCTGCTCCAGCGCTCCGCCCGCGCCTTGGGCCCGGCCGAGATCTCCTGGGAGGAGGCGTCCCAGTACCCGCTGTGCCTGCTGCATCCCGGAATGCAGGGGCGTCAGGTCCTGGAGGCGGCCTTCGAGGCGGCGGGCGTCTCGGTTACCCCGCGCGTGGAGACGGACTCCATCGCCTCGCTGTTCGCGCAGGTCAGAGCCGGGCACTGGGCGAGCGTCGTACCGCACGCCTGGCTGCATGTCTTCGGCGTGCCCGCGGGGATGCAGGCCGTTCCCCTGGTCCGGCCGGTGCGCACGGAGCGCATCGGCCTGGTTCTCCCGGCGCGGGAGCCCGTCTCGGTGATCGGGCAGGCGCTGATTGACGCCGTCGGTCAGGCGGGCGTGGCGGCCGCGCTGGAGCGGCTGCCCGACTAGCCAGGACTGATGAGTTTTCCGGACGGGAGAGATCCCCATGGGCAAGGTCATTACCTCGGCGTCGATGTCCCTGGACGGGTTCATCGCCGGTCCGGCCGAGACGGGTTTCGAGCACCTCTTCGGCTGGTGCCGCAACGGGGACGTCGAGGTGCCGTCCGCAGATCCGCGCTGGTCCTTCCGACTGTCGCCGCCCGGCGCGGAGCACCTGCGGCAACGGATGGCGGCCTTCGGGGCGCTCGTGGTCGGCCGTCGGCTGTTCGACGTCACGCAGGGCTGAGGCGGCAGGCACCCCTTCGGCGCGCCGGTCTACGTCGTCACCCACCGGGCGCCCGCCGACGTCGACCTCGTCCCCGTACTCCTGGGCGCCGGCACCCGCCTCGTCGCGATCAGTCGTGCCTCCGGAGGAGAAACCGGGCAGCGGCTACGGCGCTTTCACCACGTCCGGTGCCGAGTTCCGCGACCTGAGCTGCAGCGGAGCCACCGCGACCCGGCTGGTCACTCTGAGCGTCCTGACCGTCCGCTCCCACGTCCAGCGCGCCCTGAACGAACTTAGCGCCCGAGACCGCGCCCAACTCGTGGTCCTCGCCTACCAGACCGGCCTGGTACGCCCCTCGCCCCGAGTGGCGTGAACACAGGGCCTGCGCCGCACCCATGCCGTTGCCGTCGCGTTCGCTTCACAGGATCCCCACAAAGCCCCATGAGAGCTTTAAGTTTCAAGCGGTACGCTCGTTCGCACTTCGAGTGGCCGAGGAAGCCCCCACATCGCGGCGCTCGCATCCCCCCCACAGGCACAGGAGACGCGTTGTGCGCGACGGCGACGTAGTGGTGATCGGCGGCGGCTACGCGGGAGTACGGCTGGCGAAGCGACTGGACTCGGTGGCGCGGGTCACGCTGGTGGACCGCAAGGAGGTCTTCTTCCACCGTATCGCCTCGCTGCGCGCCGGAGTTCGCCCGGAGTGGTCGGTGACCCCCTTCATCCCGTACGACCGACTGCTGCGCAACGGCCGGGTGGCCGTGGGCAAGGCGGTCCGTATCGACACCACCGAGCGCCAGGTCGTCCTGGCGACGGGGGAGAGACTGCCGTACGACGTGGTGGTGATCGCCACGGGAGCCGACTACCCCGAACCGGCCCGCTTCACCGGCACCACCACCGACGAAGCGGTCAAGTCCTTCGCCGGGCACCAGCAGAAGATCGCCACGGCCGGGCATGTCCTCGTCGTCGGCGGAGGCCCCTCCGGCGTCGAACTGGCCGCCGAGGTACGCCTGGCCCGGCCGGACGCCCGGGTCACCCTCGCCCACTCCGGGCCATCGCTGCTGCACTCCACGGGTGTCGAGCGGGTCGGGCGCAGGGCGCGGGCCTGGCTGGAGTCCCACGACGTCGAGGTGCGCCTCGACTCGTTCATGTCGCCCGGCAACGACTTCGGCACCTATCGCGACGCGCACGGCAAGGTCATCGAGGCCGACCTCTCCTTCTGGGCGACCGGCACCACGCCCAACACGCTCTGGCTGCGCCTGGGCGGACACGGCGACTGGCTGAACCCGGCCGGGCATGTCAGGGTCGACCGCACCCTGCGGGTCGAGGGACGGCTGGACGTGTTCGCCGTCGGCGACGTGAACGACGCCACCGAACTCAAGATCACCCCCGCCGCGCTGGCCCAGGCCGACCTCGCCGCCTGGAACATCCGCACCTACCTGAACAGTTCCGGCAAGCACCGCAAGGAACCGCGCCTGTACCGGCCGATCCACCGCACCCCGCTCATCGTGCCCTTCGGCCCGGCCGACGGGCTGACCCTGCTGCCCGTGCCGGGCGGCGAGGGCGCGGTCCTCGGCGGCCGTACCTCGGTGCTGGCCAAGGCGAAGACCCTCATGACCCCGTACATGAGGCGCCAACTCGGCTACACCGCAGCCTGAGTACAGGCTCCGCCCTCTCGCGTCCAAGGGTTGTCTAGGGTGCGGGCATGACCTCGCAGACGTACCTCTCCGAACTGTTCTCGCTCAACGACCGCGTCGCCGTGGTGACCGGCGGCAGTTCCGGCATCGGCCGGGCCGTCGCCGGGGCCCTCGCGCGGGCCGGGGCGAGCGTGGTGGTCGTGGCGCGCAGGGAGGCGGAACTGGCCGCCACGGTCGACGAGCTGACGGCCGAGGGCTGCCGGGCGGCCTCGGTCAGCGCCGACCTGGGCAGCCGCGACGGGGTGCGCGCGGCGGCCGAGAAGGCGGCCGGGGTGTTCGGGGAGCCCGACATCCTCGTCAACAGTGCCGGGATCAATCTGCGGCCGCCGATGGGGGAGTTGGGGGAGGACGTCTGGGACACCACGATGGCGGTGAACCTGGAGGCGCCCTTCCTGCTGGGACAGCGCTTCGGCCCGGGCATGGCCGAACGGGGCTTCGGGCGGATCATCCACGTCACCTCCCAGCAGGCGCACCGGGCGTTTGTGCAGAGCGGGGCCTACGGGGTGTCCAAGGGGGCGCTGGAGTCCCTGGCCCGTTCCCAGGCCGAGGCGTGGTCGCCGTACGGCGTCACCTGCAACACACTCGTGCCGGGTTTTGTGATGACCCCGCTCAACGAGCGGCTGTCGTCCGACCCCGAGAAGGTGGCGGCGCTCGCCGCGCGCACCATGGTCGGTCGCAACGGTCTGGCCGACGACTTCGCGGGTGCGGCGGTGTTCCTGGCGAGCCGCGCCTCCGCATACGTCACCGGGCAGGCCCTCTTCGTCGACGGCGGACTGTCCGTTCACTGATCACGGCACGGTTCACACGAGTTCGGTGAGGAAGCCGATGAGCGCCTCGTTCACCTCGCGGGGACGCTCCTGCTGCGTCCAGTGGCCGCAGCCCGCCAACTCGACCGGTTTGCGGCGCAGGTTGGGCATCAGGTCCGGCAGGGCCGCGATGAGTTCGGGCGTGCCGGGAAAGGCGGGGACCAGGTCGCGGTCGCCGTACACGTACAGGGCGGGCGAGCTGACGACGGCGCCGTGCCAGGGCGCGGTCAGTTCCCAGTTGCGATCGAGGTTGCGGTACCAGTTCAGCGCCCCGGTGAAGCCCTGGGAGAAGCTCTCGGTCAGGGCGTCGAGGTCGTCCTCGGTGAACCACTCCGGCAGGGTCCCGGGGTCCGCCATGGTCGTCAGCCAGCCCTGGCCGGGTTCGATCAACGGCTGCTCGCCCGAGCCGGCGCCGGGCGCGTCGCCGGAAGCCATGTAGAAGATCTTCCGCAGGCTCGTGCGGGTGTCCTGGGCCAACTCGGCGTCCGCGACGCCGGGTTGGCTGAAGTAGTTCCAGTAGAAGCGGCCGTCGAACCTCTCGTCCATGACGACCAGCGGCGGCCGGGCGCTGCGGAACGGCGGCGGCACGCTCAGACCGACCACCCCGCGTACGACGTCCGGCCGCAGCAGCGCGGTGTGCCAGGCGACCGGGGCGCCCCAGTCGTGCCCGACGACGAACGCCTTCTCCTCGCCGAGCGCATGGATCAGCCCGACGACGTCGCCGACCAGGTGGAGGATGCTGTAGGCGCTCACCTCGGCGGGGCGGTCGCTGCGCCCGTATCCACGCTGGTCGGGGGCGACCACACGGAAGCCCGCGTCGGCCAGCGGACCGAACTGGTGATGCCAGGAGTGCCAGGACTCGGGGAAGCCGTGCAGCAGCACGACCAGGGGGCCTTCGCCTTCCTCCGCCACGTGCAGCCGAATGCCGTTCACGTCAACCATCCGATGCTCAACCATGGGCACGAGCCTACGTTCTTCGTGATCTCCGGCCGCTGATATAGTCAACAATGCGAGTAAGGGATTAATCACCTATGCCAATCGGCGGTCGTGCGGTGTCGACGGAAGGCGGTAGGTCCGTGGCCGGCAGTGAATATCTGCGATACGTCGCAGTCGGTGACAGCCAGACCGAAGGCGTCGGCGACGGCGACGACGTCCGGGGCCTGCGCGGCTGGGCGGACCGGCTCGCCGAGCAGATCGCGCGGGAGAGCCCGGGCCTGCTGTACGCCAACCTCGCCGTGCGCGGGCGGCTCGCCGGGCAGGTGCGTGCCGAACAGCTGGCGCCCGCCCTGCAGTTGCGGCCCGACCTCGCCACGGTCGTCGCGGGCCTCAACGACGTCCTGCGGCCCCGGTTCGACGCGGACGAGGTCGCCGGCCATCTGGAGGCCATGTTCGCCGCGCTCACCGGACAGGGCGCCCGCGTCGCGACGGTCACCTTCCCCGATCCCGGCCGCCTCGCCCCCTCGGCCCGGCCGCTCGCACCCCGCGTACTCGCCCTCAACGCCCGCATCCGCGAGGCGGCCCGACGGCACGGCGTCGCCGTGGCCGACTCCTGGCCCCACCCGGCGGTGACCGATCCCCGGATGTGGAGCCCCGACCGGCTGCACGCGAGCCCGCTCGGCCACGCCCTCATCGCGGCCGCCGTCGCCCACGCCCTCGACCTGCCGGGCAGCGACGACAGCTGGACACGACCGCTGCCTCCCGAAGCGGTGGCCCGCACCGGCCTGCGGGCCGTCGGGGCCGAACTGCGCTGGGCCGGCGCCTTCTTGGGGCCCTGGATCGTACGGCGGGTGCGGGGCCGCTCCTCCGGCGACGGCCGCCAGGCCAAGCGGCCGGCACTGCTCCCGGTGACCGTGCTCGCCGACGGTCCCTCCTGAGCCGTAGGAGGGACGGGGCCCGAGCCGCCGTCAGCGGCGCGGGGGACGCGGCGGGCGCGGAGTGCGCCGCCAGATCGCCCTCATGCCGAGCGCCAGGACGCCCAGGGCCACGACCACGATGACGACCTTGAGCACGAGGTCGAGCAACAGATGCTGCAGCACGTCCGACGAGCCCGCCGCCAGGCCGGTCATCGTCGGCCGTCCCGCCGGCGCGACCAGGACGCCCCCTGCGCGCCGCCTTCCAGCCGCCGGGAGGCGGCGCGCAGCCCGGCCCGCACCGCGGGGTCCGCGTACCGGCGCACCTCGTCCAGCCTGCCCTGGCGCTTGAGTCGCAGGGCGACGGCGAAGACCAGCAGTGCCAGCACCAACAGACCGCCCACGATCACACCGAACCTGATGAGCATGAGATTGAGGTATGTCTCCACGAAGCTGCCTCCAGCCGTTGGTATCACGTCTGTGATAAATCCTTTGTAGCACGGGTGTGATAAAAAAGCTCCATGCCCAAAGTCGTGGACCCGGACGCTCGCCGTCGTCATGTCGTCGACGCCCTCTTCCGGGTTGTCGTCCGTGACGGCCTGCAACGCACCTCGCTGCGAGCCGTCGCGGACGAGGCTCAGCTCAACATCGGCTCCCTGCGCCACTACTTCGCCAGTCAGCAGGAGCTGATGCGTTTCGCGATGCAGTCCATGCTCGACCGGGTCGGCAGCCGGCTGCTCGAACGCGTGGAGGCCATGGGGGAGTTGGGCCGCCACCCCCACCCCGAACAGCTCCGGCTGACCGCCGGTCTCCTGGCCGAGTTGCTGCCGCTCGACGAGCAGCGCCGCGCCGAAGTCACCGTCTTCCTGGACTTCAACACCGCCGCCCGCACCGACCCGGCCTTCGGCGACCTGGCGCGCCGGACCGCCGAAGGCACCAGAACGCTGGTGCGGCGTGTGCTCACCCGCCTCGACGCAACAGGCGCCCTGCGCCCGGGCCTTGACCTCGGCCTCGAGACCGAGCGGCTGACGGCGCTGCTGGACGGCCTCGGCCTGGGTGCCGTCCTGCATCCCGGGATCCTGACTCCGCAGGCCTGCACCGACGTGCTGCATGCCCACCTCGGCGACCTGTCGAGGGCCGCCGGGACTCGGGCCCGACACCGCCGTAGTAGTCCTTTTGACTAATCAACAAGGTGTTAAATTGGGGCAATGGCTCTGCGCAACGCGGTGATGGCCGCGCTTCTGGAGGGTGAGGCGTCCGGGTACGACCTCGCGAAGGGGTTCGAGGCCTCTGTCGCCAACTTCTGGATGGCCACCCCGCAGCAGCTCTACCGCGAGCTGGAGCGCATGGAGGGCGAGGGCCTTGTCTCCGCCCGGGTCGTCCAGCAGGAGCGCCGGCCCAACAAGCGGCTCTTCTCGCTCACGGAGGCCGGCCTGGACGTCCTGCGTGACTACGTCGGCGAGGCCCCGGCCAAGCCGCCGGCCCTGCGGGACGAGCTGATGGTCAAGGTCCAGTGCGTCGACATCGGTGACGTCGGGGACTTCGAGGCCGTACGCGCCTCGGTCGCCGAGCGTTTCGAGCGGGCCAACGCCAAGCTCGCCCGCTACCGGCGCATGCAGGAACGCATGCTCGACGGCCGCACCGAGGACGAGTACCTCGCCACCGCCGAGCGCATCGGTCCCTACCTCACCCTGCTGGGCGGCATCGCCCTCGAGCAGGCGAACCTGCAGTGGAGCGAGACGGCCCTGAAGAGGCTCGAACAGCGCGGCGCGGCACTCGCCGAACCGTCCGGCGACTGACGCGGCAGTCGCTCTACCTGCACGGCTTCTGCAGGCCGGCGACGGTGTGCGGGCGGGGATGGCGCACCAGGGCCCACACCGTCTTGCCGTGGCGACCGCGGGGCCGTACCCCCCAGGTCTGGGCGAGCTGGTCGACGAGGTGCAGGCCGCGTCCCTTCTCGTCGTCGCCGGTGGGCACGTCATGCAGCACCGGCTGCGCCGGGCTGTCGTCGGAGACGGCTATGAAACACGAGCCGTCCGCCCGCGCCGTCACCGCCAACTCGAACTCGCGCTCAAGGATGGGCCCGTGACGCACGACGTTCGCCGCCAGCTCGGAGGCCAGCAGGACGACCCTCTCCGTCATCTCGTCGTTCGATGCATGCCCCCAGCTGGCCAGATGCTGCCGTACCCGGTACCGGGCGAAGCCGACCGAAGCCGGATGACGGGGAAGCCGGAACGCCTCACGTCTCAGCACACGCATCCCTCCCGAATGACATCGAAAAGATCTCGACACTCGAATAAGCGCACAGTGACAGATGAATGTCACTGCGCACACGAGGGGCGCCTGAATCTGGCCATATCTGGCCGAGTGTCGCCTACTGCCTGCTGCGTAGCCGGTCTGGTCAGACGGGCGCCGTGCCGAAAGCGGGCGGGGCGGTGGGCGAGGAGGGCGCGTCGATCGTGTCGCGCGAGGGGCCCGCGGACGGGTGAGCTGGGGATCCGGGTGATCTCGTACCGGGCACGGATTGGTTGCGGCCCGGACGTCCGGCCGTGTCGCCGGTGCGGCTGCGGCAGCATGGCGAGGCATGAGCCGAGACCGGTACGTCGACTTCCTGCGGGCGTGGGCGATCGTCCTGGTCGTGCTCGGCCACTGGCTGATCACCGCCGTGCTGCACGGGCCGGGCGGTGAGCTCACCGCCCCCGAACTGCTGGCGACCGTGCCCTGGACCCAGTGGCTCACCCTGCTCTTCCAGATCATGCCGCTGTTCTTCCTGGCCGGAGGCCATGCCGCGGCTGGCTCCTGGGCGCGGACGCGCTCGGCGGGCGGCACGGCCACCGGCTGGGTGGGGCGACGGGCGGTGCGCCTGCTGCTGCCGACGGCCCTGTACAGCGGCCTGGTCCTGCTTGCCGTCGGGGTCTGCTCGACGGTCGGCGTCGACCCGGACACCCTCGCCCTCGTCGGGTGGGCCATGGCGATGCAGTTCTGGTTCCTGCCGGTGTATCTGCTGCTCAGCGCCCTGACGCCGGTCCTGCGCGCGGCACACCGGCGCTGGGGGCTCGCCGTCCCCGTGGCCATGGGCGCGGTCGCCCTGATCGCGGACACGGTGGTGCTCGCGGCGCACACACCCGACGTCGGCCTGCTCAACTACGTGCTGGTCTGGGGCGTCGCCTACCAACTCGGCTTCTGCTGGCGCGACGGCCCGCTGAGCGAGCGCCGCCCGCTGCTGCCGGCGGCGATGGCCGCGGGCGGCGCACTGGCCTTCGCGGCGCTGGTCGCGCTCGGCCCCTTCCCCGTCAGCCTGATCCTGGTCACCGGGCAGACGCCCAGCAACACCAACCCGCCGTCGGCGGCGATGCTGTCCTGGGCGGTCGCCCAGGTGGGCGCCTGCCTCCTCGCCGCACCGGTGCTGCGGCGTCTCCTGGAGCGTGAGCGGGTGTGGCGGGTGGTGCGCCCGGTGGGCAGCGTCAGCATGACGCTGTATCTGTGGCACATGCTGCCGGTGTTGGTGGTTGCCGCCGCGTTCTACCTCACCGGCCTCGCGCCCGAACCCGCCCTCGGATCCGCCGTCTGGTGGGGGCTGCGAGCGCCCTGGCTGCTGGTGCTCGGCGTCGTCCTGGTCGCTGTGGTGTCAGCCGTACGGCCGTTGGAGGGCGGCCTGGTGCAGTGGTACGAGCGAACCCGCCCGGATGCCAGTCCGTACCGCCCCTGGCTGCTCTGGCCGGGCCTGGCCGTATGCGCCACCGCCCTCAGCCGCTTCGCCACGCGCGGCTTCACCGACGACGGCCGCTTCCCCGCGCTGCCCGCACTGGGCCTGGCCCTGGGCACGGCGCTGGTCCTGCTCCACCGGCGGCCGACGGAGCCCGGCAGCACCGAGCACTACTCCGCCCGGCTGGGCGAGGAGCGCCGGAAGAGCAAAATGTGGTTGAAGTTTCAAACGCACGTCCGGTAGGCTGTGCGCATGCCCACCACCCCGCGCTGGCTCAACGCCGAGGAGCGACGAGCCTGGCTGGCCTACGTCGACTTCTCCACGCTGCTCGCCGACTATCTCAACCGCCAGCTGAGGCGCGACGCGGGCATGACGCATGCCGACTACAGCCTGCTCGCCTATCTCTCCTCGACGCCGGACGGTGTCCTCGGCATGTCCGAGCTGGCTCAGCGGCTCAAGATCACCCGCAGTCGGCTCACCCATGCGGTGAACCGGCTGCGGGAAGTCGGTCTCGTCGACCGCCGCGAGGACCCCGCCGACGGCCGCGGTCAGCTCGCCGTCCTCACCGACGAGGGCCGTGCCCTGCTGGAACGGGCTGCCCCGGGCCATGTCGACGCCGTGCGCCGAGCCGTGTTCGACGCCCTCACCCCGGAACAGGTACGGCAGTTCGCCGAGATCGGCGAGGCGATCAGTGATGCCCTGCACCGGGTCGAGAGCACCGAGACCGATCCGGCCGTACTGCCGTGGCGGCGCAGGTAGGACTCAGCGCCGCAGGCCGCTGCGGGCCGGCTCCGGGCGGTGGACTCCTCGCGGGCGGAAGCCGAGTTCGTCGGAGCGGTCCAGCACGTCGGCCAGGTATCTGATGATGGTCGGCCACATCTCGGTGCTCTGGAGGCCGGGCTGCGGGCCGGGTCCCGTAGGCCCGAAGCCGAAGCCCTCGCCGTCCTGCAAGCCGGGCAGGGCCGCGGCCGGCTGCTGCTCGGCCCAGGTCCGTGTCTCGGCCGTACGGTAGCCCTCGCCCGCCGCGTCGTTGCCTGGCTGCCGGGTGTGCAGCCACAAGGGAATGGGCGACGTCCAGTACGCGGCAGGCGTTCTCCCGGCCCCCATCGAAGTGGCGGGATTCGCGGGCGTGCTCCAGGGCGGCGCCCACCACCTGCTCCGGTGCGGCACCGGCGGTCCGAACTGGGCGAACGGGCCGCGGGTGAGCCGGTAACGCCGTTCGCCGATGCGGCTGTCCCCGCCCTGCCGACTGCTGCCGCTTGCGCTGGAGGTGCAGCTGTTCCTCGGTCGCCCCCTGGGTGAACAGGCCACGGACAGTGGTCGAAATGCCGTATGGACGGCTGCTGTTGGTGATCCACACCCACACGTCAGGCGGGGGACGCCCGCAACGGGAAGGGGAGGGACGGCTTGCTCAGCCGCGGCTTGCCCCGCCCTCCATGACCTCCACGAGCCGCCCCAGCGCTTTGAGTACCCACTCCCGGTCCTCGCCCAGACCCGCCAACAGCGCCACTTCGGCGGCGAGTTGGCGGGGGAACAATTCGTCGACGGCCCGAGCGCCGGCCGGGGTGATGGTGACCAGGGCGGCGCGGCGGTCCGCGGGGTTGGGGGTGCGGGCGATGAAGCCGCGGCGCTCCAGCTTGCCGAGCGTCTTGCTCACGCCCGCGCGGGACAGGCCCATGCGCTCGGCCAGACTCCGGGCGATCACGGGCCCGGTGGTGTGCCGCAGCGGGATGAGCATGTCGACCTCCGGGGCGGTGAGGGGAGCGCCCGCGTAGAGGGGTTCCACGGCGCGGTCGAGCAGGCCGGTGGCGTGCTTGAGCAGGCCGACCAGCTCCATGGGTGAGGTGTCGAGCCCCGGATTGTGCTCGGCCCAGCGCAGACGGATCTCTGCCGGGGAGGCGGGGGAGGAGGGCATGCGGCTCGCCTTGTCGATGGTCGGATTCTCAGTCCTCGGACGGTATTCGTTAACCAGTGAACTATTGGTTATCGTTATCCTCATGATACCCCCGTCCCCGTCCCCGTCCCCGTTCCGTTCCGCAGCCACGCACGCAACCGATCGCCGGTCGGCCTCCCGGCGTGGCACCGCCGCCCTGGTCGCGGTCCTGGGCTCGCTGACCGCGGTCGCCCCGCTCGCCATCGACATGTACGTGCCGGGCTTCCCCGCCATGGGGGACGCGCTCGGCGCGAGCAGCCCGGCCGTGCAGCTGACCATGACCGCGTTCCTGGCCGGGTTCGTCGTCGGACAGCTGCTGATCGGGCCGCTCAGCGACGGACTCGGGCGCCGCCGACTGCTGATGTCGGGGCTCGCCGGTTTCGTCCTGCTCTCCCTCGTCTGCGCCGCGGCCCCGAACATCGGCGTGCTGACCGGTGCCCGCTTCCTGCAAGGTGTGTCCGGCGCGGCGGGCACGGTGCTGGCCCGGGCCGTGCTCACCGACCGCTTCCACGGACCCGAACTGCCCCGCTACTTTGCCGTGTTGTCCCAGATCATGGGCGTGGCGCCGGTCGCCGCACCCGTGCTCGGCGGGGCCATTCTGAGCGTGTCCACCTGGCGCGCGGTGTTCGCCGCACTGGCCGTGCTGGGGGTCCTGCTGGTGCTCGCCGTGCTGGGGGCCGTGCCGGAGTCCCTGCCGCCCGAGCGGCGGCACGGCGGCGGGCTCGCCGGCACCTTCCGCGCCATGGGGGCGCTGGCCGCCCGCCGCACCTTCATGGGATACGTCCTGGTCCTCGCCCTCGCCTCCGCCGCACTGTTCACCTACATCAGCGGCTCCAGCTTCGTCTTCGAGAACCTGCACGGCGTCTCGTCGACGACGTACTCCCTCATCTTCGCGAGCAATGCCCTCGGGATGCTGATGGCCGGCGCGGTGTTCTCCCGGCTGGTCGGACGGGGCGTACGGCTGAACACACTGCTCACGGCGGGCGTGTGCGTGACCGCGGCCGGTGCCCTGACCCAGGTGCTGCTGGTGGTGCTCGCCGGCGAGACCCTCCTCGGCACCTGGGTGACGCTGTTCGTGACCCTCAGCGGCATCGGCATGATCTTCCCGGCGTCGATGAGCATCGGGCAGACCCTCGGCCGCCGCACCCCGGGCGCCGCCTCCGCGCTCCTCGGCGGCCTGCAGTTCCTCTTCGGCGCCCTCGCCTCGCCCCTGGTCGGCCTGTTCGGGGAGAACAGCTCCCTGCCGATGGCACTGATCATGCTGATCGCCGTGGCGGCGGCGGGAGTTGCACTGCTGGCGCTGGCACGGCCTTGGCGAGGGGAGGGAGAACCGGCCGCAGCCTGATGAGTATGGAGGACGGGCACCGATGCCAGTGGCTGGTCGTACGCTCCGGCAGATGACACGAAACCGCATCGAGCCACGCACCGTGGAAGCCGCGCTCCACGATGTCAAGCAGGCCATGGCCGTGCACTGGGCTGCCACCTTGGGTGTGACGTACATCCAAGTCGTCGACAGGCGAACGGAGTTGACGCCGGAGGAGGGGCAGCCCGCGGACTGGCTGTCGCTGGATGAGGCGTGGCAGGGTTGGTTTCCCGAGGATCGGCTGCGGATGAAGCGGTGCGCGCAGTGGCTCGGCGAACGCGGCCGGCGAGTGCGGGGATCTTGATGGCATAGGTTGGCCGCATGAAACAGGGGGAGCAGCCCGCGGCGCCGGCCACATCGTCGGGCGAAGGAATACGGGGGCGGCATGCCGCCCGGCGGAGGAAAGCGGCGACGGGCGGACCGGCCCGGTCGTCGATGCTGATGGCGGTGGCCACCGTGGTGTCCCGGGCCACGGGGCTGATACGGCAGGTGCTGCAGGCCGCGGCGCTGGGCGTGAGCCAGCTGGCAGACACGTACAACACTGCCAACACGGTGCCGACCAGCCTGTACACGCTGCTGATCGGCGGCGCGCTGAACGCCGTACTGGTGCCCCAGCTGGTACGGGCGCGCGCCACCCATCCGGACGGCGGCCGGGCCTACGAGCAGCGCCTGGTGACCCTCGTGGTGTGCGTGCTCGGGGTGGGCACCGCACTCGCCGTGTGGGCCACACCGCAGATCGTCGGCATCTACATCCAGGACACCCCGGACCAGCACGAGGCCTTCCGGCTCACGGTGACCTTCGGCCGGTTCCTGCTGCCGCAGATCTTCTTCTACGGAATGTTCGGCATCTACGGCCAAGTCCTCAACGCCCGCGAGAAGTTCGGCGCGATGATGTGGACCCCGGTCCTCAACAACGCCGTCCTGATCGGCATGTTCGGCGCCTACCTGGGTCTGATGACCGTCCCCGAGCGGGTCGAGGACATCACCGCGACCCAGGTGCGGATCCTGGGCATCGGGACCACCGCCGGCATCGCCGTACAGGCCCTGGCGCTGATCCCGTTCGCGCGGGCCGCCGGATTCCGCTTCCGTCCCCGGTTCGACTGGCGCGGCACCGGCCTGGGCTCCGGGATCCACGCGGCGAAGTGGACGCTGCTGTTCGTCCTCGCCAACCAGGTCTCCCTGGCGGTGATCACCAACTACGCCAACGCCGCCGACGCGCAGCTGCGGAAGGCCGGCGTGGGCTACTCCAACTACATGTACGCGCAGACCATCTGGATGCTGCCCCAGTCCATCGTCACGGTGTCCCTGGTGACCGCGCTGCTGCCGCGGATGAGCAGGGCCGCCGCCGAGGGCCGTATCGCGGACCTGCGTGCCGACCTGTCGCGGGCGCTGCGCGTCAGCGGCGTCGTCATCGTGCCCACCGCCTTCCTCTTCCTCGCGCTGGGTCCCCGGATCGCCACGCTGATGTTCGCCCACGGTGCGTCCGACGCCGCCGCAGCACAGCCGGGTGGGCACATGCTGCAGGCCTTCGCTCTGGGCCTGATCCCCTTCTCCGCGCAGTACCTGCTGCTGCGCGGCTTCTACGCCTTCGAGGACACCCGCACCCCGTTCTTCATGGCCGTGTGGATCTCCGGGGTGAACATCGCCCTGGCCACCGCCTGCCATCTGCTGCTGCCCGTCCGCTGGGCCGTGACCGGCATGGCCGGCGCCTACGCCCTCTCGTACCTCGTCGGCCTCGCGGTTACGGTACGGCTGCTGCGCCGCAGGACCGGCGGCCCCCTGGACGACGGCGCCCTGCGCCGCACCTACCTCAAACTGCTGTCCGCCGCCGCCCTCGCCGCGGCCGTCGGCTGGGGCGCCGCACACGCCTGCGCCGACTTCCTGGGCGGCGGCAGCTGGGCCACCGCGGGCGCCCTCGGCGCGGGAACGCTCGCACTGGCGCTGGCGTTTCTCGTCCTGGCCCGTCTCCTGAAGATCACAGAGCTGCGCAGCCTGCCCGGACTGCGGTGACGCCCGAACCGGGGCGTTGAGCGATGGCCGATGGCCGGTTTACCGACTGCGCTGCGGGCTACGCGGGCGGAAGCACTACCTCGCCGATGCAGGACCTGGGAGCTGCCATGACCCGGAAGATACGCGACGTGATGTCACCCGGCGCGGCCGCCGTGGAGCCCATGACCACGGTGGCGCGCGCGGCCCGTCTGATGCGGGAGCAGGACGTCGGCGATGTGCTGGTCGCCTACGACTGCGACCTGTTCGGTGTGCTCACCGACCGGGACATCGTGGTCCGGGCGCTCGCAGCGGGCCGTGACCCCGCCGTCACGACCGTCGGCTCGGTGTGCACGCCACCGCCCGTGGTGACCCTGACGCCGGACGACACGACCGACCGCGCCATCGAGCTGATGCGCACGTACGCCGTCCGCCGCCTCCCGGTCGTCGAGCGCGGCGGCTGCCCGGTCGGCATCGTCAGCATCGGTGACCTCGCCGGCACCGAGGACCCGCACACCGCCCTGACGGACATCAGCAGGTCGGCCCCGAACCGCTGACCTCAATGCTCCTCGCCGAACCGCAAGGAGTACGTGCGCCCCTCGACACCCCACTCACCCACCGTGGGCTTTTGCCCGGCGGCGATGGCCCGGATGCCCGGTCGGCCGATGTGGGCGAAGACCAGCCGCCCCACCCCCTGTCGTACGGACTGTTCGGCCACGGACTGCACGGTGGCGTGGCCGCCGACGCCACCACGGAACCGGATCGGGCGCCCCCAGGCGGCCGCCTCGGCGAACATCAGGTCCGCGCCCGCGGCCCAGGCCGGGAACTCCCAGAACTCCGGCGCCCACACGACCACCGGCCCGCCCGTCTCGATGCGGTAGCCGTACGTGGGATGCGAGGTGTGCACCACCGGCAGGCACCGCAGCCGTAGCTCGCCCACCTGCAGGTCACCGGCCCGGATCCGGACGCCGCGGGCGCTCGCACTGCGGCGGAGTGCCGAGCGGAGTTCGGCCTGCTCGTCGGTGACCAGCCAGGCGTCCAGAGGTCCCGGAGGTGGTTCGGCGCCGGGACCGCCGTCGAAGGCGACGCGGTGGCCACGGCAGCGCAGCAGCAGCCCGGCGGGGGCGAAGCGGGGCGAGTTCATCGCGCCCACGCCGAGCAGCGTCAGGCGCAGCCATCGGTTCATGAGCCGGCCAGGGGTTGGTGCGTCAGCGTGAGCGTGCCGTCGGGATCCAGGGTCATGTGTACGGGCGCGCTGATGCCGTTCAGGGTGGCGCGCAGCCAGCCGCGGTCCGCGTCCGAGGCGGGCTCGAGCCGCATGCGGCGGGCCTGCAGGGGCACCATGCGCAGGCCGGTCAGGCGCCCCGTGTCCGCCGCGACCGTGACGAGGTACGCGATCCGCAGGTCGTCGCGGTACTCCTCCCAGCCGCCGATGCCCTCGTAGTCGTCGATGAAGTCGCCGCAGCCGTACAGGATCAGCCGGTCGCGGTGGACCTCGATCCGGCGGGGGTGGTGCGAGGAGTGCCCGTGGACCACGTCGACACCGCCGTCCACCAGGGCGCGGGCGAAGCGGACGTGCTCGCGGGGCACCCGGTAGCCCCAGTTCGAGCCCCAGTGCACGGACACGACCACGAGGTCGCCCGCACGCTTTTCCTTCCGTACCCGTCGAACCACCTCGTCGGCCGCGGCCGACGACACCTCGGGCAGACAGGCGACCCCGGACCGGCCGGACGTGGCCGCCCAACCGGGCGGAACACCACTGGAGCATGTCCCGAGGGCGAACACGAGCACCCGGCCCCCGCCCGGGACCGGCACCGCGACGGGTGCGTACGCCTCCTCGGCGCTGCCTCCCGCTCCCACCGCCCGCAGGCCCGCGTGGCCGAGCGCGTCCAGCGTCTCCGCCAGGCCCTCGCGGCCGAAGTCCAGCACGTGATTGTTGGCGAGGACGCAGACGTCCGGGGCGGCCACCGTGAGCGCGGGCAGGTTGGCCGGGTGCATGCGGTAGTGGATCAGCTTGTCGGGCGCGAAAGTGCCGCTGCGTGTCACGGACGTCTCCAGATTCACGATCCTGACGTCCGGGGCGGCCTGTTCGAGCAGCCGGAGCGCCTCGCCCCACGGCCAGGAGGGGGCGACCGGGGCAGGGATCGGGCCGTTCACCGACTCCGCCAACCGGACATAGGAGCGGGCGTCCCCGACGTATTCCTCCCGCAGTTCCGGCTCGCCGGGGTGCGCCAGGATCTGATCGACGCCGCGCCCGAGCATCACATCACCGCACAGGAACAGCGTCACCGCGCCGCCGCCCATGTCCCCACGGTAGTGGCGGCCACCCGGACGGGGCGAGCGTGAGCCGGTGCGCTTCGGGTAGGTGCAAGGACGACCAGGGACCGCACCGCACCGCGGGAGAATCCCATGAGCGTCACCCTCGTTCACCCACGCCCCAAGTTCGCTCCGGCGCGCCTCACCGAGCCGCCGCCGTCCGGCTACCTTCACATCGCCGCCGCGGTGGAACCTCCGGGCGGGATCGGCAGACCCGGCCACAGCCGTGGCAAGACGCACCTGCTCGATCTGCTGCGGGCCGAGGCGGAGGACCTGGCCAGCCTGGTCGAGGTGAAACGGGCGAGCGTGTACCGGGCCGCCGCCGTGGAACCCACCGTCGGTATGCACCCCTCGGACACCGTGCACCCGGCCCGCTACGACGTCGTCGTCCTCGTCGAGACCAGGACACCGCAGGACATCGACCAGGTGCAGGACAGCGCCGCCTACCGCCGTCTGCGCGGTCGGCTGGAGCAGGCCGCCGCCGACGTCCATGTGATGGCGGCCCGCTGCGGCAAGTGCGTCGCCGAGGTGGGCCGCAGCCAGGAAGGCCTCTTCCAGTTCAGCTATTTCGTCGGTGACGACCCCGAGCTCATCGCGGAACTGTGGGAGCACCTCGCGGGCTGGTACGCCGCGGAGACCGGCCTCGACAACTCGCTGCTGCTGCAGCCCCTCGACGGCACGACCTCCGACTACTGCTTCGTCGGTCACGCCCACTGGAACCTGGGTCTGGCGGCCGTCGCCCTGCGCCAGTTCACCAAGCCGAGCTTCTACCGCTTCCTGCAGCCCACGCTGAAGGAGAACCGCACAACGGTGATGCCGGTGCTGTACCACCTCGTGCGGCTGCGGGACCGGTGACGCGCCTCAGGTCCGCTCGTCCGGTCCCGTCATGTCGTCGGGACGGGTCGTGTCATCGGCTTGGCGCGTGCGCACCCTGCGGTGGCGGCGATGGTTCGGCCGGTGCGAGGCACCGCTCACCGCGGTGGCCAGCGCCAGGCAGAAGATGAGCGCCAGCGCGAGGCCGGAGCTGAAGACGGCCAGCGTGTTCATGGTGGCGATGTGGTGATCGAGCACCGAGACGGTGTAGTCGGGGCCCCCGGCCGTGTTGCCGGCGATCGCCAGGACGGTGAAGGCGACTGTCGCCCCGAGGAGAAGCAGTCCGATGAGCAGCATCCGAGTCATCTCCTCGAAAGAGGTTTCTCACCGGTACGGGTACCCGTGACCCAGCAGGCCATACGAGGCCCCGCCGGGCCGGCCACGAGGAAGAAGATGATGGCGATGATCTCCCAGTTGATCTCCGTTCCCGCCGGCGGCGTGGCCCTTGCGGGCGATCTGGTCCTGCCCGACTCGGCCCGCGCGGTCGTGGTGTTCGCGCACGGCAGCGGCAGCTCCCGGCACAGCCCCCGCAATCGCGCGGTCGCCGCCGAACTGCGCACCGCCGGACTGGGCACCGCACTGATGGACCTGCTCACCGAGGAGGAGGACCGCCGGGACGCCTCCACGGCCGAGTACCGCTTCGACATACCGCTCCTGGGCCGCCGCGTCGTCGCCGTCGTCGACTGGCTGGAGACACAGCCCGACACCGGAAAGCTGCCGGTCGTCCTGTTCGGTGCCAGCACCGGGGCGGCAGCGGCCCTGGTGGCCGCCGCCGAGCGGCCACGGCGGACCCTGACCGTCGTGTCGCGGGGCGGGCGCCCCGACCTCGCCGGCGATGTGCTGCCCGGTGTACGGGCCCCGGTGCTCCTGATCGTCGGCGGCCGGGACCCGGAAGTGCTGCGGCTGAACCAGTCGGCGGCCCGGGAGCTGAGCGGCCCGCACTCGCTGCGCATCGTGCCGGGCGCCACGCACCTGTTCGAGGAGCCCGGGGCGCTTGAGCAGGTCGCGGAGATGGCGCGGAACTGGTGCGAGGACCGGCTCAGGATCGCAGGCGAGGCCGCGCCGGAGCGGTGACGGATGACTGCCGCTCGCGGGACGGCCGGGGCACGTGCTTCGAACGGCGCCTGCGGGGTACGCGGGGAACCGGACAAAGGGGGCCGTCCGCGCGCGGGAAGGAGTGGCGACCGCGATGCAGTTCCATGACCGCACGGAGGCCGGGCGGGAACTGGCCGAACGGCTGCGGATCGAGCAGGAGAAGGGCGTCCTGCCGCACCCCGTCGTCCTGGCCCTCCCGCGCGGCGGCGTCGCCGTGGCCCGGGAGGTGGCGCGGGCGCTGGACGCCCCGCTCGACGTACTGGTCGTACGGAAGATCGGAGCCCCCTTCCAGGAGGAGCTCGGCGTCGGCGCGATCGTCGGCGACGACGATCCCCTCTTCGACGAGGACGCCCTCGTACAACTGGGCCTGACCAAGACCACGCTGGCCCCGGTGGTGGAACGCGAACGCAAGGAACTCCACCGCCGCGAACGTCTCTACCGTCAGGGCCGCCCCGCCCCCGATCTGACGGGCCACACCGCCATTGTCGTCGACGACGGGCTCGCCACCGGATCGACGGCCCGTGCCGCCCTGCGCTACGTACGGCGTCAGGCCCCCGAGCGGGTCGTGCTCGCCGTGCCGGTCGGCTCGCCGCAGGCGGCGGACCAGATGCGCGCCGAGGCCGACGAGGTGCTCTGTCTGCAACGGCCGGCGTCCTTCATGGCCGTGGGCCTGTGCTACGAGAGGTTCGAGCAGCTCACGGACGAGGACGTGTTGAGGGCTCTGCACACGGCGGCCGGCTGAACCCGCTTGGTACGGGGGCGTCGATGCACCGACGGAAAGGCCGGCCCGACACCGATGGCGTCGAGCCGGCCTTCTGCGTGCGCAGACGGTCCGCCGGTCAGTCCGTGCCGGACTCCATCGCGGCGCGGTCCAGCAGCGCGTCCTCCTCCGAGACCTCGCCGCGGGAGGCGATGGCCTCCGCGCCGCCCTCCGGCAGCTCCGGCATGGTGCCGATCAGGCCGGTCGCGGCCGCCTGGGAGGCGCCGATGGTGGGGCTGCCGGTGCCGATCAGGCCGAGGCCGACGTACTGCTCCAGCTTGGCGCGGGAGTCGGCGATGTCCAGGTTGCGCATGGTGAGCTGGCCGATCCGGTCCACCGGGCCGAACGCGGAGTCCTCGGTGCGCTCCATCGACAGCTTGTCCGGGTGGTAGCTGAAGGCCGGGCCCGTGGTGTCGAGGAGCGAGTAGTCCTCACCGCGGCGCAGGCGCAGCGTCACCTCGCCGGTGACGGCCGCGCCGACCCAGCGCTGCAGCGATTCGCGGATCATCAGCGCCTGCGGGTCCAGCCAGCGGCCCTCGTACATGAGGCGGCCGAGGCGACGGCCCTCGTTGTGGTACTGGGCGAGGGTGTCCTCGTTGTGGATCGCGTTGACCAGCCGCTCATAGGCGGCGTGCAGCAGGGCCATGCCGGGCGCCTCGTAGATGCCGCGGCTCTTGGCCTCGATGATCCTGTTCTCGATCTGGTCGGACATGCCCAGGCCGTGGCGGCCGCCGATGGCGTTGGCCTCCATGACCAGGTCGACGGCGCAGGCGAACTCCTTGCCGTTGATCGTCACCGGGCGGCCCTGGTCGAAGCCGATCGTCACGTCCTCGGTGACGATCTCCACCTCGGGGTCCCAGAACCGCACGCCCATGATCGGCTCGACGGTCTCGACGCCCGTGTCCAGGTGCTCCAGCGTCTTGGCCTCGTGGGTGGCGCCCCAGATGTTGGCGTCGGTGGAGTACGCCTTCTCGGTGCTGTCCCGGTAGGGCAGGCCGTGGGCGACCAGCCACTCCGACATTTCCTTGCGGCCGCCGAGCTCGGTCACGAAGTTCGCGTCGAGCCAGGGCTTGTAGATCCGCAGGTGCGGGTTGGCGAGCAGGCCGTAGCGGTAGAACCGCTCGATGTCGTTGCCCTTGAAGGTCGAGCCGTCGCCCCAGATCTGGACGTTGTCCTCGAGCATCGCCCGCACCAGGAGCGTGCCGGTGACGGCGCGGCCCAGCGGGGTGGTGTTGAAGTAGGCGCGCCCGCCCGAGCGGATGTGGAACGCCCCGCAGGTCAGCGCGGCCAGGCCCTCCTCGACCAGCGCCGCACGGCAGTCGACGAGACGCGCGATCTCGGCACCGTATGTCTTCGCACGGCCGGGCACCGAGGCGATGTCGGGCTCGTCGTACTGACCGATGTCGGCGGTGTAGGTGCACGGGACGGCGCCCTTGTCGCGCATCCACGCGACCGCGACGGAGGTGTCGAGGCCGCCCGAGAAGGCGATGCCGACGCGCTCGCCGGCGGGCAGGGAGGTGAGGACCTTGGACATAGGAAGAGTATGCATGATCTCGCATGATCATGCAAAGCCTCGGTCGGGGAGCGCTGAGGGGCCATTCCTGTGCACTCCCGATTCCTGCAGGTTCCTGCCCGGGGAAGCCGCCGCTCAGGCACCATGATCGTGTGACATACGCGGTGACTGTGGACGTGGACCTCCCCAAGGGTGCCCCGGAGCTCGACGTTCTTCAGCGGGAAGGCGTCGGCTTCCTGCTGCGCAAGGGGCTCGATTCGATCGCGGCCATCGAGGGGCCCGACGGAATGGAGGTCGACCTGGTGGACGACGTCATCGCCGTCCATCCCGCCGGGGTCCTGCTCAAGCTCTTCGTCGACGCACCGGCACTGGAGTTCGCCGAGGACGCCGCCCGTGAGGTCGTCGCAGAGCTGCTGGAGCGCAGCGAACCCCTTGCCGACTGGGAGATCACCCGCTGCGGGGTGGAGCTGCACCCCGACCTGCTGCAGGAGAGCCTGGACGCGGCCGACGGCCCGGACGCACCACCCGCGGACCCCGCCGAACGCGCACGCCGGCACGCGGCGGCCGAGCCCGCCACCGGGCCAGGGCGTCTCGACCGCGACGAGGTCGACGCCATGCGCCACACACTCCGTGCTCTCGCCCCCACCCTGCGCGCCTTCCCGCTCGAGGCCTTCGGCCACCACGAGGACGAGGAGGAGCGGGTCGTCAGCCGTGAGGCGGCGGAGGTCGCGGCCGGTGCCGTCGTGTACGCCATCGATCTGCTGGTCGACGAACTCTTCACGGACCTGGCCGGTCTGGAGGAGGACGGGCCCACCGTCGCGGAGACCGACGCGCCGTTCATGGTCCTCGACGATCTGCCCCCGCAGTTCGCTCTGCAGTACACGGTCCTGTTCGTCCGCCGCCTGACCGTCACCGCGGTGACCATGACCGGCCGCCTCACCCAGCCGCACTTCGGCAGGCCCAGCTGTGTGGCCGAGGAACTGCTGCTGAAGTTCCTGCTCGCCCAGGCCGAGGTGACGGCCGACCTCTACGAACTGCTGAGCGACGAGGTCGAAACCGCCCTGCAGGTCTTCGCCGACGGCGTGTTCGAGGACCTGGACCACGACTGGCTGTACACCCCGACCGCGGACGGTATCGCCAAGGGCGCCGTGCAGGACTGGTTCATCCCCTTCGGCGACGAGCGGTACGTCCATCCCTACGCCGCCAACGACGACGGCGATGACGAGGAGCACTTGGACTGACCGACTCCAGGACCGACCCCTGTGTGGCTCCGCCGCGTGGGCGCGGCCGGCCACGACCGTGCCGCGGACGATCCACGGCATGTCCCGGCCCTTCCACGGAGCGCCCAGCCGCGGTCCTACTCTGGTGTCCGTGCACACCGGCTTCCCTTCCGACGGTCAGAGCGACGGCGCCGACAGCGACGGGCCGGGCGTGGCCGCGGCCAGGATCACCGGGCGTACCGTGCGCGGCGAGCGACGGTTGTCCGCGGCCCTCGCCGAAGTCGGCCTCGACGACGGGCAGTCGGTGATGGTCAAGCGCGGTGACGATCCGAGCGCGGTGCAGGCCGAGGCGGCGGGGCTGCGCTGGCTGGCCGACGCCGGCACGGTCCGCGTTCCGGACGTCCATGGGCACGACCGGCGCTGGCTGGTGACCGACGTGGTCGCGCAGGGCCCGCCGACGGCCCGGGCGGGGGTGCGGTTCGGGCGCGGGCTGGCCGCCCTGCACGCCGCGGGCGCCCCCGCGTTCGGCGCGCCACCACCCGGCGGTCCGGTGGACGCGTACATCGGGCTCGCCCCGATGCGCAACGTCCCCGGCACCGACTGGCCCCGCTGGTACGCCGAGCACCGCGTGCTGCCCTATCTGCGCGAGGCCGTCGACCGGGGCACGATCCGCCCTGCCGAGACGGCCGTGATCGAGCGCGTCTGTGAACGGCTGCCCGAACTGGCGGGGCCCGCGGAGCCGCCCGCACGGCTCCACGGCGACCTGTGGAACGGCAACGTGCTGTGGGGAGCCGACGGGCAGGCCTGGCTGATCGACCCGGCCGCACACGGCGGCCACCGCGAGACCGACCTGGCCATGCTGCACCTGTTCGGCTGCCCGCACCTGGAGCACGTACTCGACGGCTATCAGCAGGCGGCCCCGTTGGCCCACGGGTGGGCGGACCGGGTGGCGCTGCACCAGCTCTTCCCGCTGCTGGTGCATGCCGTGCTGTTCGGCCGCGGATACGGCGAACAGGCCCTCGCGGCAGCACGAAGGGCCCTCGTGTGACGAATACGCGAGGGCCCCTGCGGGAAGTGAGTGGCGAGGAAAGCGAAGGGACTAGCATCAGAAGGTGGTTTGAGAAGGAAGTCCCGTTCATGGCCTCGCCTGCGGCCCACCCTAACAGTCAGTCGGGGATCAGGTCGCGCAGATTTTCCGGGGTGAGGATCCGCGAGTCCGGGTGCAGGCCGTCCGGCCGTTCCAGGCCGATGTAGGTGACAGGACCCTCCGGGATCGACTCGCCGTCCCACAGTGTCACCGTCGTACCGCCCTCGGCCATCAGGCCGGTGACGTACCGGACGTCGATGTGGTCGCGCTCGACGATGCCGCGCAGCAGCGTCTCCACCGTGACGCGGTTGCCCTCGACCTGGTTGGCCGAGGGAGCGCCCTTCAGATACAGGTGCAGCCACTTGGCGGTCCAGCTGCCGTCCCGCCCGCGCCTGAACACCAGCGGCAGCGCGACCCGGCCCGGACCGCGGAGCTCCGACTTCATCCGCACCGTGGCGGGCTCGAACGGCCGCCCCTTCTGCTCGCCCTCGCGCAGCATGAAGCCGAAGAAGGACTCCTGGACCTCCTCGAAGCCCTCGCCCGCGAAGATGTTGACCTGCGGCAGGATGAAGGTGCTGCGCACCGCGCCCAGCCGCAGGTTGATGAACTCCGAGGCGCCGTCCGGCGCTTCGGTGATGTCGCCCGAGTGCTCGCCCTCGAACTGGGTGAGCGATGTGTACGACAGCCAGGACACCGTCCGGTAGCGGGCGTCCAGCATCACCGCCGACAGGTCGAAGTCCGTGCGCTGCTCCGCCTGCTTCCAGTAGACGAAGAACCGCAGCAGCTCCCCGGCGACCGGAGTGACCGAACCACGGGGCAGCACGCCGAGGCCCGCCGCGGTCGCCCGCCCGCTCAGCGGGAGCGCGACACCGAGCACATCGGGGTCGACCAGCAGGCGCTCGGGAGCCGGGAGCCTGCGGCGTATCTCCGTGTCGAGGGCGGCGATCAGCCGCTTGCGCTGCGCCGGCGCCAGCGGCGGCCGGGTGTCGTCGGTGACCCAGGCGCGGCCGCGCCGGTTGACGAACACGCGGCGCTCGCCGGTCTCCTCGGCCCGGTTGTGCAGGTGTTCACGCACCGACAGCACGACCCGGCCCGCCGCCCCGGACACCACCTGCTCGGCGGCGGCCACCACGGCCTCGCGCTCGTCCTCGACCTGCGCCGTGCGCAGCAGCCGGTCCAGGGAACGCAGCAGCTTGCCCGGCGCGGACTTGAGCAGCTCGGCCGCCCCGGTCACGTCGTCCCTGCCCAGCAGCTCCTCGACGCGGCTGTCGAAGGACCGCACCCGCTGCTCGCCCCGGGCCACGGCGAACACCTCGGCGGCATGCGGCCACTGGGGATACTCGTGCGGGTGGAGCCGCTCGCCGAGCCGCTTCCACGGTTCACGATGCGCGGACACATCGGCCAGCTTGGCCGGGGCCGCCGCGACGAGCGCGTCCAGACCGGCGAGCAGCGCCCGGCGCACCGGACGCGGAAGCGTGCGGAAACGGGTCGGCTCCAGAAGCGTCACATCACCGCCCGAGATCGCGCAGGCCAGCCGCAGCACATCGGTGACGCTGTCGAGCAGCAGGCCCGAACCGGCCGCCAGCCGTGCCGCGTTGACGACCGCACGGTTCTCCCGGACCGGGATCGCCTCGGGCTGCGGCCCGTTCACGCAGTGCCCGGCGAGCACCCCGAGGTCGCCCAGGTCGTCCTCCCCCAGCGGCGTGCTGCTGCCGGCGAGTGCCAGATACAGCGCCCCGACCTCGTCCTCCACCGTCCCGCCCAGGTGCAGCACGGTCAGCCGGTCACCGGCCGCCGCGATCAACTCGTCGTGGGCGGCGAGCATGTCGGCGTACGTGTGCCGGTAGGTGCCGTAGGAAGGCAGCGTGAGCAGGTCCACCACACCGCTCCGCAGCTGGGCGAGCGTCCCCTCGCGCGTCTTGTCGTCGGCGAGCGCCTCGGCGATGCACCGCACCCAGAAGTCGAAGGTGTCCGGCACATGGGCCGGGAAGTCGATGAAGTACACGTTGTGCCGGACGTGGTCGCCTGCCATCTCCCGGACCGTGCGCAGCGTGCGTACGGCGGTGTCGACGACCGTGCCCTCGGACAGCCCCGACAGGTGCGTCAGCAGGTCCGCCGAGAGCTTGAAGCCCGCCGACATCAGTACGGCGTCGAACTGCCGTGCGGCAACGTCCCCTTGTCCGGCAGGGCCGGTCGGCAGGGGAAGTCGGTGGGTGTGCCGGATGACCAGTGGTTCCAGACGGTCGGACATTCCGGAATGATCGCAGAGCCGCGCCTGCCCACGCATGCGGGTTTTCTGCCCGACCCCGGCCCGTCCGCTTCACACACCCCACCACTTATGGCTTTTCCGTGTGGAAGCGGCTCGGAGATCTTTCGCGGAACGCGCCTGACGTGCACAGTCAGGAGCCGCCATCGAGGCGAGTGCCGCGCGCTTGGAGGACCGCTGATGGGAGCCCATGAACACCCGCAGCCGCAGGACGCAGCTCCCGCTGCGGACGGCATCGGGCGCAGACGCTTCCTGGGATACGTCCTGGCCGCCTCGACGCTCACCGTCGCCGCCGAGCTCGGCGAGGCCGTCCTCGCGCCCGGCCGGGCCGCGGCGGTCGTGCCCTCCGCGCCCGGACCGGCCGAGATCTACGACCTCAACGACATGCTCACCCATGCCACCCTGCCCACGGCGAACCTGATCACCATCCGGGTCGACAGCGACGGCACCGCCTCCTTCGCCCTGCCCCGGGCCGAGGTCGGGCAGGGCATCACCACCTCCAGTGCGATGCTCGTCGCCGAGGAACTGGACCTGCCGCTGGACAAGGTCCGCGTCACCCTCGCCGACGCCCGCCCCGAGCTGTTGTTCAACCAGCTCACCGGCGGATCCAACACCACCATCTCCACCTTCACCCCGATCCGGGTCGCGGCCGCCGTCGCCCGCGGCCGGCTCCTCCAGGCCGCGGCCCTCGAACTGGGCGAGGCCGCCGACACCCTCACCGCGAAGCTCGGCGTCATCACCTCCTCCGTGACCGGCAAGAGCCTCACCTACGGCGAACTCGCCCAAAAAGCCGCCACAGTGACGACCAGTCAGGTCTCGGTCACGCTGAAGACATCCTCCGAGTTCAAGGTCATCGGGACCGCGCAGCGACGCGTCGACGCACTGGAAGCGGTCACCGGCCGCAAGAAGTTCGCGATGGACGTGCAGGTGCCGGGCGCGCTGCCGGCCATGGTGTGCCGTCCGCCCACGATCAACGGGACGGTGCGCACGGTCGACAACCTCGACGAGGTGCGGGCCATGCCCGGCATCACCGACGTCGTAAGGATCTCCACCGGCGTCGCCGTCCGCGGCCGCACCTTCGGACAGTGCATCGACGCCGTGCGCGCCCTCAAGGTCACCTGGGGCCCCGGCACCGTGGACGACGCCTCCGACGACACCATCCGCGACGAACTGCGCAAGGCCGAACTCCCGCTGCCCGCCCTCGACCTGCTCACCAAGTCGGTCGACGCCCGCTTCACCTTCCACTTCGCCAGCAACAGCGCCCTGGAGACCAACTGCGCCGTCGCCGACGTACGCGAGGACTCGGCCGAGATCTGGGCCAGCCTGAAGTCCCCGATCACCGCACAGGAGCAGATCGCCCTCACCCTCGGACTGCCGGCGAGCGCGGTCAAGGTGCATGTCACCCAGGGCGGCGGCTCCTTCGGACGCAAGCTCTTCCACGACGGAGCCGCCGAGGCCGCCGAGATCTCCAGGGCGACGGGCAAACCGGTCCGGCTGATGTGGCACCGCACCGACGACTTCCGCCAGGGCCGCACCCACCCCATGTCCACCTCACGGGTGCGCGCCACCTATGCGCTGGGCCAGGTCCTCACCTACGACCAGCGCCACACCTCCGTGGCCACCGACTTCGGCCACGGCGTCGGCGAGATCATCACCTCCGAAGCGGCCCGGCTGCCCGTCGGCGACCTCACCTTCTCCGAGACGATCTTCACGCTCACCCAGCAGACCCCGTACGACTTCGGCGTCGTCACCCAGCTGCTCAGTGAGACCGACAAGGGCTTCCACACCGGTTCCATGCGCAACATCTACTCGCCCAACGTGCGCTGCGCGCAGGAGCTGATCGTGGACGAGCTGGCCAAGCGGATGGGCAAGGACCCGTACCAGTTCCGCCGCACCTTCCTGAAGGACGGGCGGGCCCGGGCCGTCCTCCACAAGGCCGCCGAGGTGGGCAGCTGGGGACGCGGCATGCCGGCCGGCACCGCCCAGGGCATCGCCCTGCACGCCGAGTACCACGCCTACGTCGCCGTCCTCGCCGAGATCGACTGCCGCCCCCAGACCACCGGCCGCAAGATCCCCGACGCCTGTACCGGGCCACGGGTCACCAAGGTCGTCTGCGCGGTCGACGCCGGGCTCGCCGTCAACCCGCGCGGCCTCGAGGCCCAGATGATGGGCGGCATCATGGACGGCATCGCGATCACCCTCAGCTCCGGACTGCACCTGGCTGACGGGCACTTCCTGGAAGGCAGCTGGGACAACTACTTCTACACCCGCCAGTGGAACACCCCGCCGGAACTGGAGATCGTCGTCATGCCGCCGACCACCGGCCAGCCCGGCGGCGCCGGCGAGCTGGCCGTCGCGGGCGCGATGGCGGCCGTGGCCTGCGCGTACGGGCGCGCGACCGGCACCATGCCGACCACGTTCCCGATCAACCACGCGGGCCCCCTCGGCTTCGAGCCGCTGCCCACCACCCCGCCGATCCCGGCGTCCCCCACCGATGGTCTGAGCCGTGCCTACTAGGAGCCCAGGAGGTTCTTCGTGCCCGAACACACCTTCATCCTCAACGGCAGACCGGTGACCGTGGACATCGAGGACGACGTACGGCTGCTGTGGGTGCTGCGGGACGTCCTCGGCGTCACCGGACCGAAGTACGGCTGCGGGCTCGGCGTGTGCCAGGCCTGTACGAGCCACATCAACGGCAAGGCGTTCAACCCCTGCAGCGTCCCGGTCAAGGACCTCGCCCCCACCGACGAGGTGACGACCATCGAGGGACTGCCCGCCACCGTCGGCAGGGAACTCCACCCGATGCAGGAGGCCTGGCTGGAGTACGACGTCGCACAGTGCGGCTACTGCCAGCCCGGCCAGATCATGACCGCGGTCGCCAAGGTCCGCCAGGCCCGGGAGGAGGGCCGCGACATCAGCGAGGCCGACCTCGACGAGATCCGCAACGTCTGCCGGTGCGGGACCTACCACCGTATCCGGGAGGCGATCGTGGCGGGTGCGAAGAAGTACTGACGCCTACTGCTGCTGGTTGTCGTGTACGGCCTGGAGCAGGTGGTCGCGGACCAGGGCCACGTGCGGGTTGGCGGAGGCGCCGGGGCGTTGGACCAGGAAGGCGGTGTTGATGGGTGGGTCGTCCGGGTCGTGCAGCAGCACCAGGGCGCCCGAGGCCAGTTCGGCGGTGCACAGGTAGCGGGGGAGGACCGTGAAGCCCGTGCCGCCGACCACCGCCGCCTTGACCGCGTTGAGGTCGGGCATGGTGACCGCCGGCCGGCAGACGAGGCGTCTGGCGAAGACATGACGCCAGTAGCGGCGCACGATCGGCAGGTCCTCGGCGTAGGCGACCAGGGGCACACCGTGCAGGGCGGCGGGCCCGGTGGCGGCGATCCCGGCCGGCCCGCCGATGCGCTCGGCCCATGCGGGGGTGGCGACCAGCACGAAATCCTCGTCCGCGAGGGGCACGGCGGCCAGGGCCCGGCCGCGTGGCCGGAAGGTCGCGATCACCAGGTCGTGGCGGCCCGCCTTCAGGTTGTCCAGGAGCGGCTCGGTCAGACCGGGCGTGATGCGCAGCCGCACGCCTCTGGCCACCAGCGGCGCCAGGCCGGGCAGCACGGATCGGGTCAGGAACTCGTGCGGTCCCGCCAGGTGCACCGGCTCCGGCGGCTGGTCGTCGGCCGGTCCGCCCCGACCGGTGATCGCGGCGAGGGAATCCAGCGGCTGCACGATACGGGCGGCGAGTTCGTCCGCGTACGGAGCGGGGGAGACCCCGCGCGCCTGGCGCTGGAACAGCTCCCGGTCCAGTTGCCGCTCCAGCGCGCGCATCTGGGTCGTGACCGTGGGCTGCGACAGCCCGAGCAGACGCGCCGCGGCCGTGAAGGAGCCGGTGCGGTACACGGCGAGGAAGGTACGCAGCAGATTCAGATCCAGTGCCGTCGAGCCGCCGGCCTGCGCTCCCTCCCGCCGATCATTGGTCTCCCTATTCCTCATATCGATGAGCCTATTGGAATCCAATGGCAGCCGGGGCTTACGGTCGGATCACCACCCCGCTGACGACCCTCGGAGACAGAGCATGTCGAAGATCCTTTTCGTGATGACCGGCGTCGACTACTGGACGCTGGCCGACGGCACCCGCCACCCCACCGGCTTCTGGGCCGAGGAGGCCGTCGCCCCCTACGAGGCCTTCAAGGCCGCCGGTCACGAGATCGTCGTAGCCACTCCGGGCGGCGTCGTACCGACCGTGGACAAGGGCAGCCTCGCCGCCCAGTACAACGGCGGGCAGGAGCAGGCCGACCGCGTCGCCGGCGTGCTCGCCGCTGCCACCGAGCTGCAGCACCCCATCAGCCTGCAGGACGTGAACCTCGACGAGTACGCCGCCGTGTACTACCCCGGCGGCCACGGCCCGATGGAGGACCTCGCCGTCGACGCCGACTCCGGCAAGCTGCTCACCCTCGCCCTGGAGTCCGGCAAGCCGCTCGGTGTCGTCTGCCACGGCCCGGCCGCGCTGCTGGCCGCCGAGCAGGACGGTGTCAACGCCTTCGCCGGGTACCGGGTGGCCGCGTTCACCAACGACGAGGAGACGCAGTCCGGATTCGCCGACAAGGCCAAGTGGCTGCTGCAGGACCGGCTGACCGAGGCCGGCGTGCAGGTCCAGGTCGGTGAGCCGTGGGCGCCGCACATCGTCGTCGACCGCAACCTCGTCACCGGCCAGAACCCGGCCTCCTCCGCCCCGCTCGCCGCGGAGCTGCTCAAGACGCTGGGCTGAACCTCCGGTCGGCGGGTTCTCGGAACACATGACCCCCGGGACTTCGGGTAGCCGCCCCGGCGGACCACTGGCGGGCACAGTGCCGTGTCCGCTGTTCGACCCGGTGATTGGATCAACAGTGACCGACTACTCTCCCGACGGCTCCGCCCCCGCCGTACATCTGGCCCTGCGTGCCGTGGTCGGGGGCGACGCGGACGAGGCCGAGCTGAACACCCTGGCCGGCAGCGAGGTACTGGTGCCGGCCGGTGCCGCTGCCCCCCAGGAGCAGGATCCCGCGGCGGTGACCCTGCCCGTCTACGCGCAGGAGGACGGCACCGAGCTGGTGCCGGTGTTCACCACCGAAGAACGCCTGCAGCGGGCGCTCCCGCAGGTCACCCGGCATCGCCGGATGGCGCTCGGTACGCTCGCCCACCGCTGGCCGTCCGAGACGCTGGCGCTCGTCATCGACGCCGGTACACCGGAGGAGGTGGCTCTGACGGCTGAGGGCGTCAGGCAGCTGCTCGACCGTGGCGCCGCCTGACGTCACATCTCGGCAGTTCCTTTCGTCATCCCGAAGGGGGACAGGATCCACCGGAGGGAGCGTGCGCGATGACGGGAACCACGTTTGCGGGAATGACGCGGCGGGTGAGTCTGCTGGGCTGCGGACTGCTGGCGGGGACAGCCGTCACCGTGGGCTTCCTCGAGCTGGCGCTACGACGGCTGAGCGGATTGGAGTACGTGCGGGTACGGCAGGCCGAGTTCACGGTCTTCACCTGGTTCATCGGCGGCGTCCTGGTACCGACTCTCATCGCCGTGGCCATGCTGGCCGTGCAGGAACGGAGGGAGCTGCCCCGCCCCGCACTCCCTCCGGCGGCCTTCGCGCTCGCCCTGCTCCTGCTGGCCCTTGCGGTCTCCCTCGCCGTCAACGGCCCCATCAACGTCGAGCAATTGAGCTGGAATCCGCAGAATCCTCCTGCTGACTGGGCCCGCATACGCGATCGCTGGCAGATCGCGCATGGCGTGCGGACCGCCGCGATCGTCCTCGCGCTCGGTTGCCTGACCGCGGCGACCGCCGATCGGCGCCGACCGACTGTCGTCTGACGGGGCGTGGGCGTGCCCGCAGGCAGGGGAACGCCCACGCTCAGGTCACCGCGCGGTCAGCTTCCACAGATGGTCGGCCGTGCCGTTGTCGTCCCACTGCAGGACCTGCGCACCGGACGCCGTACTCATGTTGGTCACGCCCAGCAGCAGCCCGCTGTTGTAGTTGGCGATCTTGTAGTAGCCGTCGCCGGACGGGATGAGCTGCCAGAGGTGGTCGGCGGTCCCGTTGTCATCCCAGATCAGCGCCTTGCCGCCGTCCGAGGTGCTCATGGAGTCGATGCCCAGCAGCAGTCCGCTCGCCTTGTTGGCGATCTTGTAGAGGCCGGAGCCGGCGGCCGTCAGCGTCCACGACTGGCTGCTGCCCGTGCTCGACGTCGCCTGGACGACCGAGGTCCCCTGCGCGGTCCCCGCACCCGAGGTGTCGAGGGCGAGAGCGCTGTTCCTGTTGGTGATCTGGTACGTCCCGGCCAGCGAGGTCGAGGTGCCGCTCGGGGTGATCACCAGGTGGTAGCCGTCGCTCGCATTCGTCGTCACGGGCACGGTGATCTGGCCGTTGCTCACGGTGTAGTCGGCGTCCGAGATGGTGATCGGGCCGGACACGGCCGTCGTTCGTCCCTTGGAGGGAGTGTACTCCAGCCTCGCGTGCACCGTGCCACCGAACGCCGACAGCGAGCCGAGCCCCTTGACCGTGACGGCGCTGGAGCCTGCCCCGCCGCCGAAGATGACGCTCACCTGGTTGCCGGCGCTGTTGAGCGAGGCCGCGCCGTCGATGCCCGTCTGCGCCGGGGGAGTGGTGACCAGCATGTTCCCGGACATGTCGCCGTACCACTTGTAGAGCCAGTACGCGCCGTTCGGTGAGGCCCCGGTGTCGGTCAGGGTGTCGCCGAGGGTGCCGTAGTGGTTCCAGAAGGCCATCTCGGCGTCGCGCACGCCCGCCCGTTCGAACTTGGCGGCGTAGCTGACCATCGGCCCGGGGACGCCGACCTCGCTGGGCGTGCCGTACTCCTCGATGGCGATCGGGCGGTGGCTGAGGCCGAGGCTGGTCTCCAGCGCCCGGTAGTCGGCCACGTGAGCGGCGATGTTCGCGCTGGTCTGCAGCTCGTGCCAGGCGACGATGTCGGGCACCGCGTTGTTCGCGATGGCGTCCTGGAGGAACGACTTCATCTTGCTGTCGGTGTACGTCGCGAAGCTGGGCCCCTGGATGGGGGTGACGGCGTCCTTGGACCGGACCTCCTTGTAGGTCCTCGCCCAGCCGTCGTCGAAGGCACCGGCCGCCGAGGTGTTCCAGGTGCCCTCGGGCTCGTTCCACAGCTCGTACGCACTGATGTTGGTGGCGCCGGAGGACTTCACGGACGCGACCTGCTTGTCCACGGCGGACAGCCAGTCGCTCCAACTCACCCACTTGTAGGGGAAGTTCGGATACCAGTCCGGCATGCGTACGACGACCTTGGCGCCGGCCCTGGCCGCCTTGGGCGCCACGACGAGCGCGTCGCCCGCGGGCTTGGGCTCGCCGTTGGGCAGCTGGGAGCCGCCCGGGGCCATCTGTACGAAGGTGTTCGGCTTGAGGGCGCCGGTGAGGCTGTCGGACGGGGTGCTCGCGTCGGCGAGACCGTAGAGGCTGCCGGTCGCCACATGGGTGACGGGGCGCAGCGTCTGGTCGGCGTTGACGACCAGGGTGGTGGACGCGGTGGGGGCCGCCTGGGCTGGCACGGCGGTGGCGATCGCGGCCACGGTGAGGACACCGGCACCGAGGACGGCTGTGAGGCGTGCGGGGACGGGTGGTCTTGTGCGGCTCATGACAGGGGTTCTCCTCGCGGAGGGGGGAAGGGGGGCAAACGAAGCCGGACAAAGCAGGCTCCGGTTCGGCAGCGCCCCTCAAGGGGCGCGGGCCTGTATCGATGTGCGGCTCCGCCGCGCGGGCGCGACCAGCCACGACGGCGCCGTAGACGCTGCACGACACATCGCGGCACTTCCTTGCGCAGCGCGCCGTCAGTCCTTGACGGCGCCCGCCGTCACCCCCGCAGCCACATAGCGCTGCGCGAGCACCAGCAGGACGGCTGCGGGGACGGACGCGACGACGGCGGTGGCCATGATCGCGTTCCACTCCTGGTTGTTGTTGCCGATGTACTTGTAGATGCCGAGGGTGATCGGCCTCAGATCGCCGCCGCCGTCAAGGGTGTTGGCGAAGACGAAGTCGGACCAGGCCCACAGGAAGCTGAACAGCGAGACGGTGACCAGGGCGTTGCGGCTCACCGGCAGCACGACGGACCAGAAGGTGCGGAAGGTGCCCGCGCCGTCGATGCGCGAGGCGGCGATCAGCTCGCCGGGGATCCCCGACATGAACGCCGTGAAGATCATGACGCCGAAGGGCACTGCGATGGTGGAGTCCGCGATGATCAGGCCCCACCAGGAGTTGAGCAGACCGAAGTCCAGGAAGATGCCGTAGAAGCCCATCGCCATGACGATCCCGGGGATCATCTGCGCGATCAGCAGCCCGAGGCCGAGCGCCCCACCCCCGCGCGGGCGGAGTTTCGCCAGCGAGTAGCCGGCCGGGGCGGCGAGCAGCAGGGTGAGGGCGACCGTGCCCAGGCCGATCAGCAGGCTCGTGCCGAGATACGGCAACTGGTCGTCCAGCACGGCCTTGTAGCCCTCGAAGGTGGGGTGCAGGGGCAGCAGGTCGGGCGGGTCCTTGCGCATGTCCTGCTGCGGGGTGAGGGACACGTTCAGCATCCAGTACACCGGGAACAGCATCAGCGCGGTCAGGACGAGCCCGATGACCGTGTAACGGCGGGTGCGGGTACGGGACTTCACGCCTCCTGCCTCCTCTGGACGCGGATGTGGAGCAGCCCGAAGACGAGCGCGATGAGAATGAGGATGTTGCCGACCGCCGCGCCGGGGCCGAACTTGGGCAGCAGCGTGCCGAAGCCCAGCTGGTAGGACCAGGTCGCGAGGGTGGACGAGGCGTCGCCCGGGCCGCCCTTGGTCATGATCCAGATCAGGTCGAACACCTTGAGCGTGTAGACGAGCCCCAGCAGCAGGGTGATCGCCGAGACCGGGCGCAGCAGCGGGAAGGTGATGCGGCGGAACTGCTGCCAGGCGCTCGCCCCGTCCAGCGCCGCCGCCTCGTACAGCTCAGCGGGGATGTTCTGCAGGCCGCTGTAGAGGATGACCAGGTTGAACGGGATGCCGATCCAGATGTTGGCGACGATCACCGACGTGAGCGCCCAGTCGGGCGAGGTGAGCCAGCCGACCGGGTTCACGCCCACGAAGTGCAGGAAGTAGTTCACCACTCCCGACTCGCTGTTGAACATCCACGACCACGTCGACGCCGACACGATCAGCGGCAGCAGCCAGGGGATCAGGAACAGCGCGCGGAGGGTCGGGGCGAGCCGGAAGTGCCGGTTGAAGAAGACCGCGAGGGCGAGCCCGATGACGTACTGGAAGACGATCGACACGAAGGTGAAGATCATCGTGTGCCGTATCGCCGGGCCGAACGTCGGGTCTTCCAGCACCTTCCGGAAGTTGTCCCAGCCGGAGAAC
This sequence comes from Streptomyces sp. NPDC001351, assembly GCF_042896045.1. Taxonomy (NCBI): domain Bacteria; kingdom Bacillati; phylum Actinomycetota; class Actinomycetes; order Kitasatosporales; family Streptomycetaceae; genus Streptomyces; species Streptomyces sp. NPDC001351. Next base: position 231,379 of record NZ_JBIAWS010000012.1, on the reverse strand, counting down.
GGCGCGTCCCCCGCCACGAACGAGCGCACGGTGTAGTCGCGCAGGCTCAGGTCGAGGTTGCGGTAGAGCGGATAGACGTAGAAGGCGGCGAGGTAGACGAGGAGAGGGGTGACGAAGGCGAGCGCGGTCAGCCGGCTCCTGCGCCGGTGACGGCGGCGCAGGGACTCGGCGTCGGTGCCGCTCGCCCCCGCCACGGCGGACTCTGCCCGCCGCGGACGGTCGACCCGGGCGATGGTCATGCCGGTCCTAGCCCTTCTGCGCGCTCGACTGGGCGGTGTCCAGGGCGGCCTGCGGGCTCTTGCTGCCGGACAGCGCGGCCTGGACGGCGGTCCACATCGGCTGCGAGATGGTCGGGTACTTGGTGCCCAGACCGCCGCTGGTACGACCGCGGGCCGCGGCCACCGCGTCCACCCACGGCTTCAGCTTCGGGTTCTGCTTCACCTGCTCGGCCTGCACGGCGGCCGTCGGAGCGACGTACTGCAGTGTCGTGTCGGTGGGCAGCAGGTTCGCGTCGCTGGTGAGACACGTGACGATCTTCTTGCTGGCGTCGTAGCGCCCGGTCTCCTTCTGCACGGGCACGGTCACGAACTCGCCGCCCGTCGGCACGGGCGCCGAACCGCCGTTCTGCCCGGGGATGTTGATGATCCCGTAGTCGAAGCCCGCCTTGGCAGCGTTGCCCAGCTGCCAGGTGCCGTTCTCGCCGAACGCGTAGTCGCCGGTCGCGAACTCCTGCCAGCTGGTCGTCTGGGTGTTCTGCAGGACGTCCTTGGGGGCGTACCCCGCGTCCACCCACTGCTTCCACAGGGAGAGCGCCGCAACTCCCTTGGCGGAGTTGAGCTTGGTCAGGTCGCCGCCCGCGCCCCAGAACCAGGGCAGGAACTGGAAGCTGCCCTCCTCCGTGTTGATCGCGGAGAACGTGATTCCCTTCTTCCCGGCCGACTTGACCTTCTTCAGGGCGGCCGTCAGGGAGTTCCAGTCCTTGATGGAGGCCGCGTCGACACCGGCGGCGGAAAGGACCTTCTTGTTGTAGTAGAGCGCGAGGGTGTTGGCGCCGATCGGCACCCCGTAGGGGGCGTTGTCGATGGTGCCCGCGCCGATGATGTTCTGCTGGATCGACTTCGTGTCCAGGCCGAGATCGCTGGTCTTGTTGAGGATCCCGGCCTCCACCAGCGTGGAGACGACCGGGTTGTCCACCAGCATCACATCGGGCGCGTTGCCCTGCTGGGCGGCCAGCAGCGCCTTGTTGCCGAGGTCGGTGGTGTCGTACGCGGTGCGCTTGAGCTTCACCCCGGCCTTCGTCCCGCACCCGGTCACGAGCTTGCCCCAGGCGGAGGAGGCGTCGAACTGCGGGTAGGGGTCCCAGAAGGTGTACGTCCCGCCGGCCTTGCCGGAGGAGGAGTCCGAGGAGCCGGAGCCGCCTGAGCAGGCGGTCAGGGAGGCGAGCGTGCCGACGGCGGCGAGTGCGGCGAGGAGAGTGCGGCGGGTGGATATCACGGGGTGACCTCGTTGTCGTAGAGCGAAGTTGAGGGCGTGTCAGGAGGTGGGCAGCCAGACGCGCATGGCGCCGTCCTGCCGGTTGGCCCAGGCGTAGTAGGGGATCGCCGTGAGCTCGACGGACTCGCCGTCCGTGGGGGCTTCATCGGGGTGGGCGGGCCGGTACGGCCACCAGCCCGCGTCGGGGATGTCGCGCCGCCGCCCGGCCGCCACGACCGTGGTGACCCCGCCGAGCAGGTCCGGGCGGTGCTTGACGGCGAGCGGACGGCTCGGATCGAGGACGATGTCGTCGAGACCGCCGCCCGGATGGTCGACCTGCTCCAGGCAGTACACGAGCGGCCCGCGTTCGATCGCCGCGCAGCCGCGCACGGCGTCGACGCGCGGGTCGCCCGCCGTCAGCCGCGGCTCGAGGCCGAGCTCCAGGACGACCTGGTCGCCCGGCGCCCAGGTGCGCTCGATGCGCAGCCAGCCCTCGGCGACCGGAGCGTCGGTCTGGTCGTATGTGACCTCGCCGCACCGCACCCGGAACTCGCGGCACCACTGCGGGATGCGCAGCGACAGCGCCCAGGGCCGGTCGGCCGGGCCGTCCTCGACGGTGAGGGCGATCGTGCCGTGCCAGGGGTAGTCGGTCTCGGCGCGCACGGCGATCGGCCCGGCGGCGTAGCGGCCGGTGACGTACTGGTGGATCTGCAGGCCGTCGTCGTCGCCGGTGGCGAGGTAGTGCTCCAGGCCGGCCAGCAGCCGCATCACGTTCGGCGGGCAGCAGGCGCAGCGGAACCAGCGGGTGCGGCGGGCCGACTGGTCGCCGCCGGGGTCGGTGTGGCCGTCGCGGACCTGCAGCGGGTTGACGTACAACCACTGCTCGCCGTCCAGGGAGACGCCCGCGAGGAAGCCGTTGAACAGGGTGCGCTCGATCAGGTCGCCGTAGCGGGCCCGGCCGGTCAGCAGGGCCATGCGCCAGCTCCACTGCACGGAGGCGATGGCGGCGCAGGTCTCGCAGTAGGCGCGCTCGTTGGGGAGTTCGTACGGGTCGCCGAAGTCCTCCTCCTCGTGGTGCGCGCCGAGCCCGCCGGTCAGGTGGGTCTTGGTGGTGGTCATGGCCTCCCACAACCGCTCGGCGGCGGCGCGGAGTTCGGCGTCCCCGGTCTCCGTGGCGAGGTCGGTGGCGGCGGCCAGCAGGTACAACTGCCGTACTGCATGCCCCTCGACATTCGTCGCCTCGCGCACCGGCACCCGGTCCTGGCAGTAGGCCTCGCCGCCGAGCAGACCGTGGCCGTGCCGGTCGACGAAGTAGCCGGCCAGGTCCAGATAGCGGCGCTCGCCGGTCTCCCGGTACAGCTCCACCAGCGCGGTCTCGACCTCGGGGTGGCCGTCGATGCCGTCGATCTCCTTGCCGCTGCCGGGCGGGCCGAAGACGGAGTCGATGTGGTCGGCGAACCTGCGGGCCACGTCGAGGAGTTCACCGCGTGCGGTGGCCCGGTGGTGGGCGACCGCCGCCTGGATGAGATGGCCGGCGCAGTACAGCTCGTGGCCCCACCGCAGGTCCTGGTAGCGCTCGCCGCCCTTGACCAGCTGGAACCAGGTGTTGAGATAGCCGTCCGGCTGCTGGGCGGCGGCTACCAGGGAGACGATCCGGTCGACGTCCGCCTCCAGCTCGGCGGAGGGGCCCTGAGCCAGCTGCCAGGCCGCCGCCTCCAGCCACTTGTAGACATCCGTGTCGACGAACGGGTACGCGCCCTGGAACTCGCCCTCGGCCATGCCCGCCGCCAGCCGCAGGTTGTGCAGGTTGCCCGCGGACTCCAGCAGGCCGGGGCCCTGCGGGATGGAGGTGCCGGCGTTGACCTGGCGGCGGGTGTGCCAGAAGCCACCGGCCACTTCTACGGCGGCGGGGCGCAGGACGGCACGGGCATCAGGGCCGAGGCGGACCGGGCCGGTGGGGGAGGGCTGGGCGGAGCGGGCGCGGGGCATGGCTCTCCGGGAGGTGAAGGGCGGGGCGGCGGGACAACAGCTGAGCAAAACGATGAGCAACCGTTTTCCTCGCCGAGCAGTAGAGTGGAGCCAGGGAATCGCGGTCAAGAGCTCTGCACGCGTTTTCTCTTGTTGCTCAAGGACTGGTACTCCATCCGGCCGCCTGACAGCATGGGGCGCGCCCACATGACGATGAACGACCACTGATCGACGAAGATCCAGCACTGAGAAAAGGATTGCCCGTGACCGAAGCCGCTCCGCGATCCACCGCCGCCGGCCGGGCGAAGCTCGCCGACGTCGCCGCCCTCGCCGGCGTCAGCGTCGGCACGGCCTCCAAGGCGCTGAGCGGCAGCGGCCGGATGCGTCCGGAGACCCGGCAGCGGGTGCTGGACGCCGTGGAGACGCTCGGCTTCCGCCCCAACCAGCATGCGCAGAGCCTGCACACCGGACGCAGCTGGACGGTCGGGCTGATGACGACGGACGGCATCGGCCGCTTCAGCACGCCCGTGCTGCTGGGCGCCGAGGACGCACTCGGCGCCGGGAAGATCTCGGTGCTGCTGTGCGACACCCGGGGCGACACCATCCGCGAGCAGCACCACCTGCGCAATCTCATGGACCGCCGGGTCGACGGCATCATCGTCACCGGCCGGCGCACGGACCCGCGCCCGCCGCTGAGGGGCCTCGAAGGCATCCCGGTCGTCTACGCCCTCTCCCCGTCCACCGACCCCTCCGACACCTCGGTGGTCTCCGACGACCGCGGTGGCGCCCACCTCGCCGTCGAGCACCTGCTCGCCACCGGCCGCACGAAAATCGCCCACGTCACCGGCCCCGAACACCACGCGGCCGCCCGCGACCGCGCCCGCCACGCCGTCGACCTGCTGGAGCGCTCCTCCCTCCCACTCGCCACCGGACGCGTCCACTTCGGGGAGTGGAGCGAGGCCTGGGGCCGCCGGGCCGCCGACGCCGTCCTGCGCACGGCCCCCGACACGGACGCCGTCTTCTGCGGCAACGACCTGATCGCACGAGGCGTGGCCGACGCACTGCGCGAGCGCGGCGTGGACGTACCCGGCCGGATCGCCGTCGTCGGCTACGACAACTGGGACACCATGGCCCTGGCCTGCCGGCCGCCGCTGACCACGATCGACATGGACCTCACCGAGATCGGCCGTATCGCCGCCCTGAATCTGTTGCAGGCCATCGACTCCGAGGCGGTGCCGGGAGTGCACACGGTGCCGTGCCGGCTGGTGGTGCGTGAGTCCACCTGACCGCCGTTGCCGCGGCGTTGACGGATCCCCGCCGGGCTCCCGACGATGACCGGCATGCGTTTCCTACGGCGAATCCGTGACGACCTCTCCACGGGAGAGAACCTCGAGCTCTACGTCACGGCCCTCCTGTCCCTGACCCTCGCCGTACTCGGCGTGTTCGACGTGGCCGGCGGCAAGGTCCTCGCCGCCGCCACCCTGGCGACGCTCGCCCTGCTGGCCGGGAGCCTGCTGGGCAGCCGGCGCCAGATCGCCGACCTGGCCGCGGAGGTACGGGCCGACCGCTCCAGTGAGGTCTCCGCGGTGGACTTCTTCAGCCGTGACAAGCCCGAGGCCGTCGAACAGGTCCGCGCTGCACGGGACATCAGGATCGTCGGTGTCACCCTCGCCCGCACATTGCGCAACCTCGTCGACGAACTGGAGCACCGCGCCACGGGCGGCGCGGTCGTCAAGGTCGCACTCATGGACCCCGTGTCCACGGCACCCGCGGAGGCCGCCCGGCGCAGCACCATCGCCGACCGGCCCGAGGTCTACGAGAACCGGCTGCGCCCCTCGATCGACCTGCTCAAGGAACTCGTGGAGAGGCCGGGAGTGGACGGCAGGGTCGAGGTCAGGTTCCTGCCCTTCGTGCCCGCCCACGGGCTGATGCTCCTGGATCCCGGACGGTCGAACGGCGTCATTTACGTCGACGTCTACTCCCACAGCTCGGCCAGCGGCGACGCCGTCTTCACGGTGAAGCCGGGGCGCGACGGCCACTGGTACGAACACTTCCAGGCCGAATTCGAACGGGTGTGGGAATCGGGCCGCCCGGCCGGTGAGGGGGACGGCTTCCCTCATGCCCGGTGACGGGCGCGGCGAGGTGTTCACTGGACGTTCAGGCAGGCGACAGTTTGTTCGGTCCCCAGTGAGTAGGTTCCCCTTCATGGCGACTGCACAAGCAACTGACAGCAATCCCGGCGAGCTCAAAGACGTCCCGGGCTGGTTTCCGCCGTTGGACCAGGTCCTGTTCACCTGGTTCCTCGAGCGTCAGGAAACGCGTGGTTTCCGGGGCGACTTGCTGGAACTCGGCGCCTACATGGGCAAGAGCGCGATCCTGCTCGGCCAACACCGCCAGGACGGCGAGGAGTTCACCGTCTGCGACCTCTTCGGCGGCGACGCCCCGGACGGCGCCAACCAGGCCGAGACGGCGAAGTCGTACTCCTCGCTCACCCGGCAGGCCTTCGAGCGCAACTACCTCTCCTTCCACGACACCCTGCCCAGGGTGATCGAGGCCCCCACCTCCGTGATCTCGAAGGAAGTGGCCCCGGGCAGCTGCCGCTTCGTCCACATCGACGCCTCGCACCTCTACGAGCACGTCCACGACGACATCGGCGCGGCCCGCGACCTCCTGGTGCCCGACGGCATCGTCGTCCTCGACGACTTCCGCTCCGAGCACACCCCCGGTGTCTCGGTCGCCACCTGGGAGGCTGTGCTCAACCGCGGACTGCGCCCGATCTGTCTCAGCACGCAGAAGCTGTACGGCACTTGGGGTGACCCGGAAACGGTGCAGGAGGAGCTGCTGGCGATGCTTAGGGACCGCACGGACGTCGGTCTGAGCGTCCAGGAGGCCGCGGGACACTGTCTGGTCCGCACCCGCGCCCAGAAGGGGATGCAGCCGCCGCCCTTCCCGCGCTCCCGGTACTACACGGCGCCCGAGCCGCCCGCATCCCCGGCGCCGGCCTCTGCCCCCGCTCCTGCCGCCCCCGCGGCTTCAGCGCGCCGTCGCCCCCGCTCCCGGGTCCGCCGCATCGGGGTGGACCTGCTGCCCCCGATCGTCACCCGGGCGATACGCCGGGCTCTCGCGCCCGGCGCTCAGGGTGCCCCAAGGCGTCCGTTCGCGCAGTAACCCCGGATCTCGTCCGCGGTGAGCGGGTGGGCCCCGTCCTGCCCGCTCGGCTTCCGTCGGAGCTCTGGCCGAGGAGAGGCTCCGCTAGACCTTCCCGGCCAGGTTCTGCGTGCCGATGACGGAGATGAGATCCAGCTTCTCGGCGGCCTCGGTGCCCGGTTCGGCCGAGTAGACGAGGATGTGCAGGTCGTTCTCCTCCACCCGCAGCAGGTCGCAGTCCAGCGTGAGCACGCCCACCTGGGGATGCTCGACGGTCTTGCGTGAGGCCGCCATCCGGCCGACGACACCCGCGTCCCACAGCTCGGCGAACTGCTCGCTCTTAGCGCGCAACTCCGTTATCAGACGTCGCAGTTGACGGTCGGCCGGATAGCGGGCGGCGGTCGTCCGCAGCTCGGAGACCATGCCGACCTGGAAGGCACTCCACTCCTGCGGGGTGTGCCGCACCCGGCTCGGAAACCCGAGGAAGTTGCGCCACACGCCGTTGCGTTCGAACCCCCGCAGGCCGGACGGGTCGCCCATGAGCGCCGCGTACATCGGGTTGGCCACCAGCAGCGTCATGGCCGCGTCGGAGACCGCGACCGGCGTGTCGACCAGCCGGTCCAGCAGCCGCTGGACGCTGGGCGTGATGAACCCGGGCACCACGTCGGGACCCGGCGGCACCAACTCCGCCAGACCGTACAGATACGCGCGCTCGTCCCCGGACAGCCGCAGCGCCCGGGCCAGCGCCTCGACGACCTGCCCGGAGGGGTTGGCCGCCCGCCCCTGTTCGAGACGCGTGATGTAGTCGACCGAGATCCCGGCCAGCAGGGCCAGCTCCTCGCGCCGCAGACCGGCCGCCCGCCGGTGGCCGCCGGAGGGCAGACCCGCCGCCTCCGGGGCGACCCGGTCGCGCCAGCGCCGCAGTGCCCGTCCGAGTTCCGTCGCCGTCATGCCCCCAGTGAACACCGCGCTCCGCGCATGTGCCTGGTACTCCGAGTCCCAGGAAGAAGGGTCTCCTGGCTGATGGGGGTGGGGCGCCCCAGTCTGGACGCATGACGACAACACTGATCACCGGAGCCAACAAGGGCATCGGCCACGAGACCGCCCGCCAGCTCATCGCCGCAGGTCACACCGTGTACGTGGGGGCCCGCGACGCCGAGCGCGGACGCCGGGCCGCAGCACAGCTGGGCGCACGCTTCGTCCTGCTCGACGTCACCGACGACGTCACGGTCGAGGCCGCGGCCAAGAGCATCGAGGCCGACGGCGGGCTCGACGTACTGATCAACAACGCCGGGATCGAGACCCGCGGCGAGGGAAACAGCGTGCCCACCGCCGAGACCGTGACCGCCGACCAGATGCGCAACACCTTCGAGACCAACGTCTTCGGCGTCGTCCGCGTCACCCACGCCTTCCTGCCCCTGCTGCAGCGCTCGGCCGCGCCGGTCGTGGTCAACGTCAGCAGCGGCCTCGCCTCGCTGACCCACCTCTCCGACCCGGACCACCCCGCGCACTTCTACCCGGGCGTCGCCTATCCGACGTCCAAGACCGCGGTCAACATGCTGACCGTGCAGTTCGCGAAGGCGTTCCCGAACATGCGGATCAACTCGGTCGAGCCCGGCTTCACCAAGACGGACCTCAACGGCAACACCGGCACCCAGACCGTCGAGGAGGCCGCCCGGATCATTGTGCGCATGGCCCAGATCACGCCCGACGGCCCGACCGGCGGCTACTTCGACATCAACGGCCCGCTGCCGTGGTGACGTCTGCCGTCTGCGTGGCGTCCGCGGCTCGACAGGAAGCCTGCCGACGAGTACGCGGCCTTCGCTGATCACCGGCGAGCGCGACGGCGACGAAACGCCGCCGTCCGGCCTTATGTGCAACCAGGTGGTTGCACATAAGGCCGAGGATGTGCAACCGTTTGGTAGCGCATTCGGACGAGACGAGGTTGCCGTGATTCCCGACTCCATCGAACGGACCATCGTGATCAACGCTTCCGTGGAACGGGTCTGGTCGGTGCTGACCGAACCGGCCTTCCTGGGGGAGTGGTTCGGCAACGGGGAACCCGTGAAGATCGACCTGCGGCCGGGCGGGCTGCTGCTGTTCGACCACGGGGTCCACGGTGCCATCCCTGCCCGCATCGAGAAGGTCGAGCCGCCGCACACCTTCTCCTGGCGCTGGTCGCAGGGCGCCGCAGGCGAAGAACCGACGGACTCCAACGCGACGCTCGTCGAGTTCACCCTCACCGCGGACGAGGCCACGGCAGGCACCCGGCTGACGATGACCGAGACCGGCTTCGCGCACCTCGGGCTGCCGGTCGACGAGGCGGTTGACCGCCACCGCGCGAACAGCCTGAACTGGCCTGGCAAGCTCGACCGGCTGCGCACCCAGTGCGAGCACGCCCGGGCATGACCGGCACGCACGACGGCGCACCGGCCCCCGAGGACGTCCTGCTGGCGCTGGCCGACCCGATCCGCCGGCAGATCCTCGGCGCCCTCGTCGGTGAAGGCGGCGCGACCTCCACCTCGCTCGCCGCGGCCCTGCCCGTGACCCGCCAGGCGGTGGCCAAGCATCTGGCGGTCCTGGACCGCGCGGGCCTGGTCCGAGGCCGGCGCACCGGACGGGAAGTCCGCTACGAAGCGCATCTGCAACCCCTGGAGCGCGCGACCCGCTGGCTCAACGCCCTCGCCGCCCAGTGGGACCGCCGCCTCGACGCGATCAAGGACATCGCGGAGCGGGAAGAACCGTCCTGAACGGCCATACGCCAATGCGCCTGGGCCGGCCGCCGCGAGGGCCCAGCAATGTGTGCTGCTCGCCCTGACGCCGTGGCCGCGCGCGAACATCCACATGCCCTTTCCCAAGGAGACGTCGGGCCCAAGTCCCGCCTGGTTCCCGCCCATTTCCGTGGTCTGGATCACACGCCGTGAATTGAGTGGGGGCGCCTGTGGGATTCCGTACCCCTGCATGACGAGTGACGCCCGGATGCAAGGATGAGGCGCCATGACAGCAGGGTGGTGTTCTCGCACGATACGGGCCGCGGTGTTCGCGGCCGTCTGCGTGCTGCTCGCCGCCCTGGGCCACACCCTGATGTCCGGCAGCGACGTGCCCGCCTGGGCGTTCGCCGCCGGAACGGCCGCCACCGGGTCCGTCGGCTGGGGCCTGGCGGGACGGGAGCGCGGGCTGCCGTTGATCGTGGCGACCGTGGTCGCCGTCCAGACGGTGCTGCATGAGGCGTTCTCGCTCGCCCAGTCGGTGACCGAGTGGTCCGACGCGTCGGCTTCCATGGACATGAGCGGCATGGGCTCGATGCACATGACCTCCATGGACATGGCCCGCATGGATCACATGGATCACATGGATCACACGGCGTCCGGCGGTTCGTCGTCGGGCATGCTCGCCGCCCATCTGCTCGCCGCGCTGCTGTGCGGGCTGTGGTTGGCGTACGGCGAGAAGGCCGCCTTCCGTATCCTCCGGGCCGTCGCCGGATGGCTGGCCGCTCCGCTACGGCTGCTGCTCGCCCTGCCGGACACCCCGCCGCGTCCGCGCCCACACCTGCGGCGCCGCCGCTCGGACCGGGCGCCGCGTCTCCTTCTTCTCGTCCACGCGATCACCTCTCGGGGCCCGCCCGTGGGGACGGCTGCCGCCTGACGGCAGTCGGCTTCCCGAGGCTGCCCGTGCGCGCCTCGGGCCACGGCCGTACGGCCGCACCGGCGCCGTAGCGCCTTCGCGCCGTAGGCCGTACCCCCACTCACCGGACTGCTCGCGCCCTCGCGCGCCCCGGTCCGGATCACGGTCGACCTGAGAAGGACACCAGGTGATTACCTCTGCCTTGCCGACCTCGCGCGTCACACAGGACAAAGCGGCGGCGCTCGACGAGTCGATCACGGCCTGGGCGCTCGCCGCCCGGGGCGGCGACGCGGACGCCGTCGAGCAGTTCGTGCGCGCCCTGCAGCGCGATGTCCAGCGCTACGTCGCCCACCTGTGCGCCGACCCGCAGGCGGTGGACGACCTCGCGCAGGACACCTTCCTGCGCGCACTGGGCAGCCTGCACCGCTTCGAGGGGCGTTCCTCGGCGCGCGCGTGGCTGCTGTCCATCGCCCGCCGGGCCGTCATCGACAGCTACCGCCACGCCGCCGCCCGGCCCCGCTTGTCCGACGCAGCGGACTGGCAGCTGGCCATCGAACTGTCCCAGCCGCTCGACCTGCCCGGCTTCGACGACGGCATCGCCCTGCTGGACCTGCTGGCTGCCCTGCCCGACGAGCGCCGAGAGGCGTTCATCCTCACCCAGCTGCTCGGTCTCCCTTACGCGGAGGCCGCCGAGGTCAGCGACTGCCCGATCGGTACGGTCCGCTCCCGCGTGGCCCGCGCCCGGGCCAGCCTGATGGACCTGCTGGACGACGCGGAGGAGCCCGCCGTGCCGACGGCGGTCTGAACCGTCGTGCGAGGGTGTCGGGGCGGTCCGCTCCGACACCCTGGGCGGTGAGCCCCTCCTCCGCCTCCCGCTCCGGGATGCCCGCGAATCAGCCGTGCCGCGGCCATCAAGAAGCGCTCGTCGCCACGATGGTCGTTGCGATCAGCATCGGCGTGGGACCGGCCCCTGCGACCCGGCGCTCGACCAGATTGTCTGGAACTTCCGCACCCCGCGGGTGGTCCTGGCCGCCCTGGCCGGCTCGGGTCAGGCCGCGTCCGGCGCGGTGCTCCGGACGGTGGTCTCCAACCCCCTCGCCGACCCCGCCTTCCTCTCCGTCACCAGTTACGTCCAACTCCGGTCGACCCCCAACGAGTTGCGGACGGTCATGTTCTGGATGCTGGACAGCGTCGCGGGCGCCCAGTGGGAGCCACCCCGTGTCCCTCGTCCCGGCGATGGCGCAGCCATCACTGACCGCTGCGCCGCAGCCGCACGCGGTACGAGTAGTGCTCCGGCAGGAAGTGGCTGATGGCCAGTTCGACGAGCTGACCGGCGACCGTCTGGTAGACGCGGTCGATGCGCAGCAGGGCGCGGCCCGGTTCACAGCCCAGGTGTTCGGCGATCTCCGGCGAGGCCTCGGCTACGGTGATGCTCTGCTCGGCCTCGGCGATCGGTTCGGGCAGCCGCTGGTCGAGCAGACCGATGACGGTGAAGGCATTCGGTGTGCCCGGTAGCGTCAACTCGTCGACGGACTGCAGCAGTTGGCCGACGGAGGGCGGCAGCCAGACCGACGTGTGGCAGAACGCGACGTCCTCGTGCCACCGTAGAAAAGCCAGCTTGTGCACCCGGTCCGTGTTCAGGCCCAGTCGTCCGGCCGCGTCGACGTCGACCCGTCGGTGCAGAGGCGTCACGACGTCCATACGGGTGTCGATGGACAGCCCCATCAGGTCGTCGACCGAGCCGAACTGCCGCAGGTACTGCTCCTCGCGGGGCGTGGCGAACGTGCCGCGCCCGGGCACCCGGTAGACCAGTCCCTCGGCCACGAGGTCCTGGAACGCCCGGCGCACGGTCTGCCGGCTGACCCCGTAGGTCTCGGCCAGCTCCGCCTCGGTGGGGAGCCGGACACCGTCCGGGTAGTCGTGCCGAAGGATCGCCGCCCGCAACTCTTTCCCCAGCCGCGAGTACGTGCTCTCCCGCTGCGGTTGCTCAGCCATCGAGACCGCCCCTTGCCACCAACTGTGCCGCGATGACGTTTCGTTGGATCTCGTTCGTGCCCTCGCCGACGATCATCAGGGGTGCGTCACGGAAGTACCGCTCCACGTCGAACTCCGTCGAGTAGCCGTAACCGCCGTGGATCCGTACCGCGTTGAGCGCGATCTCCATCGCCGTCTCCGAAGCGAACAGCTTCGCCATGCCCGCCTCCATGTCGACCCGGCGCCCGCCGTCGGCCAACCGGGCCGCGTGCAGCGTCAGTTGGCGGGCTGCCGTGAGCTTGGTCGCCATGTCGGCGAGGTAGTTGCCGATGGACTGGTGGCGCCAGATGGGTTTGCCGAACGACTCCCGTTCCTGGGCGTAGCGCAGCGAGTCCTCCAGGGCTGCCCGCCCCACGCCGAGCGCCCGGGCGGCGACCTGCAGCCGTCCGGTCTCCAGCCCCCTCATCATCTGGGCGAAGCCGTGGCCCTCCTCGCCGCCCAGCAGCGCGTCGGCCGGTAGGCGGTGGTCCTCGAAGGACAACTCGCAGCTCTCGACGCCCTTGTAGCCGAGTTTGGGCAGATCGCGCGAGACGACGAGGCCCGGACCGTGCTCGGCCAGCAGGACCGACATGCCCGCATGACGGGGACTGGCGGCCGGGTCGGTCTTGCACAGCAGTGCGATCAGGCCGGCGCGGCGGGAGTTGGTGATCCAGGTCTTCGCCCCGTTGACGACGTACTCCCCGCCCTCGCGGCGCGCGATCGTCGTCATCGCCTGCAGGTCCGAACCGCCGCCCGGCTCGGTGAGCGCCATCGTGGCGCGCACCGCCCCGGTCGCCAGCCTCGGCAGATGGCGCTCCTTCTGCTCCTGCGTGCCGTACAGCACCAGGAGCTTGGCGACGACGGTGTGCCCGCCCATCGCTCCGGCCAGGCTCATCCAGCCGCGCGCGAGTTCCTCGGTGACGAGTACGAAGCACGGTGTGGAAACCGGGTTGCCGCCGTACTCCTCCGGGATCGCCAGGCCGTAGATGCCGAGTTCCTTCATCCGCTCGATGAGGTGCTCGGGATAGGTGTCCGCGTGCTCCAGCTGCCGGACGACGGGCTCGACGTCCTTGTCGACGAACTCCCGCACGGTCCGGACGACGAGGAGTTCGTCGTCGGAGAGGATGTCCAGGACGCTCATGGGGCGCAACTCCAGATCGTCGGAGGTCAGATGACGGCGTCGGCGCGCAGCGCCCGGATGTCGTCGGGGGAGTGGCCGAGGCCGGTGAGGATCGCGTCCGTGTGCTCGCCCACCGCCGGCACGGGATCCATGCGCGCGGGGATGCCCGCGAGGTCGGCCGGCGGGAGCAGTGCCTGCACCGTCGCGCCGGGCACGGCCACCTCGCGCCAGCGCTCGCGGGCCGCCAGCACCGGATGGTCCAGGAACGCGGCGACGTCGTTGACCCCGGCGCACGCGATGCCGATCTCCTCCAGGTCCTTCAGGACCTCCTCGGCGTCGGAGCGGGCGCAGCGCTCGGCGACGATCGCGTTGATGTCGTCGCGGTGCGCGACGCGGTCGGAGCCCGTCGCGAAGCGTGGATCGTTCGTCAAGGCCGGCTGCCCGAGGAAGTCCGCGCACAGGACGGCCCACTCGCGCTCGTTCTGGATGGAGAACAGCACCTGCTTGCCGTCGGCCGTCGGGAAGGCGCCGTACGGTGCGATGGTGGCGTGCTGGGTGCCGAGGCGGGCGGGCTGACTGCCCCCGTAGCGCGTGTAGTTCGCGGGCTGGCCCATCCACTCCGCCAGCGCCTCGAACAGGGACACCTCCACCGGGTGCGTCCGGCCGGTGGTGGCCCGCGTGTACAGGGCGGTGAGGATGCCTGTGTAGGCGTACATCCCGGCGGCGATGTCGGCGACGGAGATTCCGACACGCGCCGTCTCGTCCGCGGTTCCGGTGAGGGAGACCAGACCGGTCTGGCACTGCACCAGCAGGTCGTACGACTTGCGGTCGGCCCACGGCCCGCTCGTGCCGTAGCCGGAGATCGTGCACGGGATCAGCCGCGGGTAGCGGTCGGTGAGCGCGCCGACGCCGAGGCCCAGCCGGTCGGCGGCGCCGGGCGCGAGATTCTGTACGAACACGTCGGCGTCGTCGAGGAGTTGGTGCAGGATCTCCATGCCCCGCGAATCCTTCAGGTCCAGCGTGAGGGACTCCTTGGAGCGGTTGAGCCAGACGAAATAGCTGGAGTGGCCGTGGACCGTCGTGTCGTAACGGCGCGCGAAGTCGCCTTCGCCCGGCCGCTCCACCTTGATGACCCGGGCGCCGAGATCGGCGAGCTGCCGGGTGGCATAGGGAGCGGCCACGGCCTGCTCCAGGCTGACCACCGTGATGCCCGACAGGGGAAGCTGATGCACCGTCATGCCTCCTGGCCCTCGTAAGGGATGTACGGGAAGTGCTTCCGCAGCACCTCGGCCCCGCCCGCCCACGTCAGTCCGTCCAGCAGGGCCGGTACGTCCGGACCGCAGGCGGCAGCCTTGGCCCGCAAGTCGGCCTCGGACAGTGGACGCCCGGGAGCACCGGGCGGCAGCGCCGGCTCGGTGCGCACTCGCCGCCGTCGGCGAGGGCGATGCGCAGGGAGACCCGGCCACTTGCCTTCCAGGCGGGTCGCCGGGCGGTCGTGGATGAGCGGGTGGACGGTTCCCGCCGGTGTGCTCACGGTGACGGCGCCGACCTCACCGCGGACCTGGCCGCGCACCTCGCGCAGGGCGGCGATGGGCCGCTGCATGGCAGAGCAGCAGGGGAAGAGCTTGACGGCCAGTCCTCCCGGGACGGCCGGGGCCGCCGGGAAGTCCGCGGCGGGCTTGCCGCCGACCCGCTCCAGCCGGGCCTCCAGGACCCGCGGATCGGCGGTGGCACCCGCCCGCGCCAGCCGTGCCGCCCGTACGCCCGCCTCGGCTGCGAAACCGACCTGCAGCGACTCGCCGTGTGTCCCGAAGGCCTCCTGCCCGCCGCCGGCGGCGGGCACGGCGAGCGCCATCGCGGTGGCGAGCCCCGTCACGTCCAGGCCGAGGGCGAGCCCGGCCGCGACCGCGGCGGCCGGGGCACCCGCGGTGCAGGTCGCATGCCGGCCCGCCGCACAGTGGCCCCAGCCGAGCATCGCGCCGAGCCGTGCCATGACTCCCGCACCGGCGAGATACGCCCGCGCGTCACCGCCGGCCGCACGCACCGCCGGGACGGTGACCACGGAGATGTGCGTGGTCGTGTCGGTGTGCGGAGCGTCGAAGTCGAGCACGTGCGCCATGGCCGCCCGGCGCGCCGCGTCCGGCAGCGGAGTGGTGAGGCCGCGCAGGGGATGCGTACGGGCGGCCAGCGCGACGGTCAACGGTCCCCCCGGGGATTGGGTACCTGCCTCCACTCTGGTTTGTACGGCCAAATTCGTGGCCCTGTCAACGCTGTCCTCAGCGCCATGACCTGTGCCTTGGCGCACTGACGTGATGTGTCGGAGCGGACACCGGGAACAATGGCGAGACTTTGTACACAACAATGCGCCCGGGGTGAGAGCCAGGCGGCCGTCGCCGCCGGTGTCAGCGCCACGTCAGTGTTTGCCCGATGCCCGTCAGCGTTGCGTCATGAGCCGGCGGAACACCGGGGCGGGCAGGCATAGCGTCATCGGTGCGCCCCGTTCCGCCTCCCCGCGTGCGGGGCGCTCAGCCACTCGCCCGACCCGGGCCCCCGGGTCCCCTGTCCCCCTGGAGGCGTCCCATGGCAGACATCCTGTCCGGCGAAGACCCGGAACCCTCTGATCCGTTCCCGGTCGGGCCACTGTTCGTTCCCGTCCGGCCGGGACCCTCCGGGTGTGTGACATGTGTCTTCCGCACCCCTCTCGGCGACCGTACGGCGGTCGCCTTCACCTCCGAGAGCCGGCTGGCCGCGACGCTCGGCCCCGGGCAGGCGTGGATCAGGCTCGCCGAGCCGGCTCTGCGCGCGCTGACCGCACCGCTCGGCGTCACCACCGTCACCTTGGATCCCCAGTTCACGGCCCGGCCCGTCCGGCCGGTGAACCCCGTCGTTCCCGCGCTCGCTGTACGCGTCGGTTGAGAGGGAGGCCATCATGACCACTGTTCACGACAGTGCCGTCACCACCATCGCCGGTGACCTCTCGGTCTGGCCCGCGTCCACCGCCGAGGCCCAGCCGGGCGACCTGGCAGTGGGCGGCGTGCCGCTCGCCGAGATCGCCGAGCGCTTCGGCACGCCCGTCTACGTCCTCGACGAGGCCGAGGTCCGCGACCGCTGCCGTACCTATCGCAACGCCTTCCCGGACACCGAGATCCTCTACGCGGCCAAGGCGTTCCTGTGCCGCGCGATGATCCACTGGATGGACGAGGAGGGCCTCGGGCTCGACGTCTGCTCGGCCGGCGAACTGGAGCTGGCCGTCATGAGCGGGTTCCCGCCCGAGCGGATCGTGCTGCACGGCAACGCAAAGTCGCCACGCGACCTGGAATCGGCGCTGCGCCTCGGCGTGGGCCGCATCGTCATCGACAGCCCGTCGGAGATCGCCCGGCTGGCCGCCGCCGTCGGACCCCGGGGCCACCAGAAGGTCATGGTCCGTGTGGTGCCCGGCATCAGTGCCGGCGGCCACGAGAAGATCCGCACCGGCACCGAGGACCAGAAGTTCGGCCTCAGCATCTCCGACGGATACGCCCAGCACGCGATCGCCCGGATACTGGGCCAGCCGCAGCTCGAACTCACCGGCCTGCACTGCCACTTGGGCTCGCAGATCACCAGCGTCAAGCCGTATCTGGCCGCGGTGCGGCGCCTCGTGGGTCTCATGGCCCGTCTGCACGAGCAGCACGGCCTCGTCCTGCCCGAGCTCGATCTCGGCGGCGGCCACGGCATCGCCTACCGCTCCGGTGAGCGGGCGCTGGACCTGACCACCCTGGCCCGCAAGGTCCGTGCCGAGCTGACCGAGGCGTGTGCGGCGGCCGGGCTGGCCGTTCCCCGCCTGATCATCGAGCCGGGGCGGGCCATCGCCGGACCCGCGGGCATCGCTCTCTACCGCGTGCTCGTCGTCAAGCGCACCGCAGGTCGCACCTACGTCGCCGTCGACGGCGGCATGAGCGACAACCCGCGCCCGGCCCTGTACGGAGTGCACTACGCGCTCCGTCTCATCGGCCGCCACACCACCGCCGACCGGGCGCCCGTCACCGTCGTCGGCCGGCACTGCGAGGCCGGCGACGTGCTCGCCGCCGACGTCGAACTCCCCGCGGACGTACGTCCCGGAGACCTGCTCGCCGTTCCCGTCGCCGGCGCCTACCACCTCTCCATGGCCTCTGGATACAACCTGGTCGGCCGCCCGCCGGTCGCCGCCGTACACGAGGGCCGCGCCCGGCTCCTCGTACGCCGGGAGTCCCTGGACGACATCCGCAGCCGCGACGTTGGCCTCTAGGGACACCCGGGGCATGACGGTGTGGTCTCCCCGACCCCGCCCCACCCGGCGCTGCTAACGTTGCGGGCATGTCCAACGAGCCGCCCGGCCTGCGGGCATCGCATGAGGATCGCGACCGCGTCGTGGATGTGTTGCGGGTCGCCGCCGGTGACGGCCGACTCAGCGCCGAGGAACTCGACAGCCGGCTGGAGAGCGCGCTGTCGGCCCGGACGCTCGGCGAGTTGGCCGAGCTCACCACCGATCTGCCCGTCACGCCCGCGATGAAGGGCAGAGACCTCCTCGTCGTCGAACAGCACGGCGGCAAGTACGTACGGGACGGACGCTGGTCGGTACCCGCGCGCATCGAGCTGCGCACCCAACTGTGCCGAGTCACCTTCGACTTCAGCCACGCGGTGACCACCTCGGACGTCCTGCGGATCGAGACGGACATGGCCCACGGCAAGCTGGTTCTCGTCGGCTCGTCCGACATCCTGATCGACACCGACGGGCTCAACCTCACCTACTCCAAGCTGAAGCTCCGCTCCAAGAAAACCGCTGACGATCCGCGCCTGCGCATCGAACTCGTCGGAACGCTCGTGCACGCGAAGGTCATCGAGAAGCGGCGGTGACGTGCCCGTCGGTGCCCGGTGCGTCGCGACGACTCAGATGTCCCGGCTGGGAGCGCACAGCACCATCACCGCGCGGGCGACCAGTTCGCCCGCGCCGCCGAGTTCCCTGCGGTAGCGGCCCGTCATGCCTCGTACCGTCTCGGCGAAGGCCGGATCGGCGGCGCGGGCGCCGGCCGGGGGCGGGAGTTCCTGGGCCATCGCGCGACGGCGTGCGAGGAGCGCGATGATCTCGTCGTCGAGGCGCTCGATCCGGTCGAGTGACAGATCCGTCGTCAGGCCGGCCGCGTGGTTCGTCATCAGAAGGGATCTCCGTTTCGCCGGCGGGAGCCGGATCGCGGCACCCGCGCGTCCTGATCGCAGTTGGTCCTTCATCACCTTGCCCGCGGCGATGAGCGGCAACGCCTCACAGAACCCGGCGGATCGGGACCGACGGCTCAGGCTGCTTCCTCGACGCTCGGCTGCGCCGTCTCCGTGGGGTCGGCGATACGGCGGGGCAGCAGCAGCGGGGTGGCCAGGACAAGGACGCCGGCGGCGGCGATCGCCGCGCGGGGGCCGGTCAGGCCGGCCAGCAGGCCCCAGAGGGCGGTCATCGCGGCGGTCGTCGCCTTGGTGGTGACCGACCACGCGGAGAGCGTGCGCGCCACCCGGCCCGTGTCCGTCCGCCGCAGCCGAATGGTGGAGTACACCGGGTTGAAGACGGCACAGGACACGATCACGCCCAGCTCCACAACCATGACGAGCACCAGCCCGGCCGTGCCGCGCCCGACGAAGGCGAGCCCGATCGGCCAGCACGCGCGCAGCGTCCCCGCGACCAGCAGCACGCGGCGCTCTCCGAACCGCGGCACGAGCAGGCGGGCCAGCCGCGAGCCGATCAGGCCGCCGATGCTGGGTACGGAGAAGGCCAGGCCGTACTGCCAGGCCGCGAAGCCGAGATCGCCGACCATCAGCACGGCGAGCAGCGGAAGCGACACCATGATCAGGGCGTTGTACAGCACCGTGTTGAAGAACAGCGGTCGCAGCGTCGGATGAGCCAGGATGTACCGCCATCCTTCGAGCAGGCTGCCGGCGGGCGCGCGCCCGGCCCCCGGCTCCGGCCGTACGGGATGCGGCTCGGTCCCGCCGATCGCGCGGATCCCGACGGCCGACAGCAGGAAGCTCACCGCATTGGCCACCACGGTCATCACCGGCCCGAACACGCCCATCGCGGCTCCGCCCAGGGGCGGCCCCAGGATGGTCGCGGTCCACTGGGTCGCCTCGAACCGCGCGTTCGCGGTGAGCAGGTCCTCCGGCGGCAGCAGCGACTTGACGAAGGCCCCGCTCGCAGCGGTGAAGCTGATGTCGGCCGCGCCGACGACGATCGACACAACCAGAAGTTGTACGAAGGTGAGCGCGCCGAGCGCGAACGCGACCGGAATGGTCAGCAACACCCCACAGCGGACCAGATCCATGGACATCATCACGGGCCGCTTGCGGCGGAACTCCATCCACGGCCCGAGTGGCGTCGCCACCGCCGCACCCACCGCGAGCCCGGCCGCCGACAGCACCGCCACCTCGGTCGCCCCGGCATGCAGCACGATCACCGCTATCAGCGAGAACGCGTCGAAGGCGAGCCATGTCCCGATCGCGCTGACGGAGTACGCCCCCCACAGCCATCCGAACTGCCGCCCCAACGCCTGCCCGCCCCGCATGCCGACCTCCCCGTCCCGCCCGAATCCCGACCGGCGACATCAAAGCCGGTCACGAGGCGCGGGGGCAAACAACCGACGCGCCGGTCGTCCGACAACCGGAAGTTGTGGGCCGACCGGTGACCGGCCGTTGTAGAAAGGGGCGCGTGGACATCGACGCAGTGCGCACTTTCGTGGCCGTCGCGGACGCCGGACAGTTCCGGGAGGCCGCTCTCGGCCTGGACGTCACCCAGCAGGCCGTCTCCAAGCGAGTCGCCGCGCTGGAGAAGGACCCCGGCGCGCGGCTGTTCACCCGCACTGCCCGGGGCGCCCAGCTCACCGTCGACGGCCAGGTCTTCCTCCCTCATGCCCGCGAACTCCTGCAGGCGGAGGAACGCGCCGCGGCCTCCGTACGGCCCGGCCGCCGTGCCCTGCGCGTCGACGTGATCGGCCGTCGGCTCGCCCCGGCCGACCTGATCAGGGACTTCCACCGCGCCCACCCCGACTCGGCCCTCGACGTCGTGACGCTCTTCGACGCCGACGCGGCGATCTCCGCGGTGCGCTCCGGCACCATCGACGCGTCCTTCCGCGCGCTCACGCTTCCCGCGCGGCAGCTGCCCGACGGCATCGAGGCAGCCCGTGTCCACGACGAGCCCCTCGAACTCCTCACCGGCCCCCGGCACGCGCTCGCCTCGGCCCGCTCCGTCACCCCGGCGCAGCTGGCCGGGCACCGGATCTGGATGCCCGGCAACGTCGCGGGCACCGAATGGGCCGCCTACTACGACGACCTGGCCGCGGCGTTCGGCTTCACCATCGAGGTCACCGGTCCCGACTTCGGCACCGAACCGCTCCTCGACACGATCGCCGACTCCTCGCTGCTCGCGACCTTCGTCGGCGTACAGACCCGCATGGTGTGGCCGGCCGACCACGACCTGCGCCGCATCCCCGTGCGCGACCCCATGCCCGTCTACCCGCACTCGCTGATCTGGCGCGCCGACAACCCGCACCCGGCCCTGGCCTCGCTCCGCGCCCACCTAGGCACCGCCCGGCGGGACGCGGACACTTGGACCCCGACATGGGCGCAGTGACGGCGAAGGGTCCGGGGGCAGCGCCCCGCGCCAGCGGACAATAGCCGGTGCAGATGGGCGGGCGGGAAGCTGCAGACACCGGATGCGCGGATCCGCCCGCCGCCCGCAAGCCCGTCGACGGCTTCGGTACCCGGCCTCCAGTGGCGCTCACCGCGGCCGGGGGATCGCGCCCCCGTTGTCGAGGGTTACGGCGGGGACGGTGGAGGGCAGTGCGCCGCGCTCCTTGCGAATCGGTGGATCAGCGCGGTGCGGCGTCCGGGACGTGCTCGGCCGGTGCGGACGCGGCCACGACCCGGCCGGCCGGCCGGGTCCGGCGGTCGAGGAAGGCCGCCAGGAAGGACAGCAGCAGCGCGCTGCCGGCCAGCAGGGCGCCGACCCAGTTCGGCGCCGTGTAGCCAAGCCCGGCCGAGATGACGAGGCCGCCGAGCCAGGCGGACAGTGCGTTGCCGAGGTTGAAGGCGCCGATGTTGGCGGCGGAGGCCAGCGTCGGGGCGGCCGAGGCCTGGTCGAGCACCCACTTCTGCAGCGGGGGCACGGAGGCGAAGCCGAGCGCACCGATCAGCGTCAGGGTGAGCGCGGCGAGAACCTTGTTGTGGGCGGTCGCCGTGAACAGCAGCAGCGTCAGGGACAGGGCGCCGAGCGCGGTGAACAGCATGGGCATCAGGGCACGGTCGGCGAACCGGCCGCCCACCAGGTTCCCCAGGAACATCCCGCCCCCGAACAGCACCAGCAGCCAGGTCACCGCGCCGGCCGAGTAGCCGGCGACCTCGGTCATCATCGGCGTGATGTAGGTGATCGCGGCGAACACCCCGCCGAAGCCGAGGACCGTCATCGCCATCGCGATCCAGACCTGCACGTTGCGGAAGGCGGCGAACTCGGTACGGACGGTGCCGGACTCCGGGCGGCCCAGCTCGGGCACCAGCTTCGCCACCCCCACGAGGCCTGCGATGCCGAGTGCGGCGACGGCGGTGAAGGTGACCCGCCACCCGGCGGCCTGGCCGATGTACGTGCCCAGCGGGACGCCCACGACGTTGGCGACGGTCAGGCCCGTGAACATCAGGGAGATCGCGGACGCCTTCTTCTCCGGCGCGACCAGACCGGCCGCGACCACGGAGCCGATGCCGAAGAACGCGCCGTGCGCGAGGGAGGCGATCACCCGGCCGGCGAGCATGACACCGAAGGTGGGGGCGAACGCGGACAGGGTGTTGCCCACCACGAACAGGCCCATGAGGAACATGAGCATCTTCTTGCGGGAGACCTTGGTGCCCAGGATCGTCAGCAGGGGCGCGCCGAAGACGACGCCCAGGGCGTAGCCGGAGACGAGCCAGCCGGCGGTGGGGATGGAGACGCCGAAGTCACCCGCGACCTCGGGCAACACGCCCATGATCACGAATTCCGTGGTGCCGATCCCGAAGGCCCCGATGGCCAGGGCCAGGAGGGCGAGAGGCATGGGAACTACCTTCCAGGCGATTGCGCGTAACTCTTACAGGCGTCGACAATAGTTGCAGACGCGCTATAAGTGTAAACGCATTCAATGGTGGAGGCGGGTAGCAGTTGTCTGCAAGTAATTGCCCATGGGAAAACCCCCGCGGCCGCGACTCCGGCGGCCCGGGACCCGGGGATCCGGGGATCCGGGGTCAGACAGGCACGCGAAGCGTCTCGACGGCCTGGACCAGCGGGGCGAGTTCCGAGCTCTGGGCGGCCTCGTCCAAGGCCTCGCGCAGGGCCGCCTCGTTGGTCGGGCGAGCCTCCTCCAGGAGCCGGAGGCCGGCCTCGGTGACGTTGGTGTAGATGCCGCGCCGGTCGGTGGGGCACAGGTAGCGGGTCAGCAGCCCGCGGTCCTCCAGGCGGGTGACCAGCCGGGTCGTGGCGCTCTGGCTGAGGACCACCGCGTCGGCGACCTGCTTCATCTGCAGGTGTCCGCCCTCCCCGTCGTGCTGTCGGCTCAGCACGTCCAGCAGGGAGTACTCGCGCACGCTCAGATCGTGCCCGGCCTGCAGCGCGCGCTCGATATGGGCCTCGATCCTGCCGTGCAGCAGCGACAGGGCGGACCAGCTCGAGGCGAGCGCGGTGAGCGCCGGATCCGTCGCGGTCATGGGCTGGGTCCTCCGTCCCGAAGTGCCTGCGGTTCAGGATAGGACATCTGTGAAATTGTCGGCGAGGGCCGGTAGGGCGCGTATGCAAGAGGTGTGGGGTCGCGGCCGCGGGCATCCGCCTGGTACACCCATGGCATGGCAGACGCGGAATCCGGTCGTTTCGTGGCGGGGCAGACGGCGCTCGTCGTACCCGTACCCGAGGCGGAAGCGGTGGTCCGGCCCTGGCGGGACCGCTTCGACCCGGCGGCCCGGGCCGGTGTCCCGGCCCACGTCACCGTGGTCTTCCCCTTTCTGCCCGCCTCCCTCGTCGACGCCGGGGCCTGCGCCGCCCTGGACGAGATCTTCGGGCGGCACCGCTCCTTCGAGGCGCGGTTCGAGAAAACCGGACGGTTTCCCGGGGTGCTCTACCTCGCGCCCGACCCCGACGCTCCGTTCCGCCGGCTCACCGAGGCGGTCGTCGAGCGCTGGCCACAAGCCCCGCCGTACGGCGGGAAGTACGAGCCCCACCCACATCTGACGGTCGCCCAGGGCCAGGACGATGCCGTGCTGGACGAGATCGAGGCAGGCCTGCGCCCCGCCCTCCCCTTCACGGCCCGCGTGCCCACGGTCGACCTCGTGGCCCACGACGGCACCGAGTGGCTGCACCGGGCGTCCTTCGCCCTGCGGTAGCCGCCCGCAACCAAGCCGTCGTCGCCCGAAACCACTTGGCCGCAGCACCGGCCTCGCCGGTATCGTCCGGACTCCCGACCGGCCGCACCGGCGGCCGATCTCTGCGGAGAGCGCACGCGATGACCAGCCCGCGACCGACGACAACCCTGTGGCGCCCCACCGGCCCCAAGGAGCTGGAACTGGTCCGTGAGCTGGAGTGGCGGGCCTGGCCGCCGCGGCTGCCCGAGCAGCCGATCTTCTACCCGGTGCTCAACGAGGACTACGCCGTCAAGATCGCGCGGGACTGGAACGTCAAGCACGACGGTGCCGGCTTCGTCACCCGCTTCGAGGTCGACATGGAGTTCCTGAGCCGGTACCCCGTGCGGCAGGCCGGCGGCGAGAGCATCCTCGAGCTGTGGGTGCCGGCCGAGGAGCTCGACGAGTTCAACGCCCACATCGACGGCGAGATCCAGGTGGTCCACGAGTTCCGGTGAATCCCGTGCGTCATGGGTCACGGACGCGCCAAGTGCCGCATCGTCAGCGCCAGTTGCAGCCTGAGCCGGCCCTGCGGGGTGCGCAGCGGCCAGCCGAGCAGGTGCTCGGCCTGGGTCAGGCGGTCCTGGAGCGTGGAGTGGTGCACGTTGATCTCGGCGGCCGCCGCGCGCTGGCTCGTCGTGGCGGCCACGGCATGCAGCGTGGCCAGCAGCCCGGGCAGCGCGCCCGCCGCCGCTTCCAGGGCCCGCACGTCGGCAGGCGGCTCGGCGCCCGGTACGACGAGATCCGCGAGCAGCGCGATGCCGCCCAGCTCGTCGGTGTACACCACCCGCGGGCCGGGATCCCGTGGCGTGCCGTCGGCGGTGAACCGCAGGGCCGTGCGGGCCGCCGCCCAGGAGCCCGGCAGGTCGAGCACGGGGACGGCAGGCCCCACGCCGAGGCGACCGGCGGGCAACTCGGCGTCGCTCGGTCGGACACCCGCCCGGGCCGTCAGGATGCGGGGCGGTCCGTCGACGGGGGCAAGGGCGCGGATCCGTACGGCCGGGTCGGCGGGGTCGATGCCCAGGCGGCGGGCCGCGTGCAGCCGGGTCGGGTCGGGCACCGTGCCGTCGAGCAGCGTCTCGATCAGAGCCGGGTCGTCGGCCAGGGAGGCCGGGGCACGGCCCCGGGTGCGGTCCAGCACCAGCCGTATCGCACCGGCGGCACGCTCCAGGATCACCGCGTCGACCACGCTCGGCCCGGTACCCGCCCGCTCCAGCCAGAGGGCCGGGGCGCCCCCGGGCTCCAGTGCCGCGCACGGCCAGTCCGGCTCCGGCGCCGCTTCGGTGTCCTTGCGGGTGCCGTCGGGCTCGACCCGCACCCGCACGCGGCGGCCGGCATCGACGAGCCGCGCGGGACATCCGGCCAGCACGGCCGCCCCGCGCACCAGCGCCTCCAGACCCGCCTTGGTCTCGGCCAGCCGGTCGAAGTAGGCGATGACCCGCACGGCGGCACCGGCATCGGGATCCAGCGCGGTCAGGCGCCCGGCCAGCTCTTTCATACGGGTCATCATGCGCCATGGCGCACTCCATGAGGAGCGCCCGCGACATCCCGGCCGCACCAGTTGAGCGGCGCGACCGGACCCTGTGCCGATCCACGCCGGGCCGCCGGCCGCCGGGAACGCACTCGCCCCCGGTGAGCTCGCCGCGCTTGAGCGGCTGGGCAGCGCCGTGCCCACCCCCACGAGGATTCATGGGACTGCCGTGACGGCCGCCATCACCCGGCGCTTGGGAGCGCCGGCGACCGGCAGCGCCAGGGCGGGGCAGGAAGACATATTCCGCCCGAGCGCCGGCTGGCTGCGGCATGGAGGTGACCTGCCCGGTCGACCGCGGACTGCTCGTCGAGGGCCGCGGACTGCTGGCGCCCCCATACTCAGGCGGTGCCGGCCCGTCTCGCTGTCCGACGAGACCCTGCTGCCGCTCCTGATCATCCGGCTGACAAGACCGTCGTCCTGGACGCGCCCGTCGCCCCCGGTCAGCCAGCTCGACTTCGCGAGCGAAGGCGCGCGGCTGTGTTGTGCGGGTTCGCCGCGGGGTCTTTCTTCGACCGCGTGTTCCGGTCGCGCCCGTATATCTCGGTCTGCCAGCGCGGCTCCGCGACCGCACCTGCGCGGCCGTGTTGTACAGGTTCGCCGCGAGGTTTTTCCTCGACCGCGTGTCCCGGTCGCGCCCGTGGCTCCCGGTCGACCAGCGCGACTCCGCGCCCCCCGGCGGCCCCGCCGCACGTGGCCTCCGCACGAGGTTTCTGTTCCACCGCGTGTCCGGGTCGCGTCCGTCGTTTCCGGTCGACCAGCGCGACTCCGCGCCCCCCGGCGGCTCCGCCGGACGGCGCGACTCCGCGCCCCCCGGCGGCTCCGCCGGACGGCGCGACTCCGCGCCCCCCGGCGGCCCCGCCGCACGTGGCCTCCGCACGAGGTTTCTGTTCCACCGCGTGTCCGGGTCGCGTCCGTCGCTTCCGGTCGGCCAGCCCGACTCCTCGAACCACCCGCGCGGTCCTGCCGTACGACACTCGTCGTTGTGTCCGTGTCCTCGCGAGCCGGCAGCTCGCCGTGCTGCGGGAGGCCGGCTTCGTCACCAGGCGACGGGGCGGCAAGTACCTCCTACGGACCGCGACCCCGCGGGGACCGCGACTGCCCGGAAACCATGCCGGAGCGGCGGTCGCGGAACCCTCCTGACCGCCGCCCGCACCCCCGGCTACCGCGCCAGCAGCCGCCGCAACCAGTCCAGATGCGCCGCCCGGGCCGCCTGGGACAGCGTTGCCTGGGGGGCGAAGCCGTCGAAGCCGTGGAAGCCGCCCGGCCACACATGGAGCTCGGCCACTCCGCCCGCCTGCCAGATCCGGGAGGCGTAGGCCACGGTTTCATCGCGGAAGGTCTCCGCGGAGCCGACGTCGAGGAAGGCCGGAGGCAGGCCGGACAGGTCCTCGGCGCGGGCGGGCGCGGCGTACGGCGGCACGTCCGGGCCGCCGCGCCCCTCGCCCAGCAGCGCCGTCCAGCCGGTCTCGTTGGCGGTGCGGTCCCAGACGCCGAGGCCCGCCATCTGGTACGTGGACGGGCTGTCGTTGCGGTCGTCCAGCATCGGGCACATCAGCACCTGGCCGAGCGGCCGCGGCCCCTTGCGGTCCCGGGTCATCAGGGCCAGTGCCGCACTCAGCCCGCCCCCCGCGCTGGCACCCGCGATCACGATCCGCTCCGGGTCGGCGCCGAGCTCCTCGGCGTGCTCCGCCGTCCACAGCAGACCGGCGTACACGTCCTCGATCTGCGCCGGATACGGATGCTCCGGAGCCAGCCGGTACTCCACCGACACCACGACCGCGTCCAGCTGCTGCGCCCACGCCAGGGGTACGTCCACACCGACCCGGTTGTTCCCGATGATCAGGCCGCCGCCGTGGACGTGGTAGACGACGGGCCGCGGGCCGGCGGCCGCCGGGGCTGCGGGCCGGCAGATCAGCAGGGAGATGTCGGGCGCGTTCTCGGGGCCGGGCACGGTGCGGTCCTCGACGTCGAAGAACCCGCCCGCGGTCAGGTCGAGCTGGGCGAGCATCTCGATGCCCGGGCCCTGGCGCACCAGGTCGATCTCGTCGAGGGTGAGACCGGGCTGCACCACGTCCTTGATCAGCTCGAGTGCTGCGGCAAGTTCGGGATCGAACGGGGGCGGGACCAGGGTCATGACTGTCTCCTCACGCACGGCGCGGCGGCTCTGGCCGACATGATTCACGCACCGGCCGCCGCAGGGCCCGCCGCCGTCCGGCGGAACCTGCCCGCCGAACGGCGGGTGGCCGCCCGACATCTGCTCATGACCTTTTCGTGGCCGCCCTATGCGCGCTCGTGGCCGTCGACTTCCTCGTCGGGCGCAAGTC
Organism: Streptomyces sp. NPDC001351; assembly: GCF_042896045.1. NCBI lineage: Bacteria > Bacillati > Actinomycetota > Actinomycetes > Kitasatosporales > Streptomycetaceae > Streptomyces > Streptomyces sp. NPDC001351. Next base: position 203,775 of record NZ_JBIAWS010000012.1, on the reverse strand, counting down.
GCACGACGTGTCCCTCAAGGAAGCGGGACCTGGACGATCGTATGGATGGTGCTGGCCTGTCTCTTCGGTCTCGGCGTGTACCCACGGCGGTGGCGGGCCGACCGGCGAGTTCTTCGCCGGGTACATCACCGAGAAGTCGCTGAGCGTCGACAACCTCTTCGTCCTCGTCCTGACGGTCACGACGATCATGAGCCTGCGGGCCTCGAAGAAGCAGGAGGTGCTCAGGAGATGCCGGCGTTGCCCTGAAGGGTGCGGCTGTCTTGACTTGGAGAGCACGCGAAGTCCTAGCGTCACTGGGGACGGCAACGGTCCGGGCGGACGGAGACGGTCATGCGGGTGGGCGTACACATCAACCGGTTCAACCACAGCGGCGGAGGACCCGCCCTCGGTGCGGAACTCGCCGCGACGGGCGCCGCGGCCGAGGCGGCCGGGATCAGCCGGCTGTCGGTCATGGACCACTACTTCCAGATGGAGTTCAACGGCGGCGCCGAGGACCCGATGCTGGAGGCCTACACGACCCTCGGCTATCTGGCGGGCCACACCTCCACCGTTCAGCTGGGGGCGCTGGTGACCGGCGTGACCTACCGGCACCCCGGACTGCTCGCCAAGATCGCCACCACGCTGGACGTCCTGTCCGGCGGCCGCGCCACCCTCGGCATCGGTGCGGCCTGGTACGACCGCGAGCACGTGGGCCTCGGTGTACCGTTCCCGCCGATCGCCGAGCGCTTCGAACGGCTCGAGGAGACCCTGCGGATCTGTCTGCAGATGTGGGACCCGCAGGCCAACGGCCCCTTCGAGGGCAAGCACTACCAACTGGCCGAGACCCTGTGCGTACCGGCGCCGGTCAGCAGCCCCCACCCCGAGATCATGATCGGCGGCGGGGGCGAGAAGAAGACCCTGCGTCTGGTCGCCCGGTACGGCGACGCCTGCAACCTGTTCGCGACCTCGCCGGAGGAGGTCCGCCACAAGCTCGACGTGCTGCGCGGGCACTGCGAGGCCGAAGGGCGCGACTACGACCGGATCCGCAAGACGGTCGCCTACATGGGCGAGTCGGCCACGGCCGGCGATCTCGACGCCTTCACACGGGACATCTCCGGCTACACCAAGCTCGGCCTGGACACCGTGATCCTCGTGCCGCGTCTCGGGGAGCCCGCGGCGTGGATCGAGAGCTTCGTGGCCCCGGCCGTTCAGCGGCTGGCCGGGCTGGAGTGAGGCTCCGCGGGACCACTGCGCGAGACGACGCGCATCCCGCCGCCGTCGACCACCCGGACCTGCAGCGAGCCGCAGCCGCAACGCGTCCACTCCGTGCGGCCCGCCGCGGTGCTGTGCCTCGACACCACCTGGAAGGGCTCGGCGCCGTCCGGCCAGCCGCAGTGCGGGCAGCCGGTGCCGGTCGTGCTGATCATGGCAACTCCTCGTACGTCCTGACTGGTGGACCGTCGCGACACAGCCAGGGTGCAGCGGAACATCCGTACACGTCCAGGTTGACTTTGTGGACCCGACCTTGAAGCCTGGGCTTCATGATTGACCTGCGCCGACTGCACGTGCTGCGGGCGGTGGCCCACTACGGCACGGTCACCGCGGCCGCCCGAGCCCTGCACTTCACCACGTCCGCGGCCTCCCAGCAGATCCGCCAGCTCGCCCGTGACCTCGGTGTCGACCTGCTCGAACCGCAGGGCCGCGGGGTGCGGCTCACCCCGGCCGCCGAGAGCCTGCTCGCGCACGCGGACGCGATCCAGGCCCGCTGGGAGCAGGCCGAACTCGACCTGCGCGCCGAACACGCCCCCGCCGGGCCGCTGCGCGTGAGCGGGTTCCCGGTGGCCGTCTCGGTGTTGCTCGCCCCGATGGCGGTCCGGCTGCACGAGCGCCATCCGCGGCTGTCCGTGCGCATCCAGGAGGCCGGCGTCCCCGACAGCTTCGACCTGCTCTTCGAGGGGGAGACCGACCTCGCCGTCGTCGAGGCCACCCCGCACAACCCGCCCCTCGGCGACGCCCGCTTCGACCAGCAGCCGCTTCTTGACGACCCGTTCGACCTCGTCGTCCCGGAGGACCACCCGCTGGCCGGGCGCGAGCGCGTCGACCTGGCCGACGCGGCGCACGAGGACTGGATCGCCCCGGTGGCGGACAGCCCCTGCCGCCCGCATGTGCTGTCCGCCTGCGGGGAGGCCGGGTTCAGCCCGGACATCGTCCATCACGCGCTCGACTGGAACGTCACGGCCCACCTGGTCGCGAGCCGCCTCGGCGTCGCACTGGTCCCGCGGCTGGCCCAGCTGACCGGTCAGCTGCCCATCACCCGCGTGCGCTGCACCGGCAACCCGCACCGCAAGCTGCTCACCTGCACCCGCCGGGGTGCCCGGGAACGGCCCGCGGTCGCGGCCGCACTGCGGGAACTGCGCGAACTGGCGCCGACAGCGGTGGCCTGAGCCCCGGATCCGACACGCAAAGGGGCCGGAGCTGATCCGCTCCGGCCCCTCGGGGTAGTACTGCTGTCGGCTGCGCCTGGTCAGGCGGCAGCGGTCTCGTCCGCGTGACCGTGGATGCGGGCGATGACCTCGGTCAGCTGCGCGGCGACCTCGGCGTCGTCGGACGGGTGGGTCTCGGCGAAGCGGGTCAGCGAGCCGGGGATGGAGAGCTTGACGTCCTCCAGCACCTTGCCGCCGGCGATGCCCACGGCCTTGCGGGTCTCGTCCTGCGCCCACACACCGCCGAACTGGCCGAAGGCGGTGCCGACCACGGCGACCGGCTTGCCGCCGAAGGCGCCGGCGCCGTAGGGGCGGGACAGCCAGTCGATGGCGTTCTTCAGGACGGCCGGGATGGTGCCGTTGTACTCGGGGGAGAAGAACAGGAACGCGTCGGCGGCCTGCGCGGCCTCGCGCAGCTTCGCGGCGGCGGCCGGGACGCTGCCCTCGACGTCGATGTCCTCGTTGTAGAACGGGATCTCGCCCAGACCCTCGAACAGCACGACGTCCGCGCCCTCGGGGGCGAGCTTGACGGCCGCCTCGGCGAGCTGACGGTTGTGCGAACCGGCGCGAAGGCTGCCGACGAGCGCAAGGATGCGAACAGACATGGGGTACTCCAGAGGATGCTGAAACATTGCCGTTACGATCCGGACCGAGGTCCGTTTATTTTCTAGCATCTAACCGGACCGCGGTCCAGTTTTGTTCCCGATGCTTTACGCTGTCTTCATGTCCGCCACGCTGCCGCCCTTCCCGAGGCCTCAAGAGCCCACTGGCGAGCCTGAGTTGCTGCAGCTCGGCTCTGCCGAGGACGATCCTTGCCTGCGCGCCGACGCCGCCCGCAACCGGGCCAGGCTGCTTGAGGCGGCCACCAGGCTGATCGCGGAGCACGGCGCGGCCGGGGTCACCATGGAGGCGGTCGCCGCAGCGGCCAATGTGGGCAAGGGGACCGTCTTCCGCCGCTTCGGCGACCGCACCGGGCTGCTGACGGCGCTGCTCGACCATTCGTCGAGGAAACTGCAGGCCGACTTCCTCGGCGGACCGCCGCCGCTGGGTCCCGGGGCGCCGCCGGCGGAGCGGCTGCGGGCGTTCGGGGTGGCGGTGCTGTATCGCTCGGTCGAGCAGCTGGACCTGCAACTGGCCGCCCAGCCGGAGCCCGCCCGCCGCTTCGCCCACCCCTCGCTGCGGGCGCTGCACACCCACGTCACCATCCTGCTGCGACAGATCGCCCCGGACGCCGACTGCGAACTCCTCGCCCAGACCCTGATGGGCTATCTCGACCCCGCCCTGATCCACCATCTGACCAAGCAGTGCGGCATGCCGCTGGAGCGCCTGGAGAAGGGCTGGATCGACCTGGTCGACCGCGTCATCCGCAGCGGCCCGCCCTGCTGAGCCCCGCTCGGCCGCGGTCGGCGACGCCCCGCCTGTGGTCTCGGCCACAGGTTCTGCAAAGATGCCGTACGTCATGGTGCAGATACCGAAAACGCCCGCGTCCTCGTCGCCCGCACCGCGCTCCGTGCCCACGAGCGCCGATGTGGCCCGCCTGGCCGGCGTCTCGCGCGCGACCGTCTCCTACGTCCTCAACAACGCCAGCGCCGTACGGATCAGCGAGCCCACGCGCCGCCGGGTCCACGAGGCCGCCAAGGAACTCGGGTACGTGCCGCACGCGGCGGCCCGCAGCCTGCGCGCCGGACACAGCCGCATGGTCCTGATGCCCGCGCCGAGCTTCCCGGTCGGCCCCCTCTACAGCCAGTTCATCAGCGAGCTGCAGTGGGCGCTGGGCCGCCTCGACTACACGGTCGTGCAGTACGGCTCCGTCGGCGTGCACGGCGACGAGGCCGCCCGCGCCTGGGCCGAGCTGCGCCCGGTCGCGGTGCTGGTGCCCGGCCCTGGCTCCCTCGGCCCGCAGGGCGTGACCGTGCTCAAGCGCTCCGGCGCCCGGGCCGTCGTCACCCTCGGCCCCCACTCCGTCGACGGCGCGCACGCCCTGCTGATGGACCACGAGGCCGTCGGCCACTGCGCCGGCAGCCATCTCTTCGACCGCGGCCGGCGCCGCATCGGCGTCGTCGTGCCCGAGGAGGACGGCCTGGAGTCCTTCTCCCTGCCCCGCCTCGACGGTGTGCGCCGCGCCCTGCACGGCACCGATGCCATCGTCACCGAACTGCCCCTCGGCTACGAGGAGGAATCCGCCGCGCGCCTCGCCGCCCGCTGGCGCGCACTCGACCTGGACGCCGTGTTCGCGTACAACGACGAGTACGCGATGCTGCTGATGCGCGCCCTGCAGGACGCGGGAGTGCGCATCCCGGAGGAAACGGCCGTGATCGGCGCCGACGACCTCACGCTCGGCCGGCTGCTCAGGCCCCGGCTGAGCACGGTCCACATCGAGCTGCCGTCCGGCCGCGACCTCGCCGAACTGGTCGACCGCGCGGTCCGCAACCCCGGCGCCGCGCCCGAGACGCACAAGGTGCTGGGAGCCACGGTGGTGCACCGCGACTCCAGCTGAACCCCCGGGAGGCGCCCATGCGTACGACGGTCGGCATCATCGGCGGTGGCCCCGCCGGGCTGCTGCTGGCCCGGCTGCTGCACCGCGCCGGCATCGACTGCGTCGTCCTGGAGGCCAGGAACCGCGAGTACGTCGAGCACCGTCAGCGCGCCGGAATGCTGGAACAGGGCACCGTCGACGCCCTGCGCGAGGCCGGCGCCGCCGAGCGCCTGAACGCCGAGGGCCTGGTCCACCAGGGCATCGAGCTGCGCTTCGACCGCGAACGCCACCACATCGACTTCCCGGCCCTCACCGGCGGCCGCACCGTCACCATCTACGCCCAGACCGAGATCGTCAAAGACCTCGTCGCCCTCCAACTGGCCGACGGGCCGCCCCTGTTGTTCGAGGCGGAGGCCCTCGCGATCGAGAAGCCGGAGAGTGCCTCGCCCGTCGTACGCTTCCTGCACGAGGGCCGCGAGCAGACGCTGGCCTGCGACTGGGTGATCGGCTGCGACGGCTTCCACGGCATCTCCCGTGACACTTTCCCCGCCGAGAGCAGCCGCTCGTACGCGCACGACTACCCGTACTCCTGGCTCGGGATCCTCGCCGACGTGGCGCCTTCCTGCGACGAACTGATCTACGCGCGCGGTGAGAGCGGATTCGCCCTGCACAGCATGCGCTCCCCGCACCTGTCCCGCCTCTACCTCCAGGTCCCCAACGACACCGACCCCGACGACTGGCCCGACGAGCGCATCTGGGACGAACTCGCCGCCCGGTTCGCCGTCGACGCCGACTGGACCCTGCACCGCGGCCCCATCACCGCCAAGTCCGTGACCTCGATGCGCAGCTACGTCCACGAGCCGATGCGCCACGGCCGACTGCTGCTGGCCGGCGACGCCGCCCACATCGTGCCGCCGACCGGGGCCAAGGGCCTCAACCTCGCCGTCTCCGACGTGCGCGTCCTCGCCCGCGCCTTCGCCGAACTGCACCGCAGCGGATCCGAGCAACTCCTCGACTCCTATTCCGAGACCTGCCTCGCGCGGGTGTGGCAGGCCACACGTTTCTCCTATGACATGACTAAGATGTTGCATGCTCAACCAGATGGGGATGTGTTCGAGGACCGCCTGCAGTTGACACGTCTGCGCCGGATCGCCGCATCCCGCCACGCGGCCGCCGAACTGGCCGCCAACTACACGGGACTTCCGCTGATGACCTGAGTCCCGCCGGTGAGGAAACGGAGAGCCGTCATGCCGCTGCTCGACCCGAAGACCTGGCAGCCCCGACCCCTGTCGGGACCGGAGTACGCCGTGACGGAGCCCGCCACCGGGGACACCCTCGCGACCGTCACCCTCGCCTCGGCCGCGGACGTCGGCCCGGCCGCCGAGGCCGCCCGCGCCGCCCAGACCGAGTGGGCCCGCGTCCCGCACTTCGTCCGCGCCGGCGTGCTGCGCAAGGCCGGCGACCTGTTCGCCGCGCACGCCGACGAGCTGCGCGAATGGCTCGTCCGCGAGTCCGGCTCCATCCCCGGCAAGGCCGAATTCGAACTGCACGTCGCCGCCCAGGAGTGCTACGAGGCCGCCGCCCTCGCCTCCCGCCCGGCCGGACAGATCCTGCCCAGCGAGGCACCCCGGCTGTCCTACACGCGACGCATCCCGGTCGGCGTGGTCGGCGTGATCTCCCCCTTCAACGCCCCGCTGATCCTCTCGATCCGCTCGGTCGCCCCGGCCCTCGCGCTCGGCAACGCGGTCGTCCTCAAGCCGGACCCGCGCACGGCGGTCTGCGGCGGGCTCTCCCTCGCCGCGGTCTTCGCCGAGGCTGGCCTGCCCGAGAACCTGCTGCACGTCCTGCCCGGCGGCCCGGACGTCGGCCAGGCCCTGGTCGCCGACCCGAAGGTCCCCGTCATCTCCTTCACCGGCTCCACGGCGGCGGGCCGCGCGGTCGGCGAGGCGGGCGGCCGCCACCTCAAGCGCGTCCACCTGGAACTCGGCGGCAACTCCGCCCTGGTCGTCCTCGAGGACGCCGACCTGGACGCGGTGATCTCCACGGCCGCCTGGGGCTCGTTCTTCCACCAGGGCCAGATCTGCATGACGACCGGCCGCCACCTGGTGCACCAGTCGCTCTACGAGGAGTACGTCGAGCGCCTCGCCGCCAAGGCCGACTCCCTCGCGGTCGGCGACCCGCACCGCGAGCAGGTCCACCTCGGCCCCATCATCGACGACGCCCAGCTGACCAAGGTGCACGGCCTGGTCGAGGCCAGCACCTCCCGCGGCGCCAAACTGGCCGCGGGCGGCACCCACGACCGCCTCTTCTACCGGCCGACGGTCCTCGCCGGCGTCGACGACCAGAGCCCCGCCTACGCCGAGGAGGTCTTCGGCCCGGTCGCGCCCGTACGGTCCTTCGCCACCGCCGACGAGGCGGCAGCCCTGGCGTCGGCGGGGGAGTACGGCCTGTCCCTGGGCATCGTCACCCGCGACGCGGCCCGCGGCCTCGACCTCGCCGAGCGCATCCCGACCGGCATCGTCCACATCAACGACCAGACGGTCAACGACGAGGCCGTGGCCCCCTTCGGAGGCATCGCCGCGTCCGGCACCGGCGCCCGCTTCGGCGGCGAGGCCAACCTGGAGGCCTTCACCGACGTGCGCTGGACGACGGTGCGCGGTGACGTGGCGCCGTATCCGTTCTAGAGAGGGCTACCGGTCCAGAGAGCGATACCGGTGCAGAGAGGGCTACTGGCCGTTCTGCTCGGCCTGCGCCTGCTGCTCCGCGACCGCCTTGCGGACCTCGTCCATGTCCAGCTTGCGGGCCTGGCCGATGACATCCGTCAAGGCGGCCTCGGGCAGCGCGCCCGGCTGCGCGAACACCGCGACCTGGTCGCGGACGATCATCAGCGTCGGGATCGACTGGATACCGAAGGCCGCGGCCAGCTCCGGCTGCGCCTCGGTGTCGATCTTGCCGAACACCAGGTCCGGGTTGTCCTCGGCCGCCTTCTCGTAGACCGGCGCGAACTGACGGCACGGCCCGCACCACGACGCCCAGAAGTCGATCAGGACGAAGTCGTTGTCCGTGACCGTCTGGTCGAAGTTCTCCTTGGTGAGCTCCACGGTGCTGCTCATGACCTGAAATCCCTCTTCCTGCTGTCGGGGCGAAGCCGTCGGCACAACACGGCCGGCCGGTCACGTATTCCGCGCCCCTACCCGTGTGGCCTGAGCGCACACCACCCACCAGACTGACCTCATGACGGAAACGGAAACCATCGCGTACGACGTCGTGGTGCTCGGGGCCGGGCCCGTGGGGGAGAACGTGGCCGACCGCACCCGCGCGGCCGGCCTGTCCACCGCGGTCGTGGAGAGCGAACTGGTCGGCGGCGAATGCTCGTACTGGGCCTGCATCCCCAGCAAGGCCCTGCTGCGCCCGGTCATCGCCCGCGCGGACGCCCGCCGGGTGCCCGGCCTGCGCCAGTCGGTGCAGGGCCCCCTCGACGCCGCCGCGGTCCTCGCCCACCGCAACTACTACACCTCCGACTGGCACGACGACGGCGCCGCCGGCTGGCTGGACGGCATCGGCGCCGACCTCCACCGCGGCCACGGCCGCCTCACCGGCCCGCGCACGGTGACCGTCACCGGCTCCGACGGCGGGCAGAAGGTGCTCACTGCCCGGCACGCCGTCGCCGTCTGCACCGGCACCGACGCCGTCCTGCCCGACCTGCCGGGCCTGGCCGACGTCAAGCCGTGGACCAGCAGGAACGCCACCAGCGCGCAGGAGGTGCCGGGCCGGCTGGTCGTGGTGGGCGGGGGAGTGGTCGCCACCGAGATGGCCACCGCCTGGCAGGCCCTCGGTTCCCAGGTCACCGTCCTGGTGCGCGGCAAGGGCCTGCTCAACCGCATGGAACCCTTCGCCGGGGAACTGGTCGCCGAGGCCCTCACCGAGGCCGGCGCCGACGTCCGCACCGGCACCTCGGTCGAGTCGGTCACCCGCGAGAACGGCACGGTCGTGGTGCTGACCGACCAGGGCGACCGCATCGAAGCCGACGAGATCCTCTTCGCCACCGGCCGCCGACCGAAGACCGGCGACATCGGCCTGGACACGGTCGGCCTGGAGCCGGGCAGCTGGCTCGCGGTCGACGACAGCCTGCGCGTGACCGGCACCGACTGGCTCTACGCGGTCGGCGACGTCAACCACCGCGCCCTCCTCACCCACCAGGGCAAGTACCAGGCCCGCATCGCGGGCGCCGCCATCGCCGCCCGCGCCTCCGGCGTCCCGCTCCCGGAGTCGGACCCATGGGGCGCCCACGCCGCCACCGCCGACCACCACGCCGTACCCCAGGTCGTCTTCACCGACCCGGAGGCGGCCGCCGTCGGCCTGTCCCTCGCCGAGGCGGAACAGGCCGGCCACCGGGTACGGGCCGTCGACGTCGACATGACCTCCGCATCCGGCGCCGGCCTGTACGCCGACGGCTACCGCGGCCGCGCCCGCATGGTCGTGGACCTGAACGAGGAGATCCTGCGCGGAGTCACCTTCGTCGGCCCCGGCGTCGGCGAGCTCATCCACTCGGCCACGATCGCGGTCGCCGGCCAGGTTCCGATCAGCAGGCTCTGGCACGCGGTGCCGTCGTTCCCGACGATCAGCGAGGTGTGGCTGCGGCTGCTGGAGGCATACCGGGACAACTGACCACCCGGGAACGGGACTTCACGCGGGCACCACCAGCTCCAGGTGGTCCGCGTTCCACAGATCCTCCTCGGACTCCGGCAGCAGCAGCATCCGGTCCGGGCGCAGCGCCGCGACGGCGGCACGTCGTGGGTGACCATGACGATCGCGCCCGGATACGTGCCCACCGCGGCCCGGACCTCGGCGCGGGCGGCCGGGTCGAGGTTGCCCGCCAGGGCGGTGGGGGTCCCCCATGCCTTTGAGGCCAGAGGGGCAGGCGTTCAGCAACGCCAGGAGACGGAGATGCAGCGGGAGTTGCTCGACGCGGGCGCAGCATCACGCGCTGCTCCCAGCGAACATGCTGCGGCTGTTCCGGAGCGACACGATTCGTGAGTTCTGGGAACACACGCGACCGGCACGCGCGGAAGGTGTGGCGCCTGGCGGTTCGATGGGGAAGTTCTACGAAATGGCCGAGCCGGCCTACCAGCGGCATCAGGCGGACAGGCCAGGAGCCGAGTGATCAAGCTGAAGGAGGCTGCCATCCCGCTGCGAGGGCGACGCTGCGGGGGACCACCACAAGGCGTTCACCGGGGCCCACGCCAGCGCCTTGGGGGAGCTGATCGTGCAGTTCGCCCGGGGCCTCCGAACCGATCAGAGCGAGATCGCCGTTGGGGAGTTCGAAGACGGCCGGGCGACTTGTAGAGCGCCAGTACCTGCAGAAACGTTCCTCACGGCTGTGACGGCAGATCGAAATCCAGGGCCTGCGCGGCCTCGTCCGGCGTCGGCTGAGTCCACCGCTCCACCATCGCCTGGTTCGAGGACAACGAGCGCAGCTCGGCCCGGTCCAGGTACAGCGTCCCGTCGAGATGGTCCGTCTCGTGCTGCACGATCCGCGCGGGCCAGCCGCTGAACACCTCGTCCACGGGGCGCCCGAATTCGTCCTCACCCCTCAGCCGCACCTGCGCGTGCCGCGCCACGACCGCCTGCCAGCCCGGCACGCTCAGACAGCCCTCGAAGAAGGCCGCCCGAGCCGTCCCGACGGGCTCGTACGTCGGATTGACCAGTACCCGGAACGGCTGCGGCACCCGGCCGCGGGCCAGCCGCACCTCCTCCGGCACCGGCGCCGGGTCCTCGATCACCGCGATCCGCAGCGGCACGCCCACCTGCGGTGCGGCCAGGCCCACACCCGGCGCCTCGTGCATGGTGAGGCGCAAAGCCTCGACGAAGCGGGTCAGCAGCGCGGGGCCGAGCTGGCCGTCGAAGCGCTCGGTGCCTCGCCGCAGGACCGGGTCGCCCGCCGCGACGATGGGCAACGGGCCGCCGACGGCGAGAAGTTCCTCGACCTGCTCGGCAAGGGGCACGTGATGACGGGGAGTTGCCATCGGGCCAGGATGCCACGGACTTCGGTCTCCGCCGTCTCGGCCTGTAACGCACACCACTTCTACCACCGGGAACTCGGCGTGGCGCACCCCCGACTACTGGACCGCTACGCCATCTCACGTCCCCGTTCCCCGGAGAAGCCCGCCGATGTCCACCGTTCCCTCGACCTCCCCCACTTCCGGCTCCGCTCCAGCGGGGGGACCCCCACCGGACGAAGCCCCGCAACCGGCCGTCGCCCCGGCGCCGTCCCCCAGCCGCCTGGCGTCACTGCGCCCGCTGGTGCTGCGACTGCACTTCTACGCCGGCGTGTTCGTCGCGCCGTTCCTGTTCGTCGCCGCCGTCACCGGCTTTCTGTACGCCGGCGCGTTCCAGGCCGAGAAGCTCGTGTACGCCCACGAGATGACCGTCGCGAAGGTCGGCGACACCAGGCTGCCGATATCCGAGCAGGTCACAGCAGCGCGCAAGGCGCACCCCGAGGGCACGGTCTCCGCGGTACGCCCCTCGCCGGAGGCCGATGCCACCACCCGGGTGATGCTGTCCGGCGTCAAGGGCGTCGACCCCGGCCACTCCCTCGCCGTCTTCGTCGACCCGTACACCGGCAAGGTGCGCGGCGCCCTCGAACAGTACGGTTCGACGGGCGCGCTGCCGTTGCGGACCTGGATCGACGAATTCCACCGCGACCTTCACCTCGGCGACACCGGCCGGCTCTACAGCGAGTTCGCCGCGAGCTGGCTGTGGGTGATCGCGGTGGGCGGCCTGGTGCTGTGGTTCTCCCGCCGCCGGGCGCTGCGCAAGCTGCGCGGCACCAGCGGTCGCCGCCGCACGCTCGGTCTGCACGGCACCGTCGGCGTCTGGGCCGCCGCCGGGTTCATCTTCCTGTCGGCGACCGGTCTGACCTGGTCGACCTACGCCGGGGCGAACATCGACACGCTGCGTACCTCGCTCGGCCAGGCCACTCCGTCGGTCTCGGCGACGGCGGGTGGCGAGCACGCGGGTCACGGCAGCTCCGCCACCACCGGGACGGGCGCACACGGCGTCGGCCTCGACAAGGTGCTGGCGGCGGCCCGGGCCAAGGGCCTGACCGACCCGGTGGAGATCGTGCCGCCCGCCGATGCGAACTCCGCATACGTCGTCAAGCAGGTGCAGCGCAGCTGGCCCGAGAAGCAGGACTCGGTCGCGGTCGACCCCACCACCGGCAAGGTCACCGACGAACTGCGCTTCGCCGACTACCCGTTGCTCGCCAAGCTGACCCGCTGGGGCATCGACCTGCACACCGGCATCCTGTTCGGCCTGGTCAACCAGATCGCCCTGATGGCGCTCGCGCTCTGCCTCATCCTGCTGATCGTCTGGGGCTACCGCATGTGGTGGCAGCGCGGACGCGGCTCCACCTTCGGCCGGCCGATCCCGCGCGGCGCCTGGCAGCAGGTACCACCGCAGATCCTCGTGCCGGCGGTCGCCGTCATCGCCGTCCTCGGTTACTTCGTGCCGCTGCTCGGCATTCCGCTGGCCGCCTTCGTCGTCGTCGACGTCCTGCTCGGCGAGATCGCCCACCGGAAGGGACGGTCCACACCCGCACCGGACCCGGCCGTGCAGTAGCGGGCCGGCGCAGGGCGGAGACATGGCCGGGGCCCGGTTCCATCGTGGAACCGGGCCCCGGCCGCAGAGCCGTAGCGTTACGGCGTAGCTCAGACCTGCTCGAAGTCGCCCGCGAGCGCCGAGGCGATCCGCATGTGCGACTCGGCCTCCTCGTGGCGCCCCTGCCGCTGCAGCGTGCGTCCGAGCATCAGCCGTGCGTAGTGCTCCACCGGGTCGCGCTCGACGATGAGACGCAACTCGCTCTCCGCGCGCCGCAGTTGGGCCGAGTGGTAGTAGGCACGCGCCAGCAGCAGCCGCGGCCCGGTCTGCTCCGGCACCTCCTCGACCAGCCCGCCCAGCACGCGCGCCGCGGCGGCGTAGTCCTTGGCGTCGAAGAACATCTGCGCGCGCTCCCAGCGCTCCGCCGGTGTTCCGTGGTCGTAGTACGTCATCTCCACTCGTGACCTCCTTCGTGCACTCCAACCGCAGGAGGTCGTTGAACATTCCACTATGCATGCGGTACGTCGGGGACGGGCACTCAGGCCGCCGACGCGGCCAGCTCTGCGTTGGCCCGCTCGGCCACCAGGGCCAGCACCCGCCCGGCCGCCGCCAGATCCTCCGCCGGAATGCCGGCATAGATCCGGGCGGAGATCACCGCGGTCTCGGCGCTGGCTTCGGCGTGGAATGCCCGCCCGGCATCGGTGGCGTGGACGCCGGTCGCCTCGGCGGCCACCAGCCCCTTGGCGATCAGTTCGTCTATGACGCCCTGCACTTCGGCCGCCTCGACCTTGAGCGCGCCGGCGACCTGTCCGACGAGTTCTTCGCGCTCGAGGGGCCCTTCGGTGGCGAGGGGCCGCAGGGTGATCTGCTGCTGGAAGGTGGCGCCGTGACGGGCCAGTACGTGCTCCAGGACGGCGCGACCGGCGTAGTGGGCCAGGGCGATCACGCGAGGGTCGGCGGGCGGTGCGCTGTTGTATGTGGTGGTGGGTGCGGTGCGGTATGTGGTGGTGGGTGCGGTGCTGGTCATGACTACTCCTTCTCGTCCTTCTCGCTGTCAGGGTTCTCGCCGAACGGATCAAGAGGTGCGTCGAGCAGGGTCACCAGGTCCCGGGTGAACTCCCGCGCGCGGGGGCTGTCGAGGCCGCCGAGCGGCTGCAGCAACTGCTGCAGAAGCCCCTGTACGACCTTGATCGCGCGCCCGGTGACCTCACGGCCCTGCTCGGTGAGGGCCAGCTGCACCGCGCGCGGATCCTTGAGGTCCCGGGTGCGCTCGACCAGGCCGGCCGCTTCCAGGGCGCGGGCCAGTTTGGACACGTACAGCGGCTCGAGGCCCGTCACATCGGCGAGGCGGCGCTGGCTGGGGCGCTCCCCGCTGCGCTGCATGCCGTACAGCGAGGCCACCAGCGAGTACTGCGCGTGGGTGAGCCCGAGCGGGGCCACTGCCCGGTCGACGGCCACCCGCCACTTCATCGACAGACGCCACACCAGGAAGCCGGGTGTGGCTTTCTCGGAACCTGTGCTCATGGCAGATACAATACATGGCTACTATATCCATGGCTACTATTTTTCGAGGACAGACGAGAATGCCCGGGTGACGGACTGACGGGAGGCCCTCGGCAGGGCTAGGTTGGCGCCATGAGCAATCTTGATCGCGAGCCGGTTCCCGCCGTGTGCGGCGGCCGTGGATTCGTGGTGGCGGAGCCCGTGCGTGAACTCCTCAGCCCTCGCCGCGTCAAGCTCGGCGAGTCGACCGAAGTGCGCCGCCTGCTGCCCAACCTGGGCCGCCGCATGGTCGGCGCCTGGTGCTTCGTCGATCACTACGGCCCCGACGACATCGCCGACGAACCCGGCATGCAGGTGCCGCCGCACCCCCACATGGGCCTGCAGACGGTGAGCTGGCTGCACGAGGGCGAGGTGCTGCACCGCGACTCCACCGGCAGCCTGCAGACGATCCGCCCCCGCGAACTGGGCCTCATGACCTCCGGCCGGGCCATCAGCCACTCCGAGGAGAGCCCCCGGCCGCACGCCCGTTTCCTGCACGGCGCGCAGCTGTGGGTGGCCCTCCCCGACGGCCACCGTCACACCGACCCCCACTTCGAGCACCACGCCGAACTGCCGCGCGTCACGGCTCCCGGCCTCAAGGCCACGCTGATCCTCGGCACCCTCGACGGGGCGACCTCGCCCGGCACGACGTACACCCCGATCGTCGGCGCCGACCTGACCCTCGCCCGCGGCGCGGACGTACGCCTGCCGCTGGAGCCGGACTTCGAGTACGCCGTACTGTCCATGTCCGGCGAGGCCCACGTCGACGGCGTGCCGGTCCTGCCGGGTTCGATGCTCTACCTCGGCTGCGGCCGCACCGAACTCCCGCTGCGCGCCGAGTCGGACGCAGGCCTGATGCTCCTGGGCGGCGAGCCCTTCGAGGAGGAGCTGATCATGTTCTGGAACTGGATCGGACGGTCGCAGGAGGAGATCGTGCAGGCCCGTCAGGACTGGATGGAAGGCTCCCGGTTCGGGGAGGTGAAGGGGTATGACGGGGCGCCACTGCCCGCACCGGAACTGCCGCCGGTGCCGTTGAAGCCACGAGGAAGAGTGCGCTGACCTGCTGGAACGCGTCATCGTTGGCGGCCGCCAGGCGGAAGGCGGGCGGGTAATTCTCGCGGTCTTCCACCTGCTTGCCGGGAGGCGTCTGAACAGCTGGCTGGCTCCGGCCGATGCGGTTGGCGATGCCACTGTGTGGCTGTCTGTGGGCGGCTGTAGCAGGACTCTTGCTGACCTAATGCTGACTTTGCTGACGGTTCGTCAGGCTCGGATGAAGGACTCTTTTCCCAGCTTCGGGGCTTGCGGAGGCGTTTGCAGGTTCAGTCGTGTCGGGACCGATGCTGACTTGGCTGGCGGTCGAGTCAGACGTTGCGGTGGGATGGCGGCGCTCTCATTGCCGCCTTGTGGGGATTCCACAAGATTCTGATGTCATCGCTGCCTGTCGGCAGCGCTGCTTGTGTCCGATCCGAAAGATGCCGCGCCGGAGAGTGAGTAGCAGCTTCTTCGTCTGCTGGTGGTACACGTCAGACCCCGCTCCTGACCTGCGACAAACAGTGGAAACGCCGAGCGCCAGGTTGATTCGGTCCGCACCTGGTCCGGATCTTGATGAGTCGTACGTGGCGCTAGCGAGTGGGCCCCGGTCCCACATGGCACAGGTAGGCGGAACCGTCTTCTGGCGTCCGTGTGGTCCAGGTCGGGAGCGTTTGGGCTGGTCAGGTCCTTGTGGTGCAGCTGCGTCGACCCTGTTGGTGACACGCATGTGACTGCGGTGACTGACGTGGACCCCTGTCGGCTCGTTCAGGCGGGGGTCTCCGCGTTCGGGATGGGCCCGGGCCAAGCGGTAGTCGATGAGGTTTGCTCTGCTCCGGTTCGCTGTTCGTCGATCGCGGCCAGCTGCGGATACTGCCCGACGGCCGGTTCGCCACCCGTCTGTGACCAGGAGCTTCGCCACTCGGAGCAACTCCACTCAAGAGCGACCGGCCCGGTGATCCACTGGCAAGTGGACGACATCGCCTGGTTGCACGGCTTCCGACGTCTACGGATCCGATGGGAACGGCGGGCCGACATCCCCGAAGACTTCACACTGCCGTAAGAGCCCAGCCGAGCCGGCACGGCGGCGACGGTTCAGCCGCAACCGCCGACGGAGCAGCGCTGCCGGCTCGCGCCCGGCAGGGCGGCGCCATGGGCGCGTCGGAGATGAGCAGTTGGATGCCGGAGAGACCGCGGGCGATCAGGGAGCGCGGCAAGGCGAGCCAGTGGGCGCCGTCCTCGGCGGTGGCCGCGTCCGGGGCATGGGTCTCACGGGGGCCGTCGGCGTGGACGCCGGAAGGCACGTGGGCGCTGATGGCGCGGGCGCCCTCGCGGATCTTCTGGCCGCGCGAGAGGCCACTCCCCGCTGATGCGGCGTCCGTCCTCCCGTGAGACTTGGCGACGGGGTCCGCCGGAGCTTCCCGAGAGGTAACGGCCGCCGCTGTGGCTCACTGTGTGTAGAAGGTGGCGTCGCCCCGGTCGGTCGCCGTGCTGGGGGCCTGGACGTAGAGCAGGTAGTTGTAGTGGCGGATGTAGCGGCCCGGGAGGTTGTACGCCTCGTACGAGACCCCGGCGGAGTCCGCGAGGCCGGCCCGGGCCGTGAAGGAGGCGTCAGACGCGAACTGCGCCGTCCCGTCGTTCTTCTCCACCCACACCTCGTAGTTCTTGTGGCGCAGGAAGTAGCCCGGGAAGTTGGCCGATTCCAGGGAGACCGTGCCCGTGCCGGCCATACCCGTGACGACCCGGAACTGCGAGTCGGCCAGGGGCGAGACGTTCGCCTCGATCTTGGCGCGGTAGTCCCAGTGCCGGATGAACCGGTCGGGGAAGTTGTACGAGGAGAGCCGGATCGGGGTGAGGCCGTCGGCGACCGGGATGCCGAAGTCGGGGGTGCCGTCGGCCTTCCAGTAGATCTTCTGGACGCGGGTGCGGCGGTTGGGGTCGTTGAGGGGGGAGCCGCTGATGTCCTTGTAGCTGCGGTCGTGGTAGACGAGGATGTCCGACGTGCCGTCCTCGGAGACCGTGAACTGGTTGTGCCCGGGGCCGTACTGACTGGTGGCGGCGAAACTGGCGAAGACCGGGCCGGCGCTCTTGGCCCACGACGAGGCGCTGAGCAGGTCGGCCGAGGCGGACGCGGTCAGCATGCCCATGCAGTAGTTGGCGTCGGTGGCACTGGCCGAGAAGGTCAGGAAGACCATGCCGCCCCGCTGGATCACGGCCGGGCCCTCGTTGACCGTCTCGCCTCCGGCGGTCTCCCACGCGGCGGTGGGCCTGCTGATCATGACCGGGGTGCCGGTGATGGTCCACGGGCCGGACATCTGCGCGATGTAGATGTTGGTGCCGCGGCCGACGGCCGGGTCGTTCTGCGCCCAGGCGAGGTAGCGGGTGCCGTTCACGGCGAAGGTCGTCGCATCCAGGGAGAAGGTGTCCAGGGGCAGTGCGATACGCCCCTTCTCCGTCCAGGTCCCCGTGATCGGGTTCGCGGCGGTGCACTCCAGGACGTAGGGCCGGATGTGCCAGATGTCGTCGGCGTCACCGGCGGCGAAGTACACGTACCACGTGCCGTCGATGAAGTGGATCTCCGGGGCCCAGATGTAGCCGCCCATCGCACCGGTGGCGTGCTTGGTCCAGATGGTCGTCTCGGTGGCCGAGGACAGCCCCTGGAGCGTGGTGGCACGGCGGAGCACGATGCGGTCGTACTCCGGCACCGTGGCGGTGAAGTAGTAGAAGCCGTCAGTGTGCCTGAAGATGTGCGGGTCGGCCCGCTGCTCGGCGACGGTGTTCGTGTACGTCACACCTGGTGAAGCGGGCACGGCGGCGTGGGCGGTGCCGGCCGAGACGCCGGTGAAGGTGGCGGCGGCCGAGCCGGCGATCAAGCCGAGGACCGATCGACGGGTGAGCGCAGGTCTCACGGATTGCTCCCTCTGGTGCGGGCGGCGCAGAGAAACCGTCCGCTCAACTGCCGGTATTTCGAACGCCGTTCGTGAATTCGGCCAGAACCTAAGTCCTGCGCTCGCCCCCGTCAACGCTTTGGTCAAAGAAGCATCCGACGAGTTGGTCGACGCCCGCTGCGAAAGGCCATGGATTGTCGGATGTATTGACGCATCCCGACTCCCCCACTTAATGTCTGCCCGATTCTACGAACGCCGTTCGATATATCGCACCACGGGACCGGTCGGGTCCCGGTTGGCTGAGGCGGCAACTCGGTCACCGCTGCTGATATCGCAGCATTCCGAAGGCCGCCACCGCCGTGCCACAGACAAGAGGAGCCCTCCGAGAACAGGAGCCCTCTGAGAAAGGAGGCCGAAGCCGCGCACGAATGAAGCACTTCGTGGGCGCCGAAAATGCTGTCACCCCACAGACGCACCGGCTCCCGTGCCCGGGCCCGCCGTCACCACGGCGATACGCACCGCACTCCGGGAGACGCACCGTTGCCCGGATCTGCCCCTTTCCGGATCGTGCGGCAACCGTCCTGTCACACCCCCCACCGAGACGAGCTCCCCCCGCCACCCCGCTCTTCCCCTCTCCCGACGGTGGCACCTGCACGAAGACAGGAGATCCACATGTCCGCGCTCCGCGCCCGGCTGACGGTGATATTGCTCGCCGCATGCCTCCTCTTCGCCGGCCAGGCCCTGACCACACCCCAACGGGCCGACGCAGCCGATCCGGGTTACCTCATGGTGCACTTCACCGGTGAGGGGGCGACCAACCAGCAGATGTACCTCTCGCACAGCACGGACGGCCTGCAGTGGAACGACCTCAACGGCGGCGGGATGGTCCTGCGCTCCACAGTCGGCACGAAGGGAGTGCGCGACCCCGCATTCGTGAGATCCCCCGACGGCAGCAAGTACTGGATCATCGCGACCGACCTGTGCATCAGCTGCGGGCAGGACTGGAACGCCGCCATCAACAACGGCAGCCGCAACCTGGTGGTGTGGGAGTCCACCGACCTGGTCACCTGGTCACAGCCGTGGCTGCTCAACGTCGCCGGCGACATCCCCGACGGCCGCAACGCCTGGGCGCCCGAGGCGATCTGGGACCCGCAGACCAACGACTACGTCCTGTACTGGGCGACCAACGTGCCCCTCGACGGCAAGACGAAGCACCGCATCTACTACGCCCACACCAGCGACTTCCGCACCATCACCACCCCGCAGACCTACATCGAGCGACCCGGCGCGCAGGAGATCATCGACACCCAGATCATCGAGATGCCGGCCGGAGTGGGCAACTACCGCTACGTGCGGGCCTCCGGTGACGGCCAGATCACCCTCGAGGGCAGCAACTCCATCCTCGGAACCTGGACCCGGCTCGGCGACCTCTCCGGCATCGGCCTGACCGGATCGATGGTCGAGGGCCCGATGTGGATGAAGTTCAACGGCACCAACAAGTGGGCCCTCTACCTCGACCAGTACGCCTCCGGCGGCGGCTACATGCCGGTCCTGACGACCGACCCGTCCAATCCCGCCTCCTACCAGAAGCAGGCTTCGGGAAGCTACAACATGGGCGGCACGAAGAAGCGCCACGGCTGGATCATGAACCTGACCGCCGCCGAGGAGAGCCGGGTCCTCGCTCGCTGGCCCAACACCCCCGCCCAGCGCCTCCAGTCGTACAACTTCCCGGACCGGTACGTGCGCCAGACCAACTTCGACGTGCGCATCGATCCCAACGTGAGCCCCGCCGAGGACGCCCAGTTCCGGCTGCGCCCCGGCCTGGCGGGCACCGGCACCGTCTCCTTCGAGTCGGTGAACCACCCCGGCTACTTCCTGCGCCACTCCAACTTCGACTTCCAGCTCGCCCACGACGACGGCGCCACCCAGTTCGCCGCGGACGCCACCTTCCGCAAGGTCGCTGGCCTCGCCGACGCCGGCTGGTCCTCGTTCCAGTCGTACAACTACCCCGACCGCTACATCCGGCACTACGCCTACGAGCTGAGGCTCGACCCGATCACCACCGCGACGGGACGCGGCGACGCCACCTTCCGTGTGACGAGCTGACCCCATGTCGACAGGGACGTGGGACGCACTGACGGACAGCGGGATGCGACTGCTGCCGGCCCTGGTCCGTCAGGCGGGCGAGCGGCAGCACTTCCCGGAGTACGCCGGCGGCGCCCGGGTCTGCGAAGCCCGGCTGATGTCCGCGCACGGGCAGATCCGCTGCCGGACATGCGCCTGGGACCACCCGACGTCGTGGGCCCAGGACACCGACTGACTCGCCGCCTCCCCTGGAGCCGACGAGCAACCAGCACCGGACCCGGTGCCGCAGAGAGCCGACTCCGGCACCGGGCCCGGCAGCGTCGAGGCAGCCCCCGCCGTCCGCACCACCGGACACCGAGGGTGCGTCGACGCATCACGCCCCACCCTCTCAAGGAGCTCTTCATGATCAGACCACCGTGGATTCGCGCCGTCAGACGCTCGCTGCTCGCGGCCGGTGCCACTGCCGCGCTCGCCGCCGGCCTGCTCACCGCCACAGCCACCACATCACAGGCCGCCACCCAGGGACCGTGCGACATCTACGCCGCGGGCAACACCCCCTGCGTCGCCGCACACAGCACCACCCGCGCCCTGTACGGGACGTACAACGGTCCGCTCTACCAGGTCAGGCGCGCCTCCGACAACACCACCCTGAACATCGGCGTGCTCAGCGCCGGCGGATACGCCAACGCCGCCGCGCAGGACTCCTTCTGCGCAAACACCAGCTGCGTCATCACCGACATCTACGACCAGTCCGGCAAGGGCAACGACCTCACCCAGGCACCCGCGGGCGGAGCCGCAAGCGGGCCGGACAACCTCGCCAACGCCGTCGAAGCCCCCGTCACCGTCGGCGGCCACAAGGCGTACGGCGTCTACGTCGCCCCCGGCACCGGCTACCGCAACGACCACACCAACGGCATCGCCACCGGCGACCAGCCCGAGGGCATGTACGCGATCTTCAACGGCAAGCACTTCAACGGCGGCTGCTGCTTCGACTACGGCAACGCCGAGACCAACGACCACGACACCGGCAACGGCCACATGGAGGCCATCTACTTCGGCAACAACAAGATCTGGGGCTCCGGCAGCGGCGACGGCCCCTGGATCATGGCCGACCTGGAGAACGGCCTGTTCTCCGGAGTGAACCAGCACCTCAACACGGGCGACCCCACCGTCACCAACCGGTTCCTGACCGCCATGGTCAAGGGCGGCCCGAACCAGTGGGCCATCCGCGGCGGCGACGCCCAGTCGGGCGGCCTGTCCACCTTCTACAACGGCGTGCGCCCCAACGTCTCCGGCTACAACCCCATGCACAAGGAAGGCTCGATCATCCTGGGCATCGGCGGTGACAACAGCAAGGGCGCCCAAGGCACCTTCTACGAAGGCGTCATGACCTCGGGCTACCCCTCGGACGCCACCGAGAACGCCGTACAGGCCAACATCAACGCCGTCGGCTACGACGGCGGCTCGACCAGCACCGGCTCACTGACCCCCGGCTCGCGGATCTCCCTGCAGGCCACCACCGCCCCCTGCTGCACCAACGACTACCTCCGGCACAATGACGCCGACACCAAGGTCGTCATCTCCAACATCACCGCCGCCAGCTCGGCCACCGACAAGGCCGACGCCACCTGGATCGTCCGCGCCGGACTGGCCAACACCTCCTGCCTGTCCTTCGAGTCCGTCGACAAGCCCGGCCAGTACCTGCGCCACTACAACTACCAGCTCAACCTGAACTTCGACGACGGCGGCAGTGCGTTCGCGAAGGACGCCACCTTCTGCCCGACCACGGGCAACAGCGGGGTCGGCACCTCCTTCCAGTCCTCCAACTTCCCGACGAAGTACCTCCGCCATTACAACTTCACGGCCTACATAGCCAGCAACGGCGGCACCAACGCCTGGGACTCCACGTCGTCGTGGGCCCAGGACACCAGCTGGCTCACCGCCTCTCCCTGGAGCTGACGAGCAACCGGCGTCTCTGAGCGCCTACACGGAGCGAGCACGGCAGCCTTGCAAAATCGCAGGCAGGCCGTGCTCGCTTCCTTCTCACAGGGACAGCCGCCGACGGTCCCCGGCCCGACGGCAGGCGCGCACTTGGCCGCCACATCCGCGAAGGCCCGCTCCACCTTTGCGACATGGCAACCCCAGGCCGTTGTGCGATCCACCGTCTGTGACTCCTCGACCTTCCGTCCGACGGTCACGGCCGTGGCCGGGCTACGGCTGTGTCCTCTTGGATTGGGACAGGGCCACCGCGCACCTCCCGGGTTGAACTGGCCGTTCACCAAGGAGAGTTGCAGGTGGCCTGCCTGCTGGGCAGGGAGCGAATCCCCAACAGCACACACCCCCGGGGCGTACGCCCTAGCCGTGATCGGCTACACCACCAAGCGGGACGCCGCCCGGGCCTGCCCGTAGACAAGGAGTGTCAAGAAATCGGGTGACCGCAGCCAGGCGGTGCCGGTCGCGATTCCGTGTCATACGAACATGGCCACCATACTGATGATCATGATTGCTGTGCCCGATTCCCGGTACACCCGAGCCAGGGGGGCGCACGGCGTGGCCTTGGGAGCCGTCGGAACCAAGGGACGATCCGACAACTGCCGGAACATGATCTCGGCCGCTCGGGCGGTCACCCAGACGACGACGGTCAGGATGGCCGGTCCAGCTGCCATGCCGGCGGGCATGTGCGTGGGGGATCCGCCGGCGTGGCCCGCCATCAGCGCCATGAGCAGTGCCATCGCGGCCAGGTCGATCACCTCGGTGCGGACCCGCCGGTCGAGGCACGCCCGAATGGCGCTCCACAGGCCGGCGGCTACGACGGCCCAGACCCCTGAAGATGCCCGGTGACCTGTCATGAGCGCCATCCCGGCCAGTGCGAGCAGTTGCGGTCCCCAGCGATGCACCGGCCCGGGCAAGTGACCGATGAGGCAGAGAAGCACCCCTGCCAGGCCAACCGTCAGCAATGTCTCACTCATGGTCGTCGTGGCCGTGGAAGCCGTGCGAGGCGGGTGGCGTTCGAGGGAACGCCGAGCGTCGGGGTCGGGATGTGCGGTCGAAGTAGCCGATCGGTTCCGACCGGCGCCGGCGGAGCTGGTGACGGCCGGGTCGAAGAGGTTTCCGGATCCGGTGGGCACCGGCACGGGCGCCGGGGGCATCCAGGCGCCAGTACTCGGTCACCCGGCGCTGGGACATCACGGACGAGGACCTGCCCGTCCACTGTGAAAAGTTGCCGGCCGGGCAGGTCATCTGAAACTCGCCTTCAGCGGCAGGGGCTGTTAGCCAGGCTGTCAGACCTCGTCGAGAGTCGCGGGACCGCCGAGCAGGGCGGCACCGTCGACGACCCGGCCTTCGGCCACGCGGCTGACGAATGCCACGGTGCGGGCGGCGGCTTCGGCTGCCTCGGGGACCAGCGTGTTGGTGCGGTGCGGTGCGGTGCGGTGCGGTGCGGTGCGGTGCGGACCGGGACCGAGTTCGCGAACCCGCCCGGCGTGCCGTGAGACCGTCCCGGCCCGAGCGGGACGGCGATCGCCCCGCCGGTGAGGCCCGGCAGGGCGGTCGTCACGGGTTCAGCCCCGCTGGTGCGGTCGAGTCGACGTGGACGGGCTCAGGCGTGTGCCACACCGGCCGCAGGGGCTCACGGCGTTGCTCGGTTGGACTCCCACCAGTGCAGTGACCTGCACGTGCGAGCGGGTCCTGTCGGAGTGTCAGAGCTGGTAGAAGTCGGTGTAGTGGTTGGGGGAGTACCAGACGGCGCCGGTGTCGGAGTCGACGACGATCCGGTAGGCGTCCCGGTGGGCGCCGCAGGTGCGGGGGTAGACGTCGTACTCGTAGAAGGTGTCACCGGAGGGCAGCTGTCCGTCGTTGTTGTAGAACTCGCCGCCGGCGTAGCTGCACCGGCCGTCCGGCCAGTCGACCCAGCCACGGGTGGTCGGGTAGCCGAGGTCGGACCAGGTCGAGTTGGCCGAGGCTGCGGCGGAGCATCCGCTGATGTTGCAGGAGTCGTAGACCGCCGCGTTCGCAGCGGGGCTGTTGATCGCGGACAGGCTGAGCACGGATGCGATGGCGGCGAGCAGCACCGCGAACCGCTTGGCCCAGGACAGCTGGGGACGTCGCAGAGTCAGCAAGGAATCCTCCGAGTTGATGTTTTTGGCCGCCGCCGAGATGCGGTAGCGGCCGTCAAGGGGGCTGGGTGCGCGGCGGCCGTGGTGCGGGTGTGGCCCCAACGCCGTGGGCGGTTCGTCAGCCGGCGGGTGCCGTCGTCGCGACGGTCCCGGCGAAGAGCAGGGCCGAGGCGAGGACGCCCGTGGCGCCGAACCTGGTGATCTGTGGGGGCAAGCTCATGTCGCAAAGAATGACGCGCGTAGACATGCCCCTGTCAATGCCAAGAAGGCGATGTTTCCCAGGAGTTCACGGAGACATCTCAGGGACGACCTGGTCGTTTCAGTGTCACCGGCCGCCCCGTGGGGCCTCGTCGCGCAGCTGCAGACGCTGACACCCGACGTGCCTCCGGGCGGCGAGTTCGCATCAGAACCTGGCGGCGTCGACGGTTTCGGCTCCATCCGGTTCAGCGTGCTTCGGAGCCGGATGGCCCGTCAGTTCGGCGACTGTAGGTACGAGTCGGCCGCGACCATCACATCGGCGCACTCCCACGTGGCGGAGACGCGTTTGGCTTCGCCGACCTCGGACGCCCTTCCGGGCGCGGGGCACCCCGCGGCGTCCATGGGCGAGGCGCCGAACGGCAGCCGTGCGCCATGGGCTCCCAACCAGGGCGTGTTGCGAAAGCGGATCAAGGTCGCGGTTGATCACGTTCGTGGGGGCGTGGAGATCTGACGAACAGCCAGTGGGCGGGGCCGGCTCCGCGGTAGGGGCAGCGTTCGATCATGACGGTGGATGCGCCGAGGAACACAGTGCCGCCATCGGCGAACCTCCATCCCTGGTCACAGAAATCTCCTCAACTGGTTGCTGGGGATGCCGTGTTTGCGGCGGAGCCAGATCGCAACGCGGTGCCGCTGGCCGCCGCCCTCCAAGTCATCGCCTCTGACGAGGCGCTGGGCCTGCCCCCTGAGCAGCAGACGTACGTGTGGGAGCGTGCCGCCGAACTCGACCTCGCTGTGGTCAAAGACTTCGCCGGCGCCCACACCATGCCGGCAGAGGTTCGTCGCGCTGCAGCGCTTTGATGTGCGAGGGGCTAGAGGCTCGGCCAGCGGACCGACTCAGCCCTGACAGGAACGGGGCAACGACCGGTCCGACCGCCGCGTCCGGCACTGCGCCCGCGTAGTCGAGCGTGGCCTCCGTCCCCTCCGCCTCGACGTGCTCCTCGGCGGGGCTGGGATTCCGGGCAGATCAGGCTGGCCAGGACACTGATAGGGCTCCTTGAGAATGGCTCTGCCCACAATTCCGGATGCCGTCGGTGATCTCATCGACACGTGTCTCCACTGGACGTCCTCTGTCGTAGCGGTCGCCTCATCCGCACGCTACGCAGCCGCGGGCCACCGCGCATACGCCGGGCGAGGGGGCCAGACGCCGGGAGCGGCGGTCAGGGCTCCGGCACTCCCGCTCAGGTACGACGGCTTGTCGCGCGTCCCGCAGTCTGATTGGGTACGGCGCGTCGGATACGCGAGGGGCGCGGTCGGCGGGAGGGAACGGGCAGCGTGCAGCCTACGGCGCAACAGGACATCCGGGGGCCACTGCCCCAAGGGCTCGCAGGAGCGATACGGCAGACCGCCGCTGACATCGCCAAGCTGTTGAAAGACGCCTCCGACACGACCGTTCCCGTGCCGGATTCGCAGTGGACGGTCGGTGAGGCCGCCGCCCATCTGGCACTGGCCAACGAGCTGATGGCCGACCTCGCATCCGGACACGCACGCCCCTACGGCGACGGCACGCCGCAGAGTCTGGCCGCCGCCAACGCACAGTCCCTCACCGTGTTCGCAGAGCGCCGGGCACAGCCGCTGGCGTCGATGATCGCCGAGCAGGCCGCCGCGTTCCTCGACGCCGCGGATCGAGCCGCGAGCGACGAGAGCGCCCCCGCTCTCGTCACGCCGCTGGGTCCCATGGACCGGCACGTTCTCGCGTCCTACCTGCTCACCCACATGCTGGGCCACGGCTACGACCTCGCTCGCGCCCTGCACCGCCCGCACATGATCGACCGCGGCCGTGTCGGGCTGTGCATGCCGTTCATGCTCTCGGTCATGCCACGCGTCGTCGACACGGCGGCCATCGCCGGCCTGACCGTCCGCTACGCCATCCGCCTCCGGGGCGGCCCGGCGTTCGGCGTCAGCCTGGACGACGGCGCCGTGCACGTGACCCCGGCGCCCCCAAGACGTCCCGACTGCACCATCCTGATCGAGCCCGTGGCCTTCCTCCTCATCGCGCTGGGCCGCCGCAACCCGTGGCGGGCCATCGGGCGGGGACAGGTCGTTGCCTGGGGACGCAAACCCTGGCTCGCGCCCCGCTTCCCGACGCTGTTCACCGCGCCCTGATCCGCCACCGGGCAGCTGCTCGCTCGTACACCCCGTACACAATGTCCGGTGATAGCGTCCCTGCTGGAGCCGCAAGCCGCGTGTCTTCCCGGACGAGCTGTGCGACGTACCCGGCCCGCCAAGACGACGCACTTCGGGAGGCATCGTGTCCGGTACGGGCGAACCAGATGTCCGGAAGTTCAGCGCAAAGCCCCTGGGCGTCGACTGGATTCACGGGTCACCGTCGGCCAAGCACAACACCGACCCCGATCTTCAAGTGCACTGGTACGACGAGCACACGGTGGTGCTCAGACAGAACAAGGCCATCAACTACGAGGCCCCGTTCCTGTACCTGTTGTTCGGCAATCGCCAGGCGGCCCTGATCGACACGGGTGCCACGGCGTCACCCGAATTCTTTCCGGTGCGCCGGACTGTCGATGACCTTGTCGAGACGTGGCTGGCGCACAACCCCCGCGACTCCTATGCCCTTCTCGTACTCCACACGCACTCGCACGGCGATCACGTCGCGGGAGACAGCCAGTTTTCCGACCGACCGGACACGATCGTGGTCGGTGCCGATCGGGATGCGTCCTGGACGTACTTCGGGTTCGCCGACGACCCGGAGGCGGTACGGCCCCTCGACCTCGGCGGGCGGGTGCTGGAAGCTCTCGCGACCCCAGGCCATGACGCCGCAGCCATCACCTTCTACGACCCGTGGACCGGATTCCTGCTGACCGGTGACACCGTCTACCGCGGACGGCTGTACATCGAGGACTGGCCGGCCTTCTCACGGACCATCGACCGGCTGATCGCATTCGCCGACCGCCGTGCCGTCACCCACGTACTGGGCTGCCACATCGAGATGACCCGCGAGCCCGGCGTCGACTACCCGATCCGCACCACGTACCAGCCGGACGAACCCCCGCTGGAGATGACCCCGGCTCACCTGCACGCCGTGCGCGCGGCCCTGGACGAAGTCGGGCCTGAACCCGCTCGACGCGCGTTCGCCGACTTCATTCTCTGGCCCATAGCAACTTGAACAGTTCCCCCCTCGTCAGTGCCTCGGCACAGGTCCCCGATCTCCGTGTCGGCGTCCTGGCGCCCATGACGAGCGGTGGGCGGAGCCGCGGCGATACGCTGATGGTGCTCGGCAAACCAGCGTGCGCTCAGCCGCAGCTCCAGCGACCGCAGCACAGGAGGAATCGTGGCCGGTCAGTTTGAGGCGACAGCCGAGATCAACCGTCCCATCGAGGAAGTCTTCGCTTTTCTCTCCGACGGTACGAACGACCCCAAGTTCAGCCCGAGGGTCCAGACGATCACGAAGACTCCGGAGGGACCGACAGCAGTCGGCACGGTCTTTACGAGCACGGTCAAGGACGCCGGCATGAAGACGGGCCGGAAGTTCCGGATCACCGAATTCGAGGCCCCTCACCGAATCCGCTGGGCAGAAACCTCGAAAAACATCGTGACGGCCGACGAAGGCGGCTACGACCTGGAGTCCACCGGTCCGGGCACCACCAGGGTGAGGATCTTCAACGTCCTCGAAGGCCACGGCATCGGAAAGCTGCTGGTGGGCTTCGCACTGGGCGCCGCGCGCAAGGACGCGCCCGCGTTCGGGCGGCGCATCAAAGCGGCGGTGGAGGCGTCCTGAGGGGTGCCGAAGTCCCGGTGCCTGCGGTGCAGATGCGGTATGGGTGCGACGGCGACCAGGGTGGATGGGGGCCGGGCGCGGACCGCCGGCGTCGGCTGCACGTCGACGCCCCGCGCCCGGCACCGCATGACTCAGCCCCCGCTCTTGCGCCGGAACGAGCGCTGGCTCGCCGCCGGACCGTGCGCGCCGCGGATCTTCGAGGCATCCGTGTGCGCGGCACCCTCGGTCTGCCCATCGCGCTTGCGCGCGAGGGCCTCACGAAACTTCCGCTTGAGGTCGTACTGGCCGTCCTCGTCGGGCGTCAGAGGAGAGCGCTCGGCATCGGCCGGCTCCGGACTGCTCTGCGGTGACGAATCTGCAGTCATTGTGACCTCCTGCGTTTGCACGGTGGAAGGTACAGCGTGTCATGCCGAGCGCCACAGGGGACACTCGCATTCCCTGCGAGCGACAGCCCTGCATCCCTGCAGCCGGTGCCGTAGGACGTCTCGTGGGCGGGCGACCCCCTCAAGGGTGAGATCATCTCCATGCTCGGGCGGAGCCGGAGTTCTTGTATCAGTAGCCGCCACCTCCTCCCCGCGGTGACCGCCTTGGCCGAGGCTGCGAGCAGATATGTGCCGCTTGAGGCGAGGCCGTCGGCCGTCTTGACGCCCGAAGCCGTGGGAGGCCCGAGCGGGGTGCGGAGGGAGGGTGATCCGGCTGCTGCCCGGATCCCCGACCCTCATTGATAGAGGCCGGAATTCCGGGATGTGCCTTCAGCTTGCCGACCGTGAGCTCCGCGTGCCCTAGCACCAGGAACAGTTCGTCGGAGGCCGGGAGACAGAACGCCCGGAGCCGGCCCACGAGGGCGACCGTGATGGGCGGCCACATTGAGGGTTCCGGCCCGCGGTTGCGTGACGGCCATGGCCAAGTGCGGATCTGCTCAGACGGGCGTCGCTCTGGCCCGTGGGGGAGTTCATGAGGTCCCCCACGGGGACGTGGGCTGTGGCTTTCAGTAGCCGATGGTGAAGCGGCGCTGCACGAAGCGCGGCAGTTCCGCCTCATCGATCAAGGCGATGGCCGCGTCCTGCACCGAGATGCGGCTGCGGCCGTCAGCGTCCAGGACCGGCTGGTCGCCGCCGATTCGGAAGCGGCCGGTGCGCTCGCCGGGGCTGATCTCCTCGGCTGGGCTGAAGTAGGTCCACAGCCGGTTCGAGGTCCGCAGGACATCCAGGGCGTCGCGGTGACCGCGTACTGCTGCGGCGTATTCGCGGGGCAGCCCAAGCTGGTCGAGGGCGGCGTGCAGCAGCTCGTCGGAGTCTGCTCGCACCAGTCCCGGTTCGATTTCGAGGCTGCCGGCGCCGCCGATCACGATGAGCCGGGTCTGTGGGCGGCTCTCCAGAGCCTTCAGCAGGGCCCGCGCCGCCGTCGCATAGACGGTCGGGTCGGCGATCGAGCGCCGGACGGTGTCCGCGAAGTCCTTGGCGGCATTGCCCGGTTGGAATGCGCTGATCAGGACGTCGAGTCCGGGCAGGACGCCGGCGATGCTCTTCGGGTTCAGGACGTCGACGCTGGTCCAGGTGATGTGGTCGCGACGCTCCTCGCGCTGGGCCTGAACGGCGTCCCGGCTGAACGCCTTGACGGTGTGGCCGCGGTCGAGGGCCTCCGTGACGACTCGGCTGCCGATGGTGCCCGTGGCTCCGATGACTCCGATGTGCATGGTTCTCCCCTGTGCATGCCGAAGCGGGACGCCACTGATGGTGACGCCGTGCAGAAACTATACGCCGTGAAGTTTTTGCACGGGGCTAAGTAAGTCGACGCTGTAGAGTGCTCGTTGTGGCAGTCACGGGAAGCAGGGGAAGGCGCGAGCGGCTAAGAGCCGAGACCACGGCCGAAATCAAAAAGGTGGCACTGGCGTTGATGGCCGCGGGCGGGCCGGACGCCATCACCCTGCGGGCCATCGCCCGTGAGATGGGCATGACCGCCAACGCCATCTACGGGTACTTCCCGACCCGGGACGACCTGGTCACCACGCTGATCAACGACGTGTACACCGCCTTGGCCGACGCTGTGGACACGGCCTGGGAAACCACGCCCTCAGCCGATCCCGCCGTCCGGATCGAGGCATGGGCCCACGCCTTCCGGGCCTGGGCCCTGGTCAACCCCCAGGGGTTCCGCCTCATCTACGGCGACCCCGTGCCCGGCTACCAGACCCCCGAGCGAGGCCCCGCCCCGGATGCCGCACGCCGGGTCTGCACCGGGCTCACCGCCCTCGCGGCAGCCGCCTGGCCGCACGCCCGGCACCTGTACCAGGACAGCATCTTCGACTGGTCCGACTTCGACCCCGGGCTCCTCGAGAAGGTGCGTCCCGCCTTCCCCGAACTGCCCCCCGCAGCCGTCGCCCTCGCCCTGCGCATCTGGGGGCACCTGCACGGACTGGTCTCACTGGAGGTCTACGGCCACATGCGCACCCAGACCACCAGCCCGGAGAAGCTCTTCCGGGAGGAACTCGCCCAGCTCGTACGGACGCTGGGCATCCCACATCGGCGCTGAGCGTCCCAAGCAGCGGTGTCCGGCCGCGGTCAGCCGCACTCGGCGGCACAGCCGGGCGGCAGGTCGGCCGCCGAGCTCGTGAGTGATCGTGCTCGTCCCTTTCGGCGCCGCAGCCCCTCGGCCGCGAGTGGAGCGTGATGCCCCGGGCCGACGGATCCGAAGATCATTCACGGAATTGCGGTCAGAAGCACGATTCACGCGTCGCCGACAGCTGATCGTGTCGAAGCCCGGGGGAGTTCCAGGCGGAGGACCCACGCCAACTGTTGCGATAGGGACGTGACAGCCAAGGATTCTTCTGGCGGCGTGGCCGAGACGCCGCTCGGGCCGAGGGGGACCAGGATGTATGGGTGCCGCTGGGGGTGAATCCACCCAGACGGTGGCCAGGTCGCCCACTGATCTTCACTGTGCCCGCAACTCCTGCCCCTTCCCCCATGCCCCCTGGCCGGCGCCTGCCGGTCAGGGGGCTTCTGGCGTTGGGCTCGCGATCCTGATCACTTTGAGGCAGGGGGCTGCACTGCGCGCGACCCCGGCGACTCGTGCTGCCACCGCATACGCTGTGGTCAGGGTCGTGGCCGCGCGCCCCAGCGGTTGCTGACGCACGGCTGTGGTGATGACGCACGAAGCCTTCCGAGGGGCCTGGTGGCCGCGTATTTCGGCCTGGTCAACGGCGCCCTGCCGCTGGACCTGGGCGTCGGCCGGCGCACCCGGCCGCTGGGACCGCAGACCGTGGACATCGCTGCGTCTCGGGAGACGGTCTTCGACGTGATCGCCCAGCCGTACCTCGGGCGCACCGCACGGGCACCGGCGGAGAAACTCACCGTGCTGGAACGCGGCAGCGACCTGGTGCTCGCCGAGCACCACACCCCACAGGTGGCACTTACACACAGCGTTCGGCCCTGACCAAGCGTCACTCGACGGTCGGCGCGTGTGTGTGAAGTGCGCGGCGTGCACGCACACTTGGGTGGTATCGGTTTTCGGAAAGGACAGTGCATTCATGGGCCTGACCCGTCGGCTTCTCATGCTGCTCTTCGCACCCCTGCTCGCCCTGATGGTGGCGCCCGTGCTGGGGACCGGTTCGGCAGTCGCCGCACCGCAGGCGAAGACGATCTCGATCGCCCAGGCCCGCGGCCTGCCGGTCGGGACAGTCGTCACCGTGACGGGCTCGGTGACGACTCCCTCCGGTGCCTTCGAATCCAGCTTCGGCGACAAGGGATTCGGGCTCCAGGACAGGACCGCCGGTATCTACGTCAGCCTGCACAGCGACGTGCATGCGTACCCGTATCGGCGCGCACGCATCACCGGCACGCTGCGGGACAGCTCCGGACTGCTGACCGTGGTCCCGGCAGATCCTTCCGATGTCGAGCTCGGTCACAAGGGCCGGCCGGTGAAACCGGAGCGAGTCGGCACCGCCGGGGTCGGAGAGGCCACCGAGGGACGGCTGGTCAAGGTCGTCGGCAGGATCACTCAAGCACCCACGAGCGACCTCCCCTACGGGTACAAGCTGTCCGTCGACGACGGTTCGGGCCCCGTGCCGGTCTTCGTCAATGTGCAGACGGGCATCGACGTCGCCGGCCTGAAGCAGGGGCAGAGGGTGCGGGTGATCGGCTTCAGCAGCCAGTTCGGCACCCACTACGAAATCGATCCGCGGTCGCCGCACGACATCGCGGTGGTCGGGGCCGACTAGGTCCTGTCCGGAGTCCGGATCACGACTCGGTGGATCGTCTGCGTACCAGGGCCCGGTCTTGATAGACCGTCAGTCATGGCGCGAGGCGATCTCACCGACGCGCAGTGAGGCCTGATCGAGCCCCATCTCCCGATCGCCGCAGTCGCTTGTGCTTGTAGTAGTTCTGCCGGGCGACGCCATGGATCCGGCAGCACCTGTTGACCGGTGCCCCGGCTTCGACGAGTCGGTCGATCACCGGATAGAGCCTTTTGGGGCCGGCTTGTCCTCACCAAGGAACTTCGCCGTCTGCCGGACGATCGCCGGCTCGGTTTCCAGCTCATGGATCCGCCGGCGAGCGGCCCGCAACTCAGCAGACCCGCTCGACGGCGTTCCCGGCCGCCGCCCGTTGCCGATGTCGTCCTGCCGCAACCACTTCGACAACGTGACGGGACGGATGCCGAGCTCCACCGCCGTCTGTTTGGCCTGCTTGCCGGCGCGGACCAGCGCGATGGCACGCGCCCGGAACTCCGGAGGACAGGGACGAGGCATCGCTGCCAGTCTTCCGTGATATCGCCCCTGAATACTTGGTACTGGCAGAGCATGTGGACGTGGGACTCTGTGCCTCATGAGCGAGCCCACCCCTTATGACCACGACCGAGCCGCGTACTCCCGCGAAGTCGAACGCGGCAGCTCCTGGACGCAGATTGCGGCCTACTTGGAAATCAGCGCCGAGGACGCCGAAGAGCGCTACAGCTCCAACGTCCAAGCGTGGAAGGACGCGTTCGACGAGCCGTACCGACTGGATGAAACCGGTCGCAAACGAATCCCGCAGCTGCCTACTGCAGCCTACGACCCCAACTGGGCCTGCGCTCAGCTGGATCGGTGGGCCTACCTCCGGCACCTCGGAATTGACGACAGACAGGCCGTCAGCGCCAGCCTCGTCATGGCCGACTCTGCGGGCGAGCCGATCCCGACGGAGGAGGAGACAACGCGCTGATCGTCGCCTTCGACGAGACCGCCAACCAGACCTAGTGTTCCCAGGTCGACGAGGCGGGTGCTGCGGATCATTCGGGGTGACCGTGGCCTCGGTCACCGGGCACTCGGCAGAGGCCCAACCGGGTTCGCCGCAGTGCGCCCGGGGCGTCGCCGGCATGGCAGCAGGGCGGTGCGACGGCCGACCTGGTGCGGCAGCCGACGAGGTCCTCGTCGGCCTGGGTGACGGCCTCCCCCGGGTGCAGCGCAAGCAGGGGAGGGCGTCTGAAAGCCCATCACGGTTGGCCCCGGGACCTACCGCTTCAGCTGCGGCTTTCGCGACATCGACCAGGACCCGAGATGATCGCGGGCACGATGGCCGGAGTCACTGCGGATGTGTGCGCCCACGCAATGCTGGGGATATTGATCAGCCGGTGCCCCGGCTTCCGTCGGGCGGTAGGCGAGCAATAACCGTGGGACTGCTCACCCGGTTCCCCGCCGACGTCCGGATGGTGACGAATGCCTGAGGGGTTGGCGGTTCGTGGTGCGCAGAACGGAGTGGTTGCCAACTGGTCGAGTCAGGCTGATGAAGCGGTTGGCGCCAGTGAAGCCGAAGCCGACCTGGAGGTGGCGAGCGCGTCGGTGGTCTCGTCGGGTTCACCGGTCTGGAGCTGGTGGATCAGCCATGTGGATACGGCTTGACCAGGCCGCTCTGATACGCGATGACGACGAGCTGGGCGCGGTCGCGGGCGTTGAGTTTGGTCATGGCGCGGTGGATGTGGCTGCGTACGGTCAGCGGGCTCACCACCAGCTTGTCGGCGATCTCGGCGTTGGACTTGCCGTGGGCGGCCAGGGAGACCACTTCGCGTTCGCGGTCGGTGAGGGCCCTGACGGCGTCGGGGAGGGCGAGGAAGCCGTCGGTGTCGGGGGTGGCCAGGAAGCGGGTGATGAGGGCTTGGGTGGCCGTGGGGGAGAGGAGTGCTTCGCCGGCCGCGACCGTGCGGATGCCGGCCAGCAGGATCTCGGGGCTGACGCCCTTGCCGAGGAAGCCGCTCGCGCCGGCGCGCAGGGCCTTGGCGACGTTCTCGTCGTCCTCGAAAGTGGTGAGGACGAGGATGTGGGTCCCGGCGAGTTCCGGCCGGGCGCAGATGGCGGCCGTGGCGGCGACCCCGTCGAGGTGCGGCATGCGGATGTCCATGATGACCACGTCGGGGCGGTGCTCGGCGGTGAGGTCGACAGCCTCCTGTCCGTCGGCGGCCTCGGCGACCACGGTGAGGTCTTCGACCGAGTCGATGAGGATGCGGAAGGTGGCGCGCAGCAGCGCCTGGTCGTCGGCGAGCAGGACTCGGATGGTCATGGGGCGGGGCTTTCGTCGGGACTGACTTCGCGGTTCTCGAGCGGGAGGGTGCAGGCGACCTCGAAGCCGCCGTGCGGGCGGTGACCGGCGTGGAAGGAGCCGCCCACGGCGGTGACGCGCTCGCGCATGCTGATGAGGCCGAAGCCGCCGTGGAGGGCGGCGGAGGGCGCCGGGCGGCTCGGACCGGTGTCGTTGGTGATGGACAGGGTGAGGTGGCGGGGGGTGTAGGTGAGGTGGACCTGGGCGGTCGGGCCGGCGGCGTGCTTGCTGACGTTGGTGAGGGCTTCCTGGACGATCCGGTACGCCGTCAGGTCGAGTACCGGGGTCAGGCGGCCGGCCTCGCCGTCGACGGTGACGGTCACCGCCAGGCCGGCCGCCGCGCAGGCGTCGACCAGGTCGGGCAGGTCCTGCAGCCCCGGGGCGGGGGCCAGGTTGTCACCGGCCTGGCTGTCGGTGTCCTGGCGCAGCAGACCCACGGTGGCCTTGAGCTCCCGTAGCGCCGCGGAAGTGGTCTGGGGCAGCATGCCGATCATGTCGAGCGCCCTGGTCGGGATGGCTCCGGGCGAGGTGGGCGGCGGTGGCGGCCTGAGCGTCGGCGAGAGTGAGGTGATGGGCGACCACGTCGTGCAACTCCCGCGCGATACGCATCCGTTCCTGGAACACCCGGTGCCGGGCCTCCTCCTCGCGCTCCCGGACGGCGTGCTCGGCGCGGGCGGCGGCGTATTCGCGGCGCACCCGGACGTAACTGCCGAGGGCCGCGCACAGCAGTACCCATGCCGTGGGGTTGACGATGGAGAGGACCGGGGAGCGGTTGAGCCGGGTGTCGAGGAGGCCGGTGGCCACTATGGCGATGGCGACCACTACCGCGCTGTTCCACGAAGTGCGCCGCCGGTTGTGGAGGCTCAAGGAGTACTGCGCCGTCAGAAGGGGCCCCATCAGGAGGGGCGTCAGCAGATAGCCCAGTGCGCCCTGGGCTACGGTGCACAACAAAGTGACGGCCAGTACCGGCAGGGGCCGGGTGCGGCGCCAGTGCACCGCGCCGCAGGCCAGGACGGACAGCGCGAGTGCCGGCCACAGGGGTGGCCTGAACCTCATGGCCCAGGTGACCACG
This sequence comes from Streptomyces sp. NPDC001351, assembly GCF_042896045.1. Taxonomy (NCBI): domain Bacteria; kingdom Bacillati; phylum Actinomycetota; class Actinomycetes; order Kitasatosporales; family Streptomycetaceae; genus Streptomyces; species Streptomyces sp. NPDC001351. The sequence goes on along the minus strand of NZ_JBIAWS010000012.1, from coordinate 167,956 downwards.
ACACCGGAGAGCGTCAGCGCGGTCAGCAGGACCAGCGCCGCGGCCTCGGCCGCTTGCGGACGAGGCGCCGCCCAGCGCTGCCAGATCGTGTTCATCGCGCTCCGAGAGGGGTGGTCCAGGAAGTCATGCTCACACACCACAGGTGGCGACACCTCGGGACGTGGTGCCGCCACCTGTGATACGGGCATCAGACCCGGGTCCCTTCCAGCGGCAGCGGCCGGAGATCGTCCGGCCCGGTGCCATGGGTGGCGGCTTCTGTGGTGAGCTCGGAGCCCTCGACGTCGACGCGGGGCAGGAGCCGGTCGAGCCACTTGGGCAGCCACCAGGCGCGGTCGCCGAGCAGGGCGAGGACTGCGGGCACGATCGCCATGCGGACGACGAAGGCGTCGAAGAGCACCGCGACGGCGAGTCCGAAACCGATCGTCTTGATCATCGACTCTGGGCGCTGACGAACCCGGAGAACACCGCGATCATGATGACGGCCGCGGCTACGACGACCCGCGCACTGTGCCGGAAGCCGGTCACGACCGCGTGCGGGGCCCGGTCGCCGTGGACCTCCCGCATCCGGGCGACGAGGAAGACCTCGTAGTCCATGGCCAGGCCGAAGACGATGCCCACCAGGAAGATCGGCATCAGGCTCATGATCGGCCCGGGCTGCTCCACGCCGAGCAGGCCCGCGCCCCAGCCCCACTGGAAGACCGCGACCACCGAGCCCAGGGCGGCCAGCACACTGAGCAGGAACCCGAAGGCGGCCTTGACGGGGACGAGCACGGAGCGGAAGACCACCAGCAGCAGGACGAGGGCCAGGCCGACGATGACGGCGAGGTAGGGCACGAGCGCGTCCTGGAGGGCCTGGGCGACGTCGATGTCCATGGCGGTGCTGCCGGTGACCTTGAAGGTCGCGCCGGTTTCGCGCTCCAGGGCGGGGCGTTCCGCCCGGATGGTGTGGATGAGGTCCTTGGTCTTCTCGTCGTTCGGGCCGGTGGCCGGGACCGCCGAGAGCAGGGCCGTGTCGCCGGCCTGGTTGAAACGCGGGACGGACACGGACACGACGCCGCGCGTACCCGTGATCTCCTTGGTGATCCGCGCGACGGCCGCCTTGGGGTCGTGGGCTCCCTTGACGTCGGCGACGACGGTGAGCGGTCCGTTGAAGCCCGCGCCGAAGCCGTGCGCGAGGTCGTCGTAGGCACGCCGTTCGGTGGACGAGGTCGGCTTGGACTCGGCGCCCGGCATGCCCATCTCCAGGTGCGCGGCGGGCAGGGCGAGGGCGCCGAGGCCCACCACGGACAGCACCAGCACGGCCAGGGGGCGGCGCAGGACGAAGCGGGCCCAGCGCGAACCGGCATTGTCCGTCTGCGGCTTCGGCCGACCGCGCTTGCGGGTGGCGCGGGAGAGGACGGCATTGGGCCACATGCCGAGCAGGGCAGGGACCAGGGTGAGGGCGATCAGCACGGCGACAGCGACTGCGCCCGCCGCGCACAGGCCCATCTTCGTGAGCAATGGCACGCCGATCACGGACAACCCGGCGAGCGCGATGACGACCGTGAGGCCGGCGAAGACGACGGCGGAACCGGCCGTACCGACGGCCAGGCCGGCCGCCTCGCCCGGGTCGTGCCCGCCTGCGCGCTCCTCCCGGTAACGCGAGACCACGAAGAGGGCGTAGTCGATACCGACCGCCAGTCCGAGCATCGAGGCGAGCGTCCCCGTCGTCGCGGTCAGGCCGAACGTGCTGCCCAGCACCATGATGCCGAGCATGCTGGTCCCGACGCCGATGACGGCCGTCAGCAGGGGCAGCCCGGCGGCCGCCAGGGAGCCGAAGGTGATCAGCAGGACCACTGCGGCGAGGGCGATGCCGACGGCCTCGGACGAGCCGCCCGCCGACGCCTGCTCGGCGAGCGCCGTACCGCCGACCTCGACCGTGAGGCCGGAGGCACGGGCCTGGTCGATGACCTTCTCCAGCGCGGTCTTGTCCGTGTCGGTGAGGTCGGCGGCCTTGACCTTGTAGTTGACGGTTGCGTAGGCGGTGGAGCCGTCCCTGCTCACCGCTTTCGCGGTGAAGGGATTCACGGCGCCGGAGACCTCAGGTGCGCCGCCGGCCTCCTTGACGAAGGTGTCGATGGCGGCACGGTTGACAGCAGCGGTCACCTTCTCGCCGTGCTGCGCGACGAACACGATCCGCGCGTTGGCGCCGTTGGCGGAGGCGCCGGGGAAGCGCTCCCCGATCAGGTCGAACGCCTTCTGTGCCTCGATGCCGGGCATGAAGGACGTGCCGCTGTCGGAGGCGGCCGGAGCCTTGACGGCACCGAAGCCGACGCCGCCCAGGATCACCGCCCACAACAACGCCACGAGCCAGCGCCGCCGGAAGGCGGTACGGCCCAGCCGATAGAGCAAAGTAGCCACGGGAACGGATCTCCAGGTCTGGTCTCGGGTGAGTCACCAGCCTGGCCCGGAGAGGGGTGCCGGGGCATCGTCCCACCGCCCGCACTCTCACCTGGTGCGCCCGCACCAAAGCAGTTCCCTCGCCTCATCCTCAAGGAGCAGCCCCCGTGTACTACGTCGGTAGGAGGACGGCCTTCGCCACCTGCGGTACGCCAGCCGTCCCCTCACCGAGTCAGTCGCTGTCGCCCGGCTGGGTCCAGACCTGCCCGCCGAGCCTTCCCGGCAGAGTGACGCCGCTGGACGAGATGCCGACCCTCGCCCAGGTGATGGCTGAAGCTCTGGCCCGGTTGCAGCTCTGACGCCTTGTCCCGACCGCGCCCGAACTCCTCCAAGATCTCCGCACGGGAGCGGCCCTGAGCCGCACACCCACAGTCCCTGGGACATAGCACGCTGCACATTCGGACACGGGGACACAGGGCCGCAGTTCTCGTAAGCGATCCTTTGCCGGAGCAAGATCGACAACAGGTCGCCGGACCCTCAAGGGGCGTTACGAGATGCGGGAGATCGCCCATGCGCTGCGGTACCAGAACCCGACTGGCTCCGCGACTCCGTTTGAGTACTGCGGGTCAGGCCTGGTCGCCCACGAGAGCGAGGGCGCGCGTCTCGGGGACTCCCAGCATCAGCAGGCTCGTGATCGTCGCTGCTCGGGCGCCGGGGGTCGCGTTCGACAAGTCGCTGTCCGCGATGGCGAACACGACGCCGTAGGCGACCTGGCTCAGAATGCCCGCCGGCAGGTGCTGTGCGAACACCTCGGTGTCCTGGCCCCGCTTCACGAGGTCGGCGAGGAGCTCGTCGACCGGCCCGAGCAGGGCGTGGATCGCCTCGCCGTACTCGCCTCGGCGCAGCGCCAGCAGCACTCGGTACCGGTGCGCCACCGGCCAGAGGCGGGCGATGAATTCGACCCACGCCGCGTCCGCTTCCGCGCCGGAGGCGTTGACTTCGGTGAGCACGGCTGTCATCTCGGCGACGGCCCGTTCCGTGAGTGTCCGGACCAGGTCGAGGCGCGAGGGGAAATGGTCGTAGACGGTGCGGCGGACGACGCCGGCGGTGGAGGCGATCTCGCCCATTCCGGCGTCGGGGTTCTCTCCGAGCAGATCGAGGGCGACGTCGAGGATGCGTTCGCGTGTCTCGTTCATCGAGCGCATACGGGAGGACTCGGTGGGCACGGCACCAGTATTGCACACGGGTGTACAGTGAGATTGACTGTACAGCAGTGTGCAGCGAGAGTTGCGCTGCCCTTCGAAGCTCATGAGAAGAGAAGAAGGCAATGACCGCACCGACGCTCCCCACCTCGGCCCTCATCCGCCCGTTCACCGTCTCGATCCCGGAATCGGAGATCGACGACCTCAAGCAGCGACTGGCCAGAACCCGGTGGCCGGATCCGGAAACGGTGGGCGACTGGTCGCAAGGGGTTCGCGTGGAGAACGCCAGGTCTCTGGTCGAGCACTGGGAGCGCGGCTACGACTGGCGGCGCTTGGAGTCCGAACTCAATCGCTTCCCTCAGTTCCTGACCGAGATCGACGGGCTGGACATCCACTTCATCCACGTCAGGTCCAAGAACCCCCACGCGATGCCGCTGATCCTCGCGCATGGATGGCCTGGCTCGAGCCTCGATTTCCTGAAGCTGATCGGCCCGCTGACCGATCCGGTCTCGTTCGGAGGGGACGCCGCCGACTCATTCGACGTCGTCGTCCCGTCGCTCCCCGGGTTCGGGTTCTCCCAGAAGCCCACGGAGACCGGGTGGACCGTCTCGCGCATTGCGAGCGCATGGGTGGAGCTGATGAAGCGTCTCGGCTACACGAAATGGGCCGCACAAGGCGGCGATTGGGGTGCCGTCGTCACCACTGCCCTCGGGGCGATGCAACCTGAGGGGCTTCTCGGAATTCATCTGAACACCCAGTACGCCTTTCCCGCTCAGATACCCGACACCTTGTCGCCCGCACAGCGCGACGCCGTGGAGACCCTCGCCCTCTACGCCGGTGATCTCGGTGGGTCGAACCACCTTCAGGGCACGAAGCCGGAGACGGTCGGATTCGCCCTGGCGGACTCTCCCGTCGGCCAGGCGGCCTGGATCTACGAGAAGTTCCAGTCCAAGACCGACAACCACGGGCTCGCCGAGGACGCTCTCAGCATCGACGACATGCTCGATGCGATATCCCTCTACTGGTTCACCAACAGCGCAGCGTCGTCAGGCCGCATCTACTGGGAGAACAAGTCGCTCACTTTCGCCGGCCCGAAGGTGACGCTTCCGGTCGCGGTGACGGTCTTCCCAAGGGACATCCCACGCGTGCCACGTAGCTGGATCGAAGACACCTACAGCAATCTGATCCACTACGGCGAGGCCGACAGGGGCGGGCACTTCGCGGCCTTGGAACAGCCCGAGATCCTTGTCAGCGAGATCCGCACAGGCCTGCGCACCCTTCGTTCCTGACGGCAACGGCGAGCTCAGCTGCGGGCAATAAGCGAGTCTTCCCTGCCGGTGAAGGTCGGGTCCGGAGCACGACTCTGGGAGTCCCCTGATGAGCTGCTCGACCGGTTCCACCTGGAGGTCGTTCCCAGCTGCTCTACTGCGAGGTGTTCGTCGTCTCCAGCATCCACGAGGAGTACGCCCATGGCGGCGACGCCCGCCGGGCCGTCCTGAAGGGCTCACCCCTGGTGTTTTGGGTGGTCACCACCGCCGCGCTGATCATGGTGGCGGTCTTCGCGGGCTTCGTCACGATGCAGGACGCGATCGTGAAGCCGTTTGCCTTCGCCCTGACCTTCGGGGTCCTGGTCGACGCCTTCCTCATCCGGATGACGTTCGTGCCCGCGGTGCTCATGTGGGTCGGCCGGGCCGGCTGGTGGCTGCCGCGTGGTCTGCGGAAGATCCTGCCGAACGTGGACATCGAAGGGCGTGATCTGCCCAAGTCCCCGGCACAGCCGAGCGAGACGCCCGCCACTGCCCTCAAGCGCGACTGGCATCCCCGGAAGCGGGGTGTCACGTCCGGGGCCTGTCGAGCCCAGCCGGTCTCGCAGGCCCCGGACGTCGGCGCGGGCCGCCCCGGCCTCGGGGGGAGGGGAAGGCCGGAGTGCGATGACAGCCCGCGCGGAGCCGGGAGGGGCGGCCGCCACCCTCACAGCGGTCCGCCCATGCCCGGCCGTAAAGGACGCGTCAGCCGGCGGCCATCGCCGCTGCCGCGTACGTCAAGGAGATCAGGGCCAGTACGGCGGCCGGGACGGCTCGGGGCGGCGGGTCGCCGTGGCGCAGGTGGACCACCGCCGCGGCGGCCATCAGCAGGGCGAGGCCTGTCGCGGCGGCCACGCCCAGCGGCGTCCAGGTCAGCCCCGTCAGCAGTCCGGCAGCCCCGGCCACTTCCAGCGTGCCGACGACGCGGTAGAGCCGTACCGACATGCCGAGATGGGCCGCCGCCTGGCGCATGAACGGCGCCGAGGCGAGCTTCGCCAGCCCCAGTGGAAGGAAGACCAGGGACAGGGCGACAGCGAGCACGGTGGTCATGAGGCGGACCTGCCCTTGCGGCGCTCCTTGCCCAGCCGGGCGTAGTGGACGATGAGTTCGGGGCTGTCCACCGTGGCCGGATTGACGACCTGCTCCACCGCGGCGCCCTGGAGCAGCCGCTTGATCGGGACCTCCAGCTTCTTGCCGGTGCGGGTGTGCGGGATGCCCGGCACTTCGAGGATCTCGTCGGGGACGTGGCGGGGTGAGGCGCCGGTGCGGACGGCGTCGCGGATCTTCTCGCGGAGGGTGTCGTCCAGGGTCACCCCGGCTGCCGGGACCACGAACAGCGGCATCCAGTAGCCGCCGTCCGGCTCCTCCGCGCCGATGACCAGGGCCTCGGCGATCTCGGGGAGACGTTCGACGACGTCATGGATGTCGGCGCTGCCGAGCCGTACACCGTTGCGGTTCAGTGTGCTGTCGGAGCGGCCGTGGATGATCACCGAGCCGTGCCTCGTGACCGTGATCCAGTCGCCGTGTCGCCACACCCCGGGGTACGCCGAGAAGTAGGCGTCGCGGTAGCGGGTGCCCTCCGGGTCGTTCCAGAAGTACAGCGGCATCGACGGCATGGGGCGCGTGACCACCAACTCGCCGACCTGGTCGATGACGGGGAAGCCCTCGGCGTCGTACGCGGCCAGCGCCACGCCCAGGTGCGGGGCGGACAACTCGCCTGCCCAGACGGGGGTGTTGGGTGCGCTGCCGGCGAAGCCGGAGACGATGTCGGTGCCGCCGCTGATGGAGGCCAGCAGGACGTGCTCGCCGACGTGGTCGCGCACCCAGGGGTAGGCGGAGGCGGGGAGGGCGGAGCCCGTGCAGCCGACGACGCGGATCGAGGAGAGGTCGTGCGTGGAGGGGTCGATGCCGAACTTGGCCATGCCCAGCAGGTATTGGGGGCTGGTGCCGAAGACGGTGACACGGTGGCGGGCGGCCAGCTCCCACAGGACGTCGAGCTTGGCGAAGGGCGCCGGGCTGCCGTCGTAGGTGCAGGTAGTGGCGCCGGTCAGGAGGGTGGAGGCGACCAGGTTCCACATCATCCAGTGGGTGGTGGTGTACCACAGGAGGCGGTCGCCGGGGCCGAGGTCCGAGTGCAGACCGAGGGTTTTGAGGTGCTCCAGCAGGACGCCGCCGTGGCCGTGGACGATGCCCTTGGGCAGGCCGGTGGTGCCGGAGGAGAACACGACCCACAGCGGATGGTCGAACGCGACCGGTACACAGGTGAGCGCTTCGGTACGCGTGGAGGCGTCCTCCCAGGGGACCACCAGGGACGGGTACGCCTGCGAGGGCCAGGGCAGGCCCATGTGGTCCACCAGCAGGGTCGCCTTCAACGTGGGGAGGGCGTGGGCGAGTTCGAGGACCGCGTCGCGGCGGTCGTGGGTGGTGCCGTTGAACAGGTAGCCGTCGGCGGCGATCAGCACGGTGGGTTCGAGCTGGGCGAAGCGGTCGGCGGCGGCCTTGGGGGCGTAGTCCTGACCGCACACCGACCACACGGCGCCCAGGCTCGCGGCGGCGAGGAACGTGACGATGGCGTGCGGGGTGTTGGGCAGATAGCCGACGACCCGGTCGCCCTTGCCGACGCCGAGGTCGCGCAGGGTGGCGGCCACGGACGCCACCAGGGCACGCAACCGGGCGCCGGTCACCTCGTATCCGGCACCGGTCTCGTCGAGGGCGATGATCGCCACGTCGTCGTCGGCCAGGTTACGCAGGGCATGGTGGGCGTAATTGAGGGTGGCGCCGGGGAACCAGCGGGCGCCCGGCATCCGCTCCTCGGCCAGCACCTGCTCGTAGGGGGTGTCGGCGTTGATGTCGAAGTACTCCCACACCGCGCCCCAGAAGCCCTCCAGGTCGGTGACCGACCACTGATGCAGGGCGGCGTAGTCCTCCGGGTCCATGCCCTGGAGCCGGGCGAAGTCCGCGATGCGACTGGTGGTCGCCGTCTCCGGATCGGGTGTGAAGAAGGGCGTGCTCATCGCGTCGTACTCCTCAACAGGCTTTTCGGGGCCGTGCGTGCGGAAGGGACAGGGCGTCGTGTGGTGTGCAGGAGGGCGGCCCAGGCGGATGTCGACGTGAAGTCGCGGCCGCCCGACGGGACGACATCCATCACGACGCGGTCGGGCCGCAGCAGGACCGCTTCCGCCCGTCCGGCGCGCAGCCAGGCGGCGAGGGTGCCGTCGTCGCCGAGGTCGGTCACCGGGACGGCGTGAACCCCGAGACTGTGGGCAAGCGCGGTCAGGGAAGGGCCGGCCTCGGTGGCGGTCAGGACGGCGAAGGAATCGCCGAGTGCCTCGTCGAGCCGGGTGTGCCGTCCACCGACGCTCACCCACGGTTGGGGGCAGTGCGTGCCCACCAGCCCCCGGCGGACTCTGCGCCGCACCAGGGGCCCGGCGGTGAGGGGCGGGCTGAGGTCGCGGCCCGCCAGCTCGGTCAGGCCGGGTATGCGGCAGGCCGCGGCCAGTGCCCTGCGGCGGATCGCGGCGGCGCCGTCCTGGCCGCCGGTCATGGCCCAGCCCATGGCGACCGCGAGGCGGACCACATGCCGTGCGTGCGGCCTGCGTTCGCTCTCGTAGGTGTCCAACAGCCGTTCGTCGCCGCCCTGCTGGAGAACGAGGGCGAGTTTCCAGGTGAGGTTGTAGGCGTCCCGCAGTCCCGAGCACAGGCCCTGTCCGATGAACGGCGGGGTGAGGTGCGCGGCGTCGCCGAGCAGGAAGACCCGTCCGCTGCGCCAGCGGTCGGCGACGCGGGCCCGGAAGGTGTACTGCGTCTCGCGGACCACCTCGAAGTCCCCGTCGTACGAGGGCGGCAGCCACCGGGCGATCAGCTCACGGACCGTCTCTTGTCCTTCCCCGAGCCGGAACTCCCAGCGGTAGCGGTTCTCGCTGACGCGCATGAAGGTGGCCGGCCGGGCCGGGTCGCAGATCTGGTCGACGCCTTCCCAGCAGCGGACGGGGCCCGTGGTGTCGACGTCGATGACCTTCCAGCGTTCCTCGAACCGCAGGTCCTCCCAGGCGCTACCGATGGCTTCGCGGGTGAGGCTGCCCGCGCCGTCGCAGCCGAGGACCGCGTCGGCCCACAGCTCGTGGTCGCCGGTGTCGTCGCGGTAGGTGACACGGACGGGGCCGGTGGAGTCCGGGCCGACGCCGGTGACCTCCACGCCGGCGCGCAGTTCGCACTCGGGGCGCCGGGCCAGGGCGTCGCGCAGTACGCGTTCGAGCTCGGGCTGGTCGAACATGCTGGTCTGCGGGTAGCCGTGGTGGCCGTGCTCGTTGCGCCGGAACTCGGCCATCACCCGGTGCCGGGCGTCCAGCAGCCGCAGCCCCTTCGCCGGGCGGGCGATCGCGGCGAACTCCTCACCGACGCCCGCCGCTTGGAGGATCCGGTGGATCTCGTCGTCACTGGCGACGGCGCGCGGCAGCGGGTAGATGTCCCGGTGGCGTTCGAGGACGACACTGCGGACTCCGCGCCGGGCCAGGAGGAGGGCGGCGGTCACGCCCACCGGCCCGGCCCCGACGATCACGACGGGCACACGTGCGGCTTCATCGACGGTCATGTGCGGCTCACCTCGGGGTTTAGTTCGCGGCCGCGACGGGCGTGCGCTGCTCGCCGAGGTCGATGCGGCCGTCGGGGGTCGCGATCGTCGCCGTGATCACGTCACCCGGACTCAGGTAGTGCGGGTTCTTCGCCTGGCTCTTGAAGAAGGCCTTCCACTTCACGGCGGGCGGCAGGAGCGCGCCGATCTTCTCGACGGCCTTCGGCGGAGCCTTCAGGGCAGTGCCACCGGGGGTGCCGGTGAGCAGCAGGTCGCCGGCGTCCAGGGTCTGGAAGCGGGCCAGCAGGGTCAGCGCCTGCGCCGGGCGGACGATCATGTCGGCCAGGGTGCGGTCCTGACGCAGCTCGCCGTTGACGCTCAACTTCAGCCGCAGGTCGAGGAGATGGGCGAAGTCCTCCGGCTCCAGCAACGACAGGTACGGACCGGTCGGCGTGAAAGTGGGGTACGACTTGCTCTCGTAGAACTGCGTCTTGGTCAGCTGCACCTCACGCGCGCTGACATCGTTGGTGATCACCAGTCCGGCGACGTACGACGGCAGGTCCCGCTCCTCGACCACGGTGCCGACGGGCAGGGACGCGCCCATGACGAGCCCGAGTTCGATCTCGTAGTCGAGGAACTTCACGTGGGAGGGGCGGACGACGGCGTCGCCCGGGCCGCTGACCGAGCCGGACGCCTTGCGGAAGAAGGCGGGCGGGATGTCGCCCTTGAAGCCCGAATCGCGGGCGTGGCTGCGGTAGTTGACCATCTGGGCGACCACCCGACAGGGGGTGGTGACCGGCGAGAGGGCGGCCAGGTCGGCGACGGGTGTGCCCGTGTCACCTGAGAGGGCCGCCTCTCGTACGGCGTCGCGCTCGGCGAGCAGTTCGGTGGTGGTGGCGGCCTTGGTGTCGACCGGGACGGCGCGTTCGCCGAGGACGACCCACCAGCCGTCGGCGGTGCGCAGGACATTGGTGCTCATGTCAGTGCCTTTGTGAGAGGGATTCGCGTGCGGGGGTCAGGAGTTGGCGGCCTTGAGCAGACCGAACAGTCGTGCCCGGTCCATCTCGTTGTCGCCGCGCAGGGCCTCGATGACATCGCGGACCCGCTGCGGGGAGGGGCTCGCGCCGAGGAAGTCGCGGGTGGCCGGCGGGCCCCACTGGGCGAGGCCGCTGGTCGACATGGGCGCCCAGCCGGGCTCGACGTCGCAGGAGAACAGGTCGCCGTCGGCGAAGTGCTCCAGCATGAAGTGGTCGGGGTCGCGCCAGTAGTCGAAGAGCTGGCTGCCCTGGATGTGCCGGCCGATACCCCAACTGCGCTTGTAGCCACGCTCCTTGAGGTACTCGCCGCCGGCGGCGATGGAGTCCAGGTCGGTGACCTGGTAGGCGGAGTGGACGTACCCCGTGCCCGGCCCCAGATGCATGGCCAGGGTGTGGTGGTCGGCGGGCACGCTGCCCAGGTCGCAGCGGATGAACGCCATCGTCGGGCCGCGCCCGCGCTGCCCGTCCAGGAACAGGAAGTCCGACACGATCATCCCGAGGGTGTCCAGGTACCAGTCCAGGGCCCGGCCGAACACCCGCGTCTCCAGCACCACATGGCCCAGCCGCTGGATGCGGGACGGCTCGCGCGGCGGCCGCTGGGTGGCGTTCGTACGCCGGTGATCCGTGCCGAAATTCAGGAGCAGCGGCTGCTGTTCCGGCAGGGCGGGCAGCTGTTCGCCGCAGTGCACGACCCGGACCGGGAAGCCCGACGGGTCGAGCAGGTCGACCACCTTGCCGCCGCCGGGCACGTCGGAGTCCCGTACAGACGATCCGGTGGCTCGGGCCAGCCGGTCCAGATCGCCCCGCTCGGCGGCGCGGAACGCCGGACCGATGAAACGGGACGTGCGGCCGCGCCGGATCACCATGCAGGGCGAGCCCGCGAAAGTGCCCCGCAGCCACAGCTCGCTCGCGGTGCGGGCGGCGACACCGAAACCGAAGTCGCGGGCGAAGACCTCCGCCCGGTCCAGGTCGGGCTTCTCGAACTCCAGCCAGGCCAGGTCCGCCACCTTGATCACGGGATTCCGGGAGCGGCCGGGGTGTTCGCCGCGCAGGGCGCCCTGCTCACTGTGGAGGTCCTGGTGGGCGGTGATGACGTCCCCGTTGACGCGTGTTTCAGACATGGTGCCCTCCGAGCAACATTGCCGTAATGAGGAAATCATCAACTGTGACAGTTCTGTCGTCAAGATGTTCGCCGTAGGGAATGATGAATTCATCAGGACTGCGATCTGCATGGGGTAACCGTTAGACTTCTGCGCATGTCTACGTCAGCCCCGCCCAGCAACCGGTTCGAGCGACGTCGCGCAGAGACCCGTGGGGCTCTGGTGCGAGCGGCCCGGCAGATACTCGCCGAGAGCGGCGACACGAGCGCGAGCATCCAGGCGATCGCCGAGCGGGCGGACGTGGGCTTCGGCTCCTTCTACAACCACTTCGACTCCAAGGCGGAGCTGTTCGAGGCGGCAGTGGTGGACGCCCTCGAGGAGTTCGGGCAGGAATTCGACGAGCGTCTGACGGGGATCGACGACCCGGCGGAGCGGGTCGCGGGCGGCTTCCGGCTCAGTGCCCGCATGGCCGACTCCCACCCGGAGCTGATGCAGGTCCTGCGCCGCCGTGGCCTCGCGCACATCCACTCGGGCAAGGGACTGGCCCGACGCGCCCTGCGCGATCTCCAGGTCGGCATCGCCTCCGGCCGCTTCACGCCCGTCGACCCCGTGGTCGCCCTGTCCGCACTGGGCGGCACCCTGCTGTCCCTGGTGGAGCTGCGGTTCGCCCGCCCCGAGGTGGACGGCGACGAGGCTGCGGTCAACCTCGCCGAGATGGTCCTGCGGATGCTGGGCCTGCCCGCGGACGAAGCGCACGAGGTCGCCCGACGCCCGCTGCCTGACGCCCCCTGACCTCACGCGGACGACGAGTCCGGGTGGAACGTGACCGAGCGGCCCGTGAAGCGGGCGTCGATTCCGTCCTCGCCGGTGGTGACCGACCGCAGACGGAGCCCTTCGGGCACGTTCTGCAGCGGAATGGGCTCGTTCAGGGCCTTGTCGAGCAGTGATTTCAGCGGCGGGAGCAGTTCACCCTGCTCCGCGCGTACGTCCGTGAAGGCGATGCGGTTGCCGCCGGCCGCCGAGACGGCCGCGCTCACGGTCACGTCGCCGACGAGCGGCAGACTCGCGGTCGCGTCGACCCGGCCGGGCTCGTCCCCTTGTGACACCTGCACGCCGAGCGCGCTCGACACGTCCGCGTACGACAGGAACGCGGTCGCGGTGACGCTGTCCGCGTGAGCCTCGTCGGCGCTCCCCGACGTCTTCAGCCCGTCCATCCCGACTGTCAGCTTCGTCACCGGGAGCGGCCGGGTGCTGCCGTCGGCCGGAATGTCGTGGGCGGTCAGGTCGACATGGTCCAGGCTGCCCGCAGCCAGTTGGTTCAGTACGGGAAAGCCCCTGACGTGCACCGATGGCCGATCGGCGGTTCCCATGCCGTCCTGGAACGCCTTGGCCGTACGGCTCTCCGCGCGAGCTGCGGCGATCCGGTCGACCGCGACTCCGCCGACCAGTACGGCCACCAGGGACGCGGCGGCGATGATCATGCGCCGTCTGGTCCGGGTCGGGGGGCTCGCATACACGGAGCCGTCGCCGTAGTAGGGCTCCTCGTCGCGGTGGGACTGATACATGGTTCTCCTCTTCGGGTGGTGCTTGGGAAGTGCGCCTACGCGGCGTCGCCCGCGGACCGGACAAGCCCGTGGACGCACGCCGCAGCGCTGTCTCCGGCCACGCCCATCGCGATCAGGGCGGCGGTCGCGGTGCCGGTGCCGTCGTCGCTCCAGCCCCCGCTGTTCACGCAGTCGAGAAGCCCTAGCAGGTAGCCCTCCAGCGCCCGGGTCAGGACGACCGGGGGGACACCGGTCTGGAAGGCGCCCTGCCGTTGCCCGCGGCCGATGATCGCCTCCGCCATGTCCCGTGCGGGAGCCAGGACTTCAGCGAGCCGATCGGCGCCGAGGTCCTGAGGGGCGAGGCGGAGCAGGATGCGGTAGCGATCTCCGACGGGCCACACCGCGAGGACGAAGCGCGCCAGCTCCGTGACGGCATCCGCCACCGGTGCGCGCGGGACCGCGAGCGCCTGCCGCAGGGCCCACGTGGCCTCCTCCACCAGCCCCTCCATCAGTGCGGCCCGGCCGTTGAAGTGGCCATAGACCGTACGGCGCACCACCCCTGCCGCCTGGGCGATGTCACCGAGGCTGCTGTCGGGCTCACGCCCGAGTTCCTGCCGGGCCGCTTCGAGGATGCGGGCGCGCGTGAGCAGAGTGCGTCTGCGTTCCGGGGCGGCTGTCACGTGTGCGTGGATCATGTCGAACCTCCGGTTGACGGGGGAGGGCGAGTCGATAGTTGCACATCCACGGGCAATAAACTAGTCTGCACATCAACGGGCAATTAGCTGCCCCTGGTGCCGGGCCCCTCTTGGCCCCGCGTGCACCGATCCCATCGATTCCGCACCCCCGAAGCCTCCGCTTCACCTCCTGCCGAGGAGCCTGACCATGCCGCTCTTTCCGAACACACCCGTCGAGAAGATGACGGAGCCCTACCACCGGCGCTGGTGGGCCCTGCTGGTCCTGTGCCTGAGCCTGCTGATCGTCGTCATGGCGAACACGTCACTGATCGTGGCCGCCCCCGACATGACCAAGGACCTGGGGCTGTCCAGCAGTGACCTGCAGTGGGTCATCGACGGCTACACCGTCCCCTACGCCGCGCTGATGCTCGTGCTCGGCGCGATCGGCGACAAGTACAGCCGCCGCGGCGCGCTCGTCCTCGGCCTGTTGATCTTCGCCGGCGGTTCGGTGATGGGTGGCCTGGTTGATGAGACGAGTCTCGTCATCACAGCCCGCGCGATCATGGGTGTCGGTGCCGCCGTCGTCATGCCGGCCACACTGTCGCTGCTGGTCGCGATCTTCCCGCGCACCGAGCGCGCCAAGGCGATCACCGCCTGGTCCGCGACCTCCGGCCTCGCCATCGCCGTCGGCCCGCTGACCGCCGGTTGGCTGCTGGAGAACCACGCCTGGGGCTCGACGTTCCTGGTGAACGTCCCCATCGCCGTCCTCGGCGTCGTAGGCTCGCTGCTGCTGGTGCCGCCGTCGAAGGCGGAGGGCATGGGCCGGATCGACTACGTCGGCGGTCTGCTGTCGATCGTGTCGGTCGGCTCCCTGGTGTACGCGACCATCGAGGGCCCGCACTTCGGCTGGGGCGTCGGCCCGATCACCGCTGCCGTCGTCGCCGGCGTGGGCCTGCTGGCCTTCGTGGCCTGGGAGTTGAAGCACCCGAACCCGATGCTGGACGTGCGCAGGTTCACCGAGCGTCCCTTCGGCGGCTCGATGATGGCGGTGCTGTTCTTCTTCTTCGGCACCTTCGGCTCGATCTACTACTCCACCCAGTTCCTGCAGTTCGTCCTCGGCTACAACGCCCTGGAGACCGGCATCCGCCTGCTGCCGCTGGCCGGCGCGGTCTTCGTCGGCGCCGCGGTCACCGGCAAGCTCGCCCCGAAGCTGGGCGTCAAGATAGTGGTCGGCACCGGCATGGTCATCGGCACCGCGGGCGTCTTCCTGCTCACGCGGATCGAGTCGGGCTCGACGTACACCGACTTCCTGGCGCCCCTGCTGCTCCTCGGCTTCGCCATCGGCCTGAGCCTGTCCCCGGCCACCGACACCATCATGGGCTCCTTCCCCGAGTCGGAGCTGGGCGTCGGCGGCGGCGCCAACGACACCGCCCTGGAACTCGGTGCCTCGCTGGGCATCGCCATCCTCGGCTCGCTGCTGGCCACGTCGTACAAGGACAAGCTGACCGATCTGGTCGGCGGCCACCTCCCGGCCGCGGCCATGGACACCGCCAAGGACTCCGTCGGCGGCGGCATCGCGGTCGCCGAAGAGGTCGCCAAGAACCCCCAGGGCGGCGCCCAGCAGGCCCAGACCCTGCTGGGAGCGGTCCACGAGTCCTTCGCTCACGCCATCGCCCACACCAGCCTCATCGGCGGCATCATCATGGCCGCCGGAACCCTGATCGTCATCGCCGTCCTGCCCGGCCGCAAGCACACCACCAACCACGGTGAGGAAGACGCGGCACCGGCTACCGAGGAGCAGACCGAGACTGTGGGCGCTTGAGCCCCGTACACCGGAGGCCGGAACCCCGATTCCGGCCTCCATCACCCCCATGACGGGCTGTGCCTGAGCGGCGCACGGCCCCGGGACGGTGCCGGGAGGGGACACCTGGCACCGTCCCCTTTCTTGCTGTCCGTCCCGGGTCGATGGGGCGGCGTTCAGCGGACCTCCGTGGTGACCCCAATGGGGCCCAGTTCCAGGATGATTGTCGAAGATCAGGCGCTATGGGGGTGCTTCGGGGGCGGCTTGGTTTGGGACGGCTGGCTTGACGCCGAGTTGGGCGGTGCAGCGTCGGGGAGCTGGTGATCAAGTCGTTCGGGGAAGGGCGGGGCAGGTGCGGGGGGATCTGGGAAGAGGCACCGCGCGGTTGTGCCGGATGTGAGTCCGACGTTGTCCGCCGTGCGCCGGGCCTCCTCCAGGGTCTGGCCGACGAGATCGGGTACGTCTGCCTTGCCGTCGTCGGCCGTACCGCGCCCGAACATGAACCAGCCGAGCACGAGTGCCGCGACGACGACCGCGACACCCAGCCCGACCAGCGCGGCCCTGCCTCTGCGGCGACCCCTCTCCGCCGCGTCGTCGCCGTCGGGATCCGCGTCGCCGCCGTCGAACGCCCGGTCCAGGACGGTCGGGGCCCCGAGGTACGCCACGACGTCGGCGAGCATCTCCTGCGCGGACTGGTAGCGATACGCAGGGTCCTTCGTCAGGGCCCGCAGGACAATCGTGTCGACCTGGGGGCCGACCTCGGGGTTGTAGAGGCTCGGCGGCCGTGGCTCCTCCTGGACGTGTTGGTACATCACCGCCATCGGCGAATCGCCGGTGAACGGCGTGCGCAGGGTGAGGAGTTCGTACAGAAGGCAGCCCACCGAGTACAGGTCGGAGCGGGCGTCGATGTCGTGTCCCATCGCCTGCTCCGGGGAGAGGTACTGCGCGGTGCCGATCACCAGGGAGGTCTGGGTCATGCCGACGTCCCGTGCGTCACGGGCGATGCCGAAGTCCATGACCTTCACCTGACCGGACCAGGCCACCATGACATTGGCCGGCTTGATGTCCCGGTGCACGATGCCGTGCTGGTGGGAATGCGCGAGCGCCTCCAGGACGCCCGCAGTCACCTCCAGGCGCGTGCGACGGTCAGCGGTGGTCCGGAGTACAGGGCCTCGCGCAGCGTCATGCCGTCGACGTACTCCATCACGAGGTACGGCAACTGCGCCCCGTACGAAAAGTGTTCGCCCGTGTCGTAGACGGCGGCGATGGCCGGGTGGTTGAGCGAGGCGGTGGACTGGGCCTCCCGCCGGAACCGCTCCTGGAGTGCCGGGTCGTGGGCGAGGTCGGTGCGCGGAGTCTTCACCGCGACGCTGCGGTCGAGCCGGAGATCGTGCGCGAGGTGCACCTCGGCCATGCCTCCGGAGCCGAGCAGCAACCGCAGTTCGTACCTGTCGCCGAGGACCGCTACCGGCGCAGGGTGGGAGAAGGCCAGATCGTCTGGTCCGCCGAAGTTCATGGCCAAGATAATTGCACATGCGGGGGTAACTAAAGAAGTGAGGGCGGACACGGAAAGACCCCGGCGCTGCGCACCGGGGTCACGTCGGACTGCAGGGTGATCTCACTCCTCGGCGGCGGCCACCTCGTCCACGACGATCTGCGCCCGCTTCTCCGGCACACCGGCCGCGATGAGCGTGGTGACGGCCACCCGGGTGCCGTCGTCCTCCAGCGCCCCGGTGTTGACCTCCTCCAGCAGGGCGACCGTCATCGCCTCCAGGCCGACGCTCAGCACCGGGGCCGGCAGGTGGGCGTGGAAGACGCCGTCCCGTTGTCCCTGCTCCAGGATGGCCGTGACCCTGACCCGGGCGGGCTCCAGGATCCCGGCGACACGGTCCATGCCGAGGTCCCGTCGGGCCAGCGCCAGGAGCATCCGGTACCGGTCGCCCACGGGCCAGAGCGACAACGTGAAGTGGGCGAGCGCCCGGTCGGCCGGTTCCGTCACCCCCGCGCCGACCGCGACGGCGGCCTGAAGCGCCTCGGCGGCCTCCTCGGCCAGCGCGTCCAGGAGCGCTGCCCTGCCGGGGAAGTGCCCGAACAGCGTGCGCCGTACGACGCCGGCGGCGCGGGCGAGTTCCTCCAGGGTGATGTCGGGGTTCCGGCCGAGCTCCTGGCGGGCGGTGGCGAGGATGCGGGCCCGGTTGGACCGGGCGTTGCGTCGCTGAGGCACACGGCCGACGGGCTGGGACACGAAAGGAACCTCGAAGAAGCCAGGGCGGAGAATGGACGTCTCCATTCTGGCACGCGAGTCCCGACCGACCCCGGCCGCATCCGGGGGCGGTCGGGACCTGGTCAGGCGGGCAGCTCCTTGATGTCGGACGGCTCCTGCGGCTCGATGCCGTTGAAGCGGTGCCGGAAGTCGCTGGACGCGGGGTACGCGGCGCGGCGGGAGCGCATGATCGAGCCCAGCGGGCGGTGGGCCTCCACGGCGTGCCAGGGGCTGAAGGAAAGGACGTCGTCGGCGTAGCGGCGGCGGGCGTCGCTGTAGGCGTCCTGGGCGGGCAGATGCAGCACGGCCACGGTCTGGTGCGGTGACAGTTCCTCGGGCCACAGGACCGAGGCGTCCTCCACCGGCATCCGGTCGATGTCCGTGCACAGCTGGGCGCGGATGTCGTACTCGGCGCTGTTGTCCGCGAAGAAGTCGACGACGAGGTCGCGCAGGGCCGACTCGCCGGCCTTCTTGTCGACGTGGCTGCCGGTGAGGGCCTTGACGTTCGCCGAGCGGGGTGCGGCGGACATCTTCGCCACGTGGTCGCCGTAGCGCAGCGCGGCCATGGAGTGGAAGGTCTCGCCGAGGACGTGGTCGTTGGCGGCGGCCAGGGTCTCGACGGCGGGCGGCAGCGGACGTCCGACGCGCGTGAGGGCCTTGGCGGCCACTCGGGCGGCCGCGCCGGTGAGCTGGAGCTGCTGGTCGCTCTGGCCGGGCTGCTTCTCCAGGATGCCCTGGAGTTTGGCGTATTCGGCGATGTTGCCGAAGGGCAGGGTGGGGTGGTTGACGAGGAGGAAGTCCTGGGTGGTGAAGCCGTCGTCGAGGGCGCGGGCCCCGGGGGCGCCGATCACCTTCATCGCGAGGCCGCGCTGGACGGGCACCTGGTCGGAGCGCAGGTCGCCGGGGGCGGAGGAGAAGCGGACGATCACCGGGTAGGTGACCGGTTCGGCGAAGAGGCCCTGGGCGAGGTGGGCGGGCAGGTCGGGCTGGATGCGCAGCTCACCGGCGAGGACGCCGTGGCTCTTCGCGTGGGCGTCGCGCAGGCCGTGCCGGTGTTTGTCGGCGACCTGCTGGTTGGCCTTGCCCATGGCCGCGACGACCTGGCGGACGAGTTCGTCCTCGTCCGGAAAGGGCTGTTCGAGGTCGGGGCTGTAGCGGACGTACGAGGTCATGGGTAGTGCCTCCGCGCGGGGTGGGGGTCAGTTGCTGCCGAGCCAGCGGATGGCGGACAGGCTGGGCATGAAGAAGTACTCGCCGCCGAGCAGGGTGTTGAAGGACTGGATGTTCTGCACCCGGCGCGGCGGGGTCCCGGGCACCGTGAAGTAGGCGCCCTTGTCCTGGAGCGAGATCATCGGGTCCTTCTCCTTCCCCAGGCCCATGAAGTTGCCGGAGCCGACCCATTCGCTCTGGAGGAACTCGACGTTGTCGATGGCTCGGGCGCCGAGGGCGATGAAGTCCAGGCCGCGCGGCCGGCCGTCGTCCTTGAGGCGGTCCGGGGGCAGCGGGGTGCCGTAGGAGGTGCCGCGCCGGATGATGCGGCGGATGTTGACGTCGGTGAGGACCGTGAGCTTGGTGTCGCGCGGGTTCATCCGGCGGATGTGGGAGCCGAGCGGGGTGCGTAGTCCGCGCGGGTCGGCGGAGTAGTCGAAGTCGTTGATCCGGTTCGGGTCCTCGCCGATGGCGGGGGCGTCGCGGTCGGGCGAGAGGGCGAGTGGTGCGCCACTGCGCCAGCGGCCGACCAGCTTGGCGGCCAGCAGCTCGCGTTCGGCCTCGGTGGAGGCGTTGTCGTGCAGCCACTTGTTGAAGGCCGCGACATGGGAGTGGTACTTGCGGAAGACGACGTACGTGCCGTTGCGGCCCAGGACGTCCGGAGCCGGTACGGGCAGCGGCACACCGGTCTCGCTCGGGTAGCCGAGGACGAACTCCCCGGCCTTGATGGGGCGTCCGTCGCCGGGCAGGGGTTCGGCGCCGCTGCCCTCGACCACCGGCTGGCTGAAGCCGTCCCGGTAGCCGAAGACGTTGAACCCGTCGGCCGCGAAGTCCTGGTGCGACAGCAGTCGTACGCCAGGCACCTCGCCCAGTTCCTTTTCGTAGGCGGCGACTTCGGCCCGCCAGTCGTCCTCGCTCGCGGCGTAGACCGTGACAGCCGCGTGCACGCGCGGGGTGCCGAAGGGGAACTCCCAGCGGTCCGGGGCGTTCACGCCGGTGTCCCGCAGCCGCTCGGCGCGGGCGGCCATCCCGGCGCGGAAGTTGGCCGGGAAGGAGGCCAGTGACGTCTCCGGCAGCCCCAGTGCGACCAGCCCCTGGTAGCTGAGGGCGAGGGCCAGCCAGGACGGCTGCGGTTCGTCCCAGCGCGCCGCCGAGGTCACCCGCGGCGCCAGCCGTCGCAGCAGCTCCCTGCCCGCGGCCGGTTCGGTGATCTCCAGGATCGCGTGGGTGCCGAAGTAGGGCTCGGGCCGGGCCCGCAGCAGAGTCGCCTGGATGTCGTCGAGGTCCAGGGTGGGCGGACGGCGCAGCCGCCGGAACAGCGGGGAAGGCATGGTGCGCCTGCCTTCAGTTGAGGTCCGACAGGAAACGCTGCACGGCGGCCTCCTGTCGCTTGAGCCGGTGGCCCTCCGCGACGGTGAGGTTGGGGTGGGCGACGAACCACGCCTCCGCCGGGATCTGGTACTTGACGATGAACTCCTTCACGTCCGGCGAGGTGATGCCGGGCCAGCCCTCGACGTTGCTGAACAGGTAGTCCATGAACTCGGGGATCTTCGTCGCGAAGTCGTCGATGTAAGGGTCCCACTCGCCGTCGAAGGCGGTCGCGAACAGCAACTTCGTGTCGTTGTCGAGGAACACGAACCGCATGTTGTGCAGGGTGCCGACCTGGCCTGCGCCCGCCAGGTTCCCGCCGACCAGGCCGAAGAATTTCCGCAGCCGCGCGGCGCCGTTCGGCTTCAGCGGCAGGATCGTCGTCAGCTCGGACACCTCACCGCTCTTGGCGCCGATCCGGCCGGCGGTGGTGACGGCGTGTTCGGCCATCTCCGCCTTGTCGGCGAGGATCTCGGCGGCCTTGAGCTTGAGGGCGATCTTCGCGTCCGACAGTGCGGTCTCGACCTTCTCGCGGACGGCATCGGGGAACTGCTGGAACTTGGCGTGCAGGTCTGTCTCGCTCATGGCGCCTCTCTTTGGGCGTGGGCGGCAATACGTCAGATACCGCCACAAATAGTCCATCGCAGGATGGTGTGCCAGCGGGACGAAACCCGATTTCTGACCACCTCCGCATAACTGATTACATCATCAGTTCGCTGGTTCGGCTTGTCAACGCGCTACTCGCAGGTAGTCGCATGACTCACGCCACTATGAGACAGATTGACTCGCAGTGCATCTGTGAGTCATCGTGTCTCACAGGTGGCGCACCTCGACCCACCCATCACTCGAAGGAGTTCCCGATGGCGGATCACTTCTCCGGACCGCGCATCCTCTTCGACCCCGCGTCCGACGTCGCTGACGTCTTCGCCTTCCCCAGCCCGGACCGCCGCGGCTGCCTGGTACTCATCCTCGACGTGTTTCCGGCCGCTGCTCCCACCGCGCTGTTCTCCGACGCGATCACCTACCGCTTCCGGGTCCGGCCGGTCGCCCCGGCGGCCGATCGGGCCGCGTTCGCTGTCGGCGACACCGAGTACGGCCTCGACTTCACCTTCGCCACGCCCGGTCAGATCCCCGGCAGCGACGAACCGGTTCAGATAGGCACCTGCACGACGCCCAGCGGTGAGCAGGTCCTGTTCCAGGTCGGCGACCACACGGCCACCGAGGCCGAAGGGCTGAGGATCTTCGCCGGACCACGACTCGACCCGTTCTTCATCGACCTCGCAGGCGTTCTGGCCGCCGACGCCACGCAGAAGCTCGCCTTCCGTCCCGGCGCGAACAACGTCCTCGAAGGGATGAACGTGCTGAGCATCGTCGTCGAGGTGGACCCCGAGGTGGTGTTCGGCCTGGACTGCGGCCCCCTGCTCGGCGTCGTCGGCGAGACAGTGACCACCGGCGGGCGCCCGGTCCGGCTGGAACGCATGGGCCGCCCCGAGATCAAGAATGTCGTCCTGGCGAGCAAGAGCTACGACCCCGTCAACAGCGACCTGGAGATCCGAGACCTCTACAACGAGGAGGACGCCTTCGCTGTGCGACCGGACTACGCCGGGGCCTACCGGGCGCGGTTCGACGCCAACCTGGCCTTCTTCGACCGCCTCGACGGCGAGCTCGTCTGGCCGCCGGACGACCAAGGCACCCACCCGCTGACGGAACTCCTCCTGGCCGACTTCCTTGTCGTCGACATCTCCAAGCCGTTCGCCGAGGACGGCTGCTTCGAGATCGAGACCGCGCTGCTCGCCGGACGCTCCCACGCGACCTGCGGCGGCCGTGCGCCGAACGACGACATCGTGGACACCCTCTACACACTCCTGGTGGGCGGCGTCGACGGCCCTCGCATCAGCGACGGCGTCGACCATGCGACCCGGCCGGCCACGCACACATTCCCGTACCTCGTGGCCCCCAACCCGAACCCGCCGGACCTCATGACGGTGATGACCGCGCTGCTCGCCCCGCCGGAGCCGGAGGAGGAAGCGGCATGAAGAACCGGCGCGAGCCGACCGACCAGGAACTGGTCACGACCGACGGCACCTTGGCCCTGGTGAACCTGTCGGCCCAGATCGACGGCCTGGCGGCGGCACCCGTACGCGGGGCGGACTCCACCGCACCCCTCGTCATCGCACAACAGGCCGTCCTGGTAGACCTCCTGACCATGCGCGGGCACCTCCTGGGCCGCGTCGCCGACTACGAGCAAGCCGCACAGCTCTCCGAACACATGGTGTGGAACGCGCCGGACGACCATGCCGCCCTGCTGGCCCGAGCCCGGACCCGGGCGACCCTGCACCGGTTCGCCGAAGCCATGGCCGATCTCGACGCGGCACGCCGGGCCGGTGCGGCGCAGGCCACTCTGGACGCGGAACGGGCGGCGATCCTGCAAGCGGTCGGCTGCTACGCCGAAGCCCACTCCTTGCTGCGGAGCGCAGCCCTCCATCAGTCCGACTTCACGATGCTGTCGGCTCTTGCCGTGCTCCAGGCGGAACGCGGCGAGACCGCCGAGGCGGAGCACGTGTTCGACGAGGCGCGCGCCGCCTACCGGGGTGTCTCGCCCTTCCCGCTCGCCCAACTGGACTTCCGGCGCGGGGTGATGTGGCTGCGTGAAGGTGACCTGCCCACGGCTCGGTCCTGGTTCGACGCGGCCCGGCGCCGCGTGCCGGGCTATGCCCCGGCGACCGGTCATCTCGCCGAGGTCGACCTGCTCCTGGGTGACCCCGAGACCGCTGTCACCCGCCTGCGCCCGCTGGCGGAGACGAGCGACGACCCCGAGTACATCGCCCACCTCGCGCTTACCCTGCGAGCAGCAGGCCGCCACCAGGAGGCCCAACCGTGGCGGGACCGGGCAGCGAGACGCTACGAGGAACTGGTGACACGCCACCCGGAGGCGTACGCCGATCACGCCGCCGACTTCTGGCTCATGGTCGGAGGCGATGTCGACCGAGGGCTCCAACTCGCCCTTCAGACTCTGGTCATGCGCCAGACCAGCCGCTCGTACGCCCTGGTCAGGCGCGCCCGCGAGGCAAGCCGGGGACTCGCCCACGACGCCTCCGGAACGAGACACCCTGCGACTAGCATGTGAGGCAACGTGTCTCACACGAAGGGTGCCGCATGCCGGAGGAGCGAGCCGATCCACGCCAGGTGCGCAGCCGCGAGGCCATGGTGACCGCAGCCACCACGCTGCTCACCGAGGGCGGCCTGGAGGCCGTCACGCACCAGGCGGTTGCCGCCCGCGCCGGAGTCGGCCGGGCCACGGTCTACCGTCACTGGGCCGACCTGCTCGGCCTCCGTCTGGCGGCGCTGGAGGCAGGCATGCCGCCCCTGTCGCCGGCGCCCGAGGACGTGCGGGCGGCGTCCGGTGCCGAGCCGCGCGCCGAGCTGGTCCACTACCTGCGCCAGCTCGGCGAGCGGCTCGACGACGCCCAGGCCGGGGCCGTTCTCGCCGCCGTGCTGGGCGGGGCACAGTACGACGACGGGATGCAGCACCTCCGTCAGACTGTGCTGACCCAGATCGTCGACTCCCTGCGCCCTGCCGTCACCGCTGCCGTTGCCCGGGGGCGCCTGCGTGACGACGTCACGGCCGAGACGTTCGCCATGACGACCATCGGGCCGCTCGTCTATCAGCGGTTCCTCGTGGGCGCCCCGCTCGGTCATGACATGGTGGACGCGGTGGTGGATACGGCGCTGCGGGCGTGGGCGCCGTAGCCATTCCGGTTCGACCGGAACCCCGGTGGAAAGACCAGGGTCGTTTCACCGGGCTTCCCTCCGGTCGGCTGACCTGTACAGCACTCAGCCGACCCCACTGGCAGTCAGGCCTTGTCCGCCAGCTGTCCAGCGTTACGCAGCTCGAGTGCGATCTCCGCGTCCGCGAGCGTCGACTCGACCTTCTCACGGATGGTGTTGGGCAGCTTCTGGAACTTCGCCTGCATGTCGTTGTCGTCGCCCATGGTGCGCTGCCCTCTTGAATGATCACGGTGATTTTTTCATATCGCCACAAACCGGGCGCTCTGATCACGCCCTGCAGGCGATGCCCTCGTCGCGAGGGAGGCGAGCCGCTCTGGGCCGCTTCGTCGAGGAGCTGCGCACCTCCGACCCCGCCGAGACCATCCGGACCGGGCTGCGCGACCCCCGGCACGTGATCTTCGAGTTCGACGCGGCAGCCTTCCTCGTGCCCACGCCCGCGCCTCCGCAGATCTTCGCCATCGGTCTCAACTGCCGGCGACTGGGAGATCGCCAGGGCTACTGACGTGGCGTCGGTAGACCGGCCCAGGCCAATGCACCGGGCCGCCGGCTCCGGGGCGCCGGCTTCGGGCGGACCCGGTCCGCGGACGGTGGGCCGCAGCCCGCTCGGCCGACGGCTGTCCGCTGGCTTCCCGACGCAGCACCACTGGGTGATCGATTCCAAGGGATCGGCTGCGCGCATGAGATGAGGGAGCCGAAAGTGCGGTTGTGACACCAGACTTGGACTTCCTCGCCACCGCACCGCACGTGAAAACCGACGAACCCCAGGGTGGTGACCGGCACCTGTGGCCAGGCACGGCGAGTGAAGGCGTCCGGGAGCTGGCCAACGACTGGTCCCGATTCCGCAACCACGTCGAATCCCTCGGCGATGACCGTCTCCTTCAGCCCATGGGCCCCATCGCTGGTGACTACGGTCACGAGAGCTACCTGCTGCTGGCCCTCCACGCGTTGGACGAAGCCGCTCACCACGGTGCCGAACTCGGCGTCCTTCGTGATCTATACCTTCATGGCTATTCGACATGAAGCAACGGGCGAACCACGACGAAGTCAGCCCGGCGCCTCGACCATCGTCAGGCGCCCGACGGGTAACCAGCGGCCCGATCACGATCTACAGCTGGAGTACTAGGCGTTGGGATTTGTTCAACTCGCCTACCTATGAGGACCGTTGATCGGCACAATGCTTGCTGTGCCGCACTACGACTACATGGAGTTCACGCTCGACGATGGAGCGCAGGTCCGCCTTGAGCTCGCACCGGCGGGCGAGACCGAGGCGGGCGATGCCGATCTGCCGGACGGCATCGGCGGCGTGACCCCCGTCGGACGCGGCGCACGCGTCGGGGCGCTCGCCACCGACGCGCTGCGCTCCGTGCTGCGACCACTGGGTCCGCTCCTGCAGCAGGTGCACGACGCGGTGTCCGGAGTGCCCGATCCGCCGCAGGAGATCTCCGTCGCCTTCGGCATCCAGATCGGGCAGGACCTGAAGATCGGCATCGTGGGTGCCAACGGCCACGCGAGCATGACCGTCTCGGCGACCTGGCGACCGCAGCCACGGGCCGAAGCGTGACCTGGTTCGAGACGCCCCGGGCCGACCGGCCGGACGCGCGCGGCGCGCTCGTGCGGATCCTGTCGTCGAACCGCACCCGCACCGCGGGCGCGGGCGTCTACCTCACCGGTCGCCACCTGCTGACCTGCGCCCATGTCGTCAACTCCGTGCTTGGCCGACGCGGTCTGAGCCCCCGGCACCCCGGACGGATCACGCTCGACGTGTCCTTCCCCGTGCTCTCCGCCACCGACGTCCGCAGCGCGTATCTGGTGGCCTGGATCCCGCCCCGTTCCCACGAGTACAGACCGGTCGACGACGGCGCCCTGAAGTGGGAGGGCGACCTGGCCGTCCTGGAACTGGACGAGGAACCACCGCCGCCCGTGGCCCCGGTCCGCTGGCTGGAGATGGCCCGCGGGCAGGAGGTCAGGGCGTGGTACGGCAGCGGGCAGCCCTTCTCGTACGCCGATGTACGGGTGGCCGCGTACGATGACGGCGTCGGCTATCTCGACGGGCAGTTGTCGGGTGCGGCCGTCGACGAGGGCTACAGCGGCGGGCCCCTGTGGTCCGTGGCCGATGGGGCCGCCGTGGGACTGGTCATGGGCCGGATCACCGCTCCGGACACGGCGTTCTCCTCCCAGCACACGGTCCGCCGCAGCTGGGGGCTGGCCTGGCAGTCGGTCGTGGTGGAGCTGCGGCGGGCCGAGGCCGTACCCGAGACGCATCTGGCCGGGCTGTGGGCCCAGCCGGCCACGGTGTTCGCCGAGGATGAGTCGGTGCGCGACATGATGGTCGGTCCGCTGCACACGCTCCTCGGCGACCCGGCGAAACGCGCCGCCCACGCCGTCGAACTCGCTGAGAAGCTCGGCCTGTGGGCCCCCTCCGACGGGACGGCTCCCCCGGTGGAGAAACTGGCGCAGCTGCTGTGCGGTTCAGAGCGGGCGTTACCGACGCTGGCGGAGGTGCTCGCGCCGAAGGTGGCCGACGACCCCCGTGGCCGGGCGGAGCTCGACCGGCTGCTGGCCCTGGGCTGGCACACCGGCGCCGCCAGACTGCTCTCAGTGACCGAACACCGGGTGCTGAGGGGCAAGTTGGAGCATCTGACCCGCATCGACCCCGGACTGCTGCACCGGGCGGCGACCGCGGCGCTGCCGTATCTCGACCTCCCCCAGTCCCTCCAGGCGGTGCATCTCACGGCGTCCGCCGTGCCCGAGGCCCTGGGCGAGCTGGAGACCTGGTACGGCGACGGGGCGCCCGTGCCCGACGAGACGCCCCGGCTGCCGGCCCTGCTCCGGGTGGTGGAGTACGTGGCGGCCGCGACCGACGGTCTCGTCCGCCGGGCCCTGCAGGAGTGGAGCAACCGGGTCGCCGCGCGCCTGGGCATTCACCCGTCGGCGCTGCGCGAGCGGCGCGCGGACGCCGAGCGCTGGTCGCGGCAGGCCGCCGCGCCGGCCGGTGCCCGGATCCTGGTGCAGCTGGACCGGTACGCCAAGGACCCCGCCGACCACTACCGCTGTTCGGTGTGGCGGTTGCGCCCCGACGGCACCGCGACACGGGCCGCCACCTCGTCCGACCGGCCCCGGACAGGCGGGGAGATCGCCCGGCTGATCCGGCAGGTCGCGGGAGGTGCGAAGGACACCGGGGACGGCGTCGCGCTGGTCGCCGTGTCGGTTCCGCCGGAGGAGCTGAACCTGCCCGTCGACGAGTGGGACGGCGCCGAGCCCGGCGAGTACATGCCCGCGCCGCTCGGCGAGGACTTCCATCTCGTGCTGCGCAGCCCCAAGCTGCGCCTCCGCTCCCCCTCCGGGGCCGCCGACCTGGAGCGCCGCTGGAACGCCCGGCACCAGGGCGGCCCCCTCCTCGCCGACCACACGACCGGCGACCGGATGCTCGCCGTACTGCTCAAGACAACCCACCGGGACACCGCGCGCGTCCTCCTGGACGGAACCCCGGAACACCGCCGCAAGCTGGTCTTCGTCTGCCTGGCGATGGGTGTACCCATCGTGCTGTGGGATCGCGCGGGTGTGCGCCCTGGCGAGGGGCGCCCGCTCGATGCCACCGTTCCCGAGGGGCCGGTGGACGGGCTCCCGGAGCGCGTGCGGCATCTCAGAGTGCACTTCTACGCGGACGAGGCCGTGACCGCCCGCCCGACCCTGGTGTGGGACGACGCCGAGCTTCCGCTGCCGGACGAGCTGCGGCTCGCCGACCCGACGGAAGGAACGGAGCACGCGATATGACACGGACCGACGAGTGGCGGCTGTTCCGCGGCGACCGGGTGGCCCGGCAGACGGAGTTCCCCGAGGCCCCGCCCTGGCGGCGGTTCACCGATGGCTCCGGCGCCCGCGGCCGCTACCGTCCCTATCTCATCGGCCGGGCCGAGGCGGACGTGGTCAGCGCCGCGCTGCACCTGCGGCGCCCGCTGCTGGTCACCGGGCATCCGGGCACCGGCAAGTCCTCCCTGGCGCACGCCATCGCGCATGAGCTGTCGCTGGGACCCGTACTGCAGTGGGCCGTCAACAGCCGCTCGGTCCTCAAGGACGCCCTCTACGGGTACGACGCCATCGGCCGGCTGCGCGAAACCCATCTGCGCCGCGAGCGAGGCGTTGACGATCCCGACATCGGCGCCTTCATCAGGCTGGGCGCGCTCGGCACCGCCCTGGTACCGCGCGACCGGCCGCGCGTGCTGCTGGTGGACGAGCTCGACAAGGGGGACGTGGACCTGCCCAATGACCTGCTGACCGTGTTCGAGGAGGGGGAGTTCGAGATCCCCGAACTGTCCCGGCTGCCGGAGGAGCAGTCCGAGGTCCAGGTGGTCACCCATGGGCCGCTCGCCGAGCGGGTCACGGTCACGCGCGGTCTCGTCCGCTGCCGGGAGTTCCCCGTCGTGGTGATCACCAGCAACGGCGAGCGGGACTTCCCGCCCGCGTTCATGCGCCGCTGCGTACGGCTGGATCTCCCCGATCCGGACGAGGCACGGCTGAGGGACATCGTCGCCGCGCATCTCGGTGAGGACGCGCTGTCCGACGTGGACGACCTGCTCCACGCCTTCCTCAACCGGCGGGCGCCGGGCGAACTCGCCACGGACCAGCTGCTCAACGCCGTGTTCCTGCGCAAGGGCGGAGTCGACCTGGACGCCGAGGGGCTGCTGGACGCCGTACTGCACCGGCTCGGCGGGGCCGTCTAGATGTCCGGGCCCAGGCAGCCGGGCGGACCCCCACCCGACGACACCGAATCCCCGCCGTCCGGGCCGCCCGCGCTGGCCGGCGTCGGCCGGCTGACCGGACACGAATTGTCGATCCATGAGCTGCTGGACGTCATCTGGCTGGCGCGGCGGCTCCCCGGGGACGGTGGCGCGCCCCTCGCTCGTGCCCTGCCCCAGATCTCGGCCCAGCATCCAGGGTCCGTCTACGGGGAGACGTCGCGGACGTCCGGTGAAGGGCCGCTCGGGTCCGACGGCCCGGAGGCGGCATCGTCAGGCCCGAACGCCCCCGCACAGCCGCCGCCTCCCGCCCAGCTCCTCGGTGCGCTGCACGCAGCCGCGGCCATGCGCAGCGCCCCTGAGTTCACCGACCTCGGGACGGGTCACGGGGTCGACGTGAGAGACGGCGCGATGCCCGTACGGGTGCCCGAGGAGAAGGCGCTCGGCGAGGACGAACTGCGATTCGGGCGCGCCCTCCGGCTCCTCAAACAGCCCCAACCCAACCTGTTGAAGCGGGAGTTCGACGAGGACGCCACGGCCGCCGCCATGGCCGAGACGGGGCTGCCGGACGTGGTGACGCGACCGGCCCGGCAGCGCTGGCTGAATCTGGTGCTGCTCATCGACGACGGGCTCTCGATGCTGCTGTGGCGGCGGCTCGCCACCGAGCTGCGCGCTCTGCTGGAGCGGCTCGGGGCGTTCCGGGACATCCGGGTGCACGGCCTGGACACCCGCCGCGCACCCGAGCCACTCCTGCGGTCCCGCCCCTTCGACCCGAACGCGCCACTGCTGTCACCCGCCACGGTGGTCGACCCCTCGGGCCGCACTCTCGTCCTGGTCATCAGCGACGGTGTCGGCCCCTGCTGGCGCGACGGACGAATGCGCACGGCCCTGGAACGCTGGGCGCGGCAGGGGCCGACGGCGATCATGCACACCCTGCCCGCCCACCTCTGGGACGGCTCCGGAATCCGCTCGGAGCGGTGGTTGGTGACGACCCGGCAGCGCGGTGCGGCGAACGAGAGCTGGGAGGTGACCGATCCGCTCCTGCCTCCGGGCCTCGGCCAGGTCTTCTCGGGCGTCCCCGTTCCCGTGCTCGAACCGCATCCCCCGGCGGTCGCCGCCTGGGCTCGGCTCGTCGCGTCTCCCGGAGCCAGCGTGGAACTGCCGCTCCTGTCTCCGCCGGAGGCCAGGACGGCACGCGGCGGGGCCGAGACCCGCGGCTCCGACGCGGCGAAGGCCGTCCTGCAGTTCCGCAACGCCGCGTCGCCGCAGGCCTACCGTCTTGCCGCGCATCTCGCCGCGGTGTCTCCGCTGACCGTGCCGGTGATGCGTCTCGTCCAGGCGGCCGTGCCCTGGCAGGCCGAGACCGCGCACCTCGCCGAGGTGTTCCTGGGCGGCCTCATGCGCCAAGTCGAATCGGCCGACGAGCGGCTTCCGGCTCAGCACCGGCGGTTCGGGTTCCCCAAGGACGCCCAGGAGATCCTGCTCGACACGGCGTCCCCGATCGACCTCCTGCGCACGACCAGAGCCGTGACCAACCGCCTGCGCAGGCTCGTCGGCCGCTCCCCCGACTTCCCGGCCTGGCTCGCGCACCCGGCGGGAACGGGTGAACTCCTGCCCGGAACCCGGCCGTTCGCCTGGCTGGAGGACCGCCTGCTGACCCACCTGGGCGCCCGGCCCATGGCGCCGGCGCCGGAACGGGTCACGGAGTACGAGCAGGCGCAGTTGCCTTCGGGACTGGAGGCCACGCCGTCCTGGCTGCCCCTGCGTCTGCAGGACCTCCATGTCCTGGGCCCATACACCCTGCTGCAGCGGGACGGATCCGGGGGCAAGCCCACCGCGTACATCGGGACGGACGATGCGGGACAGCAGGTTCTGCTGCGCGTCTCCTCCTCCTTCGATTCGCCGGTGGCCCAGGAGTTGCTCGACGTCGAGCGACGCGCACTGCACCGCATGGACGGGGTCTACGCGCCGGTCGTCGTGGCCAGCAACCTCGCGGGCGTTCCCGCCCCGTGGCTCGCGCTACGGCTCGACACGCTCGCCGACGGCCGGCCGGCCCCCACGCTCCGAGCCGTGATGCAGGCGGCCGGGCCACAGCCCGGCACACCCTTGTTCACCTGGCTGGCCTGGAATCTGACCCGCGCGATCAGCCGCTCCCACCGCCTGGGCATTGTGCACGGCGCGCTGAACCCGGGCACGATCCTGGTGACCGAGTCGACCCTGCACGTCATCGGCTGGACGTCGGCCCGCATCGACGGCGCCTGGACCGCGTCGACGGCGTCCGTACCCGCCAACTCCCCTTATCGGGCCCCTGAGGTGACGTACTGGGGCGAGTCACGGATCGCGGCCGGCGATGTGTACTCCCTGGGCGCAATCCTGTTGCAGGCGGTGACCGGAAGGCCGTGGCACCGGCATGAACGCGCCGAGCTGGAGAGGAACCGCCACTTCGCCCAACTGGAGGAGGACCTGTCGGAGTTGCTGTTGCGGTGCGTGATGCCCGAGCCGGAGGGAAGGCCCACGGCACGCGAGGTGGCGGACGCCTTCGGAACGCGGCTGCCGAGCGGAACCGAGTGGGCGGACGCCGAAGAGGAGACACACGAGCCCCACGAGGCCGAGCCGGCGCAGGCACAGGCCCCGGAGGACCCCCACGAGCAGTGGACGCGAACCATCCGCGAGCCCCTGGAACGCCCCCTGCGGATCACCCTTGTCGGCGTCAAGGACGGCGTCGGCTGCACCACGACCACCATGATGCTCGGCGCGGTCCTGGCCGACCAACGGCAGGAACACGTACTCGCGATCGACGCCGACCGGCACGCGGGACGGCAGGTGCGCATCGGCGGCCGCGTCTTCCGCAACAGCCTGGCCAACCTGTCGGACCTGGCCGGATCGCTGCACGAGGTGGAGCGGTTCGAGGATCTCCAGCTCTTCCTGTCACCGCACCGCTCGGGACTCATGGTCCTCTCCAACGACTCCACCCCCCACTTCGCGACAGCTGGCCAGTACACGGACGCGGACTTCCGAAGCGTCGCCCACGAGACACAGCGATACTTCGACCTCACCCTCATCGACACCGACAAACTGCAGCCCGTGATCCTCCGCCACACCGACCGCGTGGTCATCGTCTCCCGAGCGGACCCCGCGGGCCTCACCCAGGCCCAGCAGGCCATGGACCGCCTGGTCACCCTCGACCGTCCCGATCTCGTACGGGAGTCCGTGGTCGTCCTCAACCACAGCCGCCCCGCAGCGGGCTGGGCCCTCGACTCGGGCGCCTTCCTGGGCTTGAGCTCCCGCTGCCGCGGCATCGTCACCGTCCCCCGAGACGGCCACCTCGCCATGGGCAGCACGGTCGAACTCTCCTGGCTGACGCCCGACGCGTACAAGGCCTACCTACGCCTGGCGTCCCTACTCCTCGGACCGCGTCCGTTGTTCCCCTGAGAGGGATACGACAGAAGGGCACGGCCGTTCGAATTCGTTCACGGCCGAAAGCCACCCCCGTCTACCCTCGCCACCATGACCAAGCCCCTCGTCGCCATCCTGAGCGGCACCGGCATCTCGACCGACCGCGTCACGGACGGGCGAGACTACGAGCGCGATGAACAGGCGGCAGATCTCGTTGCAGGACAGCGGGATCAGGTCGTCCGGCGTGGGTCGGTGTGCATATTCGTCGGCGCGGACGACGGCGAGGAAGGCGTGGGCCAGCATGGCGAGGGTGACCCAGCGGGCTCAGGAGGGGTAGCGGCGGACCTGGTGGTCATCCAGCCCGGCCAGTCCCTTCCTTGAGTCTTCGCACACCGATGATCAGCGGTGGCCGTACCTGTCGGCGAACCTGGAGCAGCCAATGGCCTCGCCCGGCCCCATCACCCGCGACCTGTTACAAACCTTCGAGGGCGTACGTTCCAGAACCTTCGCTCGCCTTGACGGGCTCACCGACACCGAATACCTGTGGGAGCCCGTCGCCTTGTGCATGACGCTCAGGCCGGCTGCGAACGGGATGTTCCGTGCCGACCCGCGCCCCGCGGGAGAGGTCCGTCCGGCGCCGTTCACGACGATCGGATGGCGTATCTGGCACATCGGAGCGGACTGCCTACGCGGCTATGGCCGCTTCTTCGGTGACGAACCCCAGGGTGGTGACCGGCACCTGTGGCCAGGCACGGCGAGTGAAGGCGTCCGGGAGCTGGCCAACGACTGGTCCCGATTCCGCAACCACGTCGAATCCCTCGGCGATGACCGTCTCCTTCAGCCCATGGGCCCCATCGCTGGTGACTACGGTCACGAGAGCTACCTGCTGCTGGCCCTCCACGCGTTGGACGAAGCCGCTCACCACGGTGCCGAACTCGGCGTCCTTCGTGATCTATACCTTCATGGCTATTCGACATGAAGCAACGGGCGAACCAGGACGAAGTCAGCCCGGCGCCTCGACCATCGTCAGGCGCCCGACGGGTAACCAGCGGCCCGATCACGATCTACAGCTGGAGTACCAGGACCACTACTGAGGTTGAACACGCGATGTCGCCGGGCCACTCAGGTGAGTCTGATTGTCGGGCCGGTCTCGGCGGGGCAGCAGTCTATGACCGGACCGCCGGCCGCCGCCGATTACCGGGTGCGCTCAGTGCGGTCGTCGTACTCTTCGCGGGCTGTGATGACTTCCTCGATGTGTAGCACGGACCACTCCGTGAGCGCCTTCAGCGGTTCCCGCAGCGTCTGGCCGAGCGCGGTCAGCTCGTACTCCACGTGCGGCGGCACCTCTGGGTAGACGGTCCGGCTGACCAGCCCGTCGCGTTCGAGGGTGCGCAGCGTCTGGGTGAGCATCTTCTCGCTCACGCCCGCCAGCGCCTGCCGGAGCTGGCCGAACCGGGAGGTCCCGTTCCGGCCGAGCTCGCCCAGCACGAGGACCGCCCACTTGCTGCCGATCTGGTCGAGCAGATCCCGCGACGGACAGCCGCGCTCGTACGGATCGAATGACGGTAGGGGCCCGGTCACGTTCTCGACAGCCGTCATACGTCCCACCTCAATGCTATCGGCCTGGTAAGTACCCTACCAATAAGTGGCTACTCCCCAGCAGAGAGTGTCCAGGTCATTCTGTGTTCCATCCCGCCGCGGACGGACCGCGGCAGGCGTGCGAGGCACGCGAGGAAGGAATGACCATCATGTCGATCGTCGTCACCGGAGCCACCGGCCAGCTGGGCAGGCTCACCGTCGAGGCGCTGCTGCGGCGTGGGATCCCGGCCGCGGACATCATCGCCACCGGCCGGGACATCGCCGGGATCAAGGACCTGGCCGACCGAGGCGTTACGGTACGCCGCGCCGACTTCGCGGACACCGACGGCCTGGTCGAGGCATTTGCTGGGGCGGACAGGCTGCTGCTGGTCTCGGCCTCGGTCCCCGTGGGCGAGCGGGTCGCCAACCACCGCCGCGTGATCGATGCCGCAGCGTCCGCAGGCGTGTCGCTGGTGGCGTACACGAGCACGACGCACGCGGACACGGCCACCACCGTCATCGGTGCCACGCACGGGGAGACCGAGGAATATCTGCGGGACCGCGGAATCCCCAGTGTGCTGCTGCGCAACAGCTGGTACCTGGAGAACTACACCAGCCAACTGCCGCAGATCCTGCAGAACGGCGCCGTTGTCGGCGCCGCAGGCCAGGGGCGGATCAGCGCCGCGTCCCGCGCCGACTACGCCGAGGCCGCAGCGGTCGTCCTCACCGCCGAAGGCCACACCGGCGCCGTGTACGAGCTCGGCGGCGATGAATCCTTCACCCTGACCGAGCTCGCCGCCGCTATCTCCGCTGCAGCCGGCAAGCAGGTTACCTACACTGACCTCCCGGTGACCGACCTCACCCAGGTACTGGTCGCCGCGGGCCTGCCCGCCGAGCTGGCGGAGGTCCTCGCTGACGCCGACCGCGGCATGAACCGCGGCGAGATGTACACCGACTCCGGCGACCTGCGCCGCCTGATCGGCCGCCCGCCCGTGACCCTGGCCGAGGCACTCGCGGTCGCCCTGCCTGACTGAGGTCGAACTGGTGATGTGGCCGGGTTGCTCAGGTGGGTCTGATGATCAGGCCGGTCGCTTGCAGATGGTGTTGTGCGCGGCGGGGCGAAGTGACCAGCCCGGCCGTGCCGTTCAGCGCGGATCAGTGCCCTTGGCAGCAGGAACCACCGAGTGCCCGGCCGGCGCCCAGCGCGCCCATGCGCTGCGCCGCCTCGGCTCGGGCCCGTCCCGTCTCCGATTCCGCGTCGTGGACCACCCGTCCGGAGACCAGGGTGTAGCGGACCTTGGTGGCGCGGATGTCCTTCTCCGGCACCTTGGTGATGTCCCGGTCGAGGACGATCAGGTCGCCCCGCGGGCCCGGACGAACGGTTCCCGAGCCGCCGTCGTGCAGCTGGTACGCCGCGCCTGCGGTGTGCATGATCAGCGACTGGGGCCGGGGCAGCGGCTCCCGGATGTCGAGGGGCGGTTGGTTCTCCTCAGGGTTGCTGCGGTCGATCGCGGTGGCGATCTGGGTGAACGGCCGCAGCGGGTCGACCGGCCAGTCCGAGCCACCGGCCAGCCGGGTCCCCGCCTTGGCCAGGCTGTGGGCGGGGTACAGGCGCGCGTACCGCTCCGGCCCGATGTAGGGCCGCAGCGCGTCATCCGTGAACGCGGAGGGCATCGCCCACTGCAACTGCATGCCGGCCACCACTCCGGCCCGGGCGAAACGCTGGTAGTCGTCCGGGTGCACCAGCTGGAGGTGGGCAATGGAGCGCCGCAGGTCACGGCGGCCGCGCCGGGCGACGGCCTCGTAGGCGCGTTGAGGGCCGTGCGTACGGCGCGGTCGCCGATGGCGTGGGCGTGCATCTGCCAGCCGTCTGCGTCCAGTGCGCGGACCAGAGCCCGGTAGTCCCGGTCGCTGACGTGCAGGGTGCCACGGTGATCGGTCGGCCTGCCCTCGGCGTCCAGGTACGGGTCCAGCAGGGCGGCGGTCTGGGCCGGGAACTCCATCACGCCGTCGAGGAAGACCTTGACGGTGGTCAGCCGCAGCGTGTCCAGTCCGGTGAAGCGCCGGCGCACACCGCGCAGGTACTCGGCCGCCGCCCTGGGCTTCTTGGCGAGGTCGGCGTCGATCAGCAGCGCGGGGGTGATTGCTGCGGCAGCACGCCCTTGGTGATGAGCTCGGCGTAGGTCTTGACGGTTTCCTCGCCGCCGGCGGCGTCGAGGAAGGACGTGATGCCGGCGGCCAGCAGCATGCCCGCCATCTTGACCTGGGCGGCCTCGATGCGGTCGGCGCTCGGCGGCGGGATCACCCCGGAGACGAGCCCCTGGGCGTCGTCCTTGAGCAGGCCGGTCGGTTCCCCGGAGCCGTCGCGGACGATCTGTCCGCCCGTCGGATCGGGGGTGGTGCGGTCGACTTTCGCGAGGGCCAAGGCCCTGCTGTTCGCGAGACTGTTGTGGAAGTCCGAACCCTGCAGGAAGACCGGCGCCCGGTGTTCAGCGAGTCGAGCAGCTTCTTGTCGGCCACCGTGCCCGCGGGCAGCAGTCCCCCCGGGTTCCAGTCGGCCACCTGGAGCCAGCCGTCCGGCTCCTGTGCGGCCGTCGCGTCCAGCATCTCCTGGATCTTGGCGCGGAACTGCGGAACCGTCAGGGAAGCATGGCCCAGCGACGGGTTCAGGGACTGCGCGGCCGCGCCGAGCGGGTGCATGTGGCCGTCCTGGAGGCCCGGCATGACGGTGCCGCCGTCGGCGTCGACGACGACGGTACGGGGGCCGATGCGCCGGCGTATGTCCGCGTCGCACCCGACCTCGAGGATCTTTCCGTCGCTGCCGACGGCCACCGCCTGCGCTCCCTCGCCACCGTGGGTTGCGATGAACACTCTTCCGTTCAGGATCACGGTGGCCACCCGCACCGGCTGCCGACCGGTCGCGGCCTGTGCGGCCGTACCGGAAGCGGCCACCGCGAGGGCGCCTGCCCCGGCTGCGGCCAGAAACGTCCGCCGGTGGAGCGGGCCGCCCGCGGGTGTCGCAGAGGCGCCGTCGAAGACATCTGGCATCTGATGAACTCCTCACCCGGCGGCTGGTCCGGCCGCCGTCGCCCGGCACGCTGATTGATTTACGTCTTAACCACAAGCCGTCACGGGGTCGTTGGGGAACATGGGGTGCACATGGCGAGCTCGCGTGCCTGGCGGCGTCCCACGCTGGAGGCCGTGGCCGCACGTGCCGGGGTGTCCACGGCCACGGTGTCGAATGCGCTCAACGGCACCGGACGACTCTCCGAGACGACCAGGCAGCGGGTGCTGGCCGCGGCCCGCGAACTCGGTTACGCCCCGGCCGGCACGGCCCGCGCTCTGGCCCGCGGCGGCACCGGAGTACTCGGCCTGACCATGACGACGTACGGCGACCTTCCCGTCCCGTACACCGAGATCCCGTACTACGCACAGCTGACGCTGGCAGCCATGCCGGAGGCACACAAACGCGGCTACCTGCTCCAGGTGATGCCGAGTTCGATGTCGCCGTGGATGTGGCTCAACACGCCGAGGGACGGCGTCATCCACGTCGATCCGCGCGCTGAGGACCCGGTGCGTTCCCTGCTGCGGGAGCGTGGCATACCGATGGTCTGCGAAGGCCGTCCGCCCCAGCCGCACTGGGGCGACGCGTGGGTGGACACCGACCGCGAAGCGGGCCTGCACCTCCTGCTGGACCACCTCACGCAGCGCGGCGCCCGGCGGATCGGGCTCTCCGTGCCCCTGCACGACGACGCGTACCCGGACCTGATCGCGCACGCCTACCGGTCCTGGTGCGACAAACACGGCATGCCCGGCCTCGTGGAGGAGTACGCCCCGTTGCCCGATCCCTTCGCGGCCGAACAGGACGCCGTCGGCCGGCTGCTCGACCAGGATCCAAGCCCGGACGCGGTCGTCGGCGTCTACTCCGACTCCGGTCACAACATCCTCGCCGCCGCTCGGCGCCGCGGTCTTCGAGTGCCGAGGGATCTGCTGGTGGCGTGCGTCAGCAAGGATCCGGACTACGCGACGACCACCCCGCCCGTCACCACGCTCAGCCTCAATCCGGACCGGGTGGGTGCCGAAGCGGTCGACCTGCTGATCGCTGTCATCAACGCCCGCAGCGGCGTCGACCGGCATCGGCTCGTACAGCCGGTGCTGTTCCCTCGACGGTCCACACGTCGCGCGGGCAAAGCGCCTTCGCAATGAGAACTGCTCATCTTGCGGTGGTGGTCAGCTCGACGCTTTGATCGGGGCTCGGGCCGTGCAGCGGGCGGGGGGCACGGCGATGGAGCGGGGCACGGTGGCTGAAGAGGTGCAGTGTGCATCGCATAGGACACACCGGCACCAGCGCCAGCTGCCCCGGAGACAGTCCCGGCCTGCCATCGTCCGGCTACAGACCGGCGAACTCCTCGTCGTCGAAAAGGAATCCAACGTCCCAGGCGGTAGAAGCGGTGGTCCTTGACGCCCAGCCCCTTCACGTACCCCAGCGACTCCAACAGGCGGACGGCCTGGTCGAGTGTGTCCCGGCTGACCAGGAGGTCGAGGTCCACACTCATCGGGGCGCGCTCGACCGGCCGCCCGAGGACGGCGTTGAGGAACGGGCCCTTGAAACCGGCAGCCCGGACTCCTGAGGCGGCGAATGCCCGCGCTATCTCGCCCCAACTGCGCACATTCTCCGTCAGTGCGGAACGCGCTAAGGTGCTTAATTCCATCAATCCATCGCGGTCACTCGTCCGCTTTTCGGAGCGCGTCACCGCCAACTCCCCGCAGGGAGTCTGATATTGCTGCCGAAAAGACCTTGGGTGTGGATGAACTCGACGGTGACACAAGGGATTTGAGCGATCAAGATCTTGTGGATGATTGTCACGTACAGCCACATCAGTGCAATGTTCGCGCCACATTTCCTTCGTGGACGCTGAGTGCGGGGCTGAGAGGCCGCGGCGGCAGATCCGGAAGTGCCCAGGAAGACGGCGGGACGAAGTCGCACCAGGTGCCGTCGAAAGGAAAGACGCCGCGCTCCGCCAGCCGAGCCACACGGTGACCCTCGGCGCGGATGTCCTCGGCCTCACGCGGTGTCCAGTACGAGGGATGTCCGGTCTTGGCCGCGAAGGACTCCTCGTCCTTCCACTCCCAGGTACGGTCCGGCCGTACGGTCACATCGAGTTCGAGATCCAGTACGTCGATGCCGTCCGCGTCCTGCCTACGATGCTCCAGATTCACGTACCAACCGCTGAAACCGCCGCTGCCGTCGCGCGAGGAGAAGAGCCACCACACCGCATGCGAAGCGCCGGCGGGCTGGTGGATGAGGGCGTTGCCCCGGTGCCAGCGCCCTGCCCGCAGCGGATATCCGCCGGATGGCCGTTCCTCCGGGGGAATGTCCCTCAGATGCGCGCCGGACGGCAGCACGGCGTGCCATGCCGGCGACCCCACCGCGAGCCACAACAGCAGACCATCGGGGCCGGACTCGACGACACGCACCGGTGTACAGGTGCTGAGGTGGCCGCCGAGATACAGGTTCCAGCGAAGGACGTGTCCGGGTTCGATATCCATGTGGATCATGCTGTCAGCACATTGTTGCAACTCTGTGGCGGAGCTTGCGAGTTGAACAAAACGACACCTAGATTCAGTGATCACCCCGGGTGCCCACGGCCAGGCCCTTCCGCCTGCCCGTCACAGACTCGAGCACGGGGAGACCCTCAGTGACGCCAGCCGCAACCACCATCGGCGACCTGCCCGAGAAGGAATTCATCTCCTCCGTCCTGGCGCAGTTTGCGGAGACCGCAGAGCGGGACAAGTTCGAGGACCGTCTGGTGATCGAGCTCGGTTCAGACCCTCCCGACCGGCCGGTGGTGGTTCTCAACGTCGACCATCCGTCCTATGTGCGTGGTGAGTTCCGCGATCTGGCGGATTACCGGTTCTACGGTCGCTGGGTGGCGGCCGCCACCGGTCGTGATGTGATCAGCATGGGGGTGCGTCCTGCCGGATTCGCGGTGGCTCTGTCGGCTCCGCTCGACTTGGAGATCACCAAGGTCGAGGCGATCTACGAAGGACTGCGCGAGGTACTGGACGACTACGGCGCCCGGCTCAGCGGCGGAAACGTCGACGCCAACGCACTCGAGATGGTGGGCATCGCCTGGGGCGTCGGCCGGCACGACCGACTGGTCCGCCGGGGCGGGGCGGCCGTGGGCGGCCGCATCCTGGTCACCTGCGACCTGGGCCGGGGCTCGGGTTCGCGCCACATTGCGAATCCCCTGAAGGGTGGGGTGACCTTTCCCTCGCAGCGTAGAGTCACTGGGGAATTGAGGGTCATAACAGGCAAGAGGCGGAAGTTCGAAGTGGAGTTCCGCGAGGGGGCTGTGTCGTGGACTGATGGCGCTCTCACGGAACTCTGGCGTTAGCCGTCCCCGGGTTGGGGCGCGGTGGTCACGCTTCTGGATCGGCCACCATGGCGTAGTGAACTGATGGTGCCGGGCGGTCGGTGCCGGCCGGCACCGTGGCTCGGAAGGTGAGGGGGCGAGGCTGCGGTCCTCAGCTCGTTTCCCCCGCCCTGCAGCAGATCGCCCTGCCAGGCACCGACGTCGACGGCAACAGGCGGGCGCTCCAGTACTTCTGCGACGCCCCGCACACCAACCCTGACGTCGGGCGGCACGAGGTCGAGGTCGGGGATCGCGCGGTTGGCGGCTGCCTTCGGGTCCACGGCGTAGTGGGCGGTGGCGGTGAGCACTTCCTACGCCCCGATGCCGGTGAAACGGTGGGTCTCGGCGAACCGCTCGCGGGCGTGCATCTCGAGCCGGACCGGGAGTTCCGGGACAGGGCTCACCGGCCCGCTTCCTGAACCGCCGGGGAAGCGGTGCGCCAGCCCAACTCGGGTGCGATCAGGTGTCGTACGTCGTGCAGGATCTGTTCGTACTCCTCACGATGGAACTCGTAGGGCAGCTCCAGTCGCAGCTCCGACACCTGTGCGAGGACGGGATCGGCCGCCAACTGCTCCAGGATCTGCTCCGCGGTGCCGACCACGTCCGGGGCGAACAGGATCCGTTTCGGGCCCAGCGCCGCCACGGTCTGCGGCTTCAGGGTGCGTTCGTGCCGACTGGCCGCGTAGTCCCGGTAGCGGGCCCGGGTGGCCGCGTCGGCGCTGTCGAACGGCACGATCACCCGTCCGAGCGCCACCCGCGCCGCCGGACGGTCGTCGCCCAGGCCGCGCCGGTACTCGGAGAGCAGGTTCAGCTGGGCGGTGGTGAAGTCGTCGGTGTCCTCGCCGGAGACGATGTTGCCGGACAGCAGGTTGAGACCGTTCTCGGCGGCCCAGCGGACCGAGCGCAGGCTGCCTCCGCCGTACCAGATCCGCTCCACCAGGCCGGGGTTGTGCGGCTGCAGCCGTGGCCGCTGGATGTTGCCCGGCGAGTGGATCACGGTGTTCGGGCCGCCGAGATAGTCGCCGCGCAGGTTGTCGACGAGGCGGGCGATCCTGCCGTACGACAGGTCGAAGCTGCGCCAGTCGCCGTCGTACACCAGGTCACCGAGCAGTTCGGCGTGCGGCATGCCGGTGCTGAAGCCGACCTGGAGGCGGCCGCGGGACAGGACATCGGCAAGCGCCAGGTCTTCGGCCAGGCGGAACGGGCTCTCATAGCCGATCGGGATGACCGCGGTGCCCAGTTCGATCCGCTCGGTGCGCTGGCCGGCCGCGGCGAGGAACACGGCGGCCGAGCCGACGCCGTGTTCGAGGTGACGCTGGCGGATCCAAGCGCCGTCGAAGCCCAGCTTTTCGCCGTACTCGAAGAGTTGGAGGGTCTCCTCCAGGCCGGTGTACGGGTCGTCGTCGGCGAAGTTGCCCGGGGTGAGAAGGGCCAGTGAGGTGATGGTGGGTGTGCTCATGCGACCGTGGTCCTCAGCTCGTGGTGGTCTCGGCGGGGGTGGGGACATGGCCGCCGGGGATGGCCGCGAGCAGCTGTCGGGTGTACTCGTGGCGGGGGCTGGTGAACAGTTCCTCCGGCGGTCCTGTCTCGACGACGCGTCCGGCCCGCATGACGGCGACCTGGTGCGCGATCTGGCGTACGACGGCCAGGTCGTGGGAGATGAAGAGGTACGCCACGCCCGTGTCGGCCTGCAACTCGGCCAGCAGGTCCAGGACTTGGGCCTGCACGGACACGTCGAGCGCGGACACCGGTTCGTCGCACACCACCAGATCGGGGGAGAGGGCGAGGGCGCGGGCGATCGCCACCCGCTGCCGCTGCCCGCCCGACAACTCCGCCGGACGGCGCTCCAGCGTGGTGGCGGGAAGTGCCACCCGGTCGAGCAGTTCGCGGGCCCGGGCGAGCCGGGAGGCGCGGTCGCCGACCTTGAAGGCGCGCAGCGGCTCGGTGATCACCTCGCCGATGGAGAAGCGGGGATCGAGGGAGGCGTACGGGTTCTGGTAGACCAGCTGGGCGCGGCGGCGCAGTTCTCTGGCCAAGGCGCCCCGCGCGCCGGTGACGTCGGTGCCGTCGAACAGGACGTGTCCGGCGCTCGCGTCGGCGAGACGGAGCACCAGGCGGGCGGTGGTGGACTTGCCCGAGCCCGACTCGCCGACCAGCGCGAGGGTTTGACCGCGGTGGAGGGTGAAGCTGACGTCGTCGACCGCGCGCAGGACCCGTGGGCCGTCCCCGGCGCGGGGCAGCCCGAACTCCTTGACCAGATTGCGGACTTCGACCAGGGGGACCGCATCGGCCTTCGGTGCGGAGGCCGGGGTGCGGGGCCGGGCAGTGGTCAAGCTCGGTGCGCTGGCCAGCAGTCGGCGGGTGTACTCATGCTGCGGGTTGGCGAGGATGTCATGGGTCGTGCCCGCTTCCACCACCTTGCCCTGCTCCATGACCACCAGGCGCTGCGCCCGGTCGGCGGCGACCCCGAGGTCGTGGGTGACGAGCAGGACCGCGGTGCCCGACTCCTCGGTGAGGTGCTGGAGATGGTCGAGGATGACCCGCTGCACGGTGACGTCGAGCGCGCTGGTGGGCTCGTCGGCGATGATCAGCTCGGGTTTGGCCGCGATGGCGATGGCGATCAGGGCGCGTTGCCGCATACCGCCGGACAGTTCGTGCGGGTACTGCCGTGCGCGGGTGGCCGCGTCGGGTAGCCCGGCCCGGTCCAGGACGGCGATCGCCTCGGCCGGGGCTGAGCGGCGGGTCGCCAGTCCGTGGATGCGCAGCACCTCG
This sequence comes from Streptomyces sp. NPDC001351, assembly GCF_042896045.1. Lineage (NCBI taxonomy): Bacteria > Bacillati > Actinomycetota > Actinomycetes > Kitasatosporales > Streptomycetaceae > Streptomyces > Streptomyces sp. NPDC001351. The sequence goes on along the minus strand of NZ_JBIAWS010000012.1, from coordinate 124,818 downwards.
GCGACCTGTTCGCCGATCCGCTTGACCGGGTTGAGGGAGACCGTCGGGTCCTGGGGGACCAGTCCGATCCGTGCTCCGCGCACGGTGCGCAGCTCCGCCTCCGACAGTGTGGCCAGGTCGTGCCGGCCGAAGCGGACCGTGCCCGCGTCGATGGTGCCGTTCGCCGTCAGCAGGCGGGTGATGGCGTGCGCGGTGGTGCTCTTGCCGGAGCCGGACTCGCCGACCACGGCGGTCACTTGTCCCGGCCAGACGTCGAGGTCCACGCCCCGGACGGCCGCGACCGTGCCGCCCCGGGTGCGGTACGACACCGACAGGCCGCGTATCTCCAGCAGAGGTGTGCTCACGTCGTCACCGTTCTCACCGTGTTCACGTTCGTCGGTCATCGCTGCCGGGACCATTCGCCGTCCAGCGCCCGGGCGATGCGGTTGGTGGCCAGTACGGTCGCGGCGATCGCCAGCCCGGGCAGCGCGGTCAACCACCAGGCGTTGGCGAGGTAGTTGCGGCCGTCGGAGATCAGCGTCCCCCACTCCGGGGCCGGCGGCGGCGCACCGTAGCCGAGGAAGCTGAGCGCCGACACGGCCAGGATGGAGGCGCCGAAGTCGAGGGTGGCCAGGACGATCACGGGGCCCGCGGAGTTGGGCAGCACATGCCGGCCCAGCACCGAATACCAGCGGGCCCCGCACGAGCGGGACGCCTCGACGAACACCGCCTGCCGCACCCGCAGCACCTCGGCGCGTGCCACCCGGGCGAACGAGGCGACGCTGGCGATGCCGACCGCGACCGCCACCTTCACCGTCCCGTAGCCGAGCGCGGTGACGAGGGCCAGCGACAGGAACAGTGCGGGGATGGACAGGAGGACGTCGACGAAGCGCATCAGTACGTCGTCCATCCAGCGGCCCACGAACCCGGCGATCACACCGAGCAGACCGCCGACCAGGAACGCGACCAGGACCGCGATGATCGTTGCCTTCAGGGACAGCTGGGCGCCGTGCACCACGCGGGAGAACACATCGCGCCCCAGCTCGTCCGTGCCGAACCAGTGCGCGCCGCTCGGGCCGCGGAAGTTCTGCGACGGCACCCCTTTCAGCGGATCCTGCGAGGTGAACAGGTCCGGCCAGAACGAGGCCAGCACCACCAGTACGACGACGACGGCGGACAGCAGCAGACCGGGGCGGCGCAGCAGGAACCGCAGCACCTGCCGTACGTCGACGCGGCGCCCCGCTCGGAGACCGGTCCCGGTTCCGTCGGTCCTCGCGTTGAGCGGCCGGGTGAGTCCGAGGGCGGCCTCGGCCGGATCCTCGACGTCGTCGACAAGGCTCTGGCTCATGCGAAGCTCGCCCTTCTGTCCGAGGCCACCACGATCCGCGGGTCGAGGAGCGGATAGACCAGGTCGATGACGAGGTTCGTCGCCACGAAGATCAGCGCCCCGAACACCACCACCCCCTGGACCACCGGGAGGTCCTGAGCGGTGACCGCCGCCGCGGTCACCCGGCCGAGTCCGTCGCGGGAGAACACCGTCTCGACGACCACCGAACCGGCGATCAGCTGCCCCACCAGCAGGCCGACGACCGTCAGCGCCGGCAGGGACGCGTTGCGCAACGCGTGCCGCAGATGCACCCGCCACCGCCCGGCGCCCTTGGCCCGCGCGGTCTCCACATACGCCTGGTCCAGCGCGGTGAGCAGGCTCTTGGCCAGCACCTGGGCGACCAGCGCACCGGTCGGGATCGCCAGCGTCAGGGCGGGCAGCACCAGCCCCCGCAGTCCGTCGTTGCCGAAGGCAGGGAACCAGTGCAGCCGGAAGGAGAACGCCTCGACGAGCAGCAGTCCCACCCAGAAGGTCGGGACCGACACCCCGAGCGGGGGCAGCGACAGCAGGAGCTGCCGCAGCCACCGCTGCGAGGTGTACGTCGCCACCACCGCGAGACCGCCGCCGAGCAGCACCGCCAACAGCAGTGCGGCACCGGTCAGTTGGAGGGTCTGTGGCAGTGCGTCGGACAGGGTGGCGGTCACCGGGCGACCTGTGGAGACCGCGTCGCCGAAGTCCCCGCGCACCGCCCGGCCGAGATACTCGGCGTACTGCACCAGGATCGGCTTGTCGAAGCCGTACTCGTGCCGCAGCGCGGCCAGCCGGGCCGGGTCGACGTCCCCCGAGTCCACCCCGGCACCGGCCATCGCGGTGACCGGGTCACCGGGCAGGAAGTCCAGCACCAGGAAGGACACGGTGTACGCCGCCCACAGCACCCCGACCGCCTGCGCCAGACGCTTGATCACATAGCGGCGCATGCGCTAGCCGATCCAGGTGTCGTGCAGCTGGATGCGGGTGCCCGAGTCGAAGGCGAGGCCGTGCACCTTCTTCGTCACGGCCAGCTGGGTCTGGAGTTCCACCACCGGCACGTTGTACGCGTTCTGCACGATCAGCTTCTGCGCCTCGGCCACCAGCTGCTTGCGCTTGGCCGTGTCCGTGGTCGCGGCCTGCCCGGACAGCACCGTGTCCAGCGAACTGGCGGGCAGACGGTAGAAGTTGGCCAGCTTGCTGGAGAAGGAGCTGCGCAGGATGTCGGGGTCGGCGCGGGTCACGTTGCCCCACACCAGGTCGAAGTCGCCGCCCTGGAGGGTGGTCGCGAACTGGCTGACCTGGCCCTGCTTGAGCGTCACGTCGATCCCGACGGCCTTCAGCTGCTGCTGGACGAGTTCCAGTGCGGGCTGGTTGGTGGCCGCGTTGGGGAACCAGCTGATGGTCAGGCTGAGCTTCTTGCCGTCCTTGGCGCGTATGCCGTCACTTCCGAGTTTCCAACCGGCCGCGTCCAGCAGGGCCTTGGCCTTGGCCGCGTCGGAGGCGAGGTCCGCGGAGAGGTCGGTGTAGTCGGGCGTGGTGTGCGCCAGGACGCTGGTCGCCGGCTTGGTGCCGGTCGGGAACACGGTGTCGGCGATCTGCTTGCGGTCGAGGGCGGCCAGAATTGCCTGGCGCACCTTCACGTCTTTCAGGACGGGCCGCGAGTTGTTGATCCCCAACCCGAACACCACGCCCGGGTTGGCCCGGCGCAGGAGGGTGACCTGGCCGCCCTTGAGCGCCGCCTCGTTGGCCTTGCCGACGCTGCTGATCGCATCCACCTGCCCGGACTGGAGACTGCCGGCCCGCACCCCCGCTTCGGGCACGACCTTGAACACCAGCTTGTCCAGGTAGGCCTCACCCTTCTTGGACCACAGCGAGGAGCCCCAGTCGTACCCGGTGCGCTTGGCCAGGGTGATCGACTGGTTCTGCACGTACTGCTTCAGCACGAACGGCCCCGACCCGATGACGCCGTCGCTGCACTTCTGCTGCGGGGTCTTCTTGACGCTCGCCGACGACTCGATGCCCAGCGAGTGGGTCGAAGTCGCCTGAAGGAACTGGGCGTTGGGCTGCTTGAAGGTCACCTTGACGGTGAGCGGGTCCACCGCGGTGGTGCTCTTGACGCTGCTCAGATAGCCCTGGGCGAGGATGCCGAGGGCGCCGAGCTTCGGCACCGCGTCGAAGTTGTCCTTGACGACCTGCGCGGTCAGTTTGGAGCCGTCGCTGAAGGTGACACCCGAGCGCAGATGGAACGTGAACTCCGTGGCGTCGGAGTTGATGTCCCAGCTCTTGGCCAGCCACGGCACGATCTTGCCGGTCTCGGGGTCCTGGTCGGTCAGTGAGTCCACGGTCTGGCGTACCGAGTAGATGCTCTCGTTGCTGCCGACCTGCTGTGGGTCCACGCAGCCGGCATCCGAACCCACCGCGAAGGTCAGGGTGCCGCCGGACTTCGGCTTGCCGCTGTCGCTGCCGGAGCCGTCGGAGCCGGATCCGCAGGCGGTCAGCAGCACGCTGGTGGTGAGAAGGGCAGTCAGCGTTGCCCATCGAGGGGTTCTGAAATCCGGAAGTGCTGTCACGGAGTGGTTTCTCCTACTCGTGTCACCAGGCACGGGGTGCCGTACGAGGCACGGGCGTGCATGTGTGTGCAGCCCCGGCCGGCGCGGTGCCGGTGGCGGGGGGAGCGCTGTGCAGACAGGGATCAGGGGGGGAGCGGGGATCCGGCAGAGGAGCCGGATCAGGCGGAGACGGGTGCGGCGACGACCGGTGCCGGACGTCGACCGGCGGTGGGAACGCCCGTCAGGCCTGACAGAGACAGCTGGTCGAGCGCTTCAGGTCGATGTGCCGGCGGCGCGAGAGCCGGGAGAACACCATGGCGACGGCGAAGGAGGCACTGAGGTCATCACTGTGACAATGCATGCCCGTCCTCCCCAACTCCGGCCCCGCTCAAGGGGCCACGCGCTTGCAGGATCATCGATGATCCCGCCGGGCTTTCACCTGGAGCACCCCACCGCGCGGGAGGGTTGCCGGTCAGCAAGCCAGGGCTTGACGCTGACACTCAATGCCGTTCGTGATCGTACGGAGCGGACTTGTCGTACGTCAATGCGGCAACCGGGGCGAGCCGTGCCTGGGCTGTGCTCGGGGCGGAGCTCAGCCGCGTTCCTGCACGAGCTTCACGCGGTGGCCCTCGGGATCGTGCAGCCAGGCATGGCGGAGCCGCCCGTCCGGAGAGTCGGTCGGACTCGTCAGGGGCTTGCCACCCGCTTCGAGGGCCGTCCGATACAGGCCGTCGACGTCTTCGCACCACAACACGACCTCGGTGTTCTCGCCGGGTGTCGTGGCGATGCCGAAGAGTGCGCCGCCCACGCGGGCCGAGCTGAACCCGATCCGCACACCGGCAGCCTCTACTTCGACCTGGTGCGGCTCGCCGTCCGGCGGAAAGCGGAACCGCTCGGGCATGCCGAGGCGACGGAAGAACGCCGCGCAGCGCTCCACGTCGTCGCACCACAGGTTCACCTGAACAGCGTTGAACTCCGCCATGCTCACACGCTACTCCGCGCCGCATCGCCGAACTCCCGTCTCCACAGCAGCTGTTCGCCGGAGACGCTGCGCAAGACTGAGCCCGGCTCAGGACCCGCCGCGCTCGACGGGAAGCTTGTGGCCGGCCTCGATGGCCACCGGCAGGCGGTTTTCGGCCGGGGGCAGTGGGCAGGTGGCCATGTCGGTGTAGGCGCAGGGCAGGTTTGCGGCGCGGTTGAAGTCCAGGACGACGGTGCCGTCGGCGGCGGGCGGATCGAGGGCCAGGGAGCGGTTGGCGGCGTAGGTGGTGACTCCGGAGGTCGCGTCGGTGAACAGCAGAAACAGACTGCCCGCGCCGCGTCCGGGGAACGCGGTCAGGGACAGCTGCTGCCCGTCCAGTTCGAACTCGACCCTGCCCGGAGCGTCGTAGACGTGTTCCAGGCCCTCGACGGCGGCGCCCACGGTGGTCGGGCGGGGCTCGTCGAAGGGGATGTAGCGGCCGGTCACGGCCCAGCGGGGGTCGGGTGCGTAGGCGGGTGTCCCGGTGAAGGCGGTGCGCAGCGGCGCGTCCGGGTGCCGGGGGCGCACGATGTCGTTTCCGCCGCGTTTGGCGACCTCGATGACGGCGTCTTTCCAGACCGCGTGGACGTCGGTGCGTTCGGGAAGCACGCCGAAGCGGTGTTCGCCCCGGACCGGGGTTCCGTCGATGACCAGTTCCTCTCCGTCGTCGAGGTTCACGACGACTCCGTCGGGGCCGGTGTGCCAGGCGCCGGGTGCGTCGGGGAAGCGCTGCGGCCGGTCGTCGAGCCAGTGCTGGCCGGTGATCGCCAGGAACCCGTGGGGGTCGGCGAGCCGGGTCTCCTGGGCGCGGTACCAGTCCAGCCAGGTCTCGGTGAAGGCCTGGAGGTCCGTCGCGGTGGCCTCGGTGGTCATACGGTCTCCTTGGAGGGGTGTAGGGCGTTGTGCCGGGCCGGTGGCCCGACAGGCGTACTCAGCCGGCCAGTGCGCCGAGGAGCGCCCAGGTGCGTCGGCGGTCCGCTTCGCCGGCGATCTCGGTGCTCGAGAAGACGACCTCGGTGGCGCCGGCGTCGCGGTAGCGCCGTACCTCGGCCTCGACCGTCTTCTCGTCGCCGATCACGGCCAGGTCGGCGGCGCGTCGGCCGCCGGAGAGTTCGATGACCCGGGCATAGGACGGGATCTGTTCGTAGAACGCGAGGTTCTCGGTGGCCTTGGCCCGCACCGCGTCCACGTCGTCGGTGACCACGCCGGGCACCAGGGCCACGATCCGGGGGGCGGGGCGGCCGGCCGCCTCGGCCGCGGCGGTCAGGGCGGGGACGATGTGTTCGTCCAGGGCGCGCGGTCCCGCCAGATAGGGCAGGATTCCGTCCGCGAGTTCCCCGCTGGCCCGCAGTGCCTGCGGCCCCATCGCGGCGACCAGCAGGGGGACGCCGCTCTCAGCGCCCGGGACGCGCGCCGGGACCGGGGTGGTGGCGGTGAGCAGTTCGCCGTGGAAGTCGGCCGTGCCGGTTTCGGTCAACTGCCGTAGCGCGGTGAGGAATTCACGCAGGCGGGCGATGGGGCGTTCGAAGGGCAGGCCGAAGCCGCTCTGCGTCAGGAGTTTCGTGCCCAGGGCCAGACCGAGGTGGTAGCGGCCGTGGGTCGCGGCCTGGGCGGTCTGGGCCTGGCTGGAGACGAGCAGCGGGTGGCGGCCGAAGACGGGGATCGCGGAGGTTCCCACCTGCAGTCCGGGCACCTCGCGTCCGACGATCGCCGCGAGCTGGGGTGAGTCCGCGCCGAAGGTCTGACCGAACCAGGCCGAATGCAGCCCGGCGGCCGCGGCCTCCTGGGCCAGCTGCACGGTGGCGTCGACCTGGTTGGGTGCGTCGGATGCGTTGAGGGTTACTCCCACAGTCATGACAGTCAGAACGGATTCTCGGCGAACCCGCATTCCGCTCCCTGTGTGACAGCTTCGTGTCAGTCGTGTGTGGTGGTCAGCCCGCCTGCCGCTGGTCGGGGGCGGACCGGTGGGTGAGGGGTTCGCGCAGGCCGAGGTGGTCGCGGAGCGTGGTGCCGGTGTAGTCGGTGCGGTAGAGCCCGCGTTCCTGCAGTTCCGGGACGAGCAGGTCGACGATGTCGTCGAGTCCGTCGGGGATGAGGTACGGCGTGACGTTGAAGCCGTCGATCGCGCCGTGCCGTACGAAGTGGGCGAACTTGTCGGCCAGACCGGACGGGGTGCCGACGTGGCCGCGCTGCGGACCGAGCGCGATGACGGTCTCGCGCAGCGACCAACCGTGGGCCTCCGCCTTCGCCCGCCATTCGGCCACGACCGCGCGTGGGTCGGCGATGCGCCGGGCGCCGAAGGAGCCGTCGTTCTCGGTGACGACCGGGTCCTCCTTGGGCAGTGGCCCGTCGGCGTCGCGGTCGGACAGGTCGATGCCCCACAGCAGCCCGGCGATCCCCAGGGCCGTTGCCGGGGTGACCTGCTGGAGCCGGATCCAGCGCTTCTTCTCCTGGGCCTCCTCCTCGGTCGCGCCGAGGATGATCTCGGTGCCGGGCAGGATCCTCAGGTCGTCGTCGGGCCGGCCGACGGCACGCAGACGGGTGCGGATGTCCTCGGCGAAGGCCAGGGCGTCGTCGAAGTCGGTGCCGTGCGCGGAGAAGATGACGTCGGCGTTGCGGGCGGCGAAGTCACGTCCCTCGCCGGAGTCACCCGCCTGGAAGATGACCGGGTGGCCCTGGGCGCTGCGCGGCAGGGTCGGCGCGAGGTCGACGTCGAACTGCGCCCCATGGTGGCGTACTTGGCGTACGGCACCGGGCGTCGACCATTCCCGTGCGCCCGCGGAGCCGACTACGGCTCCGTCCTCCCAGCCGTCCCAGAGCGCGCGGGCCACGGTGAGGAACTCCTCGGCGCGCCGGTACCGGTCGGCGTGGTCGAGGTAGCCGCCGCGGCGGAAGTTCGCGCCGGTCCAGGCGTTGTCGGTGGTCACGACGTTCCAGCCGGCGCGGCCTTCGGAGAGCAGGTCGAGGCCGGAGAGGCGGCGGGCGAGATCGGCGGGCTCGTTGAAGGTGGAGTTGGAGGTCGAGACCAGCCCGATGCGGCGGGTGACCGCGGCCAGGGCCGCGAGCTGCGTGATGGCATCCGGCCGTCCGGCCACGTCGAGATCGTGGATCCTGCCGTCGACCTCGCGCAGCCGCAGCCCCTCGCCGAGGAAGAACGCGTCGAACAGGCCCCGTTCGGCGGTCTGGGCGACCCGGCGGAAGGAGGCGGGGTCGATCTGGGAGCCGCTGTCGGGGGCGGACCAGATGGTCCAGTGGTTGACGCCCTGGAAGAACACACCGAAGTGCAGCTGGGCGTGCGGCCGCGGGACGTCGAGGGGATCGGTGCGGGTCATCGGGCGTCCTCCTGGGCGGCCACGGCAGCGGCTGCGAAGCGGTTGGCGGGGCGCTCCAGACCCAGGGTCGAGCGCAGGGACGTACCGGGCAGCGGGCGGGCGACGAGACGCCGCTCGGACAGGGCCGGCAGGACGAGGCGGGAGAGGACGGCCAGGTCCTCGTCCAGCACCAGCGGGTGCAGCCGTACGCCGTCGACGTGACGGCTCAACTCGACAAGAAAAGCGGCAAGTTGCTCTGCGGAACCGATGTGCCGCAGCCTTCCCCGGTCACTCCACGCCGCGTGCCGTTCCAGGTCGGCGACGCGCTCGGCGGCCGTCGCGACCGGAGTGTCCAGCGCCACCTCGACCTCGGCGAAGACGCGAGGCGTACCGGCGGCATCGGCGGCCGAGGCGACCGACGTGAGGTCGCGGCCCTCGACGAGAGCGACGTCGAGCTGTGCGGCGGGCACCCGGTCCGGTCGGCCCAGGACGACAAGCTGTCCCTGGGGCGGGCGCGGCACGATCGCCGGGCCCTTGACGGCATACGTCCGGCCGGTGAAGTCGATGTAGTGGAGCCGTTCGCGGTCGAGGTAGCGGCTGGTGGCCACGGACCGGATGACGGCGTCGTCCTCCCATGAGTCCCACAGGGCTCGGGCCACCTCCACCCCGTCCCGGGACTCCAGGGCCCGCGCGTCGGCGCCGGCGACCGGCGGCCGCCCCCAGGCCCGGGCCGCCTCGGGACGCTCCTCCTCCGTCACCACCCATCCGGCGCGACCGACCGAGATGTGGTCCAGGGACGCCAACTGGCTGGAGACATGGAACGGTTCCGCATACGTGACCGGGACGACGGGCGCGATCCCGATGGTGCTTGTGGACGCCGCGACGAAGGCCGCCCGCTCCACCGCGCCGATACGGCCCACGGGATCCGGCGAGGTTCCGGGCGGCAGCACGCCGTCATCCAGGGTGATCAGGGTGAACCCGGCGTTCTCGGCGATGGCGGCGACCTGGGCCACGCGGCGCGGGGTCAGCAACTGGTCGGGTGAGTGGGCGGCGCGGCGCCAGGCCGCGGGGTGGGCGCCGTCGCCGTCGATCTCGACGGCGAGGTGCAGGGCAGGGCCGGACAAGGGGTGTTCCTTCCGAGATACACGCGAACTCGCGGCCGTGAGGCGCAAGGCGCGAGGCTACGACGAGACGGCCGGCGGGACGGGCCGACAGGGGTCAGACGTGTACGGAGGGACAGACGGCGGAGGAGGTGCGACAGTAGTCGACATGCCGCCGGGTGATCAGCCGCGCACCCGTGCTCGCACCCTGGGGTGCCGCGCCAGGTACGTGCATCGAAGGCCTCCAGCCGTCAGGAACTTGCGAGTTCAACGTACGTCGCTGGCCCCTGCGAGTGTCAAGGGCGCTTGTGCGGAGGCGACCCGACCGGTCCGGACGGAATTTTCATGCAGATGCAATGATCCATCCCTCAACTGCCTGCTACACATGGTGGGGTGAACCCCTCAGCGCTGTACCGCAGGTTGTACGTGGATCTGGCGCGCGTCGACGCCGCCGCGTGTCGACGCTTCTGACGTCGCCTTCACCCGTTCCCGTGTGAGGCGACCACTCGCGCGCCATTCCTGTACGGCAGCACTGAGAGGGGAAAGCCATGACCACCACAGTCACGAGCCACGAGATACGGCGGGCCGGTCCGCGGTTCGGCGCCGAGGTGACCGGCATCGACCTGACGACCGGCGTCGACGAGGCAACCGCCGAAGAGCTGCGCCAGGCGTTCCGGGAACACAAGGTGCTGGTGTTCCGCGGCCAGCACCTCACACCGGAGCAGCACGTCGAGGCCGTACGCATCTTCGCGGAACCCTTCGACCACCCGACCGCGAAGAAGGACCCCGCCCATCCACTGGTCTACCCCTACAACGTCCAGCACACCGGCAAGGCCAGCACCTGGCACATCGGCGGACTGTGGCGGCAGCCGGTCTTCGCGATCGAGTCACTGACCTACGAGGTCGTGCCCGCGCTGGGCGGCCACACCCTCTGGGCCGATCTGCAGGCGGCGTACGACGACCTGTCCGAGCCGTTCAAGGAACTGCTCGAATCGGTCGGCGCGGTCTACGACGCCGACGCGGGAAACTACGCGCAGGGCAGCAAACGTGTCGCGGTCGAGGAGACCGTCGAGCATCCGGTCGTGCTGACCCACCCCGAGACAGGCCGGAAGGGACTGTTCATCAGCACCTCGGCGCTCGGCCTGACGGGCGTCACGGCGCAGGAGGGGAGGGTGCTGCTCGACCACCTGCTCAGGCATGCGTCATCGCCCGACTACACCATCCGTTTCGGCTGGAACGCAGGTGACTTCGTGCTCTGGGACAACCGGGCGACCTGGCACTACGCCGTGGACGACTACGGAGACGGCGCCCGCGTCTACCGCAAGGTCATCGGCGTGGAACCGGTACGTCAGCCCGTGACCTGATCACGTCCGGCGGTCAGAACGCCTGCTCCGCCGAGCGCCCGCCGCCTGCTCGGGTTCGGCCCGGACACCGAGGTGAGACCGCGCAGCCAGCTACGCCTCAGCCCGACCGGAGGCGAGCGAGCAGCTCGGCCAGTGACACGCGCGGTTCCTGCCCGGCCGTGTCGACGACGACGCGCTCGCGGTCCCATGGCTCGTATTCCCGGTTGACGACCTGCTGCCAGTCGGGCGACGTCAGGTCCGGAACGTCGACGGATCGTGAGGTCACGCGGCGCCGGTGTTCAGCCGCCTCGGAGCAGACCACCTCCACCCGATCCGGGCCGCCAGGAGACGGGCGAGGGTGGTCTTGCCGGCACTGGGCAGACCACCCATGACGATGAGCACGGTTCATCCTTCCGCAAGTCGCCGCAGGAGACGCTTGCCGTCGGTGCCGGCGAACCACTCCGCGTGGCCGACGTAGTACTCGTAGGCCAGGCGGGCGTTGTGCGCCGAGCGTGTGACGCCGTGGAAATAGCCGAGCTCGGAGAGCGCGAACTCCGCGTGTACCAGCGGCAGTAGTGCGGGGAGCGCGGCCGTCTCGTCTGCTGTCAGTGGTCGCACCGAGCGGTAGCCCTCCAGGACGGCCATGGCGTCCTCCTCGCGTACCGGGTAGCCCGGTTGCAGCCACTGGACCGCATTGCGTTCGATGGCCGTGGCCAGGTCGTGCACGGCGGTGGTGCGGTCGCTCATGCCGAAGTCCAGGACCGTGGCCACCTGGCCGCCGGCGTCCCACAGCAGGTTGGAGGCGTGCCAGTCGTTGTGGGTCCACAGCGGGGCGAGGCCGTCGAGGTGTGGGGACAGCCGCTCGTGCAGTGGTACAAGGACGCGTTCGGTGTCCTCGCACCACGGAAAATCCTTGAGGGCGTCGGCCAGTTCGGGACGCTCGGCCACATGTCCTTCCAGAGCGAGCAGGGGATCGCCGGACGCGAACACCGTGAACGACGCGACCAGCGGCTGCACTCGGCGGCGCGGCGCGTCGAATCCCTCCGCCGCCAGGTGCAGCCGGGCCAGTGCCTCGCCGGCCGCCCGCGCGTGCACGGCGGACCGGAACGGCGACCAGGAAAGCGCGTCACGATACAGGTCCATGCCGATGCCGGCCGAGTGGACCTCGTAGGCCCACTCACCGCGCTCAGCCGTGTCCAGTACCTCCACCACCGGGGCGCCGTGGCGCTGCAGATGGCGCAGGAACGCGTGCTCCTCGGCCAGCCCTTCAAGGTTTCGTACGGTGATGTGGTGCCGTTTCACGAACAGGCGCCGTCCGTCTCGCTCGACGACGGCTGCCGCCGACAGGGGACGCGGGCTGCGCCACACCACCCGCGCCGGGCCGACGACGTCCGTCACCTCGGCGTCCGTCAGCGGCGCCCAGTCGGGCTCGACCGGGTCGGTGTCGAGGCCGTGTGCCAGATGTGAACTCACGCCGTCTGCACCGCCGTTGTGCCGCGCAGGGCCTCCAGGAGCCGGCGTTCGGTCGCCGCGAACTCGGGTGCGGTGAAGTCCGCCTCGCCGCGCGGGCGGGGGAGTGGCACTTCGATGCGCTCCACGACCGTGGCGGGGCGCGGGGACAGCACATGTACGGTGTCCGCGAGCAGGACCGCCTCGCGGATGTCGTGGGTGACCAGGACGACGGTCCAGCGGTGTCGCTGCCACATGTCGGCCAGCCACAACTGCATCTCGGTCCGGGTGAGCGAGTCCAGTGCGCCGAACGGCTCGTCCAGCAGCAGGACCGGCCGCTCCAGCACCACCGTGCGCAACAGCGCTGCTCGCTGCCGCATACCGCCGCTGAGCTGGGACGGATACGCCTTCTGGAAGCCGTCGAGCCCGAAGTCGGCGAACAGCGCGTCGGCCCGCGCCCGCGCCTCCCTCTTCCTCACCCCCTGGGCCTCAAGGCCGAGTGCCGTGTTGTCGAGGACCGTCCGCCACGGGAACAGCAGGTCCTTCTGCGGCATGTAGGCGACCTTGCCGGACTCCACGGAGGCCGGTTCGCCCTCCACCAGCACCTGTCCCGACGTGGGTCGGTCGAGACCGGAAACCAGGTTGAACAGGGTGCTCTTGCCGGAACCGCTCGGCCCGATGACCGCCGCGAACTCACCCTGATCGACGCGGAGTTCGAGGTCCTTCAGAACCTCCAGATCGTCGAAGGACTTGCCCACACCCTCGATGCGCAGACTGCTCACTTGCCCACCTTTCGCTCCCACGGCAGCACCAGCCGCTGCAGCAGATACGTGGCCCCGAACAGCGCGATACTCAACGCCGCCGTCACCCCCACCGCCGCGAACACCAGGTCCGTACGGAACGCGCTCTTCTGCGCCTGCATATAGATCCCGAGGCCCGCCTCGGCGCCCGCGTACTCGGCGAACACGGCACCGACGACGGCGTAGGTGATGCTCACCCTCAGGCCCGCGAAGAAGTACGGCATCGCGCTCGGCACCCGCACCAGACGGAAGGCCCGCCACCGGCCCGCGCCCAGGGAGCGCAGCAGCCGCATCGCCTCGCGGTCGGTCGCCGCGAAGCCGGCGGCCAAGTTGGCGGCCAGGGGGAAGAACGTCGTCAGCGTCACCACCAGCATCTTCGGCAGCAGCCCGAAGCCGAACCAGATGATCAGCAGGGGTGCCACCGCGACGATCGGGATCGTCTGTGAGGCGACCAGCAGCGGGTACAGGCCGCGGCGGGCCGCCGCGGAGAAGTCCAGCAGGACCGCGACCAGCCAGGCCGCCGCGAAGGAGAGCGCGAAGCCGAGCAGGGTCTCCTGGAGGGTCGGCAGCGTCTGTGCCCACAGGTCCGCGCGGTTCGCCCAGCCCTGTTCGACGACGCGTGCGGGGGAGGGCAGTGTCATCGGATCCACCCCGGCGGCGGTGACGTACAGCTGCCAGCCGCCGACCACCAGGGTCAGCACAAGCAGTGGCGGCCACAACGACCGCAGCAGCGGCCTCACTTGGCGGCCGGGAGGTAGTCGTTGCTGAAGAAGGCAGAGGCGTCCGGGGTCTTCGTCAGCTTCTTGCCGTCGGCGTCGACCAGCAGTCCGGCCTTGTACTCGAAGTCGGCGAAGGCCTTCCAGCGCTCGGCGCTCTGGGTGCCGATCGTGCCGTCCGCCGCCTTGTAGTACTGCTTCGCCAGCAGCGCCTCGCTCTTCTTCACCAGCTCGGTGTTGGTGAGCACGCTCTTGTTCTCGGAGATGAGCAGGTCGGCCGCCTTGTCGGGGTTGGCGGCGGCGTAGCGGTAGCCCTTGTCGAGGGCCGCCACGAACTTCTTCGCGACCTCCGGGTTCCTCTTCAGGAACTGGTCCGAGGACGCGACGAGCGTCGAGTAGATCGCCGGGAAGCCGTAGTCGGAGAGCTGGAAGTTCTTGAGCGGCTTGCCGCTCAGCTCCGCTTCCAGGCCCTCCCAGGTCGGCATCGGCATCGCGAAGTCGGCCTTGTCCGCGTAAAGGGCCGCGTACGCCGAGGTGTTGAGGGTGACCTGCTTGAAGTCGCCCTTGCCGCCCGCGTTCTGGATGACCTTCTGCAGTAGCGGCTTCTCGTAGGGGGCGCCGAAACCAGCGTATGTCTTGCCGTCGAGGTCCTTCGGGGAGGCGATGTCGTCGCGGCCCGCGCGTACGGCGATGGTGACGTTCGTCTTCTGCGTGACCGCGTAGACGGAGGTGATGTCCGCGCCGGCCGCGCGTGCGGTCGTCACGCCCTCCTGGTAGGAGATGCCGAAGTCGGCCTTGTGGTTCGCGAGCAGCGTCTCGGGCGAGGTCGAGCCGTACGGCACGATCCTCAGGTCGATCCCGGCGTCCTTGAACCAGCCCTTGGCCTGGGCGACGTAGATGCCGGTGTGGTTGGTGTTGGGCGTCCAGTCCAGGGCGAGGGTGACGGTCGTGGTGCCAACCTTTGCGGCGGCCGAGGAGTCGGCGTCGGTCGAGCAGGCGGTGGTGACGGCGAGCAGGGAGGTCGCGGCTATCGCGGACAGCAGGGTACGGCGGTGCATGACGGGTCCTTCGTAGGGAGGGAAGACAGGCTGTGTGAGGCGGTCAGGCCCGACAGAGCGCGCTGGCCACCCGCTTGAAGTCGACGGTGAGCCGCCGGGTCAGAAACGTCACGCGGCCACGTCCAGCAGGCCGTTGGTGAAGGACCTGTGCCAGTCGCGATCGTGCGCGATCGCGCCGTTCTCCGCGAGCCAGTGCGCGTAGGGCCCCATCCGGCTCTCGTCGATGACGCCCCAACGGCCGTCCGGGTCGGTCCAGGTGGGGGCGACCAGGGCGAGGGAGCGGGCGATGAGCGGGCGCGGGAAGTACGGGATCACGCCCTCCAGCAGCGTCAGGGTGTCGTCCTTCTCACGGGCGGCGGCGGCATAGCCCCGGGCCGTGACCGCGAGGAAGTCCCGTACGAGGGAAGGCCGTTCGGCGAGCAGGGACTCGCTCGTGCCCAGCAAATAGCTGTGGTAGCGGGGTGCGCCGATCTCGTCCACCGGCCAGGTCAGCCGCCGCTCCTCGGGCAGGTCGCCGCGCAGGGCGTCCCAGGACCAGTAGGTGCCGAAGGTGGCGTCGGCCTCGCCGGCCTCGATGTCGTCCACGGTCAGTTCGCGGGTGCCCGCGTCGACGAGGAGCACGGCACCCGGGTCGCCGCCGTCGGCCGCGACCAGGTGCCGGACCATGGCACGGCCGCGCGGGGTCGGGTTGAGGGCGAGACGGCGGCCCGCGAGGTCACGGGGACGGGTGATGCCGGTGGAGGTGGTGGTCTGGATCGCCTCCAGGCCCCGGTGGTTGACCGCGGCCACCGCGATCAGCGGCTGACCCTGCGTGGCGCGGCGGGCGAGCAGCCGGTTCGGCGGGAAGATCCCGAAGTCCACCTCGCCTCGCGCCAGGTACTCCAGCGTGTCACCGCGTCCCGGATCCTGGACGACCAGTTCCACGTCGAGCCCGGCCTCGGCGAACCAGCCACGGGCACGGGAGACGTACAGACCGGCGGAATTCGGCCAAGGGTGGAAATAGTCGAGCATGACCCGGATGTGCGGCATGGGGGTACTCCGAAGAGGGTGCGCGAGAGCGCGTGGCGGACGGCGAGAGGGGTGTGAGGAGTGTCAGCGACAACAACAGGAGCAGCGCACCGGGGTGTGGGACACCGGTCGCTTCGGCTCGACTGCTGCGGACACGTGAACTCCTACGCGGGACGCCTGGATGGCGTGGTTGGTGCGGTCGGCGTCCCCATGGGGACCGCGTTCGAACGAACGGATCCCAGACGCCCTCTCAGCCCAGCCGGGTAGGGGCTCCCGCGTAGATGGCCGAAACCATAACGGCATGCCCGGGATGCTGTGCAAGCGTGGTCCGAAATATGGGATGACCATCCTCGATCGGCAAGACGCCCAGCTCACGGGCGTACCATCGGCCGCCATGACCTCCCTGCTGCCCGGCCCCCTGGTCGACGACACCTGGCTCGCCGCCCGCCTCGACGACCCGCGTGTGGTCGTCCTCGACGCCACCGCCCTGCTGCCCTCGCCCCGGCATGACGGCGACTACCGGTCTGCGAGCGGCCGGGCAGCCTGGACCGAACGGCACCTCCCCGGCTCCCGCCACGCCGACCTGACCGGCGATTTCTCCGACCATGACGCGCCGTACCACTTCGCCGTGCCCGCCCCTGAGGCACTGGCCGCCGCGCTCGCCCGGCTCGGCGTGGGGGAAGGCAGCGCGGTGATCGCGTACGACAACGGTGGAGGCATCTGGGCGGCCCGGCTGTGGTGGATGCTGCGGGCCATCTCCGTGCCGGCGGCCGTGCTGGACGGAGGGCTGGCGGCGTGGGAAGCGTCCGGTCGTCCGGTCGTTTCCGGCCAGGAGGCTGAGCCCGAGCCTGCCGGGACTCCCGTCACCCCGGTCGTGCGTCCCGGAATGTGGACGAGTGTGGACGAAGTGGCGGCCATCAGCCGTGGCGAGCGGCCCGGCGCCCTCGTGTGCGCCCTGCCGACCGGCGGCTTCGACGGCTCAACCCCCACCCGCTACAGCCGCCGCGGACACATCCCCGGCAGCCGCAGCCTTCCGGGCCGCGACCTGCTGGACTCCGCGGGCCGCGTGCTCTCCGACGCCGAAATCGCCGCCAGGGTCGGCGCCGTGCTGGACGCCGGCGACTCCCCGGTCGTCCTGTACTGCGGTGGCGGCATCTCGGCGGCGGGTGCGGCGCTCGCACTCACGCTGCTCGGGCGTGACGGCGTATCGCTGTACGACGGCTCACTGGAGGAGTGGTCGAAGGACCCGGCGCGGCCACTCGAAATCGGCGGCTGAGGTCTGGAGGGATCTCCCCGGCCGCGCTCAGCGGACGAGCTCTCCCACGAGCGCGGCGACCTGCTCCACCTCGATGAGGAAGCCGTCGTGGCCGTAGGGGGATTCGATCAGCCGGAGGGCATCGGCCGTGGGGATGCCCGACGCCAGTTCCGCCTGCTGGGACGGTGGATAGAGACGGTCGGAGTCGACCCCGGCCACGAGTGTTCTGGCGGTCACCCGGCGCAGCGCGGCGCGCACGCCGCCGCGGGCCCGGCCGATGTCGTGACTGTTCATGGCCTCGGACAGGACGACGTAGCTGCCCGCGTCGAAGCGGCGCACCAACTTGGCGGCGTGATGGTCGAGATAGGACTCGACCTGGTACCGGCCGCCGTTCCAAGGGTCCTCCGTGCCCTGGGGCGTACGGCCGAAGCGAACGGCGAGTTCCGGCTCGCTGCGGTAGGTGACGTGGGCGAGCCGTCGGGCCAGGCCGAGTCCGGCGTGGGGTCCTTGACCGGTGTCGTGGTAGTGGCCGCCGCGCCAGTGCGGGTCTGTGCGGATGGCGTGCAGTTGGATGTTCGCCCAGGCGATCTGCTCGGCGCTCGCCGCGGCCGTCGAGGCGAGCAGCAGCAGGGCGCCGGTGCGGTCGGGATACGACACGGCCCATTCCAGTGCCCGCATCCCGCCCATCGAGCCGCCGACCACCAGTGCCCACCGGTCGATGCCCAGCGCGTCGGCCAAGTCGGCTTCGACAGCGACTTGGTCACGTTGGGTCAGGAAGGGAAAATCGCCACCCCAGCGGCGGCCCTCCGGTGTGAGTGACGACGGCCCGGTACTGCCCTGGCAGCCGCCGAGGACGTTCGGCGCCACGACGAACCAGCGGTCCGTGTCCAGGGCCCGTCCGGGTCCGATGAGGCCGTCCCACCAGCCGGGGGTGGGGTGCCCGGGTCCGGCGGGGCCGACCACGTGGCTGTCTCCCGTGAGGGCATGCAGGACGAGGACCGCGTTGGACGCGTCCGACGCGAGCCGCCCCCACGTCTCGAACGCCAGCCGCACGCCCGGCAGTTCACCGCCCGCCTCCAACGCGAGCGGCTTCTCGCGGGCGTACCACTGGCGGCGCCCGGGCGGGTCCCCCTCCCGCCAGGCCCCGGTGGCCGGCGGGAGGGGGACCTCGGAGGGCGTCAGTACGGTGTTCAGGACGCGCCCTTGGCCGCGCGGAACCCGGCCTCCAGGTCCGCCTTGAGGTCGGCGAGGTTCTCGATGCCGACCGACAGCCGCACCAGGCCGGGGGAGGTGCCGGTGGCCGCCAACTGCTCCTCGTCGAGCTGGCTGTGGGTGGTGGACGCCGGGTGGATGATGAGGCTGCGGACGTCGCCGATGTTGGCGAGGTGGCTGAACAGCTCGACGGCGTCCACGAATCGCTTGCCCGCCTCGATGCCGTCCCGCAACTCGAACGAGACGATGGCACCGGCACCGCGCGGCAGGTACCTCTGCCCGGCCTCGTACCAACGGCTGGACTCGAGCCCCGGATAGTGGACAGCCGCGACCTCGTCGCGCTGCTCCAGCCACTCGGCCAGGGCCTGGGCGTTCGCGGAGTGCCGCTCGATGCGCAGGCTCAGCGTCTCCACGCCCTGGAGCAGCAGGAACGCGGAGTGCGGGGAGAGCGCCGGGCCAAGGTCACGCAGCAGCTGCACCCGGAGCTTGATGGCGAAGGCGCCGGGGCCGAGGGCGGGCCAGTACTGCAGACCGTGGTAGCTGGGGTCGGGCTCGGTGAAGTCGGGGAAGCGGTCGGCGTGGGCGCCGAAGTCGAAGGTGCCGCCGTCCACGACGACACCCGCGATCGCGGTGCCGTGCCCGCCCAGGAACTTGGTCGCCGAGTGCACGACGATGTCCGCGCCGTGCTCGATGGGCCGCAGCAGGTAGGGAGTCGGAACCGTGTTGTCCACGATCAGCGGCACGCCCGCCGCGTGCGCCACGTCCGCGACCGCCCGCACGTCCAGCACGTTGCCGCGCGGGTTGCCCAGCGTCTCCGCGAACAGCGCCTTGGTGTTCGGCCGGATCGCGGCCCGCCAGGCCTCGGCGTCGTCCGGGTCGTCGACGAAGGACACCTCGATGCCGAGCTTCGGCAGCGTGTGCCGGAACAGGTTGTAGGTGCCGCCGTACAGCGACGTACTGGAGACGATGTGGTCGCCCGCGCTCGCCAGCGTCAGGATCGCCAGGGTCTCCGCCGCCTGCCCGGAGGACAGCGCCACCGCCGCGACCCCGCCCTCCAGCGCGGCGATCCGCTGCTCGAAGACATCCTGGGTGGGGTTGTGGATACGGGTGTAGATGTTGCCGGGCTCGGCCAGCGAGAACAGGTCGGCGGCGTGCTGGGTGTCCCGGAACACGAACGACGTCGTCTGGTAGATCGGCGTCGCCCGGGCGCCGGTCGTCGAGTCCGGCGCGGCACCCGCATGGATCTGCTTGGTCTCGAAGGACCACGCGGAGGTGTCAGGCCCGGCGGAGGTTTCCTCGGGGGTGTGGCCGGCGGTGACGGAGTCGATGGGCTGGCTCATGGTGCTGCTCCCTGTGCGGAGGGTGAGAGGGGGAAGGCGTGAGGGAACCGCAGCGCTGGAGGCCGCCTCCGACGGAAGGCGGCGGTCAGCGTGAAGCGGTGAGAAAGATGCTGGTCAGAAGCCGGAGCGCGGCGTCAGCTCGCGGCGGAACAACCCGTGGTGGTGACACGCACGTAGTCCACGTGGCGGCGGGTCACGAGCACGGTCATGCAGACAGGTAACCACAACGGCGGCGGTATTCACCAGCACAACGAGGGTGTCTCACGTTGCGGGATGCGTGGTGGACCCACCTTCCCGGGTGTGCTTTGATCCGGTCATGGAGACCACCGGCACGGCACACACGGTGCTGCTCGACCCGTTCTGGGTGAGCCGCCGCGCCGACCAGTTCGACCAGGTCTGTTGCTGATCGCCGTTTCCCGGCTCGCGACCCGCACCCCGTCTCTTTCTCCATCCGCCTGATCCCGCTTCTGCCACTCAACCAACCCACGTCGCTGGGCAGTTGTGATGCGCAGTCGGCCTGCCGTGCCGCGAAGGAATCCCCATGGCCCAGCCCACAGCCCTGCCCGTCATCGACATCTCCCGCTTCCGCGCCCCGGACGCCGACCGTGACGCCTTCCTCGCCGAACTCCGTTCCGCCGCCCACGAAGTCGGCTTCTTCTACGTCACCGGGCACGGCGTCCCCGCACCACTGCGCGACGAGGTGCTGAGCGCGGCCCGCGCCTTCTTCGCGCTGCCCGAGGAGCGGCGACTGGAGATCGAGAACCTCAACTCGCCCCAGTTCCGCGGCTATACGCGCACGGGAACCGAGTACACGGCGGGCAGCGCCGACTGGCGGGAGCAGATCGACATCGGGCCGGAACGGGAGGCGCTCGATGTCGGCCCGGACGATCCCGATTACCTGCGTCTGATCGGTCCCAACCAATGGCCCTCCGCGCTACCGGAGTTGAGGGACACCGTGCTGCGCTGGCAGGCGGAGGCGCTGCGGGTGAGCCGTGAGGTGCTGCGGGCCCTCGCGGCCGCGCTAGGACAGGACGAGGGCTACTTCGACCAGTGGTTCGACGACGAGGCGGCCGTCCACGTGAAGATCGTGCACTATCCGCCGCGCACCGCCGAGGACGCCGACCAGGGTGTGGGCGCGCACAAGGACTACGGCTATCTCGCGCTGCTCCAGCAGGACGAGGTGGGCGGGCTCCAGGTGCAGCGCGAGGACGGCGAGTGGATCGACGCGGTACCGGTGCCCGACGCCTTCGTGTTCAACATCGGCGAGATGCTGGAGATCGCCACCCAGGGCTATCTGAAAGCCACGCAACACCGGGTCGTGAGCCCGCAGTCGGGCGTGCACCGCTACTCGATCCCCTTCTTCCTGGGCCCGCGCCTCGACGCGGTCGTCAAGCCGCTGAACCTCCCTGCGGAACTGGCGGCGCTGAGCCGTGGCGTCACCGACGACCCGGACAATCCGCTGCTCGCGGCCTTCGGCGAGAACGCGGTCGTCGGCTGGCTCCGCTCCCATCCACGGGTCGCCGAGCGCTGGTGGTCCGACGTCCTGGCGAAGCGGGAGGCACACCGATGACCAACTGGGCCTTCGAGACCCGGCAGGTGCACGCCGGAGCGGTACCCGACCCGGCCACCGGTGCGCGAGCGGTGCCGATCCACCCGGCCACCAGCTATGTCTTCCGGGACACCGCGCACGCCGCCGCGGCCTTCGAACTGGCCGACCTGACCACCCACGCCTACACGCGGCTGTCGAATCCGACCACCGCCGTGGCCGAGGAGCGGATCGCCTCCCTGGAGGGCGGATCGGCCGCGGTCGCCGTGGCCAGCGGCCAGGCCGCGACGAGCCTCGCCCTGCTCAACCTGGCACGCGCGGGCGACCACATCGTCGCCTCCTCGTCCCTGTACGGCGGCACCCGCACCCTCCTGGAGCACACGTTCGCCGACCTCGGCATCGACGTCACCTTCGTCGACGACCCGGACGACCTGGGCGCCTGGTACACGGCCGCACGCCCCACCACGAAGGCGTTCTTCGGCGAGACTCTCGGCAACCCGCGCGGCAACGTCCTCGACACCGAGGCGGTCGCCCGCATCGCCCACGAGATCGGCGTGCCGCTTGTCGTCGACAACACCGTGCTCACGCCGTACCTGCTACGGCCCTTCGAGTACGGCGCGGACATCGTCGTGCACTCCACCACCAAGTTCCTGTCCGGCCACGGCACCGGCATCGGCGGGGCCGTCGTGGACAGCGGCCGCTTCGACTTCGGCGCCGATCCGGACCGATGGCCGGGGCTGACCCGCCCGGATCCGACGTACAACGGGCTGTCGTTCTGGGATTCCTTCTCCGACCTCGGCCTTGCCTACGCGCTGCGGCTGCGCACCCGGCTGGTCCGGGATCTGGGGCCGGCCGTCTCACCTTTCAACAGCTTCCTGCTCCTGCAGGGCCTGGAGACGCTCAGTCTGCGCATCGAACGGCACGTCTCCAACGCCCAGTCGCTCGCCGAGTGGCTGGAGCAGCAACCGCAGGTCTCCCAGGTGCACTACGCCGGACTGTCCTCCAGTCCCTGGCGCGTGCCGGCCAAACGGTATCTGCCGCGCGGTGCCGGGGCGGTCCTCGCCTTCGAACTGGCGGGTGGCCTGGAGGCGGGCCGACGGTTCGTCGAAGGGGTCCGGCTGTTCAGCCATCTCGCCAACATCGGCGACGTACGCAGTCTCGTCATCCACCCCGCCTCCACCACCCACGCCCAGCTGGACGCCCGTCAGCAGGTCGCGGCCGGGGTCACGCCCGGCCTGGTGCGACTGTCGGTCGGCCTGGAAGGCGTCGGCGATCTGATCGCCGACCTCGAAGCGGGCCTGCGGGCGGCCGCCGTATGAACCCCACCGTACGGACCCAGGGAGCAAGATCCGCCATGCGCCGCATCACCGCTTTCCGGCTCGCCGCCACCGCAGTCCTCGCCGGCCTGACCGCGACGGCGTGTGGCACCGGTTCGGCCGACGCCCCGGCGAACGCCGGACAGACCAGCCAGGCCGCCCAGCCCGCCGACATCGACACGCACGCGACCGTCGACGTACGCCTCGTCCTGGAGCCGACCAGCCTCGACATCGCCTCCACCGCGGGAGCGGCCCTCGACCAGATCCTGCTCGACAACGTCTACCAGGGCCTGCTGACCCGCGACGAGAACAACAAGATCGAGCCGAGCCTGGCAACCTCGTACGACACGTCGCCGGACGGGCTCAGCTACACCTTCCGCCTCGCCAGGAACGCGACCTTCCACGACGGAACCAAGGTCACCGCGGCCGACGCCGTCTGGTCCCTGCACCAGGTCACCGCGAAGGGCTCGAAGAACCCCGATGCGGCGGCGCTCGCCTCGGTCAAGAGCGTCTCCGCCTCCGACGACCACACCGTCGTCGTCACGCTCAAGCACCGTGACACCGGCTTCACCTGGGGTCTGACGGGCCGGGCGGGCATCGTCTTCAAGAAGGGGACGGACTTCTCCTCCCTCGCCGGGAACGAGAACGGCACCGGGCCCTTCAAGCTGTCCGGCTGGAAGCGCGGTTCGTCCATCACCTTCGTCCGCAACGACGCCTACTGGGGGAAGAAGGCCAAGGTCGCCAAGGTCGTCTTCCACTACATCAAGGACGACAACGCGGCCAACAACGCTCAACAGACGGGTCAGACCGACATCGAGACCGCCGCGGACGCGACCCTGCTCCAACCGTTCTCCGACAAGAGCAAGTACACCGTCCTGCGCGGAGACACCACCGACAAGTTCACGCTCGCGTTCAACAATGCCTCCGGCCCGACCAAGGACGTGCGGGTACGGCGCGCCATCCGCCGGGCCGTCGACAACGCCGGTCTCATCAAGGCCCTCGGCGGCGCGGCCAAGCCTGTGGGCGGCCCGGTCCCGGCCACCGACCCCGGCTACGAGGACCTCACCGCGATCGACGCCTACGACCCGAAGGGCGCCAAGAAGCTGCTCCAGCAGGCCGGTTACGGCGGCGGCCTGAAGCTCACCGTCCAGATCCCCAACATCTACCCGACGGAGATCGGCGACTACCTCGCCTCCGAGCTCAAGCAGGTGGGCATCCAGCTCACCGTGCGCCAAGTGGAGTTCCAGAGCTGGCTCGACAGCGTCTACACCAAGCACGACTACCAGCTCAGCCTCGTCGACCACGCGGAAGCCCGCGACCTGAACAACTTCGCCAACCCCGCCTACTACTTCGGCTACGACAACGCGAACGTCCAGAAGTGGTACGCCGCCGCCCAGACCGCCGCCGGCGACGCCGAGCGGGACGCCCTCCTGAAGAAGGCGGCCCGGCAGGTGGCCGAGGACGCCGCCGCCGACTGGCTGTTCGTCAACCAGACCCTCACCGTCGTGCGCAGCGGGGTCACCGGCGTGCCGCGCAACTTCACCAGCAACCGTTACGACCTCGCGGACCTCGCCATGGCGAAGAAGAAGTGAGGCCCGCGTGACTCTGTATGTGGTGCGCCGGGCCGCACTGCTGGTGGTGTCCCTGCTCGCCGCCAGCGTGCTGATCTTCCTGGTGCTACGGCTGCTGCCCGGCGACATCGCCCAGACCATCGGCGGCATCAAGGCCACACCGGCCCAGGTCGCGGCCGTACGGCATGACCTGGGCCTGGACCGGCCGCTCGCCGCGCAGTACGGCAGCTGGATCGGCGGAGTCGTCACCGGCGACTTCGGGCGGTCCGTCCTCGACGGTACGTCGGTGTCGGGACAGCTCGCCGAGAAGTTCGCGGTGACCGGACCGCTGGCCGCCGGCGCGGTCGTCCTCGCGCTCGCCTTCGCCGTGCCGCTGGGCATCGTCGCCGCCGTGCGCCGGGACTCGCGGTTCGGTGGCGCGGTGAACGCCCTCGGACAGCTCGGCATCGCGTTGCCCACACTGTGGGTGGGGCTGCTGCTCGTCGTCGTGTTCGCCGTCCAGATCCGCTGGCTGCCCGCCCAGGGGTTCCCCGTGGACGGCTGGGCCGAGCCGGGGCAGGCGCTGCGCAGCCTCGTCCTGCCCTGGCTGACCCTGGCCCTCTCCGAGGGCGCCGTCCTGCTGCGGTTCGTGCGCTCCGCCGTACTGGAGGTCCTGCACCAGGACTGGCTGCGCACCGCCCGCGCCAAGGGCCACACACGCACCGGCGCGCTGGTACGGCACGGGCTGCGCAACGCGGCGGTGCCCGTGGTGTCGGTGCTCGGCCTGCAGATCGCGGCGCTGGTCGCGGGGGCGGTCGTGGTGGAGCAGGTCTTCGTGCTGCCCGGCGTCGGCCAGATGCTGATCACGGATGTCGGCAACCGAGATCTGGACAAGGTGCAGGGTGAGATCCTGCTGCTCACGGGGGCGGTTCTGGTCATCGGGTTCCTCGTGGACCTCGCGCACCGGCTGATCGACCCCCGGCTGCGGAGCGCCGTATGACCGTCTCCAGAGCGCTCCTCAAGAGCCGCAGCGGCGCGGTCGGCCTGGTCCTCGTCGGCCTTCTCGTCGTGTCCGCCCTGGTCTCCCTCGTCTGGACGCCGTACGACCCCACCCTCGCGCGTCCGCAGGACGGCTGGCTGCTGCCGTTCTCCGGCGGGCACCTGCTCGGCACCGACCGGCTGGGCCGCGACGAGCTGAGCCAGCTGCTGGCCGGAGCGCGCGGCACGCTGCTGACCGCGCTGCTCGCGGCGACGATCGCGGCCGTCGTGGGGCTCGCCCTGGCGCTGGCGGCGGTACTCGTACCGCGCTGGATCGGCGCGGTCGTCGTCCAGCTCACGGACGTGCTGATCGCGTTTCCCGTGCTGCTGATCGCGATGATCCTCACCGCGGTGTACGGCGGCTCCACCTGGACGGTGGTCACCGCGGTCGGCGTCGGCGCGGGCGTCAACCTCGCCCGGGTCGCCCGCGCCGAGGCGGGGCGGGTGCTGAACACCGACTACGTACTGGCCGCGCACGCCGCCGGG
The DNA here is from genome assembly GCF_042896045.1 of Streptomyces sp. NPDC001351. NCBI lineage: Bacteria > Bacillati > Actinomycetota > Actinomycetes > Kitasatosporales > Streptomycetaceae > Streptomyces > Streptomyces sp. NPDC001351. The sequence goes on along the minus strand of NZ_JBIAWS010000012.1, from coordinate 99,384 downwards.
TCCGGAACCTGGCGCACCGTGCGCAAACACCTGCTGCCGAACATCGCGCCCACCCTCGTCGTACAGCTCTCGCTGGTGCTGTCCGTGGCGGTGCTCGCCGAGGCGGCCCTGTCGTTCCTCGGGTTCGGCGCGCCGGCGCCCGCGGTCTCCTGGGGGCGCATGCTGCACCAGCAGCAGCAGTACATCGCGGCCCGCCCGCTGCTCGTCATCTGGCCGGGGCTCGCCGTGGCCGCCTCCGTGCTCGGGTTCAACCTGCTCGGGGACGGGCTGCGCGAGGCGGCCGACGCACGCCTGCGCATCCGGGAGGCCTGATGAGCCTGCTGACGATCACCGACCTGAGCGTGCGGATCGGTGGTGCCACCGTCGTCGACGAGGTCGGTCTGGAACTCGCCCCCGGCGAACGGCTCGCGCTGATCGGCGAGTCCGGGTCGGGGAAGTCACTCACCGCCCTCGCCGTGATGGGACTGCTGCCGGACGGCGCCCGGGCCACCGGCAGCATCCGCCTCGGCGGCCAGGAACTGCTCGGCCTCGGCGACAGGGAGCTGTCCCGGCTGCGCGGCGAGCGCATGGCCATGGTCTTCCAGGAACCGATGAGCGCCCTCAACCCCCTGATGCGCATCGGGAAGCAGCTCGCCGAGCCCCTGCGGCTGCACCGCGGGCTGAGCCGGCGCCAGTCCCGGGCCGCCGCCGTCGAACTGGCCGCACAGGTGGGCCTGCCGGACCCGGACCTCATCGTCCGCTCCTGGCCGCACCAGCTCTCCGGCGGACAGCGTCAGCGGGTCGGCCTCGCGATGGCCCTCGCCACCCGCCCGGCGCTGCTCATCGCCGACGAACCCACCACCGCCCTGGACGTCACCGTCCAGGCAGACATGCTGAAGCTCCTCGACGACCTCGTCCGCGAGCACGGTACCTCCCTGCTGTTCATCAGCCACGACCTCGCCGTCGTCGCCCAGCTGTGCTCACGCGCCGCCGTGCTCAAGGACGGACAGCTCGTCGAGGAAGGTGCGACCGGCACCCTCGTACGAACTCCCCGACACCCGTACACGCAGCGGCTGGTGGAGGCCGCCCGTGCCACGGGCACCGAGGAGGTCACTCGATGACGCAGCTCCTGAAGGGCACCGACCTCAGCCGTACCTTCCGGCTGCCCCGCACCTCGCTGTTCGCGCCGGCCGTCCACCGCCAGGCCGTCCAGGACGTGTCCCTGGAGCTGTGGGAAGGCAACAGCCTCGGCATCGTGGGGGAGTCCGGCTCCGGCAAGTCGACCCTGGCCAGGCTCCTGCTGGCGCTTGACCGGCCCGACTCCGGAACGGTGCACTACCGTGGACGCGAGGTGAAGCCGGGCAGGCTGCCGTGGTTCCGACGCGAGGTGCAGGTCGTCCTCCAGGATCCGCTGGGCTCCCTCGACCCGCGCGCCACCGTCCGCGACATCGTGGCCGAGCCGCTGGAGTGCCTCAAGCTGCCCGGCGATCACGGCGACCAGGTCGACGAACTGCTGCGCGCCGTCGGCCTGGACCCGTCCGTGCGCGGCCGCTATCCGCACGAGTTCTCCGGCGGACAGCGGCAACGCATCGCCATCGCCCGCGCGCTCGCCCCCGGTCCGAAGGTCCTCGTCGGCGACGAACCACTCAGCGCCCTCGACGTGTCGGTGCGCGCCCAGATCCTCGACCTCCTCGAAGACCTCGCCGAAGCGTACGGGCTGACGCTGCTGCTCGTGTCCCACGACATCGGCGTCGTACGGCGTCTGTGTACCGACGTGCTGGTGATGAAGGACGGCCGCGCCGTCGAACAAGGGCCGGCCGCATCCGTCCTGGCCGACCCTCAACACCCGTACACACGCCGTCTGTTGGCCGCCGTACCCCGGCTGCCCGCATGATCGGGAGGACCACATGACCGACCCCACCGCACGCAGGCTCACCCTCGGGGCCCTCGTCCACGGCTCCGGCGGCCACATCGCCGGCTGGCGGCACCCGGACGCCCGCCCCGACGGGCAGCTCGACTTCGCCTTCCATGCCGACCTCGCCCGCACGCTCGAACGCGGCCGGTTCGACGCACTGTTCGTCGCCGACGTCGTCGCCCTGTGGGGCCACCAGCTCGACTCCCTGTCCCGCACCGGGCGGGCCGAGCACTTCGAACCGCTGACGCTGCTGGCCGCGCTGTCGTTGGTGACCGAGCACATCGGCCTGGCCGCGACGGCGACCACGACCTACAACCACCCCTTCCACATCGCCCGCAAGTTCGCCTCCCTGGACCACATCTCCGGCGGCCGCGCGGGCTGGAACGTGGTCACCTCCGTCGTACCGCTGGAGGCAGCGAACTTCGGCTACGACCGCCACCTCGAACACGAGCTGCGCTACCGCCGGGCCGACGAGTTCGTGCAGGTCGTGAAGGCGCTCTGGGACAGCTTCGACGACGAGGCGGTCGTACGGGACAAGGCGACCGGCCGCTACTACGACCCGGCCGGACTGCACACCCCGCACCACCGGGGCGAGCACTTCGCCGTCCGCGGGCCGCTGAACATCTCCCGCCCGCCGCAGGGCCATCCGGTGGTCTTCCAGGCCGGATCCTCCAAGACCGGAAAGGAGTTCGCGGCCCGCCACGGTGAGGTCCTCTTCACGACCCAGCACGAACTGGGCGCCGCGCAGGCCTTCTACGCCGACATCAAGGCCCGGGCGGCCGCCCATGGCCGCGACCCCGCCCATGTGCTGGTCTGGCCGGGCCTCTCCCCGCTGGTCGCGCCCACCGAGGCGGAGGCGCGGCGGCGGCTCACCGAGCTTCAGGACCTCATCCACGACGACGTCGCCCGGCGTCTCGTCCAGGACAACATCGGTGACCTCGACCTGACCGACCACCCGGTGGACGGTCCGCTGCCGGACATCCCCGAGACCAACCGCAGCACATCGCGCCGCGATCTGCTGCTGAAACTCGCCCACGACGAGAAATTGACGATACGTCATCTCGCGCACCGTTTCGCCGCGGGCTCCGCCGTCGCCGGTACGCCCGAGCAGATCGCCGATCACATCGAGACCTGGTTCCGCTCCTACGCGGCCGACGGCTTCAACATCTCCTTCCCCTATCTGCCCGGCCCCGCCGAGGACTTCGTGGACCAGGTCGTGCCGCTGCTCCAGCAACGCGGGCTGCTGCGCACCGAGTACGAGGGCTCCACCCTGCGCGAGAACCTCGGGCTGCCGCGGCCCGCCGTCCGTGACCGACACCTCCAGGAGACCGGACGATGAGCCGCCGGACCGGACAACTGCACCTCAATGCCTTCCTCAAGCCGCCGGGGGAGTACCTGGCCGCCTGGCGGCACCCGGACACCGCGGCGGACGCGGGCGTCAACATCCGGGAGGTCCTGTCCTTCGCGCGGACCGCCGAACGGGCGGCCTTCGACGCGGTGTTCCTCGCCGACCTCGTCGGCGTGCCGTTCGCGAGCGAGGACGTCCTGAGCCGGGTCAGCGTGGTCAACGACTCCTTCGAGCCGACGACGCTGCTGGCCGCGCTCGCCGCCGGCACCTCCCGCATCGGCCTCATCGCCACCGCGTCGACCAGCTACAACGAGCCCTATCACGTGGCCCGCACCTTCGCATCCCTCGACCACATCTCCGGCGGCCGGGCCGGGTGGAACGTGGTGACCTCCCTCAATGACGGAGAGGCCCAGAACTTCGGCCTCAAGGCCCACCTCGACCACGCCACCCGCTACGACCGCGCCGAGGAGTTCCACGACGTGGTGACGGGGCTGTGGGACTCCTTCGAGGACGACGCCTTCCGCCACGACCAGGCGACCGGCGTCTACTTCGACCCCGCCAAACTGCACGCGCTGAACCACGAGGGTAAACACCTGAAGGTCGCCGGTCCCCTCAACATCGCCCGGCCGCCGCAGGGGCACCCGGTCATCGTGCAGGCCGGTGCCTCCGAGGCGGGCAAGAACCTCGCCTCCCGCATCGCCGACGTGATCTTCTCCGGTATCAACGACCTCGGCCGGGCCCAGGAGTTCTACGCGGAGATCAAGGAGCGCGCCGCCGCCCACGGCCGCGACCCGGACCACCTCAAGGTCCTCCCGGCCCTGTCCGTCGTCACCGCCCCCACCGAGTCCGAGGCCCGCGACAAATTGGCCCGACTCACCGAACTCCTGCCCCCGCAGGTCGCGTTGGCCGACCTGTCGTACTGGCTCGGCGGCTTCGACCTCAGCCCCTACCCGCTGGACGGGCCGCTGCCCGAACTCCCCGTCTCCAACCAGTCGCACACCGCCCAGCAGCAGATCTACGAGGACGCCCGTCGCGACAACCTCACCATCCGCGACCTCGTCCGGCGCGTCGCGAACGACGACCGCACCCTCACCGGTACGCCCGAGCAGATCGCCGACCACATCGAGGAGTGGTTCCACGGCCGCGCCGCCGACGGCTTCAACGTGATCTTCCCGTATCTGCCGGGCACCCTGGACGACTTCGCCGAGCTCGTGATCCCCGAGCTGCGCCGCCGCGGCCTGTTCCGTACCCACTACACCGGCCGCACCCTGCGCGACCACCTGGGTCTGCCGCGACCGTCCCGGCGGGCGTAGATGCTCCCGGGAGACGACCGCGCCGCACGACGGGTACTGCTGGTGTGCATGGCCGCGGGCGCCACGACCCTGCTGGACCAGGCCGTCCTGAACATCGCGGTGCCGAGCATGCGTCAGTCCATCGGGGCCACCGGGGCGGACGTCCAGTGGATCGTGGCCGGGTACTCGCTGGCCTTCGGCCTGGCCCTCGTCCCCGGGGGCAGCCTCGGGGACCTGCACGGCCGCAAGCGTCTCTTCATGGCCGGGGTGGCGGTCTTCCTGGCGGCCGGGGTGACGGCCGCGACCGGCGGCGGCCCGGGGACCCTGATCGGTGCCCGGCTGGTGCAGGGTGCGGCGGCCGGGCTCGTCAACTCGCAGGTGATCGGCACCATTCAGGACGTCTTCCACGGGCAGGCCCGCGGCCGTGCGCTGGGCCTCTACGCGGTCACCGGCGGCGTGGCCACGGCTCTCGGCCCGCCACTCGGCGGCGCGCTCGTCGCCGGGCTCGGGCCCGAGGCGGGCTGGCGGTGCTGTCTGTTGCTGAGCCCACCGTGCGCCGTGCTCACGCTGGCCCTCGCGGCTCGCTGGCTGCCCCCGCCCCGGCGCACCGCCCGGGACTCCCGCCTCGACGTCCTCGGCCTCGGTCTGCTCTGCGGCTGCACGCTGACGCTGATGGTGCCCTTCATCCGCACCCCGGACAGCGGGGGAGAAGCGTTCCTGTGGGGCATCGCGGTGTGCGCGCCGGCGGCCGTCCTCGCCGCGCATCAGCGTCTGCGGGTGCGACGGGGCCGTCAGCCGCTGGTGCATCCGGCACTGACCTCGTCGAAGCCGTACATGCTGGGCACGGCTGTCGCGATGGCTCAGTTCGGCTCCTCACTGGCCGCGTTCCTCGTGCTCACCGTCTTCCTGCAGGACGGGCTCGGCCTGTCCGCCCTGCTCACGGCGGCGGTCACCCTTCCCGGGGCGGTCGGGATGGGCGTTTCCTCGGCCTTCGCGTGGCGGCTCGTGCGGCGGATCGGGCCGCGTACGGTGACCGTCGGCCTGACCCTGGGCATCGGCGCCGCGCTGGCGGGGGCGGCGGTCGCGCTCCGTGTGCCGACGTCGGTGCTGCCGGTGGCTCTGGCCGGAACGCAGCTCATGGCCGGCATCGCGGGAGGGCTCACCGTCTCGCCCAACCAGACCCAAGTGCTCCAGCACGCTCCGGCAGAGGCCGCGGGAGTGGGCGGCGGGATCCTGCAGATGGCCCAGCGCATCGCCGCGGCCGTCTGCCTCAGCGCCGTCTCCGCGGTGTACCTGCACGCCGCGTCCGGTCCGCCGGGCGGCAGCCACGCCCGGGCCGGGTACGCACTGGCCTCCTGCGTCTGTGCCGGCCTCCTCGCCGCGGCTCTGCTGCTGTCCCTGCTGCGCCGCGCCGTCACACCACCCGGCCCGTCAGCACCCGCGTCGGCCAACCGCACCATCGTGGTCCCCCGCTCCAAGGAGACGACCTGACCACCCGGGGCGCGGGTGCCGCACCCCATCGCCCCCTCACCCCACCAAGACCCAAGGAGAACACATGAGTTCGACCAGAACCCGGCCCGCCCTAGTCGTCCTCGGCGCGACGGCGCTGCTCACCGCGTCCGTCGCCGTTCCGCAGGCCTCGGCGACCGGCCCTACGTCCACGGCCCTCGCTTGGTACGACGCGACGGCCGAGACCATCGCGACGGCCGGAGCCTCCACTCAGATCACCAACAGCCGTACATGGGCCATCAGTTGGCTAGCGGCCGCCAGGGCCACCCGAAGCGTGCCCACCGATGTCGAGCGTGGCGCGTATCAGGAGGCGGCGCTCGCCGGGGCCGTACACCGCGCGCTGGTGACGCTGGCCCCGAGCCGAACGGAGCAGCTCGACGCGACGTTCAAGGAGACCCTCGACGCGATACCCGACGGCCCGGCAGAGGAACGGGGCGTCGCGGCGGGAGAGCACCAGGCAGACCTCGTCCTCGCGTCGAGGCAAGGCGACGGACTCGACCCCGCCTCGGTCGACGCGCCCTATCCGGTGAAGCCCGCGGCGCCGGGCGTCTGGCAGCCGACGCCGCCCGCGTACGCTCCGGCGGCCCAGTACGGCAACCGTCTCGCCAAGCCGTTCCTGCTGAAAACGCAGAGTCAGTTCCGGCTCGCCCCGCCACCCGCTCTGGACTCCGAGCGCTACGCCGCCGACCTCGCGGAGGTGCGCGCCTACGGCGCCGTCGACAGCGCGGTGCGCAGCGCCCGCCAGACCGAGACCGCCACCTTCTGGCTCGGCTCCTCCCTCACCCTCTACACCGAGCCGCTGCGTGTGGCGCTCTCCCGCACACATCAGGGGATCGCGGGGCAGGCGCGACTGGTCGCACTGTTCCATGTAGCGCTGGTGGACACGCAGATCGCCACCTCCGACAGCAAGTACGCCTATGAACGCTGGCGTCCCGTCAGCGCGATCCGCACCGGCACCATCGACCCCGACCCCAACTGGACGCCGCTGCACACCACCCCCGCGCACCCGGACTACCCGAGCGGCCACAACACCTACGCGGGCGCCGCCCAGACCGTCCTGTCGGCGCTCACAGGCCCACGCACAGCCCCGTTCGCACTGACCAGCCCCACCGCGCCGGGCGTGACCCGGACCTACACCACCTGGAAGCAGCTCTCGGACGAGAACGTCGACGCCCGGGTCTTCTCCGGCATCCACACGAGGTCGGCCGACGAGGCAGGGATCACGCTCGGCACGAACGTGGCACGGTACGTCCTGCAGAACGCGAGAGGGCTCCTCGCTCCGCGTTGACCCTCGGTGAACCTGGTGCGACTTCACCCCACCGCCCTCCTGGCCACTTCCGGCACTGGACGCCCGGCTCCGGCTGGGGGCGAGCGCCAGGGTCGTGGATGCCGTCGCGGCTTACGCCGACCGCTACGTTCACCGTCGCCGCTGCCCGGCGGACGACGTGCTTGACCGGGACCCGTCCGTACGGCTCCGGGCCCGGCGGTGACGCGGACGAGCGCTGCCGCGATCGCGGTGCGGCGGGGGCGGCTCCGAGTGGAATGGCGAGGCGCGTCGTGCTGTTGCCGTAGGAGAGTTTCAGGTCGTCAGGACACCTGTGGAGCCTGAGAGTCGGGGTGTCCTCCGGCCCGAGTTTTGTCGACCGAACGGACAAGGACCCCACGTGCGTGCATACGGATTCAAGTCGAACGGCGGACCGGAGGTCCTGGAGGAGATCCAGGTGCCGACCCCGAGGCCGGGCCCGGGTCAGGTGCTGATCGAGGTCGCGTACGCCGGGGTGAACTTCGCCGAGGTGCAGCATCGCCGGGGTGAGTTCGGCGAGCCCGACGGCCCCGGCGGCTACGACGTGCCCGGGCTTGAGGTCTCCGGCACGGTGGCGGCACTCGGCAGCGGAGTGACGGGAGCGGTGGTCGGCGAGCAGGTTGCCGCCTACCTTCCGGCCTTCGGCGGATATGCGGAGTTCGCCGTGGCCGACGCGGACTTCGTCCGGCCCGTCGGCGGGCTCCCGCTTGCGGACGCGGCCGGGGTGCCGTGCGTGTATCCGACGGCCTACGGGGTGCTGATGGACGCGGGCCGGCTGCGCGCGGGCGAGACGGTCCTGATCCACGCGGCGGTCGGGGGAGTCGGTTCTGCCGCGGCGCGGATCGCGCGAGCGTACGGTGCCGCGCGAGTCTTCGGCACGGTCGGCACCGGGAGCAAGGCACAGCTGGCCGCCGGGCTGGGCTACGACGCGCTGTTCGTCCGGGACGAGTTCGAGGACGCGGTCCGGGAGGCCACCACGGGTCGTGGGGTGGACCTGGTGCTGGACCCCGTCGGCGGCCCGGTACGGCGTGCCTCCCTGGAGGTACTGGCTCCTTTCGGCCGGGTGGTCACCTACGGGGACCTCGGACGTCACGCCGACTGGACTGCAGACGTCTGGGATCTGTGGAAGAACAACAGGACCCTCGCCGGATACAACATCGGTGATGTCGCTCGCCGTTCCCCCGCCACCATCGGTGACCACCTGTCCACGGCGTTGTCCGCGCTCGCCTCCGGAGCACTGGCCCGCGTCCCGACGACCGTCGTCCCGTCGTCGGACGTCGTCGAGGTCCACCGGCGCCACGAGGCCGGGCGGAGCCATGGGAAGACCGTGCTGGCCCTCGGAGGGCACACCGCGGGCTGAGCCGGGCGGAACGTTCTCCCGCCCCGCCGCACCCACGACAGGGCACCCGTGCCGGTCCGGTGCGGCGGGCTCCCCTCGGTGCGGCGGACCCCGGGTTCCCGCAGTTCCGGCCGCGCAGGCCGTCGGGGCCGTCGGGGATGAAATACGGCGTGACGTTGAAGCCGTCGATCGCGCCGTGCCGCGTGCTTCCGCCTGCACCCGCCGTTCGGCCACCACCGCGCGCGGGTCGGTGACCCGCCGGGCCCCGAAGGAGCCGTCGATCTCGGCGGCGACCGGCTCCTCCGTCGGCAGCGGGCCCTCGGCGCCGCGGTCGGTCAGGTCGATGTCCCAGGGCAGGGCCGCTTCAGGCCCCTAGGCCCAGCCCAGCCCACAGCTCCCGTTCCACTTCGCTGGGAGGTATGTGGCCGGCCGCGCGTTCCGGGTGGCCGGGCGGTGGCTGCGCCGGCTTCCAGAACGGTGCCCCGGGTGTCGGCAGCCCCCACAGGCAGCAGCCCACCGCGAGCAGGCCCGGAGCCCACCGTGCCAGCAGTCCGGCCCAGCGTCGTCGACGTGACATCGGTCCCTCACCGCAGCGGGGCCGTGGGCCACAGCGGTTCGGTGGCCCGCTCCTCGGCCTCGCGCAGGACCCGCAGGACGTTGCGGCCGGTCAGGGCCTCCAGCTCGGGCCGGGACCAGCCGCGGTCGGCGAGTTCGCGCAACAGGACCGGGTAGCCGGAGACATCGGCGAGGCCGGTCGGCTGGTGGTCCACTCCGTCGTAGTCGCCGCCGAGGCCCACGTGGTGCACACCGGCCACCTCGCGGGCGTGCTCCACATGGTCGGCGACCTGGGCGACCGTGACCTCCGGCCGGGGGTGGGCGTCGAGCCAGCTCTTCAGCCGGTCGTCGGGCGGTGCGCCGAGGGCCTCCGTGTGCTCCTCCGCGACCCGGGCCGGGTCCTCGCCGGGGCGGGGTGCGCGCGGCCAGTTCCAGGGGACCGCCGGGAGGCCGAGGCGTTTGCGTTCTTCCTGGAGGGCCCGGCCCCAGGCGGCGACGTCGGCGGAGATGAAGTACGGCACGAAGGTCAGCTGGATGACGCCCCCGTTGCCGGGGAGCAGCTCCAGAACCCCGTCCGTCACGTTGCGGGGATGGTCGTTGAGGGCTCGTGCCGAGGAGTGGCTGAACAGGACCGGTGCGGTGGACACGGCGAGCGCTGCGCGCTGCGTGGACTCGGCGACGTGGGAGAGGTCCACGAGGACGCCGGTGCGGTTCAGTTCGGCGACGATCGCGCGGCCGGTGTCGTTCAGACCGCCGACCTTGGGCTCGTCGGTGGCCGAGTCGGCCCAGGAGGTGTTGTCGTTGTGGGTCAGGGTCACGTAGCGCACGCCGAGCCGGGCGTACGAGCGCAGCACGCCGGGTGACTCGGCGAGGCTGTGTCCGCCCTCGACGCCGAGCAGGGAGGCGATGCGTCCCTCGGTGAACGCCCGCTCGACGTCGGCCGCCGTGTAGGCGATGCGCAGGGTGTCGGGGTAGCGGGCGGCGAGCCGGTAGACGGCGTCGATCTGCTCCAGGGTGGCCACCACGGCCTCGGGCTCGGGCAGTTCGGAGGAGACGTACACCGACCAGAACTGCGCGCCGACCCCGCCGGCCCGCAGCCGGGGCAGGTCGGTGTGCAGGTCGGGGCGGCCGTCGGCAAGGCCCTCGACGCTGTAGCCGGAACGTGCGCGCAGTGCCACCGGCAGGTCGTTGTGGCCGTCGAACACGGGTGTGGAGCGCAGTACTTCGTCGATCAGTGAGGTCATGGGCCGATCACTCCTTCTGCCACCGGGCTTTGTTGCCGCCGCGCCTGCCGTACCGGGTCGGGCACGGGGAGGGCGGCGACAAGCCGGCGGGTGTAGTCGTCCTGCGGACTGCCAAGTACCTGGCCGGTGGATCCCTCCTCGGCGATCCGCCCCCGGTGCAGGACCACCACCCGGTCGGCCACCTGCTCCACCACGGCCAGATCGTGGCTGACGAACAGTGCTGCGAAACCCAACTCCTGCTGGAGCTCGGTGAACAGATCGAGCACCCTGGCCTGCACGGACACGTCCAGCGCCGAGGTCGGCTCGTCGGCGACGAGCAGCTTCGGTCGCAGTGTCAACGCCCGGGCGAGACTGGCCCGTTGACGCTGACCTCCGCTGAGCTCGTGCGGGTAGCGGTCCGCGTAGGCACGGGGGAGGTGCACCGCTTCGAGCAGCGTCTCCACCTGGACTCGGATCTCCTTCGCGCCCAGCTCGCGCCGGTGCACGACGAACGGTTCCGCGATGCTCTCGGCGATCGTCAGCAGGGGGTTGAAGCTGGTGGCGGGATCCTGGAACACGTAACCGATCCGCCCGGCTGCTGCCTTCCGCTTCCGTGTCAACTGCTCGCCGAACAGCTCCAGTCGGCCGCCCGTCGCCGGGGTCAGTCCTGCGATCACCCGCCCGATGGTCGTCTTGCCGCTGCCGCTCTCGCCGACCAGCCCGAGCACCTCACCCGACCGGATCTCGAAGCTCACCCCGTCCACCGCCCGGAAGCCCTTGCTGCCGAGCCGCCCCGGGTAGTCGACGATCAGTTGGGAAGCCCGCACGACCGGCTGCTCGTCGCCTTCCAGGGCTGCCGGTCGAGTCCGGCCGCCGGAACCGAAGTCCGGTACGGCCGCGAGGAGTTCGCGGGTGTACGGGTCGGCGGGGGCCGCGAAGAGAGTGCGCACCGGCGCCTGTTCCACCACTCGGCCCGCGCGCATGACCGCCACCCGGTCGGCGAGGTCGGCGACGACGCCCATGTTGTGGGTGATGAGCAGGACGGCGGTGCCGAAGTCGGTGCGGCAGCGGTGGAGCAGTTCCAGGATCTCCGCCTGGACCGTGACGTCCAGGGCGGTGGTGGGTTCGTCGGCGACGATGAGCCGGGTGCCCAGGGCGAGGGCCATGGCGATGACCGCGCGCTGTTTCTGGCCGCCGGACAGTTGGTGCGGGTAGTGGTCGACGCGGGTGGCCGGGTCGGGGATGCCGACCTTGTCGAGCCACTCGACGGCGAGCGCCCGCCGCTCGGCCTTGCTGCCGCCGCGCCCGTGGGCGCGCAGGCCCTCGGTGAGCTGCCAGCCGATGGTGAAGACGGGGTTGAGCGCGGTGGAGGGCTCCTGGAACACCATCGCGGCGTGCGTGCCGCGCAGGGCGCGCAGCCGGGCCGGGGACGCGGTGAGCACGTCCTCGTCGGGGTCGGAGGTGCCGTCGCCGAGCAGCACGCGGCCGCGGGCGGTCGCGGTGGCGGGCAGCAGACCGAGGACCGACCGGGCGGTGACGGTCTTGCCGCTGCCGCTCTCGCCGACCAGGGCCAGCACCTCGCCGGGGGCGACCGACAGGCTGACCCCGTCGACGGCGGGCGCCGGGCCGGCGTCGGTGGCGAAGCTGACGTGCAGATCCTCGATGCGCAGCAGGTCAGTCATCGTCCCCGCCTCCGTCCGGGGGAAGGGCAGGGGCGGCGGTACGGCGCCGCAGCCGTGGGTCGGCCAGGTCGGTGAGGCCCTCGCCGAGCAGGGTCGTGCCCAGCACCGTGAGCACGATGCCCAGGCCGGGCGGGATCGCCGTCCACCAGATGCCCGAAGTCACGTCCTCGACCGCGCGGTTGAGGTCGTAGCCCCACTCGGCGGCGGAGTTGGGTTCGATGCCGAAGCCCAGGAAGCCGAGACCGGCGAGGGTGAGGATGGCCTCCGACGCGTTGATCGTGAAGATCAGCGGGAGCGTGCGCACCGAGTTGCGCAGCACGTGCCGGGTCATGATGCGCCACGGGCCGGTGCCGATCACCCGGGCCGCGTCGACGAACGGCTCGGCCTTCACCCGGATCACCTCCGCCCGCACGACGCGGAAGTACTGCGGCACGAAGGACACGGCGACCGAGCAGGCGGCCGCGCCGAGACCGCCGACGAGACTCGACTGGCCGCCGCTGATCACGATCGACATGACGATGGCGAGCAGCAGAGGAGGGAAGGCGTAGAGCGCGTCCGCGAGTCCCACCAGCAGCCGGTCCAGCTTGCCCCCGAGGTAGCCGGAGACGAGGCCGAGCACGGTGCCCGGCACCACCGACAGCAGCAGCGCTGCGACGATGATCAGCAGGGCGGTCCGCGCGCCCCAGACCGTGCGGGACAGGACGTCGTAGCCCGCGATGGTCGTGCCCAGTGGATGGGCGCCGCTCGGGTGCTGCTGGGAACCGAACAGGCCGTTTGCGTCCCGGAGTTGGGCGTAACCGTGCGGGGCGAGGAACGGCCCCAGCAGAGCGGTGAGGACGAACAGGCCCGTCAGGATCAGGCCGGTGAGCAGCATGGCCCGCTGCACCCCCGCGCCCGTCCGCAGCCGCGGCAACGGCAGGCGTCGTACCAGAACCAATGCCATGACTCAGTACCTCACTCGCGGGTCGATCAGCGCGGCGGCGACATCGACGAGGAAGTTCGTCACCGCGACGACGACGGCGAAGAGGGCCACGATGCCCTGCACCGCCGGGAAGTCACGCACCGTCAGGTAGTGGGCGAGTTCGTATCCGAGGCCCTTCCACTCGAAGGTGGTCTCGGTCAGCACGGCCCCGCCGAGCAGGCCCGCGATCTGAAGGCCGAGCACGGTGACGACGGGGATCAGCGCGGGCCGGGTGGCGTGCCGGGTGACCAGGCGCAGCGGGGCCACGCCACGGGAGCGGGCGGCCTCGACGTAGTCGGCGGAGAGCGTGCCGATCAGGTTCGTGCGCACCAGCCGGAGCAGCACGCCGGCCACGAGCAGGCCCAGGGCCAGTCCGGGCAGTACGGCGTGCCGGAGGACATCGGCGATGGCCGTGCCGTCACCGCTGCGCAGGGCGTCGATCAGATACACGCCGGTCGTGCTGGTCTGGTCCTGCAGGAACAGTTGCACGCCGGTGCTCGCCCGCCCCGAAGAGGGCAGCCAGCCGAGCCAGATGGCGAAGACCAGCTTCAGCAGAAGGCCCACGAAGAACACGGGGGTGGCGTAGGTCAGGATCGCGAACAGGCGCAGGGCCGCGTCGGGTGCCCGGTCGCGGTGGGAGGCCGCCACCATGCCCAGGGGGACGCCGACCACCAGAGCCACCAGCAGGGCGTAGCAGGCGAGTTCGACGGTCGCGGCGCCGTAGGTGCCGAGCACGTGGGTCACCGGCTGGTTGTCCGTGACCGTGCGGCCGAAGTCGCCAGTGGCCAGCGAGCGCAGGTAGTCCAGGTACTGGGTGAGCAACGGCCGGTCATAGCCCGCCTGGTGGAGTTTGGCCTGGAGCTGGTCCGGGGTGAGGCGGTCGCCGAAGGCGGCGCTGATCGGGTCGCCGGTCAGCCGCATCAGGAAGAAGACCAGGCTGACCAGGATCAGGACGGTGGGGATGATGAGGAGGAAGCGGACCACCAGGTAGCGGGCGAAGCCGTACCCGGCGGCGCCGTCGGCCGGAGAGGCGACGGCGCCGGGGGTCTCCTGCGTCAGAGCGCTCACTTCGTCGAGAGCCCCGCCCAGCGGAACTGGTACGTCGCGTCCAGCTCGTCCGGCACACCACTGATGTCGGTGCGGGTGACGATGGCGGTGGAGCCCTGGAGCAGCGGCAGCAGCGGCACCTGCGCGGCGGCCTTGTCCTGCGCCTGCTTCAGCAGCTCGGTCCGCTTCGCGGCGTCCGTCTCGGTCTCCTCCTTCTTGATCAGCGCGCGCACGGCGGAGTCGTCGTAGGCGTTGGCGACCCAGCTGTTGGCCGAGTAGAAGGGCGAGAGGTAGTTGTCGGCATCCAAGTAGTCGGCGTACCAGCCCAGTTGGTAGAGCGGGTAGAGGTGCTTGACGCGGTCCTTGCCGTACTGGGTCCACTCGGTGGACTGCAGGTTCACCTTGAACAGGCCGGTGGCCTCCAGCTGGGACTTGATCAGGGCGTACTCGTCGGCCGAGGACGAGCCGTAGTGGTCGCTGTTGTACTGGAGGTTGAGGGTGACCGGGGTGGTGACCTTCGCCGCCTTCAGCCGGGCCGCCGCCGCGGCCTTGTCGGGGCCGCCCTTCTTGTCGCCGTAGAGCGACTTGAAGGAGGGGGTGGCCCCGGTCAGGCCGTCCGGGACGGAGCTGTAGAGCGGCTGGTAGGTGTTCTTGTAGACCTGCTGGGCGAGTTGGGCCCGGTCGACGGAGTCCGCGACGGCCTGACGGACGGCGAGCGCCTTCTTCGGATCGGCGTTCTTGGTCTTGGTGCCGTACGGCTGGGTGGTGAAGTCGAAGACGATGTAGCGGATGCCGTTGCCGGAGCCGGTGTGGACCTTGATGCCCTTCTGCTTGGCGAGGTCGTCCAGGTCGGCGGTGGTGAGTGTGCGGTAGACGGCGTCGATGGTGCCCTGCTGGACGTCAAGCTTCAGGTTGCTGGCGTCGGTGTAGTACTTCAGCTGGACGTTCTTGGTCTTCGGTGTGCCCAACTGGCCCTTGTAGTCCGCGTTCGCGGTGAAGGACACCAGCGAGTTCTTGTCGTAGCTCCTGATGCCGTACGGTCCGTTCCACGGCTTGGCCGTGACGATCGCCTTGTCGTCGAGGATCTTGTCCGCGGGGAACACCTGCTCGTCCACGATGTAGCCGGCGGCCGTGGACAGTACCTGCGGGAACAGCGTGTCGTTGGCCGACTTGAGGGTGAAGACGACCGTGGTCGGGTCCGGGGCGGCGACCGAGGCGAGGTTGTACAGCAACGAGGACGGGCCGTTCTCGTCGGCGATCTTCAGGTCCCGGTCGAAGCTGAACTTGACGTCGGACGACGTCAGTTCATGGCCGTTGGCGAACTTCAGGCCCTTCCTGAGCGTGACCGTGTACTCCTTGGGCCCGGTCAGTCTGATCCCGGTGGCCAGGTCCGGGGAGACCTCCGCGGAGCCGTACTTCTGGCTGAGCAGGGTCGCGTAGACCTCGCTCTCGATGGTGCCGGACCCCGCGTCCCAGGCGCCGGCCGGGTCGAGGCTGGTGACCTGGTCGGTCGTACCGATGGTGATCGCCGCGGCGGAGCTCGCAGTGCTTCCGTCCTTGCTGCTGGTGCAGCCGGTCAGCGCCACCAGGAACGCCGTGCCCAGGGATATCGCGCCCAGGCCGGAACGAAGGGGTCTGTTCGGCGTCGGGCCGTTGTTCAGTGCCATCAGGAGTGTCTGCTTCCGCGTCAGGGGTGCGTGAGGCAGCCGTGGCACAGGTGTGCCATGGCGTGCGAGGTCACGTGAGAAAAAGGGTGGAGAGGGTCAAACGAACGGGCGGCGGGGCCGCCGCCGGCCCGGAGAGGGCGGGGTCAGCCCGTACACAGACAGCTGGACACCAGCAGCAGGTCGACATGGCGCCGGGGGCACGTCATGAAGGCTGTCGCCATGCCGTCCTCCTGGGTTCTGGCCCGCCTCGGGGCCGGTGTGAGCGCACTTGCAGAAAGAGAGATCCGCCGAGCCTTCACCTGGGGCACCCCGCTGCGTCGAGGGTTGCCGTCCGGCCAGCCAGGGCTTGATCACCGGAACTCGTAGCTCGCGCACACCGTAGATCGAACTTTCACAGGGCGTCAAGACGGCCTGGATGCAGGAACATCCGTCGACCCCGGCTGGTGCGACCCCACTGCCGTCCGCGTCGCGAGCCACTCGTGCGGATGCCGACCCGCGACGAATCCGCGGGGCGGAGTGGACTGGTAGTTGCCCAGCAATTCCTGGAGGACCGTGGGAAGTTGGGCGACAGTCCGGCGGGACTGCCGGCGTGTGATTCTCCGCGGTCGACGGCCTGTGGCCCTTGTCACTGATCCGGCGTTCCTGGTCTCCGGGTCAGGCCGGCAGGACGAACGGGGGGTGGGCACCATTGAGGAAGTAGTCCCCGGCGTCGCGGAACTGGTGGGCGACGGGCCTGTGCAAGGTGTGGGCCCGGGCGTTGCGCCAGAAGCGGTCGAGGCCCAGCCGTGCGGTTGCGGAGCGGGAGCCGACGACGTCCAGGGCGCGGCTGGTGGATTCCTGCGCGGCCCTGGAAGCGGCGGCCTCGGCCATCGTCACGTGGACTGAGATGTCCGCATACTCGTCGTAGGTGAGGTCTTCGGCGCGGGCCAGCCCGTTGTGTACGGCTGCCAGTGCCTGATCGGCGAGCGCGGCGGCGGAGCGGGTGAGGATCGTGAGTTCCCCGTAGGTGGTCAGTACGTGCGGGTCCTGGGGAGAGCCGTCCGGCCAGGAGGAGCGCCAGGACGACTGGCCCGCCCTGCTGTACTCGCGCGCTTCGGCGAGTGCGCCTTCGGCGAGGCCGAGAAGGAGTTGAACGGACAGGAGGCGCCCGATCGGCGAGGCCAGAGCGGCCGACGGTGACAGCATGTCGTCGTCGGCGGCGAGTGAGCCGAGGACATCGTGGACGGTGACGGGCACGGCGTCGAATTCCACGTCACCTCCGGCCGCGAGCCGCTGTCCGAAGGCTTCCGCGGCGTCGATCCGTACGCCGGGATGCGTGGGAGTGACGACGACGGCGACTGGTTCGCGGTCGCCCGCCCGCTCGGCCCGCACTGCGAGGCGGTCGGCGACCAGAACTCCGGTCGCGTAGCTCTGCCGGCCCTCGAGCACATAGCCCCTCCCTTTCCTGGTCAAGGTCAGTGGGAAGTCCCGAGGGGCGAAACCGCCGCCCCAACACCACTGCTCCGTCGCGGATCGGCGTTCGATCCGGGCGGCGGCGTCGGGCTCGGTGAAGCACCGCGCACTCCATGACAGGAAGTAGTGGGAGCCCAGGAGTTGGGCGATCGCGGCGTCGGTGGTGGCGATCTCCCGGACCACGGCGTACGCGGTGGGCCAGTCCGCGCCGCCTCCGCCGAGTTCGGCCGGTATGAGCAGGTTCAGCAGTCCGGATTCACGGAGTCCGGACACCTCGTCGAAGGGGGGCTTGCCCGCCTGCTCCCTGGCCGCAGCGTCGATGGCGAGGTCGTCCGCGATCTCGTGGGCCACGCGCAACCAGTGAGCGCGGCCGGGCCCGGTCGGGTCGGACGCCGAGGCGGGTGGGGACGGCGTGGTGGTAACGCCCATGGTGGTGGTCTCCTCAAGCGTCTTTGGAGTGTGACCCGTCTTTTCCTAGTAATCCGATAGGAATTATAGGGAATGTGCAGGTCGGCAAGGCGAACCTGTCTCGAAACCGGCGTATGCAAACCGGGGTAAAAGCCTCAGGTTTCGCCCATGCTGTATCGCCATGCGAGATAGTCGCCGACTTGTGTTGTCTCTGTGAAGGCCGCTGCTACTGTTCCCGCCGTGATCCGGACAATCTTCCCGGCGCTGACTCGGCGTCGCGCCGTCGATCTGATGCGTGTGGGCAGCGCCAGCTGTTGCCCGAGCGTCGCCGTGGCCTGCTGCTGAGTCGGACCGACACTCACACGCGCGCTCACTCCTCCCGGCCGTGACCCCCACGTGCGCGGGCACGCCAAGGCACTTTCCTCCCCTCCCGGACGTCCGGCCGACACCAACCGTGTCGCTTCCGGTCGTTCAACCCGCGGTCTTCCGCCTTCCCGCGCTTTCCCCTGCCCGCGTCCACCGCCTCCGCGCGCCCCCGCTCGGATGCGGCCGACCTGGCGGGCACGCCTTCCGAGGAGTTCACCCATGCGTAAGAGACGTATCTCCGCCGTGGCCACCGCCGTCGTCATCGCGACGCTCGCCACCCCGCTCGCCCTCACCTCCACCAGCGCCTACGCCGACCCGGGCGCCGGTATCACCGCCCACCAGCTCGTCGGCGTCGGTTCGGACGTCACCCAGGACGTCCTGGACGCGCTGGCCGGTGAGACCGTCAACGGCTCCAGCTACGCCTCGACCGCGGTCACCGCGGACGGCTACACCCTCGCGTCCTACGACGCGACCGAGCCGGGCACCGGCTCCACCACCTCGCAGATCCAGACGCGGACGAGCGGGCCGAAGTTCCTGCGTCCCAACGGGGCCAACGCCGGCCGCCTCGCCCTGAGCGACTCGGTCGGGGGCGGCAACTACGCGGTCTCATCGACTCAGAGCGACGGCACCGTCGGCATCCAGGACCAGATCGACTTCGCCCGCAACACCAGCGCGCCCGCCGTCTCGGGCACCGCGCTGACCGCGATCCCCTTCGCCCGCGACGCCGTGGACTACGCGGCCAAGGGCTCCGCGCTCGCCCAGCTCACCAAGCAGCAGCTGCACGACATCTACACCGGCGCGCTCACGGAGATCGGCGGGGTGACGCTCCACCCGTTCATCCCCAACTCCGGCTCCGGCACCCGCTCCTTCTTCCAGAAGGCCATCGGCGTCACCGACGCCCAGCTCGGCAGCAACGTCGACACGCTCGACCACGACGGCAAGGCGGTCCAGCAGAACCGTCTGAACAGCGTCATCGAGAACGACGGCGACATCGTCCCGCTCTCCGTCGCCAGCTTCGTCGCCCAGCACAACGGCACCGCCCCGGACCGCAGTTCGACCGCCGTCACGGGCGGCGCGTTCATCGGCTCGCTGGACGAGGAGAACAGCGGCACCTACACCGCGCCGGTGATCCAGAACGGTGACGGCACCATCTCCTCCAACGCCGACTTCTTCGCCGACACCACCTTCGGCCGCGACGTCTCCAACGTGGTCTCCACGCGGGCCATCGACCCGACCAGCGTCTTCTTCAACAAGGCCCTCTACGACGTCTTCGTGACCGACGACAGCCACACGGCGGCGCTGGACTCCGCCGCCGCCCAGTCCGTGATCGCCAAGTTCGGCTTTCTGAACGTCAGTTACAACGGGGTCGCCGACCCCACCAACAAGCACGTCAAGCGCGGCGGCCTGGAGGACGGCAACCTCTCCGCCGCCGTCCCCGCGGCCCCGACCGTGACCGCGACGCCGGGCGGCGGCACGCTGAAGCTGTCGTGGGCCCCCGCCGCCGGTGCCACCGTGAGCGACTACCGCGTCACCGTCCAGGACGGCACCGGCGCTCCCGTCGGCGGCTACGCCTACAAGGACATAGCGGCCTCCACCACCGGCGCGAGCCTGACCGGCCTGGCGGCCGGCACGTACACGGTCACGGTCTACGCGGCGAACATCAACGGCAACAGCGACGCCACCACGACCACCGCGACGGTCAAGACGGCCACAACCGTGACCGCGACGGCCTCGTCGGCCAAGCCGGCCTACGGGACCACCGAGTCGGTCGCGGTGACCGTCGGCCACAGCGACGCCGCCGTCCCGACCGGCACCGTCGCCGCCTACTACGGCTCAACCAAGGTGGGCTCCGCCACCCTGAACACCTCGGGCAAGGCCACCGTCAAGGTCGCCACCACCAAGCTCGGCGCGGTCGGCGGCAAGACCCTGAGCATCCGCTATGGCGGCGACAGCGCTCATGCCGGCTCCAGCAAGAACGTCACCTTCACCGTCGTCAAGGCCACCCCGACGCTGACCGTCACCGCCCCGACCCGCGTCAGCCACACCGGGCACGCCGTGATCACCGTCAAGGTGAGCGCCACCGGCACCACCCCGACCGGCAGGATCCGCATCTACAACGGCTCGACGCTGGTCGGCAGCGGCACCCTCAGCGGCGGCAAGGTCACCATCAGCATCGCCACGCTCTCCAAGGGCACACACACGCTCAGCATCCGCTACAGCGGCAGCGGCTACGTGAACGCCAAGTCCAAGAGCATCAGCATCACCAGCTACTGAGCACCCCCGAGGACCGGAGCCGGCAGCACGCCGGCTCCGGCCCCGGGCGCCGCCGTACCCGAAACAGCCGAAACCAGGAAGGAGCACGAGGACCTTGGGCCACCCGCTGACCGCGCCGGGCGAGGACACGCCACGGCGGCTGTCCACCGCACGGGGCACCGGTGACCGCATCTTCCGGGGCGCGTTGCGCGGCTCCGGTCTCGCCGTGCTCGCCATCATGGCGGCCGTCGGGCTGTTCCTGCTGCTGCGTGCCCTGCAGGCGCTGCACACCGCTGGATTCTCCTTCCTCACCACGGAGCGGTGGGAACCCGACACCCATGACTTCGGCATCGCCGCCGTACTCACCGGCACGCTGCTGATCGCGGCCGTCGCCGTCGTGGTGTCGGTGCCGCTGGCGCTCGGCACCGCGCTGTACATCTCCGAGATCGCGCCGGCCCGGCTGCGGCGCACCCTGGTCGCGCTGGTCGACCTGATGGCCGCCGTGCCGTCGGTGGTCTACGGCCTGTGGGGGCTGTTCTTCCTGCAGAGCAAGGTGATCGGCCTGTCCCGATGGCTGTCGACCTGGTTCGGCTGGCTGCCGTTCCTGCGCGTCGACGGGGCACACCCGGACGACCCCCTCGCCTCCGCCAGCGTGTACACGGCCTCGACGTTCGTCGCGGGCATCGTGGTCGCGCTGATGGTGGCGCCGATCCAGTGCTCGGTGATGCGCGAGGTGTTCGGCCGCGCACCGGCCGGGGAGCGGGAGGGCGCGTACGCGCTCGGCTCCACCCGGGCAGGCATGATCCGCAGCGTCGTCCTGCCGTACGGGGCCGCCGGCATCATCGGCGGCACCATGCTCGGACTCGGCCGCGCGCTGGGCGAGACCATCGCCGTCTACCTGATCATCTCGCCCGTCTTCACGATCCAGCCGCACATCCTGCAGACCGGCTCGAACTCCGTCTCCTCCCTGATCGCCCTGCACTACGGCGACTCCTCCGCCTTCGGCGTCTCCGCGCTGATGGCGGCCGGACTCGCCCTGTTCCTGCTGACCCTGGTGGTCAACTTCACCGCGTCCTCGATCGTGGCCCGTTCCCGGTCCGGCGCACAGAGCGAGGCCTGAGCCCATGACGACCACGCTGGACAAGCCTCCGGCTCCCACCACCACCGTCGTGCCGCGCCCCGAGCCGCTTCAGGAGCCCGAGGAGCACCGCCGGCTGGGCGGACCGCGCCGCGACGACCTGCTCGCCCTCGGCGGCGCCGCCACCACCGGCCTCACCCTGGCCTGGCTGCTCTTCGGCCAACTGGCACCGCTGTCGGGGACGTTGGGCTTCGCCGTCGTCGCCTATCTGGTCTTCCTGCTGGTCTACGCGGTGCTGGTGTGGATGGACGCGTCAGGCGGTGGAACCTCCGCCGGGCCCGCTGTGCGCGACCGGCTGCTGACCGCGGTCCTGGGCTCTGCCGCCGCGCTGCTCTTCGCCGGCCTGGTCCTCGTCATCGGCTTCACCGCGGCCCGCGGCTGGCACGCCCTGCCGCACGGCAGCTTCTACACCCAGGACATGCAGGCGGCCGGTCCGCTGGACCCGGTCACCGTGGGCGGCGTCAAGCACGCCGTCGCCGGGACTCTGATCCAGATCGCCATCGCCCTCACCGTCACCATCCCGCTGGGCATCACCTGCGCCGTCTACCTCGGCCAGGTACCGGGACGGTTCTCTCGCTTCGTGCGCACCATCGTGGAGGCGATGACCGCACTGCCCTCGGTCGTGGCCGGCCTCTTCGTCTACGCGAGCTGGATCCTGATGCTGGGCTTCGAGAAGTCGGGCCTGGCGGCCGGGCTCGCCCTCAGCGTGATGATGCTGCCGATCGTGATCCGGGCCTCTGACGTCGTGCTGCGCCTGGTGCCCGGCACACTCACCGAGGCCGCGGAGGCACTGGGCGCCCCGCGCTGGCGCACCGTGTGGCACGTGGTGCTGCCCTCCGCGCGCTCCGGACTCGCCACCGCCGTCATCCTGGGCACCGCGCGCGGCATCGGCGAGACCTCCCCGGTCCTCCTCACCGCCGGCGCGACGGCCGCGCTCAACGCCGATCCCACCCACGGCCCCATGATGTCCCTGCCGCTCGCCGTGTTCACCTTCGTCAGGTCGCCCCAACCGGCCATGATCACCCGCGCCTTCGGCACCGCGCTGGTGCTGCTCGCGCTGGTCCTGCTCCTCTTCTCACTCGCCCGCGTCGTCGGCGGCCGCGGCCCCGGACAGCTGAGCCCCCGCCAGACCCGGCGTGCGGCCCGCCGCTCACGGCACGACCTGGACCGCTTCGAGGCAGCCGCCAGGGCCGTCGACGGCCCGACCGCCACCCTGACTTCGAACCCCGCTCCCACCGAGGTGGACTGATGCTCCGTCGGATACGTTCCATCCCGCGAGCCGCCGTCGCGGCGCTCGTCCTGGCCGCGGCGCTGCTGCTCGGCGCCGCCGCCCCGGCGGCCGCCGCGAGCTACACCCCCATCAGTGGAGCCGGTTCCAGCTGGGCCTTCAACGCCGTCGACCAGTGGCGCCGCGACGTCCGGCAGTACGGCATGCAGATCTCGTACACCCCGCAGGGCTCCTCCTACGGCCGCCAGCAGTTCCTCGCCGGCACCACGGACTTCGCGGTCTCGGACATCCCCTTCCAGACCAACCCCACGGACGGTTCCGCCCCGGAGCGGCCGGTGGCCGGGTCGTATGCGTACATGCCGATCGTGGCGGGCGGCACCGCCTTCATGTACCACCTGACGATCAACGGTCAGCGCGTCACCAACCTCCGGCTCAGCCAGCCCACCCTGACCAGGATCTTCACCGCCGCCGTGCGCTACTGGGACGACTCCTCGATCCGGGCGGACAACCCCGGCCTGAAGCTGCCCCACCGGGCCATCGTGCCCGTCGTCCGCTCGGACGGCTCCGGCGCCTCCGCCCAGTTCACGCTCTGGATGGCCAAGCGGCAGACCGCGCTGTGGAAGGCGTACTGCGCCAAGGTCGGCCGCAGCAACGCCTGCGGCGAGACCTCGTACTACCCGACCGTCACCGGCATGATCGCCCAGTCCGGCGACCTCGGCGTGGCCGGCTACATCTCCCAGGGCTACGGCGAGGGCTCCATCGGGTACGTCAACTACTCCTACGCCCTCAACGCGCACTACCCCGTCGCCAAACTGCTGAACGCGGCCGGCTACTACACCGAACCGACCCCGCAGAACGTCGCGGTGTCGCTGCTCAAGGCGAAGATCAACACCAACAAGAGCTCCGCGGACTACCTCACCCAGAACCTGGACTCCGTCTACACCGACAGCGATCCGCGCTCCTACGTGCTCTCCAGCTACTCGTACATGATCCTGCCGCTGAGGGTGCAGGGGACCTTCACCACCGCCAAGGGCACGACACTCGGCGCGTTCTCCTACTACTTCATGTGCCAGGGCCAGCAACAGGCGCCCGAACTCGGCTACTCCCCGCTGCCGATCAACCTGGTCAAGGCGGGCTTCGACCAGATCCGCAAGATCCCCGGCGTGGTCGCCAAGAACATCAACGTCAAGGGCTGCAACAACCCGACCTTCAGCGCGGACGGCACCAACCGACTGGCCACCACCGCGCCCATGCCGCCCGCCTGCGACAAGCAGGGCGCGACCCAACAGTGCGCCACCGGCTCGGGCGGCGCCAGGCAGACGACCGCGAACAGCGGCTCCTCGCCCGGCGGCGGTACCGCCGGTGGCTCTGGCTCCGGGGCCGGCACGAGCGGCGGTACGGCGGCCACCGGGGGAGCGGCCGGGTCGACCGGCCCTTCGAGCGGTTCGAGCGTCGACCCGGACACCGGTCAGATCGTCAACGCGTCCGCCGCCGGCGGCAGCGGGGCCACGACGGTGCTGGCCTCGCCGGTCTCCCTGTCGGCCGACGACGGCTGGAGCGGCAGGCAGACCCTGATGGTCCTGGCCGCGATCACCCTGCTCGTGGTGGTCGTGGTGCCCGCGGTCACCGCGCACGTCCTGGCCGGCCGCAGAGCCGGCACGGCCAGGGGCGACAAGGGGGAGCAGAAGTGAGGGCACGTCAGCTCTTCCGCATGCTCGTGGGAGCCACCGCGGGTGCCCTCGTGGGCGCCCTGGTCTCCGTGGCCGTGGCACCCGGCGCGGGCGCGGCGCCCGAGGAGGGGGCATCGGCCACCGGCTCCGCCGTCACCGTCTCCGGGCGCGGCGAGTTCGCCGGCATGAAGTTCACCGTGAGCCAGACCCAAGGACTCACGGACCGGGCCGTGACCGTCTCCTGGTCCGGGGGCACACCCACCACCTTCGCCGGAAGCCAGTTCAACACCGACTTCGTCCAGATCATGCAGTGCTGGGGCGACGACGACGGCACCGTCCCCGGCAACCCCGGCCCGCCGCGCACCCAGTGCGAGTACGGCGCCTCGCCCACCACCGACCGCTCCAACTGGCCCGGCAACGGCGACGACGACACCCGCGCGGTCGTCTACCGGGCCAGGCCCGGCCACTACGGGGACGACGACACCTACGGCTCCGCCATGCCGTACGGCCTCGGCGAGGTGCCCTTCAAGGCGGTCGACGGCACCGTCGTCACCAGCGGCACCCAGAACAACAAGCTCTTCAACCACTCCACCACCAACGAGATCGACTTCGCCCGAACCGAGGCGGACGGCACCGGTTCGGAGATCTTCGAGACCCAGACCGCCAACGAGGCCCCGCAACTCGGCTGCGGCGCCCCGGTCACCCACGCCGACGGCACCGTCAGCGGCCGCTCCTGCTGGCTCGTCATCGTCCCGCAGGGCCACCTCGACCTCGACGGCAAGCCCTACGAGGACCAGACCCAGGTCAACGCCGGCTCACCGGTGTCCTCGACCAACTGGAAGAACCGCATCGCCGTCAAGCTCGGCTTCAACCCCGTCGGCGCCTCCTGCAAGATCGGCGCCGAGGAGCAGGACACCATCGGCAGCGAACTCGTCGCCGAGGCCATGACCAGCTGGCAGGCCAAACTCTGCGCCACCGGTACCATCTACGGCTTCACCCAGCT
This sequence comes from Streptomyces sp. NPDC001351, assembly GCF_042896045.1. Lineage (NCBI taxonomy): Bacteria > Bacillati > Actinomycetota > Actinomycetes > Kitasatosporales > Streptomycetaceae > Streptomyces > Streptomyces sp. NPDC001351. The sequence continues at coordinate 74,046 of NZ_JBIAWS010000012.1, read as the reverse complement.
CGGCGACGCCGACACCCGCGCCCGCATCGCCTCCGGCGCGGACACCCTCGGGTTCGTCACCCGGCCGCTCGGCTCGGACGACGGCACCACCCCGCCCACGGGCAAGGTGACCTACGCCCCGGTCGCGCTCTCCGGTGTGGTCGTCGGCTTCACCATCGAACGACAACCCGGCTCCACCGCCACCAAGGACCAGAAGGCCCTGGACGGAACCCGGTTCACCTCGATGAAGCTCACTCCGCGGCTGATCGCCAAACTGCTCACCGAGTCGTACCGCAACTCCCCCTGGGGAGCGGTCAGGACGCTCTACTCCGGCGGCACCGCCACCCTGACCGCCGCCAAGGGCTACGGCTGGGCGAAGAACAACCCCGCCGGCCTGCTGTCCGACCCGGAGTTCCTGGCCCTCAACCCCGAATACGCCCACCAGTCCATCGCCGAGAACCCCAGCACCGACACCGACCTGGAGGTGGCACTGGGCCACACCGACGCGGCCCGGCAACTGTGGAACTACGTCCTGGCCGACAAGAACGCCCGGCGCTTCCTGGCCGGCGTACCCGACGAGTACGGCACGCAGGTCAACCCGTACTACAGCACCAACGCGGACCTCAACCCGACCGGTTACGGCTTCACCGCGGACCGGGACGACTACCCCAAGGCCGACCCGTGGACCACCATCCCGCCGGGCTCCGCCGAGGCCACCGTCAAGCAGGGCATGACCGACTTCCACCCCTACGTGGACGACATGCTCCTCGCCGCCCAGCACGCGCGCCGCGGCGACCAGTTGTGGAAGTCGAGCTGGGACGCGAACGCCAACCCGCCGGTGTGGAAGTCGCCCGGCCCCCAGAACGTCGGCCAGCGCTTTCAACTGGTCGTCACCGACGCGGCATCCGCCGCGCGTTACGGTCTGCAGACCGCCAGTCTGCGCAACACCGCCGGCAAGTACGTCGCCCCGACCCCGGCGTCCCTGACCGCAGCGGCCGCCTCCGCCGCCGGCAGCCCCGCCGTCGTGCCCGTCACCGCCTCCCGGACCGGGGCATACCCCGTGACCATGCTGATCGACGCGGTGGTCCGCCCCGGGCAGGTCAAGCCGGCGGAGCGAAAGAGCTACGCCGCGCTGCTGCGCTACGCCGTGCGGGCGGGCCAGCGCACCGGCATCGACCTCGGCGACCTGCCGCCCGGCTACGCACCCCTCGGCAGCGAACAGCGCGCCAGGACGCTCGCGGCCGCGAAGACGCTGCAGTCCTACAAGGGCGCCACCACGGCCGGTGGGGGAACGACCGGCTCCGCGACCGGCGGCGGCACGGGAGGCACCGGGGGAGCGGACACCGCCACCGGTGGTGCCGGTGCCACCACCGGAACCCCGACCGGCACCACCGCCTCCCCAGCGGGTAGTTCCACCGCCCCGCACGGCAGCACCGCTCCCGACCTGATCAGCACCGCGAGCGGTCTCACTCCGGCCGATCCGTCGGTTCCACTGCGCCTGGCCCTGCCCGTCGGAGCGGGGCTCGGCGCCGTCGCCGGACTGATCGCGCCCTTCGCGGCCGGCTGGCGTCCCCGGGGGACGGCCGCCGCGCTGTCGGGAGCGCAGGCCTACGTCCGCCGTACGACTCGCCGACTCGGCGGGAGGTTCCAGAGGTGACCGCGACGATCGACAAGCCCGCCGGGACGGAGGAAGTCGTACGTCCGGCCCCCGGGGGCAAGGCGGCCAAGGGCAGCAAGCGCGCCCTGCTCGGCCCTTTCGTGACCGCCGGCGCACTGCTGACGATCAGCGTGCTGCTGATCGGCATCTGCGCCCAACTGGTCCTGCTCAGCCCGCTGCAGCACCGCGCCGCCCAGTCGGTCGGCTTCGACGAACTGCGCGGCGAGCTGGCCGCCGGAACCGTGGCGGTGTCCCAGACCGACCAGCAGGGGCACCTGCTCACGCCGGGCACACCGCTGATGCTGCTGGAGATCCCGAAACTGCACGTCCACGAAGTCGTGTTCGAGGGCACGGACTCCGACGTGCTGGCCAAGGGCCCCGGCCACCGCAGGGACACCCTGCTGCCCGGCCAGGCCGGAACCAGCGTGATCATGGGCCGCGCCGCCGCCTACGGGGCCCCCTTCGGGCACCTGGAGGACCTGACCCCCGGCGACACCTTCCGGATCACGACGGGCCAGGGACGTTTCACCTTCCGCGTCCTCGACCAGCGCCACGCCGGCGACCGAGCCCCGGCCGCACCGGCCGCGGGCAAGGGCCGTGTCGTCCTGATGACCGCGACCGGGCCGCCGTACCTCCCGAAGGGCGTGCTGCGTCTCGACGCCGACCTGGTCGGCGCCGCAGCCGACACACCGGCGCTACGGATCGTCCCCGACTCCCTCCCGTCGAGCGAACTCCCGCTGCGCGGCGACTCCGTCGTCTGGTGGCAGGTGCTGCTCTGGCTCCAGGCGCTGGCCGCAAGCTCCGCGGCAGCGGTCTGGTCCTGGTTCCGCTGGGGGCGCCGCCAGACCTGGATCGTGTTCACCGGACTGCTCGGCGCCATCGGCCTCGAGGTGGCGGAACAAGTCACCCGGCTCCTGCCCAATCTGCTCTGACCCGCCCAGGACTGAGGATCACCCATGACCGACACCACCGCCGCCACCGAAGAGGCGGCAGAGACCAGACAACTGAACACCGTCGAGGACGACGCAGGGGCAGAAGCCGGGGCAGTTGCGGGGGCCGAGGCAGAGACGGCCGAGCAGCCCGCCGTCCGCACGCCTGGCCTCACGACCGGTGCCGGTCCGACCGCGGGCGTCGGCCCCGCAGAACTCGACGCCCGCGGCGTTTCCGCGTGGTTCGGCAGCCACAAGGTGCTCGACCGCGTCTCCCTGACCATGCCCGCCGGCCAGGTCACGGCACTGATCGGCCCGTCCGGGTGCGGCAAGTCCACCTTCCTGCGCACCCTCAACCGCATGCACGAACTGATCAGCGGCGCGGCCTTCGCCGGCGAGGTGCTGCTGGACGGCGCCGACCTGTACGCGCCGGGACGCAGGCTCACCCAGGCACGCCGGGACATCGGCATGGTGTTCCAGAAGCCCAACCCCTTCCCCGCCATGTCGATCTACGACAACGTGGTGGCCGGTCTCCGGCTGACCGGAGTCAAGGCCGACCGTGCGGCCAAGGACGCGCTGGTCGAGGAGTGCCTGATCCGCGCGGGTCTGTGGAACGAGGTCCGGGACCGGCTGCGCCAGCCCGGTGGCGCGCTCTCCGGCGGCCAGCAGCAGCGCCTGTGCATCGCACGGGCACTCGCGGTACGGCCCCGGGTGCTGCTGATGGACGAACCGTGCTCGGCGCTCGACCCGACGTCCACGCGGCGCGTGGAGGAAACCATCCAGGGACTGGCGCAGGAGGTCACCGTCGTCATCGTGACCCACAACATGCAGCAGGCCGCCCGGGTTTCAGACGTGTGCGCCTTCTTCCTCGCGGAGCAGGGCGAACCGGGCGGCATCGTCGAACACGGCCCGACCGACGCCATGTTCAACTCCCCGCAGGACGGGCGGACCGCTGACTACGTCAACGGCCGCTTCGGCTGAGCGGATCGCAGAGCGCCTTCACACCGGCTCGGCAGCCGCGGAACCGGTCCCTCGCAGCCAGGACGTCGTCCTACTCGACGTCTCTGGTTCCCGCGACTCGTCCTCCATCAGACCTGCCTGCCGTGCCGAGGCGGCGTCGATGTGCTCGCTGCCGGCAGGTCGCTCCGCAGTACCGGGCAGGCCGGCCGGTGGGCCGAAGCTCGAGCCAGACGCCGCATTCCTCGCACTGTGACGCTGTGTGAAAAGGACCGGGGGTGTCACGAAACACCTGGCCTTGCGTGACGGCTGAGGGTGCCCGCAGGCACTCCAGTGCCAGCCGCACCATACGGGCACCTCCGTTGCGGTCGCGGTGCGCGGTCCGCATCGTTGCGCACCCGACGGTCAGGGCTGCGACATCGTCCGTGTTGACGTCGGTGCGGACGCCGCCGGCGCGCTGGGCCGCGCGAAGCATGTGGTCAAGGGCCTGTCGGAAGCGTCGCGCCGAAGCGGCCAGGCTCGGCCGTGGCCAGCTCGTCCCGGTGGTCAGGGCGTCGCATGTGTGCCTGCGCCCGTGGGACGTGTCGACGACATCCAGGAGGAAGCCGAAGAATGCCGCAGCGGGGTCGGTGCGGGCCGCCCACTGCCGAGCCGTCTCCACCAGGTCGTCGAGCTGCTGGGCGAGTACGGCCTCCAGCAGGATCTCCTTGCTGGGGAAGTGCCGGTACACGGTGCCGGCGCCGACCCCCGCCTGCCGTGCGATCGCGCCGAGCGAGACGTCCAGGCCGTGCTCGTCGAACGCCCGCGATGCGGCGGCGAGCACCTTCCGGCGGTTACGGCGGGCATCGGCCCGGCCGGCGTCCTGGGGAGCTGCCGTCATGTCACGTAATCCCTTGTCCCTGCCACTCAACCGGGTGGAGCATTCCACATCGACCCCGGGTCCAACCCCACCTGTCCACCGACCATCCCGGGGCGGAGGACGACATGACCACTGACCGCTTGGTCGTCGTGACCGGTGCGACCGGTCGGCAGGGCGGAGCCACCGCACACCGGCTCCTGGCGGCCGGCAGGCCGGTGCGGGCGCTCGTGCGGGACACGACCGCACCCGCCGCCAAGACACTTGAAACCGCCGGAGCGGAGCTCGTGCGCGGCGACTTCGACGACCCGTCGAGTCTGCCCGCCGCGCTGGAGGGGGCAGCGGCACTGTTCGCCGTACCGCCCGTGGCGTTCGGACCGGCAGGCTCGGACGTGGAGCTGGAGTTCGCCCGGGGCCGGGCACTGATCGATGCCGCGGCCGCGGCGGGAGTCGAGCACGTCGTGTTCACCGGCGTCGCGTCCACGCCGGGTCGCCCGGGCGGATCCGAGGGGAAGAAACGCATCGAGGACTACCTGCGTGAACGGATCCGGTCGGTGACCGTGCTGCGTCCGGTGCGGTTCATGTCGAACTATCTCGGTTCCATGGCCATCGGCCTGGACGGCATCGTCCACGGCGTGCACCGGCACATCTTCCCGCCGGACGAACCTGTCCAGATCATCGCGGTGGAGGACATCGCCGAGTTCGCCGCGCTGGCCTTCGAGCGGCCGGACCGGTTCGCGGGACGGAGTCTGGAACTGGCCGGGGACGCCCCCACCCCGGTCGAGGCGGTCGCCGCGATCAGCGAGGCCACCGGGGTCACCGTGCGCTATGAGCAGATCACCCACGCCGAGGCCACCGCACTCAACCCCGAGATCGCCCAGGTGCGGGAACGCTGGGCAGCCGGATCGCGCTGGCACGCCGACATCGAGGCGCTGAGGGTGATCCATCCCGGACTGCGGACCCTCGCGCACTGGCTCGCCGAATCCGGTGCCGACACCTTGCGGAAGCGACTCGTCGAAACCGCGTCTCCGGGACTGTGAAGCAATGCCTCGGAGCGACTGTCGCACCGCTCATTGCGAGGGCAGCCAACTCACGCACTGCTCCCGCAGGGCATTCCCGCACCGCCTCACCACGCACGTGGACCGTGTACGTGTCAGCGGGAGCCGGTTCCGTGGACGCCGTACCGGTCGATCAGGCTGAGTTCCTCGTCCGTCAGCGGCGGGAACTCCAGCGCCTTGAGGTTGTGGTCCAGTTGCCACGTGGAGCTCGCGCCGATGAGTGCGCTGGTCACCTGGGGCTGTCGCAGGGCCCACTGCAGCGCCAGCTGCGCCAGCGACTGGCCCCGCCGCCGGGCGATCTCGTTGAGTGCCGTGGCCCGCTCCCGGTAGGTGTCGTCGATGGCGTCCGGCGACAGGAAGGCGCTGTCGCGGGCGCGGGCGCCCGGGGGGATCGTGCCGTCGAGATACTTGTCGGTGAGCAGTCCCTGGGCGAGCGGGCTGTAGACCACGAGGCCGAAGCCGTCCCGGGCGGCGAGATCGAACAGACCGTTGAGCTCCGGGGTGCGGTCGAAGATCGAGTAACGCGGCTGGTGGACCAGCAGCGGGACTCCTGCCCGGCGCAGCAACTCCGCAGCCTCGTGGGCCCGTTCAGGGGTGTAGTTGGAGATGCCCGCGTACAGCGCCTTTCCTGACCGGACCGCCGTCACCAGGGCTCCGACGGTCTCCTCCAGCGGGGTGGAGAGGTCGGGGCTGTGGCTGTAGAAGATGTCGACGTAGTCGGTGCCGAGATCGCGCAGGCTGTGATCCAGCGAGGCCAGCAGTGACTTGCGGGAACCGCCCTTCAGGTAGGGACTCGGGCCGAGCGGGTTGCCGGCCTTGGTCGACAGGACGAGCTCGTCGCGGTAGGGCGCGAGATCCCTGCGCAGCACGGTGCCGAAGAACTTCTCGGCGGCGCGCGCAGGTGGACCGTAACGGTTGGCGTTGTCGAAGTGCGTGATGCCGAGGTCGAACGCGTGCAGCACGATGTCGCGCCGGGTCGCGTAGGGGCGGTCGGTGCCGAACTTCTGCCAGAGGCCGAACGAGAAGGCGGGGAGGCGGAGGCCCGAGGCGCCGGCCCTGCGGTAGTCGCCGAGCTTCTCGTAGCGGTCGTCGGCCGCTCGGTGGGAAGGGGCGCCGAATGTCATGCGCGGAGGGTCCGTTCAGGTGGGGACGGGAGACAGGAGACAGGAGACAGGAGACAGGAGAAATACAACCAGGCCGGACGCGGCAGTTGGCGGGCGGCTCCGCACCGGCGTGCGGCGGCGGATCGGGCACATTGACATTCCGATCGATCACTCGGAGACTCGATCGCATGCCTGAGGTCCTGCTGCTCACCAGCGAGCGATGCGTCGACCTCGTACGCGTGTCCAGCGCCCAGTGTTGATCCTCCTGGTGCCTTTCGCCGTTCCACTGCCGCGTGCTGTCGCGTCCGCTTTGACCTGAGAGGACGTACGTCCGGCTGCCCCGGGCGTCCGACACCGATCCGCGCGCAGTGTCCGAGGCGCCCTCCGACGGCCACCACCCCGCACAGCGATCGGAAGCATGATGAGCCCGGAATTCCTCTGGTACATCCCCAACACCGTCGAGCCGGGGCACCGCGGTGACGACACGACGACCGGCTGGGGCTCCGTCGAGTACTCCACCGACCTCGCCCGCACGGCCGAGGAACACGGCTGGGGCGGCGCACTCCTGGGAACCGGGTGGGGGCGCCCGGACACCTTCACCGTCGCCACCGCCCTGGCCGCCCGGACCACCACCTTCAAGCCCCTGATCGCGATCCGCCCCGGCTACTGGCAGCCGGCTCACTTCGCCAGCGCGGCGGCGACCCTCGACCAGCTCAGCCGCGGCCGGGTCCTGGTCAACATCGTCAGCGGACTGGACAACCTCGCCGCGTACGGGGACACCCGCAGCGATCCCGCGCAACGCTACGACCGCACAAGGGAGTTCCTCCAACTCGTACGACGGCTGTGGACCGAGGAGGAGGTGACGTTCGACGGCGAGCATTTCCAGGTCGCCCGGTCCACCATCGCCCCACGCCCGTACGCGACCGGTACGAGAGCGCATCCCACGCTCTACTTCGGCGGTGCGTCCGAGGCCGCCGAGCGGGTGTCGGCGGCGGAGGCGGACGTCCAGCTCTTCTGGGGCGAGCCGCTGGACGGGCTGGCCGAACGGATCGACCGGCTCAAGGAGTTGAGCGACCGGGTGGGCCGCAGGCACCCGCCGCTGGAGTTCGGGCTGCGGATCACCACCGTGGTGCGCGACACCACCGAGGAGGCGTGGCACGCGGCCGAGGAGCGGGTCGCGAGGATGGCGGCGGACGGCGGGAAGGAACTGACCTGGGCGGGGGACCGCAGGACCGCCGTCGGACAGCGGCGGCTCTTCGACCTCGCCGCGCGGGGCGAGGTGCTCGACACCTGCCTGTACACCACGCCCGGAAAGTTCGGCGGCGGGGGAGCGGGGACCACCTGGCTGGTCGGCTCCGCCGCCGACGTCGCCACGGCGCTGGAGAACTACCGCAAGCTCGGCATCACCCACTTCGTCCTCTCCGACACCCCCTACAAGCAGGAGATCAGCCGTGTCGGAGACCAGTTGCTGCCCCTGCTGCGCTGAGCGTCATGCGGTGGTCAGCTCCGGATGATGCTTCCTCACCACCGCGGGATGGGCGCGGACCCAGCCCTTGAGCTCGTTCCAGCCGAACTCCGCGAACAGCGGGTTGTCCGGGTCCTCCGTCACGCCTCGCGCATCCGATGCGCCGGGGAAGGGGAGCGGGGCGATCCGGGCGTCGAGGCGGGGGTTGTAGAAGAACGGTGCGGAAAAGCGCTCGCGTGATCCGGGAGGGGAGACCACGCGGTGGTTCGTCGCCTTGAGGTAGCCGTTTGTCGCGACCTCCAGCAGCTCGCCGAGGTTCACCACGAACGCTCCCGCCAGGTACGGCACGTCGATGAAGCCCTGCCCGTCCGGCGTCTCCACCTGAAGTCCGGGCACCTCGTCCGTCAGCAGCAGGGTCAGGAAGCCGTAGTCCTTGTGCACGCCGACGCCCTGGTCGTCCCCCTGCGGGGCCCGCCCCGGGTAGCGGACCAGTTTGAGGTGGTTGCGCGGGTGGCCGGAGAAGGCGTCGTCGTAGAAGTCCTCGGGGCCGCCGACGGCCGCGAGCAGCTCGTGCAGCAGCCGGTGGGCGACCGCGCTGAGCCGGTCCATCCACTCCAGCGAGACCTCCCGCAGTACCGGCAGGGCCGCAGGCCACTGGTTCGGTCCCTCCAGCCACCAGTAGGGCGGCTCGCCCGGGGCCGGCACGTGGGCGGGAAGCTCGTTGCTGATGTCGAGTTGGTCGCGCCAGTCGCGACGGCCCTGGGTGTGCTCGTTGCCGATCCGCGTGTAGCCGCGGAAGTGGGGCGAGTTGAGGTTGTCGAGGGCGTGCCGGTCGGCCTCGGGCAGGGCGAAGAAGTCGCGGGCGGCGCTGATCAGTCGGGTCTGTTCGGCGGTGGTGATGCCGTGGCCGACCAGCTGGAAGAAGCCGACGTCGCGGGCGGCCCGGTGGAGCGCGTCACGGTCGGGGGCGGAGAGGTCGATCACCGGGAGGGAGGCGGGCTGGGACATGGGTGGCGTTCCTTGCGGGCTGTGCGGGTTCGGAGGAGGGACGTGCGGAGGGCGGTGGTGTCCGGCGCGCCCGGCCGGGCGCGAGGCACCCATGGCGCTCCACGGGCGCGTGGCCACATGGCTCGTATGGGTGCATGGGTGCATGGGGGTACGAGTGTGCGGTCGGCCTTGGGATGTCGCTCAGCGGCCTGCCTGCGCAGCGCCGATGCGGGCGGCCAGCTCCTTGATCTCGGCGGGGCCGACCCGGCAGCAGCCGCCGACGAGCGCCGCGCCGGCGCGGAGCCAGGAGGGCGCGAGGTCCGCGATCTCGTCCTGGGCGCCGAGCCAGCGGCGGGCTTCGGGGTCCCAGGTGCCGCCGCCGTTCGGGTAGACGACGCCGGGCAGTCCGGTGATCAGGGCCAGCGCGGCGGCCGCGTCGGCGGCGGGGGCGCAGTTCACCCCGGTGGCGACGACGGCGTCGCTGCTGCGGGCCAGCGCGAAGGCCTCGGTGAGCGGCTGGCCCGCGCTGGTGGTCGTCCCACGGATGCTGTACGAGAGCCAGGCCGGGATGCCCAGCCCGTCCAGGGCGATCAGCAGGGCTTCGGCCTCCCGCAGGTCGGGAATGGTCTCGACGGCGAAGACGTCGGGGGCCGCCTCGGCCAGCGCCTCCAGCCGGGGGCGGTGGAAACGGGTCAGCTCGGCCACGGTGAGGCCGTAGTCACCCCGGTATTCCGAGCCGTCCGCCAGCATCGCGCCGTACGGGCCCACGGACGCCGCGACCCAGCGCCTCCCGCCGGTCTCGGCCTGGGCGGCGTCGGCGGCCTCGCGGGCCAGGGACACGCTGCGTCGCAGCAGTGCCGTGGTCTCGGTGCCGGAGATGCCCAGTCGGGCGAAACCGTCGTAGGTGGCCTGGTAGCCGGCCGTGATGGCGACCTGTGCGCCCGCCGCGTAGTAGGCGCGGTGGACGGCCGAGATCGCGTCGGGGTCGTCGCGGAGCAGGCGGGCGGACCAGAGAGCGCCGCTCAGGTCGTGGCCCTGGGCCTCCAGCTCGTTGGACATGCCACCGTCCAGGATGAGGGGGCCGGCGGCCAGGGCGTCGCGGAAGGTCGTCACAGCACTCTCGTCACGAAGTCGCGGGTTCGGGGATGGTCGGGGGCGGTCAGGACGCGGGTGGGCGGTCCGGACTCCAGGATCCGGCCGTCGTCGAAGAAGACGACCTCGTCGGCGACCTCGCGGGCGAAGCCCAGTTCGTGGGTGACGACGAGCATCGTCATGCCGTCGGCGGCGAGGGCGCGCATGACGTCCAGCACCTCGCCGACCAGTTCCGGGTCGAGTGCCGAGGTCGGCTCGTCGAACAGCATGAGCTTCGGCCGCATGGCCAACGCGCGGGCGATGGCGACCCGTTGCTGCTGGCCGCCGGAGAGCTGGACGGGGTAGGCGTCGCGCCGGTCGGCCAGACCGACCCGGTCGAGGAGTGCCAGCGCCTCCTCGGTGGCCTCCGCGCGGGGGCGGCCCGCGCCGAGCGGTCCCTCGGCGACGTTGGCGAGGGCCGTCAGGTGCGGGAAGAGGTGGAAGCGCTGGAAGACCATGCCGATGTCACGACGCTGCCGGGCCAGGTCACGGCGGCGCAGCTCGCGCAGCCCGTCCCGGTACCGCTCGTATCCGATCGGTTCGCCGTCCACCAGGATCCGGCCGCCGTCGGGCCGCTCCAGACGGTTCACGCAGCGCAGGAAGGTGGACTTCCCCGACCCGGAGGGCCCGATCACACAGGTGACCGTGCCGCGCGCCACGGAGAGGTCGATGCCGCGCAGCACTTCACGCCCGGCGAAGGACTTGCGGACACCGGTGGCCTCGATCATCATCGGCTGCCGCCCTTCGCGAAGTGCCGTTCGAGACCCTGCTGGCCGATGTTCAGCAGGGTCGTGACGGCCAGGTACCAGATGCTGGCGACGATCAGCAGCGGGATCGTCTGGTAGGTGCGGGCGTACACGATCTGCACGGAGTACAGCAGCTCCGCGTAGGCCAGCACGCTCACCAGGGAGGTCGTCTTGAGCATGGAGATGGTCTCGTTGCCGACCGGCGGGATGATCACCCGCATCGCCTGCGGCAGGACGATCCGGCGCAGCGTCCTGGCCCGCGACAGCCCCAGCGCGTCCGCCGCCTCCAGCTGCCCGTGGTCGACCGAGACGATCCCGGCCCGGATGATCTCGGCGAGATAGGCGGCCTCGTTGAGGCCGAGACCGAGCAGGGCCGCGGCGAACGTCGTGATGACGGAGTTCGCGGAGACACCGCCGATCGCCGGCACGAGGGGCAGGTGCAGCGACAGTGTCGGGTACAGCGCGGAGATGAAGCCCCAGAACAGCAGCTGGACCAGGAGCGGGGTGCCCCGGAAGAGCCAGATATAGGCCCAACTGACGGTCCGCGCGACGGGGTTGTCCGACAGCCGCATGAGGGCCAGCGCGATGCCGAGCACGAGCCCGATCGCCATGGCGGCGGCGGTGAGCTCCAGGGTGGTCAGCAGGCCCGTCATCACCGTCCGGCTGAACAGCCAGGCACCGACCGTGCCCCAGCCGAAGCGCCGGTTGGTGATCAGCGACTGGACCAGGCTCGCGGCCAGGAGCACGACCACGAGGGTCAACGCCCACTGGCCCGGCCTGCGACGGCGGTAGACCGGCAACTCCTCGCTCATGAGGCCGCGTTGATCTCGAACTTGTCCAGGGCGCCGGACTGAAGGCCCCACTTGGCGAGGACCTGCTGGTAACCGCCGCTCGCCTTGAGGTCCTCCAGAGCCGTCTTGAGCAGCCCGGTCAGCTCACTGTTCTTCGGTACGGCGATGCCGAAGGGCGCGTTGCCGTAGGAGTCGCCTGCGATCTCCAGCTTGCCGCCGGACTGCTTGGCTGCATAGGCGGCGACCGGGGAGTCGGCCAGGGCGGCGTCGGCGCGGCCGCTGGTGACGGCGAGGTTCACACCCGTGCCGTCCGGGAAGGTGCTGACCTTGATCGGCGTTTTGCAGGTCCTGGCGCGGGCCGGCAGGTCGACGAGGGCCTGCGTGGACCCCTTCGCCACGGCGACGGCACGGCCGCACAGCGAGTCGCCCCCGGGCTTGAGCGCCTTGGGGTTCCCGGCCGGGACCAGCAGGGACGTGCCCGCGTCGAAATAGGTGACGAAGTCGACGACCTTCTCCCGCTCGGCGGTGTCCGTGAAGGAGGAGACGCCGAGCTGGTACTTGCCCGACTGCAGGCCGGGCAGGATCGAGTCGAAGGGCACGTTCACGATGGTGACCTTGACGCCGAGGACAGTGCCAAGGGCCCTGTCGAGGTCGGCCTCGGCGCCGACGACCGTCTTGTTGTCGGAGGCGAAGAAGTCCATCGGCGGGTAACTGACATCGCTGGCGACCGTGATCCCGCTCGCCTTCACCGCGGCCGGGAGCTTCGCGGCGAGTGCTGCGTTCTTCGCGATCGGGGCGGCGGCAGAGGCGCCGGAGGACGTGCTGGATGAGGCGTCGGCCGGCTGGGAGGGGTCGGCGCATCCCGCCAGAAGCAGTGTCGCGGAACCGAGGAGTACTAGCGGGCGCAGAGCGGACAAGGCGAACTCCTGATGAGCATGAAGTGCGAGGGATGGCTGGAGACTATCCCTGGATGCGTAATAGGCAAGTCCAGTTGCTCATCATGCACGGATCGTGCAATGAACCTGCAATGTTCCCGCAACGAAGGCGCGAAGCGGTGTTGCGGCCTGGCGCTATGCTCGGCCCGCGATGACCACCGAAAGCAGCCTGAAACGCGGCCTGGCCGTGCTCCGACTCTTCGCCCAGCACCCGTCGCAGGACCCACGCGGCCACACTGCCGCCGAGGTCGCCGCGCTGCTGGGCCGCGAACGAAGCCAGGTCTCCCGCATCCTCCGGAGCCTCGCGACGGCCCGGTTCCTGCGCCGTGATCCCGCGTCGCTGCGCTACTCCGTCGCCTGGGAGCTGTACGCGCGCGCCCAGCAGATCACCGAGGCCCGCCTGCACCGGGACGGCCGCACCGCGCTGGAGGGCGTCGCCGCCGACACGGGGGAGTGCGCGTACCTGGGAGTCCTGCGGGGCGCCAGCTCGGTGACGATCCTCGAGTCGATGCCGCCTGCACTGTCCTCGTTCGTCTCCTGGGTGGGCCGCGCCTATCCCGCCTACTGCAGCGACGCCGGGCAGGCCCTGCTGTTCGACGCGGACGACACCGAGGTCGCCGCCGTTTTCGCCCGTACCGCCTTCGTCCGGCACGGCCCCAACACCCCTGCCGACCTGGACGACTTCCTGGCCCGCCTGCACGCGGCCCGGAAGCGGGGCTACTCGATCGTCGACCAGGAGGCCGAACCCGGGCTGTACTCGCTCGCCGCTCCGGTCAGGGACTTCCGCGGAGAGATCGTCGCCGCCGTGCAGGTCGTCGGCCCGCGCCGCCGTCTGGAGCCGGCGACGGCGGCCTGCGCGGACTCGGTGGTCCGCTGGAGCGACTGGCTGACTGCGGCACTGCGCTCAACGGACCATGAGACGGACGAGGAGACGGGCCGGGACTGAGCAGCCGTGGTCCAGTCGAGGTTCAGCCGAGGAGGGAGGCCAGCCGCGCCGCCGCGTCACCGATCGCGGCGACGATCTCGTCCCGGTCGTCCCTGGCCGCCGCGTGCGGCACGACCGCGCTGACCGCCGCCACCACGTCCCCGCGTGCGTCCCGCACCGGTGCGGAGACCTCCAGCACGTCCTCGTCGTACTCGCTCTCGCACACCGCGACCCCGCGCCCGGCGTCCGCGGCGACCCGCGCCAGCAGATCGTCCACGGTCCGCGGCGCGTAGGGGCCGCCCGCCCCGATGAAGTCCTCACCGCCCAGGAGTTGTGCCACCTCCGCCCGCGAGTGGTCGAAGAGCAGCGCCCGCCCCGCCCCGGTGCACCAGACCGGCGTCAGCCGCCCTGCCCGCGCCCAGGAGAACTCGGCCCAGGCCGCCAGCTCGGCCCGCACCGAGAGCACCATCGCCCCACAGAGCACGTCCACGTACGCACACGCCCCGAACCGGACCACCAACTCCCGCAGCAGCGCCCGGCTCTCCACGCCCCACGGACCGGCCTCGGCCGCGACGGCCAGCAGATCCGCCCCGGCACGGAACTCGTTCCCGTCCCGGGTGAGTGTCCCGGTGCCGACCAGATCCCGCAGCAACCGCGACGCCTGCCCCTTGTCCAGCCCGCTCTCCTCCGCCAGCCGGACCACCCCGGGTCCCCCTCGGCTGTCGAGCTCCCCCCGGACCACCCGTTCCACCAGTCCGAGCCCCCTGGGCAGTGCACCCGTCGCCACGTCCATGCGCCGGATGCTACAGATTCCGGCGAAGACCGCGGGCACCAGGACCGGGACGATCGCCGAAGAGCCCGCTCTCAAGATGCCAGGCGCCGGCCGCCATCGCCCCGCATGGACGTCACGACGGCTGACGGGGGCGTCGAGCCGGATGGCCGTGGCGCAGCTCGCCCTTGGCCCGCGAACTCGCAGCCAGGATCCCCGACATCGACATACGCGAGAGCCTGGTCGCCGCGCGTTCCACCTCACGGGGACGTTCATGTCATCGTCCCCGGCCTTGCGCCATGCGGCCTTGCGGTCCCGTACTCCAGCGGCACATCATGATGACGTTGATCAAACGTCGTGGCGAGCGATCCCGCTTGTCGACGCCACGGCGGCCGGGGCCGCCTGATCCGCGCACTGCCGGATCCCTGCGTCAGGTCCGATGGGAGTCACGAGTGAGGGCAACGCACGTCGGACCGGTCGCGGTTGTGCCGCCGGTCGGGACGAAGCGCCGGCACGTCGACCTGTGCCGGACCCACGCCGCGCTCTGTCGCTGACCGTACCTCCCGGCCTGCTGTCGGCAGCCCCGCACCACCCGTGATGCCCGACCGGGCTTGATCGCGCGTGCGCGGGGTGTCCGCCCATCCCTGAAAAGGCCGCCCCTCGGGGAAGGCCGCCCTACCGGAAAAGCCGCCGCTCCCGGATGCCACCGACATCGATGAGAACGGATGAACAGTGAGCGCAAAGCAGCCCAGAACACTCAAGACCGTGACCGGAGCCGGCGGCACGTCGGAGACGTACGACCTGGCGATCGACCCGACCCGATCCACCCTGGACACCGCCGTGCGGGTGGCGAAGCTCGCCGAAGCGGCGCGGTTCGACGCGCTGTTCACCGCCGATCTGCTCAGGTTCGACGCCCAGGGCGCCATCGGCTCGCAGGAGCCGCTGGTCTTCGTCTCGGCACTGAGCCAGGTGACCTCGCGGATCGGCCTGATCGCGACGGTGTCGAGCACCTTCCACCATCCCTTCAACCTGGCCCGGCTCTTCGGCACCCTCGATCACGTCAGCAACGGGCGGGCCGCCTGGAACCTGGTGACCTCCTCGATCGGTGAGGAGAACTTCGGCGCCGGCGAACTGCCCAGCCCGGAGGAGCGCTACGCGCGCGCCGCGGAGACACTGGACGTGGTCAACGCGCTGTGGGACAGCTGGGAACCCGGCGCGCTGACGGCCGGTGCGGACGGGAGGGCGGTGCTGCACCGCGACCGGGTGCACCCGATCCACCACTCCGGCCGGTTCTTCACCGTCACCGGTCCGCTGAACATCCCGCCGCTGCCGCAGCGCCGCCCGGTGCAGATACAGGCCGGGCAGTCCGAGGCGGGGACGGCGCTGGGCGCCCGCTACGCGGAGATCGTGTTCACGTCGCTGCCCACCCTCGACCACGCCCTGGACTTCACCCGGAAGATCCGCGACCAGGCCCGCAGCCTGGGACGGGCCGACGGACTGCCGCTGATCTTCAGCTCGTTCCACGCCACGTACGGCGCCACCGAGGAGGAGGCGAAGCGGCTCGTGCGCGAGAAGCGGGAGTCGATCGACTTCGAACGCGGCCGTACCCAACTGGCCGACATGCTCGGCGGCGGAGTCGACCTGTCGGAACTCCCGCTGGACGCGCCGCTGCCGGAGAGCCTGCTGCCCGACGTGGCGTCGGTGAACCGCCGCCGCGGCCGGGTCGACATCTTCACCGGCTACGCGCGGCAGGGCTACACGCTGCGGGAACTCATCATCGCGGCACAGGACACCGGACACTGGGCGGCCGCGGGAACCCCCGAGCAACTCGCCGACGCCGTCGAGGAACGCTTCCGCGCAGGCGTCCTGGACGTGATCTCGCTGGGCGGTCTCGCGGACCCACGCCAGCACGACTTCGTCGTCAACGGACTCCTGCACGAGCTGCGCAAACGAAAGATCGTCGCCGCCGACTACACTGGCACGACGCTCCGCGAGAACCTCGGGCTCGAACTGCCGGCCCGCGACACGGCACCCGTCCGGGTCTGAATCGAGCCGCGCTCGGGACCGCCCGGTCCCGAGCGCGGATCACGGCTTCGCCGAACCCCAACTACTCTGCACAGCCGCTTCGTTGACACCGACTGGACGACGTGCTTGCATCGCGTCATGCTTCCGCCGGAGCCTCTGACCCGTCGCCGCGCCGTGGACCTCGTCCGGGTGGCCGCCGCGCTGTGTCGGTTCCCCGGCTGATCGGATCTCTCCCCGGGTTCCCTTCTTCGACGGCCTTGTCACGCATGCGCTGTCGGTTTCCGTCTCCGCAGGCCTGCCGAGGACGCTCCGCGCGCGTCGGTGCCGCGCTCCGCCCGAGCCTCTTTCCCCATCCACCACCCATGACGGGACAGCCATGTCTGCTGCCGGTTCCGCCGCCCACCACGAGATCGCCTACGACCGCCGCAGGCTGCGCCAGTGGCTCGCCGGGGAGGCCAGAGCGGACGGGGTCACGCGGCGCCGGCTGCTGACGCTGCTGGCCGCGACCGCCGCCGCCACCGCACTCCCCGTGCCACATCCCGCTCGCGCCGCCGACTCGCCGATCCTCAAACCGCTGCCGCCTGAGTGGTTCATCCAGCGCGGCACCAATGCCGAGACCCGCTGGGAGGCGCTGCGTGGAACCGGCCATCACACCCCCAACGCAAAGTTCTTCGTCCGCAACCACACCGCGACGCCCGTCCTGGACGCCGCCGACTGGCGGCTGAGACTGTGGGGCGACGGGCTGCGCGGCACACCCCCCGAGGACAGGCCGGTGGAATTCGGGTACGACGATCTGCGCGCCCTGCCGGCCGTCACCCGTACCGCGTTCGTCGAGTGCGCCGGAAACGGCCGTAGCTACTACTCGACACAACAGGGCGAGACGGTCACCGGCACCGCGTGGACGCTGGGCGCGGTCGGCGTCGCGCGCTGGCGCGGGGTGCGCCTGGCCGACGTACTGCACAGGGCCGGGCTGTCCTCGTACGCCGTGGACGTGCAGCCCCGTGGCCTCGACGCCGAGTACGTCAGCGGCGGCGAGAGCCTCGGCCGGGTGCGCCGCCCGCTGCCGCTGGCCAAGGCGCTGGACGACGTGCTGCTCGCGTACGAGATGAACGGCGAGCCGCTTCCTTACGACCACGGCCACCCGGTGCGGGTGCTCGTGCCCTCGTGGGTGGGGATCGCCTCGATCAAATGGGTCGGCGACATCGAGGTGTCGGCGCAGCCGCTTTACTCGCCGTGGAACACCACCTTCTACCGGCTGTTCGGCCCCGCCTACCCGCAGGAGGGCAGTGCGCCGCTGACCCGACAGACGATCAAGAGCGCCTTCGAGCTGGCGAGCGGCGCGACGTTCCCGGCAGGGGAGAGCCAGGTGCTGCACGGCCGGTCCTGGTCGGGTGCGGGCGCCGTCGCGCGGGTCGACGTCAGCACCGACGGTGGGACGACATGGCGGCGGGCCCGACTGCACGACCGGCCGCGTTCCGGCACCTGGACGCGCTGGTCAGTGCCCTGGACACCTGGTACGCCCGGCCCGACACATGTGCTGGCACGCGCCACGGACACGGCGGGCCGCACCCAGCCGGACACCGCCGTGTTCAACACACAGGGCTATCTGTTCGACGCGGTGGTGCGCCACCCGGTGACCGTGCTCTGACGAGGACAGACCCTGATCGAGTGGACCGAGGGGCGACCCCACCTGCAGGCTTACGTCACGGTGTGGCACGCCTGTCAGTCGATCCCGGACCGTTCCACGCCCGCCACGATCCACCGCTGGAAGCACAGGAACACGACCAGCAACGGCAGGATCGACACGGCCGCCGCGACGAACAACTCGTGGAGCCGCACGACCTGGGACGTGGTGAAGGAGGACAAGGCCACCTGAACCGTCCAGGCGTCGCGGTCCTGCCCGATCACCAGCGGCCACAGGAAGGAGTTCCACGCGCCGATGAACACGATCGTCCCGACGGCGGCGAAGACGGGCCGTGCGTTCGGTACGACGATCAGCCAGTACGTCCGCCAGTAGCCCAGCCCGTCGACCTGCGCCGCGTCCTCCAACTCCGAGGGAAAGCCCAGGAAGTACTGCCGGAAGACGAAGCAGGCGAAGGCCGAGAACAGCGTCGGGACGATCAGCCCCCGATACGTCGAGATCCAGCCCAGCGACGACACGAGCACGAAGCTCGGGACGAAGGTGACGGCGGCCGGGACCATCAGGGTGCCGAGGACGGCGTAGAAGACCTTGTTCGCGTGGCGGTAGGGAATGCGGGCGAGGCCGTACCCGGCGAGCGAGGCGAGCAGCAGTGTGCCGAGCGTCGTCGCGACGGCGATCAGCGCTGAGTTGAGCAGGGAGCGGGCGAAGGGAACGGAGGTGTCGTCGAAGAGTTCCCGCACGTTCCCCCAGCGCAACTCCGAGGGGAAGAAGGTCCATTCGGGAGCCGTGATGTCCTGCTCGCTCGACAGCCCGTTGCGCACGAGGAGATAGAACGGGACGAGGAAGAGAAGGGCCAGCGCGATCAGCAGGACGAGCCGCAGGGCGCGTCCGACCCGTACCACCGCGTCCTCCATCTCACTCCTCCCTCCTGCCCAGACCGAACCAGCGTGCCTGCCCCACCGTCACCACCACGATGATCAGCGAGAGGATCACCGCGCCCGCGCTGCCGAGCCCGAGGTCCTGCCCCTGGCCGAGGGCGATGTAGTAGAGGTAGACGAGCGGCGGACGGGCGTAGGGCGGATAACCGCGGGAGTCCGAGAGGAGGTTGTAGAACTCGTCGAAGGCCTGGAAGGCGTTGATGACGAGGAGCAGGACGACCGCGACCGACGTGGCACGCAGCTGGGGCAGCGTGATGTTCCGCAGCACCTGCCAGCCGGGCCGGGCGCCGTCGACCGCGGCGGCCTCGTACAGCCCGGGGTCGATCCGCTGCAGCCCGGCCAGGAAGAGGATCATGTAGAAGCCCGCCTGGAGCCACAGCCGTACCGTCACGATCACCAGCCAGTACCAGGGCGGTTCGGTGGTGGACAGCCAGGCGACCGGATCGCCGCCGAACCAGCCGAGCACCGTGTTGGCGAGCCCGAACCGCACTCCGCTGAAGACGGACATCTTCCAGACGAGGGCGGCGACGACGTAACTGCACGCCGCCGGAAGGAAGAACACCGACCGGAAGAACGCCCGCGCCCTGCGTACCCGGTTGACCATCAGGGCTAGGGCCAGTGAGAACACGTACGTCGTGGGCACGATGAACGCCGTGAAGACCAGGAAGGTGCGCAGGCTGCCGACGAAGGCGTCGTCCGACAGCAAGGCCGTGTAGTTGCCGAGGCCGACGAAATCGGTGGGCGTGACGGTGTTGTGGGCGTCGAAGAAGCTGAGGGCGACGCTCCACAGCAGCGGGACGTACGTGAACAGACCCAGCCCGAGGGCGAACGGACCGACGAAGATCCAGAACCAGAGCGTGCGGTTGCGCACCCTGCGTCGGGCCGTGACGACTTCTGCCGTCACGACTTCTTCCTCACCCGGTCGAGTTCGGCCGACACCTTCCGGACGACCGCCCGCAGCTCGCTCTCCGGGTTCGCCCCGCTTCTGATGATCCGGCTCAGCGCGTCCTGGTACGCGGTCTGGCCGGCCGGGGTCCACAACAGAGGCTGCGCATAGCCGTGTTCGGTGGTGAGGCGAACGGCCTCGGCGGCCGCGCCCGTCTTCAGCTTGTCGGCCTTCTTGGCGAGGGAGAGGCGGGCGGGGATGTGGAAGCCGTAGGAGAGCGCGAAATCCTCCTGGTAGTCGGTGTGTTCGACCCACAGCCACTTCACGAAGGCCTTGGCCGCGGCCCGGTGGTTGCTGCGGGCGCTGACGGCGGCCCCGTACGCGCCGACGGGGACGGAGGGCGCGCCCGATCCGTCCTTGGGGAATGGCAGCACCCCGAAGTCGTCGCCGAGTTCCTTCTGCACCTGGGGCAGCGCCCACAGGCCGGACCACTGCATGGCGGTCAGGCCCTGGAGGAAGGCGGACGGGTCCGACCAGTCGGCGGGGGCGCCGAGGAGCAGGGACTTGTCGGCGTACAACTGGTGGAGCTTGGCGAGGGTACGGGCGGCGGCCGGGTCGTCGAAACCGACCTTGCCGTCCTCGGTGACGAGCTGAAGTCCGGCCGCGTACAGCGGAGTTCCGCCTAAAACACCGGCCCCTCCGTCGTTGCCCAGGAAGAGCCCCTTGACCTTCTTCGTGGTCAGCCTCCCGGCGGCGTCGACGAGCGCGTCGAGGGTGGTCGGCGGCTGAACGCCCGCGTCGTTCAGCAGGCTCTTACGGTAGTAGAGCAGCTGCATGTCGATGACCTGCGGGATGCCCCAGATTCTCCCGTCGTACGTCTTCGGGGTGAGCACGGCGGGGTTGAAGTCGTCCTTGACGCCGTCGAGCAGGTCGGTGAGATCGACGACCTGGCCGCCCTGGATCTGGTCGAGGGTGGGACCGCCCTCGAAGACGTCGGGGCCGGAGTCGGTGAGCAGCGCGGCGGCCGTCTGCTGGTCGTAGTTGCCGGGCCGCCACTGGACGTCGACCTTCGCCTTCTCGTACGCGGCGGCGTACCGTTCCACGGCCTGCTCGGTGCCCGTCTCGCCGTACTGGTGGTACCACTGCGACAGTCTCGGTCCCGCGCCGGCGTCGTCGCCGCGTCCGGTGTTGGACCCGCAGGCGGTGAGCAGTCCGGCGCCCGCCCCCGCGGCGAGCAGTGCCCTGCGGCTGATGGTCATGGTGCGTGCCCCCTGACGATTGTCGTTGCACGGCCCAACGATCAATCATGCGGCGGGATTACGACGGGAGTGTTGCGGCAGTCTGTCCGAATCGAGCGGTGCCCACGCGCCGGTGCGGCACGGGTGGCTTACGGCGTCCCGAGGCCGGACGCCTGATTCTGTGACTGCTCCGGCCGGGGCGCCAACGAGTTGAGTCCGATGTCGATGAGTCGGGCTGCGCGTTGGACGTCGGCACTCACGGCGTCGTGCAGTTCTTCGAAGGTCTGGGTGCGGTTCAGGTGCTTGCGCAGCGCCCGGAACTGGATGGACCACAGAGCGAGGAGGGCGGTTGCGGCGATCTGTGATTCGGGGTCGTCCGAGCTCATCCCGGTTCGCTGGGCCAAGACGTCGGCGGCTACGGCGACTTGCTTGTCGGTGGTGTCGCGCTGATGGGCCCGCAGGGACGGAGTCGATCGGATCAGCATGCCGAAGCGCAGAAGCATGGCCTTGGCCTCGGCCGGGTCGTTCTGAGAGCTCAGCCATGACGTGATGTTGGCCAGCTCGCTGGAGAGGATCTTCAACGCCGCGTCGACGGGCGACAAGTCCGGATCGGCCAGGACGGCTCTCAGCGAGGCCATGGTGACCTCGCCCAGATCGAGGACGAGGGATTCCTTGGTCGGGAAGTAGTTGAACACCGTCTTCTCCGACACCCCGCAGGCTTCTGCGATCTCGGCGACCCGTACCGCGTCGAAGCCCCGCTCCATGAACATCTCGGTGGCTGTGTCGGACAGCTGCCGTCGAAGAAGCCGCTTCTTACGCTCCCGTAGCCCCTCGACGGGAGGTACCTCGTCATGCGGGCGCAGGGCCGTCCAATCCACGGTGCGCATGGTCATCACCGAAGCATAGTCCAGTCTCCGAATATTTTCTGTTACTGTAAGTTTTCAGTCTCTGAAAAAATGTGCGGGCTTTTGACGCCTGCGTGTGAGAGGAGCCCTCGATGAGCGCCATCCACATCGTCCGCGACTACCCGCATCCACCGGAGAAGGTCTGGCGCGCGGTCACCGATCCGGAGCTGATTCCGCTGTGGACGGCCACTGGCGCCGGCGCTCGGCCGGAGAGCTTCGCCACCACGGTCGGGACCAAGTTCAAGTTCATCGCGAATCCCAAGCCGGGCTGGAGCGGCGTCGTGCTGTGCGAGGTGCTGGAGGTGCGTGAGCCTTCGCTGCTGCGCTACTCGTGGCAGGACGAAAGCGGTGGCGAGGTGACTGAGGTCGCCTACCGGCTCACACCGCACGGCGGCGGAACTCGCTTCACCTACGACCACACGGGCTTCACCGGGGCCGGAGGCTACGTCATGGCCAAGATCCTCGGCGCCGTCCGCACCAAGATGCTCACCAAGGGTCTGCCTGCGGTGCTGAACGACCTCGACGACCAAGGCAACCTGTGCCCGGAAAGCCCCCTGGGGCCCAAGCGGCCCTAAGCGGAGCTTCCGCCGGTGCCGCTGAAACCGCGGGGGGCTCCCGCAAGCCGGCTGCCTGTCGGATCGCGGCGCGACGCCCGGCGGCCGGCGGGTCCTCCGGGCGGAGTCGGAGCGCAAGGAATTCGCCAAGGTTTCTCAAAATCGAGCCCCAGGAGCCTATTAGGTAAGCCTTGCCTCATCTAGTTTCAGAGGTACTTCTCCGCTCGTCCAACTGGAGTCCCCCTAAATGTCCGGTTCCCAGGTAGCCCTGCTCGGCGCCATCGCAGGGTTCACCATCTACCTCGGCCTGCCCCTCGGCCGACTGCGCAACCCGAGCCCCCGGCTGCGCGCAGGTCTGAACGCCGTCGCCATCGGCATCCTGATCTTCCTGGTCTGGGACGTCCTGACACACGCGTGGGAGCCGGTCGACGGCGCGCTGGGCAAGCACGACTGGGGCACCGTGGCCTCCGGGGGCCTCACCCTCGCCGTGGGCCTCGGAGTCGGGCTGATGGGCCTGGTGTACTACGACGGCTGGATCGCCCGCCGTGCGGCCTCCGCAGCGCGGCCCGTCGGCCCCGGTGCTGCCGCCTCCGCCGAGCTGGCCCCCAGGGTCCGCAGCCAGGCCGCCTCGCTCGCGCTGATGATCGCCACCGGCATCGGCCTGCACAACTTCGCCGAGGGCCTGGCCATCGGCAACTCCGCCGCCAAGGGCGAACTCTCCCTCGCCGTACTCCTCATCATCGGCTTCGGCCTGCACAACGCCACCGAAGGGTTCGGCATCGTCGCCCCGCTGGCCGCCGAGGGTGAACGCCCCTCATGGGCCACGCTGCTGCTGCTCGGCCTGATCGGCGGCGGTCCGACCTTCCTCGGCACCGTGGTGGGCCAGCACCTGGTCGACGACACCGTGTCGATCGCCTTCCTGGGGCTGGCCGCGGGGTCCATCCTCTACGTGGTCATCGAGCTGCTGGCCGTCGCCCGCAAAGCCGCGCTGAAGACCCTGACCACCTGGTGCGTCCTGCTGGGCCTCGTCCTCGGCTTCGCCACCGACGCCGTCGTCACCGCCGCCGGGGCCTGAAGCTCCCGTACCGTCTGCCGTCAGCTGCCCGCGAGAAGAGTCGCAGGCAGCTGACGTGCGTGTTCCCCCGTGAAGTTCTGCCCGTTGAAACAACGGCCGGCGGATGCGGACCACTGGTGTGTACGCACGAGCGGCCGTCCGCGAGCCGGGCGCGGCCGGTGAGAGTCAGATGCCCGCTGCGGAGGTCGGCGGTCGTGACCCAGCCGCATGCGGCGGCGACGTACATACGGCGGGCTGCGGAGTCGTGGGCGAGCATGTCGGGTCCCTTCCGGCCCAGTGGTGCCGGTGATGTGCCAGGTGGTCGGGCTGAGTGGGAAGTGCCCCGCTTCCCGGGGAGTGCACACCCCTCCGGGGTCGATCAAGACCGTTGTACGGTCGCCGGTCGCAGCGGTGAGCCGGATTCAGCCACGCGACCGAGCGGCGTCGAGTGTCGTGACCATCCAGAGGCTGCACGCTCTGAACGGCGGTGAGGATCGCGTCGTCATGCTCTGTACGCTCGGCGAGCATGACCTCCGTGGTCACCCGGGACACGAACACCGCGAGGGCCGGGCGCCATGGAGCTTTGGCAGAGCCGGTTGCTGTCGTATGTCCGGCACAGCTTACTCTTACAACTTGTAGTAACTGCTGAGAGCGTCAGAGGGCCCCAGGCCAGGCCCTTTACGCGTCATGGTGGGGGCCGGTCGGCTTCGCAGCGGCGAGCGGGCCCGGGCCCGGCTGAGGAGTGGCGAGGATGAGTGAACACCGGCGCCGACCGTCGGGGAGGACCGGGCCGTCCGGGTCGTCCGGCTCGGACGGTATACCGTACGGCGGCCGTGCCGAGGCGCGCAGGGCTGCCCGGGCGGGGGACGGGCGAGGTCGCCGCGCGGCGGGCAGCGGCCGTCCAGCTGCCGGGCGCTCCGGCCGGGCGGCCGCGCGGCGCACGAATGCGGCAGGTTCCGGCCGACGCCTCATCGACTACCCGCGTGCGGGCAAGCGGGGCGTGCGGCGGTGGCTGCCCTCGTGGAAGCAGGTGCTCGGCACCTTCCTGCTGTTCTCCGGCGGCCTGCTGGGCCTGTTCACTTACGCCTACGCCACGACGACGATTCCGAGCGCGAATCCCAGCACCCAGCAGCAGAGCAACACCTACTACTGGTCCGACGGCTCGGTGATGGCCACGCAAGGGTCGACCAACCGGCAGAACGTCGACCTGGCCCAGGTCCCCAAGGCGGTGCAGTGGGACTTCCTGGCCGCGGAGAACGCCACCTTCTACTCCGACCCCGGCATCGACACGCAGGGCATGCTCCGCGCCGTCTACCACATGGCCACGGGCGGCGAGGTGCAGTCGGGGTCCACCATCACCCAGCAGTTCGTCAAGAACACCTACCTCGACCAGAGCCAGTCGCTCACCCGCAAGCTGAGGGAGATCATGATCTCCCTCAAGATCGGCAACCAGCTGTCCAAGCAGCAGATCCTGCAGGGCTATCTCAACAGCTGCTACTACGGGCGGGGCGCTTACGGCATCGAGGCCGCGGCCAACACCTACTATCACGTCCACGCCTCCCAACTGACCGTCAGTCAGGGCGCGTTCCTCACGGCCACGGTCAACGAGCCGAGCGTGATGATGCTCGCCGACACCGACCCGCAGGCCAAGGCCCAGGCCACGGCGCGCTGGACGTACGTCCTGCAGCGCATGGCCAAGATCCACAAGATCACCGATGCGCAGGAACAGCAGTACCTCGCCGCCGGATTCCCCACTCCCAAGCCCTACACGCCGTCGGCGGGGATGTCCGGACAGACCGGCTACCTGGTGCAGACGGCGCAGAAGTACGTCGAGGCCCATACGTCCCTCACCGACCAGCAGCTCGGTCACGGCGGCTACCAGATCTACACCACCTTCGACAAGAAGAGGGTGAAGGCGCTGTCGGCGTCGGTCGCGGCGATGCAGAAGAAGCACCTCGACCCGAAGCACCGCTCGGCCGACAAGGACGTCCAGGTCGGTGCGGCGTCGATCGATCCGTCGACCGGTGCGGTCGTGGCGCTGTATGGCGGAGCGGGCTGGAACAAGGGCCACTGGACCAACAACGCCGACGCCAAGGGGGTGCCGGTCGGCTCCACCTTCAAGCCCTTCGACCTGGCCGCCGCCCTCGACCACGGCGCCGTACTCTCCCCGGGCCAGTCGCCTTCACCGATCACCCCGGACTCCAAGTTCAACGGCGACGACGGCATCACCATCAAGAACCAGCAGGGCCAGGAAATGCCGAACTCGGGCGACCCCACGGGGCTCCTGCACCAGCGCAACGACGTTTCCACGAAGTGGGGCTACATCACCCTGCGCAAGGCCATGGAGCAGTCGGTCAACACCCCGTACGTCCAGCTCGGCGAATACGTCGGCTACGACAACGTGGAGAACGAGGCCCTCAAGGCGGGCCTGCTGCGCACGAGCCTGCAGTACGACACCCCCGGCTTCTACATCGGCACCTCCACCCCCTCGGCGATCCGCATGGCCGGCGCGTACGCCACCTTCGACGACGGCGGCGTCCAGCACGAGCCGTACTCGGTGACCAAGGTCATCGCCGACGGCCGGCAGCTGCCCGGCTTCGAGGCGCCCAAGGGGACGACGGCCATGCCCGCCTCGACCGCCGACACCGTCACCGACGTGCTGCAGGACGTGGTCAAACACGGCACGGGCACCAACGCCCTGGCCCTGGGCCGCCCGGCGGCCGGCAAGACCGGCACCACCGACGACTACAAGTCCGCCTGGTTCATCGGGTACACCCCGCAACTGGTCACGGCCGTCAGCATGTTCAAGGAGGATCCGAAGAACGCCGGTCTGCAGTCGATGCAGGGCGTCGGCGGCTACTCCAAGGTCTTCGGCGCCGACATGCCCACCGAGATCTGGACCGGCTACATGACCGCCGCCCTGAACGGCCGCCCCGTCCAACAGTTCCCACCCGCACCCCGACTCGGTCAGGGCAGCGACGAATACGGCGCCCCCTCGCCGACCCCCTCCGCCACCGCGAGCACGCCGTCGGCCACCCCGACCACCACATCGACCCCCACCACCGGAACATGTCACGGGCGGAAGAAGGACTGCCCCAGCCCGACCCCGACCGGCACCGTCGGCCCCACCACCGGCGGCGGCTCGACCGGCGGTGCGGGCGACGGCGGGCTGATCGGCGGCACCACCGGCGGCACCTCACCCACACCGACACCCACGCCAAGCCCCACTGGCCACGGCCGGCATCCGTAGCGGAGCCGGCGTTGGTCTCCGATGGGCGAACTGCGTTGAGATGTCTCCGTGAAGCCGAAGGGGGATCGCCAGTCGCTGGATCCGCAGTCGTGCTGGAGAAACCCTCGGAATCGGTGCCACAGGGGTTCGGTTGCCTGGAGCGCAACGGTGCGTCCAGGCAACCGACGTCAGGCCCTGGAAGAACCCAGGTCTTCTGGTACAGGCGCCGCGTGCTACGACGAGGTGGGCAGGTGCGGGGAGCGGAGTACGAGCAGGGTGATCTCGCTGGGGGCGAAGACGCGGAAGGGCGGGCCCCAGAAGCCGGTGCCGCGGCTGGTGTAGAGGAGGGTGCGGGGGCCGTGGTGGCTGAGGCCGGCGAGGGCGGGCTGGTCGAGGCGGACCAGGTGGTGGAAGGGCCAGATCTGGCCGCCGTGGGTGTGGCCGGAGAGCTGGAGGTCGATGCCGGCGGCTGCCGCCCGGTCGATGAACTTGGGCTGGTGTGCAAGGAGCAGGACGGGCAGCTCGGGGTTCGCGCCGTCCAAAGCTCCGGCGAGGTGGGCGCGGTGGCCTGCCAGGCCGGAGGACTCGGCGGTGACGTCGTCCACGCCGGCGACCACGAGGGTGTCGCCCCCGCGTTCGAGCAGCAGATGGCGGTTGCGCAGCGGCTCCCAGCCCAGCTCGTCCATCAGGTCGACCCAGCCCTGGGCCTCGCTGTAGTACTCGTGGTTGCCGGTGACGTAGACACGGCCATGGGTGGCCCGCACGGTTGCGAGCGGGGTGGCCTGGGCGCGGCGGCGTTCGGCCGTGCCGTCCGCGATGTCGCCGGTGTGGCAGACCAGGTCGGCTTCCAGGGTGTTCACCGTCTCGCACACCCGTGCAGACCAGCGGGCGCGATCGAGCGGGCCGTAGTGGGTGTCGGTGATGAGGACGACGCGAAGGCCGTCCAACCCGGCCCCCAGCCGTGGGAGCTGCACGTCGAGGCGGCGCACGCGCGGCACGCGGCGGGCTTCGGCGTACCCCCAGGCGAGCAGTACGGCGGTGACGCCGAGAACGGCCCACGTGACGATCCGGGCCCGGTCCTGGCTCCCGCCGAAGCCGGTCACGGCCAGGGCGAGCCGCAAGAAGACGCCGAGCAGAACGGACCAGGTGAACAGAACCCAGCTCGTGCCCAGCAGGGTGTCACCGAGGATCGCCGCCCGGTCGTGCTGACGCCGGCCGTGGCCGCGCACCATCGCAAGTGGCATACCGACGAGGCCGAGGACGAACAGCGCGGTGCCGGCCGACGTGACGGCCGGCGGCCAGTGCTGGCCCGTGTACAGGAGCACCCAGCAGGGCACGGCCCACAGCAGGACGGGGGCGATCAAGGGGATGTAGCGCATCAGGCGGTGCAGTCGGCTCTGCCGCGGAGCTTGCGCGTCGCTGTCGGCCGGTCGTGTGTTGCTGGTGTCGGTCACGCTTCGTCTCCCTGACCAGGCTGCTGTCTCGCGCAGGGTATCCGGTCGTCCTTGGGCTCCCGTACCCACTGCTGCGCGGCCCCGGCACGTGAACTGACGGCCGACGCGAGGCACTTGAGCGTACCTGTGACGACCACGGGCACCACGTCGAGCTTGGCCGCCGCTCCCTTGAGCCCTCGATCGCGACGGCATCCGGCCGAGTCGACCCCGCGGCTGGTGTCGGTCATGGCGGAGGCGGCGCCCAGCTGGCCGCGGCCGAGTGAGCCGGTGATGGCGGCGCTGCCCTCGGATCCGGACAGGCCGGTGCCGAAGCCCGCGAGGACGAGACCGCCGAGGAACGGCAGGTAGCCGGAGTCGGCGCCGTGTGACGGGTGAAGAACTCCTCGGCTGCGTGGAAGCGTTGCGGGTCAGGAACACGTGGCCGACATGTTAGTTGATCCGCGTCAGCGGTCCCGGCGCACCCGTCAGGAAAGACTCCACTGCTGGCTCGTCGCGCCTGTGCCCGTTTCTTGCGTCACGGCCGCCCCGCTGGTGGTCGAGGTGTTCGCGACACCGATTTCCAGGTCGCTGCCCACGCCGGCGAGCATGTAGGTGCTGCCGGTGTAGCTGCCGACCAGGTCGAGGAACCACTGCTGGTTGGTCCCGCCGTTACAGGTCCACTGTTCCAACTGGACGCCGGTGTCGGTCGAATGGCTCGGTACGTCCAGGCACAGGCCGCTCTTCACGCTCTTGAGCGTGTAGATGTTGTCCGCCACCCGGGTAAGGGTCCACTGCTGGTTGGTACCGCCGGTGGACGGCCACTGGATGATCTTGGCGCCGTTCGCCGTGGAGCCGCTCGACACGTCCATCAGCAGGGAGCTGTTGAGGTTCTTCAGGGTGTGGACGCCCTCAGCGGGGATTCCGCTGTCGGCCGTCCAGGTTCCCGCTGAGGTGTCGAGTGACCAGGTGGGGTACTGGCCGAGGTTCACCGTGGTGCCCCTGATGGTCAGGGGCAGCCAGATCAGTTTCGACGCGCCGAGGTCGGAGGTGTTCCAACGGTCGCCGGCGTAGATGTAGGTGGTTCCGGAGGCGCCCTGGACGGTGATGACGTTCGCCGTCTGGCTGCCGTAGGTGTGGGTGCCGGGTGCGGCCAGGTTCCGGAAGGACGACCAGGGACCGCCCAGTGACGTGGCGGTGGCGTAGATGTTGTCGTTGAGGCTCCAGCCCGTCAGGTGGGAGCCGAAGACGTAGTAGGTGCCGTCCTTCTTGATCATGGCCGGTGCCTCGACGCTGCCGCTGCTGCCGCCGCTGCCGAGCACCGCCACCGCGCTGTCCACGGACAGGTAGTCGGCGGACAGTTTGTCGATGCGCAGGCCGTTGTTGCGGTCCTCGCTCAGCAGATAGCCGGTGCCGTCGGTGTCCTGGAACAGGCCGAGGTCACGGCTGACGTTGCCCAGTGGCCGGAAGCTTCCCCGGTAGGTGTAGGGGCCGCAGGGGGTGCTGCTGGTGGCTACGCCGACCTTGGCCTCGGAGTAGTTGCTGCTGTCGATGTGCATGTACATCACGTATGTGCTGGTCGACTTGTTGTAGATGACCTTGGGCCGCTCCACGACGCGGCTGGGGCCGAGGTCGCCGCTGGTCTGCCGGCTCAGGGCCTGGCCCTGGTAGGACCAGTCGGCGAGATCGGTGGAGGTGTAGCAGGGGATGTCCTGGAAGGACGTGTCCGACGAGGTCTCGCCGGTCTTGTCCTCGCCGAAGCCGTACCAGGTGTTTCCCACCTTGATGATGCCGAGGCCGTGCAGTTGCAGGGTGTTGCCGTTCTGGTCGGTGCGTGCGGCACCCGTGGTGAACGAGACCGTGGCCGCGTGCGCCTCGGTCGCCGGAAGCAGCAGCGCCGCGAGGCCTCCCATGAGGGTCAGGAACGCTGCGGCTCCGCGCCGCCATCGTCCGGCGGGCGGCCAGGGAAACCCCTTGAACATGTACGTCCCTCTCTGCCGAGGTTCGACGATCCCTTGATGTCGCGGGGACCCATGAGAGTCGCGGCACGTTCGTGGCGTCAAGAATCGCGTTCGAGTTTGTTTAATCGTGACCGTCTCTGGGAGCGCTAGCTGTGGCCGGACGGGGCCGCAACTCGCCCGGACTGTCCAGGATTTCGGACAAGTGGGGGATGTGTACGAGGGGTTGACCTTTGACTCGGGTGAGGCATACAAACTTCGCGACGGTCAGAATCTGTTACTTGCTGGTTGAGTTTGTTGGAACCCATGCCCAAGCGAGGTGGACCGACTGTGAACATGCCGGAGCGTCAGGAACCTTCCCGTCGCAGGGTGCTCAAGGGTGCGGCTGTCACCGCCGCAACCGCCGCGCTGGGCATCGGCGGCGCACGTCCGGCCGAGGCCGCAGACGCCTCCGTCACCGCGACATCGCTCGACGGCACCACCAGCATCACCATGTCGCTGACGGGCGGCTCGCTCCAGTGGTCGGCCCGGCGTGACGGCGCGACGGTCGTGGCCAGTTCGGCCATGGGGCTGCGACTGAGCGACGGAACCACTCTCGGCACCGACGTGGTTCTGACGAACTATCAGCACTGGCACGTCGACACCACCTGGAACCCGTTGTACGGCCGCAACGCGACCGTCTCCGACGCCTACCAGGAGATGCGCTGGAACCTCCGGGACAACCGCACCTCCATCAACTTCGGTGTCCAGATCCGGGCCTATGCGACCGGCGTCGCCTTCCGGTACGTCCTGCTGGACCCGGGCACCGCCACCATCGCCGGCGAACTGACGACGTTCGTCTTCCCGGACGGCACACTCGTCTACAGCGCGCGGGACGAGGACGACTACCTCCCGGTCGCGCCCGGCTCCATCCCGTCCACCGGAACCTCGTCCACGGACACCGGTCCCCTGACCGACCTCCCCCTCACTGCGACCTACAGTGACGGGCTCATCGCCTGCGTCTGCGAGTCGGCCCGCGCCAACTATCCCCGGACGATGCTCAGTTCGGTCTCCGGGCAGCCCAACACCCTCGCGGCGTATCTGATGCGGCACACGGCCCGCGGCTCCGGACCGGTCCAGCCGACCTTCACCGTCACCACACCGTTCGCCACCTCCTGGCGCGCTGTGGTGATCGGCTCCACCCACGCCGAACTGGTCGACAACGCGGAGCTGGTGCTCAACCTGGCCCCGCCCGCAGCCCTCGCCGACACGTCGTGGATCAAGCCGGGCAAGGTCTTCAGGTGCAATTTGACCACCGCGGACGGGCTGGCGGGCGTCGACTTCGCCGCCGCCCGCGGCCTGCAGTACATCGAGTACGACTCGGGGTGGTACGGCCCGGAGCACACCTCGACCGACGCCACGCAGCCGATCTCCGCCATCGACCTGCCCAAGGTCATCTCCTACGGCGCCGACAAGGGAATCGGCGTCATTCTCTACGTCAACCCCATGGCCATGAGCAACTCGGACAGCTTGTTCGCCCTGTACCGGAGCTGGGGCGTGGCGGGCGTCAAGCTGGGCTTCATCAACGACGGCACCCAGGCGATGACGAATCAGATCATCGCCTGGGCCAGGACGGCGGCGGCGCACAAGCTGCTGATCGACATGCACGACGACGTACGTCCGTTCGGCTACGAGCGGACCTACCCCAACTGGATCAGCATGGAGGGCGTCCGGGGCAACGAGCACTTCCCGACCGCCACCCACAACGTCACTCTGCCCTTCGCCCGCAACATCGGCGGGCCGATGGACTACACCATCTGCTACGGCCAGTCCCGCGACCGCACGACCAACGCCCACCAGATGGCGATGGCCGCGGTGTACTACCAGCCCCTGGACTTCCTGTACTGGTACAGCGCCCCCTCGCAGTACTCCACCCCCTCCAAGTGGCCCGGGCTGCCCTGGTTCGACGCCATCCCCACCGTCTGGGACCAGAGCCGGACCCTCGCCGGTTCGATCGGCGAGTACATCGCCGTCGCACGGCGCAGCGGCACCACCTGGTACCTCGGGGCGATGACCAACGAGACCGCCCGGACCCTCTCGATCCCGCTGTCCTTCCTCGGCAGCGGCACCTACACCGCGACGATCTACGCTGACGGAACACCGGGCAGCAGCCCGTACCAGACCCCCGTCGCGGTGAGCACACAGACCGTGACCTCGTCGACCACGCTGCACGTCGCGATGGCCCCCGCGGGCGGCCAGGCAGTCGTCCTGAGCCCTGCGTGAGCGGCCGCCCGTGCGAGTGCCCAAGGTGCGCGATACGTCGGGGACTCCGGGGCGGCGGAGTCGTTGTGGATCCTCCAGGGGGCTCGGCGAGCGTCGGCTGGGCCCGCACGGTGGCGTGACTGTCCAGCCCGCTCGCCGAGCTTCGCGCCTGTCGGAGTTCCCGTGGTGAGGGTGTTGCGTACGCCTACAGGCTGAACAGCGGCATCGAAGCTAGCCGGTGACGCGGTGGAAGGTCCACCGCTGGTTGGAGCCGCCGGTGTCGCGGTACTGGATCAGTGCGGTGCCGTCGGCCGTACTGCCTCCGCTGACGTCGAGCACCTTGCCGCTGTTGCGGTTGACCAGGGTGAACTCGCCACCGGTCTGCGGGCGTAGCTGCCACTGCTGGCTCGTTCGGCCGTCGGCGGTCATCTGCACGACCCGCGCGCCGTCCGCCGTCGAGGACCCCGCCACGTCGAGGACCTTGCCGCTGTTGACGCAGGTGATGGTGTGGTAGCCGTCCTCGGTGGACTGGAAGGTCCACTGCTGGTTCGGCTTGCCGTTGTCGGGCCACTGGATCACGGCGGCGCCGTCCGCCTTTGATGCGCCGGAGACGTCGGCGACCTTGCCGCTGCGCACGCTGACGCACGTGTAGGCCCTGGTGGGCGCGATGGTGTACTGCACCGAGTCCACATCGACGTAGCCGGTGTTGTTGGGGTTGTAGGTGTACAGGCCGACCCGGTCACCGCGGTAACCGCCCCAGGTGAGCTGGTAGGTGCCGCCGAACGAGGTGAACGAGCTGCCGTCGAGGCTGTAGGAGAACTGGCTGACCCCGTTGACGTCCCAGGTGGTACGCAGCCACACGGCGTTCTGGGTGATCACCGGACCGTACGTCAAGGTGCCGTTGACATTGTTCGCGATCGTGGTGGTGGTCCCGGAGCGCCGCACGCCCAGTCCGGCGTAGGTGGCCGCGTAGTGGCACAGCCCGGCGTGCTGGCCGTCGGCGAGGCCGGCCAGTTCCAGGCGGACCGTCACCGTCGCGCCGCCCGCCGTGCGCAGCACCCGCTGGGTGAGGGTGTTGCCGACCTTGGTCAGGTTGTCGGCCACCAGCGGTGGGAACGCCTTCAGCCGCAGGTAGCCGGGGCGTTCGGTGAGCGACCAGTGGTCCGCGCGCGGCTGGTAGTACCACTCCCACTGCGGCTTGACGCCGGTGTCGGTGAACAGGTCGCTGGTCACCACGGGGGGCAGTGCGTCGAGGGGCAGGCCGGGGGTGCCGCCGGTGGGTACCTGGCCGGTCCAGACCATGTTGCCGATGCCGTCCGCGCCGACCTGGCCCAGGATCGGCCAGCCGTCCACCCAGGTCACCGGCAGCAGGGACAGCGGCCGCCCCTCCCAGGCGCCGTGGCCGTGATGGGTCACGAAGTACCACGTGCCGTCCGGAGCCTGCACGAGCCCGCCCTGGTTGGGCTCGCGGTCCACCGAGGCGTTGACGTGCTCCAGCTGCCGGGTCTCGAACGGGCCGTAGAGGCTGGAGCCGCGGTTCATCATCAGCACCCGGCCCTCGGACTTCACCTCGCTGTACAGGTGGTAGTAGAGCCCGTTGATCTTGTACAGCTTGTTGGCCTCGCTGCCGGGCGACTGGTGGATGACCGTGGGCGAGCCGACCAGCGACTTGCCGTCCTCGGACAGCTTGAACAGGTTGATCTTGTAGCCGTCCGAGTAGTGCGAGGTGACCAGGTAGCCCTGGCCGTCGTCGTCCCAGAACGGGCACGGGTCGTCCCAGCCGGAGGTCCGCCACACCGCCGTCAGCGGATCCCACGGCCCGCTGGGCGACGGAGCCGACGTCATGAAGAAGCCTTCGTCGGGGGTGTTGAAGTACACCCAGTACCGGCCCGCGTGGTAGCGGATGGCCCCGGCCCACACGCCACGGCCGTAGCGGTTCATCTGGTCCCAGTTGAGCGCCGGTCCGATACGAGTGAGATCGTCGACCGCGCCGCCGAGCGTGCGCCAGTTGACCAGGTCCTTCGAGTGCAGGACGGCCACGCCGGGCGAATACCCGAACGTGCTGGTGATGCCGTAGTAGTCGTTGCCGACCCGGATGCAGTCCCAGTCGCTGAAGTCGCCCGGGAGGACGGGGTTGACGTAGGTGCCGTCGCCCTGGTCCCCCCAGGTGCCGGCGGGAGGTGTGGCTGCCGCGGCCCTGCTGGGGGGCAGCAGCCCCGGCAGCAGGAGGGCCCCGGTGCCGACTGCGGCGAGCCGGCCGAGCTGTCTTCTGGTGATGTCCACGATGTCCGTCCTTGGAGGGAGTCAGTCCACGCTCACGGCTTGCCACAGCTGGCTGTCGGCGTTCGTGTCCGTCGTCTGTACGAGCTGGGCGCCTGCTGAGGTCGAGGAGCCGGACACCGCGAGCAGCTTGCCGCTGTTCACATTCTTGATCTTGTAGTAGCCGTTTCCGGCGGCCACCAGGGTCCAGTGCTGGCTCGCGGCGTTGTTGTCGGGCTGCTGGACGACGGTCGCGTCGTCCGTGGTGGACCCGCCGGTGACGTCCAGCAGCTGACCGCTGTTCTCGTTGACGATCTCGTAGCTGCCGTCACCGACCGGGAACCACAGCCAGCGCTGGTTCTGCGCTGCGGTGTCGTTCCACTGGATGACGTTCGCCGCTGCGGCGGTCGATGCGCCCGAGACGTCGATCGCCTTGCCGCTGTTCTTGTTGAGGACCTTGTAGAGCACGCTCGTGGTGGGGAAGGGGATGGAGGCGAACGCGTCCAGGGCGCAGACGGTGTTGGAAGAGGCCGTGTTCTTCGTTCCGGCGCACACGACCTTGATCGTGTGGGGACCCGCGGCGAGATCCGTCTTCTCGAACAGCAGCACCTGCTTCGTCACCGTCGAGGCATAGGCGTCGATGCCCGACTGCGCCAGGGTGCCGTCGATGTAGACGTCGACCTTGCCCATGTTCGGCTGCTTCATGCTGAGGTACCGGACGCCCGAGCCGGTGAACGCGTACTGGACGTAGTCGCCCGCCCTGTTGGTGTAGCTCTCGGATCCCTTGTAGTCCTGCGAGTCGTTCCAGTTCGACCAGCTGGAGGAGTAGGTGAGACCGGAGTCCTTGTCGTCGACGTAGGTCCATCGTTGCCGGACGAGCGACTTCGACGCGGCTGAC
Source organism: Streptomyces sp. NPDC001351 (assembly GCF_042896045.1). Taxonomy (NCBI): domain Bacteria; kingdom Bacillati; phylum Actinomycetota; class Actinomycetes; order Kitasatosporales; family Streptomycetaceae; genus Streptomyces; species Streptomyces sp. NPDC001351. The sequence goes on along the minus strand of NZ_JBIAWS010000012.1, from coordinate 38,501 downwards.
GCGTTCCCCTGGGCGTCCACGACGTAGAGACGGTAGTCACCGGGCTTCGGCGGGACGGCGATGGTCGTCGCGGTTCCGGCCGCCTTCGTCATGGTGGGGCCGACGGTGAACGTCGTCGTGCCGGAGGGAGCCAGCCAGAGCGTCCTGGTCGCGTCACCGAGGGGGCGGACGGGGATGGACGACATGCCCTTGTCGGTGAACGTGCCGGCGGGCAGGGCATAGTCCTGCAGAGCCAGGTCGCTCCGGGGGACGAGGTCCTTGTAGGCGTCCTCGAGGCCCGCGTTCAGGGCGATGCCGTACGCCTGCGACGGCCACACCTTGTCCGGGTACGCGCGCACGTCCTGAATCGTGCTGTTCGGGACGCTCTTGCTGGCGATCTTGTTGAGGGTGCCGTAGGTGTTGGTGATGGTGAGGTCGTGCTGCCGGCCCCAGGTGCCGGAGTTGATGGTGTACGCGACATTCGGGTCCACGTCGAGGACGTTGTCGTGCTCGTTGAGATAGGCGGAACCCTCATCCGGGTGCATTCCGTACTTGTGGCCGGCAGGGACGCCCTGGATGTAGTTGTTGCTGATCTCGGTGTTCGGCTGGCTGCCCAGCGTGTAGATGGGAGCGGAGTCGTCGAGCACCTGCATGGTGTCGATGAGCTCGTTGTACTTGATGGTGTTGTTCCTGGCCGTGGTGGTCGGGTTCCCGGGATTGACGGAGTTCGCCGAACCGTCGAAGTTCCACCATCCCCAGCCGAGGGTGATGCCCGCCCAGGGGGACTTCTCGATCCGGTTGTGCTGGACGGACAGGGAGTCCACGAAGTACGCCGACACCGGGCTCGATCCCTGGAACAACACGGCGCTGTCGTAGAGGTAGTTGTCCGTGACCGAGATGTTCTTGCAGACTCCCTCGACGTTCACCGGGTACTTCTCATGGTTGGTCGAGGTGTAGTCCCCGATGTACACGTGCTGCGGGTGCCCCACGGTGAGTGCGGATCCGGCTATGTCGTTCGTGACGTTGCCGGTCAGCTGTGAGTCCGTCACGTCGTTGGCCAGGGTGATGCCGTCGGCGCCGGTGTGCTGCACCGTGTTGCGCTGCAGGACGATCCCGTCGGCGTTCTCGATCTGGACGGCCGCGGGCGGCAGGTCGACGTTGCGGTAGGTGTACGCGTGGAAGTTCTGCCGCGCGTACACGTTCGAGCTGGCGTTGCCCTGCGTTCCCTGCCGGAAGACGGAGCCCGCGACCTTGACCAGGTTCCAGTCGGAGTGCTCGACCGTGAGTCCGGAGAACGTGATGTTCCGCGCGTGGTCGGTCCTCGACGTGCCGGCGATCTTCAGGAGAGTGGACACCTGGTTCGGCGCGAAGACGTTCGCCGTGGTCATGTCCTCGGAGCTGGACTTGTAGTAGTAGACCGTGTGGGTGCTCTTGTCGAAGTAGAACTCGCCCGGCTTGTCCAGGAATTCGTACGCGTTCATGAACGTATGGCTGCCGCTGGCTTTGAACGGCCCGTACGGCGGTGCCTGGGCGATGGCCGCACCCGGCTGCTGGAACAGGGCCACGCGGTTGGCGCCGTCCGAGCTCGTGGTGATCTGGCGGACGCTCACGATGGCCGTTGTCCAGGTCGTCGCCGATACGATCTCGACGTCGTCCTGGTTGGACGCGATGGCCGGCAGGTCGGAGAGGCTGTACTTGGCTCCGTCGCACTGCGAACCCGACTCCCAGGCCCAGGGAGCCTGGCCGGCCGTGACGGTGTAGGTCCCGTAGCATCCCGCCGAGTTGATCGTCTTCGAGGCCATCTGGGCGCGCTTGCCGTTGACGTAGAGCGCCCGGAGCTTGTCGTCGCGGTTGAGTGTGGCCTTCCAGATGTTCCCGCTGTGCTGGGTCCAGCCGGACACCTGAACGCCTCCGTCCAGTACCGGCTTCTCGCCCGGGTAGGCGGCGTAGACGACATGGTGGCCGTTCGTCCCGGAATCGGCCGACGTGAAGTTGATGGTGCTGCTGACCGGATAGTTGCCGCCGCGGAGATAGACGTTGATGTCCCCGGTCATGTTGTCGTTGACCGTGCGCACGACGTCCCGCGCGTGCTGCAGGGTCTTGAACGGCGCCGTGATCGTCCCGGCGTTGGCGTCGTCGCCGTCGGGGGCGACGTAGTAGGTCGCCTGGGTCGCGGCCGCGGCCGGAGTCGCCGTCGTGAGGGATGTCAGCAGCACTCCGGAGAGAGCCGTCGCAAGCACTGCTGACAGCGTGCGGATGGTGGGGGTGACAGGCTTCATCGTCTGCCCCTCCTGCTGGTTCGGACGGTCGGTAAAGGGTTCATGTGGCGACTCCGGGGTGTGGTCGGTGCGGTTGACGCGGATCTTCATCGCCCCGGCCCTTTGGTGTCGCAAGGGCGCTGAGGAGCGCCGCCGGCCACGACCACTTGCCGCCCTTGTACGGGGCTGCCGTGCTCGTTGCTGGGGGCGCTCAGGGACGCGGGTGGCTCGTCAGTTCCAGGGGGATGCGGTGAGCCAGCTGGTGTCCTGGGCCCACGACTTGGTGTTGTCCCAGGCGTTGGTGCCGCCGTTGCTGGCGATGTAGGCGGTGTAGTTGTAGTGGCGGAGGTACTTGGTCGGGAAGTTGGAGGACTGGAAGGAGGTGCCGATGCCGCTGTTGCCCGGGGTGGGGCAGAAGGTGGCGTCCTGCGCGAACGAGCTGCCGCCGTTGTCGGTGTTCAGGTAGAGCTGGTAGTTGGAGTGGCGCAGGAACTGGCCGGGCTTGTCGGTGGATTCGAAGGACAGGCAGGAGGTGTTGGCGAGGCCGGCGCGGACGATCCAGGTGGCGTCGGTCTTGTCGGTGGCTGGGCTGGCGGAGTTGATGCTGGAGATGACGACTTTGGTGTCGGCGTCGTTGTGGCGCAGGTAATGGGAGGTGCAGCAGGGCGCGGTCGTGGCCTGCAGGGAGATCCGGGAGCCGGGGGTGAGGGTTCCGGTGCTGGTCGAGCCGCTGTTGTAGCCGGCGGCGGTGATGTTGGCCTGGACGGCGTTCTCGGTGGCGTCCGAGGGGTAGCCGGAGGTCATGACGCCTTCGTAGAAGGTGCCTTGGCCGGTGTTGCTGTTGTCGCCGCCGATGCCGAGGATGATCGCGCCCTGCTTCTTCATCGGGTTGTAGCCGCTGTCGTTGGGGCGTACGCCGTCGTAGAAGGTGGACAGGCTGCCCGACTGGGCGTTGCCGCCGCGGATGGCCCAGTGGTTCGGGCCGCCCTTGACGATGGCGGTCGTGAACCGGTGATTGATGGTCGGGTCGCCCGTGTTGAGGCCGCGGTTGACCCCGGAGAACAGGCCGTTCTCCAGGTCGGCCATGATCCAGGGGCCGGTGTCGCTGCCCCGGCCCCAGCCGGTGCTGGTGCCGAAGTAGAGGGCCTCCATGGTGCCGTTGCCGTCGTCGTTGCCGGTCGTCTCGGCGTTGCCGTAGTCGAAGCAGCAGCCGCCGTTGACGTGGGTGCCGTCGAGGATGGCGTACATGCCCTCGGGCTGGTCGCCGGTGGCGATGCCGTGGGTGTTGTTGTTGCGGTAGCCGGTGCCGGGGGCGATGTAGACGCCGTACGCCTTGTGGCCGCCGACGGTGACCGGCGCCTCGAAGGCGTTGGCCAGGTTGTCGTTGCCGTTCTCGGCCGGACCGGGCCAGTGGCCCTTGAGTGCCTGGGTGAGGTTGTTGTGCTGGGGGGACTGGTCGTAGATGACGGTGATGACGCAGCTGGTGTTCGCGCAGAAGGAGTCCTGCTGCGCGGCGTCGGCGACACCGCCGGCGCTCAGCGGGCCGATGTCCTTGGTCGTGTTGTCGGAGGCGCGCTTGACCTGGTAGAGCGGGCCGTTGTACGTGCCGTACAGGGCGCGGGTGGTGCTGTGCGCGGCGACGCAGGGGGTGCCGCCCGCGGCGTAGATGTCGCACGGCCCCTGCGTGGCGGCCTGCGAGGGGGCGGTCGTGGTGGTGAGCAGGGCGGCGGCGAGCGCGACGGTGGCACCGGCCGACAGCAGCGCGCGTCTGACGCCGCGTATCCACGGTGGTCTGATCATGGAGAACTCCTTCACAAAGTGGAGTGTGTAGGGAGGCGTCGACGAACCCTGTTGTTCGAAATCTCGGTTGATGTACGACATTGCGAACAGAGAGGGGTGCGTCGACGCTTCCGTTGTTCGTCAGCTCCAGGGGGCAGCAACGAGCCAGCTGGTGTCCTGGGCCCACGACGACGTGGTGTCCCAGGCATTGGCACCGCCGTTGCTTGCCACGTAGCCCGTGAAGCGGTAGTGACGGATGTACTTGGCCGGATAGTTGAAGGACTGCAGGGAGTAACCGGTGCCGCTGTTGCCCGCCTTGGAGCAGAAGGTGGCATCGGCGGCGAACTGGCTGGAGCCGTCGTTGGGCTGCAGGTGAAGCTGGAAGGCGTAGTGCCTGAGGTACTTGCCGGAAGCGTTGGCGGACTCGAAGGAGACACAGTCGCTGTTGGCCAGGCCGGCACGGACGATCCAGGTGGCGTCGCCCTTGTCGGTGGCGGAGCTGCTCGAGGTCACCGGCGCGATCACGACCTTGTCGTCGCCGGTGTCGTGCTGCAGGTAGTCGCCGGTGCAGCAGGAGGTGGTGGCCTGCAGTGAGACCTTTGCGCCCGGGGTGAAGGGGGTGGAGGTGCTGTAGCCGGCCGCGGCGATATTGGCCTGGACGGCGGCGTCGGTGGCCTCGGAGGGGTAGCCCCTGACCATGGCGCCCTCGTAGAAGGTGCCCGCGCTGGCGTTGTGGTTGGTCTGGCAGCAGTCGCCGCCGCTGCCGAGGATGATGGCACCCTGCTTGTGCATGGGGTTCCATCCGCTGGGCAGTGCGCCGCTGTAGAGCTGGGTCAGGCTCCCGGACTGGGCGTTCGCGCCCTTGAGTGCCATCTGGGTCGTACCGTTGTTCTTGAGCATCGCGGTGACGAAGCGGCTGGTCTGCGAGACCTGGTTGGGGTTCCACGTCTTGCTGCCGCCGCTGAACAGGCCGTTCTCCAGGTCCGCCTGGACCCACGGTCCGGTTCCGCTGCAGCCGCCGAACCAGCATTCCGTGCCGAAGTTGATCGCGTCCATGGCGCCGTTGCCGTCGGCCTTGTGGTCGGTCTCCGTGTTGCCGTAGTCGAAGCAGCAGCCGTTGTTGACGTGGGTGCCGCTGGTGACCATGTACTCGCCCTCGGGTGAACTGCCGGTCGCCACGCCCCCGGCGGAGTTGTACGCGAAGTAGCTGTTGCCGGGGTTGATGTAGAGCGCGTACACCTTCTGGCCGCCCACGGTGATCGCCTCGGTGGTCGCGGTGGCCGCCGTGTCGGCGCCTCCGGTCCCGCCGGGTCCCTGGTAGACCAGGGTGTTGCCGCCGCCGGTCTGGTCGTAGAGGCGGGTGATGGTGCAGGTGGTGCCAGCGCAGAACGAGTCCTGTGCCGCGGCGTCGGCGACACCTCCGGCGGACAGCAGCCCGATGTCCCGCAGCGCGTTGTCGGACGCCCGCTGCACCTGGTAGAGCGGGCCGTTGTAGGAGGCGAACAGCGCGCGGGTCGTGCTGTGCGCCGCGACACACGGCGTGCCGCCCGCCGCGTAGATGTCGCAGGGTTCCTGTGCAGCGGCCTGCGAGGCACCGGTGAACGCGACAAGGCCGGTGAGGGCGAGCGCCACCGCAGCCAGGCAGACGACCACCCCCCGGCGCAGTTTTCGGAAGATGAGCAGTTCAGGCACCATGAACTCCCTTGTTCGTCGTTACGGGGACAGCGAGCCGCGCCCCCAGCCCGGTTCGTCGTGGGTCTGGGGGCGGGCTGATTCGCGTTGACGGCGGGCGGACGCTTCCGGGTGAGCGGATTCGCCGGCGCGTCGGGTCATCCGGTCACTGGATCGTCCACGCCTGGTTGGACTGGTTCAGGGGCATCCACTGACTGATGGCGGCTCCGTCGGCCGTCGATCCGCCGCCGACCTCCAGGACCTGCCTGCTCTCGAAGTTGCGGATGACGTACCCGCCGCTGGTCGGCTCGAAGTACCACAGCTGGTTGTTGCCGCCGTTGTAGGTGTACTGCTGCAGCGCGGTACCCGTCCGGTGACTGGAGTTGCCGATGTCGAGGGCCTTGCCGCTGTTGCGGTTCACGATCTTGTAGAGCTGCCCGCTGACCGGAACGATGTTCCACTGCTGGTTGGCACCACCGTTGCTCGGCCACTGGATGACGCTCCCGCCGTCGGCGGTGGAGTTCTGGGACACGTCCATCAACTTCCCGCTGTTGACGTTCTTGATCGTGTAGTTCGTCGACGGGTTGATGGTCGGCGTGCCGGTCGCGTCCTCCAGCGCCCCGCCGGCCTGCTGCACACTGAAGTCCGCGATGAAGAAGTACGCGCCGTCGGTCTTGGCGACCCGCACATAGCGGAACTTCTGGCGGACATCGATGTTGCCCGTGAGCGTCGAGGCGAGCGGCAGGGTGGCCGTCTGGCGTCCCACGACGGTGTAGGTGGCGAAGGACGGGTCGTTGGAGGCCCGGATCTCGAAGTTGCCGCGGGTCTCGGGCTGGTCCAGGTCCTGACGGGCCGTCAGTGAGAACTGTCCTAGCTGGTAGGCCTGTCCCAGGTCGACCTGCCACCAGGCCGAGGTGTCGCTCCCGGTCGGCGACCAGCCGGTGGCACCGTTGTTGTCGTTGGCCTTGGCCGCGTCCCAGGCGGAGCCGTTCACCGAGGAGGCGGACGCCGGCTTGTTGTAGGCGAGGTTGAGCTTCGCCGCCAGGCCCTGGTAGGCCGACTCAAGACCGGAGGCCTTGATCACGGAGTCGCCGGACGTCGTGTTGTTGGTGAGCGTGACGTTGGATCCGTTGCGGTTCTGGTTGATGAAGCCGTCGGTGTGCGCCAGCACGTTGTTCGACAGGGTCATGTTGTTCGACCCCTCGTCCATGTACAGGCCGGACACGGCCGAGCCGCACGCGGACGGCACGCGTATCACGTCGTGGACGTAGTTGCCGTTGATGACCGTGCCGGGGTCGTTGGAGAGGTGGTAGATACCGGCGGAGTCGCAGAGCCGGTTCATCACGTTGCCGAGGCGGTTGTAGCTGATGCTGTTGTTGCCTTCGGCGTTGGCCGCCGACTGCCAGCCCCAGCCCAGCGATATACCGGCCCACGGGGCGTCGGAGATGTCGTTGTGGTCGATGGTGGTGCTGTTGACAAAGCCCGCGTTGATGCCCGCGGTGCCCAGGTAGTCCTCACCGATCCGGGTGATCAGGTTGTCCTTGACGGTGACGTTCTTGACCACTTCCCGGGCGTCCTCGCCGGCCGGTGAGGTGGGCGGGTTGTAGACGGTGTGCATCTCCACGGTCGGGTCGGAGAACTTGCCGACCATGATCCCGTTGCCGGCGATGTCGTAGACGAGGTTTCCGGTCACGGTGCCGTCGTGCACGCCGTGCGACAGGTCGAGGGCCGTGGCCCCCATCTGTGTGAAGGTGTTGCCGGTGAAGGAGACGCGGTCGGCGTCCGCGGCCTGGACCCCGGCCGGCGGGCGGCCGACGTACTGGTTGTTGGAGGTGTCGGCCGACACGTTGTAGTTGCCGCCCTGGCCGTTGAGGTAGCCGTTGTTCGTCGCCTCCATCCACGTGGTCTGGGCGAAGGTGAGCCCGGAGAAGCGCAGGTCGTGGACGGGAGAGTCGAGGCTCGTGCCCTTGACGTCGAAGAGCGTCTGAACCGTCGGCGCCTGCACGGCGGCCGTGGACATGTCCTCGCCGGGGCGGGGCTTGTAGTAGACGGTCTGCGCGGTCGTGTCGACGTAGAACTCGCCCGGCTCGTTGAGGAACTCATGGGCGTTCTCGAAGTGCAGAGGGGAGCCGTTGGAGAGGACCGGGAAGGGACGCGGGAACAGGATTCCGGCTTCGTGGTCCTGGATCGACACATTGGCGGTGCCGCCCGCGGAGCTGACCGACTTGAGCCGCAGGTAGCTCTCGCCCCACTGCGTCTCCAGCATCGTCTCGACCTGGCTCAGGTGGTCCCAGTTGGACACCTGCGAACTGAGCACGTTCAGCAGCTTGTTGGTCTTGTCGCTGCCCTGCAGCTGGAAGTCCGAGCCGAGGTCGGGGAAGCGGGCCCGGGTGGCGCGGACCCCGTTGACGTACAGCTGCCGGAAGTTGAGGCTGCCGACCGGCGCCTTGTACTCGCCGTTGGTGGCCGCGGTCCAGCCGGTGATCGTCTTGCCACCGCTGATGACGGGCGTCTCGCCGTTGTAGGCCTGGTAGACGACCGTGTGGCCGTTCGTGCCCGAGTCGCTGGTGCCGAAGGTGATCGGGGTGGTGAGGAGGTAGGTGCCTCCGCGCAGGTTCACGACGATGTCGTCCGACATGTTCGAGTTGACGGATCGCACCGCGGCCTGGGCGGCCTGGATGGTCTTGAACGCTGCGGCGGTGCTGGTTCCCGGGTTGCTGTCGCTGCCGTTGACGGGATCGACGTAGAAGTTCGTCGTGGCCGCGTAGGCCGGTTGAGCGGGCAGTGCGGCGGCGAAGACGACGGCAGCAGCTGCGAGTGCCTTGACCGTCCCCCCGCCGATGCCTAGGGGTCTCATCTGTGGTGTCCCTCCTCCGGAACCCCCCGGATTTTTCTATGAGTTGCATTTATCAAGGCAAGGAGGCGGGGCCGTCAAGACGATAGGCACACTTATTTTTCACTGCGGCAACAAGGGTGACACGTCGACGTCTCAAGGCGGGTGTTGCACTCGCCCTCTCGAAGTGGCGAATCGTCCCAGGTGAATGCGCCATTACCGATGACGATCGGTCTCAGGCCGAGTCGCACCCCGGGCATTCCAGCAAAACTACCCTTCCGAAATAAGTAGCACTCATTTTGGGGTTCCGTCGGCGCTGTCTCCGGCATCGCAACGGAAGGGCGCACTGCTGCGCCCTGTATGGGCGCCGCAGGGTGAACCTCCCGGGCTTTGCGGCCAAACATGGCATGTATTGACGAACCGAATCGTAGTGAAGTTGAACAAAACGTCTTCTCTGGCTCATCGTTCGGGCACTTTCATCCACGTACCTGTTGACATGGAGCGGTCACATCCTCGAAGTTCATGCGTAACTCGGTGCATGGAGCCCAGACACCCGGGAGCACACCTATGTCGTCAGGAAGAAGACTGTCCCGTCGCGGCCTGCTGGGCTCCGCGGCCGCCGCTGTGGCCGCGAGCGCGTTGCCCGTGGTTCCCGGCTTCTCCCGCCTGCTCCCGCAGGCGGCCGCCGCGGACCCGCAGACCAATCTCAGCAAGCTGGTGAACATGCGGTTCGGCATGTTCAACCACTTCAACATGGGCACGTTCACCAACGAGGAGTGGGCCGCCCCCAACCAGAACCCGGCTCTGTTCGCGCCCACGGCCGTCGACTGCGCCCAGTGGGCGGCGGCCGCCGCGGCGGCGAAGATGAGCTACGGCGTCCTGACCACCAAGCACCACGACGGCTTCTGCCTGTGGCCAAGCGCCCACAACACCTACAACGTCGCCAACAGTTCCTACAAGCACGACGTCGTCGCGCAGTATGTGAGCGCCTTCCGGGCCCAGGGCCTGAAGGTCGGCCTGTACTTCTCCATCTGGGACCGCACCTACAACGTGCAGGCCTACGACACCCGCCACGGTGTCGCCTCCGACCAGGCCGTCCAGCCCGGCGACATCACCTACATCCTCAACCAGATCACCGAACTGCTCACCAACTACGGCACCATCGACATGTTCGTCACCGACGGCTATGCCTGGCAGATGGGCCAGCAGGCCGTCCCGTATCAGCGCGTCAGGGAACATGTGAAGTCCCTCCAGCCCGACATCGTGATGATCGACCACGGTGGGCTGTCGGTTCCCTTCCTCGGCGACGCGATCTACTTCGAGGAACCCCTCGGCATCACCTCACCGGCAGGCAACACCTACGCCTCGCTGCAGGGCCAGACGATCAGCAACGGATGGTTCTGGCACCCGGCCACCCCCACCACCGATCCGATGAGCAAGGACGCCATCCTCTCCCACCTGGTGGACCTGGAGCCCAAGTACACCTCGTTCATCCTCAACTGCCCGCCCAACCGCGACGGTGTGCTCGACACAAACATCGTCAACCGGCTCTCCGAGGCCGGCGCCGCCTGGAGCGGACCCGACACCTCCCGGCCGCCCCTGCCCGCCCAGATGCTCCGCGCCGAACACCCGGTCACCCCCGTGGCCGCCCACGCCACGGACTACCACGCCGGCGAGGGCCCCATGAACGCCATCGACGGGCTCAGCGACAAGGGCTTCGAGACCTGCTGGTCCACCTGGAGCCTCACCCTGCCCCAGACCATCACCATCGACCTCGGCGGCGTATGGAGCAACATCTCCACCCTGGAGTACCTGCCCAAGCAGTGGAACCGCACGAACACCACCGACGGCGACATCACCGCCTGCACCATCTCCACCAGCACCGACGGCACCAACTTCACCCAGGTCGCCACCGCCTCCTGGGCCGGTGACCGCACCACCAAACTCGTCGAATGGCCGGCCCGCAACGCCGCCTTCGTCCGCATCCAGGTCACCGCCGGCACCGGCGGCTACGCCAACATCGGCAATCTGCGCATCGGCGGCCGCACCGCGACACCCGCCCTGGTCTCCACCCTCTTCCCCGGCGACGGCACCACGTACCGCCTCGTCGCCCGCCACAGCGGCAAGGTTGCCGACGTCTCGGGTGCCAAGACCGCCGACAACACCGCCATCCTGCAGTGGCCCTGGCAGAACCACGCCAACCAGAAGTGGACGATAGCCAGGGCCGACAGCGGCTACTACAAGATCCGCAACGTCAACAGCGGCACACTCATGGAAATCGGCGGGCTCTCCCGCGTGAACGGCTCAGGCGCCGACATCTGGGGCGACGCCAACGCGCCCCAGCAGCACTGGGCCATCACCCCCACCGGCGACGGCTATTACCTCCTCACGAACCGGCTGAGCGGCCTGTCCCTCAACGTCGACAGCGGCTCCACCGCTGACGGAGCCGCCATCAACCAGTGGGCCTACACCGCCATACCCCAGCAGCAGTGGCAGATCATCCCCGCCTGACAGAGGAACGAAAGACACGTGCATCCGGCGCGCACAAGCGCCGGATGCACGCGCCGCGGGGCTTCCATGGCGCCCCGCGCGTCCGCGACCCGGCTTGACGGACCGGCCGGTCGCGGCCCGGCAAGCGCGGTGAGCTGTCAGCGCAGCGGGAGCGCCCGAGTGTGTTCCCTGCGTACGGCGTCCAGGGACTGGGAGCCCAGACCCAGGAGCCGCAGGATCGTCGGGGCGATCTGCGTGGTCCGTACCGAGCCGCCGACACGTACCCCTTGCGGGGTGGCGGCGCCGGAGACGACGAGCGGGACGTCGAGGTCGTCGGCGTGGGCGCCTCCGTGCTCGGCGATCTTGCTCTTGCCGCCGGTGTAGACGACGCCGTACTGGGTGATGCCGAAGAGGTCGGGAACGCGGGAGTCGCCCGGGCGGACGTGGAAGTAGCGGGCCGCATCGGCGCCCGCGTACAGGGTCTTCAGGCCGCCGGCCGTGAAGGGCTTGGCCGCGCCGTCGATGCCGTTGCCGGTGCCGGACTGGGCGAGCAGGTAGGTCTTGGCGAAGTCGGTGGCGGCCTTGGAGCGGTCGGTGAGCCACAGGAGCATCGCGTCGTCGTCCACGGCGTGCGCGACCAGGTCGCCGGCGCCCGGGTGGGCGGCCTTCCACGCGGCGTTGAGCCCGTCCAGGAGGGCGCCGTCGTCGATCCGCGTCAGCGCCTTCGGGTCGGTCGGCGACTGACCGTGTTTGGCCGAGAGGATGACCGTCGTGCTGCGGTCCAGGTGCTGCTTGTGGAGCTCGGCGAGGAACGCCCCGACCTGCTGGTCGACGAAGTCGAGGTTCTTGGCCAGCAGCGGCCCGGGCACGCCCTTGGCCTGGTAGCCGCCCGTCAGCCCGTCGGAGGTGGGCAGCTTCTGGGCGGTCGACACCGACTGGAAGTTCATGCCGAAGACCGCCGGGGTGCCGACCTCGTGGGTGCGGCCGTGGTCGTAGCCGTCGATCTCGTTCAGCACGGCCCGCACCTTGTAGCCGTCGTACTGCTCGGTCGCCGCGTTGTCCTTCGTCCAGTCCTTGCCGGCGGGGTAGCCGATGGCCTGGCTGTTGATCTCCGGGGCGAACAGGTCCTGGATGCCGTTGCCGCTCGGGCCGTTGAGGATCTCGTACGCCACGTGCTTGTCGGACCATGCGGTGCGCAGCCCGGCCTTGCGGGCCACGTCGAAGACCGTGTTCACCTTCAGGTAGCCGTGCGGGTAGAGCGGCTTGCAGGTCTTCGGGTCGACCGGCAGCTTCGACGGGTCGATGAGGCTCGCGGCGTCTCCCGTCATCTTCAGGATGCTGCCCGGCAGTCCCGCGAGGCCCTGGCCGGCGTCGAGGGAGTCCTTGTTCTTGTCGAGGTCCTCGGTGAGGTCGACCTCGACGCCCGGCTTGGCGCCCGCGCAGGCGGTCGTACCGGCCGGGAGGAGCGCGGCGTCGTAGGTGTCGTCGTAGTAGACGCCCGTGGTGCCCGGGTCGCCGCCGGTGAGCTGCCCGACCAGGCCGGGGAACGAGTCGGAGGGGACAGTGGTTCTCGCGTGGGTGTACTCCACACCGCCGCCGACGAGCCGGGCGAGGGCCGAGCCGGGGTGGCGGTCGATGTACCAGGCCAGATCGGACTGGTGCAGGCCGTCGACGGACAGCAGCAGGACGTGCCGGGCGCGAGCGTGTGCCTGCGCGGGCGCGTGTGCCACGGCGGGTGCGGTGGCCGTGGCGGTGAGGGCGCCCGCGGCGGCCAGCGCGGCTGCGGCCGCGGTGACGGTACGGGCGGGACGGACTGGACGTCGGAACAACGGTGCTCCTTGGTTGTACGGCGCGGGGGGCGGCGGGCGAACCGTGCAACGACATGGGAAGGGCAGAACGTGTACGGGAGCGGACGTACGGACCGGGTCCTGCCCAAGAAACGCATCGGCGCACGCAAAGAGGTGCGCCGCCGACGCCGCCCACCGGGTCCCGGACAACTCTCGTACGGCCGACTGGCCTTCCCTCGGCGTGCCTGGTCTCAGCGGCCCTCTGAGAGCAACTCCCGCGCGGCGCGCTCCACATCGTCCTGCGACACGAGCACCAACTGCGCCGCCTGCCCCAGCGGGACGAAGCTGTCCACGCTGGTGACCCGTCGGACCGCGCCGCTGAATCCGGCGTCGACCAGGGCGGTGACGACTCCCTCCGACACGCCTCCGGTACGGCGGGTCTCGTCGACCACGAGGACACGGCCCGTCGCCCCGGCCTCCCGCAGCACGTCGTCGACCGGCAGGGGAGCCAGCCAGCGCAGGTCGACGACCCGGCAGGCGATGCCCTGTTGCTCCAGCCGGCGCGCGGCCCGAAGGGAGAGGCACAGACCGTTGCCGAAGGTCACGAGGGTCAGGTCCGTGCCGGTGCCGTAGGTGCGCGCCCGGCCGATCGGTACATGCTCGGCGGGTGGTGGATACGGGGTGAGCCAGCCGTTGTCGCCGTCCTCGTGGAGGTCCCGGACGTGATAGAGCGCGATCGGTTCGAGGAAGGCGCTGATCGTGCCGTCCACCTTCGCCGCGGCCACGCAGGTGCGCAGCATCGCGGCGGCGTCGTCGGGGCGGGACGGGGAGGCGATGACCAGGCCGGGAATGTCGCGCAGGGCGCCCACCGCGTTGTCGTTGTGGAAATGGCCGCCGAAGCCGCGCTGGTAGCCGTAGCCGGCGATGCGCACCACGAGGGGGTTGCGGTACTGGCCCTGGGAGAAGAACTGCAACGTGGCGGCCTCGCCGCGCAGTTGGTCCTCCGCGTTGTGCAGATACGCCAGGTACTGGATCTCCGCCACCGGCAGCAGCCCGGACAGGCCCGCCCCCAGCGCGAGCCCGAGGACGGCCTGCTCGTCCAGCAGAGTGTCGAAGACCCGGGCGGTGCCGAAACGCCGCTGCAGGCCCCTCGTCAGTCCGTAGACCCCGCCTTTGCGGCCGACGTCCTCACCGAAGACGACCAGCTCCGGGTGGCTGCCGAGCAGGTCGGCGAGTGTGTGGGTGATGGCCTGGGCGACGGTCACGGGCTCGCCCACGGGCGCCGTGGCTGCTTCGCCCGTACGGCGTGCCGCAGTCGCCACGAGGTCGGCGCGGCGGGGTGCGATGGGGGCGGCGATCTGCGGGGCGGTGGTCAGGGGCTCGCTCTCCAGGGCCTCCTTGGCGACGGCGAACACCCGGCCGCCCACCTCGTCGTACCGGTCCAGAACCTCCTGCGGGGTCAGGACGCCGGTGTTGGTGAGCAGTCGCGCCGTGGCCAGCAGCGGGTCGCGGCGCAGGTCCGCGGCGACGTCGGAGGGCAGGCGGTAGGCGGCTTCGGCGTCCGAGCCGGCATGGCCGAGGAAGCGCACCATCGACAGGTGCAGGAACGCGGGTCGGCGGTGCCTGCGCACGTGGGCCACCGCCTCGCGCGCGGTGTCGTAGGCGGCCTGCGGATCGCAGCCGTCCGCGGCGAAGTAGGCGAGGGCGGGCCGGTTGCCGTAGGCGCGCCGCACCCAGTCGGGCGGGGTCGGCACGCTGATGCCCAGGCCGTTGTCCTCGCAGAGGAACAGGATCGGCATCGGCAGGCCCTGGTAGGCGGCGTGGCAGGCGCTGTTGATGGCGCCCGCCGCCGTGGAGTGGTTGACCGAGGCGTCCCCGAAGGAACAGCAGACGACGGCGTCGCCGGGCCAGGCGCACTCGGTCCCGAGCCGCTTGGCACGGGCGATGCTCCACGCCACCCCGACCGCCCGCGGCAGGTGGGAGGCGATGGTCGACGTCTGCGGGATGACGGCCAGTTCACGTCGCCCGTACACCTTGTGCCGGCCGCCGGCGATCGGCTCGTCGGCCCCGGCGGCCACCCCCAGCAGCATGTCCCTGACCGCGTCGACGCCGCCGGCCTGCCGGGCGCGGGCGCAGTAGAAGGCGCCGGAGCGGTAGTGCAGCAACGCCGGGTCGGTGGGCCGCAGCGCGAGGGCGAGCGCGGCGTTGCCCTCGTGCCCGCTCGATCCGATGGTGTAGTAGCCGCGGCCCTGCTGCTGCATCCAGCGCGCCGCGGCGTCGGCGTGCCGGCTCTCCAGCTGGGCGTCGAACAGGTCGAGCGCGGTACGGGAGTCCAGCGGGCCCGCAGCCCCGGCGGCAGACCGCAGACCGGCCACCGCCTCGCGGAAGTGCCGGTCCAGGTCCTCGACGCCGCTCACAGGCGGAACGCCATGTCGGGTTCGAGCGCGGCCACGTCCATCTGCGCCTTCTGCAGCCGTCCGGAGTGGTCCCAGTTCATCGACTGCCAGCGGGTGAACTGGTCGAGCACCCACTGCCCCGACTGGCGAGAGCCGTTGCCGGACTTGCCGTTGCCGCCGAACGGGAGGTGCGCCTCGGCTCCGGAGGTGGTGTTGTTGACGCTGACCATGCCCGCCGAGATGCCGCGCCGGTACGTCCACACCTCGTGCGGGTCGGTGGTGTAGATCGCGGCGGACAGGCCGTAGCCATGGAGGTTGGCCAGTTCGAGGGCCTCGTCGAAGTCCCGGTAGGTGGTCACTCCGACGATGGGGCCGAAGGTCTCGTTGAGGAACAGATCGTCGTCGCGGCGCACTCCGTCGACGATCACGGGGTGGTAGAACATGCCCGCTTCGGGGTCACCGACGAAGCCCTTGCGCGGATTGTCCGCCGTGATCCGGCCGATGCCGTCGGAGCCGTAGGTGCGGTGGTGGTCCTTGATCCAGCCGAGGAAGGTCTCGTAGCGCTGCGCGAACCGTTCGTCGAGCATCGGGCCGTACAGGACGTCCTCGAAGGCGTCGCCGATCCGGGCCGCGCGGCTCGCCGCGTCGAAGCGGGCGAGGAAGTCCTCGTGCACGGACTCGTGGACGATGAGCGTCCCGAGGGAGGTGCAGCGCTGACCCGCGGTACCGAATCCGGAGAACAACGCCCCCTCGACCGCCAGGTCGAGGTCGGCGCTGGGGGTGACCACCTGGGGGTTCTTGCCGCCCAGTTCCAGGCAGGGCGTCTGCAGGTGGCTTCCGCACAGGGCGCCGATCTTCTGCCCGACCAGCGTCGACCCCGTGAAGCCGACCTTGTCGACCAGGCCCGCGTCGAGGGAGGACTCCAGACCGGCGTAGGTCTGCTCCCCGTCGGCCAGTACGAGGTTGAGCACGCCGTCGGGCAGGCCGCCTCCGTGCGTGAACAGTTCGAAGAGGGCCTTGGCGCTCGCGGCGGCGTACTCGGCGGGCTTCCACACCACGGTGTTGCCGGTGACGAGTGCCGGCACGAGGTACCAGGCCGGCACGGCCACCGGGAAGTTGCCCGCGGTGATCACCGCGACCGCGCCGACCGGGTTGCGGAAGGTGAACAGCTGCTTGTCGGGCATCTCCGAGGGCACCGTCTGCCCGTACAGCCGGCGGCCCTCGCCCAGGAAGAAGTCGCAGGTGTCGATGATCTCCTGCACCTCGCCGAGTGCCTCGGCGAGCGGCTTGCCGATCTCTTCGGTGACGATGCGGGCGAGCCGGTCCTTGTTGGCCTCGACGAGCCGGCCGATCTTTCCGATCGCGGATCCGCGCACCGGCGCCGGGACGTCGGACCAGGCCCGCTGCGCCGCCTTCGCGGCCTTGGCGGCCTCGACGAACGTCGAGGCGTCCCCGAGCGAGATCTCGGTGACCAGCTCTGCGGTACGGCCGGGATTGGCGCGTTGAAGAGTCCCGCCGGGAGCGCCGGCGACCGGGTGGCCGGCAACGATCGAGGCGACGGCACGGGCCATGACATTGCTCCTTGTCCGCTGGGGTGGGGCGGTGTCCGCCGGGAGGGTCAGTGCAGGCCGGCCAGGACCCGGTCGAGAGCCCGCAGGGCGAGGGCGAGCTCGTCCTGGGTGATGGACAGGGCGGGACGGAAGCGCACCGAACGCTCACCGCACGGCAATGCGATCACCTGCTCCTCGGTGCGCAACCGGCGTACCGCCTCGTCGCGGGCGCCGCTGTCCGGCAGGTCGATGGCGCTCATCAGCCCGCGCCCGCGCGCGTTGGACGCCACCGCCGCGTGCCGGACTTCCAGATCACGCAGTTCGGCCAGGAACCACGATCCCACGGCGGCGGCCTGGGCCACCAGATCGTCCCGCTCGATGATCTCCATGATGCGCCGGGCGCGGACCATGTCGACCAGCCCGCCGCCCCAGGTGGAGTTGATCCGCCCGGAGACCCGCAGGACGTTGTCGGGCACCTGGTCGACCCGGCGGCCGGCCATGATGCCGCCGAGCTGGACCTTCTTGGCGAAGGCGACGATGTCCGGCTCGAGGCCGAGTTGCTGGTAGGCCCAGGTGGTGCCGGTGATGCCCACACCGGTCTGCACCTCGTCGAGCACGAACAGCGCGTCGTACTCGTGACAGAGCGCCTGCATCGCCTGCAGGAACTCCGGGCGCATGTGGTTGTCGCCGCCCTCGCCCTGGATCGGCTCGGCGATGAAGCAGGCGACGTCGTGCGGGTTGTCCTCGAACGCCCGGCGCGCCTGAGCGAGGGCTCGTCGCTCGGCCTCCTCCACCTCGGCAAGGTGGCGTTCGAGGGGGAACCGCATCGCGGGTACGTCGATGCGGGGCCAGTCGAACTGCGGGAAGCGAGCCGTCTTGTTGGGCTCGGTGTTGGTCAGCGAAAGGGTGTAACCGCTGCGGCCGTGGAAGGCGTGGCGCAGGTGGAGCACCTTGGTGCCTAGGTCGGGGGAGCGGCCCGCGGCCTCGTTGCGGCGGCTCTTCCAGTCGAACGCCGTCTTCAGCGCGTTCTCGACGGCGAGCGCCCCGCCCTCGACGAAGAACAGCCTGGGCAGCTCCGGATCGCCCAGCACCCGGGCGAACGTCTCGACGAACTCGGCGTAGTGCGTGGTGTACATGTCCGGGTTGGCGGGCTTGTTGGCCGCGACCTGCGCAAGCAGGGTCATGAACTCCGGATCGTCCACGATGCCCGGTGCGTTGAGCCCCAGCGGGGCGGACGCGAAGAACGAGTAGAGGTCGAGGAACTTCTCACTGGTGCGTGCGTCCACGATCCAGGAGCCCCGACTGGCGAGCGGGTCGAGCACCAGCTTGAAACCGTCGGTCAGCACATGACGGCCGAGTCTTTCGTGCACCTCGCCCGGGTGGATCGTCGACGCAGCAGCAACCGTCATGGGGCACCTACTCTCGATAGCCGCGAACAGGAGATGTTTCGTCAGTCACGAGGAGTAACGAAATTATCTTAGGAGTGTGGGCGAGATGGCCGCAAGATTTCGTGCACGGATAGATGTGAGTGCCGCCGGAAGGGGCTTGTCCGGCGGCCCGGCCTGCGTTACTGATCATGACTTAGGCCGATTGTCAGTGGTGCGTCCTACTCTCGCCATATGACCTACTGCGTCTGGCACAGGGGCCTCGGCATCACGCTCGACCTGACCGAGGCGGATCTCGGGCACCCCGAATACCCGCGGCTGCTCGACGACATCTACGGCAACTACCAGCCGGATCTTCTGTACTGCCTGGAAGCCCATGAGGACGAGGGGTTCATCTGCCCCGGCTTCATGGCCATCCGCAAGGTCAACGGCCGCCCACACGCCATGCACGTGGCCAAAGGGGAACGCCCCGAGACGAAGGCCGAGAGTGATCTCCACAAAGCGCTCAGGGAATACACCGTCAAGGTCGCGGCGGGGGAGGGATTCCGGGTCACGGGAGCCGCCGAGGCAGCCGAGGGCGGAAAGCGCCGCACGGACGTGACCGTGGAAGGCGGCGACAGTCACCGGCTCGCGTACGAAATACAGCTTGCGGCCATAGCCGGCGGATCCGTCGACGAGCGCACCCGCAGCGCATTACGGGACGGACTCACCCCGCTGTGGCTCGTCAACAACGAGAACGCGATCCCCATCGACCGCGCACCCTGGGCGCGGCTGAACGTACAGAGCTGGCGGGACGTGACCGACCGCGCGGCCCTGCCGGTGCGCGGCGGCGTCAAGCAACTGCACATGTCCCGCTGCGACTGGAGCAATCCGGTGCCCTGCCGGCAGCAGGGCGCCGGCCGGTGCGGCGGACGGCACGCCCTGTGGGAACCCGTGCGCGGCCTCTACTACGACGACGTCATCCGGCGCACGGCCACGGGCGAACTCGTCTCGCTCTATCTGCCCCACCCGGCGGGCCGGCGCGGCTGGCACATGTGGGTCACCCCGACGGACAAGGACGAGTTCCTCGAAGGCCGCCCCGAACCGCTGCCCGGCCAGTCGGCGCCCCATGCCGGCGGGGTGGGTCTCGTGCCCGCGCCTCGGACCGGCGCGCGGGAGGCGGGTGGCCACCTGGAGGCGGGCCTTCGCAGCGAGCTCACCCGGGCGCGTGACGACGAAGGGCCCATCGACGCCTCGCTGTGGCACACCGAGCCGGGATCGTCCGAGTTCTCGCGGCCCTTCACCGTGGGCGAGTTCGTCATACCCGGCGATCTGGTCGCCGCCCGGCGGACCTTCACCCGGGCGCTGGAGCACTGTGCGGACATCGCCGCGCGACTGCCCAGCGGCGCGGACATCGCGGCCGGACGCGCCGAGATCACCGGCGAGCAGCGCGAGCGCCTCACGGACGCCCGGGAACGCTGCCGGCGTCTCGCCGAGGAGATGCACACGCACCCCTGGTGGGAGACGGTCGGCGACCGCCACGCCGGACGGGAGGCGCTGACGCACGCCGCGAACCACGACACCGTATCTGGACTTTCCGTCCAGAGCTTGGACCAGTAGTCTAGGAGCATGACTGACGAGCACGTCCACGACGCCGAGCGGGACGCGATCCTCGCCGCGCTCAGACCGGTCGTCGACGGGATCGCGGCGACGTTCGGCCCGGTGTGCGAGGTGGTCCTGCACGACTACCGGAAGCCGGAGAAGTCGGTCGTCGCCGTCGCCGGTGAAGTGACCGGGCGGGTCGTGGGCGGCGCGATGAGCGAGATCGGCATGAAGGTGCTCGCGCGCGGCGACGAGGCGGCCGACGACTTGAACTACGTCACCCGCACCGCTGCCGGAAAGCTGGTCAAGTCGTCCACGATGGTGCTGCGCGACTCCACGGGAGCGGTGTTCGGCGCGCTGTGCGTCAACGTGGACATCAGCGCGGTCAACGAGGCTCACGCCCTGCTCGGCGCCCTGGCCGGCCTCGGCGCGGGGGCCGCCGAGCCGCCGGTCACCGCCTTCGGCAACGACATCGACTCCGTCGTGGACGCCATCCTCGACGCCCACCGGCTCGGACGGCACCAGAACTGGGCCGCACTGGACCGGGCCGAGCGCCTCGACCTGTTCCGCAGACTCGACGAACACGGCGTGTTCGCCGTGCGCCGCGCGATCGAGCAGGTCGCCGCCCGGCTCGGCATCTCCCGTGCCTCCGCCTACAGCTACCTCGCCCAGGCCCGAGCCGCCAACCACCCGACCCCCGCTGGAGGACACGCGTGACGACCACCACCCCGCCGGTCACCCTCGACACCGTCCGCGAGGCCGCCGACCGCCTCAAGGGCGTCGCCCACCGCACTCCCGTACTGCGCTCCCGTACCCTCGACGCACTCGTCGGCGCCGAGGTCTTCCTCAAGTGCGAGAACTTCCAGCGCGTCGGCGCCTTCAAGTTCCGCGGCGCCTACAACGCGGCCTCCCGGCTCACCCCCGAGCAGCTGGGCCGCGGCATCGCCGCCTATTCCTCCGGCAACCACGCGCAGGCCGTCGCCCTCGCCGCGCGCGAACTGGGCGCCACCGCCGTCATCGTCATGCCCGAAGACGCCCCGCGCTCCAAGGTGGAGGCGACCATCGGCTACGGCGCCGAGATCGTGACGTACGACCGCTACACCGAGGACCGCGTCGCCGTAGGCCAGGCCCTGGCCGCCGAGCGGGGCCTGGCCCTCATCCCGCCCTACGAGCACCCGCATGTCATGGCCGGGCAGGGCACGGCCGCGCTCGAACTCCTGGAGGAAACGGGGGAGTTGGACGCATTGATGGTGCCCGTCGGCGGTGGCGGGCTGATCGCCGGGTCCGCCGTCGCGGCCAAGGGGCTGCACCCCGGGATCCGTGTGATCGGCGTCGAGCCGGAGGCCGGGGACGACACCAAGCGGTCCCTGGAGGCGGGCCGGCGCGTCGGCATCCCCGTGCCGCGCACCATCGCCGACGGGCAGGCCGTGGACACGCCCGGCGAGCTGACGTTCTCGGTCAACCGGCGTCTCGTCGACGGCATCGCCCTCGTCTCCGACGACGAGATCCGCGACGCCATGCGGTTCGCCTTCGAGCGTCTGAAGATCGTCGTCGAGCCGAGCGGTGCCACCCCGATCGCCGCCCTGCTCGCCGGGCGTGCGGGTTCCCTTCCGCGCCGGATCGGTGTCATCGTCTCCGGCGGCAACGTGGACGCGGACCGCTTCGCCCGGCTGTGCGGCCGGGCGACAGTGTCATGACCAGAACTCGTTGGCCCTGTCGATGTCCGCCAGGCACTCGTCAAGGTCGGTGATCTTGTCCCCGATGATCCGGAAGACGATGCCTCCGTCCTCGTCGATCCGCTTGTCGCCGCGCCGGGCGGTGAAGTGGTGCATGGCAACCGCGTGGCCGCGACCGTCCACCAGGACAGTGCGCAGCTCGACCTTGAACGTGCCGCTCGTCTCCTCGTAGAGCCGGCGGTAGTAGTCGAGGACCGCGTCGATTCCCTTGCAGTCGCCGGACAGCTGGTGGCTTCCGGGTACGTGGTGCGTGGCGTCGCCCGTCATCATCGAGCGCAGGGTGTCCATGTCGCCGCGCGAGAAGGCCTCATAGCCCGTGCGGACGAGTTGTGCATGGGGATGTTCAGCCACGGTGATCGCCACCTTTCTGGGTGGTTCGGCGAAGGCGGCCTCGCCCTATTCTCCGCTCGTTCGACCCAGTTGTCCGCTCATTGAAGTTTTCTCCGCATCCCGGATGGCGGTCCCGGCTGGACCGGCGGACGATGGTGTGGTGGGCGGGGCTCGCAAGGAAGGGAGCCGTCATGCTTGAGATCAAGGCGGTCGAGAAGCCCGACGAGCGGCGCGATTTCCCGCGCGGACACCTTGAAGCCGTCCATATGACCGGACTCGACTTCGCGGTGGGGACCTTCGAACCCGGCTGGAAGTGGTCGGAATCCGTGGCCCCGATCGCCGGGACGGACAGCTGCCAGGTCCACCACAACGGATACTGCGTCTCCGGACGCATGCGCCTGCGCATGGACGACGGCGCCGAGCAGGAGATCGGACCGGGCGACGTGTTCGTGGTGTCACCGGGTCACGACGCCTGGGTGGTCAGCGACGAGCCGTGCGTCGTGTACGACTTCGCGGGACAGATGGCGACGGACTACGCAAAGTCGAAGGGCTGAACGTCACACCGGCAGCAGGCGCGCGATGAGCGCGCCGAGCTGCCGCGCGTTGCGGCACTCGTGCATCTCCACCAACTCGGCGTACTCGGGTGCCGCGGAGTCGCCCGTGCCCCACTGGGCGTGCGGCTCGGGGTTCAACCAGTAGACGCGGCGGGCCCGTTCGGCCACCTGCCGCACCGCCGACAGGTTCGGGTCGCTCATGTTCGTACGGGCGTCGCCGAGTACGAACACCGTGGTGCGCGGGCCCACCGCGTCGCCGTACCGCTCCGCGAACTCGCCCAGTGCGACACCGTAGTCGCTGCTGCCGTGCCAGCCCGTGAGCGTCGCCTCCGCCCGGATACGGGCGCCCAGCCCCTCCGGGTCGGCCGCACCGTGCTCGAGCAGCCGGGTCACCTCGTCGAGCCGGTTGACGAAGGCGAACACCCGCACCTTGCTGAACTGGTCGTGCAGCGCCTGCACCAGAAGCATCGTGAAGTCCGAGAACCCGGACACCGACCCCGACACATCGCACAGCAGGACCAGTTCGGGCCGTACGGGACGGCGCCTGCGCAGCACCGGCTTCATCGGCACCCCGCCCGTGGACAGGGAGCCGCGCAGGGTGCGCCGCAGATCGATGCTGCCGCGGGCGGCGCGGCGCCGGCGGGCCGCGAGCCGGGTGGCGAGCTTACGGGCCAGCGGCTGAACCGTCCTGCGCAGCTCGGTGAGCTGGAGCTTCCCGGCGTACAGGAAGTCCACCCGGTCGGGCGTGGTGCCCACCGCGCGCCGTGCGAGTTCGTCCCGGTCGCGCTGCTCGGCGATCCGGCGCCGCGCCTCCACGGCCACCTGCCTGCGGAAGGTCTCGATCCGCCGCCGGATCTCGTCGTCGAGCAGCCGGTCGGCGAACCCGGAACTGCCGTTTCGCGCCTGGACGTTCTCGCGGACGCGGGCCAGCAGGGTCTGCGGGCGGAGCCGGTCCAGCGCCTGGTACGAGGACCAGCCCTGCGACCCCGGCGAGGAGCCGTATCCGCCGAAGCCGTCGACCGCCTCCGCCGCCAGCTGTCCCATCAGGACGACGTCGCCCGCGGCGAGTGCGGCGGCGATCCGTTCCCGTAGATCGTCCCGGTCCGCGGGCTGTGTCTCCGGCGCGCCGACTCCTCGCGGGAAGTACAGGTCGAAGACCGGGTCGAACACCTGCCGCTGGACCGTGCCGTGCAGCAGGGTCGAGGCCAGCCCCTCCCGCAGCAGCTCGCGGTCCGCCAGGCCGAGCGCCGCCACCGCCTGGGCCGCGTCCACGGTCTCGCCGGTGCCGATCCGCATGCCGTGCGCGCGCAGCGCCCCGACCAGCGAGGTGAGGCGCTCCGCCACTCCCGGGGCGGTCACACGGCATCCAGGTCGAGCTTGGCGGCCGCCTTGAGGACGTCGTCCTGATGCTTGAGCAGGACGCCCAGGCTGTCGCGTACGACGCCCTCGTCGAGGGTGCCGGCCCCCAGCGCGAGCAGCGTGCGCGCCCAGTCGATCGTCTCGGCCACCGAGGGCACCTTGCGCAGGTCCATCGCGCGCAGCGCACCGACCACCCGCACCACCGAGTCCGCCAGCGCCTCGTCCAGACCGGGCACCTTCAGCCGTACGATCCGACGCTCCAGCTCCTGCTCGGGGAAGCCGATGTGCAGGAACAGACAGCGGCGGCGCAGCGCCTCGGACAGCTCGCGGCTCGCGTTCGAGGTCAGGACGACGAAGGGACGACGGGTCGCGGTGATCGTGCCCAGCTCGGGAACCGTGACCTGGAAGTCGCTCAGCACCTCCAGGAGCAGGCCCTCCACCTCGACGTCGGCCTTGTCGGTCTCGTCGATCAGCAGGACCTTCGGGTCGTCGCCGCGGATGGCGGTGAGCAGCGGGCGGGTGAGCAGGAACTCCTCGCTGAAGATGTCCGTGCGGGTCTCGTCCCAGGTCTCGTCGCGGCCCGCGCTGATGCGCAGCAGCTGCTTGGCGTGGTTCCACTCGTACAGCGCCCGGGACTCGTCGACGCCCTCGTAGCACTGCAGCCGGACCAGCCGCGCACCCGCGACCTCGGCCACGGCCTTGGCGAGCTCCGTCTTGCCGACCCCGGCCGGGCCCTCCACCAGCAGCGGCTTGCCCAGCCGGTCGGCGAGGAAGACGGTCGTGGCGACCGCGGGCGAGGCGAGATAGCCGGTGGCGGCCAGACGTGCGGAGACGTCGTCGACGGATGAGAACAGCAACGGGGCCTCCAGCTCGGCATGGGTCGGATCTACTATCTAAGCGCTTGTTCACCATCTCTGTCACGCGAAAACTGGCGGCGGTTGTTGATGGACGTGGCGCGGACCTGTCTGAAGGACAGGGGACTGCTGATGTGAGGGGCAGGCTCGGGTGCTCAGGCCGCGGAGCGGCGCCGGCCCTCCAGCAGCGCGGACCCGAGCGGGGTCGGTGTGTGCAGGACGGCGCCGCCCAGCCGATGGGTGCTGAGCAGGCCCGCGTCCCTCAGGACCGTGGTGTGGTAGCTGGCGGTGGCGGGGGACATGCCCGTACCGCGGGCCAGCTCCGTCGTCGTACGCCCGCCCTCGGCGACACGGCCGAGGATCTCCGCCCGGGTCCGCCCCAGCAGCGCGACCAGCGACCGCGACGGTGTCCTGCCGCCCTCGGCCGCCGGGCCGGCCACCTCCAGGGCGGCCTGGTGCGTCATGGGATAGACGACGACCGGGGGCAGACGGGCGTCCTTGAGTACTGTCGGATACCGCCAGCAGAAGAACGACGGGAGCACCAGCACCCCCCGTCCCCGCAAGTGCACGTCCCGCTCCACGCGCAGCCCGCCGATCGTCAGCACCGGTGGCTGCCAGCGCAGTTCCGGGTGCAGTGCGCCCAGCAGACCGCCGGGGTCACCGGAGGCCGGCGGCCTGGCGTGGGCGGCGCGTTCGGCGTCGAAGCGGGCGCGGACATGGTGCCAGTACGGGGCGAGACGGTTCTGGAAGTAGGCCCGCAGGGTGCGGCCCAGGTGCTGGACCGCCTCGCTCTCGCCGTCCGCCAAGGGCCCGCCCCAGGACGGCAACCGGCGCCCCCCGGCGATGAGTTCGAGCAGATCGTGCCGTAATCGTGCGCGCGGCGTGGACAGCAGGGCGTCGATCCCCAGCTCCAGGCCGCCCTCACCGGCCGCGGGTGTGAGGAAGTCCGGTGAATAGCCGACCGGCGGGGCCAGCCGCAGCAGTTGCCGCTCCGGCGCGGTCAGACCGGCGCGGACCTGGCCGCGCCACCGGCCGAAGACCGCCCGGCCCTCCCGTGTCTGAAGCATGTGCATGCTCTGCAGCACCTCCCACAGCGGGTCGGGTGCCTGCGCCAGCCTGATGCGTGTGAGGTCGTCGTCGGTGAAGTGAATGCGCAACGCCATGGTGAACCGTCCCCGTGGACACCGCGGTTACCCCCGTGGTTCCCCTCCGGTGCCTCTCAGCCCATGGTTGGCCCTCCGCCACGCGTGTCACCGGCGGCGCGGGGACCTTCACAGAACTTGGTGACCCTCTCCACCACGGGCTTGGGTCCTTCACCGTCGTGTACGCACGGTCATTCAGCGCTCAGGACGTACGGTCGCGCAGTCAGGATGCGCGCAGACGAGCGCCCCCGACCGGGGGAGCCGGTCAGGGGCGGTGGAGGGGAGCGGCTGTGCAGGTCAGGCGTTCACCGCTCCGGTACGCCCGGCAGGAACGAGTCCGGGACGTCGATGAAGATGTTGGAGACGAAGCCGCCGAGGGCCGGGACGAACGCCCAGAACGGGTTGCTGAAACCCTCGGCGTTCACCGTGTCGCCGCGGCGCTGGAACTCCACGAACACCGGGGTCGGCCCGGCGAGGGTGGTGACGACGGGCGCGTCGACCTTCACGTCCTTGCGGACGCGCACCTGGGTGCCCCAGGTACGGAAGTTCGGGGCCTGCCCGCCGCCCGGCGGAGGCGGCGCCGGGGCACCGCCGACGGCCGCAGCGGTGTCCGCGAGCAACTGCTTCGCCGCGCCCTCCTGTTCGTCGTAGCGCGCCGGATAGGCGGAGCGCTGCACGCTCTGGGCGAGCTGACCCGCCGACTGGCCCGGGTTGTTGCGGTCGTTGGGCACGGCCTGCTCGAAGAACTTCCGCGCCGCGTGGTCGGGGTTCATGCACTCCTCCGGCGTTCCCCACCCCTGGGAAGGCCGCTGCTGGAACACGCCCAGCGAGTCGCGGTCGCCGTAGTTGAGGTTGCGCATGCCCGACTCGACGATGCCGGTCTCGAAGGCGGCCAGCATCACCTTGTCGTTGACGTTCAGTTCCCGGCCGACCCGGTAGATGGTTTTGGCGACTTCCATGTCGTAGGCCACGGCATTCCTCCTGGTGTCCGGTCCTTTGTGCGCTGCTTGGTCGGTGCGGGTGGTGAGCTGCCTTCTGCCCCACCCGATGATTCGGTCGAGGAGAGGGACACCCATCACCGCTCCGGCACGCCGGGAAGGAACGAGTCCGGGTGGTCGACGAAGATGTTGGAGATGAAGCCGCCGAGGGCCGGGACGAAGGACCAGAAGGGGTTGCTGAACCCTTCGGCGTTGACGGTCTCACCGCGGCGCTGGAACTCGATGAAGACAGGCGTCGGCCCGGCGAGGGTGGTGACCACGGGTGCGTCAAGCTTCACGTCCTTGCGGACGCGTACCTGGGTGCCCCAGGTGCGGAAGTTCGGGGCCTGCCCGCCGCCCGGCGGAGGCGGCGTCGGGCCGGGAGCGGGCGCACCGCCCAGGACCTCGGCGACACGGGCCCGGAAGCCCGCCATGTCACCCGGCCAGAAGGCGGGATCCGTCTTGCGCTCGGGAGCCCACTCCTTGTGGGCCAGCGCCCGGTCGGCCCCCAGACCGACATGACGCAGCAGGGCCGCCACCCCGCGCGGGTAGGAATCGATCTGCGCGGGCGTCCAGTCGAAGCGGGTCCCGACCGACTCGGCCTCGACACCGATCATGTACTGGTTGGCGTCGTCCTTCGGCACGTTCTGCCAGGGACCGCCCTTTCCGGCGTGCCACGCCTGCCCGGCCGCGATGACGATCCAGCTGCCGTCGCGCGCCACCCCGAGGTTCGCCCGGGGCCCCGGGAGCGACGCGTCCCCGTCCCGCACGATGGCCAGGCTCGGGTAGTTGCCCTCGGCCGCCCCGGCGGTGTGGTGCAACAGCACACCGCGGATGTCCGCCATGTCGCCATGACCGCGCTGCTGCCAGCCGCCCTCCTCCTGGACCTGCAGCCCCTCCTTGCGCAGGATGTCCGCCAGCCATGTCAGATACGCCATGTGAATCCCCCGTTCGTCGTTTGCCGTTCGTAGCCCGCCGTAAGCCGGCGAGCGGATGCGTCTCAGCGTGCCGGGCCGTCCGGATGGCACTCAACCGCCTTCGAACGGGCTTGAAAAGCGCAGGTCAGCGACGAGGAAGTCCCTTGTCAGTGGCGCCTTGTACGTTTCGGTCATGGGGATCTATCTGGTCAGTGTCGATGCGCGGGAGTGGTTCGACGACGACGAGGAGGAGGGCGGCCGTGGAGCCGTCGCCTCCGCGCTCGACGAGGAGTTGAGACGGCGAGGTCTGCCGCCGTACACGTCGGTGCCCGAGGAGGCGGACTTCGTGCGCGGCTCGGGAATGTCGTTCGAGGAGAAGCTGGTGCCTGCCATGGACGGCTTCAGCGCGCTGTGCCGCTCGCATCTGTCACGGGCGGAGGAGGAGGTGCTCTGCGGCTGGACACTGCTGGTGCCGCTCTCCCTCGACGAGGAGATCTGGCTGCCCGTCAACTCCGCCTACACGGACGAGACGATGGTCGCCGGCGCTCCCCAGGTGCTCCGCCTCGCCGAGCGAGTCGCGACAGCCGTCGAACTGCCGGTGGACGAGATACCGGCGACCAGCGACAACCTGGATCTGACCATGTGGTTCCTGGACGGCCCGGCGAAGGACCTGGCCGCCACCCGGCCCGGACCGTGGAGCGAGGACCTGGACGCCGCGTTCTACGTGGCGCTGTATCTGCGGGCCGCCCAGCACTCGCTGCGCCGCGGCTGTCTGATCGCTTACTGCTGACAGGTACGTCCTGGCCGGCCAGGCGACATCGGCGTCGCGACCCCGGAAGACGTTGAGGCGAATCCCGGGATGGCGTCGAACGCCACCCCGGGATTCCGTTGTGTCGGGTCATGCGGGATCGCAGGAGGGTTCCAGGTCCTGTGGAGTTTCCGGTATGGCGCCGGGTTCGCCGCGGGTGTTGGAGGCGCGCAGCCCGATGGCTCCGGCTGCCAGGAGGCAGAGGGCGCTGATGAGCAGGGCCCGCTGGAATCCGGCCGTGAGTGCCTCCGGGAGCGGGGTGTGGGCAGCCAGCAGGTGGCTGGTGCGGCTGGTCGCGATCCCGCTGAACACCGCCAGGCCGAGCGCTGACCCGAGCTGGAAAGAGGTGGTGATCAGGGCCGCGGCCAAACCGGCCCGATCCTCCGGCACGCCCGCGTTCGCGGCCGTCTGCACACCGGCGTACAGCAGCCCCAGCCCGGCTCCCATGACCACCAGCGGGGTGAGCAGGTTGCCGAGATAGGTGCCGTCCACCGGGATGCGGGACAGCCACAGGATGCCACCGGCGGCGAGCAGCGCACCGGAGACGATGATGGGACGGGTACCGGTCCGGACGAACATCTTCGTCGCCAGGGTCGAGCCGAATCCGATGCCGACGCTCACCGGTACATACGAGAGTCCGGACTGCAGCTGGGAGTAGCCCAGGACGTTCTGCATGTACAAAGTGACGAAGAAGAACATCGAGTAGAACCCGGCCCAGGCGATCACCTGGGTGGCATCGGCCGCGGCCAGGCCCTTGATCCGGAAGATCGACAGCGGGACCAGCGGATGGGCGCGCCGTTGCTCATTGACCACGAACGCGGCCAGCAGCAACGCCGAGGCGGCCAGCCCCCCGATGGTGCGGCCCGCACCCCAGCCCTCGTCCGGCGCCTTCACCAACGTGAAGATCAGCAGCAGCATGCCGGCGGTGACCAGCACCGCGCCGACCACGTCGAAACCGCCCGGTACTGACCGGCCGTGGTCGGCCTTCAGGATCCGGTACGCCCCGAACAGCACCAGCGCGCACAGCGGGAGGTTCACGAAGAACACCCACCGCCAGCCGAAGTCCTGGGTGAGCACGCCGCCGAAGAGCAGGCCGACCGCCGAGGCCATCCCGCTGATCCCGGCCCACACGCCCAGCGCCTTGTGCCGGTCGGAGCCCTGGAAAGTGGTGGTCAGGATGGACAGCGCCGCCGGGGACATCATCGCCGCCCCGAAGCCCTGGGCGAGCCGGGCGCCGACCAGCAACCCCTGGCTGTCGGCCAACCCACAGGCCAGCGAGGAGGCCGCGAACAGCGCGGTGCCGGTGAACAGCAGCCGCCGCCGCCCCAGCAGGTCAGCGGCCCGACCGCCCAGCAGCAGGAACCCGCCGTAGGTGATCAGATAGCCGCTGACCACCCACTGCAGGTTCTGCACCGAGAACCCCAGATGCGCACGGATGGTCGGCAGCGCGACGTTCACGATGGCGCCGTCCATGACGTCCAGGAACGTCACCGCGCACAGCAGCGCCAGCGTGACCTTGCCGCGCCCGGTCGCCAGGAGCGACTCCCGGGGCGGTGCCGCCGATGCGGTCAGGGCCTCGCTCACGACCCGGCTGCTTCCATCACGGGGCCGACCTCGACCCCGCCGCCGACCCGCAGCACCGGGCAGTCCTTGGCCAGCGCCAGCGCGCCGTCCATGTCCTCGGCGGACACCACCGAGTAGGCGATCATCCGGGAATCGCTGCCGCCGACCTCGCCGAGCGAGGCGTAACCGGTCACCGCGTTGCCGATGTCCACCAGGGCCGAGCCCAGCCCGCCGAACCAGGCCTGCCACTCGGCCGGCGTCCCGGCGTCCGGCTTGTAGTCGGAGGGCACACGGAAGGAGAAAACGTACTTGGCCATGATCTGTGGTCCTGTTCTGTGTCCGGGGCGCGCCCCGGACCGGGACCGCCTCCAACTGGATGGACGCCAGCGCCCGCCGGAAATTGGTCGGCTCACCGCCGCCCAATTCGCCGGACCGACGGCGTCTTCATAGGTAAGCGAGCCGAACGCACCCGGCGGGAAGAAGAGCGAGGATGCATGCCGATGGAGATGGACACGACGGACCTGATCGCCCGGGCACGGGCCGGGGACCACAACGCGTTCCGCGACCTGGTGCAGGGCCACTCCCACGAGTTGCAGGTGCACTGCTACCGCATCCTGGGATCCCTGCAGGACGCCGAGGACGCGCTCCAGGAGACCCTCGTGTCCGCCTGGCGTAACCTCGGCGAGTTCGGCCAGCGGTCCTCGCTGCGGACCTGGCTCTACAAGATCGCGACCAATCGGTGCCTGAGCATGCTGCGCGCGGGCAGCCGACGCCCCCGCATCGCCGCCCCGCTGCCCGAGACCGACCTGCCCGAACCCACCGGCGGCGGCGACGCACCGGCCTGGCTGGAGCCGTACCCCGACGTCCTGCTCGACCATCTCGTCGACCGGCGCCCCGGGCCGGAGGCCCGCTACGAGACGACCGAGGCCATCTCCCTGGCCTTCATCACCGCGCTGCAACTGCTGCCCCCACGGCAACGCGCCGCCCTGGTCCTCCGCGACGTCCTTGGCTACCACGCCGCCGAAGTCGCCCAGATGCTCGGCACCACCCAGGAAGCCGTGAGCAGTGCCCTGAAACGCGCCCGTGCCACCGTCGACGGCCACCTCGCCGAACCCAGCGGTACTGGCGACAGGCCTGCACCCCAACCCGACACCGCCGCCGAACAGCGGCTCGTCGCCCGGTTCACCGACGCCATGGAACGCGCCGACCTGGACGCCCTGATCGACCTGCTCGTCACCGACGTGAAGCTCTCCATGCCCCCGGCCATGCTGGAATACCGCGGCATCGAAACAGCCCAGCGCATCCTGGCGGCCGTCACCTTCCGCCCCGGCCGCGCCTACCGCGCGGTCCCCACCCGCGCCAACGGCCAGCCGGCCTTCGGCCTGTACCTGGCAGACCCGCACGCCGGTGTCTACCGCGCCTACTGCCTCCTGGTCATCACCACCGTCGGCGACCACATCACAGCCATCACCAGCTTCACCACCGACGTCATGACACGCTTCGGACTGCCCCGGACCCTCCCCGAAACGGATTGAGGGACAGGGGCAGCGCCAGGGTTTCAGCACGCTCGTCGTACTCGACCCGCCACGCCCGCCGACGGTACGCGGCTACGGGCTGACCTCGGCGCTTGCCCGACCGCTGACCAGCACCACCTCCAGAGTGCGCGGACCGTGCACGCCCTCGACCCGGTCCAGTTCGATGTCGCTGGTCGCCGACGGGCCGGAGATCCAGGTCAACGGGCGGGCCGGATCGAGGCGTTCGAGGGCCTGGGGCACGGACGAGACGACCTGGTCCGGGACGCGTACGACACAGATGTGGTGGTCGGGAACGAGGGTGATGCGGCGGCGGCCCTGGTCGGGGCTGCCGTCCAGGACGATGGTGCCGGTCTCGGCG
This sequence comes from Streptomyces sp. NPDC001351, assembly GCF_042896045.1. NCBI lineage: Bacteria > Bacillati > Actinomycetota > Actinomycetes > Kitasatosporales > Streptomycetaceae > Streptomyces > Streptomyces sp. NPDC001351. Next base: position 6,659 of record NZ_JBIAWS010000012.1, on the reverse strand, counting down.
ACGGCGACCGCGCAGCCGGTGACCACGCTCCCGACCTGGTCCAGCTCGTGAGGGGTGCTCTCGGCGCGATCCGGCACCCGCTCGGCGTCCGTCCCCGCGAGCCACTCCTCGTCCAGCCCGGACGGCACCAGCACTGTCTTCGAGCCCCGCTCGGCGAGCAACCGGCCGATCACCGCCGCCAGTTCGGCCGCTGTGCAGCGGTGGACGACCGCCCGGTAGTCCGCCAGGTTCTCGGCCAGCAGATCCACCGTCTGCTCGATGCTCCGCTCCCCGTGCTCCCGCAGATAGTCGCGGGAAACGGCCTGCTCATAGGGCGTGTCGTCCTGTGGTACGTCCGCGAGTGCGCGCCGCACCCGGCCCAGGATCCGTTCCCTGCTGCTCACTTCGCGCCGTCCTTTCCGCCGTTCGTGCGCTGCCACCAGTCGCGGAACGGTTCCGCGGGCACCGACGGCAGATCCCGCGTGCCGCTCCACGCCTTGCCCGGGCCAGGCAGCGTCCGCGGATGCAGGCGACGCGTGCGGGAGGCGAGCCGCTGGCCGGTGCGCAGGGCGCCCGGGTGCGTGAACGCCCAGCGGGCCGCGCGCATCGCCGCCCGTTCGGCCGCATGGCCCTTCGCGGGCTGCAGCACCACCTTGTTGCCCTCGCGGGTCACCTGTCCGCCTTCCACGACCCGCTCCCGCAGATGGACCAGCACCTCCGGGATGTCGATGGCGACCGGGCACACCTCGTAGCAGGCGCCGCACAGCGAGGACGCATACGGCAGGGAGGCGTCGATCTCGCTTGCGATGCCCCGGAGCTGAGGGCTGAGGATCGCGCCGATCGGTCCGGGATACACCGAGCCGTAGGCGTGGCCGCCCGCCCGCTCGTACACCGGGCAGACATTCAGGCAGGCCGAGCAGCGGATGCAGCGCAGCGCCTGGCGGCCGACCTCGTCGGCGAGGGTGTCGGTGCGGCCGTTGTCGAGCAGCACCAGGTGGAAGGTGCGCGGTCCGTCGCCGTCCGTGGTGCCGGTCCACGTCGAGGTGTAGGGGTTCATGCGCTCGGCGGTGGAGGAGCGGGGCAGGGTCTGCAGGAAGACCTCCAGGTCCTGCCAGGTCGGCACGATCTTCTCGATGCCGACGACCGAGATCAGCGTCTCGGGCTGGGTGAGACACATCCGCCCGTTGCCCTCGGACTCGACGACCACCAGCGTGCCGGTCTCGGCGACCATGAAGTTGGCGCCGGAGATGCCGACCTTGGCGCGCAGGAACTTCTCCCGCAGGTGGAGGCGGGCGGCCTCGGCGAGTTCGGCGGGCGTGTCGGTCAGGCCCTCCGGGGCCGGGCGGCCCCACTCGCTCATCTCGCGCTCGAAGATGTCCCGGATCTCGCCGCGGTTGCGGTGGATCGCGGGGACCAGGATGTGGGAGGGCCGGTCCTTGCCCAACTGCACGATCAGTTCGGCGAGATCGGTCTCGTAGGCGCGGATGCCCTCGGCTTCGAGGGCTTCGTTGAGGCCGATCTCCTGCGTGGCCATCGACTTGACCTTGACGACCTCCGACTCGCCGGTCGCCTTCACCAGGCCGGCCACGATCCGGTTGGCCTCCTCGGCGTCGGCGGCCCAGTGCACGATGCCGCCCGCGGCCGTGACCGACTCCTCCAACTGCTCCAGATACCGGTCGAGATGACGCAGCGTATGGTCCTTGATCCGCTTGCCCGCCTCGCGCAGCGCGGCCCAGTCGGACACCTCCGCCACGGCCTTCGCCCGCTTGGCGCGGATGGTGTGCGTGGCGTGCCGCAGATTGCCGCGCAGCGTCGGATTGCCGACCGCCTCGTGCGCGGCCTTCGGGAAGGCCGGCATTCCTACGAACGTCCCGCTCATACGGCCGGCTCCTCCTCCGTGCTCGCCAGGATCTCCGCGATGTGCACCGGCCGCATGCCGCTGCTGAGCCGCGCCATCGTCCCGCCGATGTGCATCAGACAGGAGTTGTCGGCCGCGCACAGCACCTGAGCGCCGGTCGACTCGGCGTTGCGCACCTTGTCCGTGCCCATCGCCGCCGAGACATCGGAGTTCTTCAGCGCGAAGGTCCCGCCGAAGCCGCAGCACTCCTCGGCACCCGGCAGCTCGACCAGTTCCAGGCCCTTCACGGCCTGGAGCAGCCGGCGCGGGCGGTCACCGAGCCCCAGTCCGCGCAGTCCGTGACAGGTCGGGTGGTAGGTCACCCGGTGCGGGTAGTACGCGCCGACGTCCGCCACCCCGAGCACATCCACCAGGAATTCGGTGAGCTCGTACGTCTTCGGGACGACGGGAGCCAAGGTCGCCGCCAGTGTGTCCCCGCGCCCCTCGGCCCGCGCCCGCTCACCCATCCGCGGATACAGCTCCCGCACCATCGCCCCGCATGACCCGGACGGCGTCACGATCGCCTCGTACTCGCCGAATACATCGGAGAAATGCCGGGCAAGCGGCTCGGCCTCGTGCCGGTATCCGGTGTTGTAGTGGGCCTGCCCGCAGCAGGTCTGGGCCATCGGGAAGTCGACCTCGACGCCCAGCCTGGTCAGCAGTTTCACCACGGCGCGGCCGGTCTCCGGATAGAGCGTGTCGTTGACACAGGTCAGGAACAGGGCGACACGCATCGCGGCTCCTTGTGATCGATCATCGGATGAGTGAAGGGTAGCCGGGGGACGCGGCGTGGGGGAGACCCCTCTCATCTTCCGGCGAGCCGGGCCTGCGCCTCACGCCACCGGGCGGTGTCGCCCCGTGGCTCGTAGCGGGTCAGCGGCTGGGTGCGGGTGAGCAGGCGCCGCCCGCTCGCGAGGTCGCCGACCAGCCCGTGCGCCCGGGCCTGGACCAGCACGTTCCCCAGCGCCGCGGCCTCCGTCGGGCCCGCCACCACGGGCAGCCCGCAGGCGTCGGCGGTCAGCCGGCACAGCAGGGCGTTGCGGGTACCGCCGCCGACGACATGAACGACGTCGACCGGATGCCCGGCCAGCCGCTGGGCGTCCTCGATCGCCCGGCGGTGGGCCAGAGCGAGCGAGTCGAGAATGCAGCGCGTGATCTCGGCAGGGGACTCGGGCACCGGCTGCCCCGAGACACGGCACGCCTCAGCGATCCGCTCCGGCATCCGCCCGGGCGCCAGGAACGCCGCGTCCCCCGCATCCACCACCGACCGCAGGGCCGGCACCTCGGCCGCCGCCAGCAGCAGCTCGCCCAACTCCGGCTCGCCCCAGGCCCGTACGCACTCCTGGAGCAGCCACAAGCCCATGATGTTGCGCAGGTAGCGGACCGTGCCGTCCAGCCCCAGCTCGTTGGTGAAGTTGGCGGCCCGGCTCTCCTCGCTCAGCACGGGCGCGTCCAGCTCGAGACCGGCCAGCGACCAGGTCCCGGTGCAGATGTAGGCGAAGCGCTCGCCGTCGGCCGGTACGGCGGCCACCGCCGATGCCGTGTCGTGCGAGCCGACCGCCGTCACCGGCACCGGACCCCTCAGCCCGGTCTCCTCCAGCACCTCGGGCCGCAGTACACCCGCCGGATCCCCGGGCTGCCGCAGCGGCGCGAACAGGCCCAGGTCGACGCCCAGCCGGGAGGCGACCTCGTGCGACCACTCGCGCGTCCGGGGATCGATCAGCTGGGTGGTGGAGGCGTTGGTGAGTTCGGTGCCCTGCTCGCCGGTGAGCCAGTAGGCCATCAGGTCCGGGATGAGCAACAACCGCTCGGCATGGGCCAGTTGGGCCGTCTCCCGCGCCGCGACCAGCTGGTACAGGGTGTTGAACGGCGCGTACTGCAATCCGGTCGCCGCATACAACTGCTCCGCCGGCACGCTCGCCCACACCTTCTCCGCGACACCCTCGGTACGGGAGTCCCGGTAGTGCACGGGATTGCCCAGCAGTGCTCCGTCCGCGTCCAGGAGCCCGTAGTCCACGGCCCAGCTGTCGATGCCGACGGAATCGACCTGCCCCGCAGCCTTGAGTCCGTCCAGGACGCCCCCGTACAGGGAGAGGATGTCCCACCGCAGGCCCTCGGCCACCCGGACGGGCCGATTGGGGAAGCGGTGCGCCTCGGTCAGCTCCAGGCTGTCGGGGCCGACGCGGCCGACCATGACCCGCCCGCTGGACGCGCCGAGGTCGACCGCGGCGTACGACTTCACGAGCGCGCTCACCGCAGGAAGGCGGCCGCGACGCCGGCGTCGACCGGGACGTGCAGCCCGGTGGTATGGGTCAGCTCCCCGCCGGTCAGCGCGAACACGGCGTTCGCGACATGCTCCGGCAGCACCTCCCGCTTGAGGATGGTCCGCTGGGCGTAGAACTCGCCCAGCTTCTCCTCCGGCACCCCGTACACGGCCGCCCGCTGCGCGCCCCAGCCGCCCGCGAAGATCCCGGAGCCGCGCACCACACCGTCCGGGTTGACCCCGTTGACGCGGATGCCGTTCTCACCCAACTCGGCTGCGAGCAAACGTACTTGGTGGGCCTGGTCGGCCTTGGTGGCCGAGTAGGCGATGTTGTTGGGCCCGGCGAAGACGGCGTTCTTGGAGGCGATGTAGACGATGTCGCCGCCCAGCTCCTGCGCGATCATCACCCGCGCCGCCTCCCGCGACACGAGGAAGGATCCACGGGCCATGATGTCGTGCTGCAGGTCCCAGTCCCTGGCCGAAGTCTCCAACAACGGCTTGGAGATGGAGATCCCGGCGTTGTTGACCACCAGATCGACCCCGCCGAAGGCGAGCACGGCCGCCTTGAAGGCCGCGGCGATCTGCTCCTCGTCCGTCACGTCCACGGCGACGGCGACGGCCTTGTCCGGGCCGCCCAGCTCCTCGGCCACGGCAGCGGCGTTCTCCGCATGGAGATCGGCGACGACGACACACGCGCCCTCACCGACCAGCCGCTCCGCGATGGCCTTCCCGATCCCGCTGCCCGCGCCCGTGACGAGCGCGACCCGCGTGGCGAGCGCCTTGGGCTTCGGCATCCGCTGGAGCTTGGCCTCCTCCAGAGCCCAGTACTCGATGCGGAACTTCTCCGACTCCTCGATCGGCGCATACGCCGACACGGCCTCGGCCCCGCGCATCACGTTGATGGCGTTGACGTAGAACTCGCCGGCCACCCGCGCGGTCTGCTTGTCCTTGCCGAAGCTGAACATGCCCACCCCCGGCACCAGCACGATCGCCGGGTCGGCGCCGCGCATCGCGGGGGAGTCGGGCAGCGCGTGCCGCTGGTAGTAGGCGGCGTACTCCTCGCGGTACTCGGCGTGCAACTCCTTGAGCCGCGCGATCGCCTCCTCCACGGGAGCGGCCGGTGGCAGATCGAGCACGAGCGGCCGTACCTTCGTCCGCAGGAAGTGATCGGGGCAGGAGGTCCCGAGCGCGGCGAGCCGCGGATGTTCGGCCCGCGCCAGGAACTCCAGGACGACCTCGGAGTCGTTGAAGTGCCCGACCTGCGGCCTGTCCTGAGAGGCGACGGCCCGCACATACGGCGCCAGCGCCGCCGCCCGCTCCCGCCGCTCGGCCTCGGGCAGCGCCTCACAGCCTGCGATCACCGGCCCGAACGGTTCGTCCTTCGCCCGCTCGGCGAGGAACGCCTCGGCGGTGCGGATGATGTGCAGGGAGTTGCGCTCGCACTCCTCGGAGGTGTCGCCCCAGGCGGTGATCCCGTGCCCGCCGAGGATGCACCCGATGGCCTGCGGATTGGCCTCCTTGACCGCCGCGATGTCCAGGCCCAGCTGGAACCCGGGCCGCCGCCACGGCACCCACACCACCGTGTCGCCGAAACACTCGGCGGTCAGCTTCTCCCCGTCGGCCGCGCAAGCGAGCGCGATCCCGGAGTCCGGGTGCAGATGATCGACGTGGGCGGCGTCGACCAGACCGTGCATCGCGGTGTCGATGGAGGGAGCGGCACCGCCCTTGCCGTGCAGGCAGTAGTCGAACGCGGCGACCATCTCGTCCTCGCGCTCGACGCCCGGATAGACCCCCTGCAGGGCCCGCAGCCGATCGAGCCGCAACGCGGCGAGCCCGGCCTCGGTGAGCGTACCGAGGTCACCACCGGACCCCTTGACCCACATCAACTCGACGTCACCACCGGTGACAGGGTCGGTGTCGGTGCCCTTGGCGGAAGTGTTGCCCCCGGCGTAGTTGGTATTGCGGGGATCCGCACCGAGCCGGTGGGAGCGAGCCAGCAGAGCAGCGGCTTCGGGGTGGGATGCCATGTCCATTCAGTCCTTCGAAAGATACGTGCGGATCAGCGCCCCGTCAGGGGCGCGGGGCTGTATCAATGTGCGGCTCCGCCGCGCGGGTGCGACCAGCCACATCCGGCCCGCGGCCTGCAAGCAACCGGATCTGGCAGGTGAGTGGCAGCGTTCAGGTTCCCCATCCGGCTTGCTGCCCGCCGATGCGTTCTTCAATGATTTTTTCGGCCCATCCGGAGCGGCGGTAGGCACCGATGGGGTCGGGGTCGAGGCCCATTTCCTGGCGGACTTCGGCGAGCAGGGGGCGTACGTCGGTGTTGTAGGCGTCCATCAGCACGGCGTTGGCTTCGAGGACGTCGCCGGCCCGCTGAGCCGCGCCCAGGGAGTCCCGGTCGATCAGCAGTGCCTTGGCCGTCGCCTCCTGGACGTTCATGACGGAGCGGATGATGGCGGGGATCTTGGCTTCGATGTTGTGGCACTGGTCCAGCATGAAGGCGACCTGGTCGGTGTATCC
>NZ_JBIAWS010000011.1:0-318356 GCF_042896045.1 Streptomyces sp. NPDC001351 | reverse complement strand
GGCGCTGCGCGGCAGTTTCATCGAGCTGTCCGACGGCGTCACCCACTACGAGTTGACGGGGCCCGAGGACGGGGAAGTGGTCCTGATGGCGGGCGCTCTGACCATCCCGCTGTTCTACTAGGACGGCCTTGTCAGCGAGCTGCACGCCCGCGGGCTGCGCACGCTGACCTGCAGCGCCTACGGCCGCGGCTACTCCGACCGGGTACAGGCGCGATACGACGAGACGCTGTTCGCGCGGCAGCTGGCCGAGCTGACGGACCGGCTCGGCCTGACGGCGCGGCCCCTGCACCTGGTCGGCACTTCCATGGGCGCGCTGGTCAGCATGACGTACGCCGCCCAGTACCGCGCGTCGGTGTCCACGCTCACCATCGTCGGACCCGCCGGTCTCGCGAAACCGCGGTTGACCTCCCCCGACCGGCTGCTGCGCAACGACTGGCTGGCCGGCCTCATCGCCCGGCGGCGCGGCCAGCAGATACTTCAAGGACACCTGGGACACAACGTCCGCGACCCCGAACTCGGCGCGAAACTGACCGAGATGGTCCTCGAGACCCTCCGCTTCGAGGGCTCGCTGTACGCCGTCTTCGACACCCTGCAGCACCTGCCTTTCACCGGCCGCGACGAGCTCTTCCGGCGGACGGGGGCCCTGGGCATTCCGACGCTGCTGCTGTGGGGCGACGAGGACGACGTCACGCCGCTGGTGCACTTCGACAGGGCGCGCGCTCTGCTGAAGCCCCAGAAACATTACGTAATTAACAAATGCGGGCATATGGCCCCATTCGAACGGCCTCGCGACGTCGCCGATCAGCTCGTCCCGTTCGTGTCCGCACGCACCGAAAGGCTCGACTCATGAGCAACCCGCAGGCCATCGATGTACTGATCATCGGTGCCGGCCCATCTGGCTCCGCCCTGGCGATCGACCTCGTACGCCGCGGACTCGACGTCCGGATCGTCGACAGGTCCCCCCACGCTTTCGAGGGCTCGCGTGCCAAGGGCATCCAGCCCCGCAGCCTCGAAGTCCTCGAAGACCTCGGCGCTCTCGACGACGTGCTGGCCGGCGGCGACATCTATCCCAAGCTCGGGCTTCATGCAGGACCCATCGGTGTGCCGTGGAAGATGTTCCCCCACAAAGAGGCAACCCCGGACGTCCCGTACCCGAACACCTGGCTGATCCCGCAGTTCCGCACGGACCGCGCCCTGCACGCCCGGCTCAGTGAGCTCGGCCGCGAGGTCGAGTTCGGCAAGGAACTGACCGAGCTGACGCAGGACGAGGACACGGTGGTCGCCAAGGTGGTGGGCGCGGACGGGGTCGAGGAGATCGTCACCCGCTATGCCGTAGGGGCCGATGGCGGCTCCAGTGCGGTGCGCAAGCAGCTCGACATCGGTTTCGTGGGGACGACGGACGAGTCCGACCGCGTGCTGATCGTGGATGCCTCCGTGAGTGGCCTGGCCCGCAACCGGTGGCACATGTGGCCCGGCCTCGGCGGCAAGCTCATCGGCGCCTGCCCGATCCCCGACAGCGACATGTTCCAGTGGATGATCCGGCTCACGCCCGACGAGAAGCCGCCCCAGGAGATCGGCGCCATCATCGACCGGATCCACTCCCACACCCGCAACCGGCACATCCAGCTGCACGAGATCCACTGGAAGTCCGTGTTCCGGCCCAACATCCGTCTTGCGGAGCACTACGGCCGCGGACGTGTCTTCCTCGTCGGCGACGCGGCGCACGTCCACACCCCGGCCGGTGCCCAGGGCCTGAACACCGGTATGCAGGACGGCTACAACCTCGGCTGGAAGCTCGGCCAGGTCCTCGCCGGAGCCGACCCGGCCCTCCTTGCCACCTACGAGGCCGAGCGGCAGCCGATCGCCGCCGGGGTCCTGGGCCTGTCCACGGAGAAGTGGGGCGGCATCGCCAAGCTGGACCCCTCCAGCATGAAGCGCGGCAAGGACGAGCAGCAGCTCTCCCTGACCTACTACGGCGGCCCGCTCGCCCCCGCCGACGGCGACAGTGGCGACACCAGCACGCTGCACGTGGGCGACCGCGCCCCGGACGCCCGACTGCTCGGCGCCGACGGCGCCGAGACCCGCCTGTTCAACCTCTTCCAGGGACCGCACTTCACCGCCATCGCCTACGGCCCCGGCGCCACCCGGGACCTCGAACTCCTCGACTGGCCGACGACGGGCGCCCGGCTGAAGCGGCTCACCGTCGGGCCGCCCGAGGGCTTCTCCGACCCCGAGAACACGCTGCGCAGTGCCTACGGCCTGACCGGCGACACGCTGCTGCTGATCCGTCCCGACGGCTACATCGGGCACATCGCCACTCGGGATTTCCTCACCACCACACAATCCGCCGTGCGGGCAATGACGCCTGGGGCAAGGAGCCGCACCATGTTCCAGCCGAGCCACACCTCCCCAGGTTCGGGGGCCACTGGATGAGCCGCGTACTGCTGCGCGGGGCGCAGGTCATCACGATGACGCCGGATCGGCCGGACGCCGAGCAGGCCGACATCCTCGTCGACGGCGAGACCATCGCCGCCGTCGGCGAAACCATCGAGGCGCCCGACGCCGAGGCCGTCGACTTCTCCGGCCGCGTCATCATCCCCGGCCTGGTCAACGCCCATCTGCACACCTGGCAGACCGCGCTGCGTTCGGCGGGCGCCGACTGGACGCTGATGCAGTACCTCACCCATCTGCACGGGGAGTGCGTCGGCCAGTACACCCCGGCCGACATGCACATCAGCAACCTGGCCGGCGCGCTGAACCAGCTCAACTGCGGTACCACCACCCTCGGCGACTGGTGTCACAACGCCCTGTCGCCCGAGCACGCCGACGCGGCCGTCGAGGGACTGGTCCAGGCCGGGATCCGCGCCGTCTTCCTGCACGGCACTCCCTACCGCTCCCCGGACACACCCCATCCGTTCGCCGAGATCGACCGGCTGCTCGACGGCCCCGTCCGTGACCACGCCCTCCTCACCCTGGGCATGGCTCTGCAAGGCCCGCAGTATTCCTCGCCGGAGACCGCGGTGGCCGACTTCCAGGCCGGCGCGGAACGCGGACTCGTCGTCTCGATGCACCAGAGCGGCGGCGAACCTTCACCCGGCTGGGAAGCCGTGCGCAACGCCGAGCTGTTCAGCCCCCTGACCAACGTCGTGCATGGAGCGGACCTGCCCGCGGACTGGCTGAAGACGCTCGTCGAGGCGGGCGTCACCTTCACCACCACCCCGGAGAACGAACTGGGCCAGGGGCACGGCACACCCATCACCGGATCCCTGCTGAGCCTGGACGCGGCACCCTCCCTGGGCACCGACATCGACACCGCCGTACCCGGATCGGTCCTCACCGCCGCCCGGATCGCCCTGGCCCACCAGCGCAGCCTGGACCACGCCCACCACCGGCAGACGACCGGCATGTACGCCAACACACCGTCTGTCACCAGCAAACAGGCGCTTGCCTGGGCCACGGTCGAAGGGGCGAAGGCACTGGGCCTGGCAGACAAGGTGGGCCGGATCGAGGCCGGTATGCAGGCCGACCTGGTCGCCGTCGACGCCCGGGCGCTCAACCTGTGGCCGGCGCACGACCCGGTCGCCACGGCCCTGCACGCCGACATCGCCAACATCGAAGCCGTGATGGTCGCCGGCACCTGGCGCAAACGCGATCACGTCCTGCTCGCACCCGGCCTCGACGAGGTCAAGGGCCAGCTGCGCGAGTCCGGAGAACGGCTGCTGCGCGGCATCCGGCCCGCGGGCTCTCTCGGCTGACACACCGCAACGGCCCCCACACATGAATCGCGCGCCGACGCGCACGACACCGCGTCCTCGTCGGCCCGATGGCCACGCGCCCCCAGAGCCGCACACCGCGGCCTCGTTCCCACAGCAGGAAAGTGCCGTGAGCAGCCCCATGCCGCCTACCGCGGGGATGCCCCGCGACGCTCTGTACCAAGAGCAGATCGTCCAGGCAGCCATCGCCCTTCTGGACGAGGCCGGCATCGAGAGTCTGACCATGCGAAGACTCGGCAGCCGTCTTGGCATCACCGCGGCGGCACTCTACTGGCACATCAAGAGCCGACACGATGTGCTCCTGCTGGCCGCTGACACCGTCTGGGGGCGAATACCTCTCCCCGCTCTCGACGGCCTCGAATGGCGTCCAGCCCTCCTGGCCATGGCCGACAACCTGCGTTCGATGCTTCTCAGGCACCCCTGGCTGCTGGCCGCCATGACCATCCAGCCTCTCGACGGCCCGGCCAGGGACCGCCATGACGAGCACTTGCTCGCGGTCTGCGAGGCATCCGGCCTCACCAGGCGGGATGCCGAGCAAGCCGCCCAGAGCGTAGTCACGTTCGCGATCGGCGCCGCCCTCGCAGCCACCCCTCGCCCGTATGTGTCCTTCGGACTGCAGTCACTTCTCGACGGCGTCGAAGCCAGGCTTGCCGCCTGTACCTGACCCGACACAGCAGAAGAGGCGGACGCCCAGCTCGACCGCCTTCCTCTGAAGATCGCCTCTCAACCCGCTCAGGAGGCCGCGGACCGCACGATGGCGCGGACCGCGGCACGCCCCTCGGGAGCGGGGACGAGCGGGTAGGCATGGACCGCACCGTCGCACACGATGACATTCACGGCCGCCCCTTCCAAAGCAGCCCGTTCTTCCAGGCGCCGGACGTCCGGGTAGCACAAGTCGCGAGTGCCGATGTAGACGTCGACGGGCGCCAGGGGAGCAAGTGGGCCATTGACGGGACTGAGCCGGGGTTGGGCGGGGTCGTCCCCGTCGGCCCAGCCGCGCGCGGCCGCGAGCAGGCTGCTGGTGGTGAGGAACGGATCTCGGGCTTCGACCTCGGGAATCGCAGGGTTGGTGAGGGTCAGATCCAGCCAGGGGGAGATCAGTACTACTCGGGCCGGCTGGGCCAGCCCCGAGCCAACCAGGCTCTGCGCCACACCCAGAGCCAAGCCCGCGCCGGCGGAGTCGCCCATGATCGTGACCTGGCCGGCGTCCAGGTCGCCGAGCAGGTCGCGGTAGACGGCAGTGACGAAGGGATAGGCGTCACGGTAGGTGTACTTCGGCGCCAGCCCGTAGTGCGCCACCTCGACTCGTACACCGGCGTCCGCGAGCTGCGAGATCAACTGCCAGTGCCGGGGCGAGAGGTGTCTGATGTAGGCGCCGCCGTGCAGATAGACGACCGATCGCTCCGCCCGGCGCCCGCGCGGACTGACGGTGTGGCATTCGAAACCGTCGATGCGGCGCGACCTCACGTCGTGCCGCTGTACCAGTTTGGCGGGCGGACGAGGTGGCTCCTTCGACGCGGCCACGGGGTCCGGGGCCGCCTTGCCTTTGAGGGCCAACCGCATGAACGCGGCGACTACGTGCATCTGTGGACTGCTCATGTCTGGCTCTCCTTCTTGGCACCGCGATGCGGCGGTCCGCTTCGCCGACGATCATAACGGTTACACTGTTACCGTTATCGCGCTAGGGTGAGCCGCTGCATTGATCGACCACATCGCCCGTCTGGGCGCCGAGCGACGCACCCGGCCGGCAACTCGACCACGCCCGTCACATCCCATAACGGTCTCGTGATGACCCGTCCGCCATCAGGCCGTCACCCTTGACGCCCACGCCGCCGCGACGCCGGCACCCTGGAGATGCCTCATGATCCTCACCATCACCCTCGCCTGCGTCATCGCCCTGGTCTTCGGGGCGATCGGAGTGCTCAATGCACTCGCGTTGCCGATGGCGCGCGAGCTGGCCGCCGAGACCGGCTTCTCCGTCGCCGCCTACCGCCGCATCGGCGTGCTGCAACTGGCAGGAGTCGCCGGCGTGGCGCTCGGTCTCGCCGTGCCGCCGCTCGGCGGCCTCGCGGGGGCCGGGCTTCTCCTCCTGCTCGCCGGAGCTGTGGTCGTACACCTGCGCAAGGGCGATCCGATTGCCAAAATCGCGCCCGCCGTCGTGTGCGCGGTGCTTGTCGCCGCATACCTCGCGGCCTTGTTCGCCTGAGGGATGGCTTCAGGCCGCCACGCTCCCGAAGGGCAGATCCAGGGCTGACCAACGGGCATCCGAATGCGCCACTGGACCACAACCAACTAAACGGCTACGTTGTATCCAATATTAGAGGTGGCAGGAAACGCAGCCATCTGGGCTCGACGGCGCTCAAGCCGCGACCGCACGGCCCGCCTGCCTTCACCAGCGCCCCTTCGTCCACAGTGCACCCCGAGGGGTAGACGATGCCCATCCTGATCGTGATAGCGATCTACGCCATCCGGATCGCACGCGCCCCCTTGGACGCGCGCCTGAAGAAGCGCCACGTCGGACCCCTGGCGGTCACGACCGGAGCGGTCATGCTCTATCTGGCCTGGGACTGGCTCAGGCCCGAGGGCCTCAGCGCTGTCTATTTCGTCGGCGAGTTCGCCGGCGTCCTGTCCGTCTACCTGATGTCCTGCACCCTGGTACTGGCCACCCGCCTGATGTGGTTGGAGCAGTGGTTCGGCGGCCTGGACCGCATGTACCGTCAGCACAAGCTGTACGCCGTATGGTCCATACTCCTGCTCACCCCCCACCTGCTCCTCCACTTCTTCTCCGGCTTCGACGGGAGCCAGTACGGCTACGCCCACCGGGCCGCATCGGTAGGGATGGGCCATCTCCTCGGTGCCGTCTCCGCCATCGGCCTGCTGCTGCTCGTCCTCATCTCACTCGGCCAGGTCGGCCGCATCCTCCGACTGCCCTACGAGCGCTGGCTGTTCCTGCATCGCCTCACCGGCCTGCTGCTCCTGTCGGCGCTGGTGCACGGCTGGTTCCTCGATCTCATCATCAACGGATCCACGCCCCTCCTGGCGATCTACGTCACCATGGCCACCATCGGCATGACCGCCTACACCTACGACGAACTGGTGCTACGACACAGGGAACCCCGGGCGGACTACACCATCCACCGCGTCGAGCGGCCGACACCCGACATCCTCGACCTCACCCTCACGCCCACCGGCGGGACGACCCTTCCCGTGACAGGGGGCCAGTTCGTCTACCTGCGGGCCGGCGGCTGGCACGAACACCCCTTCAGCGTCGCAGGAACGCAGGCCGACGGCTCGGTACGCCTCACCATCCGTGCCCTGGGCCGCGGTACACGCCGCCTCTACACGGACCTGAGTGAAGGACACCCGGCAACCCTCAAGGGTCCTTACGGCATGTTCGACCACACCCTCGGCGGACCCCGGCAGATATGGATCGCGGGGGGCATCGGTATCGCACCCTTCCTCGGCTGGCTCACCCACCCCGGTGCGGCGCCGCCCCGCACCGACCTCTTCTACTGCGCCCCCACCGCCGAAGACGCGCCGTTCCTCCCGGAACTCGTCGTTGCGGCTGCACACCGCCCCGAAATCCGGCTCCACCCGACGTTCAGCCGCAGCCACGGCCGTCTGACCGCCGAAAGAATCCAGGCCCAGGCCGGACCGATCACCCCCGACACACACGTCTTCCTCTGCGGCCCCGCCTCCATGATCGAAAACCTCACCCGCGCCCTCCACCGCCAGGGCGTCCCCCGCCACCATCTCCACGCCGAGCACTTCGCCTTCCGCTGACGAACCGCCGACCGTACAAGATCACGCGCTCAGCACCAGCAGCTGTGGCGACGCTCCATGCCGACCGAGATGACTCCGTAGGTGGGCAGCCTCAGGTTCGCAGTGCCCTGGCTGGTCAGGCGTCGTCGCGCAGGCGGGCAAGCCCGCTGAGAAGGAGTTCGAGGCCGAAGGAGAACTCCTCCTCGATCGGAACGGGCATCGACCCGGCGACGGTAACCGTTGCCGGAAACAAGGCCGGATCGACGCCCTGAAAGACGGCGGACAGTTGCGCGTCGTCGAGTTGCCCGCCACCGCCATGACCGTTGGCCTGTATGGCGAATCCGAGGACGTAGCGGGAGAAGGTGGCAAACGCATGCGCGGCCAGTCGCGGCGGGAAGCCGCTGTCGAGCAGCGCCGCGACACAGTGCTCCCGCAGCGCCATGGCGTTCGGCCCCAGGGGAATCTCTTCGACCATCAGGCGCGCCGCGTTCCGGTGCCGGGCCAGGGCCTCGAACATGGTGTGCGCGACCGTCCGCAGGGCTTGCTGCCAGCCCATCGCGAGGAGTTCGTCGCCCTTCAGTTCCACGGCGCCGAACATGCGGTCCACGACATGGGCGACCAGCGCTGCCCGGTTGTCGAAATGCCGGTACAGCGTCGCCGTGCCCGAGCCCAGACGCTGGGCCAGCGTCCGCATCGAGAGAGCGTCGGCCCCCTCATCGTCCACGATCTGCAGTGCGGTAGCGACGATGCGCTCCAGCGGCACGGGCGGACGCCCCGGGCCCCGACCCGATGCCGTGGTCGCTCGCACAGGACCAGCTGCTGCCACTGAACGTCCACCTCCTCGGCCAGCACCATAACAGCAACACCGTATCCACTTTGGAGATCGCCGGTTGGGCGCCTGTTTGACCATGACCGGCCGCCGGCGCCCCGGACGAGCGCAAGGATGCGCTGGTAGTCCGGTGGCAGCGAGTCCACGTCCACGCCACGCCCGCGGTGCGGCACCAGTAGCACCGCGTGGCCCGTGACCTGCACCGCAGCCGGTGCGGCTCGGCCATCCGTTTCCAGACCCGTTCCGCGACGGCGCGTTCGTCGCGCTCGGCCCGCACCTGGTCCAGTTGCTTGACCAGCTGGTCTTCCAGTTCGTCCAGCTCCGCGCGTCGCGCCGCTCCGTTCCGCGTTCTCGGACCCCATCATGAACCGGCGAAACCGCTCCAGCCTGCCCGTCAGATGACCAAGACCGCGGACTTCCCCGCTCGACCAGCCTGAGCATCCCAGAGAGCTCGCACACCAGCACTCTGACCAGCACGTTCGAAGATGGCGGATCTTCAATGGGTCACGGCTCGATCAGCGCCGTGCGAAGCGCGTCGAGCATGGCGATGCGGAAAGCGGTCATCGATGCCGCCTTCCCGTCAAACAGAGCGTCGGCTCCGTGGTACGCGCCCGGCTCGACGCGCAACTCGCAGGCGACCCCCGCCTCACGCAGGCGCCGAGCGTATTCGGCACTTTCTGAACAGAAAGGATCGAGGTCACCGACGCCGATCCATGCCGGAGGAAGACCGGTCGGATCAGCACGCCTTGCCGCGGAGTTGTACGGGCGGTCGTCCTCTTCCTGCGGTGGCCGGCCGAGGTATCCGGTCCATGCGAAGCGGTGGGACGCCGGCGTCGGGTGCGGCCGCTACCGAGTTGCCGTGTTGACGTGAACCCCTGGATACCGGTGACCTGGATAACGGTGACGTTGTAGCCGTTATTATCCGCTCCGCCCCACACAGGCGTTCTTTTCACGACGGAGGCTGGGCCGCCGAGGCCCCGCACCTGGTCGGCGTAATCGGCGGCCGACGTCTCCGTTGTAGACGGCAGGAGCCTAACGGGCCGCCAGTCGGCGTTGCGCGGGGCGCTCGAGGAACCGACGAGCACGGTAGTGACATCCGCACCGTCCGTCCCCGGACGATGTGGCACCCATGGCCATCGAGCCTCCCATGGACCTCTGCCTGCGTGTCTCGTCGCAGACGGGCCTGTCACGCGAGAGGCGAGAGCGCAGTACTGGTGTGCCTGGAGCTGCTCTCATCGGGTGAAAGTGACCCGTCAGGCGATCAAGGCGTCCTTTTCTGCGGGTCGTGAGGAGTGGATGTACTGGTCGGCCCAGGCGCTGATGATGTGGGCGGCTCGCTGCGCCTGCCCTCGTGCGGTCAGGAGGTGGTCTGCTCCTTCGAGCGAGACGAAGCTTCGCGGGTGCCGAGCCTTGAGGAAGATCTCCCCGGCGTCGGCGATATCGACGGTGTCGTCGGTGGGCGAGTGCATCACGAGCAGGGGTCGGTCCAACTCACGGACCTGGTCGTGCAGACGGGCACGGCGGACGTCCTCGACGAAGGCGCGCTTGAGGACCAGGGTCCGTCCGCCGACGAACCACTCGTGCTGTCCCTCACTGAGCACGCGATCCACGACCGCGTCGTACTGGTGCTCCACGTGGCTGGGGTCGGCGGGTGCCCCGATCGTGGCGACCGCGCGGACGCCGGTCGCCTCGGCCGCCGCAGCGATGGCGGCGGCGCCTCCCCACGAGTGACCCACCAGCAGACTCGCGGGAGTCCCTCGCTCTGCCATGAGGTTTGCTGCGCGGACGGTGTCCTGGATCTTGACGGTGAAGGAGCCGTCACCCCAGTCGCCGTCGGAATCGCCAATCCCGAGGTTGTCGTAGCGCAGCATGCCGATCCCCTCGCGGGCCAACTGCTTGCTGACCCGCGAGGCGGCCGGCGAGTCCTTGCCGAGAGTGAATCCGTGGACGAAGATCCCCCAGCCCCGGACCTTGCCCTCCGGCAGGTCGATCGACCCGGCCAGCTCGGGGCCGACGACACTCTTGAATCTCACTTCTTCGGACATGTAGCGATCACTCCGGCCGGCTGTTCGTGGAGGTCGGTGTGGAGACGAGGAGTTCGGTGATCTCCTTGGCAAGGTGCGGGCCGAGCTCGCCCCAGCGTTCCTTGTAGCCGTAGACGCCGGCCAGGGTGCGGGCCTCGTAGTCGCCGTTCATGATCTCGATGTCGTTGGCGGTGATGAGCGCCGGGTGGGCGACCCCCACGGCCGCCGAGACCTTGGTCAGCTCCTTGCGCAGGGTGCGCAGGTAGACAGCGGCCCGGGTGGACTTCGAGGCCGGGTCGAGGCCGCGGGCCAGCCACTGGTTCTGGGTGGCGATGCCGGTGGGGCACTTGTCGGTGTGGCACCTCTGCGACTGGATGCAGCCGATGGACAGCATCGCCTCACGGGCCACGTTGACCATGTCGGCGCCCAGGGCGAAGGCGACCGCGGCGTTCTCGGGCAGGCCGAGCTTGCCGGAGCCGATGAAGGTCAGGTCGTCGGTCAGACCCAGCTCGGCGAAGGCGCCGTAGACCCGGGAGAAGCCCATCCGGAACGGCAGCGACACCGAGTCGGTGAAGATCAGGGGCGCCGCCCCGGTGCCGCCCTCGCCGCCGTCGACGGTCACGAAGTCGACACCACGATCCCCACGCGCCATCAGCGTGGCCAGCTCCTGCCAGAAGCCCATCTCTCCGACGGCGCTCTTGACCCCGACCGGCAGACCGGTCTCGGTGGCGAGCAACTCGACGAAGTCGAGCATCGAGTCGACGTCGCTGAACGCGGTGTGCCGCGACGGGGAGGCGCAGTCCTTGCCGACCGGGATGCCGCGGATCCGGGCGATCTCCGGGGTCACCTTCGCGCCCGGCAGCATCCCGCCCAGCCCTGGCTTGGCGCCCTGGGAGAGCTTGATCTCGATTGCCTTGACGGGGGCGCTCGCGACCACGTCCTTGAGCTTGTCGAGGTTGAAGCTGCCGTCCTCGTTGCGGCAGCCGAAGTACGCCGTACCGATCTGAAGGACGAGGTCGCCGCCGTTGCGGTGGTACGGAGACAGCCCGCCCTCGCCCGTGTTGTGCATCGTGCCCGCCAGCGCCGCCCCCTTGTTGAGCGCCGTGATGGCAGCGCCGGAGAGCGATCCGAAGCTCATCGCCGAGATGTTCACCACGCTCGCCGGCCGGAACGCCTTGGCGCGCCCCCGCGGCCCGCCCAGCACCTTGGCCGAGGGCAGTGGAGCGAGCGGGTCGTGCACATCAGGCAGCGTGCCGGCGAACGTGCGCTGCTTCAGGTAGGCGTGCCCCTGCACATGCTCGACGTCGACGTCGGTTCCGAACCCGAAGTAGTTGTTCTCCTCCTTCGCCGACGCGTAGATCCAGGAACGCTGGTCACGACTGAACGGCCGCTCCTCCTCGTTGGAGGTCACGATGTACTGCCGCAGCTCCGGCCCGATCGTCTCCAACAGGTACCGGGCGTGCCCGATCACCGGGAAGTTCCGCAGCAGCGCGTGCCGCTTCTGGACAAGGTCGCGGGCTGCCACCAGCGCCACTGCTGTTGCGGCGATGGCGCCGATCCTCCGGGCCTGCATGAAGATTCCTCCTCGAGGCACGGCTCCATCGCCATGCGGTGGAGCCCGCGTGTGTCACATCGGGTGCCGGACGGCGCACACAGTCAAAGGCGCGCCGGCGCCATCCAAGAAAGGCGAGCCGACTCTAGAAGGCCACACGAATATGCACAGCGACGGCGATCACACCACCCAGACGACCGGCCCCGGGCCGCGCCCGCACACAAGCGCCGGACATGAGCCTGCTGTTCAACCTCGCCGGTTCCTCTGACCTGCTGGTCTTGGTTCGTTCCTGAGACGGCAGGACGGCCGTTCCTCACGCATCGAGGTGTCGGACAACGTCGCGTGAAAGAACGGCCGCTGGTGAGGAGTCTCGTCCCTGAACAGCCCGCTGACGCCGAGCTGGGCATCGTGTTGCACGATGCTGGTGGCGCTTACCCGAGTGGTCACGAGGGGAACCGCTCCGGGCGGAAGTCGGCCAGCATCTCGTCCCTCTTCCCGCTGAGGATCTCCGAAGCGAGGAGCCGGCCGATGACGGGTCCGAGCGTGATGCCGCAGTGGGAAACGGCCTCGTAGTAGCCCGGTACGGACGGTACCGCTCCCACCGAGGGAAATCCGTCGGCTGGGATGGGCCGGTGGGCCACCCGAGTCTGTGCGATGCGGGAGTTGTCGAGTTCGGGAACGAACTTCCGCGCCGATTCATGGAGTTGCCGGGCGAGTTGCGCCGGCTCTTCGCCGGTGTCGATGAGTGCGTCGATCTCGCGGCTGTGGAGGACCACCGAAGCGTCCCCGTCAGGACGGATCTCGATGTGAGGTGCGTGCATGGCCCGGCGAACAGGCACCTGAGCACAGGCGATCCGGGTGACGAGGCCGGGTTCCCGGCGCATCGGCAAGTGCCGTGTGAGGAGCCCGCCGACGTGGGAGGCGCTGGGGCCCGCTGCGTTCACGACGATGTCGACGTCCAGACAGCTCCCCTCGGACAGGGCAACCGTCCGGATGCTCCCGTCGCCACCGGTGCCGATCTCGCAGACCGCGGTGTCGGACCGGAGTTCGGCGCCGTATGCAACAGCCTGGCCGACCAGGCGGCCGACGAGATGACGTCCGTGCACCCAGGCTTCGTCGGGGTAGAACACGACGGGAACCTCACCGGGCGTCGTGACAGCAGGCTCGAGGCGTCGGCGCACCTCGGCCCCGGTGCACACCTCGACCTGGTAGTCCCAACTGGCCAGCAGACCGGCCGTTTCCAGGAGCTTCGCCTGCGCTGCGGGATCCTTTGCTGACGGTGGGCTGCCATGCCCGCGACGTTCAGGTCGAAGTAGGACTTGCGAGCGGTCTTGTTGCTGGCGTTGACCCACGAGAAAGACCAGTCGGTGACGCCTTCGCCCGGCCGGCCCGCGTCGATGAAGACCACCTTGGCGCCCTGCCGGGATAGGTACCCATGTCTCCAGGTGATCAAGGGGAAGCGTCAGCCGTCGCCGGTCCGTCACCCCGCTCTTCAGCCTGATGACCCCGTTCGTCACACTGACGCCGTGCCTCGAACAGCCACCGCCACCTCGTCCCGGCAGGTCCGCCGCCTCACCACGATGGCGTACTTCGGCCCGCCGGTGATCGTCGGGCTGTCGTTGCTGGCCGCCAACCCGGACTGGAGCGGGCTCGGACTGGTGCTCGGGACCTTCGCACTGATCGCGACTCTCTCGCTGATGATCATCGCGGCGCCCAACGGGTGGCTGATCGTCGGCGGGGTGATCGTGGGGATCGCCGCGCTGTCCGGACCGGGACCGGTGCTGCAGGCGGAGGTGATGGCGCACCAAGGGCAGCGGGTGGAGGTGCGGGTCACCGCGGTGCAGGCGTACCAGGGCAAGCACGGGCCGGAGTACACCTGCCGTCTGGGGCGGGTGGACGGCAAGCCGCTCAACCATGCCGAGCTGGGCAACGACTCCTGCGACGGGCCGTTGGAAGTCGGGCAGACCGAGGACGTGCTCGTCGACCCGCACGGCTGGACGGCGCCGGAGCCGGCCGAGACGGACTACAGCGGGATCGACATCGCCGCATGGGCCTTGCCGGTGGTGCTGGTGCTCTTCGAGCTGCTGGTCTGGCTGTCCCGGCGGGCCGGGCTGCGACGGTTCGAGGGTCGATGACGGCGGCCGCGTCCAGCAAGAACGTGGCCTGGCCCCCGCACGTGGTGCGGCGGCTCGCCCGCACAGCCGCGCTCGCCCCCCTGCTGATGGTGGGCATCGGCGTGCTCGGCACCAGCCCGGACTGGTTTCCGGTGGCGCTGATCCTCGGTCTGCTGACCGGGGCGCTCGCGATCGCGGTGCTGATGGCGACCGTGACGAAGGGGTGGGTGTTCTACGCCGGGCTGATCATCCAACTGGCCGTCGTGCTCGGCTCCGGGCTGGTCTTCCGCGCCGCGCTGATGCAGAGCCAGGGGCGGCGTACCGAGGTGCGGATCACCTCGGTGTACACCACCGAGGGCAAGACCGGCCCGATCTACCACTGCAGGCTGAAGCGGACCGACGACAGGCCGATGGCCCATGCCGACATCGTCGGCATGGGCTGCAACGGCACGGAGGACGCCGGCACCACCGAGGACCTGCTGGTGGACCCGAGCGGCTGGCTGGCCCCGCAGCCCGCCGATGCCGACTTCAGCTCCCTCCCCGTCGGCGTCGTGGGAGTCGGCGTCGCGATCGGGTTGTGGGAGCTGACCGTCTGGCAGACTCGCCGGATCGGCCTGCGTGAGGCCGCGGCGAACCGGACGGCGCCCGGTCGGCCGAGGGGCAAGCCGAGCGCCGACAACCGGAGCAAGAAGAAGCGCAAGCGGCGCTGAGCGCTCCGCGGGATGTGCGGCGATGGGCCGTCGACCGTCCGCGGCACAGTCGTGGCTGGTCGCGCCCGCGCGGCGGAAGCCGCAAATTCCATACAGCCCCGCGCCCCTTCGGGGCGCAGCTCAGCCAGAACTGCCCAGCTGCAAAACCGCCGGTATTGCCTCTAGGGCCCCACCCGTCGCCAGTCCGTCACAGGGCCGGGGTTTGAGTGGTCCGCGGGGGTGACCCAGAAGGCTTTGCCCAGCTCAGCGCTGAAGTGGGCGCCTGCCCGGCCGTCCCCCGAGGAGCGGCCCGTCAGGCGGCGGCCGATCCACGGCAGCAGGTGCTGCCGGGCGAAGCGGACGTCCGCCACCCGTCGCGCAGCCCAGCCCGGAGGCGGGGTCGCAGCCATGGGCGTGTGCCATTCGGCGTCCTCGGGGTCGTAGCCGAGCGTCTGCCAGACCGCCTCGGCGACCCTGCGGTGCCCCTCCGCCGTCAGGTGCAGCCGGTCGACGTCCCACATGCGCGGGTCGGAGAGCGAAGCAGCCCCGTACAGGTCGACGACCACCGCCCCGTGCTGCGCCGCGAGCTCGTCGACCGTGGCGAACAGTTCCTCCATGCGTGGCCGGAAACGGTCCAGGACCGGCCCCTGTCGACCGGGGCTGCGCATCAGCACCAGCTGCTCGCAGGCCGGGGCCAGCCGCTCCACGGCCTCGGTGAGCAGCCCCCGTACGCGCCCCATGTCGCACTTGGGCCGCAGCGTGTCGTTGAGGCCGCCCACCAGTGTGATCACATCGGGCCGCATGGCGGCGGCCACGTCGACCTGCTCGTCGACGATCTGCCCGATCAGCTTGCCGCGCACCGCGAGGTTCGCGTACCGGAAGCCGGGGGTGACGGCCGCCATCCGGCCGGCGAGAAGGTCGGCCCAGCCCCGGTAGGAGCCGTCCGGCAGCAGGTCCGACATGCCCTCGGTGAAGGAGTCGCCGACCGCGACCAGGCTGGTGTGTATGGGGTTCTTCTGCATGGCGGAAGAGATGGTATCCCGGTTCCATACCCGTCGGTCGGTCGGCCCTGCCTGTTCGCCGGACGGCTCAGGCCCGCTGCCCGAACAGCTCCCGCAGCACGTCCTCCATGGTCACAAGACCGGCCAGCCGGCCGTCGCCGCCGAGCACGGCCGCCAGGTGTGTGCGGCTGCCGCGCATCGCGGTGAGCACGTCGTCCAGCGGTGTGCCTTCCCGTACCCGCGCGATGGGCCGCATGTCCCGCACCCGGAACGGCACATCCCGCGGAGAGGCGTCCAGCGCGTCCTTGACGTGCAGATAGCCGACGATGCGGCGGCCCTCGTCCACCACAGGGAAGCGGGAGAAGCCCGACTGGGCCGACAGCCGTTCCAGCTCCTCCGGGGTGACGCCCACGCGCGCGTGGACGACGCCTTCCAGCGGGAGCACCACGTCGCGCACCGGACGGCGCCCCAGCTCCAGCGCGTCGTGCAGCCGCTCCAGCGCGCGGTCGTCGATCAGCCCCGCCTCGCCCGAGTCCCGCACGATCCGGGCCAGCTCGGCGTCCGAGAAGGTGGCCGCGACCTCGTTCTTGGTCTCCACCCGCAACAGCTTCAGCAAGGCGTTGGCGAAGGCGTTGATCGCGAAGATCACCGGGCGCAGCGCCCGTGCCAGGGCGACCAGCGGCGGCCCGAGCAGCAGCGCGCTGCGCACCGGCTCCGCGAGCGCGATGTTCTTCGGCACCATCTCGCCGAGCAGCATGTGCAGATACGTCGCCAGGGTCAGAGCGATCACGAAGGACACCGCGTGCCCCGCGGACTCGGGCACGCCCACGGCGTGGAACACCGGCTCCAGCAGATGCGCGATGGCCGGTTCCGCGACCACACCCAGGACCAGCGTGCACAGCGTGATGCCCAGCTGCGCGGCCGCCATCAGCGCGGACACGTGTTCCAGGCCCCACAGCACGCTCTTGGCCCGCCGGTCGCCCTCGGCGTCTCCTTCCACATACTGCTCGATCTGCGAACGCCGTACGGAGATCAGCGCGAACTCGGCGCCGACGAAGAAGGCGTTGACGACGAGGGTCGCAAGGCCGATCAACAGCTGTACGGCGGTCACTTCGTGGCCTCCCGGTTCGTCCTGCCGTCCGCCTCGTCCTCGAAAGGCGCGTGCATCAGTACCCGCGCGGCCCTGCGCCCCGAGGCGTCCACCACGTCGAGCCGCCATCCGCCGACCTCGACGAAGTCGCCCACGGCCGGGATGCGGCCGAGCTCCGTCGCGACGAGGCCGGCCAGCGTCTCGTACGGCCCCTCCGGCGCCCTGAGGCCGACGCGCACGAGCTGGTCCACCCGGGCCGAGCCGTCGGCCGAGTACAGCGCGTGGCCCGCGTCGTCGCTGCCCGCGGGGGCCAGGTCGGGTGTCTCGTGCGGGTCGTGCTCGTCCCGTACCTCGCCGACGACCTCCTCGACGATGTCCTCCAGGGTGGCCACGCCCGCGGTGCCGCCGTACTCGTCGATGACGACGGCCATGGTGCGCTTGCCGGACAGCCGGTCCAGCAGCCGGTCGACGGTGAGGGTCTCGGGGACGAGGAGCGGCTCACGCATCAGTTCGGAGACCCGGGTGTGGATGCGGCGGTGGGCGGGTATCGCCAGGACGTCCTTGATGTGGGCGGTGCCCACGACCGAGTCGAGGCTGCCGCGGTAGACCGGGAAGCGGGACAGCCCGGTCGCGCGGGTCGCGTTCGCCACGTCCTCGCAGGTGGCCTGGACCTCGAGGGCGATGACCTGGACGCGGGGCGTCATCACGTTCTCCGCGGTCAGGTCGGCGAGGTTCAGAGTCCGCACGAACAGCTCCGCGGTGTCCGCCTCGAGGGCGCCCTCCTTGGCGGAGTGCCGGGCCAGCGCGGCCAGCTCCTTCGGGCCGCGCGCCGAGGCCAGTTCCTCGGTGGGCTCCAGGCCGAGGCGGCGCACCGCGTGGTTCGCCGTGTTGTTGAGGTGGCTGATGAAGGGGCGGAAGACCGCGCTGAACAGGCGCTGCGCGTTGCCCACCCGCTTGGCGACGGCCAGCGGCGAGGAGATCGCCCAGTTCTTGGGCACCAGTTCGCCGACGACCATCAGGAAGACGGTCGACAGGGCCGTACCCAGCACCAGGGCGAGCGAGCTCGCCGCCGAACTCGAGATGCCGAGGGCCTCCAGCGGGCCCGCGATCAGCTTGGCGATCGACGGTTCGGCGAGCATGCCGACGACCAGGTTGGTGACGGTGATGCCGAGCTGCGCGCCGGAGAGCTGGAACGTCAGGCTCCGGACGGCCTTGAGGGCGCCCGCCGCGCCCCGCTCGCCGCGCTCCGCGGCCCGTTCGAGCTCGGCCCGCTCGACCGTGGTCAGCGAGAACTCGGCCGCGACGAAGGCGCCGCAGGCGAGCGAGAGCAGGATCGCCACCAGCAGGAGGAGCACTTCGGTCATCGGGTCACCTCCGTCCCATCGTCGGACAGGGGCGGGAGGAACGCGCGATGTCGTGTACTGCGCGCACTACTGGGAGGCTCGCCCATGGGCGGACGCTCACACCTTTCATCAGAGGGCCGGAAGGGATCCGGATACGGTCCTCCAATAGTAAAGGATCGGCAAAGATGGTCAGGGTGTGAGGTGCTTCACCCACCGCCGCCAGTGCTCCTCCGGCGTGTACCCGGCCGCCCGCCAGGCATGCTGCCCGGTCTCATTGCGCACCAGCACCATCGCGTCCCCGCGCCGTCCCCCGAGCCGTACGAACCGTTCCTCGGCCGCGGCCAGCAGCGCCGAGCCGATGCCCTGGCGGCGGCGGTCCGGATGCACCGCGAGGCGGTACAGATGGCAGCGCCAGCCGTCGAAGCCCGCGATCACCGTGCCGACGAGTTCCCCGCCCCGCTCGGCCAGAATCAGCGCCTCGGGGTCCCGGGAGACCAGCCGCTCCACGCCGTCCCGGTCGTCGCTGATGCTCGTCCCTTCGGCGGCCACTTTCCAGAAGGCGAGGACGGTGTCGAGGTCCGCGGCCGTCGCGGCCCGAATCTGCAGATCGGTCATACGGAGATCCCAGCACGCACGCCCGGCCCGGACCCGGAATTCCAGCATCCGGACGGACAGGACGGTCAGTGTCCGCCGAGTTCCGCGACGACCGGCGCGAACGCCTCCATGTACGCCTCCAGGACCGTCAGATACGTGAAGCCGTACCGCTCGCGCTGGGCCAGCACCTGAGCGACGATCTGGTCCACCGTGCCGACGAGCAGGATCGGCAGCTCCAGCGCCCCCTCCACGGTCGCTCCGGGCACCTGTTCGACGAACGGCCGGACCGCGGCGGCACGATCGTCGGTCACGATCACGTGCTGGATGAGCAGGTTCAGTTCGGCCGGCTCCTTGCGGCCCTCGGCCAGCCGCCGGTAGCGCGCCACGCTCTCCTCGAGTGCTGCGGCCCCGACCGGCAGCAGCTGCCCCGTGGTGCTGCCCGGCACCAGGCGCGCACCCGTGAAGGCCGCGATGTCCGCGTGCTCGGCGGTGAGCCGCAGGATCCGGTCGCCGTTGCCGCCGATCAGCAGCGGCACCCGCCGCGAGTCGGGGAGTTCGTCGGAGCCGAGCAGCCGGTCCAGCTCCTCGATCGTGCGCTGCAGATGGTCCACGCGCTCCCGGGGAGAGCCGAACGGCAGCCCCGCCCGGTCGTGCTCGGCCCGTACGTAGCCGGTGCCGAGGCCCAGTTCGAGGCGGCCTGAGGTCAGGGCGTCCGTGGTGGCCACCTCGCGGGCGAGCAGCGTGGGGTTCCAGAAGCCCGCGTTGAGTACGGCCGTGCCCAGCCGCGGCCGTTCGGTGACCGCGGCCGCGGCGACCAGCGCCGGGAACGGCGCGACCATGCCGAGGTGGTCGGGGACCTGGATCACGTCGTAGCCGAGTTCCTCGGCGCGGCGGCACCTGGCCTGCCACTCCTCGGCGGGCGCGGGGTCGAGCAGGTTGACACCGAAACGGAACGGACGCGGCATGAACTCTCCTCACCGACAAGGGACTTGAGCGTCGGCCGCGATTCCATCACTCGTGCGCGATGGCCGCCAGTACATTCATGCGGGATGCACGCAACGCGGGCAGCAGTGCCGCCACGATGCCCACCACCGCGGAGCCGATCACCACCGCGACGATCGTGGTCCACGGGATCGCGAGGACCTTCATGCCCTGCAGCGCCAGGACCTGCTGGGTGCACACACCCCACACGAGACCGAGAGCCAGCCCGAGCACCGCGCCGAACACCGCGATCACCACCGACTCCAGCCGGATCATCCGGCGCAGCTGCCGCCGGGCGAGTCCGATGGCCCGCAGCAGCCCGATCTCCCGGGTCCGCTCCACCACCGACAGGGCGAGGGTGTTGACCACGCCGAGCACCGCGATGATGATCGCCAGCCCCAGCAGCGCGTACACCAGATAGAGCAGCACGGCGATCTGGTCGTGCACCAGCGTCTTGTAGTCGGCCTCGTTGCGGACCTGGACCTGCGGATACGGCTCGAGCGTGTGCTCCAGGCCCTTGCGCAGCTGGTCGGCGCTCGTGCCGGAGGCCTTGTTGACGTACAGCGCGGAGTCCTGTCCGCCGGGCACGTACTTCTCGACCGTCGCGATGCCGAAGAACAGCCCGCCCTGCATGCCGAAGCCCTCGGCCTGGTCCTGGTCGGTGAGGGCGCCGACCTTCAGCTCGGTCCTGCGGCCGGCCGGGAACTCGACGGGGATGGTGCTGCCGATCCTGACGTCGTGCTTCTTCGCGAACTTGACGTCCATGCCGATGCTGCCGCCCGCCAGTGCCGCCGCCGAGTTCCCGGCCGCGTACGTCACGTGTGCGACGTCGTCGACCTTGCCGTCGTAGCCCGCCGCGGTGGTCTCGATGCGCTTGCCGTCCGGGAGCCGTACGGCCACCGGTGCGAACCGCTGCCGTACGACGAGGCCGACGCCCCGCGTGGCGCGGACCTTGTCGGTGACTTCCTTGCTGAAGGGCACGAAGTTGGTGTTCTGGACGATGAAGTCGGCGCCCAGCGTCTTGTCGATCTGCTGGTCGAAGGACTTCGACATGGAGGCGCTGGCCACGGACATACCGCCGACGAGCGCGAGGCCCACCATGAGGGCGGCGGCGGTGGCCCCGGTACGGCGCGGGTTGCGCAGGGCGTTGCGCTGGCTCATGCGGCCGATCGAACCGAACAGGGCGGGGAAGGCCGCACCCAGGACCCGGATGACGGGGCGGACCAGCAGCGGTCCCGCGATCACCGTCGCGATCAGGGTCAACACGACGCCGAGCCCCAGCAGCGAGGCCGACGAGGCGGTCCTCGTCGCCGTGGCGCAGCCGACCAGGGCCGCCGCGCCGAGCGCTCCCACGACCGAGCCGACGATCGCCCGCGTCCTGAGCGGCTTGCCGATCCCGGCGATCTCGGCGTCGGCGAGCGCGGCCATCGGGGAGACGGTCGCCGCGCGCCGGGCCGGCAGATACGCGGCCACGAACGTGACGCCGACGCCGACGACGTACGCGGCCACGGGGGTTCCCCACCCGACGACCATCTCCGTGGTCTTGAGGTTCATCCCGAACACGCTCATCAGCTTGATCAGCCCGGCCGCGAGCCCGATGCCCGCCGCCAGGCCCAGCGTCGAGCCGACCAGGCCGAGCAGGATCGCCTCGGTGAGCACGGACCGCCGCACCTGCCGCCGGTCGGCGCCGAGCGCCCGCAGCAGACCCAGCTCCCGGGTGCGCTGGGCGATGAGCATGGAGAAGGTGTTGACGATCAGGAAGATGCCGACCAGGACGGCGATCCCGGCGAAGCCGAGCATCACGTACTTGATGACGTCGAGGAAGCCGCCGAGGTCCGAGGCGGCCGACTTGGCCTGCTCGTCGGCGGTCTTCACGTCATAGGCGCCGGTGTCGACCACGGCCGCCACACGGCTCTTGAGCTGGGCGTCGCTCACGCCCTTCGCCGCGTTGGCCTGGATGCTGGTGGCCTTGCCCGCCGAACCGAGCAGCTGGGTCGCCGCCGTCTTCGGGTCGAGGAAGACCAGGGCCGCGCCCGGGTTGGTCGTGGTGAAGGTGGCGATACCGACGACCCTGACCCTGAAGGTGCCCGGCTGGGCGAGCACGGTCAGGGTGTCGCCGATCCTCACGTGCTTCTTGTCGGCGGTGTCGGCGTCCAGGAGTGCCTGGCCGCCGCCCTGCGGGGCGTGGCCCGAGGTCAGTTTCACCGGGCTGCGGTCGGTGAGGTACCAGTCGGAGGCGATGGTGGGCGCCCCGGTGGTGGGGCCGACCGACTTGTTCCTGCTGTCGACGACGGTGATGTTCTGGACACTGACGTCCGCGTGGGTCGAGGCGACCCCGTCGACCTTCGCCACCCGCGCCGCGAGCGAGGCGGGCACCGTCTCGGCCGCGCCGGTCGGCACCCGGGACTTGAGGTCCTGCTTCGGCTCCACGGTCACATCGGCGGAGGTGGAGTGGAAGAGCCGGTCGAAGGTGCGGGTGACCGTGTCGGAGAAGATCAGGCTGCCCGCGACGAACGCCACGGACAGGATGATCGCCAGCGCGGAGAGCAGCAGCCGCCCCTTGTGGGCGAGGAAGCTGCGGAGTGTCGCCTTGAGCACAGTGTCAGCCCTCCTCGGCGGGAGCGGCGCTCTCGTCGAACTGGCTGCGGATCACGTCGAAACGCTTCATTCGTTCGAGAACCGCCTCCGCCGTCGGGCGCTCCATCTCGTCGACGATCCGTCCGTCGCCGAGGAAGAGCACCAGGTCGGAGTGGGCGGCGGCGCCCGGGTCGTGGGTGACCATGACGACGGTCTGGCCGAGGCTGTCGACGGCCTCGCGCAGGAAGGCGAGCACCTCGAGCCCGGCCCGCGAGTCGAGGTTGCCGGTCGGCTCGTCCGCGAAGATCAGCTCGGGCCGGGAGGCCAGCGCCCGCGCGCACGCCACCCGCTGCTGCTGCCCGCCGGACAGCTGGGAGGGCCGGTGCTTCAGGCGGTCCCGCAGCCCGAGGGTGTCGATGACCTGGTCCAGCCACTTCTCGTCGGGCTTCTTGCCCGCGATGTCCATGGGCAGGGTGATGTTCTCGGCCGCGTTCAGCGTCGGGATGAGGTTGAAGGACTGGAACATGAACCCGATCCGGTCCCGGCGCAGCCGGGTCAGCTCGCGCTCCTTCAGCCCCGTGATCTCCGTGTCGCCGAGCCACACCTGGCCGGCCGACACCGAATCGAGCCCCGCCAGGCAGTGCATCAGCGTGGACTTCCCGGAGCCCGAAGGCCCCATGACCGCGGTGAAGCGGCCGCGCGCGATGTCCACGTCCACCGAGTCCAGGGCCAGCACGGTCGTCTCACCCGAGCCGTAGGCCTTGGTCAGACCGCGGGCGCGGGCCGCGATCCCGTCGGCCGACGCATGGCCGGGGGCATGCTCCGCAGCTGCAGTGGTCAACGCTGCCTCCTCGCTCGCATGGAGTGTCGACTCCTCCGTCCCGGCCGAGAGTAGTGTGATCCCGCCCACACCGGATATCCGCCGAAGGTCCCGGGTGGTCTCCACCGCAGGTCGGGTCCCTGATTCCGATGTAAGGGGCACGCTCCATCCGGGGGAGGAGCTCTTGTCGTGCTAGCACTTCGGCGCTAGCTTTGAAGTATGGCGAAGACCCAGCTGAACGTGAGAGTGGACGAGGGCACGGCCCGTGCCGCCCGCGAGCGCGCCCTGGCCCGCGGCATGAGCGTCAACCGCTACATCGAGGAACTCGTGAGACAGGACACCGGGGAGGTCGGCCAGACGTTCGTCGAGGCCGCCGCCGACTTCATGAAGCAGTACGAGGCGGTCTTCGCCGAGGAGTTCGCCGGCGAGGACGACAGCACGCGCGAAGGTCGCCGCTGATCCCTTGAGCAACCTCAGCATCGATCTCGCCTGGCTTCTCATGCTCGCCGAACAGAAGACGCCCGGAGACCCCCAGGTCACCGACTGGGGCGCCCTCGTCGCGGCCGTCGCGCGCCACGAGGCCGAGATATTCGACGTCCCCGTCTACGACAACCCGCACGCACGCGCGGCGGCACTGCTCCAACTCCTCATGCACATCCCCGCGCTGGAGCGCTCGAACGCACTCTTCGCCTCGGCCGTCGCATACGCCTACCTCGTCGCCAGCGGCCTGCGGGTCACCACTTCGCCGGTGCAGGTGCGCGACCTGGCCCGCCTGGTCAAGAAGGGCAACGCCACGGTGTACGACATCGCGGCGGAGCTGCGCGGCTGGACCCTGTGAGCAGGGAGGTTCAGGTGCCCGCCCCGCCGGGATCCGGCCGCCACGCCGTGCCCAGCACGCAGTACGAGGTGGGCAGTCTCGGCCCCTTCTGCGGCATCAGCATCCGCCGGTAGGGGCCGAGTTCGAACCCGGCCTCGCGCAGCGCGGCGACCGGGTCGCGGGCCAGATGGCAGCCGCCGCTGAGGGGCGGCCACAGCGTGCGGTCCAGGGCGCGCTGGGTGAAGGTCATCGCCGGTCCGCCGCCCCGGCCGTGCTCGAAGAACCGCACCACGCCGCCGGGCCGCAGCACCCGCCGTATCTCCGCGAGCGCCCGCGGCATGTCCCGCACACTGCACAGCACCAGCGAGATCACCACCGCGTCGAAGGCTTCGCTCTTGACGGGCAGTGCCTCCGCGGCACCCGGCGCGACATCCACCGGCACCTCGCAGCGGCGGGCTGCGTCGAGGGCCAACTGCCGCAGCCGGCGCTCCGGTTCGATCGCCACCACCTCCGAGACCGTTCTCGGATAGTGCGCGAAGTTCAGTCCGTTGCCCGCGCCGATCTCGATGACCCGCCCGGACAGACCGGACAGGAGCCGGTCGCGGACGCCGCCCATACCCAGCCGGGTCTCGGCGGTCACACTGATCCGGGCGTAGTACCGGGCGAACAGCGGATGGTGCACGGGATCCCGCGCCGGCTTGGCGGCGCCGGGGGACCGCAGTGGCATGAGGACCTCCTCGGCAGGACGGGCCTACCGCGATTCTCCCCCGGACGGGCCCCGCGCACCCCCGCCGGTTCAGGCGCGGCTCACGAGACGAAGTCGCGCACCTGCTCGTACACGCCGTGGTCGTTGTTCATGTCGGTGTGCGAGATGCAGCCGGCGTCGACGTTGGTCGCGCCGTTCAGGAGCGCCGAGCTGTTCGGGACGACCGCGGCGTCGCAGTCCGACCAGTAGCTCGCGTAGGACACGGCGCCCGGTGTCTCGTCGCCCGAGTTCAGGGCGGTCAGATACGAACTGCCGATCTGCATCTCCTTGCAGGACGTGTACAGCCACGCGCACCACGAGGCGACGGACGTACCGTGGTTCACCCCGGCGACCGAGACGAAGTCGTCCACGTACGCCGTTCCGCCGAGGTTCTTCAGGTAGTAACGGGAGCTGAGCACCCCCATCGAGTGGGCGACGATGTCGACCTTGGACGCACCGGTCTTCGCCAGCACGTTCTCGACCTCGGTGGCCAGCTGCTGCGCGGTGGTGGCGTTGGACTGCCCCCAGTCGTACGACCACGCGTACAGCTCGGAGGACGAGTAGCCGTCCGCCTCGAAGTCCGCGACCCAGTCGTTCCAGCCGCTCGCGTCACCGCTGAGGCCGTGCACGAACACGATCGGGTCGTGGGTCGCCGCCCGAGCGGGGGCGGCGGAGAGGGAGAGGGACAGCAGGAGCGATGCGACCACGGCCGGGAATGCCGTGGCGATACGACGCTTGTGGCGCTGCATGGTGCCTCCTGACGGGGGTGGGGTCGCCAGGAGTGTCGGCTCGGGTCTACGCGCGACGCATCGGCGAAATCGCCGGTCTTTACGGTTCAATTAACTCGCCAGTAACGTCAGTTGAGTGGTGACTCCGGTGAACCCCCCTCCTCTTGACCGCACTTCGCCACCGCGGCGCACGGCGTCCCAGCTTCCCGAGGGCGTCCGCGTACGGGTCCTGCACGCCGTCTACGGTGATCCGCGCGCCGCCGCCGAACTCGTACCGCTGCTGACCGACCGCCAGTCGGCGGGCCTCGACCCGCTCCCGACGCAGCCGTCCGCACTCGCCCCCGGCCTGCTGCGTTCGCACCGCGCGGAGATCCGGGCCCTCCCGGACGACACCCGTCTGCTCCTGCTGCTCGCGGCCGCGGACCAGTACCCGGTCGCCACCCACGCCTTCCTGCGCGCGGTGGCGGCCGTCCGCCTCGACACCCGGCCGCTGGAAGCCGCCGAGACGGCCGGGATCGCACAGGCGGGAGCGGGCGGTGTCGTCTTCCGGGACGCCTGGACGAGGATCGCGGCGTACGAGACGGGCTCCCCGGCGGACCGCCGTGACGTCCACCGACTGCTGGCGCGGGTCCTGCACGGCGCCGGTGAGACACCCCGCCGCTCCTGGCACCGCGGGGCGGGCGCCCTCGGCCCGAGCGCCCGCCTGGCGGCGGAACTGCGCGCCGCGGCGGGGCAGGCCCGCGCCGCCGGCCAACTCACCCTGACCCGCGCTCTGTTGGAACGCGCCGCCACCCTCAGTCCCACCCCGTCCGAACAGTCCCGCCTCCGCGCCCGCGCCGCCACGGCCGCCTGGCACTCGGGCGACGCGGACCGCGCCCGCCGCCTGGCAGCCACCGCGAGACCCGACGACGGACTGACGGGCCTGTTCGCACTCCGGGCGGGGAACGCGACGGAGGCCTTCGACGCGCTGCTGACGGCGGTGGTCGAGGGCGGTGACGGGGAGGACGACCAGGGGAGCGGGAACGGACTGCCGGACGCCCCGAAGAAGCCGCGTGGCGCCGGACAGATGGAGGGCGCGCGAGGCGGTGACGTCGGGCGAACACCGGGACGCGGAGAGCGCGGCGGCGCCGGTGCACCGGGACGGAGCGAACAGGGCGGCGCCGGAGCCCGCCGGCCTGCGGAAGCGGCGGACGCCACGGGGGCGCGGGCCGACCGGCGTGCCGGATCGACACCGCACGGGACGGGAGCGGTTCGTGAGCGCGCGGCCCGGGACTCCGCGCCCGGCGCCCACCTCCTCGCCCGCGCCACCGAAGCCGCCATCTACACCGGTGACCTGCGCCGCTGCCGGGAGGCCGCCGTCGTGGCCGGGCGGCTGGGCATCGCGGCGCCCGGCACCTTGGGCGGGCTCGTCGCCGCTTTTGAGGGGCGGTACGAGGATGCGAGAGGGCTGTTGGAGGCGGCGGCCGGGCGGTGCGGGCCGGGAGGGGACCCCACCCTGCTGGTGCATGCCGGGATCGCCGCGCTGATGCTCGGCGACCACACCCGGGCCGCCACCGCCACCGTCCGGGCGGCCGCCTCGGCCCGGGCGCGGGGCGCCGCCGCCACCGTGGCGCAGGCGCTGGAGTTCCGTGCCTACGCCGACTTCTGGACCGGACGCCCGCAGGCCGGCGCGGCCACCGCCACGGACGCCCTGCGGCAGGCGTACGCCACCGGGCAGGACAACGGCGCGTGCCATCTGCAGGCCGCCCTCGCCATGTTCGCGGCGGTCACCGGCGACGCGGTCACCTGCCGCGAACGCGCCGCCACCGCGCGGTCGTACGCCCTTGCCCGCGGCCTCGGCCTGCCCGCCGCGCTCGCCCAGTGGGCGCTCGCCTTCCTCGACCTCGCCGACGGCCGCTTCGCGGGAGCCGCGGCCCGGCTGCGCGCCCTCGCCGGCTTCGGCCCGGGCCACGGCCACCGCGCCATCCGCCACCTGGCCACCCCGCACTACGTCGAGGCCGCCGTACGCACCGGCGACACCCGCGTCGCCCGGGCCGCGCACGCCGACTACCACCGCTGGGCGAGCGCCGTGCGCAGCAGCGACGACCTGGCCCTCAGCGCCCGCTGCAGCGCCCTGCTCGCGCCCGGGGACGAGGCCGTCGAGCACTACCGCACGGCACTCGACCTGCACGCGCGGGGCGACCGCGACTTCGAACGCGCCCGCACGGAGCTGCTGTTCGGCAGCGCGCTGCGCAGGCTGCGCCGCCGCACGGAGGCCCGCGACCGGCTGTCCAGCGCCCTGGAGGCGTTCGAGTACTTCGGTGCCCCGCACTGCGCGACACAGGCCCGCGCCGAACTCCGCGCGCTGGGTGTTCCCGCCGCCCCCGCGCCCGGACGCACCGACGACCCCGTCACGCGCCTGACGGCCCAGCAGCTCCTGATCGCCCGCATGGCCGCCGACGGCGCCACCAACCGCGAGATCGCCGCCCGCCTCGCCCTCAGCCCCCGCACGATCGACCACCATCTGCGGGGCGTGTTCAGCCGGTTGGGCATCCGCTCACGGATCGACCTGGTGCGGCTGCTGGAGGACGGCGGGCACGCGCCATGACGCCTGCGGGCCGCGAAGTGCCGTCCGCTGAGACGCTCAGCCGGCCACGTAACGGATCTCCGGACGGCGCGGTGAAGTGCCCGTCAGTACATGCGACGTGTCGGGGCAGTCGCGCAGGTGGGCGTCGAAGAAGGCCCGCACGGTGGCCCGTACGCCCTCCCAGCTGGGGGGAGAGGGCCAAACAAGGCGCCGCCAGGTCGGCACCGGCCCGCACCCGAGCGTCAAGGTCCATGGCGGCTGCTGCCGCCGCCCCGCCCCGGGAGTGCCCGAAGGTCCCGGTTCAGCTCGGCCCGGCAGTCCAGCACGAAACGCAGGTCGGCGGCGCGCCCCGCGACCGCTCTGCTCCGGACGTCGTCGTCGCCGTCGGACCGGGAGAGCACGACACTCTCGACGGGGCGATCAGATGCAACTCCACCGCAGACACCGGCGCGGGCCCGGTGGTCCGGCGAGGTGGAGAGGAAGGGAACCGGCCGTCGGCGAAGCGGCGACCGGGGGCGCTGCGGCTCCGGCGACAACTGCTCCGAGGCCACCGGCCGGCAGGACACGGCGAGTTGGGCCAAGGGGAGGCCTTGCGCTCCTTCCGGCTCCTCGTCAAGTCCCGTGGACTGTATGGCACTTGCTTGGTCCGGCCCTGCGGTGGGGCCGCTCCGCAGGTGTCGGCCCGTCCCGCAGCCGTGCCCTTCACCGCACCCGCGGCCCGTGCGCCGACGGCTCACCCGAATGGCGTACATAATGCCAATTCTCATGATTTCAATACAGGCTGTAGCCATGTTCGCGAAATACGCTGCCCTTCGCGAGCGTGTGGACACGCCGCGTCACGACGGTTCACTCCAGGAACGACGAAGGGCGCCGACATGACAGACCCAGACCGCTCCGTGCGGCGTCCGTCCCGGATCGTGCTGGGCTCGCTCGCCGCTGCGGCCGCACTGCTCGCGGCCGGTCTGCCGCAGTCGGC
Source organism: Streptomyces sp. NPDC001351 (assembly GCF_042896045.1). NCBI lineage: Bacteria > Bacillati > Actinomycetota > Actinomycetes > Kitasatosporales > Streptomycetaceae > Streptomyces > Streptomyces sp. NPDC001351. Next base: position 289,375 of record NZ_JBIAWS010000011.1, on the reverse strand, counting down.
CCCTGCCGCCGCGACGCCGTCCACCTCCGCGCTCACGGCCGCCGCCGCGGACGGCGGTGCTCCGACGGACGACGTCAGCACGCTCTCCACGGGATGGCAGACGCCCTGGGAGATCAAGTTCATGCCGGACGGAAGCTCGGCGCTGGTGACCGAGCGGCTCACCTACCAGGTCTACCGCCTCGACCGGGACGGGCGCAGGACATGGGTCGGCGAAGTGCCGAACACCGTCCCCGAACCCTATGACGACGGCCCCGGCGGCCTGTTGGGTGTCGCCCCTTCCCCGACCTGGAACGGCACGACCGACAAGCAGGTGTTCTTCGTGCACACCACGAGGACCCGGACCCAGGTCGTCAGAATGGACTACGACGGCAGTTCGCTCTCGAACTACAAGGTGGTGCTCGGCGGAATCAAGCGGGTCGGCAACCACAACGGCGGCCAGATCGCCTTCGGCCCCGACGGTTACCTCTACGTCTCCACCGGCGACGCCTACCAGCCGAACCTCGCGCAGGACAAGAAGTCGCTCAACGGGAAGATCCTCCGCATCACCAGGACCGGCGCCGCGGCCCCCGGCAACCCGTTCGGCACCCGCGTCTACAGCTACGGCCACCGCAACCCGGAGGGCCTGGCCTGGGACCGCAGCGGCCGCCTGTGGGAGACGGAGGTCGGCGACCAGACCTGGGACGAGATCAACCTGATCAAACCGGGCGCCAACTACGGCTTCCCCGCCTGCGAGGGCGGCTGTGACGTCAAGGGCATGACCACCCCCAGGGTTGTGTTCCACCCGGAGTGGGGCGTGCCCGCCCAGCTCGTCATCGTGGACAACGTGATCTATGTGACGTCGCTGCGCGGCAAGCGGCTGTGGCGCATCCCGATCGACGAGGACAGCGAGTTCACCGGCACGCCGGTCGACTTCTACCCCGGCCGCTTCGGTCGCCTGCGCGCCATTGCCAAGGTGCCCGGCGCGGACGAACTGTGGGTGGGCACCAGCGACCTCGGATACGGCAAGGACAAAATCCTCCGCGTCTCCCTCAAGTGACCCTCCCTGCACCCCCAGAAACCCCACCGAAGAGGACGTATCACCCATGAACGAAGCCACGGAGCAGCTCAGGCCGGTCGAGCAGATCGCCTCGCAGGACGCGGACGGGGCCGCCTGGCAGACGCCCGCCTACGAGGTCGTCGACACCGCCCTCGAGGTCACCGCCTACTCCCTCAGCTCCCGCTAGCCGGCGCCATGCTGCTGCTGGTACTCGGCACCGCCGCAGGCGGCGGCATCCCCCAGTGGAACTGCGCGTGCTCCGGATGCTCCGGGGCACGCGCCCACCCGGGCCGACGCCGCCGTCATGCCTCCCTCGCCGTACGGACCGACGACGGCCGCTGGTACCTCGTCAACGCGACACCCGACATCGGCGACCAGATCGAAGCCCGGCCCGAACTCCACCCGGGACCGGGCCCCCGGCAGACACCGCTCGCCGGACTGGTCCTCACCGACGCCGAACTGGACCACACCCTGGGCATCGCACGGCTGCGCGAGGCGGACGCCCTCCAGGTGATCTCCACCGCCCCGGTCCGGCGGGCGCTCTTGGAGCGCCTGCACCTTGGCGACGTACTGGCCCCGTACACCTCCCTCACCTGGCGGGAGTTGCCGCCCCGCGGCGCCGAACCGCTGGACCGCGGCGCCTCGGGCCTGCAGATCAGCGGCATCCCGGTCTCGGGCAAGCGCCCGCGGTACGCCGCCGACGCCCCGGACGACGACGCATGGGTCGTGGCGCTGCGCCTGTACGACCCGGCCTCCGGCGCCACCGCGCTGTACGCACCCGCCCTGGCCGCCTGGCCGGACCGCTTCCAGCAGGCTGCCGCCGAGTCCGACTGCGTCATCGTGGACGGCACCTTCTGGGACGACGAGGAGCCCCGCCGCACGGGCATCTCCGAACGCACCGCCACCGGCATGGGCCATCTGCCCATCGAGGGACCGGACGGAACCGCCGAACGCCTGGCCCGCCTCTCCGCCCGGTGCCTCTACACCCACCTCAACAACACCAACCCCCTCGTCGACCCGGCCGCGCCCCAGCACAAGCGGCTCGCACGGCTGGGCCTCGAGGTGGCGTACGACGGGATGGTGATCGACCTATGAGCACGACAGCACTGAATACGACCGCACGGAACACGGCACCCGACCCGCTCGCGGAGCCCTGGCGCCCCGCCGAGTTCGAGGCACGGCTGCGCGCGGTGGGGGAGGAGCGGTACCACGACAGCCACCCCTTCAACCTCCGTATGCACAGCGGTGATCTCAGCCAGGACGAACTCCGCCGCTGGATCGTCAACCGCTTCCACTACCAGCGCCACATCCCCGTCAAGGACGCCCTGATCACGGCCAAGCTGGACACCCCGGTACTGCGCCGGATGTGGCTGCGCCGCATCACGGACCACGACGGGCAGCAGGACCGCGAGGGCGGCCTCGACCGGTGGCTGCGGCTCGGTGAGGCGGCCGGCCTGCCCCGTGAGACGCTGCTCGCCGGCGACGGCGTGCTGCCGGGCGTACGGCTGGCGGTCGACGGATACGTCAACTTCTGCCGGCTGCGCACGCCCCTCGAAGCCGTCGCCGCGTCGCTGACCGAACTGTCCGCCCCGGATCTGATGCGCACCCGCATCGAGGCCTTCCAACGCCACTACCGGTGGATCGAACCGCAGGGCCTCGCCTACTTCCGCACCCGGGTCTCCCAGGGCCGGCGCGACAGCCGTGAGGCCCTCGACCTGGTGCTCGACTGGGCCCGCAGCCGGGAGGACCAGGAGCGGGCCCTGGCGGCGCTGCGCTTCAAGTGCGACGTCCTGTGGTCGCTGCTGGACGCCGTGGACCAGGCGGGCCGCAGGGAGCAGGGGTGAGCGCGACGTCGGTGACCGACTGGCGGCCCGTGCCGGCACCCGCCGTCCTCCTGCGGCACGACCACACCCGGGACACGGACCTGCTGCTCCTTCCCGAACGTGTCGTCGTCCTGCAGGGCGGGGCCGGCGCGGTCGTCGCCCTGTGCGACGGCGCCCGGAGCGTGCACGACATCGTCGACGAACTGTCCGAACGCTTCCCGGGCGCCCCCGTGGCCACCGACGTCCCTCCCTTCCTCGAACGGCTGCGCCGGGAGGGCTGGCTGCGATGACCCTCACCGATCCGACCGCACCGGCCCCGCCGGCGCCCGCGCCCGCCCGGCCCTGGGCGCTGCTGGCCGAACTCACGCATGCCTGCCCCCTGCACTGCGGGTACTGCTCCAACCCGCTGGAGCTGACCCGGCGTTCACGCGAGCTGACCACCGGGCAGTGGGCGGACGTGATGCGCCAGGCGGGCGAGTTCGGCGTGGTCCACACCCATCTCTCGGGCGGTGAGCCCCTGTTGCGCCGGGACCTGGAGCAGATCGTCGCCGCGGCCGAGGCCGCCGGGATCTACACACAGCTGGTCACCAGCGGTGTGGGCCTGGACCGGGAGCGGCTCGCCGCGCTCACCGCCGCCGGGCTGCGCAGCGTCCAGCTGTCCGTCCAGCACGCCGACCCGCGCGCCTCGGACCGGATCGCCGGACGCCGTTCCTTCGGCGAGAAGGAACGGGCCGCCGCACTCGTACGGGCTGCGGGCCTGCCTCTGGGCCTCAACGTCGTCCTGCACCACGAGAACCTCGACGCCGTCGACGCCGTCGTCGAACTGGGCCTGTCCTGGGGTGTGGACCGCATCGAACTGGCCAACGCGCAGTTCTACGGCTGGGGCCTGCTCAACCGCGCCGCCCTGCTCGCCACGCGCGAGCAGCTCGCCCGGGCCCGGGACGCCGTCGAGCGGTGGCGCCGGCGGCTCACGCCGGACGGCCCCGAGCTGGTCTGGGTCGTCCCCGACTACTTCGACGGTGCGGCCAAGCCGTGCATGGGCGGCTGGGGCGTGATCTCGCTCACCGTCGCCCCGGACGGCACGGTGCTGCCCTGCCCGGCCGCGGCCTCGCTGCCGGACCTGGACCCGCCGAACATCAGGGACCATCCGCTGGCTTGGATCTGGGACCACTCCCCGGCCTTCAGGCGCTACCGCGGCACCGACTGGATGGCCGACCCCTGCCGCAGCTGTTCCCGCCGAGAGGAGGACCACGGCGGGTGCCGCTGCCAGGCATACGCCCTCACGGGCGACGCATCCCGCACGGACCCCGCCTGCCGGCTCTCCCCCGACCACGCCCTGATCCGCGCACTGACGCACGACAGCACCAACGGCCGACCGGCCATCAGGCGGCGGGCACCGGTCCGACCCGGGATCGCGCGGCAGCTGCCCTGATCCAGGCGTGAGCACGGGCCGACGACTATGTTGACCCCATGTACTCGGCGCAGGTCTCACGGCATGTGCAAGCCCCGCCTTCGGCGGTCTACCGGGCTCTGCTGGACGCGGACGCGATCGCCGAATGGCGCGTGCCGGACGGCATGAGCAGCCACGTGCACGCATTCGACGCGCGCGAAGGCGGGCGATTCCGCGTCTCGCTCACCTACGACGCGCCGGTCGGCACCGGCAAGTCGGCCGCGCACACCGACACCTACCACGGCCATTTCGCGAAGCTCGTACCGGACGAGCAGGTCGTCGAGGTGCTCGAGTTCGAGACCGCGGACCCCGCGCTGCGGGGCACGATGACGATGACCACCACGCTCACCGCCGCGGACGGCGGCACCGACGTCCTCGTCGTGCACGAGGGGATCCCCGACGCCGTGCCCGCCGCCGACAACGAGACCGGCACGCGCATGGCCCTGGCGAACCTCGCGCGGCTCGTCGAGGCGGACGAGCGCTCCGGCTGAGTCAGCGGGTCAGCGGCTCTACGGCGCCTCCCGGCCCCGGAACTCCTCCGCGTCCCAGGTCCCGTCCAGCCGCGGTGCCAGCCAACTCGGAGCGTTCGTGCGGAAGCCGGCGGGTGGCAGCGAGCCCGCTCCGGCGGGCAGGGCGCCCAGGAGCGGTGCGTCGGCCACCTCCGGCAGGTCCGCCACGTTGCAGCGGGAGGCGAGGTCGGGGGAGTCGGGCCAGCTGCCGATCACGATCCCGGCCAGGCCGAGCCGGCGGGAACGGAGTTCACGCGCGGTCAGCTCCGTCGTGTTCAGCGTGCCCAGGCCGGCCGACGCCACCACCAGCACCGGCGCCTTCAGCAGCTCCGCCGCGTCCGCGAGCGTCCCGCCCGCCGGGTCGAAGCGGACGAGCAGCCCGCCCGCACCCTCGACCAGCACCAGGTCGTGCTCGGTGGCCAGCTTGGCCGCGGCCTCGGCGACCGCCTGGGGGCGCACCGGGGGCATACCGGCTCGCCGGGCCGCCGTGCCCGGCGCCAACGGCTCGGGATAGCGGGCGATTTCGGCCGCCGTCACGGCACCCGCGAGCCGGGCGACCTCGGCGGCGTCCCCGGGCTCGTCCGGCCCCACGCCCGTCTGCGCGGCCTTCAGCACGGCCACCGACCGGCCGGCCCTGAGGGCGCAGGCGGCGACCGCGGCGGTCGTGACCGTCTTGCCGACCTCCGTGCCGGTGCCCGTGATCACCAGGATCGTCATGCTGTGCTCATCCCTCTCGCGCCGCCGCGCACACCGCGCGCGCGATCCGTGCCACGTCGGCGTCCCCGGTGACGTACGGCGGCATCGTGTAGATCAGATCGCGGAACGGCCGCAGCCACACGCCCTCGCGCACGGCCGCGTCCGTCGCCGCCTTCATGTCGACGGCGTGGTCCAGCTGCACGACTCCGATGGCGCCGAGGACGCGTACGTCCCGTACGCCCGGGAGGTCGACAGCCGGTGCCAGCCCCTCCCGCAGTCCCGTCTCGATCCGTTTGACCTCGCCGAGCCAGTCCTGGCCGAGCAGCAGCTCGATCGAGGCACAGGCGACGGACGCGGCCAGGGGATTGCCCATGAAGGTCGGGCCGTGGGCCAGCACCGGCACCTCGCCCTGCGAGATGCCGTCGGCCACGCGGGATGTGCACAGCGTCGCCGCCATCGTCATATAACCGCCGGTCAGCGCCTTGCCCACGCACATCACGTCCGGCGTCACGGCCGCGTGGTCGGCCGCGAACAGGGCGCCCGTGCGGCCGAACCCGGTCGCGATCTCGTCGAACACCAGCAGCACGTCATGCGCGTCGCACGCCTCGCGCAGCACCCGCAGATACGCGGGGGAGTGGAAGCGCATCCCGCCCGCGCCCTGCACCACCGGCTCGACGATCACGGCGGCCAGTTCGCCGGCGTGCCGCTCGATCGCCGAGCGCAGCTGCTCCGCGTACGACTCCTCGTAATCGGCCGGGGGCGCGTCGACGAACACCTGGCGCGGCAGTACCCCGCTCCACAGTTCGTGCATCCCGCCCTCGGGGTCGCACACCGACATCGGCTGCCAGGTGTCGCCGTGATAGCCGCCGCGCCACGTCAGCAGCCGCTGTTTGCCGGGGCGGCCCAGTGAACGCCAGTACTGCAGGCACATCTTGGCCGCGACCTCGACCGACACCGACCCGGAGTCGGCGAGGAAGACATGCTCCAGACCGTCGGGCGACATGCCGACAAGGTGCTGTGCGAGCCGGACGGCGGGCTCGTGGGTGAGCCCGCCGAACATCACATGGCTCATCCGGCCGAGCTGCTCGCGCGCGGCCTCGTTGAGCACCGGGTGGTTGTAGCCGTGGATGGCCGACCACCAGGACGCCATGCCGTCGACCAGCTCGCCCGAGCCGTCCGCGAGCCGCAGCCGCACCCCGCTCGCCGACTCCACGACGAGCGGTTCGACCCGGCCCGGCATCGGCCCGTACGGATGCCAGACATGCCGCCGGTCGAGCTCGAGCAGCTCGGAGACGGGCAGGTCAGGCATTGGGCGCGAGGTCCGTGCCGACGCCGCGGTGGCGCATGGCGACCAGGTCGGTGCGGGGCTCGGCCGAGGGCGCCGGGGCAGCCGTACCGCAGACACCGCCGTCCGCGTGCGAGCCGCAACCGGAACCGTCGTGGGAGCCGCAGCCGCCGCCCGACGTGACCCGGTGCTCCGGCAGCGTCACCTCGCCGGCGCCCTCCACCTCGAAGCCGGCGTCCGCGATCATCTCCAGGTCGGCCTTGCCGGCCTGGCCCTCACTGGTCAGGTAGTCGCCGAGGAAGATCGAGTTGGCCAGGTTCAGCGCCAGCGGCTGCATGGTGCGCAGATGGACCTCGCGGCCGCCGGCGATGCGCACCTCGACGTCCGGGCACACGAACCGCACCATCGCCAGGATCCGCAGGCAGCGCTGCGGGGTGAGGTGCCACTCCTTGGCGAGGGGGGTGCCCTCCATCGGGATCAGGAAGTTCACCGGCACCGAGTCCGGGTCCAGCTCGCGCAGCGAGAAGACCACGTCCACCAGGTCCTCGTCGCTCTCGCCCATGCCCGCGATCAGACCGGAGCAGGCGGACAGACCGGCCGCGTGCGCCTTGGTCACGGTGTCCACCCGGTCGGCGTACGTGTGCGTGGTCGTGATGTCCCCGTACGTCGCCTCGGACGTGTTCAGGTTGTGGTTGTAGGCGTCCGCGCCCGCCTCGCGCAGCCGCTCTGCCTGTCCGTCGGAGAGCAGACCGAGACAGGCGCACACCTCGACGCCCTCGTTCTGCTCCTTGATCGCCTTGATGGTGCCGGCGACCCGGTCCACGTCCCGGTCGGTCGGCCCGCGCCCGGACGCCACCAGGCACACCCGCTTGGCGCCGCCCGCAAGCCCGGCCGCCGCGGCCTGCGAGGCCTCGTCCGGCTTGATCCAGGTGTACTTCAGGATGTCGGCCTTGGAACCGAGCCGCTGGGAGCAGTACGAGCAGTCCTCCGGACACAGTCCGGACTTCAAGTTGACGAGGTAGTTGAGTTTCACCCGTCGGCCGAACCAGTGCCGGCGCACCTTTCCGGCCGCGGCCACCACATCGAGCACGTCGTCGTCGGAAGTGGCGAGGACGGCCAGAGCCTCTTCACGGGTCGGCAGCTCGCGCCGAAGCCCCTTGTCCACCAGCGTGTTCAGCAGGTCCATGAGAGCCGATCCTGTCCTACGGAAGCGCTCCCGGCCAAGGAGAGATTGAACAACAGGGACACTTCGTCGTGTGTGTATTGCCACACCATGGGGTGCGGCCGGTCCGGCTAGTGTCTGTTCACTGCCTACAAAAGCCCGGAGGAGCCATGGCGTTCGGCTGGATCGACGAACAGGCGCGGCAGCGCCGCCGCGCCGGACTCGTACGGACCCTGCGCCCGCGCCCGGCCGACTCCCCGCTGTTGGACCTCGCGAGCAACGACTACCTGGGGCTGGCCCACCATCCGGCCGTCGCCGAGGGAGCGGCGGTGGCCGCGCGGACCTGGGGCGGCGGCTCGACCGGTTCGCGACTGGTCACCGGTACGACGGAACTCCACACCGAGCTGGAGCACGAGCTGGCCGGCTTCTGCGGCTTCGAGGCGGCACTCGTCTTCTCCTCCGGCTACGCGGCCAACCTCGCCGCGGTCACCACGCTCGCCCCGCACGGCTCGCTGATCGTCTCCGACGCGGGCAACCACGCCTCCCTCATCGACGGCTGCCGGCTGGCCCGGGGCACCACCCAGGTCGTGGGACACGCCGACCCGGAGTCGGTGCGCAAGGCGCTGCAGACACACGAGGACAACGCCGCAACGGCGGTCGTCGTCTCCGACACGGTCTTCTCGGTCGACGGCGACGCCGCCCCGCTGGCCGAACTGGCCGCCGTCTGCCGGGAGCGCGGAGCGGGACTGCTGGTCGACGACGCGCACGGCCTGGGCGTCCTCGGTGACGGCGGCCGCGGAGCCCCGCACGCGGCGGGCCTCGCGGGCGCCGACGACGTCGTCGTGACCGCCACGCTGTCCAAGTCGCTGGGCAGCCAGGGCGGAGTCGTCCTCGGCCCCGCCCGGGTCATCGACCACCTCGTCAACGCGGCCCGCACCTTCATCTTCGACACGGGCCTCGCCCCCGCCGCGGCGGGGGCGGCCCTGGCGGCACTGCGACTGCTGCGCCGCGAGCCGGAGCGTGCGGCACGCGCGCGTGCGGTCGCCGCCGAACTGCACGCACGCCTGACCGCCGCGGGTCACGAGGCGGTACGCCCGGACGCCGCGGTGGTCTCCGTGCGTGCTCCGTCCCCGGAGGGGGCCGTGCAGTGGGCGGCCGGCTGCCGTACGGCAGGCCTCGCCGTGGGCTGCTTCCGTCCTCCTTCCGTGCCCGACGGCATCTCAAGGCTCAGGCTGACCGCGCGCGCGGACCTCTCCGAGGCGCAGATCGAACACGCTGTACGTGTGATCGGCGAGACGCGACCATGAGTCGGCGTGACACGGCCGTGTGCCGCACGATGCGGAACTGATCGGAGCTGATCAGGACCGATCGGGACTGATCAGGACCTGAATGCGGCTGTGAAGTCCGTCCAGCTCTCGGGGGAGAGGAGCAGGGCGGGCCCGGCCGGGTCCTTGGAGTCGCGCACGGCGAGCAGCCCGGCCCAGGGGCCGGAGCGCGGCCGTGCCGTCTCGACGCAGTTGTTCGCGCCGGTGCTGTAGCTGCTGCGCAGCCACTGCACGTCGTGCAGATCGGTACTGGAAGGTACGTTCCGAGGCAGAGCGGACATGGTGCCTCCTTACGCGCCGTCACCTATCCCGGCGATGTAATCCAACGAGTCCTCGGGCGAAAGGGCGTGGAACTGAAGGGCGTTGAAGGCCTCGGTGTAGGCCCGGAGGTCTTCTTTCCGTTCGAGGTAGAGGCTACTCGTCAAGTGGTCGAGAACAACCACGTCCAGATCAGAAGTGCTCGAAAATGAGAAGATTACGAAAGGCCCGGTGACGCCGACATGCGCTCCGGCGGCGAACGGCAATACCTGAAGCCGTACTTGAGGCAGCCGGGCCGCCTCCAGGAGCCGCTCGAGCTGCTGCTCCATGACGTCGGGGCCGCCGATCTCCCGGCGCAGCACCGCCTCGTCCAGTACCGCGCTCAGCTTCAGCGGAGGATCCGAACGCAACACGTCCTGCCTGGCCAGCCGCACCTCGACCAGGGCGTCCAGCCGCTCGTCGTCCAGGCCGCCGACCGCCGCCCGGGTCACCGCACGCGCATAGGCGGGCGTCTGCAGCAGGCCGGGGACGACGGATGTCTCCAGCGTGCTCATCGCGCTCGCCTGGGACTCCAGGCTGATGAAATCGCGGTAGGTCGGCGGCAGTACCCCGCGATAGGCGTGCCACCAGTGATGCCGACCGCCGCCCTCGTCGGAACCCGCCAACACCAGCAGCAATTCACGGAGTTGGGCGTCCGCCACGGCGTAGGCGTCCAGAAGTAACCGCACATCGGCCGGTTTCACCCCGCTGGCGCCGGTCTCGATCCGGCTCACCTTCGACTGGTGCCAGCCCACGAGCCGGGCGGCCTCACCGCTGGTGAGCCCCGCGCTCGTGCGCAACGCACGCAGTTCGGCGCCCAGTTTCCGGCGGCGCACCGCGGGACCGTGTTGCATGCGCTTCTCCTTACTCCTTCCGTGCCACCCAAATACGGTCTCTCGTCGTAGAGTTCACCGCTTTGAGCGACAGATATATGCATATCTTGGTGGATCGCCACCCGTGACGGGCGCGGTAATGGCAGTCTGGCGACGAAGCACCAGTCCGGGACCGTACTCGAACCATCCGCTCCGTGTCGGACTCCGGTCCCGTGGGAAAGGGACGACCGCGCCATGGCAGACCATTTGGAAGCATCCGTCACTCTGCCGAGCGATCCCGCCTCGGTCTCCGCGGCCCGCGGCTTCGTGGTCGGCACGCTGGCCGAGTGGGGACTGCCGGCGGACACGGAGGCCGCCGAGACCGTCCGCCTCATCGTCTCCGAACTCGCCACCAACTCCGTACAGCACACCTTCGGTCAGTCACCCACCTTCACGGTGGACATCGAACTCCACCGTGACGAGCAGCTCCGCATCGGTGTCACCGACAGCCACCCCCGCTTCCCCAAGCGCCTGCCCGCCGCCGTGCAGCAGGACAACGGCCGGGGCATGGTGATCATCCGCTGGCTGGCCGCCGAATGCGGTGGCCGACTGCATGTCCGCCCGACCCGCGAGGGCGGCAAGACGGTCACCATCGAACTTCCGTGGACGGTGGCGGCCCAGCCGGTGACGGCAGCGGGGCAGCAGGAGCCGTAGTCGCTCAACCGTGCCCAGCAGCTGCGCCCGGGGCGCTCCGGTGCCGCGTAATGCCCCGCGGGGGCGACGGCATGTCAGGTTGCCGTCGCCCCCGCGGGAGAGTCAGCTGACTCGGCCGTACCAGACGCTGGACGTCCAGATCTTCTGCAGCTTTACGACGTCCCCGGTCTTCGGGGCGTGCCAGATCTTCCCCTTCCCGGCGTAGATGCCCACGTGGTAGACGTTCGAGCCCGAGTGGAAGAACACCAGGTCTCCGGCCTTCCGGCTCTTCGCGGAGATGTGCTCGGTCTTGTTGTACTGCTGGGCCGCCGTACGGGGCAGTATCTTGCCCGCTTTCTTGAACGAGTACAGCGTGAGCCCTGAGCAGTCGAACCGGCGCGGTCCCGAGGCGCCCCACTTGTACGGGGAACCTTTTTTGGAAGCCGCGATCTGCAGTGCCTTCGTCGCCATCGTGGCTGCCGAGGCGTCGGAGGCGACACCCGGGACCACGATGGAGCCGCCCACCGCGGCGATGGTGAGGGCCGAGGCCGTACCGGCCCGGACCATGAGCGACGGGACACGATTGAGCGCAGTCATGCGCAACCCTTCGTCAGCCGCCTGTGAAGGATGACCTGTCGGATTCGGGCTGGCGAAGTTGCCCGGCCGCTGCTGCGGCTTCACCCCAAGGGCTGCTCGACCCGGTCATGGCGTGACCGTTCCGGCGACCCGTCTTGCTTGGGTCCTCCACTCCTGCCGATCCACTCCTGTCGACCGGTCATCCGGGCGGCGGCAGGACTCGGCGTCCGCCCGGATCGCCCCGCCGCTGCGGCGGGGGCTTGTCGTCAGACAGGGATCTTCACCCATACAAGTCCGAAAATCCCAATGGAACCGGGGGTTTGTGTCGTTACTCACCACTCACCCGTTCGGGTGGACACCCCTGTGTTCGGGGGAGGGTTGAGGCCCCCGAGGAGGCTCGGACCAGCACCGGAGCACCAGAAACCGCCCTTGAGTCAGGCGCGTTGCGCAACCCTGACGGTCGCGAAAAAGGAGCCGCGACTACGCCGAATGGGGGTACCTCGTTTGGTCCGTTTGAACTCCGGTCCGGACACTCCGCCGACGGGGCGGAAGGTCCGGACCGGTCGTACACGCGTCAACTGTCGGACTGCGGGGGCACCGTGACCCGGGCGGTGCGCCGCTCCCCGTCCAGCACCCGCAGGGCGCGCCCCAGCGTCGGTGCGTGCAGTTCCGTCTCGCCCCGCTGGTGCATCAGCGCCAGGGCGTCGCGCAGCTGGGCCGCCTTGCTCACCAGTGCCTGCGCGGCCCGCAGCCCGCGGTACGTGTCGCCGTGCTGCGCCGGGTTGATGCGGCCGAGCAGGTCGACCACGTCGAGGTAACGGTCGATCAACTCGCCCTCGGCGCGCGTGAGGGCGGGCAGCGGCGGAAGTTCGGGTGGGAGCACCGGCCGCTCACCGCCCGGTGGGCGGGGCGAGGGTGGCCTTGCGGCTGGGGATGATCCGGTCCACGAGGCCGTATTCCACGGCTTCCTGGGCGTTCAGGATCTTGTCCCGTTCGATGTCCGCGCTGACTTGCTCCGGGCTGCGTCCCGTGTGCCGTACGAGCATCTCCTCCAGCCGGTCCCGCATCCGGCCCAACTCCTCGGCCTGGATGGCCAGATCGCTGGTCTGCCCCTCGATGGGCTCGGCCAGCAGCGGCTGATGGATCACCACGCGCGCGCCCGGCAGCGCGAACCGCTTGCCCGGTGTGCCCGCCCCGAGCAGCACCGCGGCGGACGAGCCGGCCTGCCCCAGGCAGATCGTCTCCACGTCGCAGCCGACGTACTGCATCGTGTCGTAGATCGCCGACATGGCGGTGAACGAGCCGTCGGGGGAGTTGATGTACAGCGAGATGTCCTGGTCCGGGGCCTGGTACTCGAGGTGCATGAACTGGGCCATCACATCGTTCGCCGAGGTGTCGTCGATCGGTGTCCCGAGAAAGACGATCCGCTCCTCCAGCAGCTTGGAGTACGGATCCATCGTCTTGGTACCGGAGCTGGTGCGTTCGGTGAACTCGGGCAGGACGTAACGGGCGGACGGTCGGGTCATTGGTACCCCTCCTTCTGCGTCTGTAAAAAATGTACAGGACGTACATGACGTTATGATGGGGGTATGGCCTACGAGATTCCGGTGACGCAAGCCAGGGCTGAGCTCGCCGACCTGATCAACCGGGTGGTGTACGGCGGCGAGCGCGTCGTCGTGACACGGCACGGAAAGCCCCTCGTCGCCCTGGTCTCCGCCGCTGACCTGGAGCGGCTGGAGGAGCTGCAGGAGCTTCCCGAGCCCGCCGAGGAGCAGGTGATCAGCTCGGTCTCGACCGTCCGCGAGGTGGCGTCCGCTCCTCGCGAACAGCAGCGCTTCGGCATCGCGGCGCACCACCGCGGGACCGGCGCCTCGTAGGGAACGCAAAGACCGTGCACCCCCGTCCGCTACAGCGGGGGTGCACGGTCGGTTCGGTGCGCCGGAGGGTCAGCCGACCGGGGCGAGGTTCCGTTCGGCGGCGGGCTCGGTGGTCTTCGCCCGCGCTGTCAGCGCGTTGCCGAGCAGTACGGAGCCCAGGCCCACCAGGGCCCACCAGGTGAGGGTCAGGGCGGGGCCGGCCGCCGCAGCGCCGTCGAAGAACGACACCGAGCGGAGCAGGGTCGTCCCCGCGCCCGGCGGCAGCCACTGGCCGATCGTGCCGACCGGCTCGGGCAGCATCTGCGGGGCCGAGGGCGCGCCGGAGAAGGGGTTGCCGAAGAGCATCACGGCGCCCGCGGCGATCCCGATGCCGGCCCGGCCGAACAGCGCGCCGAGTCCGGCGACCGCGGCGCTCACGGCCAGGGTCGCCAGGCCCAGTACGCCGGCCTCCGCCCACCAGTCGCCGGTGAGCACCCCGAGCCAGCTGTGCGCGATGCCGGCCGCGGCCGCGCCGACCAGGGCGGCGGCCCCGATCAGTGCGGCCACGGCGCGCAGACCGCGCAGTCCGGCCATGGTCACCACCGAGCCCGCGGCGATCCCGGCCAGGGCCAGCGGCAGCACGCCGGCGTTCAGGGCGGCGCCGCGAGGGTCGTTCGCCGGGGCGGCCACGACGTCGACCGTCCTGACCTGCGTGCCGCCGGCGGATCCCGGCCGGGCCACCGCCTGTTGCAGCATCTGCGCCACGACGGGGCTTGCGGCCGACGCGGTCAGCAGCTCGGGGCCCTGGGCGGTGACGACGACCGCGCCGTATACGGTCCGGTCCTCGATGGCATCGCGGGCGGCGGCCTCATCGGCGTAGCGGTGGATCTCGAACGCGCCCTTGTGCTGCGCCAGCTGCTTCTCCACCTGGACAGTCGCCGCTGCGGGCCCGGCCACGCCGAGCGGGAGGTCGCGCGGGGCGGTGCGGGCGGCGGGCCAGGCGAAGGCCCACAGCGCCAGGGCGGCGAGCAGCGGGACGAGGGCGACGACCGCGACCAGGCGGCGGGTCTGTGTCCTTGCGGGGGTAGCGGACGTGGTGGACATGGCTTCCTCTCCAGATGGAGTCAAAAAGAAGGATCGTTCGTTTTAGTTGTGCCACCACCGTCCTGCGGTCCGAGGTCGCTTGTCAAGAAGGAACGTTCGTTTTACTTTGGGGGCATGGCCCGTGTATCCCAGGAACACCTCGACGCCCGCCGCCGGCAGATCCTCGACGGCGCCGCACTGTGCTTCGCACGCAACGGCTTCCACGCCACGTCCATGCAGGACGTGCTGAAGGAGGTCGACCTCTCCGCGGGTGCCGTCTACCGCTACTTCAGCGGCAAGGAGGAGCTGATCGCCGCGATCGTCGCCGAGGTGCTCGGCCAGGTCCACCAGGGCTTCGAGGAGGAGGCCGACAGCAGCCCGCCCCTGCCTCCGGACCTCCTGGTGTCGTCGGTGCTCGGCCGCGTCCTCGCGACCAAGGAGTCGCTGACCGTGGACGGGCGGCCCGCCTTTCCCGGGCTCGTCCTCCAGGTGTGGGCGGAGACCCTCCGCAACGACCGGCTCGCGGCCCTGCTGCGCGAGGGCTACGGCGCGGTGCGCGAGACCTGGGGGCGGATCGTCGAGGCGTACCAGGAAGCCGGGATGATGCGGTCGGACGTGTCCCCGGACGACGTGGCCCGCACGATGATGGCCGCCGCAATGGGCTTCCTCGCGCAGCAGGCCCTGTTCGGGCCCGCTTCGAGTGACGTCCTGCGAGATGGTCTACGGGCGTTGATGAGCGTGCGGGATCACAGCTCGGTTAACTTGCTTGAAACTCGGTCCAACTAGCCTGCCGATCCACGCCACCAGGGACTTTGCCCCGTGGCTGCGGCAACCGGACCCCGCACGGTCCGGGCGAGGACTGTGAGGTGGGACGTGCAACTGACCCCGCACGAGCAAGAGAGGCTGCTCATCCACGTGGCGGCCGACGTCGCCGAGAAGCGCCGGGCCCGCGGGCTCAAGCTCAACCACCCCGAGGCGGTCGCCCTCATCACCTCGCACATCCTCGAAGGCGCCCGTGACGGCCGTACGGTCGCCGAACTCATGGCCTCCGGGCGCAAACTCCTGACCCGGGACGACGTCATGGAGGGCATCCCCGAGATGATCCACGACGTCCAGGTCGAGGCGACCTTCCCGGACGGCACCAAGCTCGTCACCGTCCACGACCCGATCGTCTGAGGGGGCCTCGATGATTCCCGGCGAGATCCTGTTCGCGGACGAGCCCGTCGTGTACAACGAGGGCCGCGAGGTCACCCGGCTGACCGTCCTCAATGCCGCCGACCGGCCCGTCCAGGTCGGCTCCCACTACCACTTCGCCGAGGCCAACCCCGGCCTGGACTTCGACCGCGCCGCCGCCCGCGGCAAGCGGCTGAACATCGCCGCGGGTACGGCCGTGCGCTTCGAACCCGGGATCCCCGTCGACGTCGAACTCGTCCCGCTGGCCGGCGCCCGTGTGGTGCCCGGGCTGCGCGGGGAGACCGGAGGTGCCCTCGATGCCTGAGATCTCGCGTGCCGCGTACGCCGACCTGTTCGGCCCCACCACCGGTGACCGCATCCGGCTCGCCGACACCGATCTGATCGTCGAGATCGAGGAGGATCGTTCCGGCGGACCCGGGTTCGCCGGCGACGAGGCCGTGTTCGGCGGCGGCAAGGTCATCCGTGAATCCATGGGCCAGTCGCGTGCCACGCGCGCGGAGGGCACCCCGGACACCGTCATCACGGGTGCGGTGATCATCGACCACTGGGGCATCGTCAAGGCCGACGTCGGCATCCGCGACGGCCGGATCACCGGGATCGGCAAGGCCGGCAACCCCGACACCATGGACGGTGTCCATCCGGACCTGGTCATCGGTCCCGAGACCGAGGTCATCGCGGGCAACGGGCGGATCCTGACCGCCGGCGCCATCGACGCGCACGTCCACTTCATCTGCCCGCAGATCGCCGACGAGGCGCTGTCCGCCGGCGTCACCACCCTGGTGGGCGGCGGCACCGGACCGGCCGAGGGCTCCAAGGCGACCACGGTCACGCCCGGCCCCTGGCATCTCGCGCGGATGCTGGAGGCGATGGAGCAGTACCCGCTGAACATCGGCTTCCTGGGCAAGGGCAACACCGTCTCGCACGAGGCGATGCTGTCGCAGATCCGCGGCGGGGCCCTGGGCCTCAAACTGCACGAGGACTGGGGCTCCACGCCCGCCGTCATCGACGCCTCGCTGACCGTGGCGGACCAGACGGGCATCCAGGTCGCCATCCACACGGACACGCTCAACGAGGCCGGGTTCGTCGGCGACACCCTCGCCGCGATCGGCGGGCGCGGCATCCACGCGTACCACACCGAGGGTGCGGGCGGCGGGCATGCGCCGGACATCATGACCGTCGTCTCCGAGCCGCATGTGCTGCCGAGTTCGACCAACCCGACGCGGCCGTTCACCGTGAACACCGCCGAGGAACACCTCGACATGCTGATGGTGTGCCACCACCTCAACCCGGCGGTGCCGGAGGACCTGGCGTTCGCCGAGTCGCGGATCCGGCCGTCCACCATCGGCGCGGAGGACATCCTGCACGACCTGGGCGCCATCTCCATCATCTCCTCCGACGCCCAGGCCATGGGACGCGTCGGCGAGGTCGTCATGCGGACCTGGCAGACGGCGCATGTGATGAAGCGGCGGCGGGGGGCGCTGCCGGGTGACGGGCGCGCGGACAACCGGCGGGTGCGGCGGTACGTGGCCAAGTACACGATCAATCCGGCGCTCGCGCAGGGACTCGCCCGCGAGGTCGGCTCGGTGGAGACCGGCAAGCTCGCCGACCTCGTGCTGTGGGAGCCCGCGTTCTTCGGGGTCAAGCCGCACCTGGTCGTCAAGGGCGGGCAGATCGCCTACGCGCAGATGGGCGACGCCAACGCGTCCATCCCGACGCCGCAGCCGATCCTGCCGCGGCCGATGTACGGGGCGATCGGGCGGGCGCCCGCCGCGAACTCCTTCAACTTCGTGGCGCCGCTCGCCATCGAGGACGGGCTGCCGGAGCGGCTCTCGCTCGGGAAGCGGTTCGTCGCGATCGACTCGACGCGCGGGGTCACCAAGGCCGACATGCGGGAGAACGACGCGCGGCCCCGGGTGCAGGTCGATCCCGACAGTTTCGCCGTGCACATCGACGGGGAGCTCGTCGAGGCGACGCCCGCCGCCGAACTGCCCATGGCCCAGCGGTACTTCCTCTTCTGATGGCGCTCCCTGTTCCGATGACTCTCCTGATGGCGTGGTCGTGATGTCGCGGGCAGCTCTTCTCGTTCTGGCCGACGGGCGCTTCCCCGCCGGAGGGCATGCGCACTCCGGCGGGGCCGAGGCGGCCGTGAAGGCCGGGCGGATCAGTGGGGCCGCGAGCCTGGAGTCCTTCTGCCGGGGGCGGTTGCACTCGGCGGGGCTGGTCGCGGCCTCGCTGGCGGCCGCCGCCGTGCTCGGCGTGGACCCTGTGGCCTTGGACGCGGCGGCGGATGCGCGGACGCCGTCGCCTGCGTTGCGGGTCGCCGGGCGGAAGCTGGGGCGGCAGTTGACGCGGGCCGCTCGGGCTGCCTGGCCCTCGGACGAACTCGACGCGCTGGCGCGGGAGTTCCCCAAGGGGGCGCATCAGCCGGTGGTGCTCGGGGTGGCTGCTCGGGCGGCCGGTTTGGAGGCCTTGGACGCGGCCTACTGCGCGGCGTACGAGAGTGTGAGCGGGCCGGCGAGTGCGACGGTGCGGTTGTTGAGCCTTGATCCGTTCGATGCGACCGGGGTGCTTGCTCGGCTGGCGCCGGAGGTGGATCTTGTCGCGGATCGGGCGGTGGAGGCGGCGCGGGGGGTTGTCGACGAGGGGGTCGATGCGTTGCCCGCGGCTTCCGCGCCGTTGCTGGAGATTTCCGCGGAGGTGCATGCCGGCTGGGCTGTGCGGTTGTTCGCCTCGTAGCCCCGCGGCGGAGCCGCTGATGGATGCAGCGCCCCCGCCGCCCCTTCCCGTTCCCGACCCTGGGGGCTTTGCCCCCAGACCCCCGTATCGGCCTGAACGGCCTCGTCCTCAAACGCCGGACGGGCTGAGAGTGCCTGACCGGCGCTGAGATTGCACCGCAGAAAGCCAGGCAGAAAGACAGTAGGAGCCGCCATATGCACCTCGACCACACCCACGACGGCCCCGCCGCCCTCAGCGCCGACGCCCGTCGTCCCGACGGATCGCGGAGGGCCCTGCGGATCGGGCTCGGTGGGCCCGTAGGGTCGGGCAAGACCGCCACCGTTGCGGCGCTGTGCCGGGCCCTGCGCGACGAGCTGTCCCTCGCCGTCGTGACCAATGACATCTACACCCGCGAGGACGCCGAATTCCTGCTCCGGGAAGCCGTGCTGCCTCCCGAGCGGATCACTGCCGTGGAGACGGGGGCCTGTCCGCACACCGCGATCCGGGACGACATCTCCGCCAATCTGGAGGCGGTGGAGGACCTGGAGGACGAGGTCGGGCCCCTGGATCTGATCCTGGTCGAGTCCGGTGGGGACAATCTCACCGCGACCTTCTCCAAGGGGCTCGTCGACGCCCAGATCTTCGTCATCGATGTGGCCGGTGGTGACGACATTCCGCGGAAGGGCGGACCGGGGGTGACCACGGCCGATCTGCTCGTCGTCAACAAGACCGACCTCGCGCCGTATGTCGGCTCCGATCTCGAGCGGATGGCCGCCGACGCCAAGGCGCAGCGGGCCGAACTGCCCGTCGTCTTCCAGTCGCTCAGGAGCGAGGCCGGGGTGACGGACGTCGCCGGATGGGTGCGGGCGCAGCTCGCCGCGTGGAGGGCGTGACCGTGAGCGGGGTGCGGGCCACCGCTCGGATCGTCGCCCGCGAGGACGGCAGGGGCGGTACGGCCCTGCCGGTGCTTCAGGGTGAGGGGCCGCTCGCGCTGCGGCGGACGCGGGGCAGCGGTGCCGAGGCGCGGGTCATGCTCGTCGGGGCGATGAGCGGGCCGCTCGGCGGGGACGAGTTCGCCGTCGAGGCCGAAGTGGGGAGCGGGGCACGGCTGCGGGTCGGGTCGGCCGCCGCCACCATCGCGCTGCCCGGGCAGTCCAAGGGCGAGGCACGCTACGACGTGCGGCTCGACGTCGCCGACGGCGGCGAACTGGAGTGGCTGCCCGAGCAGTTGATCTCCGCGCACGGAAGTGACCTGTATGTCAGGACGCGGGTCGAGCTGGGCGGTGCCGCTCGGCTCGTGCTGCGCGAGGAGCAGGTGCTCGGGCGGGTCGGGGAGCAACCCGGGCGGCTGACCAGTCGTCTTACGGTGTGCGTCGAGGGGCGGGTGATCCTCGACCAGGAGCTGGCCTGCGGGCCCGGAGCGCCGGGCGGGTGGGACGGTCCGGCCGTGCTGGGCGGGCACCGGGCCGTGGGGCAACTGGTCGTCGTACGGCCCGAGTTCGGGGCGGAGCCCATGGCGGCCCGGGTGCTGGGGGAGAGTGCCGTGGTGATGCCGCTCGCCGGGCCCGCCGTGCTCGTCAGCGCCGTGGCGGCCGATGCCCTGGGGCTGCGGCGGGTGCTGGACGAGGCGCTGGCCGCCGTGGCGTGAGTTTCCGCTGAGCGGGACAAGGGTCACCGGTTATCGGATTGGTAAAGAAGGTCAACGACCCCTGTTCTCGGCATGTTCACAGTCGAAAGGATCCCTCTGACAATCGCAATGATGTTGGGGGAGGTCCCACTTGAGGGATATGAGACGAAAGAAGCGGGCCACCGCGCTCGGCTCGGCCGGAGTGCTCGCCGCGGCGACGCTCATAGCCGGCGCCGTCGCGGCGCCGAGTGCCAGCGCGACCGCCGGCTCTCGGCCCAAGCAGGACCGCGAGGCCCGCGGTGCCGCCATCGCGGCCGAGCGGGCGGCGAAGGCCGGGATCGACTGGCAGGACTGCCCCGCCGACTGGGGTTTTGAGAAGCCCATCCAGTGCGGGTACGTCAGCGTCCCGGTCGACTACGCGCATCCGTACGGCCAGCAGATCAAGCTGGCCGTCGACCGCATCGGCAACACGGGGACGAAGGAGGAGCGCCAGGGCGCGCTCGTCTACAACCCGGGCGGCCCCGGCGGCTCCGGTATGCGCTTCCCGCGCCGGGTCACGACCAAGAACCCGGTGTGGGCCAACGTGGCCAAGGCGTACGACTTCGTGGGCTTCGACCCGCGCGGTGTCGGCCACTCCGCGCCGATCTCCTGCATCGACCCGCAGGAGTTCGTGAAGGCGCCCAAGTCCGACCCGGTGCCGGACTCCGAGGCCGACAAGCTGGCCCAGCGCAAGCTGGCCGCCGAGTACGCCAAGGGCTGCCTCGAGCGCACCGGCAAGGCGATGCTCTCGCAGATGACCACGCCCAACACCGTGCGCGACCTGGACGTCATCCGTGCCGCGCTCGGCGAGAAGAAGCTCAACTACCTGGGCGTCTCCTACGGCACCTACATCGGCGCCGTCTACGGCACCATGTTCCCGGGCCATCTGCGCCGCATGATCGTGGACAGCGTCGTCAACCCGTCGCGGGAGAAGATCTGGTACCAGGCCAACCTGGACCAGGACGTCGCCTTCGAGGGCCGCTGGAAGGACTGGGAGGACTGGGTCGCCGCCAACGACGCCGCCTTCCACCTCGGCACCACGCGCGACGCTGTCCAGACGAAGTGGCTCGAGCTGCGCGCCACCGCCAAGAAGAGCCCCCTCGGCGGGGTCGTCGGCCCGGCCGAGCTGATCTCCTTCTTCCAGAGCGCCCCGTACTACGACTCCTCGTGGGTGCCGGTCGCCACGGCGTTCAGCAAGTACTTCGCCGGCGACACCAAGGCACTGGTCGACGCGGCCGCCCCCGACATGTCCAACACGGCGGGCAACATCACCGCGGAGAACGGCAACGCCGTCTACACGGCCGTCGAGTGCACCGACGCCAAGTGGCCCACCAGCTGGAAGAAGTGGGACAAGGACAACACCGAGCTCAACAAGAACTACCCGTTCATGACCTGGGCCAACGCCTGGATGAACCTGCCGTGCGCCACCTGGCCGGTCAAGCAGCAGCGCCCGGTGAACGTCAAGACCCACAAGGGTCTGCCGCCGGTCATGATCGTGCAGTCCACGCGTGACGCCGCCACCCCGTACGACGGCGCCGTCGAACTGCACGACCGCTTCCAGGGCTCCCGCCTGATCACCGAGAAGGACGCGGGCTCGCACGGTGTGACCGGCCTGGTCAACCCGTGCATCAACCAGAAGGTGGACGACTACCTCCTGAGCGGCAAGCTGGACGCCGCGGACGTGACCTGCACCCCGCACGCCACGCCCAAGCCGTAACCGGCAGCGGTACGAAGTGAGGGGCGGCCGGAACACTCCGGCCGCCCCTTCCTCGTGCTCAGCTCGTCCTAACCCAGCGGCAACCGCGGGAGGCGGCGCACCTTCTTCTCCGCCGCGCCGGCCGCCTCCGTCTGCTGCGCCTTGACGACGGCCGCGTACTCGTCGACGTACTCCTGCTCGGAGAGCTTCAGAATCGCGTACATGATCTCGTCGGTGATGGCGCGCAGGATCGCCTTCTCGTTCTCCATGCCGGCATAGCGGGAGAAGTCGAGGGGCTTGCCGAAGCGGATGACCACGGGGTGGATGTTCGGGATGACCTTGCCGGGCGGCTGCGCCTCGAAGGTGCCGATCATCGCGCACGGGATGACGGGCACCTGGGCCCGCAGGGCCATCACCGCCACCCCGACCTTGCCCTTGTAGAGGCGGCCGTCGTGCGAGCGGGTGCCCTCCGGGTAGATGCCGAGCAGTTCGTTCTTGCGCAGCACGCCGAGGCCCTCGCGGATGGCGGCCTGGCCCGCCTCCTTGCCGGTGCGGTCGACCGGGATCTGCCCCGCGCTGCGGAAGAAGGTCGCGGTGAGACGGCCCTTGATGCCGGGACCGGTGAAGTACTCCTTCTTCGCGAGGAAGGTGATGCGGCGCTTGAGGATGGCCGGCATCAGGAAGTGGTCCGAGAAGGACAGGTGGTTGCCGGCGACGATCGCCGGGCCTTCGGCCGGTACGTGTTCGAGGCCTTCGATGCGAGGCCGGAAGACCAGTCTCAGCAGAGGTCCCAGCAACACGTATTTGAGCACGTAGTAGAACAAAAGGTCGCTCCTCACTCCGGCGGATCGCCTGTGCCGCCGCGTTCCAGCAGGTCAACCGGCGTGTCGTGGGATCGCCAGTCTATGTGCAGGCGCAGTTCGCCGGAACACGGCGGACGCCGCGTCGCGCGCGTGGGGACAACTGCCGCACCAGCCTCCAGTTACCGACTGGTAGACAGCAACCTGACGGCACATCATGGCGCGATCACGTTCAACTGCTGGCGGACGCCCGGCCCTTGCGGCGCGCCGCCCCGTCTGTCTCCCTCACAGCCGCACGATGACCAGGGCGGTGTCGTCGGTCGCACCCCCCGGCGGCAGCAGCTCCAGCAGGACCGAGTCCGCCAGCCGTTCGGGGTCCTCCGTGCGGTGGCGGGCGAGGGAGTCGGCGAGGCGGGCCAGGCCGGTGTCGATGTCCTCGCGTCTGCGTTCGATCAGCCCGTCGGTGTAGAGGACGAGGGTGGCGCCCTCGGCGTACCGCGTACAGGCCTGGGGCCTCGGCATCGGGTCGGGGCGGGCGTCGAGCGGCGGGTCGGTGGCCTGGTCGAGGAACTCGATACGGCCGTCGGCGTGGACGAGGACCGGCGGGGGGTGCCCGGCGCTGCTGTAGGTGATGGTGTGCTCGTCGAAGTCGATGAACGTGGTGACGGCGGTGGCGGATTCGGCGCCGTCGACCACGTGCGCATAGCGGCCCAGCACGTTCAGCGCCTCACCCGGGCCCTCGGCGACGCGGGAGGCGGCGCTCAGCGCGCTGCGCAGCTGGCCCATGACCCCGGCGGCCGCGAGCCCGTGCCCGACCACGTCGCCCACCGCCACGCCGATGCGGTGGCCGCCCACCAGGTCGACCAGGTCGTACCAGTCCCCGCACACGTTGAGCGATCCGACGGCGGGCCGGTAGCGCACGGCGGCGTGCTGGTGGCCGGCCTGCCGACGGGCGGGGAGCATCGCCTCCTGCAGCGCCATGGCCACCTCGCGCTCGCGGGCGTGCGCCTGCCGCAGCCGCTCGTTGAGGTCCTGCAGTTCGCGGGCGCGGGTGTACAGCTCGGCCTCGAGCACCCTGGCCCGGCTGCCGCGCGGGCTGCCTCTGGCCTTGATCAGCTCGGTGACCTCCTCGACGCGGTGCACCAGCAGCACCACCTTGCCGTCCGGGCCGAGCACCGGGGCGTTGACCGGGCTCCAGTAGCGCTCCTCCCACTCGCCGGGCCGGTCGGGACTCTCGACGTCGTAGCGCTGCAGAGCCATGGCGTCGCGCTCGCCGGTCTCCAGCACCCGCTGCAGCGAGGCCGCCAGATTGCGCATGCCGGAGGCGGTGGAGTCGTTCGGGTTGTCGGGGAAGACGTCGAACAGATAGCGGCCCACCACCTTCTCGCGGGTGCGCCCGGCATTGCTCAGGAACTCCTGGTTGGCGTCGGCGAACACCAGCTCGGGCGTCAGCAGCGCCACCATCCCCGGCAGGCACTGGAACACTGCCGCGTAGTCGATCGCCCCATCGTTCATGGCTGCCGCCTCATCGCCGGGTTCACGTTATTTTCCCACGTGATGCGGTGTATGTGCGGTATCGGTGTGTCAGGCCGGGGGATCCGTCAGGGACTGCTCGGCCCAGATGACCTTTCCCTCGGGCATGAAGCGGGTGCCCCACCGCTGGGTGAACTGGGAGACCAGCAGCAGTCCGCGGCCGCCCTCGTCCGTGGTGCGCGGATGGCGCAGGTGGGGCGCGGTGGCGCCGCCGTCGGAGACCTCGCAGATCAGGGCGCGTTCCTTGATCAGGCGGAGCCGGATGGGGCCTTCGGCGTGCCGGATGGCGTTGGTGACCAGCTCGCTGACCACGAGCTCCGTGGTGAAGGCCAGCTCCTCCAGGCCCCACTCGGTCAGCTGCCGGGTGGCTTCCTTGCGGGCGTCCGCGACGACGGCCGGGTCGGCGGGCAGGTCCCAGTCGGCGACCTGGTCGGCGCCCAGCAGCCTGGTGTGGGCCATCAGCAGGGCCACGTCGTCGTCCGGGCGGTCCGGGATCAGCGCGTCGACCACGGCCCGGCAGCGCAGGTCGAGGGAGGGTGCGCTCCGTTCCAGGGCCCGGCGCAGCCGATCGCGGTCCGCGTCGACCGGACGGTCGTCGTCCTCGCGGGCCAGCAGCCCGTCGGTGTGCAGGACGAGCGTGCTGCCCGCGGCGAGGGCCAGCTCCACCGCCTCGAAGGGCCGCCCGCCGACGCCGAGCGGCGGCCCCTGCGGCAGGTCCACGAAGCTGACGCTGCCGTCGGGCAGGACGACGGCGGGCGCGGGGTGGCCCGCGGCGGCCATCGTGCACTGTCCGTCGACGGGGTCGTAGATGACGTAGACACAGCCGGACCCCGCGACCTGCACGTCGACGCCCTCCGGATCGCCGCCCTCCTCTCGGCCGGTCCGAGCGACCAGGTCGTCCAGGTGCGCGAGCACCTCCTCGGGTGGCAGATCCTGCGCCGCCAGGGTGCGCACGGCGGTCCGCAGGCGCCCCATGGCCGCCGCAGCGTCGATGCCGTGCCCCGGCACCTCGCCCACGACGAGGGCGACGCGGGCGCCCGACAGCGGGATGAGGTCGTACCAGTCGCCGCCCAGGCCGGTCAGCTCGTCGGCCGGCCGGTAGCAGGCGGCCACCTCCACGGCGTCCTGATCGGGCAGCCGATGGGGGAGCAGGCTGCGCTGCAGCACCAGCGCCGCATTGCGTTCGCGGGTGTAGCGGCGGGCGTTGTCCACGCAGACCGCCGCCCGCGAGACCAGGTCCTCGGCCAGGCTGAGGTCGTCCTCGTCGAAGGGTTCCTGACGCCGGCGCCGGAAGAACATGGTGACGCCGAGGGTGACGCCCCGGGCGCGGATCGGCACGACCATCACGGTGTGCAGCCCCAGCTCCAGGAACGTGGCCGTCCGGTCGCCGGGCAGGTCGGTGGCCCACTCCCGGGCCAGCGGGTCGAGCCGCTCCTCGCGCCAGGACAGGCCGGTGGCCAGGCAGCGGATCGGGGGCGATCCCGGCAGATAGGTGGCCGGCGCGCCGATCTCCACGACGGCCTCCAGGACCCCCGGGTTCACCGACTGGTGTCCGGCGCGCCGCAGCGGCACCGCCTCCGTGGGGCTGAGCGGTCCGTTCGGGGGCTCCGCGCCGCGCAGCACCCACTCCAGCAGGTCGACGCAGACGAAGTCGGCGCAGCCCGGCACGGCCACGTCGGCCAGCTCCTGGGCGGTCCGCGCGATGTCCAGGCTGCGGCCGATCTGCTCGCCGGCCCGGTCCAGCAGGGCCAGCCGCTGCCGGGCGCGGTGCCGCTCGGTGATGTCGACGACCGTGTAGTAGACGCCCATCGGATGGCCGTGGTCGTCATCGAGGCGGGTGAACGACATCATGTGCGCCGTCTCCCGGCGTGGTGCGGAGCGCACATGGCCGACGTGCTCGTACCCGACCACCGGCTGCCCGGTCTCCAGCACGCGCCGCATCTGCGTCTCGATGCCCTCGGAGTCGATGCCCGGCTGGATCTCCGCCAGCCGCCGCCCCAGCCGCTCCCCGGGGGAGCCGCCGCCGAACCGCTCCAGGGCCTCGTTCGACCAGACGCACCGCAGATTGGCGTCCACGACCGCGATGCCGATGGGGGATCCGGTCACCATCTGCTCCAGCACTGCGCGGCTCATGTCCCAGCCGCGTGCTCCGCCCATGTCGGAGAGCAGCACCAGCCAGTGCGCCCCGCCGCCGGGCCCCACCGCCGGAGTGATCCGGACCATCACCCTGACCTGGTGTCCGTCCTTGTGCCGGGCGGTCAGCAGCCCGGCCCAGCCGCCGTCCCGGCGGCACCGCTCGGCCAACTCGGGCACCCGTGCGGCGTCCTCCGCGGCCAGCAGGCCGACCACCGGGGTGCCGACCACCTCGGAGGCGGTGTAGTCCAGCAGCCGCCGGGCGTCCCGGGTCCAGCTGGTCACCACGCCCTGGGCGTCGAGCAGCAGAGGCGCGGCATCGGCCACGTCGAACCGCTGCCGGGCATGGTCCTGCTCCTCATCAGTGCCCACGGCCGACCTCTCTGTCGCTGAGAGTGGTCTACCACCTCTTGTCCCCATCTTCACCCTCCGGGCAACCGGCGGGGACGCAGAGAAAAGCGGGGGGCGGGGTCCGGCCGCCCCCCACCCCGGTCAGGAACCCAGGACCTTCTCCAGCGCCCCGAGCGCGGACTCCAGTTCCTCGCCGGTGATCGTCAGCGGCGGCGCCAGCCGAATGGTGGAGCCGTGGGTGTCCTTGACCAGGACCCCCTCGCGCTGGAGGCGTTCGCTGATCTCGCGGCCGGTGCCGATGGCCGGGTCGACGTCGACGCCCGCCCACAGGCCGCGGGCGCGGAAGCGGGCGACGCCCTTGCCGACCAGGGCGGCCAGACCACCGCGCAGGACCACGCCCAGCTCGGCCGCCCGGCGCTGGTACTCGCCCGTCTCCAGCAGCTCCACGACGGCCGTGCCGACCGCGGCCGCCAGGGGGTTGCCGCCGAACGTCGAGCCGTGCTCGCCCGGACGCAGCACGCCGAGCACGTCCCGGCGGGCGACCACCGCGGACACCGGCACGATGCCGCCGCCCAGCGCCTTACCCAGCAGCAGGACGTCCGGGACGACGCCCTCGTGCTCGACGGCGAGGGTGCGGCCGGTGCGGCCGAGGCCCGACTGGATCTCGTCCGCGATGAAGAGACAGCCCTTGCGGCGGGTCAGCTCGCGCACCCCGCGCAGATAGCCCTCGTCGGGGATGACGACGCCCGCCTCGCCCTGGATGGGCTCGATGAGCACGGCCGCGGTCGTCTCGTCGACCGCCGCCTCCAGCGCCGCCAGGTCGTTGTACGGCACGATCCGGAAGCCCGGTGTGAACGGGCCGAAGCCCGCCCGAGCGGTCTCGTCCGTGGAGAAGCTGACGATCGTCGTCGTACGGCCGTGGAAGTTCTCCGCCGCGACCACGATCGTCGCCCGGTCGGCGGGGACGCCCTTGACCTCGTACGCCCATTTGCGGGCCACCTTGATGCCGGACTCGACCGCCTCGGCGCCCGTGTTCATGGGCAGCACCATGTCCAGACCGGTCAGCTCGGCCAGCCGCTCGGCGAACTCGGCGAGCCTGTCGTTGTGGAAGGCGCGCGAGGTGAGCGTGAGGCGGTCCAGCTGGCGGTGGGCCGCCTCGATCAGCGCCGGGTGGCGGTGGCCGAAGTTGAGGGCCGAGTAGCCGGCCAGCATGTCGAGGTAGCGGCGGCCCTCGACGTCCTCCACCCAGGTGCCCTCGGCACGCGCGACGACCACGGGCAGCGGATGGTAGTTGTGCGCCAGGACCGGTTCCTCGGCGCGGATCAGCTCGGCGGACGAACGCGTGGTCACGGGAGCGGTCATGAACGGATCTCCTGAGTGCAGCACTTGATGCCGCCGCCTGCCTTGCGGAACTCGGACAGGTCGACGGGCACGGGGACATAGCCGCGGTCGGCGAGGGCGGTGGCGAGGGACTCGGCCTGGGGCGCGATGAAGACGTGGCGGCCGTCGGAGACGGAGTTGAGGCCGAAGGCCAGCGCGTCGTCCAGGGTGGCGAGCACCGCGTCCGGATACAGCCGGGCCAGGACCTCGCGGCTGCCCGGGGAGAACGCCTCCGGGTAGTAGGAGATGTTGTCGTCGTCCAGGACGAACAGCGCGGTGTCCAGGTGGTAGAAGCGCGGGTCCACCAGCGTCAGGCTGATCACCGGGTGGCCGAAGAACTCCTGCACCTCGCGGTGCGCCTCACGGGTGGTACGGAACCCGGTGCCGGCCAGGACGTAGCGGCCCGTCCAGACCAGGTCGCCCTCGCCCTCGCAGACGGCCTCGGGACGGTGGACGTCGAAGCCGGCCGCCTTGAACCACGTGTCGTAGTGGGTGGACTCCGGGCGCCGCTCGGGCGCGTGGAAGAGGGAGCCGAAGACGCGGCCGTCGACGACGACCGCCGAGTTCGCGGCGAAGACCATGTCCGGGAGTCCGGGGGCCGGCTCCAGGGTGTCGACGGTGTGACCATGGGCCCGGTAGGCGCCGATCAGCGCCTGCCACTGCTCCTGGGCCAGGTCCACGTCGACGCGGACGTCGGGTTGCATCCAGGGGTTGATCGCGTACTGCACGGCGAAATGTCTGGGTTCGCAGACCAGGAAGCGCCGCCGGCGCGGCACACGGGAATCGGACACAGAGGGGTTCCTCCGCTTCCTGCGGTGTCGAGGGTGGGTTGACACCAAGGTAGGAAGTGACGGAGTCGGGCGACAAGGAACGAGAATTGCGTGTCCGCGCAGGAATGCTGCGTCTTGGGCCGGTTTCGCGCAGCGCTGCTGCGTGCTCGGACGTTTATTCGGGAGCCGGTTGGGTGGCGCCCGCCTCCGGGCTCTCCGGGAGCAGATGGGACAGCACCATCACGCTGATCGTCTTGCGGATGAAGGGCTCGATGCGGATCCGCTCCAGGACCTCCTCGAAGTGGTCCACGTCCCGCGCCCGCACATGCAGCAGCGCGTCCGCGCCGCCGGTCACCGTCATCGCCGCCGTGATCTCCGGATGGTTGCGGACCACCTCCGCGAGCCGCCTGGGCGGGGCCGCGCCCTCGCAGTACACCTCGACGTACGCCTCCGTGCGCCAGCCCAGCGCCGCCGGCTGCACGGTGGCAGTGAACCCGGTGATCACACCCGTCTCGCGCAGCCGGTCCACCCGCCGCTTGACCGCCGTGGACGAGAGCCCGACGGCCGCACCGATCTCGGCGAAGCTCGTCCTGGCGTTCGCCATCAACGCGGTGATGATCTTCCGGTCGAGCTCGTCGAAGGGGGCCGGCCTGCTGTTCATGTGGGCACTGTATCCAGTACGAACGTCCACACCACGGCACATGTCCACCCGTGCGGATTCCACCTAC
Organism: Streptomyces sp. NPDC001351; assembly: GCF_042896045.1. Lineage (NCBI taxonomy): Bacteria > Bacillati > Actinomycetota > Actinomycetes > Kitasatosporales > Streptomycetaceae > Streptomyces > Streptomyces sp. NPDC001351. The sequence goes on along the minus strand of NZ_JBIAWS010000011.1, from coordinate 259,806 downwards.
ACTCCGGGTTCATGCTGCGCGCCCTCGCCGTCGACGACGAACGCCCCTCGCTGGAGGAACTGCTGTATCTGCTGAACGCGGACCCCCGCATCGGCAGCGCGGAGGGCGCAGGCGACGCGACCGAGGCGCTGCGCCGCATCAACCGGGCGCTCCAGTCCGGTCCGGGCGGCCCCGAGGCCATCGACGTCGTCTTCCTCGACATCCACATGCCCGGCCTCGACGGACTCGACCTGGCCCGGCTGCTGACCGGGTTCGCCAAGCCGCCGCTGGTCGTGTTCGTCACCGCCCACGAGGACTTCGCCGTACAGGCCTTCGACCTGAAGGCCGTCGACTACGTCCTCAAGCCCGTCCGCAAGGAACGCCTCGCGGAGGCCGTCCGCCGGGCCGCCGAACTCACCGGCACCACCCCGCGCATCCCCGTGCACGAGCCCGACCCCGACCAGATTCCGGTCGAACTCGGCGGTGTGACCCGCTTCGTCGCCGTCGACGACATCACCCACGTCGAGGCCCAGGGCGACTACGCCCGCCTGCACACCGACAGGGGCAGCCACCTCGTACGGATCCCGCTGTCCACCCTGGAGGAACGCTGGCGCTCCCGGGGCTTCGTCCGCATCCACCGCCGCCATCTGGTCGCCCTGCGCCATGTCGGCGAACTGCGCCTGGACGCGGGCACGGTGAGCGTCCTGGTCGGCGCCGAGGAACTGCAGGTCAGCCGCCGCCACGCACGCGAACTGCGGGACCTGCTGATGAGGAGGCCCTGACCGTGCCCATCCAGGACCCCGCCGAGCGCCGCGTCGTCGTCACCGGCCCGCCCCGCCGCACCCGCCGCGCCTCCGGCTACTACCGCCCGCGCACCGAGATCGACGAACAGACCACCCTCGGCCACACCTACGTCCGCTCCCTCATGCGCACCCAACTCCGCGCCGGCCTCGCCGTGTTCGCCTTCCTCGGCCTCCTCATAGGCCCGCTGCCCCTGGTCTTCGCGGCCACAACGGACGCCCGCCGCCTGCAGTGGGTGATCCTCGGCTTCTGCCTCTACGCCCCGATGGTCCTGCTCGCCCTGTGGTACGTCCGGCGCGCCGAGCGCAACGAACGGGACTTCGTGCGCCTCGTAGAAGACCGATGAACTCGAGCTACGCCGTCCCGGCGGTGGCCCTCGTGGTCGTGGCGACCGTCCTGGTCGGCGCCTTCGGCCTGCGCATCTCCCGTACCACCTCCGACTTCTACGTCGCCTCCCGCACCGTCGGCCCCCGCCTCAACGCGGCCGCCATCAGCGGCGAGTACCTCTCCGCCGCCTCCTTCCTGGGCATCGCGGGCCTGGTCCTGGTCCAGGGCCCCGACATGCTCTGGTACCCGGTCGGCTACACCGCCGGCTATCTGGTCCTGCTGCTGTTCGTCGCCGCCCCGCTGCGCCGCTCCGGCGCCTACACGCTGCCCGACTTCGCCGAGGCCCGGCTGGCCTCGCAGGCGGTACGGCGGCTGGCCGGGGCGTTCGTCGTCGGTGTCGGCTGGCTGTATCTGCTGCCCCAACTGCGGGGCGCGGGGCTGACGTTGACGGTGCTGACCGGGGCGCCCGGCTCGCTCGGCGGGCTGATCGTGGCCGTCGTCGTGGTCGCCACCGTCGCTGCCGGCGGGATGCGCAGCATCACCTTCGTCCAGGCCTTCCAGTACTGGCTCAAGCTCACCGCCCTGCTGGTGCCCGCGCTGTTCCTGGTCCTCGCCTGGCAGGGCGACGGCGCGCCCCGCCACGCCTTCGAGGAACCGGCGACCTTCCGCGAGCAGCGCGTCGTACGCGTCGACGACAGCCTCGACCTGACACTGGACCGGCCGCTGACCGTCACCGTGACCGGCACGGTCGACGGCCGCACCCGCGACGGCGGTCGGATCCGACTCCCCTCCGGCACCCACCACATCGAGCGGGGCACCCGGCTGGCCTTCGCCAAGGGCACCACCGTCCCGGCCGCCGACCGCGACACCAACGGCGGGATGTCCACCTCGCTGGCCTCGAGCCGCGAGGAACGCCCGCTGTACGCCACGTACGGGCTGATCCTCGCCACCTTCCTCGGCACCATGGGGCTTCCGCACGTTGTCGTCCGCTTCTACACCAGCCCGCACGGCGTCGCCGCCCGCCGCACCACCGTGGCCGTACTCGGCCTGATCGGCGCCTTCTACCTCCTGCCGCCCCTGTACGGCGCCCTCGGGCGGCTCTACACCCCCGAACTCACCCTCACCGGCGACGCGGACGCCGCCGTCCTGCTGCTGCCCGACCGCATGATCGGCGGCGTGGGCGGCGACCTGCTGGGCGCGCTGGTGGCGGGCGGGGCCTTCGCCGCGTTCCTGTCCACGGCGTCAGGGCTGACCATGGCCGTGGCCGGGGTACTCACCCAGGACGTCCTGCCGACGCGCGGCGTACGCCACTTCAGGCTCGGCACGGTGCTCTCCATGGCGGTGCCGCTCGCCGCCAGCGTCATCGTCGGCGGGCTTCCGGTCGCCGACGCCGTCGGGCTGGCCTTCGCGGTGTCCGCGTCGTCCTTCTGCCCGCTGCTCGTCCTCGGCATCTGGTGGCGCAGGCTGACCCCGCCGGGCGCGGCCGCCGGGATGCTGATCGGCGGCGGTTCGGCGTTCCTGGCGGTGGCCGCGACGATGGCGGGCTTCCCCGGCACGGGCTCGCTGCACGCCTTACTGGCCTGGCCCGCCCTCTGGTCGGTGCCGCTGGGCTTCCTCACCATGGTGCTGGTGTCCTTGGCCACCCCGGGCCGCGTGCCGGGCGGGACGGAGGCGATCCTGGCGAGGTTCCATCTGCCGGAGGAACTGCGCGCGGAGGTGAAGGCATGAGCGGATTCCTCGCCGGACTGTGCGTGGCCGTCCTGCCGTTGCTCGCCGCCGGGTTCTGGCTCGGCCGGCGCACCGCCCGCCCCGAGAGCCTCGGCGGACTCGGCACTCCGGTCGAGCACGCCACCTTCCAGACCCTGCACACCGCCTCCCTCGCCGCACCCCCGCTGCGGGCCGGGCTGACGGAGGAGACCGCCCGCAAGTCCGCCCGCCGGCTGCGCACCCTCCTCGGCACGGACGCCCTGTGCTTGACGGACCAGAAGGAAGTTTTGGTCTGGGACGGCGTCGGCGGCCACCACCGCGACGAGATCATGGAACGCCTCGCCGGACCGCTGGAGACCGGCCGCGGCGAGGCCTTCCGCCTCAAGTGCCCCGATCCGGACTGCCAGGTGCGCTGGGCGGTCGTCGCCCCGCTCACCGTCGACGACCGCGTGCACGGCGCCCTGGTCGCCTGCGCGCCCCGCGAGTCCGCCGTCCTCGTCCGCGCCGCCGGGGAGGTCGCCCGCTGGGTGAGCGTCCAGCTGGAGCTGGCCGATCTCGACCAGTCCCGCACCCGTCTGATCGAGGCCGAGATCAAGGCACTGCGCGCCCAGATCTCCCCGCACTTCATCTTCAACTCGCTCGCGGTGATAGCGAGCTTCGTCCGTACCGACCCTGAACGCGCCCGCGAACTCCTCCTGGAATTCGCCGACTTCACCCGCTACTCGTTCCGCCGGCACGGCGACTTCACCACTCTGGCCGACGAACTGCACGCCATCGACCACTACTTGGCGCTGGTGCGGGCACGCTTCGGCGACCGCCTCTCCGTCACCCTGCAGATCGCCCCCGAGGTCCTGCCGGTCGCGCTGCCCTTCCTGTGTCTGCAGCCGCTCGTCGAGAACGCAGTCAAGCACGGCCTGGAGGGCAAGGCGGCGCCCGCCGGCAAGAGCCACATCAGCATCACCGCGCAGGACGCCGGCGCCGAGGCCCTGGTCGTCATCGAGGACGACGGCGCCGGCATGGACCCCGACCTGCTGCGCCGCATCCTCGCCGGCGAGGTCAGCCCCTCCGGCGGCATCGGACTGTCCAACGTCGACGACCGGCTGCGCCAGGTCTACGGCGACGACTACGGGCTCGTCATCGAGACCGCCGTGGGAGCGGGCATGAAGATCACCGCCCGGCTGCCGAAATACCAGCCGGGAGTGCACTCGGCCGGGCGGCCGAGCGAGGAATGAACGGCACGTGCCGCGGATGCGTCACGTGCTGCGGGAGGCGACCATCCCGAGGGTGAGCAGCCCCAGCACGACCCAGCCGAACCACAGCCAGCCGTTGGAGCCGAGGGCCACCGTGTAGGCGGTCACCACGACCAGGCCGCCGACCGTGATCGCCCCCATCGCCTTCGTAGAACCGTCCGTAGAACCGGGCATCGCAACACCCTCCTCAGGATTCGTCCCCCTCCATGGTGCCCCCGTTCTGCTTGCGGACGGTGCAGACGACGAAATGCGTGCCCGACTTCCAGGCGCCCTGGCTGCTCCAGGAACCGGAGGTGTAGACCGACGGGTCGAAGCCGTAGTCCCGCGGCGGCACGTCCTTCGCACAGGCCGCGTCCGACCGCGTACGGGCCTCGGTGAGCGTGACGTCCTGGCCCAGTTGGGTGAAGCCGAGCACCTGCTCGTCGTGCGGGCCGCCGCAGGACACCAGCCGGGCGTCCCGGGCGGAGCGGGTCTGCAGGCAGTCACGGCGCTGCATGTTCGCCGTGTCGGTGAAGTCCGAGCCGACCTTGCGCCGATCGCCGAGCGGCCCGTACACCGGCCCGTGCGCTCCCAGCACCAGACAGGCCGTGCGCCGTCCCGCGGCCTCGAACCCCGCCCCGGTCGGCACGACGGCGACGCTGCGGACGTCCGCCAGCCGCTCCCGGATCTCCTGCGTCCGCTCCTCGCACCGGGCCGGACCCAGCGTGCGCGCCTCGTCCGCGGACGCGGCCGACACGAACGCCACCACCTGTCCGTCGGGAGCCTTGTCCCGGCAGCTCGGATCCGGCGTCAGCCGCGGCACCCCCTCGAAACGGTCGCCCGGCCAGTCCGCGAGCACGCACTCCCCGTCCTTGAGCGGCGCCGACAGCCCCACGGCCGAACCGTACGGCGAGGCCGCACCGTCACCGCCGCTCCTCTGGTGCGCCACGGCGTACCAGACCCCGCCCAGGGCCAGCACCAGACCCAGCGAGACGGCAAGGACCGCCCGCAGCGCCCGCGGGAGCTCGCGGCGACGGTGGGCGGGACCGGACAGGGACGCGACGACCGGCCCGAAGCCGTCCACGCCGGGCCGGGGCGGAGGGGGAGCGGCTGCCGGCCCGGCCCAGGGCGGCTGCGAACCCGGGTCGGTCTGCGTACGGGCGTACGCCTCGGCCTGCGGTGTGACGATCCGTGACAGCGCCGCCTCCGCCTCCGGCGCGGACGGCCGCCGCGCCGGATCCTTCACCAGCAGCGCCTGCAGTACGGGGCCGAGCGCCCCCGCGCGCACGGCCGGACGCGGCTCTTCCATGACCACCGCGGTGACCTCGGCGAGGTGCGACTCACGCTCGAAGGGGCCGTGGCCCTCGACGCCGTGGTAGAGCGTGCAGCCCAGCGAGAACAGGTCGGCGGCCGGGGTCGGCGGCCCGCCCGTGGCGCGTTCCGGCGCCAGATAGCCCGACGTCCCCACCAGTACGGACGCCAGCGTGTACCGGGTCTCGCCGGCGTCCGGCTGCACCGAGATGCCGTAGTCGGTGAGCAGGATGCGCCCGTACGGGGCCCCGGAGCGGTCCGGTGCGAGCAGGATGTTCGCCGGTTTCACGTCCCGGTGCATGACGCCCCGCTCGTGCCCGGCGGTCAGCGCGTCCAGCACGGCCAGCCCGATGCGGGCGCACTCCGCGGGCGCGAGGGGGCCGCGCGTCTCGACCAGCTCCTTGAGGTCGACGGCGCCCGCCACGTACTCCATGACGATCCAGGGCAGCCCCTCGTGCTCCAGCACGTCGTGGACCGTCACCACATGCGGATGGCCGCGCAGCCCCGCCGCGTGCCGGGCCTCCGCGCGCGCCCGCGCGACCCGGGCCTCCCGCTCGTCGCTGGCCGGGTCCGGGTCCCGGAACACGATCTCCTTGAGCGCGACCTCGCAGGCGAGTCTCTGGTCGTGCGCGAGCCACACATGGCCCATGCCACCGCCGCCGAGCCGGTTCAGCAGCAGATAGCGGCCGGCGATGACCCGGCCCACTCCCGACGTAGGTGATCCTGATTGCATCCGGTGACTCCCGGGTTCTGCGGAGGCGCTACGTGATCGCGATCGAGGCGGGCCCGGAACTCACGGGCCCGCTCGGGGCAGGTGCGCTGCTCGCCGGCCCGCTGGTGGCCGGAGCGCTCGTGGCCCCGGGCGGGGGTGCGCTGCTGGTCGCCGGTTTGCCGGGCGGTGGGGCGCTGCTGGTGACCGGGGCGCTGCTCGCGGGCGCACGGGTCGTCGACGGCGAACTGGCCGGCGCACTGGACGGGGGCGCCTTGGAACTGGGCGGCGCACTCGACGCCGGGGCGGAGGACGACGGCTCGGAGCCGCTGCTGGACGGCGAGGACGGCGACGACGGAGAAGCTGGTGCGGACCGGGACGACGGCGGCGAGGACGGCGGCGCTGTGGACGGCCCGGACGTCGAGGGCGGCGGGGGAGCGGTCGACCCGTGGTCAGCCCCCTCGGCGACGCTCAGCGTCACGTACGCCCCGAACCCCAGCCTGCTCCCGGCCGGCGGGTCCGACGCCGTCACCCGCGCGTCGTCGGGCGGTCGCGCCGTCCCGTCGTACCCGACCGCGAGCCCCGCGTCGGCCAGCCGTCGGCTCGCCGCCCCGAACGTCGTCCCGGTGAGCCGGGGCACGGCCCGTTCCTTGCGCGTGTCGAAGGTCTTGTCGTGCGCCCCCGTCGTGCCGACCGGCCGGTCGATGCCCAGGGCGGGATCGCCGACATCGACCAGAACGAGCCGCTGCATTTTCCGGGGCGCCGGCTGCACCGCCACCACGGAGGAACGCTGATATCCCTGCCACTTCTTGTTTCCGTCCCCGAACTTGACCGAAATCCTGTTCGTGTCACCCGTGAAGGGGCGCAGTGGATTTCCGCACGAGCACTTCACAGCCGGAAGTCCCTGTTCATCGACGAGGACGGCGATTCCCGCCTGCAGCAGGGAGTTGAAGGGAACAGCCTTTCCCTTCTTGTAGTCGTGATTCTGCACGAGCGTGTCGTGACGCAGGAGAACGGGAGTGAGCCGGTCCAGGTATCCCGGAATCTCATCCGTGGTGATGTTCAGCGCTGTCGCCCACGCCTGCGCCTTCTGATGATTACCGGGATCCGTGAGGAACGCCTTGAGCCGCTTGACGTCGCAGATGGTCGGTTGCCTCGTGCCCCCGTACAGACCGGGCGTGTCCCCCTGCTGCAGACTCCCCTGCACCGTCTGCGGCCTGATCGCGGCGTCATGGCCCAGCCCGCTGCCCTCGTCGAAGAAGGGCGCGAGGGACGGAACTCCCGCGGCCACCGCCTTCACGACGAGCAGCGGTGTACTTCGATCACAACCGCTGAGCGCCAGTACGAAAACGAGCAGGACGGCGACCTTGCGAATCGCCGATTTCCCGGCCCCTTGCATAAATGCGCGAAGTGTCATCACCGCTCCCCCCGGCGGTTCCCCCCATGCGCTTCATGCTACTGAATGCTTCGGAATGGCGAGGCCTTTACTGCCCGCGTGCGTTCAATGAGGCCAAATAGGCGTTGTATGCCTCGAGTTCCTTGTCGCCGTCACGGTCGGCGGCCCGGTCCTTGCGCCTGGCCTGCCGCTGCTCGGAGCCGTACCACTGGAACAGCAGGGCGATCAGCACCAGCACCGAGGGAATCTCGCTGAACGCCCAGGCGATGCCGCCGGCCGCGGTCTGGTCGGAGAGCGCCTCGATGCCGAGCGAGGCGGGCGGGTTCTCGAACGTCTTCACCATCGGCGTCGAGGCCATCATCAGCGCGATGCCGAAGAACGCGTGGAACGGCATGCCCGCGAACAGCTCCAGCATCCGCATCAGATAACCCGGCCGCTGCGGCCCGGGATCCACCCCGATGATCGGCCAGAAGAACACGACGCCCACGGCGAGGAAGTGCACCATCATCGCGATGTGCCCCGCTCTGGAGCCCATCAGGAAGTCGAAGATCGGTGTGAAGTACAGCGCGTAGAGGCTCGCGATGAACAGCGGAATGGTGAACGCGGGATGCGTGATGATCCGCATGTACCGGCTGTGCAGCAGCATCAGCAGCAGTTCGCGCGGTCCCTTGCGGCCGTTGCCCGCGGTCGGCAGTGCGCGCAGGGCCAGCGTGACGGGCGCGCCGAGCAGGATCAGGATCGGCGACAGCATGCTGATGATCATGTGCTGCACCATGTGCACGCTGAACATGACCATGCCGTAGTCGTTGAGCCTGGTGCACATCACGAGCCCGATGGTCAGCACACCGAGGACGAACGACACCGTCCGCGCCGCCGACCACTTGTCCCCGCGCCGCCGCAGCCGCACCACGCCGTACGCGTACAGCCCGAGCCCCACCAGGCAGGCCACGAGGAAGAACGGGTCCGCCGACCACTGAAGACCCCGCCCCAGCGTGAACGGCGGCAGATCCATGGTCATGCCGTGCCCGCTGTGATCCATCCAACGGCTCCTGATTCGTGGGGGTTGTGCGCTGTCTGTCCGGACCCAGAGTAGAACCGCCCCCGGTCGCTGCTGCGACCGGGGGCGGACTCTTCCATTCCGTACGAGATCAAACGCGCACTACAGAACGCACTCCGCCTCGTCGTACCGCTCGGAGGGAACCGTCTTCAGGGTCTCCACGGCCTCGGCCAAGGACACCATCACGATGTCAGTCCCCCGCAGCGCGGTCATCTTGCCGAACTCACCCCGGTGCACCGCCTCCACGGCGTGCCAGCCGAAGCGGGTGGCGAGCACACGGTCGTACGCGGTCGGCGTGCCGCCCCGCTGGACGTGACCCAGGATGACCGGCCGGGCTTCCTTGCCCAGCCGCTCCTCCAGCTCGGTGGAGAGCTGGCGGGCGATCCCGGCGAAGCGCTCGTGGCCGTAGATGTCCTTGCCGCCCTCGTCGAACTCCATGGACCCGGCCTTGGGCTTGGCGCCCTCCGCCGCCACGACGATCGCGAAGCGCTTGCCGGCCTCGAACCGCTCGCCGACCCGCCTGGCCAACTCCTCGATGTCGAAGGGCCGTTCGGGGACGACGATGGCGTGGGCGCCGGCCGCCATGCCGGAGTGCAGTGCGATCCAGCCGGTGTGGCGGCCCATGACCTCCACGACCAGGACGCGCTGGTGGGACTCAGCGGTGGTCTTCAGCCGGTCCAGGGCCTCGGTCGCCACGCCGACGGCGGTGTCGAAGCCGAAGGTGACGTCCGTGACCGCGATGTCGTTGTCGATGGTCTTCGGGACGCCGACGATCGGCAGCCCGCTGTCGTACATCAGCCGGGCCGCCTTCAGCGTGCCCTCACCGCCGATGGGGATGATCGCGTCGAGGCCGAGCTCCTCGACGTGACCCTTGGCCCGCTCCACCCCGTCGCGCAGATGCGAGGGCTGGACCCGGGAAGAGCCGAGGATGGTGCCGCCGCGGGCCAGGATGCCGCCCACCGCGTCGAGGTCGAGCTTGAGGTAGTCGCACTCCAGGAGGCCTTTCCAGCCGTCCCGGAAGCCGATGACCTCGTCGCCGTGGTCGACGACGGCGCGGTGCACGACGGACCGGATGACGGCGTTCAGGCCGGGGCAGTCGCCGCCGGACGTGAGGACACCAATGCGCATAGCCCGAAAGAACCTTCTCAACGTGGGCCGGGACCGGACCCCGTCGTCCGGCACGAACCCCGCCACCCTAGCGGCAGGAGGGGGCGGGGCCGAAGCATGCGTCCGCCTGCTGGACGACCCCGCTCACCTGTGCGGACGGGCCGTCAGACGGGCCGGTTGAGACGGCCTTGCATCCAGGTGTCAGGCGGGTTGCTGGGCTGCTGCGATGCGCTCGTTGCGCAGCGCCTCGTACCAGCGGTCGTCGGTCGGGGGCAGCGCGTTCACGTCAAGGGCGAGCTTCAGCAGCAGGTCCGCGATCTGCGGGTTCCGCGCCAGCACCGGCCCGTGCATGTACGTGCCGAAGACCGTGTCGTTGTACGCGCCCTCCGTACCGTCGCCCGTGCCGTTGCCGTTGCCGAGCTTGACCTTGGCGAAGGGGCGGGCCGTCGGGCCGAGGTGGGTGACGCCCTGGTGGTTCTCGAAGCCGGTCAGCGGGGGCAGGCCGAGCCGCGGGTCGATGTCGGCGAGCACGTCACCGACGCAGCGGTCGCCTTCACCCCGTACCGAGACCACGTCCAGCAGCCCGAGGCCGGGCTCGCGCTGGCCGAGGTCGTTGATGAACTCGTGACCGAGGATCTGGTAGCCGGCGCAGACCGAGAAGACGATCGCGCCGTTCTCCACGGCCCGGTGCAGTCCGCCGTCCCGGCGCAGCCGCTCGGCCGCGAGCCGCTGCGGACGGTCCTCGCCGCCGCCGATCAGATAGATGTCGCCGGAGGTCGGGATGGCCTGGTCGCTGCGCACGTCCAGGCGCGCCACGTCGAGGCGGCGCTGGCGGGCCCGGCGCTCCACCACGAGGGCGTTGCCCTGGTCGCCGTACGTGCTGAGCAGGTCGGGATAGATCCAGACGACCCGCAGCTGGTTGTCGCTCACAAAAGTCCCCTGAGTGTCAGTTGCCGACGCGGCGGCGCAGGTCCTGGAAGGCGGTGTAGTTGGCGATGACCTCGATCCGGCCGGGCGGGCTCATCTGCACCGCCTGGTCGAGGTCGTCGCAGACCTGGAAGTGCTGGTTCGCGACCTCCAGACGCACCGCGAGGTCCAGCTTGCGGTCGCCGATCACGCAGATCGGGTGGCCGCTCAGGCGTGTGTAGTCGACGTCCCACAGCCAGGAGGTGTCGGTGCCGTCGGCGCCGCGCGCGTTCACGGAGAGGATCACCGGGGTCGGCGGAGGATCGATCAGGCTGAACGTTTCGAGCCAGCCCGCCGGGTTCTTCGCCAGCAGCAGGCGCAGGTCGCGCTGCTGGAACTGCACCACGTCGTAGCGCCCGGCGACGGCCTGCACCTGGTACATGCGTTCCAGGGCGACCTGGGGCGGCACACCGAAGACGGCGGCCACGGCGGCGGAACTGGCCGCGTTCGCCTTGTTGGCGCGCCCGGGCAGCTGCAGATGGATGGGCCACGCGGACCCGTGCGGGTCAAGGACGTGATCCCCGGAGAGCGCCCAGCTCGGCGTGGGCCGGCGGAAACCGCACTCACCGCAGAACCAGTCGTCGCCCGGGCGCTGCATCACACCGCCGCACGACGGGCAGGACCAGGCGTCGTCCTTCCACATCTGCCCGGCGGCGACCCAGATCACATTGGGGGAGGAGGACGCGGCCCACACGACCAGTGGGTCGTCGGCGTTGGCGACGATGACGGCCTTCGACCCGGCGAGCCCCTCGCGCCAGTTCTCCGCGAGCATGCGGGTCTCCGCGGCGCGGTCGAGCTGGTCGCGGGAGAGGTTGAGCAGCGCGATGCACTTCGGGTCGGTGTCCCGGGCGACGCCGGCGAGGTACTTCTCGTCGACCTCGATGACCCCGAACCGGGCGTCCGAGCTGCCCGCGAGGGCCGAGGTGATGCCGGCCGGCATGTTGGCGCCGAGCGCGTTGGAGACGACCGGGCCCGCGGCGCGCAGCGCCTCGGCGATCAGCCGGGTGGTCGTGGTCTTGCCGTTGGTCGCCGAGACCAGGGTGACGTCCAGGTTCTGGGCGAGCCGCGCGAGGAGGTCGGGGTCGAGCTTGAGCGCCACCCGGCCACCGATCACCGAACCGCTCCCGCGCCCAGCGGCGCGCGATGCCGCCGCGACCGCCTTGCCCGCGGTCACGGCCAGCTTGGCCCGCGGCGTGAGCGGGTCCGAGTTGCCTGCCATGAGTTCTCGATCCTCCTTGCGTACGCGCCGCGCCTCTGCCTGACGGCAACGTGGTGTGGACCTCAGCCTATCGAGATCCATTCACAGTCCCGAACCGCCGTACCCTGACGGTCATGCGAAACAGCTCCATTCCGGGCGCCCGAGGCCGCGTCCGGCCCCTCACCCTGCTCGGGGACCCGCTTCTGCACATCCCGTGCGAGGAGGTGACCGACTTCGGCCCGGGACTCGCGGCCCTCGTGGAGAACCTGTTCGCGACGATGTACGCGGCGCAGGGCGTCGGCCTGGCGGCGAACCAGATCGGTGAACCTTTGCGCGTCTTCGTGTACGACTGCCCCGATGACGAGGACGTCCGCCACGTCGGCCACGTGGTGAACCCCCGGCTCGTCGAGAAGGACGGCGTGGTGATCCGCGGCCCGGAGGGCTGCCTGTCCCTACCGGGCCTGGAGGCCGGGACGGAACGCTACGACCATGCGGTGGTGGAGGGCTTCACGGCGACCGGAGAGCCGATCACCGTCCATGGGACGGGCTTCTTCGCCCGCTGCCTGCAGCATGAGTGCGACCACCTCGACGGCAGGATCTACGCGGACCACTTGAAGGGCTGGCGCCACCGCAGACTGATGCGCCAGGTGACGCGAGCGTCCTGGCGCCGGTGAGTGCACGGCTTTTGCTTTCAGGGGCGCGGGCCTGTGTCAATGTGCGGCTCCGCCGCGCGGGCGCGATCAACCCCCACCGGCCCGCAGACGCAGAACAACCGTCAGAACCCAGGCCCACCTATCTTGTCGCCGGCCGCAGCCAGGCGACCCCACAGCAGATCCGCCAGGCTCCGCACCAACTCCCCCCGAGAACAAGGCCGTTCCCCCAGCCACCAGTCCCCGGCGGCATGCATCATGCCGACGATCCCGTGCCCCCACACCCGAGCCAGCTGCTGCCCTCCGGGCCCGAGATCCAGCCGGTCCTCGATGACCTGCGCCAACTCCTCGCCCATACGCCGCAGCAGCGGAATCGAATGCTTGCCGACGTCGAAACCCTGCTCCCCGCCCGGGCTGCCCTCCGCCGGATGCATCAGGAACCGGTACACCTGCGGACGTGCCTCGATCGCCGCGAGATAGGTGTCGAGGGTGGCCTCGACCCGCTCCCGCCGGTCCGCCGGGGCGTCCAGCGCCGCGCGGAGCGAGTTCAGCAGCGCGTCGGTGTGCCGCTTCGCCAGCGCGGCGTACAGCCCGCTCTTGTCGCCGAAGTGCCGGTACAGGATCGGCTTGGTGATGCCGGCCTCCGCGGCGATGGCGTTCATCGAGGCCTGCGGTCCGTCGCGCAGCACCACTCGGTCCGCGGCCTCCAGCAGCTCGCGCCGACGTCGGTCGGCGGACCGCTGCTGCTCGGTCCGCTGCGTGGTGTCCATGAGCTCTCCCCACCCGTGCTTATTCGGTGACGCCTGCGCAAACTAACACTCAGCATGGCCCCTGCATCGAACGGGCTGCCGACCCGTCCCGACCGTCAGCAGGAGTTGACTTCTCCTACCCGCGAGTAACAGACTGGAGTTACCGCTAGTAACATGCAAGAGCACCGCCGCCGCTGGAGGGGACATGGCCGAGTTCACCATGGAGCTCAACGACGAACAGAAGGAGGTCCGGGACTGGCTGCACGGCTTCGCCGCCGATGTCATCCGCCCCGCGGCCGCCGAATGGGACGAGCGTGAGGAGACTCCCTGGCCGGTCATCCAGGAGGCCGCGAAGGTAGGCATCTACTCCCTCGACTTCTACGCCCAGCAGTACTTCGACCCCACCGGCCTGGGCATTCCGATGGCCATGGAGGAGCTGTTCTGGGGCGACGCGGGCATCGCCCTGTCGATCGTAGGCACGGGACTGGCCGCCGTGGGCGTTCTCGCCAACGGAACCGAGGAACAGATCGGCACCTGGATCCCGCAGATGTACGGCGATGTGAACGATGTCAAGGTCGCCGCGTTCTGCTCCTCCGAGCCCGACGCCGGCTCCGACGTGGCCTCCATGCGTACGCGGGCCGTGTACGACGAGGCCAAGGACGAGTGGGTGCTCAACGGCACGAAGACCTGGGCGACCAACGGCGGCATCGCCAACGTCCATGTCGTGGTCGCGGTCGTCGACCCGGAGCTCGGCTCCAAGGGTCACGCGTCCTTCATCGTCCCGCCGAACACGCCGGGCCTGTCCCAGGGACAGAAGTTCAAGAAGCACGGCATCCGCGCCTCGCACACCGCCGAGGTCGTCCTGGAGGACGTCCGCGTCCCCGGCTCCTGCCTGCTCGGCGGCAAGGAGAAGCTCGACGAGCGCCTCGCCCGGGCCCGGGAGCGGGCGAAGGCGGGCGGCGAGCGCGTGAAGAACGCGGCGATGGCCACGTTCGAGGCGTCCCGCCCGGCCGTCGGTGCGATGGCGGTCGGGACCGCCCGTGCCGCGTACGAGGTGGCCCTGGACTACGCGAAGACGCGTGAGCAGTTCGGCCGCCCGATCATCGACAACCAGGGCGTGGCCTTCCAGCTCGCGGACATGCGTACGTCCATCGACGCCGCTCGGCTGCTGGTGTGGCGGGCCTCGTGGATGGCGATCAGCGGCAAGCAGTTCACGGCCGCCGAGGGGTCGATGTCGAAGCTGTTCGCGAGCGAGACGGCCAAGAAGGTCACCGCGCAGGCGGTGCAGATTCTCGGGGGCAATGGTTATACCCGGGAGTACCCGGTGGAGCGGATGCACCGCGATGCCGCGATCTACACGATCTTCGAGGGTACGAGTGAGATTCAGCGGTTGGTGATCGCTCGGACGCTTTCGGGGATGTCGATTCGGTAGCGCCGTTGGGGGGAGCTGTGTGATTCGGTCTGCGAGTTGTCGGTGGCTGGTCGCGCAGTTCCCCGCGCCCCTGTCGGGGCGCTTCACTCACCGGTGTTTGAGTGGTGTGAGTTGTTCGATGTCGTAGCGGCGGCGTAGGTCCTCGATTGCCTGGTGGTCCGGGGGACCGCCGCTGCCCAGGATTTCCAGCAGCTCCTCGAAGTACCGCTCGTGATCGGGCGGCGGGGACGCCTGGAAGAACATCTTCGCCGGGGTGCCGGTCGGGTTGGCGAAGGCGTGCGGGCACCCGGGTGGTACGACAATGACCGTGCCCGGGGTCGCCCGTACCACCCGATTGCCCGAACTCGACTCCCAGCGCTGCCAGTTGTCGGGGGTCCGTACCCGCGGCTCGAAGGCGAGGACGTCCAGTTCGCCTTCGAGCACGTAGAACAACTCCTCGCTGCGCGTGTGCACATGGGCGCCGACATCGAAGCCCGGCGGCACCTCCACCTCGAAGGTGGACGCCATGCGCGAGTGGTTGCCGGTCACCTTGAACGTCACGCGCTGGGCCGGCGTCTCCACGACCCGGCCGTGGCCCGGCGGTACCAGCAGACCCTCCGTCGCCGTCACCGACTGCTCACCAGGTGACCGGCAGTGCTTCGGGACCGCGAATCAACGCCCCCTTCTTGAAGGGCACTTGGTCCGGCGGTACGGCGAGCTCGAGACCCGGCACCCGGTCCAGCAGCGCGTCGACGAGCAGCTGCGACTCCAGCCGGGCCAGCATGCCGCCCGGGCAGTAGTGCGGGCCGAAGCCGAACGACACATGGGGGTTCGGGGCGCGGGTGAAGTCGATCGTCTCCGGGTCCGGGAAGACGTCCGAGTCGCGGTTGGCGGCCAGGTAGGAGACGTAGACCGGGTCGCCCGCGCGGATCCGTACGCCTCTGATCTCCACGTCCTCCATCGCGATGCGCGAGAGACCGACCGCGTTGCGGTGCGGGATGTAGCGCAGCAGCTCGTCGATGGCCTGGGGGCGGATCTCCGGCTCGGCGCGCAGCCGCTCGGCCAGGTCCGGGCGGGTCAGCAGGAGGTAGAACATCTGGCCGCTGTTGTTGGTGACCGCCTCGCCGCCGATCTGCAGGAGAACGGCCAGACCCACGGCCTCCTCCAGGGTGATCTCCTCGCGGCCGACGGCGGCACCGAGCAGGGACGTCACGTCCTCGTCGGAGCTGCCCTCCCGCAGGCCGATGAGGTCGGCGAAGTAGGCGCCCATCTCGTTCTTGGCCTTCTCGCTGACCTTCGCGCCGTGCGAGGAGGACAGGATCAGCTGGGTCCAGGTGTGCATGCCGTGCCGGTCGGCGGCCGGGACGCCCATCAGCTCGCAGATCACCGCGATGGGGAAGGGGCTGAGGACGGTCGCGGTGAGGTCCGCCGGCGGACCGTCCTGCAGCAGCTCGTCGACCAGCTCGTCCAGCAGCCGCCGGGACCGCTCGCGCACCCGCTCCACGCCCTTCGCCGTGAACGCGGCGGCGACCGAGCGGCGCAGCCGGGTGTGGTCCGGCGGATCGAGGAAACCGACCGCGCCGCGCTGCGGGATGAAGTGCGGGGCGAGCCGGGTGACCGGCTGGTCCATGACCGCCTCTCGGCTGAAGCGGGGGTCGTTGGTCACCATGCGCACATCGTCGTAGCGCGTGACCAGCCAGGCCCAGCCCTCGCCGTTGGGCAGCTGGATGCGGGTGACGGGGCCCTCGCGCATCAGCTCGGCCAGCACCGGGTCGAAGTCGACGCCGGTCAGGTCGAGGGCCGGCCAGTGCCGGATCGGAGGGAGGGTCTCGGTGAGGGTTTCTTCAGTCATGCCGTACTCATGCCGTCCTGTGGTCGGGGCTGTGCCAGCGGCCCAGCGCCATCTCCGCGGTGATGCCGGGCCCGAACCCGGCCAGCAGCCCGCGCGCCCGGTGCTTCGCCCCGCCCTCGTCGAACATCCGGCGCAGCGCGTCGAGGACGACGGCGCTGGCGATGTTGCCGTACTCGGTGAGCGTGGCCCGGCTGAACCGGAACGCGTGGGGGTCGACCTGCAGAAACTTGCTGAGGTCGTCGAGAATGCGCGGGCCGCCGGCGTGAATGATGTAGAAGTCCAGGTCGGAGGCGTCCCAGCCGTGCCGGCCTGCCAGCTCCTGCAGCGCCGGCGCCAGCGGTTCCATCGTGCCCGGCACCCGCTTGTCCAGCAGGAAGTGGAATCCGGTGGCCCGGACGTCGTACATGATCCACTCCTCGGTCTTGGGGATCAGGTACGAGCCGTTGCGCACCAGCTCGATGCCCTCGCCGCCCTGTCCGCGCACCACCGCGGCGGCGATCCCGTCGCCGAACAGGCCGTTGGAGAGCAGGGATCCGACGCCCAGGTCGGTGGGCTGGTAGCACAGCGAGCAGAACTCGCAGGCCACGATCAGCGCATTGGCGTCGGGGTAGGCGGAGCAGAAGTCGTGCGCCCGGTTGATCGCGGCTCCGCCGGCCGCACAACCGAGCTGGGCTATGGGTATCTGGCGGGTGGTGCTGTCGAAACCCATCTCGTTGATCAGCCAGGCCGTGAGCGAGGGCATCATGAAGCCCGTGCACGACACGTAGATGATCACGTCTATGTCCTTGGTGAGCAGCTCGGCGTCGTCGAGCGCCCGCTGTATGACCGCGGGGACCCGGGCCTTCGCCTCGGCCTGGTAGACCTTGTTGCGCTCCTCGAAACCGGGATGCTTCAGCGTCTCTTCGATGGGCTGCACGATGTGCCGGGTGCGAACGCCGGTGTTCTCGATCAGCCGGAGGGCCAGCGGCAGTTGTGGGTGGTCGGCGTGGCGGGAGCGTGCGAGCTCCAGCGTCTCCTCCATCGTGATCACGTGCTCTGGGACGGACACCGAGGGTCTGCACAAAGTCGCCATGAACCGTCCTGCTTTCGCCGTCCGGAAGGCTTTCGCCCCCCGGGTCGAAAAGGGTTCACCTCTGGGGGTGGTTCACCCACGATCACCCGACGAGGCGACGATCTCGCGCCGGACTACTCCGTATCGGGGACCCCGTGCCAAGGTCGGAGCAGGAGCCCCGCATCCGATCCCATGGAGGACGCAATGACGCGTACGGCCACGGAACTGCTGGAGACGACCACCGCGAAGCTCGCCCCGGACCCGCAGGCCAACCCGCTCGTCCCCCTCATCGCCCGGGGCGAGGCCTCCCGCGACACACTCGCCACGCTGGCTCTGGAACAGCGCTGGGTGATCCCCGCGGACCGCCGCGCGTTCCTCCATCTGGCCCAATGCGCCACGGAGGAACCGGAGGCCGCCGCGTTCTTCGAGATGCTCGCCGACGGAGAGGCGCTGGCGGCCGAACGGCTGCAGCCGTTCGCGCAGGCATGCGGCATCGACGAGGCAAGGACGAGGGCCTACGAGCCGCTACCGGGCTGCCAGGCCTATCCGTCCTACGTCGCCTGGCTCGCCCTCAACGCCTCCCCGACGGACGCGGTCCTGGCCATCACCGCCAACTTCTCGGCGTGGGGCGGCTATTGCGCCACCATCGCCCAGGCTCTACGGGTCCACTACGGCTTCCAGGACGAGTCCTGCGCGTTCTTCGACTTCTTCGCCCAACCGGCCCCGGAGCTGGACCACAGGGCGACGGCGGCGGTGCAGGCGGGCTTGGACACCGGGTTCCTGAATGTGGAGCTCGCACACGGCTACGGCCGCCTGCTCCAAAGCTACGAGTCACTTTTCTGGTCGACGTTGCTGCAACTGGCCCATTAGGGGGCGCGGGGCTGCATCAATGTGCGGCTCCGCCGCCCTACGGCGTACTCCCGCTGCTGTGAGCAATACACGCCACATCAATACGATCGGCCAGCTTCGCCAACTCAATGGTCAACGCCGCCACGGTGTCCTCATCGAGCCCCGCCTCCCCGTCCTCGACCAGGTGCAGCCACCTTCCACCCACCGTCCGCAGAAGCTTGCTCACATCAGCCGCAGCCACCTGCAGGACACCGCGGTCATCGACGATCAGAGGCAGAGTCACTTCGCGGTTCACAACCGGGATGTTAGCCGCGCAGCACTCACGCACCGTGCCAAACCGTGGTGATGTTGCAGAACTCCCGGATTCCGTGCCCGGACAGCTCACGCCCGTAACCGGACCGCTTGACCCCGCCGAACGGGAACGCCGGGTGGGAGGCGGTCATCCCGTTGACGTAGACGGCGCCCGCCTCCAGGTCCCGTACGAAGCGGTCCACCTCCGCCTCGTCCCGCGTCCATACGTTCGAACTCAGCCCGAACGGCGAATCGTTGGCGATGAGCACGGCCTCGTCGAGGTCGGAGGCGCGATACAGCGTGGCGACGGGCCCGAAGGCCTCCTCGCGGTGGATGCGCATCTCCCGGGTGATCCCGGTCAGTACGGTCGGCGGGTAGTACCAGCCGGGCAGCTCGGGCCTGCGCAGCCGATGGCCGCCGCACAGCACCTGGGCCCCGCTCCGCCTCGCGTCCTCGACGAGCTCCTCCAGGTCGTCGCGTCCCTGCTCGCTCGAGAGCGGCCCGACGTCCGTGTCCTCCTCCATCGGGTCGCCCACCTTCAGTGCCTTCATGCCCTCGACGAAGCGTTCGGCGAAGGCGTCGTAGACGTCCGTGTGCACGATGAACCGTTTGGCGGCGATGCACGACTGCCCGTTGTTCTGCACCCGCGCGGTGACCGCGATCTGCGCGGCCCGGTCGAGGTCGGCGGACGGCATGACGACATACGGGTCGCTGCCGCCCAGCTCGAGCACCGTCTTCTTGACCATGTCCCCGGCGGTGGACGCGACCGCCCGTCCGGCGGGCTCGCTGCCGGTGAGGGTGGCCGCCTTGACGCGTTCGTCGCGCAGGATGTCGTCGACGGCGCCGGAGCCGATCAGCAGCGTCTGGAAGCAGCCCTCCGGGTAGCCCGCCTGGTGGAACAGGTCCTCCAGGAACAAGGCGGTCTGCGGGACGTTCGAGGCGTGCTTGAGCAGGCCCACGTTGCCCGCCATCAGCGCGGGCGCCGCGAACCGGATCACCTGCCACAGCGGGAAGTTCCACGGCATCACCGCGAGAACGGGGCCGAGCGGCCGGTAGCGGACCCGGACGCGGGAGGCGCCCGAGTCCTTGACGTCGAACTCCGAGGGCTCCTCGTCCGCGAGGAGTTCCTCGGCGTGGTCGGCGTACCAGCGCATCGCCTTGGCGCACTTGGCGGCCTCCGCACGCGCCTGCTTGATCGGCTTGCCCATCTCGGTGGTCATGACGCGGCCGATGTCCTGCTGGATCTCGTCGAGGAGAGCGGCGGCCTTGTTCATGAGGCGGGCGCGTTCGGCGAAGGGCGTCGTCCGGTACGTGCGGAACGTCGCCTCCGCGAGCTGGAGCCGGCGCTCGAGCTCCTCCTCGCCCATGGCCTCGTACGTCTTGAGTGTCTCGCCGTTCGCCGGGTTCACCGTCGCGATGGGCATGGCTGACCTCCTGGGGGCGGGCTTGATTCGACCTTCCCGCGCGCTGCCGGTGACCGCAACGCGTGGGCGGCCGTGCGGTTACTCCGATTCCTGCGAGTGCTCCGCCAGCCGGTCGAGAAACGCGGACTGCGCCTTGACGATCACATCCCGGGCGCGGTCTAGCCCGAACCACTCCACCCGGTCCAGCTCGGGGAACTCCTGCGTCTGCCCGGACCTGGGCGGCCACTCCATCCGGAAGGTGCCGGGCACGATCGTCGCCGGGTCCAGGTCGGCCTCGACCGCCCAGGCCGTGACGGTCTTGCCGCCCGTCTGCCGGACCTCGCCCAGCGCCACGGCCTCCCCGTCGGGCGGCTCGAGACCCAGCTCCTCCTGGAACTCGCGCCGGGCCGCCTCCCAGGCCGTCTCCTCCTCGGGCTCGTACTCGCCCTTCGGGACGGTCCACGCCCCTGCGTCCCGCTTGGCGTAGAACGGACCGCCCATGTGGCCGAGCAGGACTTCCAGGCCGCCGCCGGTGTACCGGAACAACAGCAGGCCCGCGCTGCGCCTGCCGCTCATGGCTGCACCTCCGGGTGCGCCGCGAGCAGCGTCTCGACCGTGTCCGCCTCCTCCGGGCGCTTGTCCTCGCGGTAGCGGACCACGCGGGCGAAGCGGAGGGTGACGCCGGCCGGGTAGCGGGTGGACCTCTGCAGGCCGTCGTAGGCGATCTCGACGACGAGTTCGGGGCGTACGGTCACCACGTAGCCGTTGGTGCCGGTCGCGAGCTCCTGCAGGCGTTCGGTCTGCCAGGTGAGCATCGCGTCGGTCATGCCCTTGAAGGTCTTGCCGAGCATGGCGAAGGAGCCGTCGGGGTTGCGGGCTCCGAGGTGGAGGTTGGAGAGCTTGCCGGTGCGCCGGCCGTGGCCCCACTCGGCGGCGAGCACCACCAGATCGAGCGTGTGGACGGGCTTGACCTTCAGCCAGGACGCGCCGCGCCGGCCCGCGCTGTAGGCGGCGTCGAGGCCCTTCACGACGACGCCCTCGTGACCGCGCTCCAGGGTGGCGGCGAGGAAGTCCTCGGCCGCGCTCACCTCCTCCTGACCGGAGACCAGCGCGCGCCGTACTCGCATCGGCTCGGGGACCAGCCGGGCCAGCTCCGCGTGCCGCTCGGCGAAGGGCAGGTCGAGCAGGTCGCGGTCGTCCACGGACAGCGCGTCGAAGAACACGGGGGAGACGGGGACCGTCTCGGCGGCCGTCGCCACGTCCACGCGTGAGCCGACGCGCCCGGCCGTCTCCTGGAAGGACCGGGGCCGCCCGTCCGCCCCGAAGGAGATCACCTCCCCGTCCAGGATGAACCGGCGGACCTTCAACTCCAGTGCGGCGGCGGTGAGTTCGGGCAGGCGGTCGGTGATGTCGTCGAGGGTGCGGGTGTAGATCCGCACGCTGTCGCCGTCCCGGTGGACCTGCACCCGGATGCCGTCCAGCTTCTCCTCGACCGCGCACGCGCCGAGCTTGTCGACCGCCTCGGCCACCGAGGAGGCGCTGTGCGCCAGCATCGGCAGGACCGGGCGGCCGACGGTGAGGCGGAAGTGGTCCAGCGCCGCCGGCCCGTCGGCGAGCAGCGCCTGCGCCACCGTCTGCAGGGAGCCCGCGAGCATCACCGCCCGGCGTACGTCCGCGGGCGGTGCCCCGGTGGCCTGCGCCAGGCCCTCGACGGCGACGGCGTCCAGGGCGCCCTGCCGCACCTCACCGGTGAGCAGCCCGAGCAGGAACCGCTGCTCGTCCTCGGTGGCCGCAGCCATCAACTCGCCGACCAGGCGGCTCCGTTCGGCCTGCGAGCCGGTGCCCGAGACCTTGCCCAGCTCACTCAGGAGGGCGTCCACCTCCCGCACGGTGAGCGTGGGTCCGGCGGCCGGGGCGACCGGGCGGCCGAGCACCTTCCAGCCGACGCCGAGCCGCCCCTGCGGCAGCCGTCCCGCCAGATACGGGATCACGATCGGCACGTCGTCCGCCTCGGCGTCCCGGAACAGCTCGGCGAGCAGAGCGATCTTCCGGGACCGCGCCGAGGTGGCGGCGATCTCCTGGGAGACTTGGGCCAGGCGGGCGAGCAGCATGCAGACATCCTCCAACGGAGGCGGGCGCTCCACACCCGGACGGCGGTGGTCCTATGCCGGTACGGCCGTGTCGAGGTCGGTCATCAACAGCTCCCCGTTGATGAAGGCCCCCGCCCGGTAACCTCCCGCCGCCGCGTTCACGACCTGCTCGGCGAAGCCCATCGCGTTGCCGACCGCCCAGACGCCAGGCACAGAGGTGAGCCCGGTCGGGTCGACCACGGGGTACGCGCCGAAGGGGGTCTCCTGGAGTTCGGCTCCCAGCCGCTCCAGCAAGCCGGTCCCCGGGACCGGGCGGGGCGCGGTGAAGACGACCTCGCGTGCATGCGTCGTAGTGTCCGTCAGACGTACGCCGGTGAGCCGGTCGTCCTCCACCACCAGCTCCGCCACCTCGCCGGGCACCACCTTCACCCCTGCCGCCGCGAGCCTGCGCAGATCGTCGTCCGACAGTTCCTCCTCGGGCACGGTGTGCAGGAAGAGCGTCACGTCCTTCGACCACTGGGACACCATCAGGGCCTGGTGGACGCTCAGCGGGGTCGTGGCCAGTACGCCGAAGGCCTGGTCGCGGACCTCCCAGCCGTGGCAGTACGGGCAGTGCAGCACATCCCGGCCGAAGCGCTCGGCGACGCCGGGCACCGCCGGCAGTTCGTCCCGCAGGCCCGTGGCGATCACCAGCCGCCGTGCGCGCACGGTCCGGCCGCTCGCGAGGGCGACCGCGAAGTCCTCGCCCTTCGTGACGTCCACGGCCCGGTCGCGGACCAGTTCCACGCCGTACCGAGCGATCTCCTCCCGGCCGATCGCCAGGAACTCGGCGGGTGGCATGCCGTCCCGTGACAGATAGCCGTGCATATGGGCGGCGGGCGCGTTGCGGGGCTCGCCCGCGTCGACGACGAGGGTGCGACGCCGGGCCCGGCCCAGGACCAGCGCGGCGGAGAGCCCGGCCGCGCCCCCTCCGACGACGATCACTTCGTACTGCTCGCTGTGCTTCTCGGTCATGGGTGACCACCTCCACGCCCGACGGTCGCCCCACCGCTGCCGCATTGACAAACCTGTTTGCCGAAACTGCAATGTCGTCCATGAATGACGACGACACGGACGAGGTCCTCGCGGAGGTCGGCCCCCGGCTGCGCCGGATCCGCAAGGAGCGGGGTGCCACGCTCGCCGGGCTGTCGGCGGCCACCGGCATCTCGGTGAGCACGCTGTCCCGGCTGGAGTCCGGACTGCGCAGGCCCAGCCTGGAGCTGCTGCTGCCGATCGCGCGGGCGCACCAGGTGCCGCTGGACGAGCTGGTCGGCGCGCCGCCCGCAGGGGACCCACGGGTACGCGGCAAGCCCCTGGTGCTCCACGGCCGCACCTTCTGGCCGCTCACCCGGCAACCCGGCGGCCTCCAGGCCTTCAAGGTGCTGGTGCCGCAGGGCACCGAGGAGCCCGAACCGCGCACCCATGAGGGCTACGAGTGGCTGTACGTGCTGTCCGGTCGGCTGCGGGTGGTGCTCGGCGAGCACGACGTCGTCATGGCGGCGGGCGAGGCGGCCGAGTTCGACACCCGGGTGCCGCACTGGTTCGGGTCGACGGGCGAGGGGCCGGTGGAGTTCCTGAGCCTGTTCGGGCCGCAGGGAGAGCGGATGCATGTGCGGGCGCGGCCGAAGCGGTCATGACGGGCGGGGGGATGCTACAACTCCGCGCCGCCGCACGGCCGTTGGCCGTTTCCCTGCTGGTGGGTCCCGGCCCATGTGACTGCTGTGACGGGTGTTGCACACTGAGCCCATGACACGCATGAGGAAGATCGCAGCCGTGCTGTCGGCCGCGTCGGCAGCGCTGCTCGCGATACCCCCCACCGCCTCCGCCACCCCCGCCCCGCACAAGACCTTCTTCAAGGAGGACTTCGACCGTCTTCCCCTCGGGCCGGTCACCGCGGGCCGCGGCTGGAGTGCCGACACCTCCAACGGTTCGCTGACCGTCGAACCCGGCGCCACCGGCCATGGACACGAACTGCGGCTCCACACGGAAGGAAACGGCCGCGCCTTCCTCTCCCTGTCCGGTCTCGCGCCCGCCGGCAACAGCTTCTGGGCCAGGCTGAGACTGCGCGTGGACCGCCTCCCCACGGCTCCCGACTGGGCGCACTGGACCATCGCGGAAGCCTCCGGTTCCGATGTCCCCACGCTGGTGCGGCCGTTGGGCGGCCAGTACGTCCCCACCTCGAAGGGCAACTTCTGGGGGGTCGGCTCCGATCTGGGTCCGACCGGGGACTGGACCGCCTGGAAGACCTCCGCTCCCGCCACCGCCGGGACCTGGCAGTGCGTCGAATTCCACCTCGACGCGACCGACAACCGCGTCACCGTCTACCTGGACGGCTCGGAGAAGCCCGAGTTGACGGTGTCGACGAAGCAACACGGCGGCACGGCCGACGACTTCGTCTTCCCGCACTTCGACAAGCTCAAGCTGGGCTGGCAGTTGTACCAGGCCGACCCCACGCCCTCGTCGTACGACATGCACCTGGACGACGTGGCGCTGAGCAGCAAGCGGGTGGGCGGGTGCGGCTCATGACACGGCGCACACCGTACTGGTGCCGGTCCCGGGCATGTTCGGGGCCGCGAACGACTTCCGTGGCGGATCTGCGCACCGTGGTGCGGGCCGCGGCCTGCGGGGGCCGGCGCAGGGTCGTGCCCGGCGGGCCCTCCTGGGGTGCCACGACGGGGATGGCCTACGCCGCCTGGGACTTGAGTCCTCGTACGGATCCGTCACATCGGGGTCCACGGACGGTCTCGCCGGCCAGTACCACTCCCACACGGCCGGCACAGGACCGCCCGCGTGGGCCGTCGCGACCCGCCCGATGGGGGTGATTCCCGTGTCGACCCGGCGTGCCGAGCAGACCCGCACTCCGGCATCCTTCCTCGCCGGGCTGGGCTGGGCACGATTCCGTACGGTCGGCCCGCTCAGGGCAGCGTGATGAGCGCGATGCTCTCCGCCTGTGCGACGGCGAGCCGGGTGCCGTCGGGGTGGAGGGTGGCGACGGGGGTGGCCACGCGGCGGTAGCCGAAGCAGGCGGGCTTGACTGGGACGCGGACCTCGGGCCACTCCGCGACGATCCGCCCGGTCGCCGTGTCGAGCAGCCGCGGGTGGCCGTGCAGAGACACGACCTGATCGTCTCGGGGCAGGAGCAGCACGCCGGGGTCGGTCTCGGGGACGGGGCTGCGGTGCAGCCAGTGGCCTTCGGACACCGACCACACACCGAGGTGGCGCGGCGGGAGCGCAAGCTTCTCCTCCTCCTCGTCGTACCACTCCTCCGTCCCGGTCGCCAGGACCAGCCGGTCGGCGTCGAGCCAGCAACCGGCCGTCACCTCTCCGCCCATGACGGCCATGGTCGGCAGCAGCCCGTCGCCGTCCAGGCTGCCCGGGTCGGTGAGTGCGAGCGCGGTGTCGAAGACGACGGCCATCCCGAAGGGCTGCCAGACCCAGCCGACCGAGAGCAGATGGCGGCCGTCCGGGCTCAGGCTCAGCCTGGAATGGAAGAAGTCCTCCGGCTCGCGGCTGCCGGCGGTCAGCCGTTCGCCGCTCGCCGCGTCCTCGATCTGGAGCACGTTGTACTCCTCGGGGCAGTGCACGACGACCTCGCGCCCGTCGCCCAACCTGCCCAGAGCGAGCGGGTAGTCGTAGTCCGGAGCGCGGTAGTAGCTGCGGTTCAGCTCCCGTACGACCCGCTCCCCTTCGAGCAACACCCCCTTGGTGCCGCGCTCCTGGTACACCGCGGAGTACGGCCCCGAGGCCGAACTGGTCCCGGTGTCGAACGGAAAGCTCCACGTGTAGGGCGCCCGGTGCTCCACCCCGTCGCGATCCCACCGCCGTCCGCCGCCGACCCACGAGACCAGTTCGTCGCCCTGCCACACCAGCGACTTCGGCGCCGAAGTCACCGCTGTCGACTCGACGGTCACCGCTGACCACCCCCCCCACTCCGGAGAACCCTGCGCAGGCCCTCAGCCGGAATCTACGGGACCCCCTCGGCCGAGCAGCAGCCGGCCGTCCGCCTCACTCCTGGTACTCGATCTGCACCATGTCCGGCGCGCCGCTGCCCGCCTTCAGAGCCGTACGCAGCTTGGTGTACTGGGGTGTTCCCTGGCCGGCGTTGACGATCTTGACCTTGATGGCCGGGTACTTCTTCTCGAAGAGCGCGACCTCCTTCGCGATGTTGGGCACCCAGGTCCAGAACACCAGCTGGGTCGGGGGCTTCATGGCCTTGTCGATGTCGGCCTGGCTGACCGGCTTGGCGGACGCGGAGGAGCTGCCGGAGTCGCTGCCGCCGCAGGCGGTGAGGGCGGCGCCGAGCGACAGGGCGCCCGTGGCGGTCAGGAACAGCCGACGGCTCATGGCGGACGTGCTGGGCAGGGACGTGATTCTGGGCATGGTGAACTCCCGCCGGTGGCGAAGGTGACGGCACGCCTGGCGAGGGCGTGCGGGGGTGTGGTGGTCGAGGGGCGTGCGCGCTGACCGGGGCTGAAATGCCGAAGCGGTCGGGTATGCGCGTCCTCGTGGCGGGCGACCCGTGAGCGCTCCACCACCTGAAGGCGGAGCCCGGGGTCGGAAGCGAGGAGTGAGAAGCGGGGTGTCGGCGGAGCGGCGACTGGCGTGCGACCTGACTCGGGCCCGTTGGGGTCAGGGGCGGCTCTGTGGCGCCGGTCCGACGGGGGCGCTCGTGGATCGGTGCGCGATCAGTACAGCGGCTCGTTCCGGGGTCGCGCGCCGTTCAACGGCTGTGGTCGGCTCGGCTTGCGGACTGGTTCAGTGGCGGGTGGACGGGTCTCCGTTCGCAAGCGGCGGACTGGATGTCCTGGCGGCAGGGGAAGCGGTACGCCGCCCGCGGGCCGGGGTTTTCCGTCTCGGCGGTGGCGGCGCGGTCGAGGCACGGACGACGAGGTCGACCGGCGGGCCGCTCGGCGGCAAGGGCTCTGCCTTCGGGTTCTCGATGGCATGCACCAGGCGCTTGAGCCCTTCCTGGGCCACGGCGTCGAACGGCTGCCGCACCGTGGTCAGGGGAGGAGTCACATAGGCGGCGACCGGGATGTCGTCGAAGCCGACGACGCTGACGTCCTCCGGCACGCACCGGCCGGCCTCCGTCAGCGCGCGGATCAATCCGATCGCCATGTCGTCGTTGGCGGCGAGGACAGCGCTGACGCCGCCGTCCTCGGCCAGCTCGCGTCCCGCCCGGTAGCCGGAGGCGGCCGACCAGTCGCCCGCGACGACCGCGGGCACCTCCCGGTCCTGCGCGGTCAGGGCCGCCTGCCATCCCTCCAGACGGTCCCGGGCGGCGTACCACCGCTGCGGACCGGCGAGGTGATGGACCGTCATATGTCCCAGTTCCAGCAGATGTTCGGTGGCGGTCCGGGCCATCAGATCGGCGCCGTCGCCCGCGGTCAGCACCGTGGGTGCCGTGACGGGCGGCGGTGCGCCGATGAACAGGACCGGAACGTCGAGGCGGAGGGAGGGGGCTCCGCCGCCGGTCTGCTCGTCGATCGGTTCGGAGATGACGATGCCGTCCACGCCCTGATCGAGGAGCGAGTCCACGGCGCCCGCGACACCCGCCGGGTCACCCTCCGTCGTGTTGACCACGCGAAGCGCGTAACCGGTGTCCCGGACGACCCGCTCGACACCCATGAGCAGCGAGGCGGGTCCGTACAGCGCCGTGCCCAGCGTCACCACGCCGATCGAGCGGGTGCGCCCGGAGGCCAGCGCGCGGGCGGCGTTGTTGAGCCGGTAGCCGAGCTGCTCGGCGGCGTCCAGCACCCGCCGGCGTACGTCGGCCGAGACATACGGCTCGTCGTTGAAGACCCGGGAGACCGTCTTCTGCGAGACCCCCGCGAGCCGGGCGACGTCCACGCTGCGCGGCGCGGCGGAGCCTGTGCCCCGCTCTGTCCCTCGCGCCATGGTGCCTCCTGGTGGCCGTTCGGCCGAGCCCCATCATGCCATTCGCATCTCGGCTGACCGTGCGGCTGACTGCGTTGTCATGTCTGCGTAGTCATGTCTACGCAGTCATAGAGGTGCCGTCAAGAGTTCGAACCCCATCCGGTCACCCCTACAGGATGCCGATGTTGGTGAGCGGAATGTTCCAGTCGTTGCTCTCGACGTCGCCACGGCCGTCCTGAGCTGTGGCTGGTACCGCGAACAGCATCAGCCCGGCGAGGGCGAGGGCGAGGGCGAGGGCCAGGGCGGCGGCGACACGACGCTTCACGGTTTCTCCTCTGCTCCGACAGTGCGGCCCACCCTGCTCCGGACCGGCAGTCGCGCCGCTCCGGACACGCCGCGCGGCCCGAGGAATCAGCCGCTCGGTGGCGGCACCTCTTGTGCCGGCCGTCAGCCCTCCGGCAGCTCGGAGGCGGTGAAGCGCTCGAATCCCGCATGGAAGGCCGTGCCCTGCGGGTCGGTCGCGCTGTAGTGGAAGGCAGCCACACCGCAGCCCCTCGCATCGAAGGCCGCTCCGGTGTACGAGGCGACCCGGGTGCCGTCCACGCCGAGCTCGACCTTGATCCGGCCCGCACCGGCCGGGGAACAGGTCATCGACATGTCGACCTGCTGCTGACTCGCCACCTTCAGGCCCGCGTCCGCGAGGTCGACCTCGACGACCCGGTCATGCTGGAAAGCCCCTTTGAACCGGAACTCCCGCACGATCAAGGCCTCCTGGCCTGTCGTCAGATAGGTCGCCCAGCGGGATCCCTTCCGGTAGTCCCCCGAGCCGTCACACCACAGCCCGACGCCGCCCTCGCCGCCGTACCACTCCGCCTGGGTGCTCAGCCGTACCGCGAACGACGACGGCTCGAAGGGTGCCTGCGGCCACACCTCCAGCTCGGTCCTGGGGTCCACCAGCATGGTCCCGCCCTTGTGCGTGATCTTCGCCAGGGCCGGGTCCTTGTGCGTCCAGTCGCCCGAATCGGTCAAGTCGTCGGTGTACGAGAGGGGTGGGGAGCCCGCGGAGCTGCTCGGCCCCCCGGACGAGGGCGGTGAGCCCGAGCCATGGGCTCCCTGCGAGGAGGTGGTGCTCAGCACGACGGCAAGCAGCACCGCCGCCGCGGCACTGCCGGCCGCGAACCCCCACAGCCGCAGCTGCCTGGCGCTCGTGCCGAGGCGGGGGCCGCCCTTCCCGCGTCCGGACGGGGGCGGCGGCTGAGGTGTCCCCGGCTCCGACTGCGGGCCCTCCGCCGCCCCCGCGAGCCGGGTGACGAGCTGGGCGGCGGTGGGCCGCTGCGCCGGGTCCTTGCGCAGACAGTCGGCGACGACCGAACGCACCGGCTCCGGCACCGCCGCGAGATCCACGTCGCGCTCGCACACGGCGACGAGCACCTCGTAGCCGCTCTCCCCCTCGAAGGGGTGCCGCCCGGTGGCGGCGAAGTACAGCGTGCCGCCGAGGGAGAACACATCGGTGGCCCCGCTGACCCGGAGCGACTTGACCTGCTCGGGCGACATGTACGCGGGCGAGCCGAGCACACTGCCCGGTGTGGTGAGCGCCGACTCGAGCAGCCGGTCGTCGCGGGCGATACCGAAGTCGATGATCCGCGGTCCGTCCGGGGAGAGCAGGATGTTGGACGGTTTGATGTCCCGGTGCACGACACCCACCCGGTGCACCTGCGCCAACGCGTGCGCGACGGCCAGCGCCACGGACTGCAGCCGCCCGGAGGACAGCGGGCCGCCCGCGGCCACATGCTGGTGGAGCGTGGGGCCCGGCACGAACTCGCTCACGATGTACGGATTGCGCCCGGACAGGTCGGCGTCGAGGACCCGCGCCGTGGCCAGCTCGCCGACCCGGCTCGCCGCACCGAACTCCCGCCGTACGCGGGCGAGCGCGACCTCGTCGTACTCCTTGCCCGGCAGCAGGAACTTCACCACGACCTGCCGCCCCGCCCGGTCCCGGGCGAGCCACACCACCCCTTGCCCGCCCCGGCCCAGCTCGCGCTCGCAGACGTATCCGCCCACCGACAGCTGCATCCGTGGATCCATGCCCCCGCCCCCAGCCCCGCCCCCGGTCCATGGCCGTTGTCCAGCGTATCGGCCCACTTGGGCCAGGACAGGGCTCTTGTCCGGGTTTCATGCCTCAGCCCGAGGCGGGATCCACATGGATCTTGGGGCCGGGTCCGGCGCCGGGCGGGCGCTCGCCGGCGAGGACGGGGCCTGCCTCGTCGAGGCCCACGGTGGCGGCGACGAGCGGCCTGGGGTCGACCGATCCGGCGGCGTAGGCGCGGATCGTGGCGTCGAGGCCGGGGGAGGCGGAGAGGATGCCCACCGCGGTGACGTCCTTGAGGGCGAGGGTGCGGGTGTCGATCCTGCTGGGTTCGCCGGCCAGCCCGATGTACACGACCCGGCCGGACGGCTCGACCAACTCCAGGGCCCGGCCCGGCAGATGGACGGCGTTCGAGGCGTCGACGACCGCGTCGAAGGGCAGGTCCGGCAGGGAGTCCTCCGCCCAGACGTGCTCGAAGCCCAGCTTGCGGGCGAAGGCGAGGGAGCTGGCGGTGCTGCCCATGAGGTGGACCTCCGCACCGGTCGTACGGAGAAACATCGCGGCCAGCAGTCCGATGGTCCCGGGCCCCAGGACCAGGGCCCGGTCGCCGGGGCGTGGTGCCGCGGCCTGCGCGGCGCGCAGGGCGTTGCCGCCGGGCTCCACCAGCGCCCCGAGCACGGCGTCGACGGAGTCGGGCAGGACGTGCAACGAGGAGGCGGGGACGGTGAGTTGTTCGGCCAGGGCGCCGGGCCGGTTCCCGCGAATGCCGACCTCCTGCCGCTTCTCGCACACGTGCTGGTGGCCGCGCAGACAACGGCGGCACGCCCCGCAGCCGAGCATGGTGTCGCCCATGACGCGCCGCCCGAGCCAGCCGGGGTCGACACCGTCGCCGACCGCCGCCACCCGCCCCGCCCACTCATGACCGAGCCGCATCGGGTAGGCGGCGTGGCCCTGGTGGAGATAGGCCATCGCGCCGGTGAAGAACTCCACGTCGGTGCCGCAGACGCCCACCCGCTCGACGTCGACGACGACTTCGCCGGGTGCCGCCACCGGCGCGGGCACCTCCTGCACGGCGTACGTGCCCGGGCCGGTCAGGACGAAGGCGCGTATCAGGCGACTGCTCACCGGGGCCCGAGCACGTGCTGACGCTGGGTGCCGAGCTGCTGGATGCCGAGTTCCATCACATCGCCCGGCTGGAGGTACACGGGCGGAGTGAGGCCCATGCCGACACCGGGCGGGGTGCCCGTGTTGATCAGGTCGCCGGGCTCCAGGACGAGGAACTGGCTGAGGTAGTGCACGACGAAGTACGGGTCGAAGATCATCGTCTTGGTGTTGCCGGACTGCCGGCGCACCCCGTTGACGTCCAGCCACATGTCGAGCGCGAGGACGTCCTCGATCTCGTCGGTGGTGGCCAGCCACGGACCCGCGGGGTTGAAGGTCTCGGCCGACTTGCCCTTGGCCCACTGCCCGCCCCGCTCCAGCTGGAAGGCGCGCTCGCTGACATCGTTGACGACCACATAGCCGGCGATGGCCTCGCGCGCCTCTTCCACCGAGTCCAGGTAGCTCGTGCGCCTTCCGACGACGATGCCGAGCTCCACCTCCCAGTCCGTCTTGGTGGATCCGCGCGGGATCCGCACGTCGTCGTCCGGACCTACCAGGGTGTTGGGCGACTTGGTGAACAGGATCGGCTCGTCGGGCACGGCCATGCCGCTCTCGGCCGCGTGGTCGCGGTAGTTGAGGCCGATGCACAGGATCTGGTGCGGGCGGGCGACGGGAGCGCCGATGCGCTCCCCGGCGAAGCGGGACACCTGACCGGCGGCCGCCCGCTCCGTCACGAGAGGGCGGACGCGGTCGAGGCCGCCCGCGCCGAAGAACGCCTCGTCGAAGTCCGTGACGACGTCCGAGAGGTCCACGTAGGTGTCGTCGTCGATGCGGGCGACGGGCTTTTCGGCGCCGGCGGCGCCGATGCGCATGAGGTACACGAGCTCAGTCTCCAGGGTGGGTTCGGCGGGCGGGTGGGCGGCCCCGGCGGGGCTTCAGCGGTGGGGCTCGCCGAGGGGGCCGAGCAGGGCACGGATCTCGTCGGCCGCCTCGACCAGGGTGCTCAGCGGTGTCCGGTAGGTCAGCGCACTGACACTGACGGCACCGGACGGCGTCTTCGGCGAGGTCGCGTACACGGGCAGGGCGAGGCAGTTGACGCCCGGCTCGTTCTCCTGGTCGTCGAGGGAGTAGCCCCGCTCACGTATGGACCGCAGCTCGCGGTGAAGGGCGTCGGCGGTGCACAACGTCCGCGGGGTGCGGCGCACCAGGGCAGAGCCGCCGATCCATGCCTCGACCTCCGCCAAGGTCTCCAAGCGGCGGGCCAGCAGCAGCTTTCCGACTCCGGTGGCGTGCGCGGGGTTGCGGCCGCCCACCATCGAGGTGAGCCGGACGGCTCCGCTGGGCGGATCGACCTTGGCGCGGTAGACGACCTCACGGCCGTCGAGGACCGCGTAGTGAGCGGTCTCGCCGAACCGCTGCGCCAGCGCCTCCAGGACCGGGCGGACGCGGACATGGTCGGGCCGGGCCTCGTGGTGGGCGAAGGCCATACGCAGGAACTCGTCCCCGAGCGCGTAGTGGCCGCGGGCGTCCTGCCCGGCGAGACCCGCCCGGCGCAGGGCCGCAAGCGCCCGGTGCACGGTCGGCTTGGGACTGCCGATCACCCGGGTCAACTCCTCCAGGCCCACGCCCTCGGGATACCGGGCAAGCTCCTTGAGGACGGCGAGCACCCGGTCCGACCCCACAAGCCGGCTGCCGTCGGCCCCGGTCGAGCCGTCCGTGCCGGGGTCTGTCGGACCCTCGTACGTCTGCGTACGCTTCATGATGTTCCGGACCTAGAGCGCCGTACCGACTATTGGAAGAGGCTCCATGGTGACGCTCCGCAGCGCGCAGTGGTACGAGGGCCAGGGCCGCAACGCCTACATCCACCGGGCCTGGATGCGGCGGGGCGCTCCGGACGACGCCTTCACGGGCCGCCCGCAGATCGCCATCGCCAACACCGCCTCGGACCTGACCCCCTGCAATGCCCATCTGAACGAGGTCGCGGCGTCCGTGCGCAACGGCGTGTACGAGGCCGGCGGGATCCCCCTGGACCTGCCCGTGGTGTCGCTGGGCGAGACCAACGTCCGTCCCACGGCCATGCTGTGGCGCAACATGGCGGCGATGGCCACCGAGGAGATGCTCCGGGCCAACCCCGTCGACGGCGTCGTCCTGCTCGGCGGCTGCGACAAGACGATCCCGTCACTGCTGATGGCCGCCGCCTCCGTCGACCTGCCCGCCGTCGTCGTACCCGGCGGTCCGATGCTCACCGGAACCTTCCGCGGCACGCCCCTGGGCTGCGGCACCGATGTGTGGCGGCTGTCCGAGGAGGTCCGCGGGGGCACCCTCTCCCAGGAGGACTTCACCCGCTCAGAGTCGTCGATGATCCGCAGCCGAGGCCACTGCAACACCATGGGCACCGCCTCGACGATGGCGCTGGTGGCCGAGGCCCTGGGCACGGTCGTGCCGGGTACGGCCGGAACCCCCGCCCCCGACAGCCGGCTTCTGAAGGCCGCGCACCGCACCGGCCGGCTGGCGGTGGAGATGGTGGGCGCCGACCGGCGGCCGGGTTCCTTCCTCACCAAGGCCTCCTTCCACAACGCGATCGTCGCGCTCGCCGCCGTCGGAGGCTCCACCAACGCGGTCGTCCACCTCCTCGCCATCGCGGGCCGCCTCGGCATCGACCTGTCCCTCGACGACTTCGACCGCATCGGCTCCCGGGTACCGGTCCTCGTCGACCTCCAGCCGGCCGGCCGCTTCCTCATGGAGGACTTCCACCGTGCCGGCGGCCTCCTTGCCGTCCTGCGCGAAGTACGCGACCTGCTGGACCCAGGCGCCCTGACCGTCACCGGCAGCCCCCTGGACGACTACCTCGACGACGCCCCGATCTGGGACGAGGACGTCATCCGCCCCCGCGCCGAGCCGCTCGTCGCCGAGGGCGGAATCGCCGTGCTGCGCGGCAACCTCGCCCCCGACGGCGCCCTCGTCAAACCGGCGGCCGCCTCCCCGCACCTGCTGCGCCACCGCGGCCGGGCGGTCGTCTTCGACTCGATCGAGGACTTCCACGCCCGTATCGACGACCCGGACCTCGACGTCGACGCCGACAGCGTGCTGGTCCTGCGCGGCTGCGGCCCCAAGGGCTACCCCGGCATGCCCGAGGTCTCGAACATGCCGCTCCCGAAGAAGCTCCTCGAACAGGGCGTCCGCGACATGGTCCGCGTCTGCGACGGCCGGATGAGCGGCACCGCGTACGGCACCGTCGTCCTGCACGTGGCCCCGGAGGCCGCGGCCGGCGGCCCCCTCGCGCTGGTGCGCACCGGGGACGTCATCTCCCTCGACGTCGAAGCCCGTCGTATCGATGTGGACGTACCGGCGGACGAACTGGCCCGCCGCACCCCCGACAAGGCCACCGTCACCGGTTTCGCCAACCCCCGCCGCGGCTGGGAACGCCTCTACGTCGACCACGTCCTGCAAGCCGACACGGGCGCCGACCTGGACTTCCTCGTCGGCTCCAGCGGCTCGGAGGTGAGCCGCGAGTCGCACTGAAGTCCCGGCTCCAGGGGAGGAGTTCGCCTCCAGGCCGGGTCGGGGCGGGGCCTGCCGGGCGGCGTACCCGCGGATCTGGGGTGCCAGCCGTCGGACAGGGGTGTTGCACTGCCGGACCTGGCGGTCACGCGTGGGACACGCCCGCCGCCACGGGGACCGGCCGGTGCGTGGCGAGTGCCCGGTCGAGGTCGGCCATCAGGTCCTCCGGGTCCTCCAGTCCGATGGAGAGCCTGACCAGGCCGGCGGCCGGTCGGGCCTCCGGGGCGACGGGCCGGTGCGTCAGTGAGGCCGGGTGCTGGATCAGTGAGTCGACGCCGCCCAGGGACACGGCGTGGGTGAAGAGGCTGACCGCGGAGGTGGCGTGCGCTGCCTGGTCGTAGCCGCCGCGGAGGTCGACGGAGATCATCGCGCCCGTGCCCTTCAGCTGTCGGCCGAGCAGCCCCTGCGGGTCCCCGTCGAGCCCGGGGTAGTGGACGCGGGCGACGCTCGGGTGGGTCCTCAGCCATGCGGCGATGCGCTGGGCGTTCGCCTGCTGGGCCCGTACCCGAACCGGAAGCGTGGCGAGTCCCCGGTGCAGGAGATAGGCGCCCAGGGGGTGCAGCAGACCGCCGGTGACGGCGCGGACCCGGCGCAGCGTGGCTGCCTGCTCCTCGCCGCAGGCGATGACACCGGCGATCACGTCGCCGTGCCCGCCCAGGTACTTGGTCGCGCTGTGCAGGACCATCGCGGCACCCAGGTCGACGGGGTTCTGCAGGACGGGCGTCGCGAAGGTGTTGTCGACGAGGACCGGAACGCCCTGGGCGGCCTCGACGACGGCACGGATGTCGACCAGTTCGAGGGTCGGATTGGCGGGCGTCTCCAGCACGATCATCGCCGTGTCCGGGCGGATGGCGGCGGCGACGTCAGGCGCCGAGCAGTAACTCACCTGCGTACCGAGGAGACCCGAGGCCAGCAGATGGTCCGTGCCGCCGTAGAGCGGGCGGACGGCCAGCACATGGCGGCGCCCGGTCTCCTTCACGGTCGCCAGGACCGCCGCGGTCATCGCCGCCATGCCCGAGGAGAACGCCACGGCGGCCCGGGCGTGTTCCATCTGGGCCAGCGCCGACTCGAACCGCGCCACGGTCGGGTTCCAGAGCCGCGCGTAGACGGCTCCGCCGTCCGCGTTCGGCGTCCCTCCGCCCGCCATGGCCTCGTAGGACAGCCCGCCGGCCTCGATGCCAGGCAGCGGGTTGGTCGACGACAGGTCGATGGGAAGCGCGTGGACGCCGAGCTCTGTCAGGTCCTCACGGCCGGCGTGGACAGCCAGGGAGTCGAATTGCAGATACGACGAGGTCATGCCCAGAGGGTGAGGCGATCCACAATCCCATGCAAGAGTCATTGTGGAAGCCGTGCTCGATCACCGATATTGATGCGGATTGACCAAGAGGAGGGCTCATGGCAGGCCGGCAGCTGAAGAAAACACAACCCGCCGCCGAGGGGCTCGACGGCACCGATCTGGCCATCCTGGTCGCGCTCGTGGAGGACGGCCGGATGACCAACGCGGCGCTCGCGGCCCGGGTGGGCGTCGCCGAGTCGACCTGCGCCTACCGGGTCCGCGCGCTGCGGGAGTCCGGTGTCATCACGAGCATCAACGCCCGGCTCGACCTCGGCGCACTCGGCCACCCGATCCACGCCATCATCAAGGTCCGCCTCGGCAGCCACAGCCGCGAACATGTCCGCACCCTCTACGACCGGCTGGTCAAGGTGCCCGGAGCCCTGACCGTGTGGCATGTCGGCGGCGACGACGACTTTCTCCTGCATGTGGCCGTGGCGAGCCCGGAAGAGCTGCGCGACCTCATCCTGGAGCACGTGACCGTCCACCCGATGGTGCGGCAGACCGAGACCCAGCTGGTCTTCGAGGTCCGCGACGGCCGCGGAGTGCTGCCCGAGTGAACCCGGGGCCCGGGAGTCTTGTCCGTGTGAAGTGTTTCCTCATGGGCAAGCGACCGCTTAGTATGCGATGGACCCCGGTCAGACAGAGCAGTCCCCTGGAGGCACCGCATGCAGGCATGGCAAGTGCACGAGAACGGCGAGCCGAGCGAGGTGATGCGGCTCGAGGAGGTGGAGCGGCCCACGCCCGGCGACGGCCAGGTGCTGCTGAAGGTGCGTGCCGCGAACATCAACTTCCCGGACGTACTGATGTGCCGGGGCCACTACCAGGTCCGCCCGCCGCTGCCGTTCACGCCGGGCGTGGAGATCTGCGGTGAGACCGAGGACGGGCGGCGGGTCATCGCCAACCCCGCCCTGCCCCACGGCGGATTCGCGGAGTACGCCCTCGCGGACGCCGCCACCCTGCTGCCCGCCCCCGACTCGCTGGACGACGCCGAGACCGCCGCCCTGCACATCGGCTACCAGACCGGCTGGTTCGGTCTGCACCGTCGTGCTCACCTGGAAGCAGGCGAGACGCTGCTCGTCCACGCTGCCGCAGGAGGGGTCGGCAGCGCGGCCGTGCAGCTCGGCAAGGCGGCCGGGGCCACCGTGATCGGGGTCGTCGGCGGGGCCGACAAGGTGGCCGCGGCCAGGGAGTCGGGCTGCGACGTCGTCATCGACCGCAAGAGCGAGGACGTCATCGCCGCCGTCAAGGAGGCCACGGGCGGCCGCGGCGCCGACGTCGTCTACGACCCGGTCGGCGGCGAGGCCTACGCCCAGTCGACCAAGGTCGTCGCCTTCGAGGGCCGGATCGTGGTCGTCGGCTTCGCCAGCGGGGTCATCCCCAGCCCTGGGCTCAACCACGCCCTGGTGAAGAACTACTCGATCCTCGGCCTGCACTGGGGCCTGTACGGCACCAAGAACCCGAAGCTGATCGCGCACTGCCACGAACAGCTCACCGAGCTGGCCGCCCGGGGCGCCATCAAGCCGCTGGTCAGCGAGCGTGTGCCGCTGGCCGGGGCCGCGGCCGCCGTGCAGCGCGTCGCCGACGGCGTGACCACCGGCCGGGTGGCCGTCCTGCCGTCCCTGGAGAACGGAGCCTCCGCATGACCGACGCAGCCGAACTGCGCAGCCGCACCAAGGAGTTGCTGGCCGCCCACCCGCCCGCGACCACCGACCGTCTGGACTTCCTCAAGGCCCGCTTCGATGCCGGTCTGGCCTGGGTGCACTACCCGGAGGGCCTCGGCGGCCTCGGCGTCCCCCGCTCCCTCCAGGCCGTCGTGGACGCCGAGCTGGAGGCCGCCGGCGCCCCCGACAACGACGCGCGCCGCAACGGCATCGGGCTCGGCATGGCCGCCCCGACGATCCTCAAGTACGGCACCGAGGAGCAGAAGCAGCGCTATCTGCGGCCGCTGTGGATCGGCGAGGAGGTGTGGTGCCAGCTGTTCAGCGAGCCCGGCGCCGGCTCCGACCTCGCCGCGCTCGGCACCCGGGCCGTCCGGGAAGGCGACGAGTGGGTGGTCAACGGGCAGAAGGTGTGGACGTCTGGCGCGCACAACGCCCGCTGGGCCATCCTCATCGCCCGCACCGACCCGGACGTGCCCAAGCACGCCGGCATCACGTACTTCATCTGCGACATGACCGACCCGGGTGTCGATGTGCGCCCGCTGCGGCAGATCACCGGTGAGGCCGAGTTCAACGAGGTCTTCCTCACCGACGTCCGCATCCCCGACTCCCGCCGCCTCGGCGAGATCGGCGACGGCTGGCGGGTCGCGCAGACGACCCTGAACAACGAGCGCGTCGCCATCGGCGGCATGCGGCTGCCCCGCGAAGGCGGCATGATCGCCCCGGTCGCCAAGACCTGGCGCGAGCGCCCCGAGCTGCGCACCCACGACCTGCACCAGCGGCTGCTGAAGCTGTGGGTGGAGTCCGAGGTCGCCCGGCTCACCGCCGAACGCCTGCGCCAGCAGCTCGTCGCCGGGCAGCCCGGCCCCGAGGGCGCCGGCATGAAGCTCGCGTTCGCCCGCCTCAACCAGGAGATCAGCGGCCTGGAGGTCGAACTCCTCGGTGAGGAAGGGCTGTTGTACGACGACTGGACCATGCGCCGCCCCGAACTGGTGGACTTCACCGGCCGTGAGGCCGGCTACCGCTACCTCCGTGCCAAGGGCAACAGCATCGAGGGCGGGACCAGCGAGGTCCTGCTGAACATCGTCGCCGAACGCGTCCTGGGCCTCCCGTCCGAGCCGCGCACCGACAAGGACGTCGCATGGAAGGACCTGTCCCGATGAGCGCACAGCCCGATCTTCTCTACTCGGAGGAGGAAGAGGCCCTCCGGTCCGCCGTACGGGACCTCCTCGCCGACCACTGCGACGCCCCCGGCGTCATCGCGCGCACCGAGTCCGACGCCCCGCACGACCTCGCGGCCTGGAAGGCCCTCGCCGACGGCATGGGCCTGGCCGGCCTGCTGGTGCCCGAGGCGCAGGGCGGCCAGGGCGCCACGCACCGCGAAGTCGCCGTCGTACTGGAGGAGCTGGGGCGCGCGGTCGCCCCCGTGCCCTACCTCTCCAGCGCCGTCGTCGCCACCGAGGCCCTGCTGGAGTGCGGCGACGAGGAGCTGCTCGGGCAGCTGGCCGCCGGGCGGGCCATCGGCGCGCTCGCGGTGGCGCTGCACCGCGCCCCCGGGACCGCCTTTCCCGCCGTACGACTGGAGAACGGCACCCTGCACGGGGAGCTGACCGGCATCGCGGACGCGGCTGCCGCGGACGTGCTGCTCGTACCGGCGGAGGACGGCGGGCTGTACGCGGTGGACGCCTCCGAGGCCACCGTCACTCCTCAGATCTCCCTCGACCTCACCCGGCCGCTCGCGACCGTCACCCTGGACGGGGCGCGGGCGCGCAGGCTCGGTGAGGCCGAACCCGCCGTACGACGTGCCCTGCGGTCCGCGGCCGGGCTGCTCGCCTCCGAGCAGTTCGGGCTCGCCGACTGGGCGTTGACGGAGACGGTGCGCTATCTGAAGGAGCGCAAGCAGTTCAACCGGCCCGTCGGCGGCTTCCAGGCGCTCAAGCACCGCCTCGCCCAGCTGTGGCTGGAGGTCGTGAACCTCCGCGCCGCCGCCCGCAATGCCGCAGACGCCCTCGCCACGGGAGAGGACGTCGAAGTGGCGGTCGCGGTCGCGCAGTCCTACGCGGCGCCGGTCGCGGTGCACGCCGCCGAGGAGGCGCTCCAGCTGCACGCGGGCATCGGCATGACGTGGGAGCACCCGATCCACCTCAACCTCAAGCGGGCCAAGGCCGACTCGATCGCCTACGGCACGGCCGGCGCCCACCGCTCCGCCGTGGCCGAACTCGTCGACCTCCAGGCACCCTGACACAGCCTGACCGTCACCTTGTGAAGCCCGCCCCACCTGGGGCGGGCTTTTCCGTGCCGTCGTACGGCAGGAATGAACGGACAACGGCAGTCCGGCCAACTCCTGGCACGTGCAGGTCCATTGGGGCCTTTCGCGCTCGATACTCCCTGTGGTTCCGACCCGCCCCACAGGGAGGCAGAACATGGCCCTCGTCACCCGCCGTAGAGCCCTCACCGCGTTCGGCGCCACACTCGCGGCAGTGCTCGCCCCGCCCGCCGGAAGCGCGTTCGCCGGTGAACGCCGGCACCGTGCCCCGTTGTGGCGCGCCCACGCCCACAACGACTACGAGCATCCGCGCCCCCTCTTCGATGCCCTCGACCACCGCTTCGGCAGCGTCGAGGCCGACATCTTCCTCGTCGGCGACCAGCTCCTCGTCGGCCACACCGCGGACGAGCTCGACCCGAAGCGGACCCTGGAGTCCCTCTACCTCGACCCGCTGGCCGCCCTGGTCAAGGCCAACGACGGTTCCGTGTACCGGGGTTACCGCAGGCCGCTCCAGCTGCTCATCGACATCAAGACCGAGGGCTCGTCGACCTACCTCGAACTCGACCGCCATCTCCTTCGCTACAAGCACCTGTTCACGACCTACGCCCACGGCCGCGTGCGCCCAGGGGCGGTCACCAACGTGATCTCCGGCGACCGTGCCGCCCGTGTCCCCATGGAGGCCCAGACCGTACGGCGGGCCTTCTACGACGGCCGGCTCACCGACCTCGGCACCTCGGCGCCCGCCTCCTTCATCCCGCTGATCAGCGACAACTGGCAGCTCAACTTCACCTGGCTCGGCGAGGGCACGTTCCCCGAGGCCGAGCGGCAGAAGCTGCGCGGCATCATCGGGCAGGCGCACGCGCGCGGGCAGAAGGTGCGCTTCTGGAACACCCCCGACCTGGCCGGTCCCGCCCGGGACGCCCTGTGGGCCGAGCTGCTCACCGCCGGCGTCGACTACTTCAACACCGACGACCTCGCCGGCCTCGAGGCGTTCCTGGACGCCCACCGGGTGGCGTAGACACCACACGTTCGGCGGACAGGTCAGCCGCACGGACGAACCCTCCGCTACGCCACACTTGCGGCCGAACGCCGCGAACCGGAAGTTGCGGCGCAGCGGAGGAGGTTGACAATGGCGATTTCCATCTCGGTGGTGGTGCTGCTGCTGGTCCTGGCGGTGATCTTCACCCGCAACGGCGGACTGAAGATCTCCCACGCCCTGGTGTGCACACTGCTCGGCTTCTACCTGGCCGGCACGAACATCGCGCCCACCATTCACAGCGGCGTGACGGCGACGGCAGGAATCGTCAGCAGCCTCAGGCCCTGAGGTCCACGAGCCGTTTCATGACGTCGAGAACACCCCGATGCCGTTCGGGACCGGTCGTTCCGCGTCGCCGGACGGATGATTGCGTACGGAGACGGTGGCCGCCCCGGGCGCGCGGGCGACCAGGGTCGTCGATCCGCCGCCGTCCAGACTGAAGGCATCGGTCGAGCCCAACGCCCGCATGGTGTCGGCCACTTCGGCGATGGTCAGCCCCTTGCGGTAGGCGGGCGCACCGTCCAGGGCGAACAGCAGCAGCCGCTTCCCGCCGTTCGCGATGCCGACGGCCGTGCGCACGGCCCCGGTCGCGTCGTCCAGGCCGGCGAGTGGCTGGCCGCCCCGCAGGACGGGGTAGCCGCCGAGCGCGAAGCTGTACGCCTTCCGGGAGGTGGCGGAGACCAGCCGGTGCGTCACCGTCACCGGCTCGCCCTTGAAGAACTTCCGCAGCCGCTGCGCGCCCGCCTCCCGGCCGACGAGCACCGTGGTCCCCGAGGCGATGGCGCCCTTGCCGGGGGTGCCGGACATGGCGACGACCCGTCCTCTGCGGACCGTCACCTCGTAGGTGTCCGTGCTGCAGGCGGCCGCCCGGTCGGTGTCCGTGCCGCAGGTGGCGCGGACCCGGGAGACGCTGCCCCAGTCGGAGGTGAAGGCGCCGACCGAATTCTCCGGCAGCGCGTACTGGTTCAGCCCGCCGAGCGGCAGCCGCCCCGCCGGAGTGCGGACCGACCCGGCGAGGGTCAGACGGTCCAGCCGGGCCCTGCGGTCCACGCCCACGCCGAGTACGTCCCGGGTGGTGGTCCCGGGTGGCAGGGCCGGCCCGAAGCGCTGCCCGTCCGGCACCGACGCCTTGAGCACATGCCCGTTCGCGATCGCCGGCCCGTCGGTCGAGCCCGTCACCTCGACGCCCGGGTGCTGGGATTCGGAGATGTTGAAGAAGTCGCCGTTGATGCCCGCGACGGCTCCTTGTGCGTCGGCCATCTTGGAGACGGCGGCACGTGCGGCCACCGCTCCCGGATACAGCAGGCCGAGGCGTACCTGCCTGTTGCGCAGGTCCACGGTGAGCAGATGGGCGTGGGTCACGCCCTTCGCCCCCTGGACGTCGAACTGCTTGTAGGTGACCCCCGGCGCGAGCGCGGTTCCGCTCTCCACACCACTGGCCGATGCCGCCCCCACCAGGGCCGCACCGGCCAGCGCGCCGAATGCCGTGAGAAACGCCAGTGCCGATCTGACCGACGTCCGAACCGTTGCCTCGGATCTGCCTGCTGGGAAACGCTTCTGATGACGCGTCACAGTTCCCCCTGAGGGATCGTCAACTGTCTCAGGTCTCAGGGGAAGTGCATCAGATCGCGGTGGTCCGCGGGACGGCTATGCGCCGACTACGCGAGAACGGGTGAGAAAACGTACCCCCTCGGGTGCTTCCAGCGAGAAACCGCTGCCACGGCCTGCTACGACGTCCACGATCAGCCGGGTGTGGCTCCAGACCTCGTACTGGCTGCGCGACATCCAGAACGTCACCGGCTCCGGCACCCCGTCGACCTGCAGCTCCGCGAGCAGCACATCCGATCCGCCGGTGCGGAACTCGCCCTCCGGGTAGCACATGGGCGCGCTGCCGTCGCAGCAGCCACCCGACTGGTGGAACATCAACGGGCCGTGCGTGGCACGCAGCCGTCGCAGCAGCTCGGCGGCGGCGGGGGTGAGTTCGACGCGCGGGGTCTCCTCATGCATGGGTTCAGGGCAGCACGGGCAAGGTTGCGAGAGGGTTGCACGCGCCCTCACCCCTCACTTGGGGCGGCGATCCGGCACGAACACACTGAGCCGGAAGACGGTCGGCTGCCTCAGCCGTCCGCAGAGCATGTCCAGGCGTACTGCCGACCAGTCGATCCGCCGGTCCGTGGCCTGCAGATGCCGGAGATGCGCCCGCCATGCGGACTCGTCCTGGGTCTCGAAGACGACCTTCCAGTGGCCGGCCTCGGAGGCGGGACGTTCCGCGGCGCGCCGCACCTCGTCCCGTCGCCGCTGTTTTCGCTTTCGCTGCCCTGGCACCGGACCAGCATCGTCGGCGCACCCCGACGCAGCAAGACGATTACGGCTGCCCCGGCGCCGCGTAGCACCGCAGCGACACCACCTGTTGAGGGGCCCAGTGCTGCTCGACGACATCGAGCAACTCCCAGCCCAGGCGCTCGTACAGGGCCGTCGCCGCAGCGTCGGAGTCGACGACGTCGAGCACGGGATGCAGCCCCAGCGTCCAGGCCTCCTCGACGGCCCGCGCCACCAGCGCGCCGCCCAGCCCGTGCCCGCGTGCGGCCGGTGAAACGAACAACCGGCCGACCACGGCGGTGACGTCGACGCCGACCCCCTCGCGGGCGGCCCACAGCGCGGGCGCCGCGTCCCCCTCGGCGGCCCGGGACAGACTGAGATGCCCGACCACGTGGCCGTCGAGCTCGGCCACCCAGGCTGTCAGCTGAGCGTGTGTGGTCAGCCAATCGGCCGGGCGGTCGGGCCAGTTGACCGGATAGCCGCTGTGTCGGTGCACGGCGGCCAGAGCCTCGACGCAGGCGGGGAGGTCACCGTCCGTTCGCGGCCGGACGAGATGGGATGGGGCGGTGGTCTTCATGATCAGCAAGTATCAGGTGCCGGCATGGACCGGCTGCGGTGTCAGACGTTGGAGCCCGCGGCGGTCGTAGTACCGCGTCATCGCGAAGCCGAAGAGCAGGCCCAGGGCCGCGCCGACCGCGATCATGATCCATGAGCGGGTCAGGCCGGCGTCCCCGCGGGCCTCGAAGTACAGGATGGCGCGGACGCCGTCGCTTAGCTGGCGCATCGGCTCGAAGTGGGACAGAAAGCGGTAGAAGCCGGGGATGGCCTGAAGAGGCACGGTGGCGCCGGAGGACGGCAGGCCCAGG
Organism: Streptomyces sp. NPDC001351; assembly: GCF_042896045.1. Lineage (NCBI taxonomy): Bacteria > Bacillati > Actinomycetota > Actinomycetes > Kitasatosporales > Streptomycetaceae > Streptomyces > Streptomyces sp. NPDC001351. The sequence continues at coordinate 215,528 of NZ_JBIAWS010000011.1, read as the reverse complement.
ACGATGAACACGAACATGGACACCAGCTGTCCGATGCCGCCGAAGGCCGCGTTGATGGCCTGCACTCCCAGGCCGACGGCGAGGGAGGCGCAGTAGGAGTAGATCCACAGCAGCGGGATGTGCGTGGCGTCCATGCCCAGGAGGCTGATGGTGGCGAGCATGACCAGGGAGACGCTGATGACCGTGATGCCCGCGGTCATGGCCATCTTCAGCAGCAGCGTCTGGGTGCGGTTGATGGGGACGGTGGGGCGGCGGGTGTGCCAGGGGCCGATCTCGTTGTCGGCGTAGCCGAGGGCGGTGTCGACGGCGTTGTTGATGACGTTGCCGCCGAGGAAGCCGGCCAGCACGAGCAGCAGCGTGTAGTAGAAGGCGCTCAGCCCGAGGCCGCTGTGGCTGCCGATGGGGTGGCCGACCTGGGTGACGACGTTCACCGGGTCGGCCAGCAGCAGCTTGACCGTGGAGTTCGCCCGCGTCCCCACCGCCGCGGTCAGTTGCCTGCCGATGGCCTGCGAGGCCTGGTGCGCCGTCGCCGTGGTGATCTGACTGGCGAGGGACGAACCCAGGCTGCCCTTGCCGGGGTTGGTCAGCACCGTCATCGTCGGCCGCGCGGTGGCCCCGGGCGTGGTCAGCGCGGTGATGGACGCGGTGAAGTCGGAGGGGATGACCAGGGCGCCGTAGACCTTGCCGGAGTCGAGGTCGTCCTGGGCCTGGGCGAGGGTGCGGGTGCGCCACTGGGCCTTGTCGTTCGACTTGTCGGCGGTGATGGCCGCGGCGATCTGCGTGCCCGCGTTCTGCTGCTGCCCGGCCGGCGGTTTGCCGGTGTCGGCGTTGACCAGGGCGATGGGCAGATGGTGCAGATCGCGCTGCGGGTTGACGATGCCGCCCATGTAGAGCAGGGCCAGCAGGAAGGCGAGCAGTCCGGTCAGGACGGTGGGCATGAGCCACAGCTTGGGGCGGCCCAGCAGTGTGACGGCTCGGGCCTGGGGGCTGGCGTCGGCCATGGTTCTCCGTAGGTTGTGGGGACGGGACGTCTGCCTCACGGCTCCTCTACAGCAAGCAGAGCCTACGGAGGAGCGGGCACCTGGGCAGTCAGGCCGCGCGCGACAGGCCAGAACCGCACGGCGGCATGACGGCTCTCAGGCAACCCACGGCCCAACCGGCCCCTCATACCTGTTGACCCATCAGTCGGACGACCCGCGAGGAGTCTCTGTTGGACGGCACCGAGTCCTCCGCCGCACCCACCGGCCCGGCCCAGGACACGGGCGCCCCACGGCACGCGGTGTCCCGCCGCCGGTTCATGGTGTACTCCCTGGCGGCGTCGACGCTCACCATCGCGGCCCCGCTCGCCTGCGACACCTCCCCGGCGCAGGGCTCCGAGCCCGCCCGCGGACCGTCCGGCGTCCTGGTGACCGGCGCCGACGACGAGATGCTCGTCCTGGAGGTCACCCACGCCAACAGGATCGTCGTACGGCTGCCGCGGGTCGAGGTCGGCCAGGGCATCACGACCGCCGTCGCCATGATGATCGCCGAGGAGCTGGACGCCCGCCTCGCCGACGTCGACATCCCCCTGGCGGACGCCCGGACCAAGGGCAACCAGTACACCGGCGGCTCGAACTCGGTCGTCTCCCTGTACGGCCCGGCCCGCCGGCTCGCGGCCACCGCACGGGCCAGGCTGGTCACCGCCGCCGCCAGACGCTGGCATCTGCCCGCCTGGAGCCTGCGCACCGTCAACACGACGGTGATCGCTCCGGACGGCCGTACCGCCACCTTCGGCTCACTGAGCGCGAGCGCCGCCCGCATCCGCCGTACGGCCGTGCCCGCCGAGCCCAAACCGGCCTCCCGGCACACGCTGATCGGCCGGCCCACGACACGTGTCGACGCCCGGGACATCGTCACCGGCAAGGCGCAGTACACGGGGGACCTGTCCGTGGCCGGGGCGAAGCCGACCGTGGTGGCCCGGCCGCCGACGCTCGGCGGGAGGCTCGTCTCGGTCGACGACCGGGCGGCCCGCGCCCTGCCCGGTGTGCACGCCGTCGTCGAGGTACCCGGCGGGGTCGCCGTGGTCGCCGAGTCCTTCCACCACGCCTTCCAGGCCCGTGACGCCCTGAAGATCAAGTGGGCGCCGGGCCCGCTGGCCTCACTGTCCGACGCGCAGATCCGCTCCCGGCTCAAGGCCGCGGTCCCGCGCCTGGGTTCTCCGCCGCACGGATCGACACAGGTCGAGGCCGAGTTCGAGTTCGCCTTCGTCAGCCACGCCCCGATGGAGGTGCTGACCGCGATCGCGGACGTGCGCGCCCACAAGGCCGAGATCTGGTTCTCCTCCCAGACACCCACGGACGCCCGGGACAGCATCGCCTCGGTGACCGGACTGCCGGAGTCCGCGGTCACCGTGCATGTGCTGCGCGGCGGCGGCTCGTTCGGACGGCGGCTGAACTTCGACGCGGCCATCGAGGCGGCCCTGATCTCGAAGGCGGCGAAGCGGCCGGTCAAGCTGATGTGGAGCCGTAACGACGACACCCGCCACGGCCGGATGCGCTCCGCCACCCACCACCGCTTCCGCGCCAGCCACGCCGACGGCAGGGTGGTCGCCTTCAGCCATGCGATGGCCGGGGTGGGCGAGTCGTCCGGCAGGAAGGGGACCGCGCACCAGGCGGCCTTCGTACGGCCGGGGCGCGTGCAGGCGGCCGGGCCGCGGCCCGGCGACTCCGGGCTGTACGACTTCGGTCGCCTCTCCGAGGACTCCGGCGGTATCGAACTGGCGATCCCGCTGGGCGCCTGGCGGTCGGTGGACTCCGGGATGGTGCGCACCGCCGAGGAGATCGTCGTCGACGAGATCGCCAGGAGCCTCGGCACGGATCCCGTCGCCTTCCGCCGGACGGCGCTGCGCAGCAAGGCCGTCAAAGCGGTCCTCGACAAGGTGGCCGCCGCCGGGAGCTGGGGGCGGGCCATGCCCAAGGGGCATGCGCAGGGTGTGGCGGTCCACGAGGAGTACGGCTCCTGCGTGGCCTGTCTGGCCGAGATCGACGCCACCGATCCGAAGCACCCCCGGGTGACCAAGGTGGTGATGGCGGCCGACGTCGGCACCGCCGTCAATCCGCGCGGTCTTCAGGCCCAGCTCATGGGCACCGCCGTCGACGGGATCTCCACCGTGCTGCGGGCCGGACTGCACATCGACCGCGGCGCCGTGCGCGAGGGCAGCTTCGCCGACTTCCAGTGGGCGCGCCAGCGCCATGCCCCGCTGCACTTCGAGGCGCACATCATGCCGTCCGAGCAGGAGCCCGGCGGCGCCGGCGAACTCGGCGTCCCGGCCGCCTCCGGAGCCGTCGCCAACGCCTACGCCCGCGCGACCGGCACCAGGCCCCGCCGCTTCCCGCTCAACTTCTGATTCTGACCGCCGCCGGATCAGCCTCCGAGAAGGTATCGATGCCCTCCTACTCCTTCACCCTCAACGGCAAGCCGGTCACCGTCGAGGCCCCCGCCGACATGCCGCTGCTGTGGGTGCTGCGCGACCTGCTGCACGTCACCGGACCCAAGTACGGCTGCGGTGTCGGCGTGTGCCGCGCCTGCACCAGCCATCTCGACGGGGACGAGTTCCAGCCCTGCGTCGTCAAGGTCAAGGACTGCGCGGACCGCAAGGTCACCACCATCGAGGGCCTGGCCGACGGCGACACCCTGCACCCCGTGCAGCAGGCCTGGATCGACTGCGACGTCTCGCAGTGCGGCTTCTGCCAGCCCGGGCAGATCATGGCTGCCGCGGCCCTGCTGAAGAAGACGCCCGAACCGACCGACGCCGACATCGACGGCATCGAGAACGTCTGCCGCTGCGGCACCTACGCCCGTATCCGCGAGGCCGTCAAAAAGGCGGCAGCCGACCTCCGTTCCTGACGATTCTCCGGTCCGCACGACGACACGCGGGGTGAGTGGCCCGGCTCACATGGCCAGAAGGGCATGTCACCGACACCATGGGGGACGTCATCCGTAGGCTGAAGGGAGCGGCGATGTTCCGCAAGGTGCTGGTAGCCAACCGTGGTGAGATCGCGATCAGGGCGTTCCGCGCAGGCTACGAGCTGGGCGCAAGGACCGTCGCCGTCTTCCCGCACGAGGACCGAAATTCGCTGCACCGGCTCAAGGCCGACGAAGCGTACGAGATCGGGCAGCCGGGCCACCCGGTCCGCGCGTATCTCTCCGTCGAGGAGATCGTCCGGGCGGCGCGTCAGGCGGGCGCCGACGCCGTCTACCCCGGCTACGGCTTCCTGTCCGAGAACCCCGAGCTGGCCAAGGCCTGCGAGGAAGCGGGCATCACCTTCGTCGGGCCGAGCGCGCAGACCCTCGAGCTGACCGGCAACAAGGCCCGCGCGGTGGCCGCCGCCCGCGCGGCCGGCGTCCCGGTGCTCGGCTCCTCCGCACCCTCCACCGACGTCGACGAACTCGTCCGCGCGGCCGAGGACGTCGGCTTCCCGGTGTTCGTGAAGGCCGTCGCGGGCGGCGGCGGACGCGGAATGCGCCGCGTCGAGGACCCGGCCCAGCTGCGCGAGTCCATCGAGGCGGCCTCCCGCGAGGCGGCGTCCGCGTTCGGCGACTCCACCGTCTTCCTGGAGAAGGCCGTCGTCGACCCCCGCCACATCGAGGTGCAGATCCTCGCCGACGGCGAGGGCAACGTCATCCACCTCTACGAGCGCGACTGTTCCGTCCAGCGCCGCCACCAGAAGGTCGTCGAGCTCGCCCCCGCACCCAACCTCGACCCGGAGCTGCGCGACCGCATCTGCGCCGACGCGGTCCGCTTCGCCCGCGAGATCGGCTACCGCAACGCGGGCACCGTCGAGTTTCTGCTGGACCGCGACGGCAACCACGTCTTCATCGAGATGAACCCGCGCATCCAGGTCGAGCACACGGTCACCGAGGAGGTCACCGACGTCGACCTCGTCCAGTCCCAGCTGCGCATCGCCTCCGGCGAGACCCTCGCAGACCTCGGCCTGTCCCAGGAGACGGTGAAGCTGCACGGCGCGGCCCTGCAGTGCCGTATCACCACCGAGGACCCGGCCAACGGCTTCCGCCCGGACACCGGCCGCATCAGCGCCTACCGCTCACCCGGCGGCTCCGGCATCCGCCTGGACGGCGGAACCACCCACGCCGGTACGGAGATCAGCGCCCACTTCGACTCCATGCTGGTCAAGCTCACCTGCCGGGGCCGGGACTTCAGGGCCGCGATCGGCCGGGCCCGGCGCGCCGTGGCCGAGTTCCGCATCCGCGGGGTGGCCACCAACATCCCGTTCCTGCAGGCGGTCCTCGACGACCCGGACTTCCAGGCCGGGCGGGTGACCACGTCGTTCATCGAACAGCGCCCGCACCTGCTCACCTCCCGCTCCTCCGCCGACCGCGGCACCAAGCTGCTCACCTACCTCGCCGACGTGACGGTGAACAAGCCGAACGGCGAGCGTCCCGAGCTGATCGAACCCGTGAGCAAGCTGCCGGTGCTGCCTTCAGGGGAGCCGCCCGCCGGCTCGCGTCAGCGGCTGGTCGAACTCGGCCCGGAGGGGTTCGCCCGCGCGCTGCGCGAGTCGCCGACCATCGGCGTCACCGACACCACCTTCCGCGACGCCCACCAGTCGCTGCTCGCCACCCGCGTCCGTACCAAGGACCTCCTGGCGGTCGCCCCGGTGGTCGCGCGGACCCTGCCGGAGCTGCTGTCCCTGGAGTGCTGGGGCGGAGCGACGTACGACGTCGCCCTGCGCTTCCTCGCCGAGGACCCGTGGGAGCGCCTGGCCGCTCTGCGGGAGGCCGTCCCCAACATCTGTCTGCAGATGCTGCTGCGCGGCCGCAACACCGTCGGCTACACCCCGTACCCGACCGAGGTGACCGACGCCTTCGTGCAGGAGGCCGCGGCCACCGGCATCGACATCTTCCGCATCTTCGACGCCCTCAACGACGTCGGCCAGATGCGCCCCGCCATCGACGCCGTACGCGAGACGGGCACGGCGATCGCCGAGGTGGCCCTCTGCTACACCTCGGACCTGTCCGACCCGAACGAGCGCCTGTACACCCTCGACTACTACCTCCGCCTCGCGGAGCAGATCGTCGAGGCGGGCGCCCACGTCCTGGCCGTCAAGGACATGGCGGGCCTGCTGCGCGCCCCGGCCGCCGCCAAGCTCGTGTCCGCGCTGCGGCGGGAGTTCGACCTCCCGGTCCACCTGCACACCCACGACACGGCGGGCGGCCAGCTCGGCACCTATCTCGCGGCGATCCAGGCGGGCGCGGACGCGGTGGACGGCGCGGTGGCGTCGATGGCGGGAACGACGTCCCAGCCGTCGCTGTCGGCGATCGTCGCCGCGACCGACCACTCCGACCGTCCGACCGGCCTCGACCTCCAGGCGGTCGGCGACCTGGAGCCGTACTGGGAGAGCGTCCGCAGGGTCTACGCCCCCTTCGAGGCCGGCCTGGCCTCCCCGACGGGGCGCGTCTACCACCACGAGATCCCCGGCGGTCAGCTCTCCAACCTGCGCACCCAGGCCGTCGCGCTCGGCCTCGGCGACCGCTTCGAGGAGATCGAGGACCTGTACGCCGCCGCCGACCGGATGCTGGGCCGCCTGGTCAAGGTCACCCCGTCCTCCAAGGTGGTCGGCGACCTCGCCCTGCACCTGGTGGGCGCCGGGGTGGACCCGGCCGAGTTCGAGGCGACCCCGAACCGGTACGACATTCCCGACTCCGTCATCGGCTTCCTGCGCGGCGAGCTGGGCACCCCGCCCGGCGGCTGGCCGGAGCCCTTCCGCACCAAGGCACTCGAGGGCCGCGCGGAGCCCAGGCCCGTGCAGGAGCTGAGCACGGAGGACCGCGAGGGCCTGGCGAAGGAGCCCCGCGCCACCCTCAACCGGCTGCTGTTCCCCGGCCCGACCCGCGACTACGAGACCCACCGCCAGGCCTACGGCGACACCAGCGTGCTGGACAGCAAGGACTTCTTCTACGGGCTGCGCCCGGGCAAGGAGTACGCCGTCGACCTCGAACCCGGCGTCCGGCTGCTGATCGAGCTGGAGGCGGTCGGCGAGGCCGACGAGCGCGGCATGCGGACCGTGATGTCCACGCTGAACGGCCAGCTCCGCCCGATCCAGGTGCGTGACAAGGCGGCCGCCTCCGACGTCCCGGTGACGGAGAAGGCCGACCGCGCCAACCCGGGCCATGTCGCCGCCCCGTTCGCCGGCGTGGTCACCCTCGTGGTCGCCGAGGGCGACGAGGTGGACGCCGGTGCGACGGTGGCCACCATCGAGGCGATGAAGATGGAGGCCGCGATCACCGCCCCCAAGGCGGGCACCGTCGGCCGGCTCGCCATCAACAAGATCCAGCAGGTGGAGGGCGGCGATCTGCTCGTCGAGATCGGCTGAGCCCTCGCTCACGTGTGTGCCAGGGGCCCGGTCCCACCGATGGGCAGGTGAGGCCGGGCCTCTGCCGCGCGCGCCGCAGGCGTGCGCTTCCCCTGCGGCGGGCTGAGGGCCTGCCGGCGCCCGGCCCCTCGTACCGTCGCCCTTCCGGTGGCCGGGTAATGTCTCTGGGATGCCGAGAGTCAAGGTCAGCGTCGTCGTGCCCGTGTACAACACCGGGAAGTACGTCGACGAGTGCGCGCCGTCGCTGCTGGGGCAGTCCCTGCCCGCCGACGAGTACGAGGTCATCTACGTCGACGACGGTTCGACGGACGACACCCTGGCCCGCCTGGAGAAGATCGCGGCAAAGCACCCGAACGTTCAGGTGCACACCCGCCCCAACTCGGGCTGGCCGGGCGCGCCGCGCAACCTGGGCATGAGCCACGCCCGGGGCGAGTACATCCAGTTCGTCGACCACGACGACACCCTCGGCCCCGAGGCGCTTCAGCGGCTGTACGAGTTCGCCAAGCGCAATGACTCCGACGTGGTGCTCGGCAAGATGTCCACCACCATGGTCCGGCCCCGACGGCTGTTCCGGCACACGGTGGACGCCTGCACCATCGAGAACGACGAGCTCATGCAGAGCATGTCGCCGCACAAGATGTTCCGGCGCGCCTTCGTCGAGGAGCACGGCCTGCGTTTCCCCGAGGGCCCCTGGATCCTGGAGGACCTGCTCTTCGTCAGCGCCGCCTATCTCAAGGCGGAACGGATCTCCATCCTCGCCGACTACCCCTGCTACTACTGGATGAAGCGGGACGACGGCGGCAACAACACCCAGCACCGCTTCAGCCCCCGGCACGGCTTCTGGCCCAATTGCCGCACCATCGTCCGCCAGATCAAGGACGGCACCGAGGCCTCGGACGACATCGACGCCCTGCAGAACCGCCTCCTGCACCGCCTCTACCACGTCGAGATCCTCTCCCGCACCCGCGAGCCCGAGATCCTCCGCGAGGACCCGGCCGAGCAGAGGCAGCGCTTCGAGGCGGCCCGCGAGCTGGCGCTGACGGAGTTCCCGGCGGCCGTACGCGAAGGCCTGCCCACCGTGTCCCGGCTACGCGCCGAACTCCTCGAACGCGGCGACTTCGACGGCGCCTCGGCTCTCGCCGAGCGGATCCGCGAGGTGAAGGCCCGCAGCGAGGTCGGCGCACTGCGCTGGGAGGGCGGCCGACTGGTCGCCGACGTCACCCTCGACCTGCTGCGCGGCGACGGCGAACCCCTGGCCCTCGTCGAGCGGGACGGCAAGCGGTGGCTGGACCCCGAGCTGCTGGCCGGCGTGCCCGGCGCGGAGGACGGCTGGGAGGTCCGCGACCCGTTCCGGCTGGCGTACGCGGAGCTGGTGGTCAAGGACCGCGACCGTGAGGACTGGTGGTACCCGGAGGGCGATCTGGAGGTGCGCCTGCAGCCGCTCGGCGAGGGCCGCTCACGGCTGGTCGCCTCCGGACGCCTGCTCCTCGACCCCGAGCGCCTGGCCGGCGGTCATCCGCTGGAGCGCGGGGTGCACGACGTGTGGGCGTACGTCCAACTCCTCGGCATCGACCGGATGGTCCGCGTCACCGGCGACGGCACCCCGGGCGCCCCGGCCGCGGGCCCGGCGCTGACCGGCGGCCGTCTCGCGCTCCCGTACTGGACGGCCGGCGGCCAGCTCGCCCTCGACGTGGACCAGCGCCAGCGCGGGCTCGGCCCCGACACGGCCGGCGCCGCCGCGGCGAACACCGGACGCGGCAGACGTTCGCTCCCGCTGCCGTACGTAGCGGCGGTGGCAGGCGGAGCCCCGGCTCGCGTCAAGGTCACGGTCTCCGCCCTGACCCTGGACGCCGAGCTGATCCCCGCCCCCGACGGCGCAACGGCCGAACTGCGCCTGCCCACGCGTCTCGCCCTCCCGGCCGGCCGCCACCCGGTCACCTTCCCGAAGACGGACACCCCGGTCGCCCACGCCGTCGTCCGCGACGGTGCCCTGCTCCGCCTGGAGGGCCCGGCGTACGAGCCCGGCACCGGACGCCGACTCCTCGACTCGGTCGCGGACAACGGGCAGGTACGGCGGGTACGGCGGCGGCTGGGTCGCTGAGTCTCCGGCTTTACCGGGTGCCCGACCGGACGAGCCTGAAGGAGAGCCGCGCCCCGGCGGGCTTCGGCGTCGGTGCGGTTGACGGCTGCCACTGTGCCGGACCGCTCGACCGCCGACCGCTCATCCGAGGTGCGCGTCTCGTCCAGCTGGGGCGCGGGATCACCGGCCGCGAGGAACAGGCGGCTGCGCGACCGCCGGGGTCACGGTGAGCAGACTCGGGCGGTAGGAGATGCGGGCGAGCGTGCCGCCGGCGTGTGCCGTCGGCCGGCGGTCCGCGGGAAGCGCTGCTGGACGCCCTGCAGGGCAGGTGCCCGGCGGTAACACGGCGGAGCCGCCGAAGCGTCCGGTGAGCCGCGCCGGAGGAGGGCCGCCGATGTCGACCGCGCACCTCCGAGAGCCTTGACCCGGGGTCTGCGCTCCACGATGCTGTGTTGCGGCACATGAGATGTGTGCCGTATTGAGCAACATCTGACTCAGTCTCGTACCAGCCGAGGAGTGGCCATGACGCACCAGGTCCGTGGAGTCGTCGCGCGGGGCAAGGGCGCCCCCGTCAGCCTGGAGACGATCATCGTGCCCGACCCCGGACCGGGCGAGGCGCTGGTCAGGGTCGAGGCCTGCGGGGTCTGTCACACCGATCTGCACTACCGCGAGGGCGGCATCAACGACGACTTCCCCTTCCTGCTGGGCCACGAGGCCGCGGGCGTGGTGGAGGCGGTGGGGGAGGGCGTCACCGATGTCGCCCCCGGTGACTTCGTGATCCTCAACTGGCGTGCCGTGTGCGGGCAGTGCCGGGCCTGTCTGCGCGGACGGCCCTGGTACTGCTTCAACACCCACAACGCCCGGCAGAAGATGACCCTGGAGGACGGCACCGAGCTGTCCCCGGCGCTGGGCATCGGCGCGTTCGCGGAGAAGACGCTGGTCGCGGCCGGGCAGTGCACCAAGGTCGACCGCGCCGCCTCTGCGGCCGCCGCCGGCCTGCTGGGCTGCGGAGTGATGGCGGGCATCGGCGCAGCGATCAACACCGGCAACGTCGGCCGAGGCGACAGCGTGGCGGTCATCGGCTGCGGTGGCGTCGGCGACGCCGCGATCGTCGGGTCGAACCTGGCCGGCGCAGCGAAGATCATCGCGGTGGACCTGGACGACCGGAAGCTGGAGACCGCCCGCAAGCTGGGCGCGACCCACACGGTCAACTCCAAGGAGTCCGACCCCGTCGAGGCGATCCGCGAGCTGACCGGCGGCCACGGCGCCGACGTCGTCATCGAGGCGGTCGGCCGCCCGGAGACGTACAAGCAGGCCTTCTACGCCCGCGACCTCGCCGGCACGGTCGTCCTGGTGGGTGTGCCGACCCCGGAGATGAAGCTGGAGCTGCCGCTCCTGGACGTGTTCGGGCGCGGCGGATCGCTGAAGTCGTCCTGGTACGGCGACTGCCTGCCCTCCCGTGACTTCCCGATGCTCATCGACCTCTATCTGCAGGGCCGTCTGAACCTGGACGCCTTCGTCACCGAGACCATCGCCCTGGACGAGGTCGAGAAGGCCTTCGAGCGGATGCACGGCGGCGACGTCCTGCGCTCGGTGGTGGTGCTCTGATGGCCGCACGCATCGAACACCTCGTCACCTCGGGCACGTTCTCGCTGGACGGCGGCACCTGGGACGTCGACAACAACGTATGGATCATCGGCGACGACCACGAGGTGATCGTCATCGACGCGGCCCATGACGCCGATGCCATCGCCCAGGCCGTCGGCGGCCGGACCCTGCGGGCGATCGTGTGCACCCACGCCCACAACGACCACATCGACGCCGCGCCCGACCTCGCGGCGCGCACCGGCGGCCCGGTCCTCCTCCATCCCGACGACCTGCCGCTGTGGAAGCAGACGCACCCGGAGCGGGCGCCCGACGCGGAACTGGCCGACGGCCAGGTCCTGACGGTGGCGGGCGTCGACCTGGCCGTGCTGCACACGCCCGGTCACGCCCCTGGTGCGGTCTGTCTGTACGCGCCGGCGCTCGGCGCACTCTTCAGCGGCGACACGCTCTTCGCGGGCGGCCCGGGGGCCACGGGGAGGTCGTACAGCCACTTCCCGACCATCATCGAGTCCATCCGGGAACGGCTGCTGACCCTGCCCGGCGACACCGTCGTGCACACCGGTCACGGGGACACGACCACCATCGGTGCGGAGGCCCCGCACCTGCAGGACTGGATCGCACGCGGTCACTGACCCGCTGACCTGCTCGAAGGCACTGATCCTGGTGCCGACCCCTGCCCTCAGGTTGTTGCTTATCGTGCACGAAGTTGCATGAAATGCAACATCTGGCGGGGGGGTATCGGGGCCCCTGAACTCCTTGACAAGGGTTCAGGGCGACCTCAGACTGATGTTGCGCTTACCGCAATCCGTTTCGTTATACGCACCGAGGTGTCATGATGATTCCCGTGTGCCGTCTCGCGGATCTCCCGCGAGGTGAGGCCTTCCGGCTCGACATCGATCCGCCGGTCTCGGTGTTCCATACCGATGACGGCGAGGTCTTCGCCATCGACGACACCTGCACCCACCAGGACGCCTCGCTCGCCGACGGCTGGCTGGAGGGCTGCGAGGTGGAATGCCCGCTGCACGCTTCGAAGTTCGACCTGCGCACCGGCGCCGTCGACGCCCCGCCGGCCAAGCTGCCGGTGCGGACGCACGAGGTGGTCGTCGAGGACGGCATGATCTACGTCCAGGTGTCGACCGACGCTCCCAACCTGCCGCCCTGCATCGCCTCCCGCCTCGCCGGAGGTCCCGCGTGAGAACGGTCGCCGTGGTCGGCGCCTCGCTGGCCGGCCTGTCGGCGGCGCGCTCGCTGCGCAAGCAGGGGTACGACGGACGGCTCGTCGTCATCGGCGACGAGACCCACCGCCCGTACGACAGGCCCCCGCTGTCCAAGGAGTTCCTGGCCGGCACGATCGGCGAAGCCGACCTCGTACTGGAGACGGACGACGAGGACCTGCGGGCCGAGTGGCTGCTCGGCGTCCGCGCCACCGGCCTCGACCGCACCCGGCGCGCCGTCCGGCTCGCCGACGGCAGCGAGCTGCGCGCCGACGGCATCGTCATCGCGACCGGCGCCGCCGCACGCACCCTGCCGGGCGCGGAGGGCCTTTCCGGAGTGCACACCCTGCGCACCCTGGACGACGCCCGCGCCCTGCGGGACGAACTGGCCCGCGGCGGACGGCTCGTGGTGATCGGCGGCGGCTTCATCGGCGCCGAGGTCGCCTCCACGGCCTACGCCCTCGGGCTCGACGTGACGGTGATCGAGGCCGCCCCGACGCCGCTTGCAGGACCGCTCGGCGAGACCATGGGCGCGGTCGTCTCCGCACTCCACGCGGACCACGGCGTACGGCTGTTGTGCGGCGTGGGCGTGAAGGGACTCAGCGGTGAGCGACAGGTCGATGCCGTCCTGCTGGAGGACGGCCGCAGCGTCCCCGCCGACATCGTCGTCGTCGGTGTGGGTGCACGCCCCTGCGTCGAGTGGCTGGAAGGCTCCGGCGTCACGCTCGACAACGGGGTGAAGTGCGGCGCCGACGGCCGCACCAGCCTCGCCGGAGTGGTCGCGGTCGGCGACTGCGCCAACTGGTACGACCCCCGCGCGGGCGCCCATCGCCGCGTGGAGCACTGGACCGGTGCGCGCGAGCGCCCCGACGCCGCCATCGCCACACTGCTGGCGGGCGGTGCGGTGGAGCCGGGTGTGCCCCGGCCGCCGTACTTCTGGTCCGACCAGTACGGAGTGAAGATCCAGTTCGCCGGTCATGCGGCCGGCGCCGACAGTGTGACGGTCGAGGAAGGCGCTGCGGACGACCGCAACGTCCTCGCCGTCTACCGGCGCGCCGGACAGCCGGTCGCCGTACTCGGGATGAACCAGCCGCGGCTGTTCACCCGCTGGCGCAAGCAGCTCAGCGCTCCGCTATGAGCACCGAAATGGGTTGTTGTTCTTCCGCGGCGCCGTTGTGGCTGGTCGCGCCCCCCGGCGGAGCCGGATATCGATACAGCCCCGCGCCCCTTCAGGGCGCTCATCAATCCCCTCCCCGACGTCCTCCGAGGAGTGCACCGTGACCTCGACCAGCCTGCCGGACAGCCTGATCGCCACCCTTCCCGGCTCCTCCTACACGGATCCGGCGATCTTCGCCCAGGAGCAGGAGCGCATATTCGAGACCATGTGGTTCTGCGTCGCGCGCTCCTCCGAGCTGGCCAAGCCCGGTGCCTTCCGCACCGTCGACGTGGGACGCGAGAGCATCCTCGTCACCCGCGCCCGGGACAACTCGATCCGCGCGTACTTCAACGTGTGCCGCCACCGCGGCGCCAAGCTCTGCACCGAGGAGACCGGCGAGGTCAAGCGGGCCTTCCAGTGCCCGTACCACGCCTGGACCTACGACCTGAACGGCAAGCTGGTCGCGGCCCCCAACCTCACCAAGATGCCCGATGTCGGCCGCACCGAGTACGGCCTGGTCAGCGTGGCCGTCCGCGAATGGCTCGGCTACGTCTGGGTGTGCCTGGCGGAGAACCCGCCCTCCTTCGAGGAGGACGTCATCGGCGAGGTGATCTCCCGCCTCGGCGACGTGGAGTCGATCGAGCACTACGACATCGACAACCTCTCCGTGGGCAAGCGGATCGTCTACGACGTGAAGGCGAACTGGAAGCTCATCATCGAGAACTTCATGGAGTGCTACCACTGCGCCACGATCCACCCCGAACTCACCGAGGTGCTCCCGGAGTTCGCCGACGGCTACGCCGCCCAGTACTACGTCGGGCACGGCGCCGAGTTCGGTGAGGAGGTGCAGGGCTTCACCGTCGACGGCTCCGAGGGCCTGGACCGCATCCCCGGTGTCGCCGAGGACCAGGACCGCCGCTACTACGCGATCACGGTCAAGCCGCAGGTCTTCATCAACCTCGTGCCCGACCACGTGATCTTCCACCGGATGTACCCGGTGGCCGTGGACCGCACGATCGTCGAGTGCGACTGGCTCTACCTCCCGCACGTCGTCGAGAGCGGCAAGGACGTCAGCCGGTCCGTGGAGCTGTTCGACCGCGTCAACCGCCAGGACTTCGACGCGTGCGAGCGCACACAGCCCGGCATGAGCTCCCGGATGTACGCCAAGGGCGGCGTGCTGGTGCCCAGCGAGCACCACATCGGAGCCTTCCACGACTGGGTGAACGAGCGCCTGGGCCTGTCCCGGGGGTGACTCAGCCCAGGTACCCCATGCGGTGGCTGATCTCCTCCGCACCCTTGATCAGCACCGGGGCGAGCTCCCGCATCCGCTCCTCCGTGAAGCGGTAGGAGGGCCCGGAGGCGGTGACCGCCGCGATGACCTCGCCGTCCCGGTCCAGGACCGGGGCGGCCATGGCGTGCAGACCGATCTCCAGCTCCTCCATGGTCCAGGCGTAGCCGGCCTCCCGTACCTCGGCGAGGGTCTTCTCGAGCTTCGCCTTCGAGGTGATGGTGTGCGGCGTGACCTTCTTCAGGCCCGCCTCGGCCAGCAGCGCGGCGCGCTCCTTGGCGGGCAGGTACGCCAGCAGGCACTTGCCGCTGGACGTGGCGTGCAGCGGCGTCAGCTGGCCGACCCAGTTGTGCGCGGTGACCGCTCCGGGGCCGCGCACCTGGTACAGGTTGATCGCGTAGTGCTCTTGCAGCACCGCGATGTTCACCGTCTCGCCGATCTCCTCGGCGAGCCGTTCACAGACCGGGCGGCCCTGCTGGGTGATGTCGATGCGTCCCGTCACCGCGCCGGCCAGGCGTACGATGCCGAAGCCGAGCCGGTACTTGCCGCGCTCGCCCGCCTGCTCCACCAGACCGCGCGCCTCCAGGGCGCCGAGTAGACGGAAGGCGGTGGATTTGTGAACATCGATCTCGGCGGCCACTTCACTGACGCCCGCCTCGCCGCGCTGCGCGAGGATCTCCAGGACGCTGATGGCTCGGTCGACCGACTGCACTCCGCCGGCCTGCGAATTTGACGTTTCGGTGTCTTGGCTGTGGTTGCTCACTCCGAAACTATACGCGCAGTAAACAACACGACTGCAAGTAACCGTGGCGAAATCAACAACCCGTAAGTTGCGTGGCTCGCAACCTAGTGCGTATAGCGCTACTGGTACTAGCATGCCTCGCGTATCTACGGCGCGAGCGAGACGAGGCACCATGGCTCCCCAATACGACTTCGTCATCGTCGGCGGCGGTTCGGCCGGCAGTGCACTGGCGAACAGACTCTCAGCTGACCCGGCGAACAAGGTGCTGGTCCTGGAGGCAGGCCGCTCCGACTACCCCTGGGACGTCTTCATCCACATGCCCGCGGCACTGACGTACCCGATCGGCAGCCGCTTCTACGACTGGAAGTACGAGTCCGAGCCCGAGCCGCACATGGGCGGCCGGCGCATCTACCACGCGCGCGGCAAGGTGCTCGGCGGCTCCAGCAGCATCAACGGCATGATCTTCCAGCGCGGCAACCCCATGGACTACGAGCGCTGGGCGGCCGACCCCGGCATGGAGACCTGGGACTACGCGCACTGTCTGCCCTACTTCCGGCGGATGGAGAACTGTCTGGCCGCCGACCCGGACGACGAGTTCCGCGGCCACGACGGCCCCCTCGTCCTGGAGCGCGGACCGGCCACCAACCCCCTCTTCGGCGCCTTCCTCAAGGCCACCCAGGAGGCGGGTTACGCCCCCACCGACGACGTCAACGGCTACCGGCAGGAGGGCTTCGCCAAGTTCGACCGCAACGTCCACCGCGGCCGCCGCCTTTCGGCCTCGAAGGCGTACCTCAAGCCCGTCCGGAAGCGCCCCAACCTCACCGTCACGACCCGCGCCCTGGTCACCCGTGTCCTCTTCGAGGGCAAGAAGGCCGTCGGCGTCGAGTACCAGCGCGGCAAGGGCGCCCTGAAGCAGGTCCGCGCCAAGGAAGTCATCCTGTGCGGCGGCGCGATCAACTCCCCGCAGCTGCTGCAGCTGTCCGGCGTCGGCAACGCGGAGGAGCTGCGCGCCCTCGGCATCGACGTCGTGCACGACCTGCCGGGCGTCGGCGAGAACATGCAGGACCACCTCGAGGTGTACATCCAGTACGCCTGCAAGCAGCCCGTCTCCATGCAGCCGTATCTGGCCAAGTGGCGGGCCCCCTTCATCGGCCTGCAGTGGCTGTTCCGCAAGGGCCCCGCGGCCACGAACCACTTCGAGGCCGGCGGCTTCTGCCGCAGCAACGAGGACGTGGACTACCCCAACCTGATGTTCCACTTCCTGCCCATCGCGGTCCGCTACGACGGCTCCGTGCCCGCCGGCGGCCATGGCTACCAGGTCCATGTCGGGCCCATGTACTCCGACGCCATCGGCTCGGTGAAGATCAAGAGCAAGGACCCGCGCGAACACCCGGCGCTGCGCTTCAACTACCTCTCCACCGAGCAGGACCGCCGCGAGTGGGTCGAGGCGATCCGCGTCGCGCGCAAGCTCCTCAACCAGCCCGCGCTCGCGCCCTTCAACGACGGCGAGGTCTCGCCCGGCCCGTCCGTGGAGACGGACCAGGAGATCCTCGACTGGGTCGCCAAGGACGGCGAGACGGCCCTGCACCCGTCCTGCACCTGCAAGATGGGCCCCTCCTCCGACGAGATGGCAGTCGTCGACCCCACCAGCATGCGGGTGCACGGCGTGGAGGGCCTGCGGGTCGTCGACGCGTCGGTGATGCCGTACGTCACCAACGGCAACATCTACGCCCCGGTGATGATGGTCGCCGAGAAGGCCGCCGACCTGATCCTCGGCAAGGAGCCCCTGGCTCCGTCGAAGGCGGCGTTCTACCGCCACCGCGATGCCCAGAAGCAGGCCGGGTAGGCCTTGGACGCCACCGGGCTGAGGGCGCTGCTGGACGGCGTCCGCTATGAGGTGCTGCCCGCGAAGGCCACCGAGGACAAGGTCCTCGCCCATGTCCCGCGCGACGTCGTGGTCACGGTCACGGCGTCGCCGGTCAAGGGCCTGGAGCCGACCCTGGAGCTCACGGGCCGGCTCGCGGCGCACGGTTACCGCGTCGTACCGCACGTGCCCGCACGGCTGCTGCGGGACGAGGTGCATCTCAAGGAGGTCGTTGAGCGGCTGCGTGAGGCGGGCGTGGACGACGTCTTCGTGCCGGCGGGGGACGCGGACCCGCCGGCCGGGGCCTACGACGGGTCCCTGCCGGTGCTGCGCAGGCTCACCGAGCTGGGCGAACCCTTCGCCCACGTGGGCATCACCGGCTACCCCGAGAGCCATCCCCTCATCCACGACGACCTCACCATCCAGGCGATGTGGGACAAGCGCGCGCACGCCACGTACATCGTCAGCAACCTCTGCTTCGATCCGCGCGTGCTGGGGGAGTGGATCGCCCGGATACGGCGGCGGGACGTCACCCTGCCCGTGTACGTGGGGGTCGCCGGGCCCGTGCAGCGGACCAAGCTGCTGGCGATGGCGACGAAGATCGGGGTGGGGGAGTCGACGCGGTTCCTGACGAAGCACGCGTCGTGGTTCCTGCGGTTCGCCGCGCCCGGGGGCTATTCACCTGACCGGTTGTTGCAGCGCAGCGAGGCTGCCCTCACGGCGCCTTCGGCGGGGGTGGCGGGGCTGCATGTGTTCACTTTCAACCAGATCGCCGAGACGGAAGCGTGGCGCCGGGCGGTGCTGGAGCGGCTCGGCGGCTGAGGGGGGTGCCGCCGCCCTCTGGGGGCTGCCGCCCCCAGGCCCCCGCTTTCGGCCCTTAAGGGGCCTCGTCCTCAAACTCCGGACGGGCTGAAAGGGCTGACCGGCGGCTGTATACGACGGCGGGGCGGGTCCGGAATCGGACCCGCCCCGCCGTTGCCGTGCGCTCAGCGGAAGACCACCGTGCGGTTGCCGTCCACCATCACGCGGCTCTCGCTGTGCCACTTCACCGCGTGCGCCAGTACCTGGGCCTCGACGTCCCGGCCGACCGTGACCAGCTCGCCGGGGTCGAGGGAGTGGTCCACGCGGACGACGTCCTGCTCGATGATCTGGCCCTCGTCCAGGTCCGAGGTCACATAGTGCGCCGTCGCGCCGACGAGCTTCACTCCTCGGTCGTAGGCCTGGACGTACGGGCGTGCGCCCTTGAAGCTGGGCAGGAAGGAGTGGTGGATGTTGATCGCGCGGCCCTCCAGCTGCTTGCACAGGTCGTCGGAGAGGACCTGCATGTAGCGGGCGAGCACCACGAGGTCGACGTCCAGCTCGCGCACCAGCTCCAGCAGCCGCGCCTCCGCCTCCGGCTTGGTCTCCTTGGTCACCGGGACGTGGTGGAAGGGGATGCCGTAGGTCTCCGCCAGGCTCTCGAAGTCCCGGTGGTTGGAGACGATCGCGGGGATCTCGATATTGAGGGCGCCGGTGCGGCGCCGGAAGAGCAGGTCGTTGAGGCAGTGGCCGAACTTGGACACCATGATCAGCGTCCGGGTCGGGGTCGAGGCGTCCCACAGCTTCCAGGAGATGCGGTAGGCCTCGGCTACGGGACCGAACCGGTAACGCAGAGTTTCCAGATCCGCGTTTGGATCGGAAACGTCGAAGTGGACCCTCATGAAGAAGCGGCCCTGGAGTCGATCATCGAACTGCTGGCTTTCCAGGATGTTGCCGGAGTTCCTGACGAGGAAGCCGCTCACGGCATGGACCAGTCCCGCGCTGTCGGGACACGAGAGAGTGAGGACGAACTCACGGCCAGGTTGCGGGCGAGGGGACATGTGCGGCCTCCGTCGGTGCGTATTGCACAACAAGGTGAGCGATACGCAACATGGTCGGGCCGGTTGGGCCCTCGGTCAAGAGAGGATGGGGCATTGGGCCCCTTGCGAAATCGTCATCCGCCAACCTCTTGACGTCTGTCTGGACATTCGTCAGGGTGTTCCACCACAAGCAATTGAATGCACGATGCGCAACGAATTTCGGTTGAAAGGCTTGGCGCGTGGCAGATCTGTATGTGGACGGAGAGTGGCGCGAGCCGGTGGCCGGCGGGCGCCGCGAAATCCGCTGCCCCGCCGACGGCACCCTCTCGGCGACCGTAGCGGAAGGGACGCGTCCCGACACGCAGGCGGCGATCGCCGCGGCCCGCCGGGCCTTCGACGAGGGCCCCTGGCCCCGCACCCCCGAGCGCGAGCGCGGCGCTCTGCTGCTGCGTACCGCCGACATCCTCGCGCGCGACGCCAAGGAGTTCGCCCGCGCCGAGTCGCTGGACACCGGCAAGCGGCTGGTGGAGAGCGAGTACGACATCGCCGACGTCGTCTCCTGCTTCCGCTTCTACGGCGGGATCGGCGGCACCGACGCCGGACGGGTGATCGACACCGGCCGCGAGGACGCCATCAGCCGTGTCGTGTACGAGCCGGTCGGCGTGTGCGGACTGATCACCCCCTGGAACTACCCGCTGCTGCAGGCCAGTTGGAAGGTCGCCCCGGCGCTGCTGGCCGGCAACACGATCGTCCTGAAGCCCAGCGAGCTCACCCCCTCCACCTCCATCCTGCTGATGAAGGCACTGGAGGAGGCCGGACTCCCGGCCGGCGCCGCCAACCTCGTCCTGGGCACCGGCCCGGAGGTCGGCGCCCCGCTGTCCGAGGACCCGCGCGTCGACATGGTCTCCTTCACCGGGGGTCTGGAGACCGGCAAGCGGATCATGGCCACCGCAGCCGCCACGGTGAAGAAGGTGGCGCTGGAGCTCGGCGGCAAGAACCCCAATGTCGTCTTCGCCGACGCCGACTTCGAGACGGCCGTGGACATGGCTCTCACGGCCGTCTTCCTGCACTCCGGGCAGGTCTGCTCGGCCGGCGCCCGGCTGATCGTCGAGGACTCGCTGCACGACCGCTTCGTCGACGAGGTGGTCCGCCGCGCCCGGCAGATCCGCCTGGGCGGGCCCTTCGACCCCGAGGCCGAGACCGGAGCGCTGATCTCCGCCCAGCACCTGGCGAAGGTCGAGGCGTACGTCGCCGCGGGCATCGCCGAGGGCGCCGTACTGCGCTGTGGCGGGGAGCGGCCCACCGATCCCGGCCTCGCGAACGGCCACTACTACCCGCCGACCGTGCTCGACGCGTGCACCCAGGACATGCGGGTGGTGCACGAGGAGTCCTTCGGACCCGTGCTGACCATCGAACGCTTCACCGACGAGGACGATGCCGTACGCATCGCCAACGACACCGAGTACGGCCTCGCCGGCGCCGTCTGGACCGAGGACGCCGGCAAGGCCCAGCGGGTCGCCCGGCGGCTGCGCCACGGCACGGTGTGGATCAACGACTACCACCCCTATGTGCCGCAAGCGGAATGGGGTGGCTTCGGGCACTCGGGCACGGGCCGGGAGCTGGGACCGACCGGCCTGGACGAGTACCGAGAGCCCAAGCACATCTGGCAGAACATCCAACCCCGGCCGCAGCGCTGGTTCCGCGGCTGAACGCCGAAATGAGGTCGATCGTGACCCCCACACAGACAGAGGTGCCGCAGCGGCGTGGCACCCCCCAGGACTCGGACGACACGCCCGTCATATCCGTGCGCAATCTGTGGAAGGTGTTCGGGCCGAAGGCCGACCGGGTGCCGGGCTCAGAGGAGCTGTGCGGTCTCTCCCGCCGCGAGCTGATGGACCGCACCGGCTGTACCGCCGCGGTCCGTGACGTGAACTTCGACGTCCGCAAGGGCGAGGTGTTCGTGGTCATGGGACTGTCCGGCTCCGGCAAGTCCACCCTCGTACGATGTCTGACCCGGCTGATCGAGCCCACCTCGGGTGAGCTCGTCTTCGAGGGCCAGGACATCCGCGAGGCGGACGCGGCCAAGCTGCGCGACCTGCGCCGCCGCAAGTTCTCCATGGTCTTCCAGCACTTCGGGCTGCTGCCGCACCGCCGGGTCGTGGACAACGTGGCCTTCGGCCTGGAGATCCGCGGCATGAGCAAGGCCGAGCGCACCAAGCGGGCCCTGGAGGTCGTCGAACTGGTCGGCCTGGCCGGCTATGAGAACTCCTACCCCGACCAGCTCTCCGGCGGTATGCAGCAGCGCGTGGGCCTCGCCCGGGCGCTCGCCGGAGACCCGGACGTCCTCTTCTTCGACGAGCCGTTCTCCGCGCTCGACCCGCTGATCCGCCGCGACATGCAGAACGAGGTCATCCGCCTGCACCACGAGGTCGGCAAGACCATGGTGTTCATCACCCACGACCTCTCCGAGGCGCTGAAGCTGGGCGACCGCATCCTGATCATGCGCGACGGCAAGATGGTCCAGTGCGGCACCGGCGACGAACTGGTCGGCGCCCCTGCCGACGACTACGTCCGCGAGTTCGTCAAGGACGTACCCCGCGGCGACGTCCTCACCCTGCGCTGGATCATGCGGGCACCGGAGGACGGCGACGAGCTGGACGGCCCCGAGCTGGGCCCGGACGTCGTGGTGAAGGAGGCCACCCGGGCCGTGCTCGCGGCCGACAAGCCGATCAAGGTCGTCGAGGACGGCAAGCTGCTCGGCATCGTCGGTGACGAGGAGATCCTCGCGGTGGTCGCCGGGCAGGAAGGCGGCGCGTGATGACCGTCGCCATGGAAAAGCCCGAGAAGACGGAGGCCGCGGTGCCGGTCGCGCCCGTCAAGGCGGCGCGAAAGATCAGCCGGGGCATGGTGGTCGGCGCGATCGTGGTCGTCTGGCTGGTGCTGTTCGCCGTGCTGCGCGGCAAGCAGACGCTGACGCTGGCGGCCGCCGACCTGACCGATCTGCACCGCTGGATCAACGACTTCAACGACTCCATCGGCGCCAACCGCAACTCCAACCCGCTCTTCCTGTACTTCTTCAACGAGATCCGGCTGGTCATCGACAACCTGGTGACCTTCATCCAGCACCTGATCTCGCAGCCGTCCGGGGCCCGCCCGGTCCCGGAGATCGGCTGGCTCGGGGTCGTCGGCATCGCCGGCTATGTCTCCTGGGCCGTGGGCAACTGGCGGGTCGCGCTGCTGGCCGTGGCCGGGTTCACCTTCTTCGGGCTGCAGGGGCTGTGGCAGGAGAGCATGGACACCCTCTCCCTCACCCTCTCCGCGGTGTTCGTGGCGCTGCTGTTCGCGATCCCGCTCGGGGTGTGGGCGGGGCTGTCGGACCGGTTCAACCGGATCGTCACGCCCTTCCTGGACTTCATGCAGACGATGCCGACCTTCGTGTACCTGGCACCGCTGACGCTGTTCTTCCTCATCGGCGGCGCCTCAGCCACCATCGCCACCGTGATCTACGCGGCCCCGCCGACGATCCGCATCACCGCGCACGCCATCCGCAACGTCTCCAAGACGACGGTCGAGGCGGCCGACTCCCTGGGCGCCACCCGACGCCAGTCGCTGCTGAAGGTCCTGCTGCCGATGTCCAAGCGGACCGTGGTGATGGGCGTCAACCAGACCATCATGGCCGCCCTGGCCATGGTGACCATCGCCGCCCTGATCAACGCGCCGGGCCTCGGCGTGATCGTCCTTCAGGCGCTGCAGTCGCTCGACGTCGGCACGGCCTTCAACGCGGGCCTCGCCATCGTCGTCATGGCGATCGTCCTGGACCGGGTGACCACCGCGGCGGCCGCACGCGAGGAGAACGCGCGCAACGCCAAGCACGACTTCGCGAAGTGGCGGCGGCCCCTGCTGGGCGCCGGCGCCGCGGTCACGGCGGTCCTGATCTATCTGTCGCACACCTACCTGTGGGCGGCCGACTTCCCCGGTGACGGCACCGTCGGCAGCCACATCGCGAGCGCGGCGGACAGCGCGACCAACTGGGCGCAGGACAGCCTCTCGGGCGTCACCAACGCCATCCGCGACGTCATCACCAACGGCCTGCTCAACCCGTTCCAGACGCTGGTCACCGACTCCCCCTGGTGGCTCGTCGGCGCGGTCCTGGTCGCGCTGGGCGTGGTGCTCGGCGGCTGGAAGTCCGGGGTCACCACGGCCGTGTGCGTGGGCCTGCTGGTCGGCACAGGTCTGTGGTCGGACGCCATGACCACCCTGGCCTCGACGCTCGTCGCGACGGTCCTGGTGATGGTGCTCGGGATCGTCTTCGGGGTGTGGATGGGGCGCAGCATGATGGTGGACCGGCTGATCCGGCCCACCCTGGACGCCGCCCAGGTCATGCCGCCCTTCGTCTACCTCGTGCCGTTCCTCGCGCTGTTCGGCCCCACCCGCTTCACGGCCATCGTCGCCGCGATCGTCTACGGGGCCCCCGTCGCCATGAAGATCATCGCGGACGGGATCCGGGCCGTGCCCGAGACCACCGTGGAGGCGGCCACCTCCGCCGGGTGCAACACCTGGCAGATCATCACCAAGGTTCAACTGCCGATGTCACGCAGTGCCCTGACGCTTGCCACCAACCAGGGCCTGATCTACGTGCTGTCGATGGTTGTTGTGGGCGGCCTGGTAGGGGCAGGCGCTCTCGGCTACGACGTCGTGGCCGGTTTCTCGCAGGGGCAGCTGTACGGGAAGGGGCTTGCCGCGGGTCTGGCCATCGTCCTTCTCGGAGTCATGTTCGACCGGATCACTCAGGCCGCGGCGCGCCGCGCCAGCGCTTAAGGAGCACGACACCATGGCAAGACACTGGCGAGCCGGCGCGGCCGGCCTGGCCGTCCTCGGCCTCACCCTCACCGCGTGCGGCGGGGCGAAGGTCGGCGACAGCTCCTCCGCGGGCTCGGGAAGCTCGGGCAAGTGCGGCACCTTCAACCTGGCCGTCAACCCGTGGGTGGGCTACGAGGCGGATGCGGCGGTCGTCGCGTACGTCGCCCAGCACAACCTCGGCTGTACGGTCACCAAGAAGAACCTCAAGGAAGAGATCGCCTGGCAGGGCTTCGGCACCGGCGAGGTAGACGCCGTCCTGGAGAACTGGGGCCACGCCGACCTGGTGAAGAAGTACATCGACCAGCAGAAGACCGCCGTGGACGCCGGCCCGACCGGCAACAAAGGCATCATCGGCTGGTACGTGCCGCCGTGGCTGGCCAAGGCGCACCCCGACATCCTCGACTGGAAGAACCTCAACAAGTACGCCTCGAAGTTCCAGACCTCCGAGTCGGGCGGCAAGGGCCAGCTCCTGGACGGCGACCCGTCGTACGTCACCAACGACGAGGCGCTGGTCAAGAACCTGAAGCTGAACTTCAAGGTGGTGTACGCGGGCAGCGAGACGGCGCTGATCCAGGCCTTCCGCACCGCCGAGAAGAACAAGCAGTGGGTGATCGGCTACTTCTACGAGCCGCAGTGGTTCATGTCCGAGGTCCCGCTGAAGAAGGTCACCCTGCCCGCGTACAAGACGGGCTGCGACGCCGACGCGGCGAAGGTCGCCTGCGACTATCCCGTCTACAACCTGAACAAGATCGTCAGCGCGAAGTTCGCCAAGGCCGGCAGCCCCGCCTACAACCTGGTGAAGAACTTCACCTGGACGAACGACGACCAGAACGAGGTCGCCAAGTACATCGCCCAGGACAAGATGACGGACGACGCGGCGGCCAAGAAGTGGGTCGAGGCCAACAAGGACAAGGTCGACGCCTGGATCAAGTAGCCGAGTCCCGAGGCCGGTCGGACATGCCCGGCGGGCGGTACGCGCAGTCGCGTACCGCCCGCCGGGCATCGCCGTGTTCCGGTGCGTGTTTCGGCCCGTTTTCCGACGTCACAGACCCCTTGACACCCCCTCCCGCGACAGGCACGCTGAGTTGCGCAACCTGAATCACGTTGCGCAGCAAGCAACTCGACGGTTTTGAATTTCGGAGGTGCGGCGATGGCGGGACCCCGAGTGGTGATCATCGGAGCGGGCGTCGTGGGAGCGGCCCTCGCTGACGAGATCTCCGCGCGAGGCTGGACCGAAGTGACCGTGGTCGACCAGGGCCCGCTGCCCGCCACGGGAGGCTCCACCTCACATGCGCCGGGCCTGGTCTTCCAGACCAACTCCTCCAAGACCATGACCGAGCTGGCCCGCTACACGGTCGAGAAGTTCTGCTCCCTCGACGTCGACGGCAAGCCCTGCTTCCTGCAGGTCGGCGGCCTCGAAGTGGCGACCACCCCGGAGCGCCTCGCGGAACTGCACCGCCGCCACGGCTGGATCACCGCCTGGGGCATCGAGGCCCGGCTGCTGAGCGCCGACGAATGCGTCGAGCAGCACCCGCTGGTCAACCGGGACAAGGTCCTCGGCGGCCTCCTCGTCCCCACGGACGGCCTGGCCAAGGCGGTCCTCGCCGTGGAGGCGCAGATCCGTCGCGCCACCGAGCGCGGCGTCACGTTCCTGGCCCGCCACGAGGTCCTCGACGTCCAGCAGGCCGACGGCCGCGTCACCGGCGTCCTCACCGACCAGGGCGAGATCGCGGCCGACATCGTGGTGTGCTGCGCCGGCATCTGGGGTCCGAAGATCGCCCGCATGGCCGGCATGAACCTCCCGCTGACCCCGCTCGCCCACCAGCTCGCCTGGACCGGGCCCGTCCCGGCGCTCGCCGGCCAGACCGAGGAAGCCGTCCGCCCGATCCTGCGCCACCAGGACGCCGACCTCTACTACCGCGACCGCTTCGACGGCATCGGCATCGGCTACTACGGCCACCGCCCGATGCCGATCACCGCCGACGAGATCCTCTCCTTCGACGAGTCCGCGCCCATGCCGTCGGTCCTGAAGTTCACCGAGGAGGACTTCGAGCCCGCCTGGGCCGAGACCCAGTCCCTGCTCCCCGCGACACAGGAGGCCAAGGTCGAGGAGGGCATCAACGGCCTGTTCTCCTTCACCACCGACAACTTCCCGCTGCTCGGCGAATCCCAGGACGTCAAGGGCTTCTGGGTCGCCGAGGCCGTGTGGGTCACGCACTCCGCGGGCGTCGGCCGGGCCATGGCCGAGTGGCTGGTCGACGGCTACTGCTCCTCCTTCGACCTGCACGAGTGCGACGTCAACCGCTTCGAGCCGCACCAGCTGTCCCCGGAGTACGTCCTGGCCCGCGACTGCCAGAACTTCGTCGAGGTCTACGACATCCTCCACCCCCTCCAGCCGTCCGGGAAGCCGCGCCCGATCCGCACCAGCCCCTTCCACGCCCGCCAGCAGGAGCACGGCGCCTTCTTCCTGGAGGCGAACGGCTGGGAGCGCCCGCAGTGGTACGAGGCCAACGCCTCCCTGGTCGAGGGCCGCAACATCCCCACCCCGGGCGACTGGGCGGCGCAGTACTGGTCGCCCATCGTCGGCGCGGAGGCGCAGGCCACCCGCGAGACCGTCGCGATGTACGACATGACGGCCCTCAAGCGCCTCGAGGTCAGCGGCCCCGGCGCCGCCGACTTCCTGGAGAAGCTGGTCACCGGCAAGGTCGCCAAGTCCGTCGGCTCGGTGACGTACACCCTCCTGCTCGACCACGACGGCGGCATCCGCAGCGACGTCACCGTCGCCCGCCTGGGCCGCGACCTCTTCCAGGTCGGCGCCAACGGCAACCTGGACCTCGACTGGCTGACCCGCCACCTCCCCGCCGACGGCACCGTCCAGGTCCGCGACATCACCCCCGGCACCTGCTGTATCGGCCTGTGGGGCCCGCTGGCCCGCAAGGTGCTGCAGCCGCTGACGGACGAGGACTTCTCCAACGACGGGCTGAAGTACTTCCGCGCCAAGCGCGCCTACATCGGCTCGGTGCCGGTGACCGCGATGCGCCTGTCGTACGTCGGTGAACTCGGCTGGGAGCTGTACACCACCGCCGACCAGGGCCAGAAGCTGTGGGACACCCTGTGGGAGGCGGCGAGGCCGCTGGGCGGCATCATCGCCGGCCGCGGCGCCTTCAACAGCCTCCGCCTGGAGAAGGGGTACCGGTCCTTCGGTACCGACATGACCTATGAGCACGACCCCTACGAGGCCGGCGTCGGGTTCGCGGTGAAGCTCGACAAGGGTGAGTTCATCGGCAAGGCCGCCCTTGAGCGCCGCAAGGAGAAGGTGCGGCGCAAGTTGACCTGCCTCACCATCGACGACCCGCAGTCGGTCGTCCTCGGCAAGGAGCCGGTGTTCGACGGTGAGCGGGCGGTCGGGTATGTCACCAGCGCGGCGTACGGCTACACGATCGGCAAGGGCATTGCGTATGCGTGGCTGCCGAGTGAGCTGGCCGCTCCTGGGACCTCGCTGCAGATCGGGTACTTCGATCAACGCGTCGAGGCGGTCGTGGCCGAGGAGCCGTTGTTCGACCCGACGATGTCCCGTCTCCGTGGGTGAAGCGTTCGTTGTGCCGCGATTGGTTGTCGATCGGCGGCAGGTTCGTTGTGGCTGGTCGCGCCCCGCGGCGGAGCCGCTGATCGAAACAGTCCCGCGCCCCTGTCGGGGCGCTCAACTCCCGCCCAGTTTGAAGGAGTGCCGTCGGTGACTGCCCAAGTGCTTGACGGTAAGGCGACGGCCGCCGCCATCCGCCGCGAACTCGCCGAACGCGTTGCCAAGTTGACCGCAACCGGTGGCCGGCCGCCCGGCCTCGGCACCGTCCTCGTCGGTGACGACCCCGGCAGTCATGCCTACGTCGGCGGGAAGCACCGGGACTGTGCGCAGGTCGGGATCGCGTCCATCCGGCGTGATCTGCCCGCGGACGCGACCCAGCAGCAGGTCGAGGACGTCATCGACGAGCTCAACGCCGATCCGGCCTGCACCGGCTACATCGTCCAGCTCCCGCTGCCCGGGCACCTGGACGCCAATGCCGTGCTGGCCCGTATGGACCCGGCCAAGGACGCCGACGGACTGCACCCCGTCAACCTCGGCCGGCTCGTCCTGGGCACCGAGGCGCCGCTGCCCTGCACCCCGCGCGGCATCGTCGAACTGCTCCGCCGCTATGAGGTGCCCCTCGCGGGCGCCCGGGTGTGCGTCATCGGACGCGGGATCACGGTCGGCCGGCCCATCGGCCTGCTCCTGACCCGCCGCTCCGAGAACGCCACCGTGACCCTCTGCCACACCGGCACCAAGGGCCTGTCCTGGCACGTGCGCGAGGCGGACATCGTCATCGCGGCCGCCGGCTCGCCCGGACTGATCACCAAGGACATGCTGCGCCCCGGCGCGGCCGTCCTGGACGTCGGCATCACCCGCACCGAGAACGGGCTGGTCGGCGACATCCACCCGGAGGCCGCCGAGGTCGCCGGCTGGCTCGCGCCGATGCCCGGGGGCGTGGGCCCCATGACCCGCGCGATGTTGCTGGCCAACGTCGTCGAGGCCGCCGAGAGGAACGCGAACGCCGTATGAACGCGCTGAACACCCCCCTTGCGGAGCTGGACCCCGAGGTCCACGAAGCGCTCGCCGCTGAACTCCACCGCCAGCAGTCGACCCTCGAAATGATCGCCTCCGAGAACTTCGCGCCCACCGCCGTGATGGAGGCCCAGGGCTCGGTCGCGACCAACAAGTACGCCGAGGGCTACCCCGGCCGCCGCTACTACGGCGGCTGCGAACACGTCGACGTCACCGAGCGCCTCGCGATCGAGCGCATCAAGTCCCTCTTCGGGGCCGGTTACGCCAACGTCCAGCCGCACTCCGGCGCCCAGGCCAACACGGCGGTCTTCTTCGCGCTGCTCCAGCCCGGCGACACCATCCTCGGCCTGGACCTCGCGCACGGCGGCCACCTCACCCACGGCATGCGCATCAACTACAGCGGCAAGATGCTGAACGTGGTGCCCTACCACGTGTCCGAGGCCGACAACCTGGTCGACATGGACGAGGTCGAGCAGCTCGCCAAGGAACACCGCCCCAAGATGATCATCGCGGGCTGGTCGGCCTACCCCCGGCAGCTGGACTTCGCGGCCTTCCGCCGTATCGCCGACGAGGTCGGCGCGCTGCTGATGGTCGACATGGCGCACTTCGCGGGCCTGGTGGCGGCGGGGCTCCACCCGAACCCGGTCCCGCACGCCCACGTCACCACCACGACCACCCACAAGACGCTCGGCGGCCCGCGCGGCGGAGTCATCCTCACCAACGAGGCCGACCTCGCCAAGAAGATCAACTCGGCGGTGTTCCCCGGCATGCAGGGCGGCCCCCTGGAGCACGTCATCGCCGCGAAGGCGGTGTCCTTCAAGGTCGCAGCGTCCCCGGAGTTCGCCGAACGCCAGGCCCGCACGCTGGCCGGCTCCCGCATTCTGGCCGAGCGTCTGACGCAGCCGGATGCGGCGGCGGCCGGGGTGAAGGTCCTGACCGGCGGTACGGATGTCCACCTGGTCCTCGTGGACCTGCGGGACTCGACGCTCGACGGTCGTCAGGCCGAGGACCTGCTCCATGAGATCGGCATCACGGTCAACCGCAACGCCGTCCCCTTCGACCCGCGCCCGCCGATGGTGACGTCCGGCCTGCGCATCGGCACCCCGGCGCTGGCCACCCGCGGCTTCACGGAGGAGGACTTCACCGAGGTCGCCGACGTGATCGCGCTGGCCCTCCAGCCCGGGCCCGACATCGCGGCCCTGCGCGCCCGCACCGCGGCCCTGGCCGCCAAGCACCCGCTCTACCCGCACCTTTCCGGTACTTCAGGAGACGCCCGATGAGTCCCACCACCCCCGGCGCCGACCTCCCCGACCACCCGGACTTCCTCTGGCGCACACCCGAGCCCAAGCGGTCGTACGACGTCGTGATCGTGGGCGGCGGCGGCCACGGTCTGGCCACCGCCCACTACCTGGCCAAGAACCACGGCATCACCAACGTCGCCGTACTGGAGAAGGGCTGGCTCGCGGGCGGCAACATGGCCCGCAACACCACGATCATCCGCTCCAACTACCTGTGGGACGAGAGCGCCGGCATCTACGAGCACGCCCTCAAACTCTGGGAGGGACTGGACGAGGAGCTGGACTACCCGATCCTCTTCTCCCAGCGCGGAGTCCTCAACCTCGCCCACAGCCTCCAGGACGTCCGCGACAGTGTCCGCCGTGTCGAGGCCAACCGCCTCAACGGCGTCGACGCCGAGTGGCTCGACGCCGAGCAGGTCAAAGAGGTCTGCCCGATCGTCAACATCTCGCCCGACGTGCGCTACCCGGTCCTCGGCGGCACCTACCAGCCCCGCGCAGGCATCGCCAAGCACGACTACGTGGCCTGGGGCTTCGCCCGCTCCGCGGACGCGGCAGGCATCGACATCATCCAGAACTGCGAGGTCACCGGCCTGGACGTGGTCGGCGGCCGGGTGATCGGGGTCCAGACCAACCTGGGCCCGATCGCGGCCGGCAAGGTGGCCCTCTGCTCCGCCGGCCACACCTCGGTCCTGGCCGCCATGGCAGGCATCGACCTCCCGGTCCAGAGCCACCCCCTGCAGGCCCTGGTCTCGGAACTCCTGGAACCGGTGCACCCCACCGTCGTCATGTCCAACGCCGTCCACGTGTACGTCAGCCAGGCGCACAAGGGCGAGCTGGTGATGGGCGCGGGCATCGACGCGTACAACTCCTACACCCAGCGCGGCGCGTTCCACATCATCGAGGACCAGATGGCGGCGGCCCTGGAGCTCTTCCCGGTCTTCGCGCGCGCCCACGTCCTGCGCACCTGGGGAGGCATCGTCGACGTCAGCCCCGACGCCTCGCCGATCGTCGGCCTCAGCCCCGTCGACAACCTCTACCTCAACTGCGGCTGGGGAACGGGCGGTTTCAAGGCCACACCCGGCGTGGGCTGGGTCTACGCCCACACCATCGCCCACGACACCCCCCATCCCCTCAACGCCCCCTTCTCGCTCGACCGTTTCACCACCGGCGCGCTCGTCGACGAGCACGGCGCTGCCGCGGTGGCCCACTAGGGAGCCCGAACCATGCTGTTGATTTCTTGCCCGTGGTGCGGGCCCCGCGACGAAGCCGAGTTCCACTACGGCGGCCAGGCGCATGTGGCGTACCCGCAGGACCCGTCGGCGTTGACCGACGAGGAGTGGGCCAAGTACCTGTTCTTCCGCGACAACCCGAAGGGCCCCTTCGCGGAACGCTGGAGCCACTCGGCGGGCTGCCGCCGCTGGTTCAACGCGGTACGGGACACGTCGACGAACGAGATCCTCGCGATATACCGGGCAGGGGAGGAGCGTCCGGCCACTGTCGAGTCCCGGCCGGCCACTCCTGCCTCGCCGGCGGCCACTCTTGAGCCCCGTTCAGCACATCCAGCCCGTCCGGCGTTTGAGGACGAGGCCCCTTCAGGGCCGAACGGGGGCCTGGGGGCAGAGCCCCCGGCGACGTCCACGGCCACAGGCCTCCGCCTCGCGACCGGCGGCCGCATCAACCGCGCCGAACCCCTCACGTTCACCTTCGACGGCACCGAATACCAGGGCTTCCGCGGCGACACCCTCGCGTCGGCGCTCCTGGCCAACGGCGTGATACAGGCGTCGACCAGCATCAAGCTGGGCCGCCCCCGAGGCATCTTCTCCGCCGGCGTGGAAGAACCCAACGCCGTCATCCAGATCGAGGAACCCTTCCCCGAGCCCATGCTCCCCGCGACGACCGTCGAGCTCTACGACGGCCTGGTCGCATCCAGCCTCCCCGGCCAGGGCCGCCTGGCCACCCAGCCGGACCCCGCGCGCTACGACGCCGTACACACCCACTGCGACCTGCTGATCGTCGGCGCCGGCCCCGCCGGCCTCGCGGCGGCAGCGGCCGCCGCGAGCAGCGGAGCCCGCGTCATCCTCGCCGACGACCGCCCCGAACTCGGCGGCAGCCTCCTCGGCACTGGCGAACTCCCCGGCTGGGCGGACGAGTTGGGCGCCCGGCTGGAGTCCGCCCCCGAGGTCCGCGTGCTGCGCCGCACCACCGTCTTCGGCTACTACGACGACAACCACCTCCTCGCCGTGGAGCGCCGCACCAACCACCTCGGCGCCGCGGCCCCGGCGAACGTGTCCCGCGAACGCGTCCACCGCATCCGCGCCCGCCGCGTCGTCCTCGCCACCGGCGCCCACGAGCGCTCGCTGGCCTTCGCGGACAACGACCGCCCCGGCATCATGCTGGCCGCCTCGGCCCGCACCCACCTGCACCGCCACGGCGTCCTGCCCGGCCGTCACGCGGTCGTGTTCACCACCAACGACAGCGCCTACGCCGCCGCACTGGACCTCGCCGCGGCAGGCGTCCGGATCGCGGCGATCGTCGACACCCGCCCCGCACCGGGCGAGTGGGCGGACCGCGCCCGCGCCACGGGCATCGAGGTGCTCGCCGGACACGCGGTGACCGGCACCGAGGGCGAGGAGCGGCTGACCGCGGTGAGCGTGGCGCCGTACGGAGAGACCGTGGCGCAGCGGGAGTTCGCCGCGGACCTGCTGCTGGTCTCCGGCGGCTGGAACCCGGTGGCGCACCTGTTCAGCCAGGCGGGCGGCAAGCTCCGCTACGACGAGGCGCTCGGCACCTTCGTGCCCGACGTCGTCCGGCAGGCCGTCGAGGTCGCGGGCAGCGCGAACGGCACCTTCGACCTGGCCGCCGTGCTCGCCCAGGGCGCCGCCGCGGGCGCCCGGGCGATCGAGGCCGAGGGCTACACCCCGGACACCCCGGCGCTCCCGGCCGTGCCCGCCCAGCCGCAGGCCACGCCTCCCATGCAGGTCTTCACCGTCCCGGGCCGCGAAGGTGCCCCGCGCTTCGTCGACCTCCAGCGGGACGTCACCGTCGACGACCTGGCCCGCGCGACGGGCGCCGGTATGCGCTCGGTCGAGCACACCAAGCGCTACACCACCGCCGGCACCGCCAACGACCAGGGCAAGACCTCCGGCGTCCTGGCCGGCGGCGTGGTCGCCGACCTGCTCGGCGTGGACATCTCCGTGCTCGGCACGACCACCTTCCGGCCGCCCTACACGCCCGTCTCCTTCGCGGCCCTGGCCGGCCGGGACCGGGGCGTGCTGAGCGACCCGGTCCGCACCACCGCCCTGCACGGATGGCACGTCGAACACGGCGCGCTGTTCGAGAACGTCGGCCAGTGGAAGCGCCCCTGGTACTACCCGCAGGACGGCGAGGACATGGAGACGGCCGTGCTGCGCGAGTGCGCGGCCACCCGCGAGAGCGTGGGCTTCATGGACGCCTCCACCCTCGGCAAGATCGACGTACAGGGCCCGGACGCCGGCGTCTTCCTCGACCTGCTTTACACCAACATGATGAGCACCCTGAAGGTCGGCATGATCCGCTACGGCGTGATGTGCAAGCCGGACGGCATGGTCTTCGACGACGGCACGGTCATCCGTCTCGCCCCGGACCGCTTCCTGGTCACCACGACCACCGGCAACGCGGCGACCGTACTGGACTGGATGGAGGAGTGGCTGCAGACCGAGTGGCCGGAGCTGAAGGTGCACTGCACCTCGGTCACCGAGCAGTGGGCCACCGTCGCCCTCGTCGGCCCGAAGTCCCGCGACGTCCTCGCCTCGCTCGCTCCCCGACTGGCCGTCTCCAACGACGACTTCCCGTTCATGGCCTGGCGGGAGACGACCGTCGCGGGCATCGAGGCGCGCGTGTGCCGGATCAGCTTCTCCGGTGAGCTCGCCTACGAGATCAACGTGTCGCCGTGGCAGGCCCTCGCCCTGTGGGAGGCGCTGTACGAGGCCGGCGCCCCGTACGGCATCACCCCGTACGGCACCGAGACCATGCACGTCCTGCGCGCCGAGAAGGGCTACCCGATCATCGGGCAGGACACCGACGGCACGATCACCCCGCACGACCTCGGGATGAGCTGGGCGGTGTCGAAGAAGAAGCCCGACTTCATCGGCAAGCGCTCCTTCGCCCGCGCCGACACCGTCCGCCCCGACCGCAAGCACCTGGTCGGTCTGCTCCCGGAGGACCCCGGCGCCTTCCTCCCGGAGGGCACCCAGCTGGTCGCCGACAGCGAGCTGCCCGCGCCGCCCGTCCCGATGCTCGGCCACGTCACCTCCAGTTACCGCAGCGCCGCCCTCGGCCGGACCTTCGCGCTGGCCCTGATCAAGGGCGGCCGGGAGCGCATCGGCGAGCGGCTGTACGCCCCTGTGGGTGACCGCCTGGTCCCGGTGACCGTCGCAAGCCCCGTCCTCTACGACCCCGAGGGAGCCCGCCGCGATGGCTGACACCGCACTCACCGCCCCGCCCCGCAGCCCCCTGGCGCCCTACGCCGACCGCCTGGCCGCCGCGACCCGCACCTCCCAGGGCGCGGTCCGGCTGGCCGAACTCCCCTTCCTGGCCCAGGTGAACGTCCGCCTGGACGCCAAGGGCGGAGCGGCCGACGCGGTCGGGCTCGCGCTGGGCCTGCAGCTGCCGCTCGAACCCAACACGGCCATCCGCTCGGGGGAGTCGACCGCGCTGTGGCTCGGCCCGGACGAATGGCTGGTGGTGGGCCCGCCGGGCAGCGAGCGGGACCTGGAGACCCGGATCCGGACGGCCGTCGGCGAGGAGCCCGTCTCCGTCACCGACGTCTCCGCCCAGCGCACCACCCTCCTCGTCTCCGGCCCCAGCGCCCGCGATCTGCTGGCCCACGGCTGCGCGCTGGACCTGCACCCGCGCGCGTTCGGCGCGGGCCGCTGCGCCCAGACGACGCTGGGCCGCACCCAGGTCGTCCTGGTCGCCCGGGACGAACCCGGGGCCGGATTCTGGGTCCTGGTCCGTTCGTCCTTCGCCGGCTACCTGACGGACTGGTTGCTGGACGCGGCGACCGAATACATCTAGCTGCGCACGTGGCTGCCGGGCGAGGGGACCGGGGCCGCGGAACTCGTCCGCCGAGCGGGCGGTGCGGGGGCCGCGCCCCCGCACCGCAACCCTCCGCGGTTACATCCGCTGCCACAGGGCCGGCGTGCCCTCCGGCGACCACGCACCCTGCGCCTGGTGGGTCTGCAGGCACTGGTAGCGCACGCCCGCGACGGTCACCGTGGCGCCCACCTCGTAGACCCGGCCGGCGGCCCATGCGCTGGCCGTGCCGGTGCCCTGCGGGGCGGGTGGGCCGGTCTGCACGGACGCGGTCTTCAGGGTGAGACCGAAGGTGCTGAGGATCGGGTTGACCGGCTGGAAGAAGGTGGTCCCGCCGGCCGTGCAGTCGCCGGAGCCGCCGGAGGTGACGCCCTGCGCCTGGGCGCCGGAGAGGAACGGCCCACCGGAGTCACCCGGTTCGCTGCACACCGTGGTCCGGGTCAGGCCGTCGACGGTGCCCTGGGCGTAGTCGACCGACGCGTTGTGCTGCTCGATCGTGCCGCAGTGCCATCCGCTGGTGGAGCCGGAGCGGCAGACCGACGCCCCGACGAGCCCCTGGACCGAACCGGCGACCTGCGTGTTCCTGCCGCCCGACCCCTTGACGTCGGCCGTGGCGGTCCAGTTGCTGTTGACGGCCACCCAGGACATGTCCTTGCCGGGGAACGTGGACGCCTGGAAGGTGCCCTGGTCGGTCTTGTCGAAGCCGGTGGTCTTGTCGCCGGCCTTGCCGCAGTGGCCCGCGCTGACGAAGCCCTGCTGCTGGCTCTTGGTGATGGAGAAGCCGATGGAGCAGCGGGCGGCGTTGTTGATGTAGTAGGCCTCGCCGCCGACGAGGTCCGCCATCAGCCGCGGCCGGTCCTTCGTCAGCCGGACCGCCACACCCCGGTCCTCCACCCCGGCGGCCTTGAGGAAGGCGGCGGCCGCCGACTGCCTGGTCGCCTCGACGACGACCCGGTTCGCCGGCACGTCCACGTACCAGACCGGGGTGTCGTGCGTCTTCACGCGGACGGCGGCCGCGTCCAGCTTCGCCTTGACGGCATCGAGGGCGCTGAGCGGCGCCTTGACGACCACGGCCTTGGCGCCCTGCGCCTTGATGGCGGGCACGTCCTGAGCATGGGTGGTCGCGACGGTGAGCTCGGCGGAGGTCTTCCCGCTCACCCAGGCTCCGGCGAAGTGCCCGCCCAGGGCGTTGTGCAGCCGGCCCGCACGGGTGCCCGCCTCCTCCTCGTTGACCAGCCGGGTGGCCGCCTGGGCCCGCGTCAGATGCAGGTCGCGCTGCATCGCGCCGAGGATCTGCGCGGACGGTTTGTCGGCGCCGAGCGACCGGGCCCCGGCGGGCACGGGCCCCGGTGCGGGCGGCGGAGCCGCCGCCGCGACCGCGGGGATCCCGGTGAGGACGAGGGTGCCGAGTGTGGCCAGGGCGGTGCGGTGCCTGCCCGCTGCATGTCTGCCGACCATGCGGTGTACCTCCTGCTGAGTACGGGGGAGACTGAGGCGAATCCGTAGGCGGCCTTGCCGCAAAGGCCCGGAACGATGTCAAAGGCGAGGGTCTTTCGCGCTTTGGGGGACGCCTGGGGTGCCATGTGCAGTACGACGGGCATGGGGGAGCACCGGCCGGAGGCAGTGCGAAGGCGGCCGTCGTGGGGGGAACGCTTCGCGGGGAACGGGCCGGTCGGCTACAGGCTGACGACGACCAGAGCGGTGTCGTCGGTGTTGCCCGTGGCGGGGAGAAGGTCGGCCAGCAGGGCGTCGGCCAGGGCTTCGGGAGCGGTCTGCCGGTGGCGGGCCAGGCAGTCGGCGAGGCGGCCCAGGCTGGTGCCGATGTCCTCGCTGCGGCGCTCGATCAGACCGTCGGTGTACAGCACCAGGGTGTCGCCCTCCGCGAAGGAGACCCGTGCCTGGGGGCGGGCGACACGGACAGGGCGCGCGTCGATCGGCGGGTCGGTGGCCTGGTCCAGGAAGGACACGGTGCCGCCGGGGTGCAGCACGGCGGGCGGCGGATGGCCGGCGCAGCTGTAGGTGATGCTGCGCCCGCCCCAGTCGATGAACGTCGTCGCCACCGTGGCGGACTCGGCTCCGTCGACGGAGCAGGCGTACATGTCGAGGGCCTCCAGGGCCTGCGCCGGTCCGTCGGTGACCCGGGTGGCCGCGCTCAGCGCGCTGTGCAGCTGCCCCATGGCGCAGGCCGCCGCCAGACCGTGGCCGACGACATCGCCGACCGCGACCGCCATCCGGTCGCCCGGCAGGTCCACCAGGTCGTACCAGTCGCCGCACACGTTCAGGTCACCGATGGCGGGCCGGTAGCGCACGGCGGCCTGATGAGGTCCGAGATGCCTCGGGGTGGGCATCATCGCCGTCTGCAGGGCCAGGGCGACCTCACGCTCATGGGCGTGGGCCCTGCGCAGCCGCTCGTTGACCTCCTGCAGTTCCCGGGCGCGGGTGTAGAGCTCGGCCTCCAGCACGCGGGCCCGGTCGCTGTCGGTCCGGCTGGCGCCGGCGCGCAGGAGCTCGGTGACCTCCTCCACCCGGTGCACGACCAGCACCACCTTCCCGTCCGGGCCGAGGACGGGCGCGTTGACGGGGCTCCAGAAGTGCTCCTGCCAGTGGCCGGGCCGCTGGGCGTCCTCGATGTCGTAGCGGAGCACCGCCATGGTGTCCCGCTCGCCGGTGGCCACCACGCGCAGCATCGACTCCCTGGTCTCCCGCATTCCGGCGGCGGCCGGGTCGTTCGGGTTCTCCGGAAAGACGTCGAAGATGTAGCGGCCAAGGAGCTGCTCGCGGGAGCGCCCGGCCAGCTGTGTGAAGTCGTCGTTGACGTCGACGTAGACCAGCTCGGGCGTCAGCAGCGCCACCATGCCGGGCAGGGCCTGGAAGACCGCCGCATAGTCGATCGGTTGCGGTTTCCTCATGTGCTGCCTGCCTTGGCGCCAACCATCGGTGTGCTCCCACGATAGAAGCGAATGCGGCAGGCGGCCGTTCAGGCAGACGGCGGCCCTCTGCTGGGCGATGCCGCGTACCTGGAGGAACACCGTGCGGCCGCCGGCCGGCTCTCGAAGCTGTGCTCGATGACCGCGGCGACGGACGTGCCCGCACAGCCGCGCTCGCCCGCGATCTGTGCGGGTCCTTGGCTATGAGGTCCGCGGGATGTCCTTCACGAACACGATCCCGTCGCATTCCGCCAAGTGGGCCGGGTCGAACGGGGCGTAGCCGAACCAGGGGGAGACGCGGTGCGTGGGCCGGTTGTCTCCGAGGGCGGTGGCGAGCCCGGAGGCGTCGACGACGCAGCGGTCCCCGGGGAGCGCGTACAGGAGCCCTTCGACGGTGTCGGGCGGCGGGGTGTCCACTCCCCGGTGCCGGATCGTGCCGAGGGCCGTGGCCACGAAGGCGTACGCCTCGCCCAGCCGGCTGCTGACGAGCGCGCCTGCGCTCCACCACTCCAGCGGCGTCCCGCCCATCCGCATCGAGCTCTTCTCCCGCTGGAGATGGGCGTTGTGGGCGTGGACGAGCACCGGACCCCGTTCGGCGAGGGCGAGGAGATTGCGGGCCATCATCTGGTCGCGCACGCTCGCCAGCCGGGTCAGGCGGGCCGGTGAGGTGTCAGCCATCCAGTGGTGGTAGCGCAGCAGACCGGTTGCGGTACGTCCGTACAGGCGCGCCCGGTCCCAGTCGTCGCGGGAGGTCGCCGTGATCAGGTGCGGTGTCTGCGCGTCGAGCAGCGCCACCAGATCGTCGCTGAGTAGTCGCAGCTCCCGGGCCTCGGCCGACCGTCCCACGGACTGGGCGGGGTCCATCATCGCTGCGGGATTCGTCCACCGGTCGTCGGTGCCGAGCAGGCGGTCGAGGGTTTCCGCTGTGCAGGGCAGCAGGGCCGTGTCCACCCGGGCCGCGAGGTAGTCGTGGAGCGCGGTGACGGCCTGTCGGGGGCTCGCGGCGCCGGTCATCTCCAGGGGGCCGTCGAGACCGGCGAAGCGGAGCCGCTCGGACGCGGGCCGGCCGTCGTTGTGGGAGCGCATCCAGCAGACCAATTCGCGGTTGGCCGCAAAGGCGCCCCAGCCGTGGCTGAATCCCTGCTCCATGACCTCGTCAAGGGTGCCCGTGCCGGCGGTGACGTACTCGTCCACGCTCAGGCCCCTCAGGCAGTCGCTCTCGATAGCGATGGTCCGGTGGCCCTCCTGCTCGACGAGCTGCCGGAAGAACTCATTGCGCAGGTCGAGCAGGGCGTCCTCGCCATGGGTGGGCTCGCCCAGAGCGAGGATCCGCGGCCGGGCCGGAAGCAGCCTCATGACGGCGGCCGCCTCGAAGGCATGCGTGGTGTCCTTGATGTCGGGTGCCATGCCTTCAACGCTATCGTTGAACCTTCGGTGGAGACTTTTGCGCGGAATCGGCTGGGTTATGGGGCCAAACCTTCAAAGCGGCGAGCGGCTCAGGCCGGTTGATCTGGCGCGCGGTCATGGTCTGTCCACGCAGGCGATCAGGAACTACGAGGAGGCCGGCATCCTTCCGGCCGCCGCGCGCACCCCCCACGGCTACCGCACCTACACACCGCTGCACTCGGCAGCCCTGCGCGCCTTCCTGGCCCTGCTGCCCGGCCACGGGCACCGGACGGCGACGTCGATCATGCGGGCGGTGAACGAGGGCGCGGCGGAGGAGGCGTTCCGCCTCATCGACGAGAGCCACGCCCAGCTCCTCGAAGACCGCCGTACGCTCCAGGCCGTGGAGACCGCCCTGCGCGACCTGGGCCCCCTCACGGCGTCCGAGCCGGATGCGGGCTCCGGGCCCGACGGCACCTTCATCGGTCCGCTGGCGGGCAAGCTCGGGATCAGGCCCGCGACGCTGCGCAAGTGGGAGCGCGCCGGACTGGTGAGCCCGCGCCGCGACCCGCTGACCGGGTACCGCGTCTACGGCGCCTCCGATGTGCGGGACGCCCGGCTGGCCCACCAGCTCAGACGGGGCGGCTATCTGCTGGAGCAGATCGCCCCGCTGATCGCCCAGGTGCGGGCGGCCGGCGGTCTGGAGCCACTGGAGGCCGCACTGTGCGACTGGCGCAGCCAGCTGTCCGCCCGCGGGCGGGCGATGCTGACCGGCGCCGCCGAGCTGGAGGCGTACCTCCGCGAACGTGGCTGAGACTCCTGCGTCGCCGAGGGCACCGCTGGAATTGACGAGCGGTCACCGCCAAGGTGGTGCCATGTGCTGGAGTGCGACAGCCGATCTCGTGGCGGGCGCCGGGATCACCTGCGTCGGTGTGGCCTGCGTGGCGCGCGTGCACCGGATCGGCGATCTCCCCCTTGCCGCGTTGCCGGTGCTGCTCGGCGTCCATCAGCTGGTCGAGGCGCGGGTCTGGCAGGTCGGGGGCGGCACCGGATGGGCCACCGTCGCCTGGGCCGTGATCGCCCTTCCTCTGCTCGCGGTGTGGGTCCCGCTGGCCGTGCTGAGCGCCGCTGCGCGCGAGGCCGCGGCCAGGCTGTCGATTCCCGTGGCCTCCGGCGTCGCGACCTCGGCCGTACTGGCGTACGCCATCGCCACCCGTCCCGTGCGGGCCGAGATCCGCGGGCACACCGTCGGCTACGTCATCGGGCTGCCGTATGCGGGTGTGCTCATCGCGGGCTATCTGCTGGCCACGGTCGGCGCGTTGCTGCTGTCCGGGGACCGCCGGCTGGTGGCGCTCGGCGTACTGGCCGGGGTGGGGGCGCTGGTGTGCTGGGCGCTGTGGCGGCTGGAGTTCGTCTCCACCTGGTGCGCGTTCGCGGCGGTGTGCTCGGTGGTGGTGTCCGGGTGGGTGGCCGGCCGGCGGCCGAAGTCCCGCAGTACCGTTCGGCACGCCCCGGAGACGGTGTGAATCCCGCGCGCTGAGGGCGGCCGCGGCGCGGGAGACGCGGGTCACATCAGGCCATGTCACAGGGGGCCGGGGCCACCCCGTCTCAGAGGGTGTGGCTATTGACGACGGCAGAGGAGAACCCCATGGACGCGCGCCGTGGGGGCACCTCAGGGGGAAGGGGATCGGCGTGAGCAAGGTCGAGGAGTTCGAGGAGCTGCGGCCGCTGCTGTTCTCGATCGCCTACCGGATTCTGGGCAGCGTGAGCGAGGCCGAGGACGCGGTGCAGGAGGCCTGGCTGCGGTTCGACGGCTCGGCGACCCGGCCCACCTCGAGCAAGGCGTATCTGTCGGCCGTGGTGACCCGGATCTCGATCGATGTGCTGCGTTCCGCGCGGGTGCGGCGGGAGGAGTATGTCGGCCCGTGGTTTCCCGAGCCGCTGCTCGCCGACCCGTATCAGGATCCGGAGCGGGCGGTGGAGCTGGCCGACTCGGTGTCGATGGCGGCGCTGGTGCTGCTGGAACGGCTCAGCCCGCTGGAGCGCGCGGTGTTCGTGCTGCGCGAGGTGTTCGCCTTCGGGTTCGACGACATCGCGGCGGCGGTGGGGCGTTCTCAGGCGGCGTGCCGGCAGCTGCTGGTACGGGCCCGGCGGCACATGCAGGACGGGCGGCCCCGGTTCGAGGCGGACCGTGAGGATCGTGAGGAGCTGGCGACGCGGTTCTTCGACGCGCTCAAGAACGGCGATGTGGCCGGCCTGCAGAGCCTGCTGGCCGCCGATGTGCAACTGGTCGGGGACGGCGGCGGCAAGGCCCCGCAGCTGGCCAGGGCGGTCATGGGCGCGGAGAACGTGGCCCGGCTGCTGGGCACGGTCTTCCCCTGGCTGATCCGGATCGACGTGACGTTCGAGCCGCACGAGGTCAACGGCCAGCCCGGCGCGATCTTCCGCGACCGGGACGGCAGGATCCTGCAGACCATGGTCCTCGATGTCCTCGACGGCCGGATCCAGACCGTCCGCGCGGTGATCAACCCCGACAAGCTCGGCCACCTCGGCCCGGTCGGCGACGCCTGGGCCGTCGACCACGAGGTGAAACAGGCCCGCCGCCAGGGCAGCTGACCTCGGCCGCCTTGTCCTCGGCCGGCGGAAGGGCGTCGGGAGGCCGTCGTCCGCCGAAGCTGCGCCTGCCTGTCTCAGTGCCAGCCGAAGCGGCGATCCACCAGGGCCGCGAACTCCTCCAGGGTGACTAGGGCGTCGCCGTTCTGGTCGGCGGCGTCGAAGAGGGCGGAGGACGCCTCGGCGTCCCCCAGGGCCCAGAACGGCAGATCCCCCGACGCGGCCAGGGTCGGGCCCTTGGTCCGCAGGGCGATGATCACCTCTTCGCGGGTCAGCGTTCCGCTGTTGTCGAGGTCGAGCGCCTCGAACAGCTTCCGTGCCTTGTCACTCATCGTCTCGCCCCCCGTCCTTTCACGAAGGAGAACGCCTCTCCCGTCACAGCCGTTCCCCGCAGTGCCCGCCTAGAGGGCCCGGGCGACGAGCAGGGCGACGTCGTCGTGGTCGTCGGGGTGGCGCAGGCCGTAGAGCAGCAGGTCGCAGGTTTCCTCCAGCGAACGGTGGGGTTCGTCGAGGAAGCCGAGCAGGACGTCGAGGCGGTCGTCGATGGGGTGGTGGCGGGTCTCGACGAGGCCGTCGGTGTACAGGACCAGCAGGTCGCCGGGGGCGAGCCGGGCGGTGGTGGTCTCGAAGGCGATGCCGCCGACGCCCAGCGGGGCGCCGGAGGGCAGGTCGAGCAGCTCGGCGGCGCGGCCGGGGCCCGCCAGCGCGGGTGGCATATGGCCGGCGTTGGCGAACTGGCACCGCCGTGTGTGCGGGTCGTACACCGCGTAGAGGCAGGTGACGATGTAGTGCTCCAGATCGCAGGTGATCTTGTCGAGGTGCTGGAGCACGGCGTCGGGAGCGAGGTCGAGGTCCGCGTAGGCACAGGTGGCGGTGCGCAGCCGGCCCATGGTGGCGGCGGCGTCGATGCCGTTGCCCATGACGTCGCCGACGACCAGTGCGGTCCGGTCGTCGCTGAGGGGGATGACGTCGTACCAGTCGCCGCCGACCTCGCTGGTGGCCTGGGCGGGCTGGTAGCGGGAGGCGAGTTCGAGCCCCGCGTGCTGCGGCGGGTGGTCGGGCAGCAGGCTCCGCTGCAGGGTGAGGGCGGTGTTGCGCACGCTCTGGAACCAGCGGGCGTTGTCGATGGCCACGGCCGCGCGCCCGGCCAGCTCGCTCGCGAGGACGACGTCGTCCTCGTCGAAGGGGAGCGGGTTGGTGGTGCGCTTGAGGTCCAGGGCGCCGAGTATCTCGCCGTGGGCGATCAGCGGTACGGCCAGGTAGGAGTGGACGCCGGCCCGGGCCAGCAGCGAGCCGGCCTCGGCGTCCCGGGCGATGCGCGGCAGATCGCGCTCGCCGACATGCTGTACCAGGACCGGCCGGCCGGTGTGCACGCACAAGGTGACCAGGCGGTCCCCTTCGTAGGCCGCGAGGCCGCCGGGCGGGTCGGCCGCCCGCAGTGCCACGGTCGGCTGGGCCGCCTTGAGCGCGAGGGCCCGGAAGAGTTCCGGCCCGTCGTCCGGTCTGCGTGAGCGGCGGCAGGCCAGCGCGGAGTCGAGGACGTCCACGGCGACCACGTCGGCGAGCTGCGGCACGGCGATCTCGGCCAGTTCACGGGCGGTGTCCTCCACCTCCAGCGTGGTGCCCACCCGCACCGAGGCGTCCGCGATGAGGGCGAGGCGGCGCCGGGCCCGGTCGGCCTCGGCGGCCGCCCGGTGCCGTTCGGTGACGTCGACGACCGAGGCGGCCGCACCCAGCACCCGTCCGCCCGGGTCCTCCAGGCGGTAGAAGGACAGCGACCAGGCGTGCTCGTGGTCGGGGTCGGTCGGCGGGCGGCCCACGTGGTACTGGTCGAGCAGCGGGGTGCCGGTGGTGAGCACCTGCAGCAGCGCGCTCTCGATGGTGCCCACGTCGGGCAGCGGCAGCGTCTCCCTCAGGGCCCGGCCCACATGGTCCTCGGCGGGGATGCCGTCGATG
This sequence comes from Streptomyces sp. NPDC001351, assembly GCF_042896045.1. Lineage (NCBI taxonomy): Bacteria > Bacillati > Actinomycetota > Actinomycetes > Kitasatosporales > Streptomycetaceae > Streptomyces > Streptomyces sp. NPDC001351. Next base: position 171,661 of record NZ_JBIAWS010000011.1, on the reverse strand, counting down.
CGCTCCAGCGCCGGATTGACCAGGAGGTATCGCAGATCGGCGTCGAGGAGGGCGAGGCCGATCGGGGACTGGTTGATCAGCCGTTCGCACAGGGCCAGGTCGGTCTCGACGCGCTGCAGCAGATTGTGGTCCGCGGCGATGCCGAGGGCGTACATGTCCCCGAGATCGTCCTGGAGCCGCATGTTGCGGAACTCCATCATGCGGGTGCTGCCGTCCTTGTGCCGGATGGGAAAGGCGCCCGCCCAGCTCCGGCCGCTCTCCAGCACCTCCGTGAACAGCTTGACCACCGACTTCAGATGCTCGGGATGGATGAACAGCCGGGCCGCGTACTTGCCGAGCGCCTCCTGTGCGCTGTATCCGAACAGCTCCTCGGCCTGCGGGGTCCAGAACACGATGCGTCCGTCGGCGTCGACGACCGTCGCGGCCACGCTCAGGAGGTCCAGCAGACCGGTCGGCGGGGGCGGCTCGAAATCGTCCGCATCACCGTCGGACCGGAAGTATTCGGCTGTCATCCCGCAACCACCTCCACCGTTCGGCGGGATCCGCGGATCCCGTACGGCATCACCGCCACCCGGGTTCCGACCAGCGGCACTTCCATGCTCCCTCCGGTCCGGGAACCGCGGAAGCGCTACGGGCGGGGTGGGGGAGTCCGCCAGGGCCGTGCGGATCGGGCGGACAAGCAGGAACATGGTCCTGTAGAGGACGGCACCCGGATGGCACCCATGGATCCTGCGCGAGAAACATCCGACGGGCCGACGCCCTCGGGGCCACGCGAACTCCTCGACGCGTCCACCGACGCGGCGGCGGTCGTGTCCGCGGCGGGCGTCGTGCTCGGCTGGACCCGGGGCGCCGAAGCACTGCTCGGCCACCCCGCGTCCGAGGTGGTCGGCGGCCCCGCCGCGCGCCTGGTGGCGATGCCCGCCGACCCGGCCCGGGTGGCCGCCGTCGCGCAGCGGTGCCGCGCCGGAATGGGCTGGAGCGGCCTCATCTCCGTGCGTCACCGCGACGGGCGGGTCCTCGATGTCGACCTGCGGGTGTCCGCGTCCTTCCGTATCGGAGAGGACGAGTGCTTCCTGCTGTCGGCACGGGAGCGGCGGCAGCAGTGGTCGGTGGGCGAGTCCGTCCTTGACGGGTTCCTGACCCGTTCCCCCATCGGCATGGCCGTGATGGACGAGGAACTGCGCTACGTCTGGCTCAACGACACCCTGGAGCGCTTCGGCGGGGTGCCCCGCGAGCAGCGGCTGGGACGCCGGCTGAGCGAACTGCTGCCCGGGCTGCAGGCGGCCGCCATCGAGGGACTGATGCGCAAGGTCCTGGACACCAAAGTCCCCGTCACCGACTACGAGTACCTCGGCTGGAGCTGGGCCGACCCGCACCGCCAGCACGCCTACTCGACATCCTTCTTCCCGCTGGTGGACGCCGAGGACTCCGTCACCGGAGTCTGCTACATGGTCCAGGACGTCACCGAGCGCTGGACCGCCCGCCGACTGCTGACGCTGGTCAACGAGGCGGGGACGTGCGTCGGCACCACCCTCGACGTGATGCGGACGGCCCAGGAACTCGCCGACTTCGCCGTACCCCGCTTCGCCGACTTCGTCGTCGTGGACCTGCTGGAGCCCGTGCTCAGCACCGAAGGGCACGGCGCATGGCTGACCGACGCCGGGCCGGCCTCCGTCGGACCGGTGATGCGCCGGGCCGGAATGAGCTCGGTGCGCGAGGGCTGCCCGGAGGCCGTGGTGCGGGTCGGGGACCGGTCCGGCTTCCTGCCTCCCGCGCACGACATGAACCTGCTCGTCGACGGCGAGCCGATCCTGCTGCCCGTCCTCGATCCCTCCGACGAGCGATGGATCGCCGAACAGCCGGAACGAGCAGCAAAAATAAAGGAGTTCGGGCTGCACTCCTTCATCGCCGTGCCGATGCGGGCACGGAACACCATCCTGGGCCTGACCACGTTCATGCGGTCACTCAATCCCGTCCAGTTCCAGCCCGACGACGTCCTGCTGGCCCGGGAGCTGGTGGCGCGGGCGGCGCTGTGCGTCGACAACGCCCGCCGCTACACCCGGGAACACACCGCGGCCGTCACCCTGCAGCGCAGTCTGCTGCCGCAAGCCCTGACCGGCGGAACCGCGCTGGAGGTGGCCTCGACCTATCTGCCGGCGGATCCGACGGACGGCGTGGGCGGCGACTGGTTCGACGTGATCCAGCTGTCCGGGGGCCGGGTCGGCCTCGTCGTCGGCGACGTGGTGGGGCACGGCATCACCGCCGCGGCGACCATGGGCCGGCTGCGCACGGCCGTTCAGACCCTCGCCGACATGGAGCTGCCGCCCGACGAACTGCTCGCCCACCTCGACGACCTCGTGCTGCGGCTGAGCGCCGAGCGGACCGACGACGAGGCCGCCCCCCGCAGCGCCACCGCCTTCCTCGGGGCGACCTGCCTGTACGCCGTCTACGACCCGGTCACCCGGCGGTGCACGATGGCCCGCGCCGGACACCCGCCGCCGGTCGTCGTGGCACCCGACGGGCAGGTGTCCTTCCCGGAACCGCCGGCCGGGCCGCCGCTCGGGCTCGGCGGTCTGGCGTTCGAGGCCACCGAGATCGAACTCGCCGAGAACAGCCTGATCGGCCTCTACACCGACGGCCTCATCGAGGGCGCGGACGGCGACATGGAGCTGGGCATGTCCCGGCTCGGCGAGCTGCTGGCCCGCTCCGGCCTCGACCTCTCCACGCTGTGCACCTCCGCGGTACGGCAACTCGTGCCCGTGCCGCAGCCCGACGACATCGCCCTTCTGCTGGCGCGCACCCACGCCCTGGGCGCCGACCACGTCGCCTCGTGGGAGGTGCCGGTGGACCCGGCCGCCGTCGCCGACGTCCGCGCCCGCGCCACCCGCCAGGTCGCCGTCTGGGGGCTGGAGGACCTGGTCATGACGACGGAACTCGTCGTGAGTGAACTGGTCACCAACGCCATCCGCCACGCCGAGCCCCCCATCCGGCTACGGCTCATCCGCGACACCGCCCTGACCTGCGAGGTCGCCGACGCCAGCAGCACGGCCCCCCGTCTGCGGCATGCCCGCAGCACGGACGAGGGCGGCCGCGGCCTCTTCCTGGTGGCCCAGCTGACCGATCGCTGGGGCGCCCGGTACACGCCCGACGGAAAGGTCATCTGGGCGGAGCAGGAGATGCCCTGACGGGGTGCGGCGGGGCCGGCCGACACGGGTGACCCCGTGGTGGCCGCCGCCGGGTGACTCCTCGGCCGCTGCCGCGGGGTGGTTCCTTGACAGCCGCCGCGTGGCTGCTCCTTGACAAGGGGTGGGGGCGACCCGACACTGGCGTTGCGTTTCGCGCATCTAGTTTCGTAATACGCATCGAGGTGGTCATGAAGCTTCCTGCGTGCCGTCTCGCCGATCTGCCGCGAGGCGAGGCGTTCCGGCTCGACTCCGACCCGGCGGTCGCCGTGTTCCACACCGAGGACGGCGAGCTCTACGCGATCGACGACACCTGCACCCACCAGGACGCCTCGCTCGCCGACGGCTGGCTGGAGGGCTGCGAGGTGGAATGCCCGTTGCACGCCTCGAAGTTCGACCTGCGCACCGGCGCCGTCGACGCCCCACCGGCCCGGCTGCCCGTCCGCACCCACCGGGTCCTCGTCGAGGACGGCACGATCTACGTCGAGCTGTCCGAGGCTCCGCCGAACCTCCCGCCGACGTGCGTGGCAGCCCGTCTCCGGGGGGCCACACCGGCGGGAGGGGCCGCGTGAGGAGAGTGAGGACCGCCGCCGACGAGCCCTGTCACCCCGGCGGCGGCCGACCGGCCGTCGGGACCGCCCTCGCCGACCCACGGGCAGCGGTGGGCCCTGGCTCCCCGGTACTGGGCGGCACCGCCGTCGAGCGCTCCGGCGTGGGCCGTCGCCACGTTGACCGCGGGCAGTACGGCGCGGTCCGGTGGCCCGCAGGCTGTGCCGCATGGGAGTCAGGCCGTTGCCGTGGTCTCGTCGTGAGGGGCGGGGGGCCGTCGTACGTCTGGTTCGGCCCGTCCGCCCTCGCCGGTCCGCTGGTGACGGTGGGCCCTGGCTCGCCGGTACTGGGCGGCACCGCCGTCGAGCGCTCCGGCGTGGGCCGTCGCCGCGTTGACCGCGGACAGAATGGCGCGGTCCGGTGGCCCGCAGGTTGTGCCGCATGGGAGCCAGGCCGTTGCCGTGGTCTCGTCGTGAGGGGCGGGGGGTCGTCGTACGTCTGGTCCGGCCGGTACCGCGTGGGCAACCAGTTCGACGCGGCCGGTGTCCACCCGAACCGCCCGTGCGCTCGGCGGAGCGGGTCGTCGGTCGCCGAGGCGGCGCGGAAGGCCGGCTCCTCATGACCGCCCTGGTCCAGGCGGGCGCCCCGCCGCGCCCGGGGACGCCGGACGTGTATCCGCACGGGCTGCCGCGGCCCGGCCGGACGCTGGTGATGGGCGTCGTCAACGTCACCCCGGACTCGTTCTCCGACGGCGGGCTCTCGTTCGCTCCGGAAGCGGCCGTCGCGCACGGACTTGCGCTGCTCGAGCAAGGGGCGGACATCGTCGACGTGGGCGGGGAGTCGACCCGTCCCGGCGCGGAGCGGCCGACGGTCGAGGAGGAGCTGCGACGCGTTCTGCCCGTCGTCGGGGAACTCGCCGCGGCGGGCGCCGTCGTCAGCGTCGACACCATGCGGGCCGAGGTCGCCGCCCGCGCGCTCGACGCGGGCGCACGGCTGATCAACGACGTCTCGGGCGGCCTCGCCGACCCCGCGATGCTGCCGACGATGGCCGGCGCCGAAGCGCCGTACGTGCTGATGCACTGGCGCGGCCACGCCACCGCGATGCAGGCGAACGCCGTCTACGGCGACGTCGTCACGGACGTGGTCGACGAGCTGCGCCTGCGGGTCGAGGCCGCGCTCCAGGCGGGCATCCGACCCGGCTGCCTGATCCTCGACCCCGGCCTGGGCTTCGCCAAGGAGGCGGACCACAACTGGCAGTTGCTGGGCCGGCTCGGGGAATTCCGCGCGCTGGGCCACCCCGTCCTGGTGGGCGCGTCACGCAAGTCGTTCCTGGGCCGCCTGCTGGCCGACCCGGCAACCGGTCACCCCCGCCCGGCACAACAGCGTGAGGCCGCAACCACCGCCGTCTCCGCACTCGCCGCCGCACAAGGCGCCTGGTGCCTACGGGTACACGACGTGAGGTCGACACTCGACGCGGTAAGGGTGACGGCCCGCTGGGGCGCCGAAACGCCTGCCTGACCGTGGCACGGCACACCCGCGGCAAGCGGCGCAGTGCCTAGCCCAGATACCCCATCCGATGGCTGATCTCCTCGGCCCCCTTGAGCAGCACCGGCGCCACCTCGCGCATCCGCTCCTCGGTGAACCGGTACGCCGGCCCGGACGCACTCAGCGCCGCGATGACCTCGCCGTCGCGGGAACGAACCGGCGCCGCCATGGCATGCAGACCGATCTCGAGTTCCTCCTGCGTCACCGCGTATCCGCGCTCCCGGGCCGCCGTGAGGTCCTTCTCCAGCTTCGCCCTCACAGTCAGCGTGTGGGGCGTGAGCTTCTGCAGCCCGGACGCCGCGAGCACGTCCGCACGTTCCTGCGGCGACAGATGGGCCAGCAGGATCTTCCCGCTGGACGTGGCGTGCACGGGGGTGAGCTGCCCGACCCAGTTGTGCGTGCCGACCGCGCCCGGACCGCGTACCTGGTAGAGGTTGACGGCGTAATGCTCCTGCAGGACCGCGATGTTGACCGTCTCGCCGATCTCCTCGGCGAGCCGCTCGCACACCGGCCGGCCCTGCTGGGTGATGTCGAGCCGGCCGGTGACCGCGCCGGCCAGCCGCACGATCCCGAAGCCGAGCCGGTACTTGCCCCGCTCGGCCGTCTGCTCCACCAGACCGCGTGCCTCCAGCGCGCCCAGCAGGCGGAACGCGGTCGACTTGTGGACGTCGATCTCGCCGGCCACCTCGCTGACGCCCGCCTCGCCGCGCTGGGCGAGGATCTCCAGGACGCTGACGGCACGGTCGACGGACTGCACCCCGTTCACCGCAGGGGCCGCAGTTTCGCCGTCTGCCGTGTAGTTGCTCATGGCGCAACTATACGCATTTCGTGGCGGGCGTCAGCAGAAGACGACGGTGCGGTGCCCGTCGCCCATGAACCACTGCCGTAACCCCGTTCCGGCCCTCCCGAGGGTTGCGCATCGCGCAACCCTCTGTGCTATTGCGCACTGATGCCGCCCGTCTATTGACAAGCCCCCGGCCGCGCCCCAAGCATGTTGCGCATAACGAGCTCTGTTGTGTAATTCGAGACACCTGGTCGGGCACCCGCAACCCGGAGGTTCCCCATGAGCATCACCGTCGTCGGCGCGTCGCTGGCAGGCCTGAGCACGGTCCGCGGGCTGCGCGCAGAGGGCTACGACGGCGAGATCGTCGTCGTGGGGGAGGAGCGCCACACCCCCTACGACCGCCCGCCGCTGTCCAAGGACTTCCTCAAGGGGGACATCGACGCCGAGGCGCTCGCGCTCGGCGACGCCGACGAGTACGAGGCCCTCCAGGTCACCTGGCTGCTCGGCGAGCGCGCCGTACGCCTCGACCCCGCGGACCGGTCCGTCATCCTCGCCGGAGGACGCCGGCTGCGCAGCGACGGGGTCGTGGTGGCGACCGGCGCCGGCCCCCGCCTGCTCCCCGGCATGGACGGGCCGGCCGGCGTCCACACCCTGCGCACCCTCGACGACGCCGAGGCCCTGCGCGCCGAACTGCTCGACGGACTGCCCCGGGTCGTCATCATCGGCGCCGGCTTCATCGGCGCCGAGGTGGCCTCCACCGCCCACCGGCTCGGCCTGCACGTCACCGTCGTAGAGGCCGTCGACGTCCCGCTGGAACGCCAACTGGGCCGCGAGATGGGCCTGGTGGTCTCCTCGCTGCACACCGACCACGGCGTACGCCTGCTGTGCGGAACCGGCGTGGCGGGACTCACCGGCGAGGACCGGGTCACCGGGGTACGGCTGGCCGACGGGCGCCTGCTGCCCGCCGACATCGTCGTGGTGGGGGTGGGCGTACGGCCCGCCGCCGACTGGCTCGCCGGCTCCGGCGTGCAGGTGGACGACGGCGTGGTGTGCGACGCGGGCGGCGCGAGCAGCGTCCCGGGTGTGGTCGCCGTCGGCGACGTCGCCCGCTGGCCCAACCCCTTCACCGGACGCCGCGCCCGCATCGAGCACTGGAGCAACGCCACCGAACAGGCGAAGACCGCCGCCCGTACGCTCCTCACCGGCGAGTCCGCCGCGCCCGCCCGGGCCACCGCACCGTACTTCTGGTCCGACCAGTACCAGGTGCGCATCCAGCTCGCTGGACACGTGGCCCCCGGCGACCGGCCCGAACTCATCGAGGGCAGCCTCGACAGCCGCTCCTTCGTCTCCGTCTATCTGCGCGAGGGCACCCCCGTCGCCGTGCTCTCCCTGAACCAGCCGAAGCTGTTCAACCGGCTCCGCCGCACCCTCGCCCCCGCAGTCCCGGCCGCCGTGTCATGAGCCGCGCGCCTCAACTCCCCCTGCTGGACGCGCAGATGACCGGCCCGAGCATCCCGCGGCACCTGCGCTACACCTGGGACCACGAATGGCTGGTCGTGGACGAGGGCAACGCCACCGTCGGCATCACCGCGTTCGCGGCCGAGGCCCTCGGTGACGTCGTCCAGCTGCGGCTGCCCGAGGTCGGCAGCCGCGTCGAGGCGGGCGAGAGCTGCGGAGAGATCCGGTCACTGACGGCCGTCAGCGGCCTGTACGCCCCCGCCTCGGGCGAGGTCCTGGAAGTCAACACCGCGCTGGCCGACGCGCCGGGCGTCGTCAACACCGCCCCCTACACCGTCGGCTGGCTGTTCCGGCTGCGGGTCGAGAACATCGCCGGCGCCCTCTCCGCCGACGCGTACGCAGCCCACTGCGCCCACACCCGAGGAGACCGCCGATGACCCTGTTCAACAACCGGGTCAAGGCGCTTGCCGACAAGCGCCCCGTCTACGCAGGTCTGTAACCGTCAACCAGCCCGCAGGGGCGTGCCCGCGACCCGCGTCGGCACGCCCCGCCAATCCCCCGGAGTATGGCGTGGCAATCAGCGTCTTCGACCTGTTCTCCATCGGCATCGGCCCGTCCAGTTCGCACACCGTCGGCCCGATGCGCGCCGCCGCGATGTTCGCCGCCCGGCTGAAGCAGGACGGCCTGCTCGCCCAGACCACCGCGGTACGCGCTGAGCTGTTCGGCTCCCTCGGCGCCACCGGCCACGGCCACGGCACCCCCAAGGCGGTGCTGCTCGGCCTGGAGGGCAACGAGCCGCACACGGTCGATGTCGCCCAGGCCGACCTCGATGTCGAGCGCATCCGCTCCACCGGGCGCATCCGCCTCCTCGGCGCCCAGATCGGCCCGGCCCACGAGATCGCCTTCGACGTCTCGACCCAGCTGGTCCTGCACCGCCGGCGCTCGCTGCCGTACCACGCCAACGGCATGATCCTCTTCGCCTGTGACGCCGACGGTGTGCCGCTGCTGGAGAAGACGTACTACTCGGTCGGCGGCGGCTTCGTCGTCGACGAGGACGCCGCCGGGGCGGACCGGATCACACTCGACGACACGGTGCTCGCCCACCCCTTCGGCACGGGCGACGAACTGCTGCGGCTGGCCCGGGAGACCGGCCTGTCGATCTCCGCGCTGATGCTGGAGAACGAGAAGGCCTGGCGGACGGAGGAAGAGATCCGGGCGGGGCTGCTGGAGATCTGGCGGGTCATGGAGGGCTGCGTGTCGCGCGGCCTGGCCCTGGAGGGCATCCTCCCGGGCGGCCTGAAGGTACGGCGCCGGGCCGCGGCCGCTGCCCGCCAACTGCGCAGCGAGGGCGACCCGTTGGCCCGTGCGATGGAGTGGGTCACGCTCTACGCGATGGCGGTGAACGAGGAGAACGCGGCGGGCGGCCGCGTGGTCACCGCCCCCACGAACGGCGCGGCGGGCATCATCCCGGCCGTCCTGCACTACTACCTCAACTTCGTGCCGGGCGCCGACGAGGACGGCATCGTCCGCTTCCTCCTCGCGGCAGGCGCCATCGGCATGCTCTTCAAGGAGAACGCCTCCATCTCCGGGGCCGAGGTCGGCTGCCAGGGCGAGGTCGGCTCCGCCTGCTCGATGGCCGCGGGCGGCCTCGCCGAGGTCCTGGGCGGCAGCCCGGAACAGGTCGAGAACGCGGCCGAGATCGGCATGGAGCACAACCTCGGCCTCACCTGCGACCCGGTCGGCGGCCTCGTCCAGATCCCCTGCATCGAGCGCAACGGCATGGCCGCGGTCAAGGCGGTCACGGCCGCCCGCATGGCACTGCGCGGCGACGGCCGCCACCACGTCTCCCTCGACAAGGTCATCAAGACCATGAAGGAGACCGGCGCCGACATGAAGGTCAAGTACAAGGAGACGGCGCGGGGCGGGCTGGCGGTCAACGTCATCGAGTGCTGAGGGAACAGGCCCTGACCTGCGCGTTCGTTTCTTTCAGCGCTGTCGGAGCCTTCCCTTCTTACGCGGTGGAAAGTCCCTGGAAACTCCCTGGGACAGACGTGAAAGTCCCTGAAAAGTCCCTGAAAAGTCCCTGGGAAGCTCCCATGGAAGGGGCTCCTGACCTGCGGGTTCGCGGCACGTGATCAACGCCGGATACGGCCTGGGGCGGGGCCGGTCGTGGAATCCGTCGTAGCCGAGGCTGCCGTATGCAGCATCCGCCATGGCAACTTCCGGCATCACGCGTTCGACAGCGTGGACGGATGAGAACACGCGGGGCGGCATCAGGGCAGGGGACACCAGCACGGGGGACACGAGCGCAGGGAGCGCGAGCGCGGCGGAGTTCGGGTTCAAGGAGTATGCGAGCGCGGTGGCAGGCGGAACATCTTGCGGGACAAGGACGCAGCGGCATTCGTCCGCTCCGTCGCGGACGGGAACGAGACGGTGCCCACCGTCACCGTCGCCGGGCACGCCATGGTCACCCCGTCGAAGCGACAACTGCTGGACACGGTCTGCGAGCACGCACCGCACCTGCTGGCGTCCTGACCCGGCGCTGAGAGCAGAGGGCCGTGGCCGGCCGACGGCCTCCGGACGGCCCGGAGCCATGCGCGCAGTGCAGCGTTCAGTACACTTCTCGGTCTCGACGAACCTGGCGTCCGCGTCGCCGTCGGGGTCGAAGGCGTCAGCGGCGGGGGGCGAATCTGGGCGGGCCGTCCTCAGGGCCAAGCCCACGCCGGCCAGCTTCGCTTTGACCTCGTCGATCAACTTCGCACCGAAGTTGCGGATGTCCAGGAGGTCGGCCCCGGAGCACTTCACGCCACGCGCAGGATCGCAAATGCGTCCGGGCGCCAGAGGACGCCCTCGCCCGCACCACCCAGCCCCAACCCGCCATCGAACCGGCCCATACGGCACCACCACCCCACCCGGAAGCCCCGCGGACACCGCCTCGATCCCACGTCTCCCGTACTGACGCCCTGTTACCCAAGGCCTGCTGGCGCTATTTACCCAAGGTCTGCTGGCGCTATCTGGATCCGATCGCACGGGTGCCTGACCTCTTCCGTGACTCCCCCTCAGGGCTGGCGCGGTAGTGGCCAGCCGCCCTCCGCTTCCAAAGTTTCCGGAATACGCGCCTACCCAGGATCGATTGTTCCGGGCGAGACCATCGAGGCGGACGGGGGAAGCCGGTGAACGATCTAAAGCTGTTCCAGGTCGCCGACGGCCAGGCGGCCGAGATCCCGGGAGCTGCAGTGGCGCTGGAGCGTCAGCTGCAAACGTTGATCGAGCGCAACATGGAAGCGATGCTCGGGATCCGGTTCTTGGCCTCGGAGTACGGCACCGGTTCGCGGCACAGGGGGCGAATCGATTCGCTCGGGCTGGACGAGTACGGCAACCCGGCGATCATCGAGTACAAGCGTTCGAATGGCAAGGCGGTGATCACACAGGCTCTTTCATACCTGTCGTGGCTGCGCGACCACCGCCACGAGTTCGAAAGCCTGGTGAAGGAGCGGCTGGGCGACGAGGCAGGCCGCTCGGTCGACTGGAGCAACCCCCGCCTGGTGTGCATTGCGGGAGACTTCACATCGCACGACACTCACGCGTTGGAGGAGATCGGTCGGCGGATCGATCTCGTGAGCTACCGGGACTTCGGTGGGGGCCTGCTGGCTCTGCAACTTGTCGCCTCCGTGACCGGCTCGGCGACAGCACTTCGGACCCCGAGCACGCCCGCGGGGGCGAGCGCGCCTGCGGCGGGACCCGGGGGTGGTGGTTCGACAGTCAAGTCGGTTCGGCAGTTCTACGACGAGTCGCCTCAGTCGCTGCGGGATCTGTACGCCGACCTCGACGTCATGCTGGTCTCCGATGCTGATGTACAGAAGGAGTTCCAGCTGCATTACGTCGCCTACCGGCGGATCAAGAACGTCGCGACAGTGCGATTCCAGCCGCGCAGCCACACCCTCGTGGTCCGGCTTGCCGTCAACCCGGACTCGGTCGAGCTGGCCGAGGGCTTCGCCCGTGACGTTCGCAAGATCGGCTGTCCAGGAACCGGCCCTCTGGAGCTGCGGATCCGGTCGCAGGAGGACCTGGCGAGAGCCAGCGACCTCGTCCGGCGAAGTGTCGAAGGCCGCTGACCCAAATTACGGGGGCTGGTGTGCACCGGAGTTCCGGTGCACACCAGCCCCCGTTTGGCGTGCCTGCAGGGATGGCGGCGGTCTGGCGTTGGCTGGTCTCATTTCTCGGGCCCAGCGAGTTCGAAGTCGTCCTGGGTCAGTGCGTTGCGCAGCCGCTGTTCTGCGATGTCGGCGTAGTGCTCGGAGAGTTCGGCACCTATGAACTGGCGGCCTTCTCGCAAGGCGGCGACGCCAGTCGTTCCGGAGCCGGTGAAGGGGTCCAGGACCGTTCCGCCCGGCGGGCAGATCTTCACCAGTTCCTGCATCACTTCCACGGGCTTCTGGGTAATGTGCACGCGGCCTTTCCTCGGCTGGCTCGCTGTGTAGAGGCCGGGCAGGTAGACGGGGTTGCGGGCGGCGTCGACGGGCCCCTTGGTGCCCCACACGATGTACTCGCACGACTGCTTGAGTCGGCCCTTCTGCGGCCGGGAAACCGGCTTGTGCCACGAGGCGATTCCCCGCCAGGTCCAGCCGGCGGCCTGGAGTGCGTCCGTCGTGGTCGGCAGCTGTCGCCAGTCGGTGAAGACGAGCGCGGTACCGGACTCGACGGTTGCGCGATAGGACTCGGTCAGCAGGAGGGTGAGCCAGAAGCCGTACGAGCGCTGGTCTCGGTTCTCGCCGGGGAAGTTGGCGAGGTCGTGTTCGGCATCGGCCGATGTGTACTTGGCGCGCGCGGAGCGTCCGGTGCGCTCGCTGCTCGTTCGGCCCCCGCTGTTGTAGGGCGGGTCGGTGATCACTGCATCGACGCTGTTGTCGGGGATGCTGGCGAGGGCGGTCAGCGCGTCGCCTCGGTGCAGGGTGTACGGCATTGCGCGGTTCTCTCTTTCAGGGAGGCGGTCGTGCGCCCTTTTCTCCGCTCCCGGAGGGGGAGCGCACGTCGGCATGCGTCACTCCGCGGAACTGCGAAAACAGCCGCCGTGACGAGCAATGCGCTGGAGGTTAACCCCGAATTCCGGCCGCACCCAATGAGGCAGATCTCGACTCAGCGCCTCGAAACCGCCCGAGGCACGGGCCGTTTGGTGCGGCCGGATTTCGTCTCTACAGTCTCGCCGTGTTCGCAGGACGGGACCTGGTTCCAGCCCTGCTGAGCTGTGTCGATGCTGCCGTTCCATCCAAGGACAGCATGCCTGACACCCCATCTACTGGCCTCCTAATCGGCGAAAAGGACTCCCCATGTGGCGAGTGAGATTACGAGGGCGGCTGGCTGCCGCTTTCCAGTGAGAGGCCAACGGCCGGGAGTTAGCAGCTCCCGGCCTTGGTCTCCCAGCCTCCCCCAGGGACTGCGAATTCATAACCGTGCGGTGCCGGTGGCCTTTTCGACGAGAACGCCTGCGCCGCGCTGTCTACGAGTAAGGAGCTGCCGATGCAGCATGCCCAGGCCCGCCCCTCCCCGGGCCCAGATTCCGCCTCCTGCCGTTCGACGTGTGGCGCGCGTCCGTGAAGAAGGCCATAGCCATAGCAGGGGCCGTGGCGCTCGGCCCGACATTGTTGATAGCGCCGGTCGCTGTCGCTCTGGCCGGTTCCAGCAGTGCTCAGGCCGCCTGTTCTGCGGACGGTGCACAGGCCGTGAACAGTGCGGCGGTCGCGAAGCTGGTGAAGTCGATCTTCAAGGGCGACGGCAAGGGGCCCGTGTCCGTTTCGGGGCTTTCAGACCCCGAAGAGCAGATACCAAACGCCGAGACGATCCAGGCCACTGGTATCGCGATGAAGGTGCCGGCGCGGGGGCAGATCGTTGCCCTGGCCACGGCTGTGCAGGAGTCGGGGCTGCGGAACCTGGACTACGGCGATCGGGACTCGCTCGGCCTCTTCCAGCAGCGTCCCAGCCGGGGTTGGGGTACTGCTGCCGAGGTTCGCGACCCGGTGCATGCCTCGACGAAGTTCTACGAGAGTCTGCTCAAGGTCTCGGGCTGGCAGTCGATGACCATCGCCCAGGCCGCGCAGGCGGTTCAGAAGAGCGGCTTCCCCGACGCGTACGCGAAGTGGGAACCGCTGGCCACGGCCCTCCAGAAGGCCATCGCCAAGTCTCTTGGCCAAGACGGCAGTTCCGGCAAGGACAGCGACACCGATGGTGAGGCCGAGCAGACCACCTCCCCGGCAGCTACCGCGTGCGGCACCGGCGGGGACGGGTCCTCCTTCGGCCCGATTCCCGACGGGTCCGTACCCGAGGGCTACGAGATCCCGTCCAGCGCACCCAAGTCGGTGCGTACGGCGATCCGTTGGGGTCTCGGCCAGCTCGGCACGCCGTATCAGTGGGGCGGTACGTGCTCTGCTCCCCACGGCCAGGACCCCATGGGCCGATGCGACTGCTCGTCCCTGATGCAGGCGTCGTACAAGGCCGGCGGTGTCTCGATCTCCCGGACCACATACGCGCAGGTCAAGGAGGGCAAGGCGGTCAGCGTCGATGCTCTCAAGCCGGGTGACCTCCTGTTCACCCGCGGCACGGCCGCAGCGCCGGAACACGTCGGGATGTTCATTGGCCAGGGGCTGATCCTGCAGGCCCCGCATACCGGTGACGTGGTCAAGATCTCGACCCTCGCCGACTGGCGCGCAGACATCGTCGCCGCCCGCCGGGTCGCCTGACCGGCACCTTCTCCTCTCCCGTCGCTCCCTCTCCTCTCGGGCCCTCGCGCGCCCAAAACCGCACTGGAGTTCCAAGTGAATCTCATGCAGCACGCCCAGTATCTGGCGTACAACCCCGGCATCACACCGAAGGAAGGTGGTCTCCCCGGCCTCAGCGTGCTGAAGAACGTCATCTCCTCGATTAACCTCTTCGGGATCATCGCCGTGGTCGGTGCCCTGGCCATCTCCGCCATGGTCTGGGCGTGGGGTCACCACAGCGGTGGCCACCAGGCCGAGGCGAACGGGAAGAAGGGCACGGTCATCGCCGCCGGCTGCGCGCTGCTGCTGGGCGCGGCCAACGGCATCGTCGCGTTCTTCTCGGCGATGGGGACGCAGGTTCACTGATGCCGAAGCATCGTTCCCTCTCCGCCCAGGAGCACACCTACGGGGCGCCGTCCTCGGTCCTGCGGCGTGCCCTGCTGGGCGGCCTCATCCTGGCCGTCCTGCTGACCGTCGCCGGGCTCCTCGCGTATCTGACCCGCGCGGACAGCCCCGCCTCAGCCAAGCCCACGCCGACTCCGGCGTCCACGCAGCCCGCTGCTTCGCCAGAGGCAACTCCAGGTGGGCCTACGGCAGTTGCGGCACCGCCCAAGACGACCGATCCGATCGTCTTTGCCAAGGCGGCCACCAAGGTGCTGTGGACGTACGACACCCGTTCCTTCTCCCGTGCCGAGCACGTCGCCGGGCTGAAGCGGTGGATGACCGGCGAGAAGAAGTACGCCGACTGGGAGTCCGTCTCCGACCAGATTCCCAGTCCGGTGCTGTGGTCGCGGATGCACGACAACCGCCAGCATGCGACCGCGAAGATCGGCGAGGGCCACTTCCCGCAGGCGTTCAAGACCGCCCTGGCACAGGACCCCGGCGCGATCACCAAGGCGTACGTCTACGCCGTCACGGTCACCGGTAAGCAGTCCATCGCCTGGAAGGGCTCCGGGGCCGGAGCCGAGTCCCGCTCCACGACGCTCGCCGTCCAGTGCCGCCCCGACACGGCCTGTGCCCTGGTCGGCGTGCTGCCGAGCGTCGCGCCTTGATCGCCCCCGACATTCTCGAAAGGAGGTGCCCTCATGGGGGCTTGTGACCTTCCCCTGATGAGCACGGTGTGCGACACCGTCGGCGGCGTCGTCGGTTCGACCGGCGAGGCGATCACCGATGGCATCGGCGCCTGGATCGCCAAGTCGATGGGCGAGCTGGCGCAGTCCGCCGCGGACCTCGCCTCAACGGCCGTCGACAAGACCACGGCCGTCGATCTCAACGCCGAGTGGTTCCGCAGCAACTACGAACTGCTGCTGCCCATCGGTCTCGTGCTGACCGTCGCCACGTTCTGTCTGCAGCTGATGCGCGCGGCCTGGCGCCGTGACGAGCGCGCCCTCGCGCAGGCGGTGACCGGGACGGTGGCGGGTGTCCTGTTCGCGTTCGCCGCGATCGCCTGCAGCACCATCGCGCTGACCGTGGTCGACGCGCTGTCCGCCGGGTTGTTCAAGGCGGCGAACACTTCGGTCGACGACGCCATCCGCCGCATCATCGAGGTCAACAACCTCGGCCCGATGTACACGATGGGCTGGACGATCCCCGCCATGGTCGGCCTGGGGTGTGCCATCGGCGCGTTCCTGTACTGGGCGGTGATGGTCGCCCGCAAGGTCGGCATCCTGGTCCTGGTGACGCTGGCGGTGTTCGCCGGCGCGGGCGGCGGCTGGGAAGTCGCGCGGCGCTGGCGGCGCGGGTGGATCGAGGCGACCGCGACTCTGATCGTCAGCAAGCTGCTGATGACGATCGTGTTCCTGCTGGGCGTCTCGGCCATGGGCAAGAGCGACGCCTCCGACGGGCTCGCCGCCCTGTCCGACTCCATGGCGGGCATCGTCGTCATGGTGCTGGTGATGCTGTGCCCTTATGCCACGTACAAGTTCGTGCACTGGGCGGCCGACGGCGGCGGCCAGGACGACCTGCACCGTACGGGCGTCGCCGGGGTCGCGGTGGCTGCCGGTGCGGCGAAGACCGCGGGCCAGCTCGCGATGCAGGCCGGCACCGGCATGCGGGCTCCGCAGGGGCCGTCGAAGGTTCCGGGCCAGGGCTCGGGCGGTGTCGTCTCCGGCATCGACCCGACCGGCGGATCCGCGGACGGCGACAAGCCGAAGCAGACCCATTTCCGCTTCGGCGAGGACCCCAACGCCGCTGGCGACAAGGGCCGAGCGCTGATCCGGCGGCCTCCCACCGATGGTGACCGCGGGCAGCCGCTGATCCAGCGTCCCGGCCAGGAGGCGGCGGCCGACGCGGCACCGGTCTCCTCCGGGCCGACGCCCCAGGGCGCCGCGGTGGCGCAGCCGCGCATCACGCACCTGGATCCGCCGGCACCCCGGCGTCCGGGGCCAGTGGGCGGACCTTCCCCGCAGGGCAGTGCGACGCCGCAGCGGTGGGTCTATCCCGAGCCGCCAGGTGGATCGGGCTCGTAGCCCTTGCCTGACGGGGCGGGCGGCAACGGTCGCCTCCAGCGCCGGCCGCCCCGTCTCCCCCTCTTTCTTCTTGCTCTCCACGTTCCAAGGACGGCTTCGCCATGTTCTCCGACACCCCTCAGCCTGACGGCCCGGCCACCGTGAAGTTCCCGCATCGCTCGCGACGCGGCGTGCTGCTCGGCCTGTCGGCTCCTCAGCTGATCGTCGTCACCTTCACCGGGCTGCTGCTGCTCGCGGTGCTGCTCACCGCCGGCGTCACCGGGGCGCTCAAGCTCATACCGCTCTGGGCGGTCATTCTGGCGGCGGTGTTCGTCCGCCATCGCGGACGCTCCCTTGCCGACTGGGCGCCCATCGCCACGGGGTACGCGCTGCGTCGTTTCCGGGGCCAGCTGGTCTGGCTCGCCCGGCCGTCCACTCGGCCGCGCCGCGAGGGCCTACTCCACCTCCCGGGCACGGCGGCGTCCCTGCGGGTGGTCACCGCCCCGCACGGCCGCTTCGGTGCGGTGCACGATCCGCACCACGGCACACTCACCGCGGTCGTCAAGGTCTCCTCGCGCGCCTTCGCTCTCCTTGACCCGGCCACCCAGGCCAGCAACGTGGCGGGCTGGGGGCGCACGCTGGCGGCTCTGTCGCGCACCGGGCACATCGCCCGGGTCCAGGTCCTGGAGCGCACGGTGCCCGACTCCGGTGACGCGCTCAACCGCTACTGGCACGAGCACGGCGACGAGGCGACCCACCTCGCCGGACCGATCTACCGCGACCTGCTGGCCGCTGCCGGCCCGGCCGCGGCCCCGCACGAGGCATACGTCGCGCTCGCCCTTGATCTCAAGGCCGCCCGCCGACTGATCAACCAGGCGGGCGGCGGGCTCACCGGTGGCTTCGCGGTCCTGGCCCAGCTCACCGCCACCTTCGACCAGGCCGCCCGCAACTCCGGGCTCACACCCGGTGGCTGGCTGAGCGCGTCCGAGATCGCCGCCGTGATCCGTACCGCGTACGACCCGAAGGCGTCGGCCGCTCTGGACCAGTGGTCCGATTCGGGCCGCGCGCAGGCCGAGCCTGCTGCCGCCGGCCCCGTCGTCCTGGTCGAGAAGGCCGACCGGATCCAGACCGACTCGGCCCACCACGCCACGTTCTGGATCGAGAACTGGCCCCGCATCGAGACCTCACCCGGCTTCCTGCACCAGCTGCTGTTCACCTCCGGGGTGCGCCGCACGCTCTCGCTGACCTACGAGCCCAAGGGCCTGGACTCCGCGCTCAAGGACGTGCAACGCCGCAAGGCCACCGTGATCGCGGACGCCGCCGAGCGGCAGCGCAAGGGACAGGTCGACTCCGAGGAGGACTCGGTCGAGTACGCCGACATCAAGCAGCGCGAGCGCCAGCTGATCTCCGGACACGCCGACGTCGCCCTCACCGGGCTGCTCACCGTGAGCGCCGACACCGACGAGCAGCTCAACGCGGCCTGCGCCGCGATCGAGACGGCCGCCGTCGCCGCCCTCGTCGACCTGCGCCTTCTGACCTGGCAGCAGGCCGAGGCCTTCACCAACGCCGCCCTGCCCCTCGCCCGCCCCTAGGCGCACCCGCACCACCCTCTCGCGCTCTACCGAAGGGCACCCCCATGCCGACCGAGCCCCTGCCCGAACTGGCTCCGGACTTCGTCCCGTTCGCCACCGCCGCGCTCGACTTCCACCAGGCGATCAATATGCCGGTCGCCCCCATCGCCGCAGGCCGTGCGGAACTCGACTCCCTGCACGCCCACATCGTCGCGCTGTACGGGCTCCTCGATGCCCACACCGCCCGCACCACCCCGGTGGCCAGGGCGGAGGGCGACCACCTGCGGGCATGCCGGATCCGGCTGTGGCAGGCAGCCGAACATCTCCACGCCGCCTTCCACGCCGCCCCGCACCCCAGCACCGGCCGCCTCCCCACCCGGGAGGCGTGCCGGGCCCGGCGGCCCGAGGGAGCTCCCGAACTCACCGTGTGCCAGCGCCACCTGGCCACCGCCACCCGCGTCCGCCGTGACCACACCCCGGCCGACCTGCGCGACCCCTTCACCGGCCTCACCCGCCACTGACCCTCAGGAGCACCACCCCCATGGCCCCTCGCACCACCCGCGCCAGCGCCAGCCCCCTGTTCGTCCCGCGCAAGAGCGACCGCCGCACGGCCCGCGCCGCCCGCCATCAGTTCGCCGCCGCCCGAGACCAGGCCCGCCACGCCGCGCGTCCCGCAGCCCGCCCGACCGCGCCCGGTCTCGACCCCGAGCTGCGGGCCACCTACCCGGCCGCCGGCCGCCCCGGCCCGGCCTCCGCCCGCGGCGGCCGTCTCAAGCTCCCCGCCCACCGGATGACGACGGCCACCGCCTCTGGCGCCTACCCCTTCCTCGCCGAGGGCGGCCTCGGCGCACAGGGCATCTACATCGGCCGCGACGTGCACGCCGAAGCAGCCTTCACGTACGACCCGTTCGCCCTGTACGGGCGCCTCGACGGCTTCACCAATCCCAACATCCTGCTGGCCGGGATCATCGGCATGGGCAAGTCTGCCCTGGCCAAGTCCCTCGCGGTGCGCGCCGTGGCCTTCGGCTACCGGATCTACGTGCCGTGCGACCCGAAGGGCGAGTGGACCGTCGTCGCCCAGGAGTTGGGTGGGCAGACCATCGCTCTGGGCCCCGGACTGCCAGGACGCCTGAACCCCCTCGACGCGCCCGCCCGGCCGTACGGCGTCAGCGAGGAGGACTGGACGAACGAGGTCCGCAAGCGGCGCCTGCTGCTGCTCGGCTCGCTTGCGAAGACGGTCCTGGGGCGCGAGCTGCATCCCATGGAGCACACCGCCCTTGACGTGGCGCTCGACCAGGTCGTCGCCTACGCCGAGGCCAACGGCACCACGCCGCTGCTGGGTGAGGTCGCCTACGTCCTCGGATCCCCCGAGCGCCTCGATGCCGCGCTCGGCGAGTTGTCCGGCCGCCTCGGGCATGCCGCCGAGGACCTCGCCCACGGGCTGCGCCGGCTCGTGCACGGCGACCTGGCCGGCATGTTCGACGCGCCGAGCACCGTGGCTTTCGACCCGAGCGCACCGATGCTGTCCATCGACCTGTCCCGCCTCGGCGGCGCCGGCGACGACACCGCGCTCGTCCTGGCGATGACCTGCGCCTCCGCCTGGATGGAGTCCGCACTCGCCAACCCCGCCGGAGGACGACGCTGGGTGATCTACGACGAGGCCTGGCGCGTCATGCGGCACGTCGCC
The DNA here is from genome assembly GCF_042896045.1 of Streptomyces sp. NPDC001351. Lineage (NCBI taxonomy): Bacteria > Bacillati > Actinomycetota > Actinomycetes > Kitasatosporales > Streptomycetaceae > Streptomyces > Streptomyces sp. NPDC001351. The sequence continues at coordinate 151,686 of NZ_JBIAWS010000011.1, read as the reverse complement.
CTGCTGGAACGGATGCAGAGCCAGTGGAAGCTCTCCCGCGGCCTGGGCATCGCGAACCTGATGGTCATCCACCGCCTCAGCGACCTGCTGGCCGCCGGCGACGCTGGCTCCCGCGGCCGGGCCCTGGCCGAGGGCCTGCTCACCGACTGCTCCACCCGGATCATCTACCGCCAAGAAACCGACCAACTCGCCTCAGCCGCTTCCCTGTTGGGGCTCACCGGCGTCGAGACGCAGGCAGTCGCCGCCCTCACCAAGGGGCGCGGCCTGTGGAAGGTGGCGGGCCGGTCGTTCATTACTCAACATCTTTTGCATCCGCGGGAGCGGGAGTTGTTCGACACGGATGCACGGATGGGCGCGATCGCTCGACCTTGATCAATCCCGCTGTTCGAGAGCCCGCACCCCATCCCGGCCTCCCAGTTTTCCCGCCCTGAGCGTTCCTAGGAAGTCCCCTTCATGTCTCAGCAGTACAAGATCCGCCGCGTGATACATCGGCTCGTTCAGCGTTACCTCCGCGCCACTGCGGCCAACGCTTCTGACGGCTACATCCCCCTGGCCACAGGCCCGTTCGGCGCCGTCGACGAATCCCGGCGGCTCGGCGCCGGGCAGGAATCGGGCTTTCGCCATGTCTGACGACTCGTAACGAAATAAGCGCGGCATTGCTGTGCAGCATCATGAGGCTTCGCGACCACCTGTGGCTCCCAGCTGCGCTGGGTACCCAGGGCGAAAATCCTGTGGCCCCGTAAGGCGTAGCTGGCAGACTGTCGAAGTGGACGATCAAGAATCTGACCTCGACACCGGAGCTGCTCAGGATACGGTCACCGCCGAGCGATCGATGATGGCTGACACGACGCGCGCAGCTCGCCGGATGTCGTTCAACGCTGATGCGCTGACCTATAAACGAGGCAGACCACGGTACCCGGACCCAGTCTTCGACCTGTTGGCAGAGCGCTGCGGGCTGCGGCCCGGTGCGCGGGTGCTCGAGATCGGTGCCGGTACGGGCCTGGCCACCGAGCCGCTGCTGGCGGCCGGCGCGCACGTGGTCGCGGTCGAGCCCGGCGAAAGCCTGGCCGCGATCCTCGTCGCCGATCACGCGTGTGACCGGCTGGAGGTCCTCGTCAGTGACTTCGAGGCTGTAGACCTGCCAGGCGGGTTCGACCTCGCGGCGGCGGCGACAGCGCTGCATTGGCTCGACCCGGCCACGTCGACCGCGAAGATCGCCCGGTTGGTGCGTCCCGGCGGCTGGCTGGCGGCGTGGTGGAACGACTTCGGCGACGTCAAGCGGCCGACGCTCTTCCGCGACCGGCTCGACGAGGTCTACCACGACCTGCTGCCCGCCGAGACCGGCTACCGGGACAGCCGCTCGCACGTCCTCGACACCGACCGGTGGCGCAGCCAGTTGACCACGGGCGGCTACTTCGACAACGTCTCTGTCGAGATCATCGAATGGGAGCAGATCCTGACCGCGCAGACCGCACGGGATCAGTGGTCCACGTTCCCGAACATCGCGGAACTCTCCGCGCCCGACCGCGAAGAGTTCCTCACTCGCCTCGGTTCGCTCGTCGACGAGCTCGGCGGCCAGGTCGCAGACCCGCGCCTAACGGTCACCTACACCGCTCAACGCGTCCAAGGTTCGCCGTGACCCGCATCCGCAGCGGTCCAGCAGAACACCATGACGAACGCGAAGACCTGTGGGCCACGGCGACACGAGTCACAGCGACAATTTCAGCCGTCGCCAGCAGATGAGGGCACAACCGAGGGTGACGAAGGCATGGTGGATGTCGTCGCGGATCTCCCAGCGGATGAGCAAGCGGCGAAACCAGTGCAGCAGCGCGATCGTGCCCTCCACGACCCACCGGTAGACGCCCAGGCCGGAGCCGTGTTCGATGCCGCGCCGGGCGATATTCGGGGTGATCTCAAACCTGCGCACCCGGTTGCGGTAAAGGTCGTGATCATAGCCGCGGTCGGCATACAGATGCCTGGGCCGCCGTAGCGGTTGGCCGCGCTTGCCGCGGATCGGCGGCACGGCCTCGATCAGCGGAATCAGTTGAGTCACGTCGTTACGGTTGCCGCCGGTGGTGATCGTGGCCAGCGGGATTCCGTGGGCCTCGACGATGACGTGGTGCTTGCTACCGGTCTTGCCTCGATCCACCGGGGACGGGCCGGTGGCCGGCCCACCCTTCATCGCCCGGATATGGCTGGAGTCGACGGCAGCCCTAGAGAGGTCGCGCATGTCGGCCGTCCGCAACTCGGCGAGCAGCAGCTCGTGCAGCCGTTGCCAGACTCCGGCCTCGTTCCAATCCCGAAGCCGTCTCCAGCACGTCATCCCCGAGCCGAAGCCCAGTTCCTGGGGCAGAGACCGCCACGGGATACCGGTGTGGAGGACAAACAGGATTCCGCAGAGCACCTGCCGATCATCCAAGTGCCGTCGGCCAGGGTGACGGTATCGGCGCTGGACCACCGGCACCAGCGGCTCGATCCGTGTCCACAGTCCGTCGTCGACCTCCCACGGCTTGCTCGCACGCTTCGTCTCGACCGACTCACACCCCCCATCCGGACGCGTCAACGGGAGCTGACACAGGATCATTCCCGACGCATCCCCGAGCTCATTTCGTTGCGAGTCGTAAGTAATGCTTGCGCTAGGTGGGCACTCACGGGAACGCTCAAGAAAATTGCGCTTTGCCCCAGACGGCCTGGTCGAAAGCGCTGCAGTTTTTCGCGATGGTGAACGTAGCCACGAGCTTGATTCGTAGCACGTCTTGCACCGGGACACGCATATGATAAGCAGGTCCAGCACTCATCTTTTTATCAAATACGGGCTTGCCGTCGGCATACACCTCAAATTCGACGGATAGATCGCGGGCGGAGTTCTCGTCGTCGAGTCCAACGTCGGCTGAGAACCATTTGAAGCCACTACCGACGCTGTATTCCCACTCATCGGGCTCCGCACTCTCCGAACAGCGGCTTTGATATTGGGCCACACTGTGGGGGAAAGATTCCTTGTTGATGGTTGCAGACGTCGAGTGTGAGCCAATTCCGCGATCAGATAGAGGCTTCGTCTCGCTCAAGTAGAGTGGTTCAACAGTATCGGCCGCCGCAGGGCTAGGCGTTACTGCATCACTGGAAGTAGCTTGCGAAGGAGTTCCGAAACTGGGTCTTGGCGGCGGGGTTGTGCTGGCTTTGGCCGTGTACGGCGCTCTGGTGATGCCGTCCGTGACTGAAGGCGATGCGCTCGATGCAGTGCTTCCTCCTCCGCCAGGCGCAATGATACCGAGCGCTATGAAAAGCCCGCCTACTAGAAACAGACATGCCACCGTCAGCAGCAGCTTTCGTCGATGCGCAGGCAAGTCCGATTCATCAATCGAAAAGGAGCCCGCACTGAGTTTTCCTTGCGTGACAACCACAAGGAGTAGGTAGACACCTGGAGCTGTGATGACGCCGCCTAGCGCGATGCATGCGGTAGCCGTTGAAGAATTCAAGAAGCACCCCCGGATCACGCCCTTCAGCGGGCGTCCCTCGTCCCCGGCTCCATGGTGGCACGCAGGGGTTGTAGCTGTCAGGAAGTTGTGACGCTCCGTGGTCTGCAACGGCGGAGGCTACATCCGTGGGTACGCGTGCCCTGCGGAGGCTCCTGACTGTCAGAGCCGCCCACTATCCTTGCCGGTGCCGTGTAAGGGAGGCTCACTGCTCCGCCAGGACTACCGAACCGGCTTCCTACGTCGGTGCTCACGGTCGGGTGGTCGCACATGTCCTTTGGCGAGGTTGACGCGGCGGGCAACATCTTCACGAAGGCTTGGTGGCTGCTTCAGTCGGGTTGGCGCTGGGGTAAGCGGACGGTAGAGGGTGACCACTACACCATTGCTCGGTGTAGTGGGATGGCGCGTGACTACGCCGATCGCTTTGTCGTGCGGGTTTGCGTTGCGCCGACTCGGGCTGTTAAGCCGATTGATCCCGTTGACCTGGCGGCTCGCGCCCAAGTAGTGGCGCGCGAAGTCTTCGGTGATCTGTCGTACGAGGTCGACTACTCCGGGGACGAGCAGGTGCGCTTCGTCGTCAAGGATGACGGTGAGTTCGGCTCCTTTAGCCGTCACCAACTCGATGTGTATGGTTCCGGCCTGCTCGATCTCAGCTGGGGGTTGCGCATGGCGGTGGTGGACATGGTGGCCGACCCGCTACCCCTGGCCGAGGTGGCGGCGGTCATCCAGCGTGTTCATGCGCTGGTGCGGGGGAGTGCGTACCGCAATCTATTCCGGAAGCGGTGGAGTGAGAAGCGCCGCCGGCGTGACTGGCGCATCGGAGTAAGTGGCAGCATCAGCACGATCAAGGGGCAAGTCGTGTGGGAGCGACTCGACGTACCTGGCTCCGACTCCTTCGCCCGAGCGTCCCGGCGGTACGCCAACTGTCCGCACATCGGCTTCGCTGCGGGGCGTCTTCTGTCGCGCAAGCAAGATGAAGCGCCGATTACCATCCTGCGGCCCGTGTTGGAAGAGTTGCTGATGCATGCCGGATACCTCGACGCGCGGGGGAGCGTCGCCGCGATTGTGGCGCACCATGAGTTGGACACTCCGCCGAGGCCAGCTCTGGCGTAGGCGCTACACAGAGCCGTGGGTTCCACCACAAACAGAAGCGCGCGCGGTCTCCTACGACGAAGGACTCAGAGAGTCCCACCAGGCCACAACAAGCGTACGGATGAAGGCTTCTCCTTCGGTGAGCTTCATCGTTCGCTTCGGGGAGGCTCCTGGGAGGCGAGCGTGCCGCGCTTCACTGCCACTCACATCCGGTCGATTCGCCGATCCTGTGAAAGCCGAGATGTCGGAGTCAGGTACCCACCCTTTGGCCCTGAGTGCCTTGTCGTTCCCTACGTTGTGTCGCACGATCTCGTACACCTTGTAGAGGTCAACCCATGTCATGGAGACGCTGGGTTTGCCAAGGATGCCGAGAACCTCTGCCACATCCGAGTGCGTCTTGATGAGTTCCATGTACAGCGGGCCCTGTGGCGGAGGCGGCGGCTGCTGCACTGGCGGCGACGATTGGTTGGCGAATTTCACTACAGCGACGTCGAATGCTTTGACGCGCTCCTCTGCCGTGCCCAGGACGGCGACATGGTGACGATTGCCGCTGTCGTCCGTGAACTGACCGGTGAGCGCTACGGGGCGGAATCGGCTATCCAGAGCCCGAGCAACACCAACTACTCGACGCAGGACAAGGGAGGCAGCCTCAAGAAGACGGCCGCCTTCGTTGATGAGTCCATCCAACTCGTCCGATGCAAGATAGTACCCATCACTCTCTTTGCTGACCCGCGGCTCACCATCCGCAAACAACTCACAAAGAGTATCGAGGTCGAACACGTGACCTTCGATCCGAGCTCTCACCGCCATGAGCGGCCCTCCTTGTGGCGTGCTATCTCTAAACTACTCCTGCTCGTCCAGCCATCCAATAATCGCCCGCCGACAAACCCGCTGGGCTTCGCTGGAAAGCCGGTACTCGTAAGACGGCTTCGGGGTGTGCCACCCAAAACCAACTTCTTCGTCGGCGGCGAGCAGTGATGTGCCATGGGTGAGGTCGGAGCGCTTGCCGTACAGCAGCTTTCGCGTCTTGCGCTCGTCCTCGTCGTGCTCGTCCCGCGTGGGGGCGTAGCGGTCGATGAAGCAGCGGAAGTACTTAGTTGGACCCGCAAGGGGAGTATTGCATTGCGGGCAGCGCTCCCGATGGTCGCCATACTTGAGCATGGCCTCAACGGCTTGGACCAGCGCTTGGAAATAGGCCGACTTGGAGATGTCCCAGACTTCTCGGGCATGGTGAAGCCAGTAGGCGGCGCGGAGAATGCGGGCCCGGTCGTCGTCACCAAGCCGCATAAAGGTGTCTAGCTTGCGCTCCAAGTCCTCCGGCAGTACCAACACGTCGTTGCCACGAATGCCGGTGGGTGGCTTCTCTACCATCTCGATGTCGGGAAGCTCGCCCTGGCCGGACAACTCCTCTGTGTACGCCTCGAAGCCGGGGATGAAGTAGCTCTCTTGCGCCCAGACTGAGCGCATGGCCCCGGGCGTAGTGTCCAACATCCAATGCTGGCGCGCGTTGATGGGCGGCACCGTAACACCCGGCACGACTAGAGAGAGAAACAGGGCGAGCTCTCGGGGCTCCTTGAGCGCGCGCAGGTTGCGCAGCTGCCAGTCAGAAGAGCCGTCGAACTTCACCTCAAAGATGATTGGGTGTTCACCTATCACCATCTGAGGTCGGGGCGCTTCATCCGGCGCGCGTCGGATCACGAGCTTATCCCGGTACCGCCAGTAGCCCTCGGTGGGCACGTGGGCGAACAGAGCAACACGATTAACGATGGGTACCGCCGGAGCAAGCAGTGTTGTCTTAACGCGCTCCTCGACTTGCCTAAAGACTTCATCAGTAAGGCTCGGCCCTGGGATGATGGCTCGCAATCCACCCATCCGGAAGTAGTGCAACGTCAGGGCAGGGGAGTCTGTGCCCGGAAAGTCGATCTGAAGCTCAGACGTAAATTGCGCTTGGGCCATGACGCCAGAGATAGCCCACGCCAACTCTTGCGGGTCGGCTGTACGCATCCCAAGCCGCCGCTCCACCTCCTGGTGGGTCAGTTTCATCATGGGCGGAGTGTACGTCTGTGCCCCATATGGGCACAACGGATTTGTTTATGGTCCTATCTATTGCGCCCTACGTGTCGAGGAAGTCCCACTCATCGCCGAGCACCCAGCGGAGCGCCGACAGTTTCCCGTTGACCATTCCCCCACTCAAAGTCGGAGTAGGGATCGAGGTTCTCCTTGCCGTACTTGGCTTCCATGTCTCGGCAGGCAGCACGCATCTGCTTAATGACCTCAAGGGAAAAGCTCTTGTCCCCAGCTGCTAGCCGCTCCTCAAGCACAACCTTCCGGTTGTACCAAACACGGTCGAAGAACTCCTGCTCCGCCTCGATGATTTCGGTTTCTTTGCGACGCTTCGAGCGAAGGTGTCGCATGATGAACTCGTCGCGGCCCTCTAGAAGGCGCTCCAAATTCGGACGCTCTCAATAGCGGACACGAAACGGGGGACGGTTGTTGGGTTCGTACGACTTCAAGAAATCCTTGCAGGGATTCGATAGGTAGTTACTCGCAATGACGAGCGCCACGTCTGCGCGCTCTTCGAGCCGAGCGCGGCCGACCGGTCAGGTCGCAGCAGTCCGCTCAGGTCCAGGCCGCCCGCGCCCGGTCGCCGCATACGGCTGGCCAGAGCGCCGCGACGACAGCGGTGTCCGCCACTGCGGCGCCGCCCGGTCTCCTCTCGCACGACCGCGTGCGCCGATCGCGCTAGCGCATATTTCCCGGCCCCGCCAAATCCGTCTTCGGGCCACATCCTCGTCCTCCGCATGGCCCCGACCTCTGCGAGGTGCACCTCTCGTGGCGGAAATACGCCCGCACATCACCGTCGCCCACCACGCCCAGTACGGCGTCGTGGCCGCGATGTCGCACGACAACCACGTCGCCGATCACATGCTGCGCCGGGTCGGCTTCGAGCAGCTGCCCGGCAGCCGCCTGTACGCCCTGACCGAGCCAGACCGTGACCTGACACGGCGCGGAGAGCAGGCGGTCCAGTCATTGCGTGCCGCGCAGTACAACGTCACGTCCGACGCCGTGTACGACCTCAAGCCCGTCACCCGGCCCAACCCTGGCCAAGGTCTCTTCGACGGGCAGCCGACCACCCCCGTCCCGGAGATCCTCGGCGCCGGGGAGGCGGTCTCCGCCCCCGCGCTCGACGCCGACATCCGGGCCGCCCGGATCGTCGTGCACGACCAGGTCCGCGATCCCGACGGCACGTTGCGCGCGGTCGGCACCGACATCCGCACCGGCGAGGGCGTACTGCTGCACGGCGAGGGCGATCTGCGGTACGTCGAGACGCGGCTGGACAGCACGGCCCTCGCGTTCGACGCGTTCTCCTACATCCGCGGCAACGGACGTCCCGATCCGACTCCCGCGACCTCGCAGCGCCGGGTCCAGGCCGCCACCGCCATCTCCCCGGCCCGCGCGAGCACGTCGGTGCCGCAGCGGCCCGACGTCACGGTCGCCTTCCGCCCGGCCCAGGCTCCTCGGCACCGGGCCCGCGCCCGCTAGGTCATCCGAACCCGAAGGAAGTCTTCAGCATGAAACTGCAACTCGAGCCCGACGTCGCCTTCGGCGTCCACCCGGAGTTCGGTGTGGTCGCCGCCGTATCGGACGATCACCCGTTCCTCGACGAGGTACTGCGCAAGCACCAATTCCGCCACAGCAGCGCTCTCGATCTCTACACGCTGGCCGATGACACCCCGCACAACGCGGCGGTGCGGGCCGTGGCTCGTGCCAGCCGCGAGTTCCAGGACGTCGGTCTATCGGTCGCCGCCGATCCCCGCATCATGCTGCCGCCGCCGATCCCGACGCCGGACGGGGTGCCCGCACGCCAGACACTGCCGGGGCAGTCGCTGACCGCCCTGACCGGGGAACTGCACGAGCTGCGCCGCTCGGCCGATGTCGCTGACGTCCTGGAGCAGATCCTCGAAGAACACCACGGCGTTGTCGGGGACTTGGAGGAGTTCATCGACACGGCCGCCGCCTGGTGCGACCGGCTGGGCACCGCCAACGGCCGCGAGCTGGGCCAGCACCTGCGCACCATCGCCCACCACATCGCCTTCCTCGGCGACCAACTCGTCGCCGCCCAGCTCGACCTGGCGGTCATGCCGGACGTGACCCCGGAAAGTGCCCCGGCCCTGGCCGACGTACCGCTGCTGCCCCGGTACGAGCTCCCGTCGGTCACGCACACCGCCCGCGCCCGCGCCGCTCTCTCCTCCTCCCCGAACCGCCCGGCCGCACAGTCCACTTCGCCGGACGAAGCGGCCCGTTCACCGGCTGCCCCGTCCAGCCCCCGTCGTACGCGCTGACCTTCCTCTCGATCCCCCGAAGGAGTCCGGCTCATGGCCGTCAAGAAGATCTGGACCATCAACCACACCTGCGGAGACACCACGCAGGTCGATCTCTCCGACCGTCCGGCCGACCGGCGTGCCGGCTACGCCCGCTGGCTCGCCGAGCGCGACTGCACCGACTGTTGGCGCGCCGCCCAGGGCGAGGACACCGAGTCCAAGGCAGAGTGGCTGGCGAAGAAGCGCGCCGCGGAGCAGGCCGAAGCCGAGGAGTGGTCGACGCGGTACCGGATGCCTCCTCTGGAGGGCACCGACCGCGCCATCGCCTGGGGCACCCGCTGCCGCCACCAGCTCATGGCCGCCGCGTACACCGCCCTCGTCGTCGAGGGCACCACCGGCGAGGCGGAGTGGGCCGCCGTCGAGGATGCGGCGCGGCCGCTGACGCGTGCCGGGTGGTGGCTGGATCAGCGCGACGCCGACCCCGGTGATCTGCCCGAGCTGCTGGCCGCCGCCACTGCGGGCGACCGGCCCACCGAGAACCCTCACTTCTGACCCGCCCGCGGAGGCCTCCATGTCCACCACGCCCGATGTCGTCATCACTCGCGAGCCGGACGGCAACGTCATCGCCGAGGGCGGAGACAAGCTGGCTGTCACCCTCCTCAAGCGTGCCGGGTTCGTCATCGAGACCACGCCGCGTTCCTTCTGGTACCGCCTCCCCTGGGACATGGGCGAGAAGCGCGAGAACCAGATGGCCAGCTATGCCGCCCGGATGCTCACAGCGGTCGGCTACCGGGTCGAACTCGATCCCGGGCTGGACGTCACCGGGATCGCCACGCCCACCGATCCCCTCGGCAGGCGCGTTTACGGGCAGCAGATCCTCTCCTTGACCGATCAGCTCAACGGAGCCGAGACGTACGCGGGGGCGGCCGACTTCGTCGAGCACGTCGTCGATCCGGACGACGGTGTCCTCGTCCGACTCAGCGAGTTCTTCGAGGCCGCCGCCGTACAAGCCAACGTCGCCGACACCGATGACGGCTGGGACTTGTCCCACATCTTCGAGGACGCCGCCGCCACCCTCACGTCTCTCGCCGAGGACGTGCGCGAAGCCGGCCAGCAGATGCAGAGCCTCGGGCCACCCCAGAAGCGGAGCTGGCAGGAAGGCGTCGCCAGCTACTACGCGACCGCCCCTCGCGCGGGCACCAGCGTCACGCCCGCCGCCGACGGGCCCTCCGCCACACCACCCACCACGCCCCGGCCGGGCCGGTCTCGCTGACCGTCCCCGCCTTCCGTCCAACTCTCCTGCCTACCGCCACAACCACCAGGAGTCCGCTCGTGATCGCCAGAGCAACGTGCCGCCCCGCCACCACCCGTAGGTCCGCACTCCCCTGGATCCCGCCTTGCCATCTCCGCGCACCAGCACGCCCTCGACCACCACCGGCACCGACTTCCTGCTCTACCTCCTGATCGGCATCGCCGGTCTCGGCATGGGGGGAGGCTCGTTGGCCTGGCTGTTCGGCAATCTCGCCAACACCCTGGTCGGCTCCGATCCGTGGGCCGCCTTCCAGCCGACCAACGCGCTCCTGCACCCTGAACTCGTCTGGCCGCATCTCGCCCGGCCCGCCGTCCTCACCGGCTGCTACCTGCTGCCCGCCGCCACGCTCACCGCAGTAGCCGTCCTCGGTGCCCGCCTGTGGCTGCGCGTTCGCCGCAACCCCAACGGGCTGGCCGATCGGCGCGACCTGGCCGACCTGCTGCCCAGGAAGATCGCCGCGAAGGCCATCGACCTGCGGCCCAGCCTGAAGGGCACCAAGCCCAAGGACATCGCCCCGGACGACCGCGGCGTACTGCTGGGCACGCTGAAGCCGGGGGCCACCGAGGTCCGCTCGTCCTGGGAGGACGTGCTCCTCGCGATCATGGCGCCCCGCTCCGGGAAGACCTCGGGACTGGCAATCCCCGCGATCCTGCGCGCCCCCGGCCCGGTGCTGCTGACCTCGAACAAAGCGGCACGCGACGCCTTCACGGCGACGCTCGACGAGCGCTCCCGGGTGGGCACGGTGTGGACCCTGGACCCGCAGCAGATCGCCCACGCCCCGCAGACCATGTGGTGGGACATCCTCGCCGACGCCCACGATCTCGCCGGGGCCCGGCGGCTGGCCGGACACTTCGTGACCGCCTCCGTGGACGAGTCCAGCGCAGGCGACTTCTGGTCCACCGCCGCCGCCAACACCCTCACCGCGCTGTTCCTCGCCGCGGCCCGCGACCGCCGGCCGATCACCGACGTGCTGGCCTGGCTCGCCTCGCCCGCCGACCGCACCCCCATCGACCTTCTCCAGGACGCCGGCCTCGACGGCGTCGCCGCCCAGCTCCAGGGCACCGTGGCCGGAGCCGTCGAGACCCGCGACGGCATCTTCGAGACCGCCCGGCAGTACGCCAGCTGCCTCCTCGACCCGGGCATCGCCGCCTGGGTCACTCCTCCAGGCGGCTTGGAGAAGGTCCGGGAGTTCCAGCCGGAGGTGTTCGCGACCAGCAAGGACACCCTGTTCCTGCTGTCGAAGGACGGCGGCGGCTCCGCCTCGGCGATCATCGCCGCAGCCGCCGACGCGGTGATGCGCGCGGCCGTCATCCAGGCCGAACGCGACGGCGGGCGCCTGGACGCACCGTTGCTCGCGATCCTCGACGAGGCCGCCAACGTCTGCAAGATCTCCGACCTTCCGGACCTCTACTCCCACCTCGGGTCCCGGGGCGTCATCCCGATCACGATCCTGCAGTCCTACCGCCAGGGCGTACGGGTCTGGGGCGAGGCCGGCATGGACGCCCTGTGGTCCGCCGCGACGATCAAGCTGGTCGGCTCCGGCATCGACGACGCCGACTTCGCGGACAAGCTCTCCCGCCTCGTCGGCGACCACGACGTGCGCACCGTCTCCGTGTCCACCAGCGAGTCGGGCAAGTCCACGTCGGTGTCGACGCGTCAGGAGCGGGTGCTGCCGGCCGACGCGATCCGGGCCCTGCCCAAGGGGTCCGCGCTGCTGCTGGCCACCGGCGTGCGTCCCGCCCTTCTGGATCTCAAGCCCTGGTATCGCGAGCCGGACGCCGGGCGGCTCGGCGCCGCCTCCGCCCAGGCGACCGCGGCCATCACCGAGCGGGCCTTGGCCAAGCAGCTGCACCGCGACGACTTCGGTCCGGCGGCATGACCACCCCGGCCCGGCGCGACGCGCGTACGAGACGCGGGGGAGTACGCCCCGCACCCTCGCCGAGCCGCTGCTCGGCCTCCCCTTCCTCTTGAGGTGCTCCCATGTCCCACCCCGTACCAACCTGGGCTTCCGTCCGCCCGTCCGAGCGGCTTGCCGGCACTCCGGCCGTACGCCGCGGCAGCGCATGGTGGCTGGTCACCCCGACCGGCGCCATGTCCGCCTCGGACCCCGTCTTCGCCGGTGAACTGGACCGCTTCGCCGCCGACATGGCCGCAGCCGACCGTGCCGTCGCGCAGCTGCGCGCCGAGCGCACGACCCCGCGGAAGGACCAGCGGTGAAGCCGCTCGTCCAGGCCGAGCAGGCGGTCCTGGGCGCGGTCTTCGTCGACCCAGGCCAGCTCGACCGTCTCTCGCCCTGGCTGCGGCCCGAGCACTTCTACCGTCCGGCCCACGCCGCCCTCTACGCCGCAATGCTCAAGCTCCACGCCGACGGCCACCCGGCCACAACGGTGAAGCACGGAGACCCGATCCCGCTGTCCTGGGTGACGGACACCGTGCAGGAGGCGAGCACCCGGACCCGTGGACTGACCGCGTCGTACGCCCACTCCTTGATATCCGCCTGTCCGCGCCCCACCCATGCGCCCGTCTACGGGCGGATGGTCCTGGAAGGCGCCATCCACCGCAGCGTCACCCAGCACGCCATCCGCCTCCACCAGGCCGCGCGTGCCGACGCCGTCCGCGGTGGAGTCGAGGAGACGGTCCACCACGCCCAGATCCTGTCCGAGGTGCTCGCCGATCTTGCTCACCGGTGGGGAACCGAGCCGCGCCCGATACCACCCCCGGAGCCGATCACGTCGCCCGCCCAGCAGCCGCAAGTCGTCGACGAACAGGTCCTCGCCGACGAGGAGTTCCTCCTCGGCTGCATCAGCGCCCGGCCCGAGCAGCTCCTCGACGTCGTCGACTGGCTGCGTCCGGGGGACTTCGCGGACATCGGCCATCAGCAGATCTACCGCGCTCTGGGCGCCCTGCACCACCGGGGCGAGCCCATCGACCAGCTGACCGCGCTGTGGGAGACCCAGCGCCGTGGTGCGCTGTCCGATGGGACCCTCGACGCCGAACGCGTCCTGCGCATCTGCGACCCGCTGTCCTTCTCCGGGGTGGCCGAGCACTTCGGCCAGCAGGTCGTCCAGGCCTCGCTCGTCCGCACGGCCGCCGCCGTCGCTCGGCAGGTACGCGCACTCGCCGACGACGAAGCCCTGGCCCCAGGCCGGCTGATCGGCTACGCCCTGCACGCTCTCGGTCCGCTGGACGACGTACGCCGCCGCTTGCACCGCACGCACGAAGCCGATCCCGAGCCGCGGCGGCCGACCAGTCGGCCGGGTGCGTCGCCGCCTGCCGCCCGCATCGAGGCGGCCCGAGCCCGCAGCCGCCCTACATCTGCCCCGGCCCCCTCGGCGCCGGTCGCGGCCTCGTGCACCGCGCTTCCCGACCGGCACAACCATCGGAGTCCGTCATGACCGACCACACCGGACGAGCGGGCCTGGAGAAGGACGAACTGTACGCGCTGGCTCGGGAGTTCGAGCAGCTCCGGACTGAAGTGGTCCAGTCATACACACACAGCTCCCTGCCCGACCTTGCCACCGCATCCCATCATCTCGGCGCACTGACGGGACTCGTGAAGGACCTGTCCGACGCGGTCCTCTTCCGCGCCACCGACAACGATCCGGGACTTGACTTCGGCCCGGTCATCGACGCCTACACCAGCGCGTCCGCCCCGGCGGGACGCGCCGTGAACAACTACACCGAAGCCTACGAACAGCTCGGATTCCTGCGCAGGCACGCAGAAGCACCACGCTCAGCGAATCTGCTCGACGCCCGCCAGTCCGCGTTCGACGTCGCGCAGGACCGGCTGGACCTCACCGTGGACTCGTTGCAGGAAACCTTCGTCACGCTGCGGCGTGCTGCCGACCGGATCGACGGCACTCCACCTCGTGTCCTCGCCGCGCTGAGCCGCTCGGCACGCCCAACGAACTCGATCTACCGCGTCCCCGCGACGCTCCCCGCAACCGCGCCAACCCGTCTCGCCTACATGCCGGTGTCCCGACATGCGCGCTGACTTCCCGACCGCGCCGCCCCAGCCGTCGATCGGGAGCCTGTGTTCCGGGTACGGCGGTCTGGATCTCGGCATCCAGGCGGTCCTCGGCGGAACGATCGCCTGGCATGCCGAGATCGATCCGGGAGCGGCCCGGACCCTGTCCCGGCACTGGCCGGCCGTGCCGAACCTCGGCGACATCACGGCCGTGAACTGGGCCGACGTCCCGGAGGTGTGCGTCCTGACGGCGGGGTTCCCCTGTCAAAGACGTCTCGGTCGCCGGCCGTCGCGCCGGACTGGCTGACGGCACCCGGTCCGGCCTGTGGTTGCACGTCGTCCGTGCCATCGAAGCCCTCAACCCCTAATCCTTGAGTAAGCAGTTCCGGTTCACCCCGTGGCGGGCGGTCCGGACTGTCTGGTGGCGGATGCCTGGGCTTCTCCTGGCCGGTGAGGCCTTCTGACAGAGCGGCACCGTCGCCGCGGTGGATTTCGCGGTGGTCACGTGGGCTCCGAGCGGATGCCTGCTCAAACCCCTGGTCCTCGAGGCCTTCAGGCAGAGTGGTGGCGCTCGGCGTCTTCGGGCCACCGCGAAACCCGCCGACGGGTACCAGACGTTGATCGTCGTGGTGTGAGCCCGCCGCACGGTGACCCCCTCGAACTCCGCGAGCCCTTCGAGCTCTGGCCAAGACCGGGACCCGCGCGGTGCGCTGGTGCCGCGAACGGCTAGTGAGATGGCGGACCGACGAGTCCTGGGATTAGGTCGCCGCGTGGCCCGCACAGGCCTGCCACCTGCGCAAACAACAGCTCCGAGGAGAACGACTTGAAGATCTTCTGCGGCATCGACTGGGCCGAGCACCACCACGATGTCGCCCTGGTCGACGACACGGGCACTCTGCTCGCCAAGCGCCGCATCACCGACGACGCGGTCGGCTACCGGATCCTGCTCGACGTACTCGCCGAGCACGGCGACACGCCGCAGGAGCCCATACCGGTCGCGATCGAGACGGGCCGCGGCCTGCTGGTCGCCGCCCTGCGGACCGGCAAGCGGCAGATCTTCGCCGTCAACCCTCTGGCCGCCGCCCGCTACCGCGACCGGCACGCAGTTTCCCGCAAGAAGTCCGACCCCGGCGACGCCCTCGTGCTCGCCAACATCCTGCGAACCGACATGGCCATGCACCGGCCGCTGCCCGCCGACAGCGAACTCGCCCAAGCGATCGCGGTCCTCGCCCGCGCCCAGCAGGACGCCGTCTGGAGCCGCCAGCAGCTGGCCAACCAGGTCCGCTCGCTGCTGCGCGAGTACTACCCGGCCGCCCTGGAGGCCTTCCAGACCAAGCAGTACGGCCTGACCCGCCCCGACGCCCGCGCCATCCTGACCGCCGCACCGACCCCCGGCACGGGAGCACGACTGACCCTGGCCCAGCTGCGGGCCGCCCTCAAACGCTCCGGGCGGCAACGCGGCATCGATGCCGAAGCCGAGCGGCTTCGGGCCGTCCTGCGGACCGAGCACGGCCGCCAGGCGTCGGCCGTCGAGGACGCCATGGGCATCCAACTCCTGGCTCTCCTGCGGCAGTTGGATGCCGCATGCGCCGCCGCCGACCAACTCGCCGAGGCCGTCGAAAGCCGCTTTCACGAGCACCCCGACGCGGAGATCTTGCTGAGCTTCCCCGGACTGGGCGTCCAACTCGCCGCCCGAGTCCTCGCCGAGATCGGCGACGACCGCACCCGGTTCGCCGACGCCCGCGCACTCAAGGCCTACGCCGGCTCCGCCCCGATCACCCGGGCCTCCGGCAAGAAGCACTACGTCGGCCGCCGGTTCGTCAAGAACAACCGGCTCATCAATGCCGGCTTCCTCTGGGCCTTCGCCGCACCCAACGCCTCTCCCGGAGCCAAGGCCCACTACCGGCGACGGCGCGACCACGGAGACTGGCACGCCCAAGCCCAGCGCCACCTGCTCAACCGCATGCTCGGCCAGCTCCACCACTGCCTCAAAACCCGGCAGCTCTTCAGCGAAGATCACGCCTTCACCTCCTCGCTGGCGATCGCGGCTTGACTTCCTGGACACGTGAGATGTCTGCCTGGTGGTGATCGAGAATGTCCGGGGGCTCCTCACCTCGCCCGCCGATTCCCCTGGCGACGTGGAACTCTGCCCGTGGTGTCTGGGAGACACCGCAGGCCAGCCTGCTGTGCGCGCACTCGGTGCCGTACTCGGCTCCCTGGCCGACCTCGGGTTCGATGCGCGCTGGTGCGTGCTTCGCGCCGCTGACGTCGGAGCCCCACACCGCCGCGAGCGGATCTTCCTCGTCGCCTGGCCCTCCGGACGGATCACCGCTGCTCAAGACGCCGACCAGCAACCTGGGATCCAACGGGGGCAGCCAGCACCCGGCGAAACGCAAGCAGGGCGGCCACGGCCCGAACCTGGCGGACGAGATCGAGTGGCTCCTGCCCACCCCGAAGGCCTCGGACGGCACCAAGGGCTCACCCAACCAGCGCCACGGCAACGGGGACTTGACCCTGCCCTCGGCGGCACGCCTGCGCACCGCCCCGGATGCCACGTCCACACGCACGGCCGGACAGCGGAAAAGCACGTCGAGCAGGACTCCGCTCACGCAGTCGCTGCCGCTGTCCGAGCGTCCGTCGGCCACGGGGGACGGGCCGAGATCTGGGGGCCGTATGCCGCCGCGATCACCCGCTGGGAGCAGGCCACCCGTCCCGCGCCTCGGCCGACCGACGACGCCGGCCGCCTCAGCCCGCGGTTCGTGGAGTGGATGCAAGGCCTTGCGCCCGGCTGGGTGACGGGCACGCCGGGGCTGGGGCGCCCCGCCCAACTGACCGTTCTGGGCAACGGAGTTGTGCCCCAGCAGGCCGCCCGCGCCCTGCAGATCCTGGCCCCGCCCGGGACCGTGTGCCGCCATCGCGCGCCGCGCTGACCTGGGCCTTCTACACCCACTTTCCCGGCCGGGCCAAACCCCCGTTTCTCCGGAACCTCGTCACCCCACCCACCAGAACCTGCACCAGGGGTAGCCATGTCCGAACCCGCCCACGAGAGCGAACCGGTGCGCATACCGGACCACGACCTCGATGACCTCGTCGCCACGGTCGCCCGGCTCGTCGCCGAGAGCCGCAGGCAGGGCGAGACGCTCGCCCGGCTCACCGACGACCAGCCCGCCCCACAGGACGGCGAACCAGCCGATCCCGAGCGCCCTGAAAACCCTGCATCCGCCTCCGGCCCGACCGGAGGCAACACCAACGGCACCAAGGAGGACGCGCCAGCCTCAGTCTTCATCCTGGCGCTCGGCGCCCAGGCGTACGCCGTGGAACTGGCCGCGCTGACCAACTGGGTGCACAACCTGCTCCTGCCGGTCTACGGACGAGAGATCACCACCGGCCGCCCGTGGTGCCAGCAGTGGCAGGAGCACCCCGAGGCCGTGGCCCGGCTGCACGCCCTCTGGCTCGCCTGGCAGCAACTCACCGACGTCCAGGCCGGCCTCACCGGCCCCTCCACCTGGCACCGCGACCACCTCGACCCGGCACTACTCCAACTACGCACCCCAGATGGCCCGTTCGGCGCCTGCACCACCAGTGCGGCCCGACCCCACCACCGGCTGCTGGCCTCGCCCGAGCCCGCCGGAGCCTGAGATGGCCGACACCTACGAACCCCCTGCGCCGGACTACCGGCTCGACGGCTTCCAAGCCGCCACCGAGCAGATCGAGGACGACTTCTCCTCCGTCACGCTCTCGGACGACCTGTTCGTCCCCCTCACCGAGCACCACAGCGCCGACGGCCGCAACAGCTACCTGCTGCTGCACGACCGGTCCGCGATCTGGGACATCCCGGGGATGGCGGAGTACGTCACGCTGCACATCACCCGCGACGTCCAGCAGCGCACGTTCGACTTCGCCTCCGAGCGTCACCCGGTCGTTCCGCTGGCGCAGAACTGGCTGATCCGTCAGGGCTTCCCGCAGGAAGTCGTCAGGGGATCCCACCCCCACGGGCCCCGCCCTGCCGACGGACTCACGGCACATCTTGAGGACCTGCTCCGGGCCAACTCCGGCAACCGGTACGAGGTCCTCGACCACTACACCGACAACCCATGCTCCTTCGACGTCGGCGTCGAGGTCCGCACGCTCGTCTACGACAGCCATCCCGACTCCGCGGATGCGCCGTATCGCCTCTTCCTCGAAGAGACGACCAAGGACATGCGCTCCTACACCGTGCGGGAGGGCGCCTTCACCAGCGCCGAAGAGGCCGACACATGGATCATGGAGCGGGAGTCGCCGCTCCCCCTGGCACCCGCCCCACCGGGTTCCGTCGGCCGCAGGGCGGCAGCCGCCCGCGCTCGCTCCACGGTCACGGGCAACGGCCTCGCCATAGCTCCGGCACCCGTATCACCACCGCGTTCAGCGACCGGACCTGCCCCGACGCACTCCCGTGGACACGCGCCATGAGCCGCGCACGGTACGCCTTCGCCGCCCATCCCGAGGCCCTCGCCGACCTGCGCGCCGTCCCGGAGAACATCCGCGACCTGGCCCTGCTCGAACTACAGCACCTGGTCCACGGCAACGAACGCGGCGCCGCCCTCCAGCGCGAACTGGCGGGCTGCCACAAGGTCTACGTAGACCCGGAAACCCGCTGGCGGCTGGTCATCCAGTACCGGGACGCTCCCGCCTCCTCCCAGCACAAACGGGAGATCTACCTCCTCGCGGTCGGCGAGCGTCAGGACCAGGCCGCATACCGCACCGCAGCCCTGCGGCTGGAGCGCGAACGGGCGGCCACCGCCACGTCCCCACACGACCGGCGAGCCCAAGCCGCCAGGGCCCGCTCTCCTCAGCACCGCGGCGGGCAGCCGGTCGCCACTACCCAGCAGCCTGCGGCAACGACCACCGCCACGAACCGCGCCACACGGTCCCGCTGACGGCACTCAACCACCCTCCGGAGAACCCCACCGTGCCCGACCTCTCCACCACGCCCACCCGTCACACCGCACTCGTCGACCAGGCCGTCGGCCGCCTCTCACCGCGTTGGACCACCTGGGCCCTGCAGACCATCCAGCAACGCGGCCCCATGCG
Organism: Streptomyces sp. NPDC001351; assembly: GCF_042896045.1. Taxonomy (NCBI): domain Bacteria; kingdom Bacillati; phylum Actinomycetota; class Actinomycetes; order Kitasatosporales; family Streptomycetaceae; genus Streptomyces; species Streptomyces sp. NPDC001351. Next base: position 132,450 of record NZ_JBIAWS010000011.1, on the reverse strand, counting down.
CCTGGCCGACATCAACTCCGCGCTGCCATGGGTCGGTGTCCACGCCATGGCCCAGATCGTGCGCCGCATGCAGACCAGCGACCTCCTGGACCGGCCTCAGGTCGGGGTATACGACCTCACACCGGTCGGCCGCGGCACTCACGACGTCCACCGTGCGCTCTCGGCCTGGCACCGTACCCACCTCGCTGACGACACGTCGTCGCTCGCGGAGGCTGAGCGCGTAGAGGACGCACTCGGCCGGCTGCGCGGGAAAGGCACAATCCCTCTCCTCCATGCTCTCGCGCAGTACGGCCCCCTTCCCAACGGTGCACTGCGAGACGAAGCCGCACTGGCCACCGGCTCCTTCCACTACCGCATCACGCAGCTCCAGACCGACCAGCTCATCACCCGGACCAGCCCCTTCTCCGGCCGCGGCTCTGAGTACACCCTGACGTCTGCGGCCCGCGGACTCACGCCGGTGTACGCCGAACTCGCGGAGTTCGCCCGCAAGGCACACCCAGCGGCAACTCCACCGGACCAGTACGGCGCGATAGCTCAGCAGGCCGTACGGGCGAGCGCGGCCGTACGCCGCAGTCCTGCGGCTTCCTCCGAACTCTTCTCACACGTCTCCGCCCCTCAGCCGCGTGTCCCTGCGTACGTCACTGCGCTCTCTCACCCGTCCCGGGCCAGGTGACTCAAGTGTCCGCAGTCAGATTCCGACACGCGACCGCGCCCAGGTGTCAGCACACGGGCGGCTCAGGCGCCCGTTCCCCACCTCTCGAAGGCCCTCTCATGCCCAGCCCAGATCCCTTCGCCCTCGACCCGAATTCGGATGTCCTGATCAGCCCCGGCTACCTCGCCGGTCCCGGCGACAGGCACAGCATCTTCAACACCCTTGATCGTGCACCTAGTTGGACCAAGACCGTCGCCTTCGGCACCGACACCTACTACACCAGCCCGTGCCAGCGCGTGCGCGTCGCCAACACCGTGGAGAGCTTCTACGGTGGGTGGACCATCTCCTACGCCGAGGACCCGCTCGGCGTCCCCGACTGGATCACCACGTTCGACCGGAACACGCCGAACGAGATCGTGGCCACGTTCACCAAGACCCTCGTCGACGGACTGCACAACAACTTCGCCGACTACCTCGGTGGTGGCCGGCACTACACCAGCACCAGCCCCGCGTCCCTGGCCGCGCGGCACCGGTGGGAGCCAGCACACGGCTCGCGGCCGTTCCGTATGGTCTCGCCCGACGGCCACGCCGCGTACCAGATGCGCGTCGGCTGGCTGCACGAGTACGACGAACTGCTCACGCCCGAGAAGTCGACGTGGCGCATGTCCGCCGGCCTCGACCCCGTGTACACGCCGAGCTGGCAGGCCTTCTTCAGCCGGTACACCCCGCAGCACCTCATCGCGGCCTCCACCGCCGTGTTCACGGGCCCCACCCCCGTGCCGCGCGCCCTGGACAACATTCCCGACCGCCACCGCCCACTGGTCTCGGTGACCCGCGCGGACACAGCCAAGCCCGATCCACGGGCCGAGGCGGCGCTGGCCCGCAGCGCCCACGCCCGGGCGATGCACACACCTCCGCCCCCGACCGCGCCCACCACGCTCGCCGCACACGTCGGTTCCCGACGGCAGCGTTAGCCTTCCCAGTCCGGGAGTCCCACCGTGCCAACACCTACCCTCAGGCAACTGCCCACGTGCACGAGAAAGCCGAGCCCGGCGAGCCGAGCGGCAATATGACGGCCGATTCCCTTGTTGGCACCGGTGACGAGTGCTGTGCGATCGTTCATGACGGCCACGGTCCTCCGGCCGGCGCACTGCTGCCAGGGACAACCTGTACCAGGCAGCCGGACGGCTGCAACCCGATGGCCTCAGGATCTCAGAACCGGTGAAGCCGAAGGAGGAAGCGGCATGGCGAGGCAGGAGCTGGCCCGTTTCCTGCGGGACCGCCGCGCGGGGCTGCGGCCCGACGACATGGGGCTGCCGGACGGGACGCCCCGCCGCAGCCGGGCCTGCGGCGCGAGGAACTGGCCGAGCTGGCCCATATGTCGGTCGACTACGTCTTACGCCTCGAACAGGCGCGCGGACCGAGACCGTCCGCCCGGATCCTGGACGGGCTGGCCGGGACGCTGCGGCTCAGCCCCGCCGAGCGCGACCGCCTCTTCCGGCTCGCGGGCTCGGCCGCGCCGCCGCCCGGCACTGGTCCCGTGCGCCGGGCCCGCCCGAACGTGGCCCGCATGCTGGAACGGCTGCCGGAGACCGCCGCGATCGTCACCGACGCGGCGTACGGAGTCGTCGCCTGGAACGCGCTCGCCCAGGAGCTGCTCGGCGGCGACCTCGGGCATGGGACGACGAACCTGGCCCGGCGCCGCTTCCTCGGCGCGGGGCGGATGTACGAGGGCTCCAGTGCCGAGGAGTTCGGGCACATCGTGGTGGCACGCCTGCGCCGGGCCGCCGATCGCTATCCGCACGACCCCTCCCTCGCCGCCCAGCTGGCCGAACTGCACACCCGCAGCGCGGAGTTCCGGCAGCTGTGGGAGCTCCGCCCCGTGCACGCACCCGGCCACCGAACCAAGACCGTCGACCACCCCTCCCACGGCCCGCTCCACCTCAACTGCGATGTCCTCCTCGTCCCCGAGGACGACCAGGAGGTGGTCCTGATCACGGCGGACCCGGGCACGCCGTCGGCGCGAGCACTGCGCGAACTGGGCCGGATCCCCTCGGAACCAGCCTGACGGCTCGTCAGGGACGGATCGAGATCGTGTAGTTGGCCATGCCGCGTGCCGAATCGACGAAGATCCGGAACGGGCCCGCCCATCTCGGGGTGATCGTGCAGAAGGCGTCACTGTCCGGTGCCGTGTCCCAGGCGACGAGGAGGCCGTTCTCGTCGTACACGCGGACGTCGAAGTCGACTGTGGACCGGTCCGGAAGGACATAGATGCTGTACGTGACGTACGCGCGCAGCATAACGTCGTAGTAATCGGAGCTCCCCGGCCAGACGCGTCCTGCCCCTACCAGTGGCATATCGCCATTCCCCCTGACGCCATCACGAATCGAAACCTCTCAGCAGGGCGGCCCGCTCTCGCTGCACCCAGTCCGTGGTGGGATCGAGCCCGAGCGACCGGTCGAAGTCGAGCAGAGCCTGCGCGTACTCGCCGAGCGCCTTGTACGCAAGTCCGCGGAACGCAAGCGCGATCGCGTGGTCCGGATCCAGCTCCAGCGAGCGGTCGAGGTCGTTCACAGCCTCCACGTAGTGCCCGAGCTCCAGATAGGAGGCGGCACGGTCGCGCAGCAGTACCGCCTCGTTCGCCTGCTGCTCGGCCACCTGATTGAGATCCCGCAGTGCCTCGCCGTAACGCGACGACGACCAGTACGCGTCTCCCTGGACAGGCCGTGCGGACAGGTCGTCGTACTCGATCTCATACGCCTCTCCCCAGTCGGGCCTCCCCTCGCCGCCTGACCGGTCCGGCATCGCGACGGGCGCGCTCGTGACGGACGGGCTGGTGACTGGTGGGCTGGCGACGGGCAGCATGGGCGTGAGATCGGGATCGAGGGCGAGGGCGCGGTTGAAGTCCTCCACGGCGGCGGTGTTGCGGCCGATGTCCTGGTAGGTGGAGCCTCGGGTGAGCAGCGCCTGCGCGTTGTCGGGTACCAGCTCCAGCGCCCGGTCGAGATCCCGCAGTGCCTCCTCGTAGCGCCCCAACTCCCGCCAGACGGCTCCCCTGGCGTGCAGAGCGATGGCGTTGTCAGGCTCCACCCTCAACAGGTGGGAAAGGTCTCGGAGTGCTTCGTCGTAGCGCTGGAGATCCCGATAGGCCGTTCCCCGGACGACCAGAGCCATCACGTCGTCGGGCTTCAGACGCAGTGCGAGGTCGAGGTCGCGGAGCGCCATGTCCGGTCGCCCTGCATTCCAGTGCGTCATGCCCCGGTCCGTCAGCGTGGACGCGTCGTCCGGTTGGAGCCGCAGTGCCTGGTCCAGATCGCGCAGGGCCTCGTCGTAATGCTCCAGCTCCCGATGGGTGGCTCCCCTTCCGTGCAGGGCAGAGGCGTTGTGCGGCTCCAGCCTCAGCAGCCGGTCGAGATCTCTCAGCGCCAGGCGGTACTGCCCGCGTTCCCAGTACGCGGCGCCTCGTTCGAGGAGCGCACCGGTGTGGTCCGGTTCCAGTACAAGGGCTCGGTCGAGGTCCCGAAGAGCCTCGTCTCCGTGACCGCACTCCGCTCTGACGGCGCCTCGGTCGACGAGAGCCTCCACATGGTCCGGCGCCAGTTCGAGTGCCTGGTCGAGATCGCGCAGGGCCTCCTCGTACTGGCCGCCTTCACGGTGCGCGGCCGCCCGGGCGATCAGTCCGGTCAAGCCGTTCGGGTCGGTCGGCTTGGGTTCACCACCGGCCCGGATCTCCGTCACCCCGCCAGGAGCCGGGTCGGTCTCGCCGCCCTTCGCGGCCTGCCCGGTTTCTGTGTCCGCATGACGCGGCTCTTCCCGGATTTTCGGGGCTTCGGCGGAGGCCTGCTTCTTCATCACGTCGAAGATCCGGCCGTCGGGTGCGCGTGAGAAGAGAACCGGAGTAGCCCACTCGAAATTGCTCACCTCGCTGAGAATCGCGCGGCGCCCTTCATACACCGCCGCATCCAGCGGGTACCCGTCAGCTATCGACTCATAGAACTCTCGGGCGAATTCGATGGCAGCGATGTCGGTGATGGCGAACTGCATGGCCACGACTGCAGGCAGACCCCGCTGGATGAGACTCTGCGCCGTTCCGGCGAACGGATCGCTCTCGTCGCCCCTGCCTCCTTCGCAGGCACTGAGCACCGCCAGCCTTACGCCGTTGTCGGAGAGCAGTCCGCCGATCTCCCCTCCGCTGACTTCGCGCTTCCGCCCCTGCCGGTCCTCCAGGAACAGAACACCGTCCTGCCAGTCCCGAAGATAGGCGCCATGCCCGATGAAATGGAACACGTGCGGCTTGGACCGGCGCAGAAACTGCTGCAGGTCGACCAGCGTCCCGCGCTCCAGTCGTTCGACACTGACCTGCCCGTCGGCCCGCAGGCCCGCGAGGGCACCGTTGATGTGCCGCCACTCCTGCTCCACATCCAGCTTCGGCAGCTCCGCCGGGCTCGAGATCATGACCAGCACGCGCAGCGGAGCCCGGACGGTGACCGGCTGCGGACGGTTGTCCAGTTCCAGATAGCGCACCAGGGGAGTCCGCACCGAGTGGGCGAAGAACCGGCTGTGTTCCGAGTCGTAGAGGAATTCCCAGGGAAGCTCGGCGATCTTCGCCGACGAGCCGAGCCGGAGCAGGAGGCGCAGACCCTCACCGGTGTGGTCGACCATGCGGAGACTGGTGTCCAAAGCGAATTTCAGGCGCCCCTGGAACAGGGCCTCATAGAGCCGGGTTCCGAAATCCTTCAGCGGCGCCAGCTCGGGATTTCCCGGACCACGCGTTGCCCCCATCCTAGGCCGACCTATTCTGAGCAGAAAATTCTCCAGCTCCAGTCCGGACGGCAGTTTGAAGTCCTTCTCGGATTCGTACTCACCGACGGGAGATCTCACCCGAGCCCGATACTTGTCGACCTTGGTGGGTTCGATAAGAATTTCGAAATCTTGATACGTGATCACGATGCGCAGCCCCCGCCTGCGAACGGCAGGCCATCAGTCACACGACCACAGCCGCCCTGCCGACAGCCGCATCATACTATCCCGGAGCAAAGCGCGAGCTGGCTAGTACTCGTCCGGAAAATTAACCCCTTCCCCGACAGATATCCGGTAGCAGATCTTCCCTTTGTCACCCTGAGGGAAGGGCGGGGATCACAGGGAATCGAGGGAAAAAAGGGAGTCAAAACACAGCGACCAAAGAGACCTCCATTCAACCTCCGCTGCCGTAGGGCCTCGTGAGGATCTCCAGGTTGTGGCCGTCGAGGTCGTCGAAGTACGCGCCCCAGCCGCCGTCGTTGTGGTTGATCTGGCCGGGTCGGCTGTGGCGCGGATCCTCCCAGTAGGTCAGGCCGGCGCCCCGGATGCGGGCGAAGATCGTATCGAAGTCCTCCTCGGACACGAGGAACGCGCAGTGCTGCGGGACGATCTCCCCGGGGTGTCCATGTAGTCAAGGGTCACGCCGTTCAAGTCGCCAAGGGATCAGCCGAGCGCAGAGACGGGGCCGGCATTGGCTCTCAAAGGGAACCGTCGGCCTCGGCGTCCACCAGTCGCGCCAGCTCCCCCATGCTCAGTTCGATCCGCCGTCCATCAGCCATCCGGGACCGCCCCACCGACGCCGCCTCGACGTCGTCGACAGCCTCGTCATGCGCGCGAATCTCCTCGCTACTCAAGCCCGCTCCTCCCCTTCTCTCCACCAGGCCGCTCAAACGACCGCTCCCGCACCAGCTGAGAGGACGGCCGTTTCATTCCGCATTGGACGGACACCAGCCGCTGTATCCGCGGCCAGTTCGCCCACGGCAGAGGCACACCGCGGGCAACGACTGGAGACACAGCCCAAGACCATGTCAACGTACGGGAGCCCGGAAAAACCGCAGGTCAACGAAGGGTTCTCTGTTCGTGACGCTCACCGCCACAACCACGTCCAGGCCTCTTGCAGAACTTCCTCCGCCCGCCCTCGCCAAGCGTGAGTGGCTTCTCGAATGCCACTGCGCCCGACCCGTGACCGATCTTCTCAAGGACCAGGGATGGGACGTCGTCACCGAACTGGACTGCAACGTCCACTGCTCCAGCCCCGACGGACGCGTGTACGTGGGCTTTCTCCCTGAAAGCCGGGCGACAGCACGCGGTGAGCTGTGGCACATCCACGTCACGGACAAGGACGACACCACAGGCTGGCGCCAGACCTTAGGTCCGGATACCCCGACACAGGTCGTCGCCGGGTTCCTCGCCGCACTGATCATCTTCCCCACCCGCTACTGCACCTGCGTGTGACACCCACTCCGCGCTCATCGCCCAGGAGACCGCCTTGACCCACAAGATCACCATTGGCCAACTGGTTCATCAGCTCCAGACCTTCGACCCCGACCTGCCCGTCTACCTCGCCATCAATCCGGACTGGCCTTACTCCCACCTCATCGGCCGCGTCGTGGAGATCACTGGATCGAACGGAGCCGTCTACATCTCTGAAAACGGCCAGGAGGGCGTGCTGCCGCCCGCCGTGCGCAACCAGCTGGACTGGGCCGACGTATGACGTGCCACCCGCGTACACGGCCCGCTGCGTCGCCGCTCAACTCCTCCAGCTCCTCCCAACACCTGCTCCTCAGGGACCTGATCCGTCACCCCATGCCAAGGTCGGTGCGCGGCGCACTCCTCCGCCGCGTACCGTCTCATCCCGCTCAACCGATTCACGCGGTGTGGATGACCGACCTGAAGACCGAGCGTCTCCATCCTGGCTCCGTCCTTCTCAGCTGGGAGCCCAGTCTCGGGGACGGAATGGATGTGACCGCTCACCTCCGTCTGGCCACGGCGGAGGTACTCCTCGCCAGGTGGCCGAACCTCCACGGCGACTGGACCGCCGTCGTACACCCCACCCTTCACGAGGTCATTGGCCTTCACACCGCGCTGTCCATCGCCACCGACGCGCTGCACCTCGCCAACCACCTGGCGACCCGCTGACGATCCATTCCGTTCGCCGCGACCTTCAAAGCACTGCCCCAAGATTGGGGCAGCGCTCGTGGCGTTGGGACATCGCAGTCCTGTCCCAGACAGCCGAGTGCCTTAATGCAAACCGCCGGTGCGTCCATGAGCGCGACTAAGGGCTGCCCTAAGGATCAAACGACCGTCGTGTGCGGCGCCGCTCGGCCTGGTCGAGCGGGGGTGAGCGGCGAGTGATTTCGCCGGACGAGTCTTGACCGCCCACCTCCCTCGGCGCCGCCCGGGTTTTGCCGTGTCCGGCTGCTCGCCACACAGCTGCTCGGATAAGCCTTCCGAGCCGGTTGCCGGGGTTTCCTGGCTACTCCATCAGAAGGTCCAGCAGGGTGACCACTGCGACACCGATCCCTATGGCCATGCCCAGCTCAGGGTTTCGGTCAGCCACAATGACGGTGATCGCGCCTGCCAGGAGCAGGACGGCCGTACGCACGCCGATCTGCCGGTCGTTATTCACCTCGCCCTCCCGACTCAGGGTCACCCGCCGGACTGGCCGAGCCGCGTGCCACCCGGGCCAGCTGTTGCCGAACTGCCGCCGCAGCGCGGGCCTTGTGGCGGGCTCTGAGACGGTTGATCTTGCGACCTACCCGCTTCCCCATGGCGACCGGATCAGCGGCGCCCGCGAGGAGAGCGGCCTCTTCCCAGGAAGCCACCCCTGGACAGGCGCGGGCCAGCATCACGACGCGTTCCTCGGGCTGCAGGGCGCGTAGCAAGGCGCCAAGCCGGGCGTCATCAGGCCCGTCGTAAGGTGAGGCGTCCTCCCAGCTCAAGCCGCCGGCCACCAGGTCGTAGAGGGTCCTGTCCTTCCCCGTGGGTGTGTCAAGCAGCAGAAGACGGGAGTCTCCCGTTTCACGCCGCCATAAGGGAGCGAGCTGCTTGTGAATGATCCGGGCTTCTGTTTCGAGACGATCCATGGCCGAACGGCTGCTGCCTGAGTCGTTCAGCAGCGGCTCTGTCCAGCTTCCCAGCAGGGCGGTGGACACCGCCTCATTCCATCGCTCCGAACGGTGCAGGCCCAGCACGAGCGAAGCAAGCTTGGCTACAGGCTCGGCCTTCCCCTGAATCGCCGCCTCACGAGCTTTCAGCGCCGTAATGGCGTCGAAGTGGACGCCGGCTACCGAAACGTCCCCATGGGCCCGGCCATCTGACGCCACGCGCATCCCGGCGACGAACTCGACCTCCAAGGTGATCTGCTTGAGATGTGATGCTGCCGCCGACCGCAGACTTGGCCAGTCCTTGAAGGGGCGGACCGCCACAATGCCATGAACACGTACGGCGTAGATCCCGACCTGCACCTTCACGAAGGCCAGGCTTTTCACCGCCTTCAATGCATCCGCACCAGGGAACGCGGTCGAAAGCATCTCGAGCAGCAGGTCTTCGGCGCACTCGACAACCTGCTCGTCCGAGAGATCGACGAGTGTGGTTCTGGCGGCAGCGAGATCGGCGAGTCCTTCTGCCAGGCGTGCGAGCACGTTGAGGTTGGATGAACAGAGCGTCCGCGGAGCCGGTGCCGACTCTGTGCGGGTCGGCACGCCATCCCGCCGGTGAGTACGGTTTTGACGCGGCCGAGGTGGTTCTTGAGGAGCATTCTTGCCAGACATGGGGTGCACTTTCCACCCGATGCGTAGAGACGCCTTCATCTATCGGCGGCGGCGCACCCCCTGGAGGGACAATAAATCTGACCGTCGATCGTGTGATGCTGGTCACATCCCGCGAGAGGCGGGTCCCCACGGACACGTCCACCGCGCCTCCCCTCCGGACGTCGGCCGGCCCATGACTGTCGGCGGGGCCTCCCGTCAGTGCGACACGCGGTACCCACTCGGCGTTGAATCCCGCTCTACGGCGACATCACGGTCGTGCAGCGCGCCCAGTTGGTTCGCGTAGGCGTCTCAGCCGTGCTCCCGACGCCACTGGCCGAACTGCAAGCGGGCCGCCGCGCGCCCGGTAACCATCGCGGAGCCGAGAGTGGCGTCTGATCCTACGGCCGCGCCTAGCAGCGCGGTTAGTCCAGCATCCATCGCCTCATCTGCTTACGGCCGGGCTTACCTGAGGTGCGATCAGAGGCGAGACCTGCGGCTCTCAGGTCACCTTATGAGTCCGAGCGCATGCGTCACCAGGCAGCGTCTACGGCGCTTGGTCGCAGGCCCTATTCGGGCCTGGGCTCGGTCAGATAGACGCCGGAGAGCGTGCCGTTGTAGCCCGCTGCCTGGGCCGCAGCCTCCAGGCTCGGGTAGTCCTGGCCTCCGACGTCGATCATCGCCTCGTAGTCCGCACCGGTCAGTTCGCGCTCGACCCACTGGTGTGCGCAGCGGCAGCGGATGCTGATCTCGTTGCGGTCGCAGATCACCATCCAGTCGCGCCGGGCGCCGCACTGCCGGCACATCACGAGGATCCCGGTGATGACGATTTCCTCGGGGTGGGTGGTGGCACGGAGACCGATGTCGCCGTCGCCGAGCTGCATCTCCTGCTGGAGCCGCAGCAGAGGGTCGTCGCCGAGGGCCGTCTCCGGCGCGACGGTTCTCTGAGGGGGGAGGCCTTCGGTGAGGATCTGCATTGTCTCCTTCTCCATAATCAACCAGCCCTAACAGGCCCTGGCGGTCGGTATCCATCTTTTTGTGCTGCTCAGCGCCTCGGTCCTCGGGAGCGAGGGGCGACATGGCGGGTCTCAGCGGTCGTCTCGGGCGCCTGTGGCGGGGTCGGGTGGGAGTGTGATTGCGCTGCCCTCCCGTTCCTACGGGCACGGGGCAGGTCCATGGTGGCGGGGAGGTTGCCGATGCGTCGCAGTCGCCAGACGAGGACGTCGGTGACGCTGTCCGCGGTGTCCAGTTCGCGCCATTCGATGGCTTGCTGGAGCAGGGCATCGGGGTCGTGTCCGGCGCGCTCGGCCTGGTCCAGGGTGGCGGCGAGGGCGTCCCAGCCGGGTTCGCGGCGGACGGACTCGGCCTGCTCGGGCAGGGCGGTTTCGAGGGTGCCGGCGTACCGCTCTCGTACGGGTTCGGGGAGACGACGGCCGTGCTCGCGCATCGCGTTCATGGGGGATGCGGCGGCTGATCGGTAGGCATTGCGCAGGTGTTGTGCGGCGCGTTGGGCGGCGACTGCTTGCTGAGCGTGGCCGCGGGCGGAGTGCCAGCGCACGGCGGCGATCGTGATGAGGACCATCGTGGCCAGGAGCATCGCGGTGGTGCCGCCGTCTTCGCCTTTGCCGAGGGCGTTGCCGGCGCGCATGATGCCGCGGGCGGCGGAGCGGATGGCTCGGTTGTCGGCGTGCTCGGCGCGGATGTGGGAGCGGGTGGCGCGTTCGAAGGCCCGAGCGGCCTCGGCGAGTTCCTTGCGGGTTGAGACCGGGGCGGTCTGGGCGAGTGCGTCGAGGAGTTCGCCGACGCCGGCCAGTTGGGCGGCGGAGTCCTCGTCGTCGTTCCCGTAGAGGATCACTGCCGCCCGTTCGGCGACCGGGGCTGCCTGGCGTCGGGCGCGTGCCGGGCCAGGTGCTCGTTCACCGGCATGGCCGGTAAGGGGTTCGTCGTCGGGTAGTCCGGAGTCGAGGCGCTGGCGGATCCTGGGCAGGGAGAGGTCCGGGGCGAGTTTCGAGCCGGAGAACCAGACCGGTTCACCGTCGCGGTTGCGGTCCCCGGGGAGGGCGACCTTGTATCCGAGGGTGTCGCCGGACGGGGCGATGCGCTGTTCGACCCGCAGGCCGGCCTCGGCGAGGCGGCGGAAGAACTCCTCCTCGCTGGCTGCTCCGGCCAGGGCGTGGCGGACGCTCTCCCGCAGGGTCTCGCGGGGTGTCTCGGTACGGCCGGTTCGTTCGGCTTTGGAGCGTTCGGCGCTGGTGGGGCGCTGGGCGGCGGTGCGGTCGCCGCCGTTGAGGATCTGCAGGCCGAACTCCTTCTCGATCTTGCGGCATTCGGCCTGGGCGCGGATGCCGTCCTCGTGACGGCGGGGGCTGCGTCCGTCTTCGCGCTTGAGGGTGGCGACGAGGTGAATGTGGTCATCGGCATGGCGTACGGCGATCCACCGGCAGGCGTTGTCGTCGCCGTATTCGGCGATTCCGGTGGCGTGGACGATGCGGCGGGCGACCTCGGCCCATTCGGCGTCGGTGAGGTGGCGGTCGCCGGGGGCGGTGCGGACGGGGCAGTGCCAGACGTGCCGGACCGGGCGCCGGTCCTTCGGGAGGGCGAGGACGGGGAGGTCGAGTCGGTCGGTGAGTTGCTTGAGCGTGGCGGACGGGTCGCGCCCGGGGTCGGGGGCGAGTTCGGGCATCCAGGCTGCGACGAGGTGCGGATCGGTGTGTTCTTCACGGCGGCCGGGGCCGTAGAGGTAGTTGAGGAGCCCGTACGTGCGGCTGCCGGTGGAGATGTCGGGGACCACCGTCAGCGCCGCGCGATCTCGGTCGCGGCGGTCTCGACCCGGTCCGCGGCCCGCAGGACACGGGCGACCGCGGCGTCCACGTACTCCACTTGACCTCCGGAGTTGAGGATGCGTGCCACCTGGTTGAGGTTGCCGCCGACACGGGCGAGCTGGGCGCTGGCGGCCATCAGCTCTTCGACCCGGCCGCGCTGGTCCAACAGCCAAGGCTGGGGACCTCCTTGAGCCTGGGCGACCGCGATCGCCGCGTCAGCGAGGAACCCGGCGGTCTTCAGACCGACAGCTTCGGCCGCGCGCTTCACCAGCGCGAGTTCGTCGGAGGTCAGACGGACGCTGCGGACTTGGTCACGGTGCACACGCTGGCGCAGGCGAGGGCGCGTACGCGGTGCGGCGGGCGGGGTCGGTTCCCCTCCTGGCTGCGATCCGCCCTCGGCCGCAGCCTCCGAGTCCGGCACCCCCTGGTGCCGGGCCTCCCCCGTCGCTCCCGGGGCGGGGGTAAGCCCTTCCGAAACTCCTCCGCGGCCCGTGGCCGCGGAGGAGTTTCGGAAGGTACAGCTTGCTCGGCTTCGTGCCGGGCAGTCACCTTGCTGCAGGTCAGAGGTTGTTTCGGGCGATGCGGAGCGAGTCATCGGGGCGTCTGGGCCTTCGTACGGCGCATGTCGCGGAGGACCTCGGTGACGAAGTCGAGCGCGAGGACCGGATGGTGCAGGGTGCGGGGCGTGCTGACGGGCGTTCGTTGGACGGTCCAGGTGCCGTCCGGGCCGGGTTCGGCGCGGTGCAGGTGGCCGTATCGCAGGAGCACGGTGATCCAGGCGTCGGCTTCGGCGGGGGTGGCCGGGGTGGTGCGCATCGTGGTGTCTCCGGTGCGTGGAGGGGGGCTGGTGGGGTGTGGGCGGGCGGCCCGGCTGTGGCCGTTGGCCGCCCGCTTGTCCGGGCAGGTCGGTCAGCCGGTCTTGGTGGCCGACTTTTGGCCGGTCTCGGCGCGGAGTTGTTGCATCAGGGCGGTCAGCCGGTCATTGGCCAGCGTTTTGCCCTGTCCGCGGATGGCATCGGCGACAACCCCGCGGGTGACCTTGCCCGCGTCGGCGACCGCCTGGCGGGCGATCGGCAGGAGGGTGTCCGCCGCCTCTGCGGTGTCCGAGCCGCCGTTGTCCGAGCTCTCCGAGGCGGTGTCCGGGCCGATCTCCGGCTCGGTGACCGAGGGGGCGGCAAGCCGCAGGCGGGTGACCGGGGCAGGTCTACTGACCGACTGTCTGCCCAGGTCATCGGCCTCTCCGCCGTTCGCCAGCTCCGCCTCCGGAGCCCTCGCCGGGTGTCCGGACGGCTCCTCCCGGTCAGCCGTTCGCGGCACGTTCGGACCGGAGGTGACCGCCGGACGGCCGTTCTCCGACCGGACGAGCGTGGCCGAGTGGCCAGAGGCGGCCGGAACCGGCCGGTGACCGTCCGCCGCGAGCGCGGTCTCCGGCCGGTCAGCGGCGATCCGGTCAGTGCGGACGGTGAAGGTGTCCGGGTGTCCGTGGTGACCGGCCTCTGTGACCCGGCGGGCGATGAGGATGTACAGGTGGACGGCTCCGGCCAGGGCGAGCGGGGCGAGGGTGGACAGGGCGCCGACGGTGACGTCGCCGAGCCGCAGTCCGCCGCCTCCGGGGTGCTGCTGGTTGAGGCGTACGGCGTGCAGGGCGTTGGCCCAGATGCTGGCGGCCGTCGCGGTGCCGAAGAGCGTCCACACGTACAGACGGGCTGCGAAGGAGGCGGTGCGCAGGACCAGGAGGGCGCGTACTCCGTAGGCGATGAAGCCGTCGATCACCAGGGGGAAGAGGAACGTGAGGGGTCCGCGGACGTGTATGGCGGTGGCCATCTGCTGCAGGGCGTCGTACGAGAGCGCGCACCCCGCGCCGCCAAGCGCGACGATCGCGGCTCGGTCCCATCCGGTGATCTGGGCCGGTGTTGGTGCACTGTGGCTCACGCGGCAGTCCCGAGGTCGCCGCGCGCGGGGGTCTCGGCTGCGGGTGTCTTGAGCTCCTTGGCGGAGCTGGCCTTGGGCTTCTTCTTCCCCTTGTTGGCCTTCTTCTTCTGGTCGACGGCGCGGTTGCGGATCTTCCGGCGGGTGCGTCGGTAGAGCTTCTCGGCGTGCTCCTCGGTGACCTTGAGCAGCCAGGCGAGTCGCTCGGCCGGCACCTCGGCGTGATAGGCGGCTATGACGACGGCGTCGCGCTCGGCCTGGGTGAGGTGGATGTCGCGGCCAGCGAGCACCTCGTTCACGCGGGCGTAGTCGAAGCGGCGGTGGAGGTTGCGGTGCAGGGGGTCGCGTTCCTCTTCGGTCATGCCGCCCCGGATGCCGTCGCGGTCACCGTTTTCGAGGGCGGCGTCCAGGCAGGTGGCGCGGACGGGGCACTGCGTGCACAGGGCCTTGGCGGCGCGGATGCGGTCCATCTCGTCCGGCTCGGGGAAGAAGATGTCCGGGTCGACCTGGTGGTGGGTCGTCGAGCGGCAGGCGGCACTGTCGTGCCAGGTGAGGTCGCCGAGGGTGCGCGGGGTCTGGTTCTCGGTGCTGTGCATGTGGGGGTCTCCGGTCGCCCCGGGCGCGTTTTGGGCAGGCGCGTCCCAGGGGGCGGTGCGTGAAGGAGGCGGAAGCGGTGGCAGCCGGTCGCGGCGGGGATCAGGCGGCGGGGATGCGGCGCCGCTGGGCTGCGAGGGCTCGTCTGCGGTCGGGGCCGTCGAGGATGACCTTGTCGCTCATCTCGGTCAGCCGGGAGGCGACCCGGTCGCCGATGTGCTGACGCAGGTCGGCCATGCCGAGGTTGGTGGTGATGAGCGTCGGGAGCATCTCGTTGTAGCGGCGGTTGACCAGCCGCATCGTGATCTCCTCGGTCCACTCGCTGTTCTTGGCCGCGCCGAGGTCGTCGATGATCAGCAGCGGGCAGCGGGCGAGGTCCATCAGCTCCCGCTCGCCGTCGTGGCCGGGGCGGGGTCGCAGTTCGGCGTAAAGGTCGGCGGCCGTGGTCGCCTTCCAGCGCAGCCGGACTCCGGCGATGAGCAGCGAGCGGATCGCACCGTACGCCTGGTGCGTCTTGCCGGTGCCCGTGGTGCCGACGATCAACAGCGAGCGGCCCTGCGCGATGCCTGGAGCCCCCTCGGGTCCGGGGCGGCCGGCCTCGGCGATCGCGCGGACCCAGGCGGCGACCGCCGGGTGGTCGGCGACGGCGGCCTGGTAGCGGGCCGGGATGCGCGCCTGTGCCGCCTGAAGGGCGGGGATCGGCTCGAAGGGGTCGGTGAGTTGGACGGCTGGGTCGATGCCCCGGGCGGTGAGGATGCCCGCCAGGCGGCGGGCGATGCCGCCGATGGGCTGGGCGTCGCGGTCGCGCATCACAGCTCCTCGGCGTAGGCGGCGGCAGGGTCGGTGGGGTTGGCCCAGGCCCGGTGACCGGGCACGTTAGGCCGGGATTCCGTCCGCACCAAACCGGCGGGGATGGCGTTCATGGCCTCGTGGACCAGGCTCGGCAGGGTGCTCGGGTGCAGTCCCTTCGCCCGGTGACGGGCAAGTCCGGCCCGGATGTGGTCGGGGGCGATGCCCTCCGCGAGGAGTTTGGCGGTCTCCCGTCCGAGGTGACCGAGTACGCCGCTGGGCGGGCGGTGGGTGCAGGCAGCCGCGTACTCGGCAATGAGCTGCTGAGTTGAGACGGTCTCCGGTGCGGGGGCGCCTGCGCTCCCCGAAGGAGAAGTAGTTCCTAGATCCAAGTTCCTAGGTCCTAGATCCGGACCGTGAGGGCTCGGCGAGGGCTCACTGAGTCCTCCGTGAGGGCTCCGTGAGGGCTCACTGAAGGCGCCTTGGCCTGGCTTTTCACGGTTCACGGAGGTCTCATGCGGACTGCGCGAGGGCTCGCTGAGCGCTCCGTGAGCCTTCACTGAGGCCTCAGTGACTGCTCCGTGAGTCTGCGGCGCGTCCTCATCGCGCTGCTCGACCTCGTGGGTCGGGCAGGCGGGGAAGCGGACGCCGCTCGGTCGGTTGACCCTCTGGTGCTGGCGCCAGGTGACGATGTGCAGGTACCGCTTGCCGTCGTCGCCCTCGTACCGGCAGATCAGGTGGGCGGCGGCGAGTTGGGTCAGGTCGTCCTCGACCTCCACGGGGCCGTGCTCCGGGCGCAGGGACCACAGCAGCCCGGCGAGAACAGCGGGTTGGTCGCGGAAACGACCGTGGTCGTCGGCCTGGGTGAGGAGGCCGAAGAAGGTTCGCTCGGCAGCGATGGAGACCTCGGCGAGGGACTCCGAGGCGAAGGCCTCCGGCTTGATCGTGCGGATTCGTGCCACGGTCAGCGGCCTCCGCCCCTGGCGGGACGTGCCTCGACCGCAGGTCGCAGGGTCCCCGTGGTCAGGTCGAGGTCGTGCGCCTCGTCCCAGTCCGCCTCAGGGTAGGCACGGATCACCCAGCGTGCGGTCACGCGCTGGGCCCGGTTGAGGGGTATGAGGTTCCCCTGCTCGTCGTACGCGCGGGTGTAGGGGCTAGGCCAGGTCTGGCAGGGCTGATGCTGCGAGACGCGGACGGTATGCGCGCCGGGCACCATGTCCGCGAGGAGAACGGCCAGACGGTGTTGGCGGGTACCGGCAGTGGGGTCGACGGTCTTGGCGGGCTGGACGTCGAGCGCCCTTCCGGCCCAGGACTCGGGCATGCCACAATTCCTTACTCGTAGGTGGGGTGGGTTGGCCGTTCTCGTCGAAAAGGTCAGCCGACCCGCCCCGGTTATGAATCCGCGCCCTCAGGGGTGGCGGTCCTGGCGCCCGGAAGCTGCTAACTTCTGGGCGCCGGTCTCATCTCCCGCTGAAAATCACGGACTTGACGTCTAGCGTGGCTCTCATTTCCTCCCTTGAGTGGGCTCCGGTTCGGCGGTTTCGCCGACGGACCAGCAACATATGCACACCGCTGCAAACACTCCAACGGATTGCAGGGTATGAGCCGATCCGACGCCAACTCGACATACATCGCTGAGGCGATGCGTCTCCGCCTCTCGCCGGCAGCGTTCCGCCCAGCGGCTACGAAGGCGTTGCATGGTGTTGAGGTGCAGGTGCTTGGCGGCAGCGCTGACGGCAGCGTCACTGAACTATGCTTCCGGGCCCATGGCTCGTCAGCCCCGAGCACCCCTGCGCAGGCGAACTAATTCCCAGCCGACGTGCGGCTCATGAATTCCCGCTCAGGTGCCGCTAACGGCACGTCAATGCGGGCCAGAGCCGCTGCATCAATCGCACGCCTGGCCCTAACGGCCATACAGCAGGCCGTCGTTTGAAGCAGGGGCATACGAAACTCCTCACGTGCCAGCCACTCCGCAAGTTCCGCGCACGGACACGGAGCAGCCGTGATGTGATCTCAGCGCCCCCGCGGAATAGCCGGAACACAGACCGCCTGGCGTTCGAGGAATGCGACCTCTCCGGCGCCGATTACGTCTTGGAAGCGCCCCGTGCGCACACGACGCGTGGAACCCTTCCGGGTCGACCTCCTCGGCATCAGCGCCGCTGGAGATCGGAAACGAAGACCGGACGAGCGTGCGACGCTCCCCGCTTTTCGCTAAGCTGAAGCTATCTCCACTCACATAAAAAGTCAACGCACCGAGGTTCCTTCGGTTTGCAGAAAAACGAGGTCCGATGCCCGCCCGCTACTTCGACAGAGGTCGTGTACGTGCCGTGCGGCGCGCTGCCGAGGTCGCTCAGGCCGACGTGGCGACGGCAGTCGGCGTCGCGGACTCGACAGTCGCCGGCTGGGAGACCGGGTTGGCGACTCCCGACCCGGAGAAGCTGCCCGCCCTGGCGAAGGCGCTCAAGCGGAATCTGGACGATCTCTTCCCTCGCACGGGACTCCCGGACCTGACCGATCTGCGCTGTGACGCCGGCTACTACCAGTACGAGACAGCCAAGTTGATCGGGACCAAAAGCGCGGGCCCCGTTGCAGGAGCCGAACGTGGTGAACGGCGGCTCAAGGACAAGTACGTCCCGGCCCTGGCCCAGGCCTACGGAGTGAGGGAGGAGGAGTTGCGGCGAGCCGAGGACCGGTCGATCGCCAAGGCACAGGGTGGTCAGGCCGAGGCCGAATCGGAGGCCACCGGGACTGCTCCTGCCTCCATGGGCCCTCCCGGCACGTTGGCGGAGAGGATCACCCTGCTCCTGGAGCGCTCGTATCCCGGAGACCAGGGCCCGCCGACGGACGAGGAGATCGCCGACGCGGTCAACACGCACGCCGGGGCACGGGTCATCTCCGCGGCAGGAGTTCTGGATCTGCGTACCGGCGCCGTTGAGACCGCATCGCCTGTCGTCCTTGAGGGCCTGGCTGAATTCCTCGGTGTATCGCCGATGTACTTCCAGCCGGATGACGCCGTGGCCCGCCAGGTCTACGAGGGCCTCCAGCTCCTGTCCGCATCGAGGAAGGGGACCGTGGGCCGAGTGAAGGGGCGCGGGATGGGCTCTCAGGGTCTGCCGACGAACGTCATGGAGTTCGTCAACAACCTGGTCACGGAGTTGGAAGAACGAGAGCCCGACGCAGACGAGTAGCGCCTGTCCGAAGCCCGAGAGCGAAGGCTTCGGACAGCATGCGGGTCAACTGCGCTGGGTCGGTTCTCTACGGTTCGTGGTGCTGGCCGCCAGCGACAACGGCGCGAATCGCTCGTAGCGCGTCGAGGTTTTCGAGCGGATCCCCTTCGATCACCAACAGGTCTGCTCGGAATCCCGGGGCGATCCGGCCTGTCGTCTCACCCAGGCCCAGCGCGTCGGCCGCGTCAGCAGTCGCCATGTCAATGATCTTGCTGCTCGGCAGGCCCAGGTGCGCGTAGAACGACAGGGCCGGCACCAGCCCGTCGAACCCCGCGCGTTGGACACCCGCGTCGGTTCCGGCGATGAGCCTGGCGCCGGCTTCCGCCATCTGCCGGACCAGATCGAACATGGCCGCCGCCCGCTCCTCGCCAAAGAAGCGAGGGAGCATCTGCCAGTGAGGGCTCACAGCCGGGCAGACTGCGATGCCGTCGTCGACGATTCTCTTCAGGACGTCCTGCCGGAGGTCGAAGCCGTCGCCCGTCATCCACGTGCAGTGCTCGATCGTGTCCACACCCGCTTCCACGGCCGCGGCGATGCCGTCCGCACCGTGCGCGTGCGCGGCCACCGGCACACCGACCTTGTGGGCCTCGTCCACCAAGGCCCGCAGCTCTTCCGGGGTGAACTGGCTCTCCCAGCTCTTCGGCCCGTCCTTGGTCAGACCGCCTCCGGTCACCATGGCCTTGATCACGCCAGCGCCTGCCGCCAGGTTGCGTCGTACGAGATCTCGGACCTGGTCCACGCCGGAGACCTCGCCTCCCAGGAAGTGGCAGTGCCCTCCTGGAGGGGTGGCCGGTGTACCCGCAGACACGATGCGGGGGCCGGACGTGCCTCCCTTGCAGACCTCCTCGGCCAGGCGAAGCGCCAGGCCATTTCGGTCTCCCAGGTCCCGGACCGTCGTGACCCCGCTGCGCAGGAGCTGCTCCGCGCGTCGGCGCATGTCCTCCAGCAGTGTCTCGTCGCTCGACTCGGCGAGGGTGGCCACTGGGTCACTGCCGCCGTCAAATACGAGATGCACGTGGGCGTCGATCAGTCCGGGCACGACCGTCGCGTTGGGAAACGCCAGGTGCTTCACGTCCGCGCCGACACGGTCAACGAGTTGTGCGCGCGGTCCGACTGCGGCGATCGTGTCGCCCTCGACGAGGACCGCGCCGTCCTCCAGGTATGTCCCGGAGCCGGTCAGGACCCGGCTGGCGGTGATCAGCATCTCGTTACTTCTCCCTCGTTCTTCCACAGTCATGCGGTCAGCCGGAGCGCTTCCGACACCGCGATCAGCTGTCGTACGTCCGCGTCCCGGTCGTCCTCCTTCGGCACCGCGAGCGGCACTGCCTGTCCCGGGGCAGGAGAGCCCTGCCGGATCGTGACTGCGGCACGCCGCAGCCGGCTCGCCAGTTCCGCCGGCTCCAGGCGGAGCAGGTCGGCGTCATCGTCCTCGTCCACCAGATACGGGCTGATGTCGACCAGGCCGTCCCGGCATTCCACTATCCGCCGGTGGTAACGGCGGTGCACGCCATGCGCCCGCCACCGGTCCCACAGCCCGCTGGAGGCCGGACGCAGTTCGTTCCCCGGGTAGACCTCGATCAGCAGTTGCCACAGCGGCGTCAGCCGACGGTGATCCCGCCGTCGGCGCAACCACAGGCGCATCGCCGTGATCCTGGCACGGACCCCCGAATAGGTGACGCCTGTGACGAAGAGCAGACTCGACACCACCAGCCCGGCCGCAACACTGTTCATGAGCCGGTCCGGAACGGCGCCGCCGGTCCATCGCACGGCGACGAAGACCGCACGGACGGCGCAGGCCACCGCCATCGCGCCGAGGCCGATCGCGGTCATCCACAGCCCCGTCGCGTGGGGGCGACCTGACATGCGGGCATAGCGGGCGGACCACCGTCCGGCAGCACCGAGGGCGTACATCAGATACAGGCCGGCGCCGGCGTAGAAGAAGGCGACCTGCGGGATCGTCATGTCCGCCGTGCTGAACGAGCCAGCGAGGGCCTCGTGCGGCACGCTCACCGCCGCCAGCATGATCGCCGTCGCGACCACCGACACGACCAGGGCCTCCCACCGGGCGCGACGGCGTGCTGCCTGCCCGTCGGCCGAGTACAGGTAGAAGCACATCAGGAAGTAGACCGTCCCCAGCAGCAGGACGTTCTGCGCCAGCTTTGCCGCGCCGTGCCCGGCCACGGTGTCGATGCCGGTTGCTCCCCCGGGCATGGCCACGGGATAGGACAGACCCGCGCACAGCAGCGACAAGGCGACCGACCGGGTCGGAGCGTCGTGCGGGGCGCGCGACCACAGATAGAGCCGCCAGATGACCGCGGCCGCGATGATCAGCAGGAGGGTCTCGCTCACGGACTACAGCCACCCTCGCCGGTCGCCCAGAGCGGACTGGACCCGACGTACCGCCGGGTCTTCCGACAGCGGGGGAAGTTCATCGAGCACCGATGACCACTCCAGGATAATCGTGGCCGCGAGTTCGACCGAGCACTCCTCCCGGTCTTCGTACGAGCAGCGGCGGGCGACCCGTCGGATCAGCTTGGGGTCGAGCACTGGGATGAGGGACGCCCAGCCCTCAACGAAGTCGTCGGGTGACTCCTCCGGCGCCTTGGCCTGGTCCTCCTCCCACTCGGCGACAAGGATGTGGAGGATCTCGTGGAGGATGATCTGTCGCTGGTGGAGCCGGGTCGTCTCCTGCTGGTAGAGGATGACGTCCATCTGCGGCGTATCGATCCACAACCCGGAGGGCCCCGGCTTCCCCAGCGGGAAAGGTCGCAGGACGATCGGGCGCCCGCGCCTCTCGCTGAGCGCCTTGACCAGTTCCTCCACGTCCAGAGGTGGGTGGATGCCGAGCGTGCGCAGTTCCTGCCGCAGCCGACGGTGGAGGTCGCGCTCCACGGTCCGCCTCTCAGCCATCCGCCAGCGCCCGAGCCTCCGGCGTGCCACCCTCTCCCGGGCAGGCACCGTAGGTTGCGAAGAGCGACGACTCTCTTCCGCAGACATTTGAGCAATCCCTTCGTACCGGCCGATCGGGGCCCTTGCTCGGGGCCAGGCGCCAGCCACCACGGGTCAACGATGTTCTGGCCCTCGGACCGCATATGGGGGTGGCGTCGGCGCCGAGACCAGCGCCGAAGGACGCACGCCTGCCTCAGAGATCGAGCCGCGAGGAACACGCGAGGGCTTCTGCGGACTCACTGGATCGCTAACGCGAACAGCTAAGCCACCGATAGGAAGCCCTCGCAAGAACAATCTCGGACCCTACGTGAAGTTCAGATGAGATCAAGGCCGGATTGCTACATCCCAGATGGCCGACGACGGGAGGTGGCCACCCTCAACAAAACCCCACAAACCGACAATTTCATCTTTTGATCATGGCCGTGAGCTGCTGATTCACTTGCGTTCATATTGACCACCGCCGCGCCTCACGACGAGCACTTCCGTTATCTTTTTGAGATACCTAGAGGGATCTCAATCTGTATATTGAGCATCTATCGGTGCAATATGACGCCACCTCAGGCTCAGGTAGGTGTGTGTAAGGGGTCACTTCTGCGCGAATCTGTACATCACTCCGCGTTACGCTCCTGGGTATGCCTAGCGAGATATTCAGCCAGACCCCTGAACACTCAGCGTTCTGGAGCGAGTACCACTTGTGCACGCTGACCACGCTTCGCCCCGACGGAAGTCCACATGTAGTGCCCGTGGGCGTGACGCTCGACGCGAACAACGGAGTCGCCCGGGTTATCACACGCAAATCAAGTAAGAAGGTCGCCAACATCCAGGCGTCCCGCCCCGGCGAAGCCCGCGTGGCCGTCTGCCAGGTCGACGGTGGCCGCTGGGCCACCTTGGAAGGCACGGCCGAAGTGCTGACAGACGCGGAAGCGGTGGACGACGCCGTGACCCGCTACGCCGACCGTTACGGGCGGACTCCGGCTCCGGATCCGGAGCGCGTGGTCATCGAGATCACAATCGACCGGGCCATGGGCCTGGTGAACCTCACCCGGCCGAAGACTTCCTGAATGTCTACGAGCCGGGCGGCAACCGCATCGAGTTGTGCCTTCTCACCCGCCTCGTCCTCGCGCCCGACTGGCCGCTGATCACCTGGACCGAGGGCGAGCGCAAGAAGGGGCAGGCCTGGGGCCTGAAGACCATCGAGTCGTTCCACGTGCACGGGACGCCGTCCGTCGCCTAGCCGGCGGGCGGACGGGACATTGGGCTCATGCGGGAGCCTGTACGGGGGCGGCTCGTCCGTGGGTCGTGCTGAGCCTCGCGGTCTCGCCGGACGCGAACCGGCGGGTGCCGGCGGTGCTGCGCTACCTGGGCGGATGAGCCGACGACGCCTGAAGAGGACTGCTGACCAGCGAAAACACCGAACCGCTCCTAAACTTGCAGCGGAAGCGAGCCCTCCAGTGGTGCGTCCTGGCGCGTCCGGTGCTGGAAGGCGGCGGTGGCGCTCTATGTAGTACGTCGCGGTGAGGGCGGTGAGCCATCCTGGGCTGCTGCGCGAACGGAACGAGGACAGCCTCGTCGTCGGTGCCGGCGCTGCTGGTGGCGATTCCTGCCTCGCCCTGTGCGGTGCCCCCCGCGGTAGCGCTGCGTCCGGCCGGCAGGTTGCTGGACTGTTCGGGCTGATCAGCACGCACCGCGACGGCTGGCGCATCACCGTCGCCGACCTGGCACGCCACAGCCGCGACGGCGAGGGGGCGGTCAAGAGCGGCCTCAAAGAGCTTGAACACCACGGCTTTGTGGTGCGAGTACGCACCCGCCAAGACGACGGCACCCTCGGCGGGGTCGTGTACGTCATCACCAACCAGCCGGATGTGTAGTCGTGCAGGTCGCATCCGGAGCCGGGTTTTCCACCAGTAGATGAGCCGACGTCGGCTGACCCGCCGCTCGCACCGGCTGCCGACGAGCTGCATCCCGGGATCCGCCTGCTGCTCGACATCGCAAACAGCCGCCCCGAGTTCCTGCTGACGGCAAGGCGCTGACTGACCAGGGGCGGGTGGTGACCGTGATGCTGGAGAGCGGCTGGAGTCCCGAACTGCTGCGCCACGTCATCACCAGCAGGCCGCTCCCGCACCCGGTACGCGGTTGGCCCGTGCGCTGCGGCCGAGTGTGTCGGCTAACGGAGACCTTGCCCAGCGGAAATCGTCCTGTAATACCGACACCGTCTACTCGTATGCAACAGCGGTTCACTACAGGAAACATCTTCTACTGGGCAGGGAGGAACCCGTGCGGACCGATCCCGATCTCGCGGAGCTGGTTCATGCCGACAACACCGAGTTCGTTCTAGCGGTCTTCGTCGACCTGACCGGCAAGCCGTGCGCCAAGCTCGTCCCGGCCCAGGCCGTCGAGGAACTCCGCGACGAGGGCGTCGGGTTCGCCGGGTACGCGGCCGGCGCGCTCGGCCAGCAGCCCAGCGACCCCGACGTCATCGCTCGGCCCGACGCCCGCTCGTACACGCCCGTCCCCTTCGTCAAGCCCGGCCTCGCCCTCGTCCACTGCGACCCGTACGTGGAGGGCGAACCCTGGCCCTACGCCCCGCGCGTCATCCTGCGCAGGCTGCTGGAGCGGGCCGCGGAGCAGGGACTGTCGATGTCCGTCGGTGCCGAGGTCGAGTACTTCCTCGTCAACCGGGACGAGCACGGCGTACTCAGTGTCGCCGACGCCAAGGACACCGCCGCCCAACCCTGTTACGACGCCCGCGGGCTGACCCGTATGTACGACCACCTCACCTCCGTCTCCAGCGCCATGAACTCCCTCGGCTGGGGCAACTACGCCAATGACCACGAGGACGGCAACGGCCAGTTCGAGCAGAACTTCAAACACGCCGACGCCCTCACCACGGCCGATCGGGTCATCACCATGCGGTATCTGGTGTCGGTGCTGGCCGAACAGCGGGGCATGACCGCCACGTTCATGCCGAAGCCGTTCACCGACCGCACCGGCACGGGCATGCACCTGCACATGTCGCTGTGGCGGGGCGAGGAACCCACGTTCCCCGCCACCACCGACGAGCGCGGACTCGGCCTGTCCCCGCTCGCCTACTCCTTCGTCGCGGGCATCGTCGAGCACGCGCGGGCGCTGCAGGCCGTCATCGCACCGACGGTCAACTCCTACAAGCGCACCGGCGCGGTCTCCACCCGCTCTGGCGCCACCTGGTCGCCACGCGTTGCGAGTTACGGCGGCAACGACCGCACCCACTTCGTCCGCGTCCCCGACGGCAACCGCATCGAGCTGCGCGGCGGAGACGGCGCCGCCAACCCTTACCTCGCCGCTGCCGCCGCCCTCGCCGCCGGTCTCGACGGCATCGAGCGCGGCCTCGACCCGGGCGAACCGGGCGCGGCGGGCAAGGGCCCTGAACTCCCGCCCACCCTGCTGCACGCCGTCGAGGCTCTCCAGGCCGACGAGGTGATCAGCGGCGCCCTGGACGCGGCCGGGACCGGGGTGAGCCGGTACTTCGCCGACCTCAAGCGCGAGGAGTTCTTCGACTGGCACGCCACGGTCGGCCCCTGGGAGCTCGACCGTTATCTGACCGCCTTCTGACCGCCTCCGTCTTCCGGCCGCATTCCGAAGGGACTTGAGATGTGCGGAATCGTGGGGCTCCATCTTCGGGAGCCCTCACTCGAACCCCGGCTGGGCGAGCTGCTGGCCGCCATGCTGGGTCAGGTCGTCGAGCGTGGCCCCGACTCGGCGGGTGTCGCGGTCTACGGCGACCCGCGGTTGTCTCCGCCGGGACGCGAGGTCGTCTCCCTGCTCGGGGTCACCCCCGCCGAGGCGGAGGCCGCGCTGCCGGGTGCTGTCGCCGTCCAGGCCGACGCGACGACGGTCGTGCACGCGGACACGGACGTGCTCGCCACGGTGGCCGATGCGCTGCCGCACGCCACCCTCATCGGGTCCGGTATGGATATGGCTGTGCTCAAGGGCACTGGAAATCCGGTGGAGTTGGCGCAGTCCTTCGGGCTCGCGTCCGTCACCGGCTGGCAGGGGGTCGGGCACACGCGCATGGCCACCGAGTCGGCCGTGACGCCCGAAGGCGCCCACCCCTTCTCCGTCGGTCCCGGACAGTGCCTGGTGCACAACGGCTCCTTCGCCAACCACGCCACCATCCGCCGTGAACTGCGCGCCCAGGGCGTTGAGTTCGACAGCGAGAACGACTCCGAGGTCGGCGCCCGCTTCGTCGCCCATCAGTTGGCACAGGGCGCCGACCTGGAGAAGGCGCTGCGGCTGCTGTGCGAGCGGTTCGACGGTTTCTACACGCTGCTGGTGTCCACCGGCGACTCCTTCGCGGTCGTCCGCGACGCCATCGCCTGCAAGCCGGCCCTGATCGCCGAGACCGACGCGTGGGTGGCGATGGCCTCCGAGTACCGGGCGCTGGACGTCCTCCCCGGCATCGAGAACGCCCGCATCTTCGAACCCGAGCCGGAAGAGGTGTACGTATGGCGACGCTGATCGACCTGGCCGAGACCCCGGTACGGGAGCTCAACCAGGCCCTGCACGACCCCGAGGTCACGTCCTGGCGTGTCCTCAACCCGCGCGGCGCGCACGCTGTGGCCTGCGGCATCCGGGACGATCTCGCCGTCGACATCGAGGGGCACGTCGGCTACTACTGCGCCGGCATGAACCAGCGCGCCACGGTGACCGTCCACGGCAACGCGGGCACCGGAGTCGCCGAGAACATGATGTCCGGCACGGTGCGCGTGCGCGGCAACGCGTCCCAGTCGGCCGGGGCCACCGCCCACGGCGGCCTCCTGGTGATCGACGGAGACGCCTCCGCCCGCTGCGGCATCTCCATGAAGGGCGTGGACATCGTCGTCGGCGGCAACGTCGGCCACATGAGCGCCTTCATGGGGCAGGCCGGGCGGCTGGTGGTCTGTGGGGACGCGGGAGACGCGCTCGGGGACTCCCTGTACGAGGCACGCCTCTACGTCCGCGGCACGGTCAAGTCTCTCGGTGCCGACTGCGTGGAGAAGGAGATGCGTCCAGAACACCTAGCGGAACTCGCCGAACTGCTGAAAGCGGCTGAGCGGGACGAGGACCCGGCGGACTTCCGCCGTTACGGTTCGGCCCGCGAGCTGTACCACTTCAAGGTCGACAACACGGCGTCGTACTAGTCGTTCTGAGGGAGTTCGAACAACCATGGACACCGCATCCCACGGTCTGCGTGAGTCGGCGACCTTCGACCGCGCCACCATTCATGCCATCCAGCGCGCCGCCGAGACCGGCATCTACGACATCCGTGGCTGGGGCGCGAAGCGGAGGCTTCCGCACTTCGATGATCTGTTGCTGCTCGGCGCCTCCATGTCCCGGTATCCGCTGGAGGGTTACCGCGAGCGCTGTGACACAGACGTCGTGCTCGGTACCCGGCACGCCAAGAACCCTCTGCGGCTCGCGACCCCCGTCACCATCGCCGGCATGAGCTTCGGTGCCCTGTCCGCCCAGGCGAAGGAGGCCCTCGGGCGCGGGGCCAGCGAGGTGGGCACGTCCACGACCACCGGTGACGGCGGTATGACGCCTGAGGAACGCGGCCACTCCAAGCACCTCGTCTATCAGTATCTGCCGTCGCGCTACGGCATGAACCCCGACGACCTGCGGGCGGCCGACGCCATCGAGGTCGTCCTCGGCCAGGGCGCCAAGCCCGGCGGCGGGGGCATGCTGCTTGGCCAGAAGATCACCGAACGGGTCGCGGGGATGCGGACATTGCCTGTCGGTGTCGACCAGCGCAGCGCCTGCCGCCACCCCGACTGGACGGGCCCCGACGACCTCGCCATCAAGATCCTGGAGCTGCGCGAGATCACCGACTGGGAGAAGCCGATCTATGTGAAGGTCGGCGCGACCCGGACGTACTACGACGTGAAGCTCGCCGTGCACGCGGGCGCGGACGTCGTGGTCGTCGACGGTATGCAGGGCGGCACGGCCGCCACCCAGGACGTCTTCATCGAGCACGTCGGCATCCCCACCCTCGCCGCGCTGCCCCAAGCCGTGCGCGCCTTGCAGGAGTTGGGCGTGCACCGCGAGGTCCAGCTGATCGTTTCCGGCGGCATCCGGGGCGGCGCCGACATGGCCAAGGCCCTCGCGCTCGGCGCGGACGCGGTCGCCATTGGCACGGCGGCACTGATCGCGCTCGGGGACAACCACCCGAAGTACGACGCCGAGTACCGCGAACTCGGCTCCGCCGCAGGTTACTTCGACGACTACCAGGATGGCCGCGACCCGGCCGGCATCTCCACCCAGGACGAGGAACTCGCCGCCCGCCTCGACCCCGTCGACGCCGGTCGCCGGCTCGCCAACTTCCTGCGGGTGATGACCATGGAGGCGCAGACCCTCGCCCGCGCCTGCGGCAAGGGGCACCTGCTGAATCTTGAGCCCGAGGACCTGGTGGCGCTGACGATCGAGTCCGCCGCCATGGCCCGTGTCCCGCTCGCGGGCACGAACTGGATCCCCGGGGAGGGCCTGTGATCGCAGTCGTGGGTGCCGGTCTGATGGGTGCGGCCACCGCCTGGCAACTGGCCCGCCGCGGCCACGAGGTCACGCTGATCGAGGCGTACGACATCGGCCACAAGCGGGGGAGTTCGCACGGCAGCTCGCGGATCTTCCGACGGGCCTACGGCGAGAAGCTCTACGTGGACCTGACCGGGCAGGCATACGAGGAGTGGCGCGAGCTGGAGCGCGACAGCTCGACTCCCTTGCTGCGCCTGACCGGTGGGCTCGACTTCGGGGCGGGACGTGACCCGAAGGGCCTGGGCCAGGTGTTGGGGAAGGCCGGTGTGCCGCACGAAGTCCTTTCCGCCGAGGAGGCGTCGGAGCGCTGGCCGTACGTGCGCTTCGACGGACCGGTCCTCCACCACCCGGGCGCCGGGGTGATCGACGCCGACGAGACGGTCGCGGCGTGTCTGCGCAGGGCCATCGAGCACGGGGCGGACGCGTGGATCGGGGTGCGGGTGACCGGCTTCGAGGTGGGGGAGAAGGTGCTCCTGCGCACGGACGACGGCCGTGAACTGACCGCCGACACCGTGGTGATCACCGCCGGAGCCTGGCTGCCCGAACTCGGACTGCCGGTCCCGCTGCCGCTGTTGAAGGTGACCCAGCAGCAGGTCTTCCACTTCCGTCAGCGCGACCCCTCGGTCGTGTGGCCGACGCTGGTCTTCAAGGACGACACCCTGCAGACGTACGGTCTGCCGTCGGGCGGCGACGGCGGCCCGCTGCCCGCGGTGAAGGTCGCCGAGCACGACCGGGGCACCCCCACCACCGCCAGTACCCGCAACGGTGTCGTCGACCCGTCGTCGCGCACCCGCGTGAGCGACTTCGTCCGCGACCGGCTGCCCGGCCTCGACCCCGACCCGGTCGCGGAGGCGACCTGTCTGTACACCACCGCCCCGAACGACGACTTCGTCCTCGACCGGCACGGTCCGCTGGTCATCGTCTCCCCGTGCTCCGGCCAGGGCGCCAAGTTCACCCCGCTCATCGGCGCGATGGCCGCCGATCTCGCCACCGGCCGGGCCGAGCCCCACGACCGCTTCCGCCTGAAGCCCACCGCGTAGGATGCGGCGGTGACCGATCAACCGGAACCCGCGGCGGACCTCGACGACAAGGCCCTGGAGCGCATCATCGCGGTCCGGGCCCGCGAGTACCGGCAGGCGGCCGGGCTGTCGGTCGGCGAGATGGCACAGCGGGTCGGCATCTCCAAGGCCATGCTGTCGAAGATCGAGAACGCCCAGACCGCGTGCAGCCTCACCACCCTCTCCCGGCTCGCGCGCGGTCTCGACGTCCCGGTCACCGCCCTGTTTCGCGGCATGGACGACGAACGCGAGGCCGTCTTCGTCCCCGCCGGGCACGGCGCCCGGATCGTCCGGCGCGGCACCAAGGTCGGCCACGAGTACGCCCAGCTCGGCTCGCTGCGCGGCGCGCACAAGCGGATGGACGCCCTGCTGGTCACGCTCACCGAACAGAGCGAGGTCTTCCCGCTCTTCCAGCACGCCGGCACCGAGCTCCTCTACATGCTGGAGGGCGAGATGGTCTACGGGCACGGCAAGTCCCGCTACACCCTGCGCCCCGGTGACGCCCTCCAGTTCGACGGCGAGGCCCCGCACGGCCCGGAGCGGCTGGTGGAGTTGCCGATCCGCTTCCTGACGGTGACGGCCTTCGGGGACAGCCCGCAGCACTGAAACCCGGCTTTAATCGGCCAAGAGCGTGTCCTGTAACGCACCTTGTGTCTACTGCGGTGAAACGAAGTCTCCTGCAGCTGGACCTCTCCGTGGAGTGTGCGCATGGACACCGGAAGTACCGCTTGGATGCTCGCCAGCACGGCACTGGTCTGTCTGATGGTGCCCGGACTCGCGCTCTTCTACGGCGGCATGGTCGCCGCCAAGAGCGTCCTCAACATGATCATGATGACCTTCGGGGCCGTCGCCCTCGTCGGCTGCATCTGGGTCGTCTACGGCTACTCGGCCTCCTTCGGCGACTCGATCGGCGGCGCTGGCATCCTCGGGGACGTCACCGAGTACTTCGGCCTCGGCGGCGTCATGAAGGACGACCCGAAGGCCGTCATCCCGCTCTCCGTCTTCGTCGCCTTCCAGGCCCTGTTCGCGGCTCTCACCGCCGCCCTGATCTGCGGCGCCATCTCGGACCGCATCAAGTTCGGCGCCTGGATGGCCTTCACCGGCATCTGGGTCACCCTCGTCTATCTGCCGGTCGCGCACTGGGTGTTCGCCTTCGACGGCAAGAACGTCACCGGCGGCTGGATAGTCAACAAGCTCGGCGCCATCGACTTCGCCGGCGGCACGGCCGTCCACATCAACTCCGGCGCCGCCGCCCTCGCCGTGATCCTCGTCCTCGGCAAGCGCATCGGCTGGGGCAAGGAGGGCGCCCAGGAACGGCCCCACAACCTCCCCCTGGTGATGCTCGGCGCGGGCCTGCTCTGGTTCGGCTGGTTCGGCTTCAACGGCGGCTCCGCCCTGACGTCCTCGAACGCCGCCTCGGTCGTCGTGCTGAACACCTTCACCGCCACCTGCTCCGCGATGCTCGGCTGGCTCCTCGTCGAGAAACTCCGCGACGGCCACCCCACCAGCCTCGGCGCCGCGTCCGGCGCGATCGCCGGACTCGTCGCGATCACCCCGTCCTGCGGCGCAGTCTCCCCGGTCGGCGCGCTCGTCCTCGGCGCCATCGGCGGCGGAGTGTGCGCCCTCGCCGTCGGCCTCAAGTACAAGTTCGGCTACGACGACTCCCTCGACGTCGTCGGCATCCACCTCGTCGGAGGCGTCACCGGCACCCTCCTGGTCGGCGTCCTCGCCACGTCGGACGCCCCCAACGGCGTCGACGGCCTCCTGTACGGTGGCGGTCTCTCCCTCCTCGGCAAGCAGGCCGTCGGCGCCTTCGCCGTACTCGCCTACTCCTTCGCCATCACCTGGCTCATCGCCAAGGCGCTCGACAAGACGATGGGCCTGCGGGTCCGCCCCGAGGCGGAGCGGGAGGGCGTCGACGTCCACCTGCACGCGGAGAGCGCCTACGACCTCACGCACACGCCGGCCACCGCCCCCGCCCCGGAGCCTGCCGCTGCCGGGTGAGCCAGGCGCGGCCTCCGTCGTAGGACTGGCACCAGGCGACCGGATGGACCGACCCGTGCCCGGGGTGGTGGTAGTTGCCTGCCACACCCTGGGCACGGGTGCTCCCGTCGAACTCGGCCAGGACACGCACCTTCGACGGGGCGGGGACGAAGGTTGCACCACTCGTCGCTGAAGGCCCAAGCCGACAGCAGCCCGCCGCCCGTACGGCCCCGCCATGCGTACGATCCCCGGCCGCTCGGGCCCGTGGTCGTAGAAGTTCGCCCCGCCCAACAGGCCATCATGGCAAGGCCAGTTGGTACTTCCCAAAAGCGCTGCGGATGCCGACGAAGCCGGCGCCGTGCGTGGTCGCGTTGCCCGCGGGGTTGGCGAAGGCGACCGTCGTGCCGCGCTGGATGCTCCAGTACTGCGGTGCCACGGCATGTTGTGCCACCAGGTTCTCGGTGGCTCCGGGGCTCTGCGTCGTGCTGTCCCAGAGGTGGGTGGACCGGCGCCGGTCTTGGCCTCGCCGGGATAGAGGTCGGCGATCCGCCGTATCGTCAGGCACTGCAGATAGGCGACCTGGCACGTTGCCGTGCTTGGCCTGCAGTTTCGTGCCGCAAGTGTCAGGTGCTCTCACATGCTCAGTGGTCGTTGATCGAGACGATCGTGGAGCGGCCAACGGGTTGGCCGCAGTGGGAGACCCGGCCCCGTGCCCGCCGTCGAAGGCCCTGGAAAACGGCACCAAGAGCCGCTCACCAGGCTTGTCCTCACCCACGACGCCAAGTTCGACGTCCCGCTGCTGGTGTGGGCCCTGCGTCTGCCCCTCGCGTACGTCGGGGCCATGGCGTCCCGCCGGACTCATGCGCATGAAAGCCGACCGCGGGGTCGATCGCGGCCGACCTCGTTGCAGCCAGCCGACGCCCCGGGACATCCGCTCAAGGCCACCCAGGGTCCGATCCACCGCCGCTCGCGTACGAGGCGCAGCGGCCAGGAGGGGGCGGGGCTCGGCCCGGCTGAGGGCGCTGAACGGCGCCGGGATGGGGTTCGCATGCGTGGGATCTTGTTCGGACGGCACGCCTCAGAACCGCGTTTCCGCAGGTAGGAGTGGTGTGCCGAGAGCTTCGCGGCGGACGTCTGCGCCGTCCACGCTTCACGAGGGCCCGCATCGATGACCGGACCGCCGTAGTCCTGTGCGTCGGCGCCATCGATGAGGCAGACGCACGGGAGCTGGGTATGCCGCTGCCGGGCCGCGGAGCTGCTCGCCGACCTCGCTGTGCAGCCGCCGAGCCTCCCACCCTGACGGCATCACATGCCATATGTCACTCCGAATTAACTTGGCACTCGAATGCCACATGGCACTTAGTGCCATAAGCTGAGCTCATCCGATCGAACCGTGAGTTCAGGAGACCCCTCACCGTGAGCAAGCCCACCCTTGCCGAGGCTTCCGTCCAGAAGCCGGCCCCAGCCGCCCCGGGCATTCGCCGACTGCGCGGCCATCCGTGGCTGTCGCTGCTGGCCGTCGCGCTCGGCGTGATGCTCGTCGCGCTGGACGGGACGATCGTCGCCATCGCCAGCCCGGCCATCCAGAAGGACCTGGACGCCTCACTGTCCGACATCCAGTGGGTGACCAACGCCTACCTGCTGGCCCTCGCGGTCAGCCTGATCACCGTCGGCAAGCTCGGCGACCGCTTCGGCCACACGAGGATCTTCCTGATGGGCGCGGTCGGCTTTGTCGCCTCCTCCGTCGGCATCGGCCTGACCACTGACATCAAGGTCATGATCGGCCTGCGCGTGGTGCAGGGTTTGTTCGGCGCGATGCTCCAGCCGACCGCGCTCGGCATCGTCCGCGCCACGTTCCCGCCCGAGAAGCTGAACTCCGCGATCGGCATCTGGGGCGCGGTGGTCGCCGCGTCCACCGCGGCCGGCCCGATCGTCGGCGGTCTGCTGGTCGAGCACGTCAACTGGGAGTCCTGCTTCTACATCAACGTGCCTGTCGGCATCGTCGCCGTCGCTATGGGTCTGCTGTTCCTGAAGGACACCGAGCGAGACCAGGACTCCAAGTCCTTCGACGTCCCTGGGATCGTGCTGCTGTCCGGTGCCCTGTTCCTGCTGGTGTGGGCCCTGATCAAGGCCCCCGACTACGGGTGGGGCGACGCGAAGACCCTTGGCTTCTTTGGCGCCACCCTGGTCGTGGGCCTGCTGTTCGTGCTGCGTGAGAGCCGCACGAAGGAGCCGCTTCTGCCGCTGCGCCTGTTCCGCTCCCTGCCCTTGTCGGCGGGCACCGTACTGATAGTCATGCTGGCGTTCTGCCTGTTCGGCGCCATGTTCTACATGACCTTCTACCTGCAGAACGTGCACGGCATGAGCGCCGTCGACGCCGGCGTGCGGATGCTCCCCCTGACGGGCCTGATGGTTGTCGGCTCACCGCTGGCCGGTGTGCTCATCAACCGGTTCGGTCCACGGCCGCCGATCGTCGTCGGCATGCTCGTGACGGCCGGAGCCCTGTTCGGTCTCGGCGGCCTCGACACCGGTTCGGGCGCCAACGACACCCTGGTGTGGTTCGGCATGCTGGGCCTCGGCCTGGCCCCGATCATGGTCGGCGCCACCGAGGTCATCGTCGGCCACGCCGAGGTCGAGCTGGCCGGTGTGGCCGGCGGTCTGCAGTCCACCGCCATGCAGGTCGGCGGAACCCTCGGCACCGCGGTCCTGGGCGCGGTGATGACCGCCAAGGTCAACGACGTCTTCACCGAACGCTGGTCGGACGCCCACCTGCCCCCGCTCCGCGGCGAGCAGCTCGCCCAGGCCAAGGAGGCGGTCTCCGTCGGCGTCGCCCCGGTCGCCCCCAAGACCCCGGCGCCCGTCGCCGAGGTCATCACGGACATCACGCACCACGCCTTCATGGACGGCATGAGTCTCGCGTTCGTCGTCGCCGGCGTCGTCGCCCTCGTGGGCGCTGCGATCGGTCTGCTGACCAAGCAGGGCCGCAAGGTCGAAGGCACGGCAGTGCACATCTGACGTCCTGCCAGGCGGGTTTAGCGGCCCGCCCCTAGACGCGGGGAGCGCACCGCCCGGTCTGAGCGGCGCCGGGCGGGTCTTCTTCTGGCGCTCCCCGTCCGGCCGGGGCCCTCGTGGGGACGGCGGGCCCCGGCCTCTCCTTGTGACCTGTGGCAGACTTCCCGCGGAAAGAGCGGAGGCAGGACGATATGACGACTGCGGCGAAGCCCGGTCTGCGGGAGCGCAAGAAGATGCGCACCCGGTATGCGATCATCTCGACCGCCGTGACCCTGTTCGTGGAACGCGGTTACGACGAGACCACCGTCGCCGAGATCGCCGAAGCCGCCGAGGTCGCTCCCCGCACCTTCTTCCGCTACTTCGCCACCAAGGACGAGGTCGCCCTGGCCCTGATCACCGAGGTGGACGAGGCTATCTTTCCCGCCCTGGAGGCACGCCCGGCCGAGGAGCCGCCGGTCACCGCGTTGGCCAATGCGGCCCGTACCGTCGTAGAGCAGCTGATGCAGGCGGACGACAGCACTGGGGAGCTGTGGACGCGCATCGTGTGGCTGCTGGAGTATTCCCCGCCGCTGCTGGCCGCCCACTACCAGCGTGCCCTTTCGATCGAGGACCGTCTCGCGCGCAAGCTCGCCGAGCGCGAGGGTGTCGACCCGGACATCGACCTGCGCCCCTTCCTCGCCGTCGGCGCCGTCGGCACGGCCCTGCGCGCGGCCCATC
Organism: Streptomyces sp. NPDC001351; assembly: GCF_042896045.1. Classification (NCBI taxonomy): domain Bacteria; kingdom Bacillati; phylum Actinomycetota; class Actinomycetes; order Kitasatosporales; family Streptomycetaceae; genus Streptomyces; species Streptomyces sp. NPDC001351. The sequence continues at coordinate 97,626 of NZ_JBIAWS010000011.1, read as the reverse complement.
ACCACTGGGCGGCTCTTCCTCAGGGCACGGCGGAGGATCTGGCTCGGCTGCGCGAGCACGCCCTGCAGATTTTGAACGAGCCCCTCGACCGCCACTGGGCAGAGGGCTGAGCCCGGAGCCGAGGCGCCAGGCGATGCCGCCGGGGTGACGGGAGCCTGCTGTGGTGCGATGCGACGAGCTCCTTGACGTCAGTGCGGAAAGCCGGTCGAAGACGTCCTGGGCGGCTTCCGTGTAACGGAGGCCGTAAGGGGGCGGAACTCCACACCTTGGCGTCCATCTCATCGAGTTCCGGGTACCGCACACGCAGTGTGTCCGCGAGATGGTCCTCCCGGACGACCGTGTGGAGGTTGACGGTCGCCATGAGGGTCTCGGGCTGCTCGATCACCGGAGCCGGGGCGGGGAAGAGGCCCCCCGTATACGCGACACCGGGTCACGACGGCCTCGGCATCGGCGGCACCTCGGCCTCAGGTTGCCCACGGTCTCGATCAGCTCCATGAGACGGGCGTTCGTCTGCTCCCAGATGTCGAGGATCACGGTTTCCTTCGACGGGAAGCCGCGCCCAAAGAACCGCTGAAGGCGCAGGGGGCAACAACACACCTGCCATGAGGGGCGCGGCCCGCGTGCAGTACTCCGCGCCCTCGATCGGTGATCGCCCCACAGGCCGGCACATCCTCCGCGAAGGGCAGAGCGTGGCTCCAGAGCCCAGTGGAGACGTGACGGGTTCGTTGCCGTCGATTTGCTTTACAGCCCCGAAATGTTGGATTAACTTCTAATGTTGGAAGTGGTTCCAACTTTTCGCGATCCCAACAAGGTGAGCGGTTGTTACGGAGGTCCGATGACCGACCGATTGAATGTGACGTTTCCTTCGGGGCCGGACGAGTGTCACGCCTGGCTGTACCTGCCCGAGGGCGGGGGTCGGCGTCCCGTGGTGGTCATGGCACACGGTCTCGGTGGGGTCCGCGAGATGCGGCTGGACGCCTACGCCGAGCGTTTCGCCGCTGCCGGCTACGCGTGCCTGGTGTTCGACTACCGGCACTTCGGGGCCAGCGGCGGTCAGCCGCGACAGCTCCTGAGCATCAGACGACAGCTCCAGGACTGGCGGGCCGCCGTGGCGTACGCGCGCTCCCGGCCGGAGACCGATCCCCGGCGCGTGGTGCTGTGGGGCACCTCTTTCGGCGGCGGCCATGTCCTGGCGACAGCCGCCCAGGACCCGGCCGTCGCCGCCGTCATCGCCCAGGGCCTGTTCACCGACGGTGTCGCCTCTGCCCTGGCGATGCGCCCGGACACCTCGGTGAAGGTGATGGCCCGCGCGGTCCGTGACGTGGTCGGCGCCCGCCTTGGGCGCCCTCCCGTCATGGTCGCGACGGCGGGGCCGCCCGGATCCGCCGCGTTGATGACCGCTGCGGACGCCGAGCCCGGCTACCTGGCCCTCGTGCCCGACGACGCGCTCTTCTCCAACCAGGTTGCGGCGCGGTTCGCCCTGGACATCCTTCGCTACCGGCCGGGCCGCCGGACCGCGAAGATCGCATGCCCGGTGCTGTTCTGCGTATGCGAGCACGACAGCGTGGCCCCCGCGCGGCCGACCCTGCGCCATGCCCGCAGGGCGCCGCGCGGCGAGATCCGCCTCTACCCCGACGGCCACTTCGACATCTACCTCGGCGAGCCCTTCGAACGCGTTGTCACGGACCAGCTCGCCTTCCTGGCGCGGCACGTCCCCATCGGCTCCGCACCTGGTGAAGCCCCGGGACCCACGACACTCTGAAAGAGGTACGAGATGCCCACCTACCCGATTGCGGGGAAGACCGTCTTCATCACCGGCGCCGCCGGAGGCATCGGTACGGCCACCGCCCGCACGCTGCACTCGCGCGGAGCCAACGTGGTCCTCGCCGACCGGGGCATCGACGCCACATCGGCCCTCGCCCGCGAGCTCGGCGGCGACCGGACACTGGCGCTGTCGGTGGATGTCACCGATCGCGCCGCACTGGCCGACGCGGTGGGCCGTACGGTCGACCGGTTCGGCGGCCTGGATGTCGTCTTCGCCAACGCGGGGATCGCGGCCGATCCGCCGGCGACGATCGCCACCATCGACCCGGCCATGTTCGAGCGCGTCGTCGAAGTGGACCTGCTGGGCGTCTGGCGCACCGTTCGCGCCGCACTGCCGCACGTTATCGCGGCGCGCGGGCACGTCCTGGTCACCGCTTCGGTGTACGCCTACTTCAACGGCATGACCAACGCCCCCTACGCCATGTCGAAGGCCGGCGTCGAGCAGTTCGGCCGCGCCCTGCGCGCCGAACTCGGCATCCACGGCGCCAGCGCCGGGGTGCTCTACCCCGGCTGGGTCCACACGCCCATCGCTGGAGCAGCATTCGGAAGCCACGACATCACCACCCGCATGCGTGAGATCGCCTTCCCGTCCCTGCTCGGCAAGGCCATCGCCCCCACGCGCGTCGCGGACGCCGTCGTCCGCGGCATCGAGAACCGGTCGGCCCGTGTCATGGTCCCCCGCAGATGGGTACCGTTTTCGGCCCTGCGCGGCGTCCTCAACCCCGTCACCGATCTCATCGCCGAACGTCACCCCGAACTGCGCCGACTCCTGCGCCGACTCGAGGAATCCGCCGACCCCGCAGGCAAGTCCCCGCAGACCAACTCACCGAGGTAGGCCGTCATGACCCGTTACGACCTGGCGGGGCGCACCGTAGCCCTCACCGGTTCCACCGGCGGCCTCGGCATCGCCCTGGCCAACGCCCTGCGCGAACGGGGTGCCAACCTCGCACTGCTCGACCTCGACGCCGAGGCGGCCCAGGCCCAGGCGGAGAAACTGGGGGGCGACACAGTCGCCCGGGGCTGGGCCGTGGACGTCCGTGATCTCGCCGGACTGCAGGCGGCCATGGACGAGGCCGCCGCGCACTTCGGGCGCCTTGATGTCGCCGTCGCCGGCGCGGGCATCGACACCATAGCCCCCCTGGCGACGATTGACCCTGCCGCCTACGAGCGGGTGATCGACATCAACCTCAACGGCGTCTGGCGCACCTTCCGGGCGGCTCTGCCCCACGTCGAGGCCGAACGCGGCTATCTCCTCGCGATCTCCTCCATGGCCGCCTTCGTGCACTCGCCGCTCCAGGTCTCCTACACCGCGAGCAAGGCCGGCGTGTGGGCGATGTGCGACAGCCTTCGCCTGGAGGTTCGCCACCTGGGGGTCGGTGTCGGCAGCGCCCACCCCACGTTCTTCCGCACTCCGATGATGGACGACGTGACCGCGGACCCGGCCGGGCACGCCCTCTGGAGCGGCAACTCCAAGGGGATTTGGAAGATGGTGCTGCTGGAGAAGGTCATCGCCGGCATCGTCCGCGGCATCGAGCGCCGCGCTGACCGCGTCGTCGTCCCCCGGTCCCTCACCCTGACCGCGAACGCTCCCGGTCTGTTCCGGCCGGTACTCGAACGTGTCGGCTTCCGCCCTCAGACGGTCCAACGCGCCCTCGGCCTCGCCTCGGCGTCAGGCTGGCACGACCCGGCGGCGCATGAGCGCCACCAGGCCGGTTCCCGCTGAATTCCAGGCTGAAGGAAGCGGCCCAGGGGTCGGCCGTTCGGGCACCTCGTAAAGTAGCGAAGACCATGACAACCAAGGTCACACGCACGACACGTCGGGCCGCCGCAACCCGTGCGGCCATCGTCGACGCCGCCGAGGAACTGCTGGCCTCCGGAGGCCCCGAGGCGGTCACCTTGGAAGGCATCGCCGAACGCGCGGATGTCGCCGTGCAGACGGTGTACAACCGGGTAGGCGGCCGCGCGGCCGTTCTCATCGCGGTTGCCGAGCGGGCACTCGAGGACAACCGGACCTACATGGACGACGCCTACGCTGCCCCGGGCACCCCCGTGGAACGCATCAGGGCCGCCTCGGCCGCGTACGTCCGCTTCGCCGCCGAGCGCCCGCACCAGTTCCGCCTGCTGGCCGAGCCGCCGGACGAACCCGCGGCCCTGGAACGGGTCGCCGCGCTCGTCGACGAGCAGAACGCCAAACTCGCCGCCGCCCTGGCCGACGGGGTGGCCGACGGCTCGCTCGCCGCCGACCTCGACCCCGTCACCACCGCCACCGCTCTGTGGGCTGCCATGAACGGCGTTCTCGGCCTCTCCTGGCGCGCGGACCGACTCCGCGCTGACGCCTCCCATGTGACGGAACTCGTCGCAGCTGTGGAAAGGGTGGTTCTCCGCGGGCTGCTCGCCCGCTGAAGTGCGTGCGGGGCCGCGTCACCGTACGGCGGCCGGCCTGGCTTCCGCCACGCTCGGATACCGCCGCCTGCGGATCGGTCCCCCTCCGGGTGGCGGTGTCACCCAGGCCGGAGCACGTCTGTGCACGCCGTACGGCACCGCCGAGGTGTCCTGGGCGCTATCCGGGCGTGAACCCACCGTGGAGGCCGTCGTCCCTCCGAACACCACGGCCGACGCCGTACTGCCGGACGGCAGGGCGTCATCGAGGTGGGCTCCGGAGCCGCGGCGAGACCACCGTACGGGTGCTCGCCGGAGTGATGCGCGACGGCGAGAAGTTCCTGACCGACCTGGAAGGGCGGGCTTTGAGTCGCTTCCTGCGGCGGCCTTCTCCGCGATCTCGGCGAGGACCTCGGAGGTGCTTGCATCGAGTCCGTCGGTGGACGGAGCAGGGCTCCTCACGGAACACCTCCCCAGCTCGACCTGATGGAGGAGTGGCGTGACACGTCCGGCGCGTGGCTGTCGGGGTGGGGGGTCAAGTTCGGCCTCCGCGGTGGTCCGGAAGCTCATTCGCGGGGGTCGTGGGCGCACAGCCCGTGCAGGAACATGTCGAGGAACTGCTCGCGGACACCGTACGCACTGACCCCGCGGAGCCGGGCAATGTGCGAGCTGTACCCCGCGATGGAACCGGTGAAGGTCTCGGCGGCCACGGAACGGTCGATGCCGGCGCGCAGTTCACCGCGGAGTTGCGCGTCCCGGAGGACGTCCTCGACGACGGCGAGGGGCTTGTCGATGCAGTCGCGCTGGAATCTCGCGTACAGCTCGGGATGGTCGGGCAGCTCGAAGGAGCAGCGGGCGGCGATGAGCCAGCGTGGGCTGTCGAGGGCGTCGGCGATGTCGTCGTAGAGGGCGTTGAGGTCACCGACGAGACTGCCGGTGCGGGGCGGGACGAGGTCGAGGGCGAGGGTGTTGAGCCCCGCGATGATGAGCTCGTCCCGCTCGGTCCAACGGCTGTAGAGGGTGCGCTTGGCGACCTTGGCGCGGGCGGCGACGTTGTTGATCCGGAAGCCAGCGACACCATGGTCGGAGAGTTCGTCGACGACGGCGCGGAGGATGCGGTCGTCGGCGGTGGTGTCGCGGGGGCGGCCCGGTTTGGCGGGGCCGGGTTCGGCCGGGACCGGCGACGCGATGGCTGCCATGACTGGCTCTCCCCTCATCCCGAGACGACCCACGGCTCAGGACCCGTGCCCCTATTATGCGACCGAAACGGTTTCGTATTCACCGCAGCCTAGGTTACCGTGAACACGTGCGAAACCGTTTCGCTCGAAGCTCGAACGAGGTGCCTCGGATGACAGCGACGGACCAGGCCACCACGCCACGCACGCGCCGCAGCCGCATCGCCCCGGAACGCGAGGAGGAGCTCTTCGCCGCCGTCCTCGACCTCCTCCGCGAGGTCGGTTACGAGGCCCTGACCATGGACGCGGTGGCGATCCGCACCCATTGCAGCAAGGCCACGCTCTACCGCCAGTGGTCGGGCAAGCCGGAACTGGTCGCCGAGGCACTGCGCCGGACCAAGGGCAAGGTCGTCGGCGACATCGACACAGGTTCCCTCGAAGGCGACCTGCGCGCGGTGATCGAACAGCTGGACGACGAGCAGCTCCGCAGAGAAGCCGCCCTGGTCCGCGGCCTGATGCACGCCGTCCACACCCACCCCGACCTCATGCGGGCCCTGCAGAACCTGATCGTCGACCCCGACCCCGCCGGCCTCGCGGCGATCCTCCGGCGAGCGGTGGCTCGGGGTGAGGTACGAGCGGACTGCCCGGCACTGCAGTACGTGCCGTACGTATTGATCGGTGCCTTGGTGGCCCGGCCACTGGTGGCCAACCGGCCACCGGACCGGGCGTTCCTGCTCCACTATCTGGACTCGGTGGTCATGCCGTCCCTGACTACCTGACCCTGAGAGGTAAACAGCAACCTGATACAGCACATCCGCGATCAAGCAGCATGATGCAGCAGTTGGGGATAGCTGCGCATCCAACGGAGGTGTGAGCGACCGCCTGGCCGTTCTCCGGGCGTTGGTTCACGGCAACGTGCGCCAGCTCGTCGCGGTGCATCGCCGGGTGCTGGCCGAGCTGGCGGAGCGGCGCCCCTGCTGCCCGGCGCGGCCGCGCCGGGCGTATATCGATGTCGACTCGTTGCAACGGCGGGTGTTGGGCGGCACGAAGCAGCGCGCGGCGTTCGGGCACGGCAAGATCGCGTCGAAGCCGCTGCTGCGCAGGCTGAACGTGTGCTGGCCGCCACTGTGTCCACGCCGCTGGCCGCGTGCCGCCGCAACGGGGAGTACTTCTCGGTCACCGTGCGGATGGGTCCCAAGGCCGAACAGGCGATCACCGGCATCGCTGACGACGCATGGACCGCGATCAACTACGCCAACGCCACCTACGACGATCCCACCGACACCTGGATTTCCGACCCGAGATCGCCGAAGTGCCCTACACCGCGTTCGACTCCAAGGCCGCACACCGCACCGAAGGCAGCATGAGCGTGCGGCGGGCGAAGCGGCTCAAACGCAAGGCCGCCGCGCAGGGCCAGGGCGAGCTGTTCGCCACCTACCGGTATCACGCGCTGTTCATCGACAGCCCGTTCCCACTCCTCCGCGCCGAGTCCGACCACCGCGGCCACGCCGTCGTTGAGCAGGTCTTGCTCGCGGTCACCGCCCACACGCTCACCCGAGCACTGGGTGCACTGGCCTCGGCTCGCCACGCGAAGGCCCGCGGCGCCACCATCCGCACCGAACTGATCGCCGTCGCCGCCAATCCCGCCCGCAGCGGACGCGACCAGATCACCCCGTCACGGGCGCCCGTGGTCACGCCCATGGCGGTTACCGCGATGCTGGGGGCTCTTGCTGCCAGCTTGTTCACAGCGATGGGGCGGACAGTGGGAACCGCGCTCCGGCTCGAGAGAGGTCTCTCACCGGTAGCGCGCCGCTCGTCCTCACCTACGCCGTGGTCCACTGCGAAGGGATCACGGCCGGTGCCGGCAGGAGCACATGGCGATGCCGGGACGGGTCGTGGGGCATTGTCGTAGTCGGCGTGATGTCAGGTGTGGTCGCAGTCACGGCAGATGCGGAGAGTGCTGTTTCCGCTGGCAAGTTGGCTGCGGTGGTACACGAGGAAGCAGGCCGTACAGACGAATTCGTCGTCCAGCGGCGGAAGTACCGGGATGGCCAGTTGCTCGCTGGAGAGGTCGGCGCCGGGCAGTTCGAGGCCCTCGGCGGCCTCGAACTCATCGATGTCGATGGCGGGAGCGGATGTGGGTGTGCTCCGGGCGTTGAGCTCCTCGAGGTTGTCGATGACGCCGTCATTGCGTGGGGCGTCGTAGTCCTTTGCCATGCCACCTTCTCTGTCTTGATGCTTACGGTGCCTGCGCATGTCTGTGGCGCATGCGCGATAGGAAGCGGACGGTGATACGTCAGGCGGGCTGGGCGGTGATCGTGCAGAGCCTCTTGGTGGCCCGGGTCAGGGCTACGTACAGGTCCCTTTCCCCGCCGGGGCGGGCTGTGATGATCTCCGCGGGGCTCATGACGACGACCCCGTCGAACTCCAGACCGCGCGCTTGGGACGCCGGCACGACGCGTGCGAGCTGCGCGATGCCCGCGGCCGTCAGTTCGTCCACCCTCGTGTCCGCGCAGATCACCCCGACCAGTTCTCCCGGGTGGGCGGTGTGCTGGGCACGAATCTCCTGGGCGACGGTGGCGACCAGCCCGTCCAAAGGTGCGGTCAGGGTGCGCGGAGCCTCACCACGTCGCAGCGACCGTGTCGGCGTCTGGTCCGGAGCGATCCGCGCGAGCAGGTCGCGCACACTGTCCAGGACTTCCTGGGTGGTGCGGTAACTGACGGTCAGGTTGTGGAGGTTGAACCGCAGGCCGACATGCGGACTCAATGCCTCCTTCCAATCGCGTGCTGTCGCGACCGGGCCGGCCTGGGCGAAGTCGCCCACGAGCGTCATCGCCCGTGCCGGGCAGCGGCGCACGATCATCCGCCACTGCATGGCGGTCAACTCCTGTGCCTCGTCGACGACGACGTGCCCATACGTCCGCTCCGGCGGCCCGTCGATCAGGCTCGCCGCCTCGTCCAGCAGTGGTACGTCGGCATCCGTCCACGGGGCGTCCGGACTGCGCAGCAGACCTGACCGCTCGTCCGCGGTCAGCCGGGGCAGATGCTCGGCGAGAGAGGCAGGGTCCGTCAGGAGAGCCCTCACGAGGTCGCCGGGTACCAGCCGCGGCCACAGCGCCTCCACTGCTCGGTCGACGGCGGCGTCGTCGAGGAGATCGGCCCGGACGGCGTCCGCGTCGAACTCGTCGGCCGGTCCCGGGGCGGGCGCGCCGTCGTGGCCGTGGCGCAGGTCGGCCGCTGTGAACCGGTCGAGGTTCCTGCCCGTCAGCTGGGCGACCTCGGCATCGATCTGCTCCAGGAGGTCGCCCATATTGCGTTCCAGCGCATCGGTGACGGCGTCGACCAGGAGCTCCTTGAACACCTGGCGTGCGGGGTTGTGCCCCAGCCCGGTCGCCACGGCGGCGTCGCGTGCCACGGCGACTCTCTCGCCCGAGAGGTGAACCACATCCTCTCCGACCCGCACAGCGAAGTCGCCGTCCGGAGCCTGGTGGACGCGCAGCAGAGAGGCCAGAGCGTCGGCGAGGACGGAGCTGCCCTTGATACGCGCCGCATCGAACGGCTCCACCGCGTCCGGGAACACTCCGGCCAGTTCCTGGCAGGTCGCCAGGACGACGTCGTTCTCGCCGAGCGAGGGCAGGACCTGGGAGATGTAGTCGAGAAACCGCGAGTTCGGCCCGACCACCAGAACACCCTGCTCCGCGGCGCGCGGGAACGCGTACAGGACATACGCTGCCCGGTGCAGGGCGACCACCGTCTTCCCCGTGCCGGGCCCGCCTTGTACCACCGTCACCCCGCGGTGCGCGGAGCGAACGATCTCGTCCTGCTCGGCCTGCAGCGTCGCGACTGCCGCTTGCATCCGGCCCGTACGCCGTGCCGAAAGAGCGTCGGTCAACGGGCCGTCGCCCACTACGTCTTCGGCAGTCGGGGCGGAGTCGTCCAGCAGTTCGTCGCTCACTGCGACCACCGTGCGATCCTCCAGGCGCAGATGCCGACGCCGCCGCAGGTTCATCGGGTGAACCGGCGTCGCCTCGTAGAAAGGCCGCGCCGCGGTCGCACGCCAGTCCACGAGCAGGGGCAGGTCGTCGGCCTCCGTCTGCAGTCCGATCCGGCCGATACGCAGAGCGGTGCCGTCCGTCCAGTCAATGCGGCCAAAAACCAGCCCATTCTCGGCGCCCTCAAGCCGACCGATCTCCTTGGCCAGACGTGCAGCGGCGACCTCTCGCTCATATACCTCACCGGCACTCTCGGCCGGAGCCGTGAGTACATCCGCCCGGCGCGCCCGCGCCTCGGAGAGCCGCTCGGCGAGCAGTTCGTACAAGGCGGACACATGAGCTCGTTCCAATTCGACCTGACGCACAGCGAGGTCGTTGACCTGCGACAACAGGGGGCTCCTCTCGGCTCGAGCCACCACTATGCGGTCGAAATTATTCAAAAGTAAGTCTTGACTTACTTGGCTTGATCATCACCTACGGGAGGGGAATATGGATGACCTGGGGGAATGCGGATATGCGTTTGGCTCGGCTTACTCAATTTGCTTTAACGCCGCATGTGTGTCCCCAGATCGGTCGTGGACGGCTGAAGACGGCTGCTCACCCACCGCTGAATTCCGGCGGAACCTGCTGTGACATGTGACAAAGCCGCCGCGTTGCGGAGGCAGGCATCGGCTCACCGTGCGGGTGGGCACGAAGGCCACGTCGCGGGTTGGTCATCGACGGTGCTCCCCTTCGCCACGGTCCAAACGAGACGGCCGCGGCGACCGCCGCCCGGTCGAAGAGGAAGTGTCGGCGCAGGTTTGAGGGGCTGATGGGATTGCCGCCGCGTCCGAGGAGTCCCTGGGCGGCGAGGTGGGTGGAGAGTCGTTCGGGGGTGGGCTCGGCGCCGTGTCGGGACTGGTAGTTCATGCACTCCAGGTAATAGCGGTCGGTCAGGGCCAGACGGCCGCTTGGCCGGGATCCGCCGGGCGATGTTGAGCTGGCCGCCGATCTTGTCGTCGGCGTCGAACAACGTGACGTCGTGGCCGCGTTGGGCGGCCGTGACCGACACCGCCGGCCCGGCCGGACCTGCCCCGACCACGGCCAGGCGCTTGCGGCGGCGCGTCGGGGACAGCACCAGCTCTGTCTCGCGGCAAGCTCGCGGGTTGACCAGACAGGAGGTGATCTTTCCGCTGAAGCTGTGGTCCAGGCAGGCCTGGTTGCAGCCGATGCAGGTGTTGATCGTGTCTGGGCGTCCGGCGCGTGCCTTGGCGACGAAGTGGGGGTCGGCGAGGAACGGAAGGGCCATCGAGACCATGTCTGCTCGGCCTTCCGCCAGCAACTCCGCCGCGATCTCCGGGTGTTGATGCGGTTGCTGGGCACCAGGGGGACAAAAACGGATCCCTTCAGGCGCTCGGTGATCCACGAGTACGCGCCGCGGGGTACTGAGGTCGCGATGGTGGGGACGCGTGCCTCGTGCCAGCCGATCCCGGTATTGATGATCGTGGCGCCGGCCGCCTCGACCGCCTTGGCGAGCGTGACCACCTCGTCCAGGGTGCTGCCGTCGGGGACGAGATCGAGCATGGACAGGCGATAGATGAGGATGAAGTCGGGGCTGACACGTTCGCGTACGCGGCGGACGATCTCCAGGGGGAAGCGAACCCGGTTCTCGTAGCTGCCGCCCCAACGGTCGGTGCGGTGGTTGGGCGCCGGGGCGATGAACTCGTTGATCAGGTAGCCCTCGGATCCCATGATCTCGACGCCGTCATAGCCGGCTGCCCCGGTGAGCGCAGCCGCCAGGACGAACGCCTCGATCGTCTCCTCGATCTCATCATCGGTGAGCGCCTGCGGCACATAATTGTTGATCGGCGCCTGGCGGGCGCTGGGGCGACCAGGTCGGGGTGATGGGCATATCGGCCGGTGTGCAGGATCTGCATCGCGATCCGGCCACCCTCGCGGTGCACCGTCTCGGTGACGAGCGCGTGCTGCTCCGCCTCAGCCTCTGTGGTCATCTTGGCACCCGGCAGCGGGACATCGGCAGGGCTCCTGCCGCTGCGTCGTGCTGCGACATGTGAGCAGTTGTATGACCCCGGAGGATGTTATGCAATCAGTTGCAGAAGATCGCCGAAGTCTCGCGAATCCGGCTGTTCACCCCATTCACCAGCGGTTTCGCATCTGAACCGGGTCGCCGAAGCCGACCGACCCGGCAGAAGACAGGTAGGGGATCAGGTATGCCATCAGGTATCCCTACCCGTAGCCCTCGCAACGTGCCGAACTCAGAGTCGGTACATGACCGAAACACATGTCGACGCAGTCGTCGTGGGTGCCGGCTTCTCCGGCCTCTACGCCACCCACCGCCTCCGCAACCAGCAGGGCCTGTCGGTTCAGTCCTTCGAGGCGGCCTCGGGACCGGGCGGCGTCTGGCACTGGAACCGGTACCCCGGCGCGCGCTGCGACTTCGAGAGCATCTTCTACTCCTTCTCCTTCGACGAGGACCTGCAGCGTGAGTGGCGCTGGAAAGAGCGGTACGCCGCGCAGCCGGAGATCCTGGCCTACCTGGAGCATGTGGCCGACCGGTTCGACCTGCGCCGCAGCTACCGGTTCAGCACGCGCGTCACGTCTGCGGTCTGGGACGAAGCCGCTCAGCGCTGGGTTGTCGGTACGGACGACGGCGGCGTCACCATCGCGCGGTTCTTCATCAACGCGGCCGGCGCCTTCTCGGTGAACAAGCCGAACGACTTCCCGGGCCAGGAGACGTTCCGAGGCACGGTCGTCCACACCAGCCGGTGGCCGGCCGACGGCGTCGATCTGGCGGGCAAGCGTGTCGCCGTGATCGGCACCGGCTCGACCGGTATCCAGGTCATCCAGACGATCGCCCCGCAGGTCGCCGAACTGACCGTGTTCCAGCGGACCGCGAACTTCGCCTGTCCCCTTGGGAACCGTCCGCTCACCGATGAGGAGTTCGAGCAGGTCGTCGCCGACTACCCGAGGCTGCGGGAGGAGTCGCGCAACAGCCTGGCAGGCGCCGCGTTCCCGCGCGCCACGCGCTCCGCGATGGCAGACAGCCCCGAGGAACGCCGTAAGACGTACGACACGTACTACAACGGCGGCGGCTTCCGGATGCTCGCGTCCACCTACTTCGACCTGACCTTCAATCCGGCCGCCAACGAGACGGCGGCGGACTACATCCGGGACCGGATCCGGGAGCGGGTCAAGGACCCGAAGACCGCGGAACTGCTGACTCCGAAGGGGCACCCGTACGGTGCCAAGCGCGCCACGTTCGAGACGAACTACTTCGAGACGTTCAACTTGCCGCACGTGCGTCTCGTCGACGCCCGGACGACCGCGATCGAGCGGATCACCGAGAAGGGCATCGCCACCACGGCCGAGGAGTACGAGTTCGACGTGATCGTGCTCGCCACGGGCTTTGACGTGGGCGCGGGCGCCCTGATGCGGATGGGCGTGGTGGGCCGCGACGGCCTGAAACTGACCGACCACTGGGCGGACGGGCAGCGCGCGTACGTCGGAATGGCCAACCACGGCTTCCCGAACCTGTTCCACGTCAACGGTCCGCAGAGCGCGGCGGCCCTCTTCAACAACCCGACCGCCATCGAGGACAGTGTCGACTTCATCGCCGACCTCATCGCCTATACGGACGCGCACGGGCACCGGACGGCCGAGGTGACGGCTGCGGCCGAGGACCGGTACAACGACCTGGTCCTGGAGGTCGCCGAGGCGACCCTGTTCCCCAAGGCGGTCACCTGGTACATGGGCGACAACATTCCGGGCAAGCCGCGGAGGCCGATCTCCCTGTTCACCGGCGCGCCGATGTACCGCGCCATCTGCGCCGAGGTCCAGGCGACCGAGTACGCCGGCTTCTCGCTCGACGGGGACGAGCGAGCCCTGCCGAACACGATCAAAATCGACGGTGCGGCGGTCTTCCTCCTCGCCGGCCAGATGAACATGGGCGCCAAGCCGCTCGAGGAGTCCTCCCTGGAGGAGATCCGAGGCGCCATCGAGACCTTCAAGCACCTGCAGCTGCCGGTTCCCGAGGATGTCGGCATCACCGACACCCAGTACCCGACGGACGGTGGTGAGCGGACGGTGCGCCTGTACCGGCCGCCGGTCGAGGGCCCGCTGCCCGTGGTCGTCTTCCTCCATGGCGGCGGCTGGATCGCGGGCAGTCTCGATGCGTACGACGAGCCCTGCGCGTCCCTCGCCCGGCGCCTCGGCGCTCTCGTCGTGTCCCCGGACTACCGGCTCGCCCCCGAGCACCCGTTCCCGGCGGCGGTCGACGACACGATGGCGGCGCTGCGCTGGGCGGCGGAGAACATCGCCGAGTACGGCGGCGACCCGGAGCGGATCGCCGTCGGTGGCGAGAGCGCCGGTGCGAACCTGGCCGCAGTGGCCGCGCTCCGCGCCCGGGACGAGGGCGGACCGCGCCTTGCCGCCCAGGTCCTCGTCACTCCGCCCGCCGATTTCACCGCCGACACCGAGTCCCGCAAGACCTTCGCGCGCGGCCCGATCATCTCCACTGAGCTGGGCGCCCGCATGGCGGCCTGGTATCTCGGCGACCCTGCCAACGTGACCTCCCCGTGGGCTGCTCCAGCACGGGCGCGGGACCTGTCGAACCTGCCGCCCGCACTGGTGATCACCATGGAGATCGATCCGCTGCGCGACGAGGGGGAGGACTACGCGCGAGCGCTGACGGAAGCCGGTGTACCCACCGTCTGCCGGCGCCTCGACGGTCTGATCCACACCACGTTCGTGCTCTCCGGTGCGATTCCGCGCGCCGCCGAGATCCAGGACGCCATCCGCGACTTCCTCGCGCCGCTGCTGTCGGCCGAGGCCCGGACGGCGAAGGCCGCGGCCACCCTCGGCTGAACAGGCCCGTCGCTCACGGCACACGAGCCGTGAGCGACGGGTCCCAATGGCTTGCCCGGCGTCTGGCCGGGCCTGTGCCTCGCGCGGCATCGATGGCTTGATGCCCACGGCGCACCGCTTCTGACGCTCGCTCAACGCACGCCAGGGATACCAATCACCGTCCGGCATGCGATGACGGGGCACCACAACACGATCACCATGACGTAGATAGGAGAGGAAATCAGCATGACCGGAATTCTGGAGGGCAAGCGTGCACTGCTGACTGGCGCGCACCGGGGCCTCGGCCTGGCGGTCGCCGAAGCGTTCGTCGCCGCCGGCGCCCGCGTCGTGATCGCCGACATTGAGGGGGCCGACAAGGCAGCTGCGGAGATCGGCCACGACACCGTCGGCGTCACCTGCGACGTCCGCTCCAGTGACAGTGTGGCCGCGGCGGTCGCCGAGGCCACGCGTGCCCTGGGCGGACTCGACGTGCTGGTCAACAACGCCGGTGTCGAGTCCTTCGGTCCCCTCCACGAACTGACCGAGGACGAGTTCGACCGGATGTACTCGGTCAACCTGCGGGGGACATGGCTGGTCTACAAGCACGCGGTTCCCGCCCTGACGGACGGCGGCGGCGCGATCGTCAACATCGCCTCGCTGGCCGGCGTCGTCGGGCTCCCCCTGATCGGCGCCTACTCGGCGGTCAAGGCCGGTGTCGTGCGCATGACCGAGGTGATGGCGCTTGAGCTGCGCGACCTTGGAGTGCGCGCCAACGCGATCTGTCCCGGCGTCATCGAGACCCCCATGAGCGAGCGCCTTTTCACAGAGAGCGAGGCCGGAACGCAGCTGAAGGAGCTGTTCATCCAGGGGCAGGGACGGCTCGGCACACCTGGGGAAGTGGCCTCTGTGGCCACCTTCCTGGCCTCCGAGGGCGCCTCGTTCGTCAACGGCACCGCCACCGTGATCGACGGGGGGTGGAACGTGAAGCGAATGTGAGAGGGCTGATCTGCTCACCGCCGGCGCAGCCGTGCTCTCCGGCGGTGTCAGGCGCCGAGACTCTTGGCGAACCTGAAGGCGGCGACCCTCACTCATCGGACCGGGACGGCCCACGCCCCGGGTGAACCCGATGTTCACGTCATCACAGAGACGGCGGCCCGGCGGGCCGCCGCCGGGGCAGGGCCGAAGGCAGCGATCGCCGGTGTTCGCGAGAATTGATCAGAGCCACGAGGGTGTGTTCGGGTTGGACTCGCCTAAGATCTCTGCATGACTAGCGCCCAAACCCCTCAACGAGGAGGGAACCGGGTCGGTCCGTCTCTGAATCGCTTGATCGCGCGAAGGAGCGATCTCGACGTCGCACAGCGGACACTGTCGGAATCCAGGCTGCTGACCTTCGTCGGGGCGGGCGGTGTGGGTAAGACGCGGCTGGCCCTGGAATTGGCCTATCGAGCTCGCAACGGCTTCCCCGACGGCGCGTGGCTGGTCCGACTGGCCGATCTGAGCATCGGTGCAGGGGGCGCGGAGGTGGAGGCCGCGGTGGTCAGCGCCTTGGGCATCAACGATCAGTCCGCCACGCAGCCGCGTGAGAAGCTGCTGTCCTTCTTGAGCAACCGCAAACTGCTGCTGGTTCTGGATAACTGCGAGCACGTGCTGGATTGGGTGCGGGCGGTGGTGCCGGTCATGCTGCGCGAGGCTCCGCAGTTGCACGTGGTGGCCACGAGCCGGGAACCCCTCGGTGTCGAGGGGGAGGTGCTGCGGCCGGTGCTGCCACTGAGCGTCCCCGAAACTGCCACCCCGGCTGCGCAGCTGATCGCGGACGGGTCGGTGAGCCTGCTGGTGGAGCGGGCGCGTGCCGTCGATCCCGAGTTCGATGTCACCGAAGACAACGCTGAGGCCGTGGTCGAGCTGTGCCGACTGCTGGAAGGCATACCGCTGGCCATCGAGCTGGCAGCAGCGAAGCTGCGAGCGCTGACCGTCGAGCAGGTGGTGGAACGGTTCGGCCGACGACTGGCGTCGTTGACCGCGCCGGATGCCGAGTCCCGGTCGCGGCACGGATCACTGCGGGCGATGGTGGACTGGAGCTACCAGCTTTGCCCGCAGACCGCGCAGATCCTCTTGCGCCGTTTGTCGGTGTTTCCCGCAACCTTCGATCTTGAGCTCGCTGAAGAGGTATGTGCTTTTGGCGAACTGCACCCCGACGACGTCTTTGATTCCATCGAGCGTCTCGTAGGGCAGTCGATCCTGCTGGCCGAGCGCGACGTCGGCACCATGCGGTACCGCCTGCTCGCTCCCGTCCGTGAGATCGCGGCCGAAAAAGCCGAACAGGCTGGCGAAGCGGACGAGTTGCGGCGCAGACATCGCGACGTGATGCTGCGCCGGGCCCAGCGGGTCCTCGACCAGTGGTGCGGTCCCCAGCAGGAAGCCCTGCTGGAGCGGATGCGCCTGGAGCACGCGGACCATGTCGCAGCGGTGCAGTGGAGCCTGTCCACTCCGGGGGAGGAACGAGCCGCTCTGCGCCTGATGGCACGGCTGCGCTACCACTGGCTGTCCGGAGGGTTCCTCGCCGACGGCCGGACGCGGATGGAGGCGGCGCTCGCCGCGGTCACCGCGCCGTCGCCGGAGCGGGCCGAGAGCGTGTGGGTGATGATCTGGATCGCGTTGCTCCAGGGGGACCACCACAGTGCCGGACGGTGGCTCAGCACACTTGCGGACCTCGCCGAGGAACTGGACGACCCCGGCGCGAAGCTGCGTGTCACCCACTGGGGGGCGCTGTGGGCGCTCTTCACCGGAGACGCCGACACCGCGGTGCAGGGCTTGCGGACCGCTGTCGACGGACACCGCGACCACGGTGATCGTGAGTTGGAACTCGCCGCTCGCTATATGCTCGCCACCGCGCTCGCCTGCGCCGGCCGGGCAGCCGAGGCCGTGGAGATCAGCCGCAGCACGGTGGCGTTGTGCGAGACGTACCCAGACAGGTCCGCCCGCGCCTTCTCCCTCTGGGCTGCGGGCCTGGCCGAGTGGACGTTGGGCCACCTGGAGGAGGCGGAGCGATCGGCCCGTGCGGCACTGCGAGTTCAGCTCTCGTCCGAATGGATCGGCGTCGCTCTGTGCACCGACCTGCTGGCTTGGGTGGCCTACGACCGTGGTGAGGCGGACCGCGCGGCCGCCCTGTGTGAGGCGGCACGGCGAGTGTGGTGTTCCCTCGGCACGTCGATCGCCGCATTCGGGCCGCAGCTGTCAGAGTTCGCGGAACGCCACTGCGCCCACCGGCCCGATCCGCCGAGTTACGGGGGTGGCGAGCCCTCCGTTCCTCTGTGGCGCCTGCGGGATGTGATCGATCTGGCCTTGGGCGCCGAGGGGAGTACGGCCGTGGCCCGGCGCGCCGATGCGACCGAGCCACTCACCAAGCGGGAGCTGGAGGTCGCCGCCCTGATCGAATCCGGCTTGTCCAACCGGGAGATCGCCCATCGGCTGGTGATCGCGAAGCGCACCGCCGACGGTCACGTCGAGCGGATCCTCGCCAAGCTCGGGTTCACCTCGCGGGCCCAGATCGCCGCGTGGATGGCCCGGCGACGCGCACAGTTCGCCGGGCGTACGGGCGGGATCGCATAGCGCCGACCGCACCTGGCTGCGACCGCTGTTCGCCCGTCAGACGTGAGGGCCTCCGAGCCGCCACAGCTGCTCGGAGGCCATCATCCGTTGTCCTCAGATGCTGGGTGCGGTGATCTCCCGCTTGAGGATCTTGCCGGTGGGCCCGGTCGGCAGCGAGTCGGCCAGCCACACGCGGCGCGGGTACTTGTACGCCGCCACCCGCTCCTTGACGAACTCCTGCAGCTCCTCCGGCGTGGCCTGCCCACCGGGGCGCAGTACGACCGCGGCGGCCACCTCCTCACCGAGCTTGTCGTCCGGCACACCCACGACGGCGGTCAGGGCGACGGCGGGATGCTCGTGCAGGACCTCTTCGATCTCGCGCGGATAGACGTTGTAGCCGCCCCGGATGATCAGGTCCTTCTTGCGGTCGACGATGTACAGGTCACCGTCCTCGTCCCGCCGGGCCATGTCACCGGTGCGAAACCAGCCGTCGGAGATGGCCGCCGCAGTCTCCTCGGGACGGTTCCAGTAGCCCTTCATCACGTTCGGGCCGCGCACGACCAGCTCGCCCACCTCGCCCGTGGCCACTTCCTGCCCGTCGGCGTCCAGCAGCCGTACCTCGACGTCACGGACGGGCGTCCCCACCGAGCCGGGCTTGCGCGGGCGGTCGGGGCGGCAGGCGGAGACGGCGGGGCTGGTCTCGGACAGGCCGTAGGCCTCCGACACCATGCAGCCGAAGTGGCGCTCGAAGCCGTGCAGGATCTCCACCGGCAGTGCGGCCCCGCCCGAGATGCACGTACGCAGGGCGGACACATCGACGTTCGCGGCAGCCGGGTGCTGCAGCAGCGCCGCGTACATGGTGGGGACGCCCTCGAACACGGTGGCGCCCTCGCGAGCGAGGATGTCGAGCACGGTCTCCGCGTCGAACCGGGGGACGAGCACGAGCAGAGCGCCACTCTTCACCGCGGCGTTGAGGGTGGAGGTCTGGCCGAAGATGTGGAAGAGGGGTAGGCAGCCCACCACCACGTCGTCCGAGCTCATCCTGGCCAGGTCGGTGACGATGATCTCGGTGTTGTGGCGCAGGTTCGCATGGGTCAGCGAGGCGCCCTTGGGGCGGCCGGTGGTACCGGAGGTGTAGAGCAGGACCGCGATGTCATCCCCGTCGACCGCGGCGACCTGTCGATCGGGCTCGTGCCGCCCGAGACGCTCGGCGAAGTCGGCGGGCTCGACGACCAGGTGCCGCACACCGGCGGTGGCAGCGCCCTTGTCGCCCTCACCCGGCGCCTCGTGCCACTCGAAGAGCAGCACGGCACCGCAGTCCCCCAGGTGGTAAGCGACCTCCCGCTCCTTGAGCAGCGGGTTCAGCGGCAGGACTATGCCGCCGGCGCGCAGGACGCCGTAGTAGAGGATGACGAACTCGGGTGAGCTGGGCAGCATCAGGGCGACCCGGTCGCCGGGCCGGACCCCCTCGGCGCGCAGCAGTGCGGCGGCTCGGGCGCTCGCCTCGTCCAGTTCCGCGTAGCTGATGGTCGCCGTTCCCAGCCGCAGCGCCGGGCGCTCGGGCTGTCGGGCGGCCGTCGCCACCAGGAACTCCGCGAGATTGGGCATGCCTGTCTCCTCTTGCGACTACGTGCATCGCGCGTCCCAGCGATGCTTGGCGGCATGCTGCCGCCCGTGATGAGGAGGGTCTATGGCAGCGCATACAGCCTCGCTGTGGACTGCTTGTTCCCAGGAACAAGGACACCGCCATAAGCTGCGGAGATGGACCTCTCCGCTGTCGCTTCGGTGCTGCAGGAGCGCCTTCACGAAATCAGTGAGGTGTTGGCGGTGCGCATTCGTGCCGAGGTTGATTCCTACGCCGATGATTCGGTTGTTCCCGGGGAATCGCTTCGATTTTCCCTAGAAAGCAATGCGCGCGTCGTCCTGGCGTATTTGGCCGAGGGCGGCGAGCCCGACGTACACCCGGCACGCGAGACCGGGCGGATCCGTGCCGAGCAAGGCGTCCCGTTGGCGGAAACCCTGCACGCCTACCGGACCGCGTTCGACTCCCTCTGGGCGCAGATCGTCGATGAGGCCCGGCAGTACCCCGAGATCGATCAGGCGCAGCTCGCAGCCGGGTCCTCGGAGATCTGGGTGTTGTTCGGCCGATACGCGGAGGTGCTCGCCACCGCATACCGGGAGACCTCCGCCGAGTTGAGTCGGCAGCGGGAGGCGAGACGTTCAGCAGTGGTCGAGGCCCTGTGCAGGGGTGACATCGCGGACCGTGTCGGCCTCGACGACGCGGCTCGCCATCTCGGGCTGCCCCAGGAGGGACCGTATGCGGTGGTGGTGGCCACGGGCCTCGGGGCGGGAGAGGAACCGTTGCCCGGTATCGAGGCGGCGTTGCGCGAGGCCCAAGTGTCCTCGGCCTGGCGGCTGCTGCCGGATCAGCAGATCGGCCTGCTGTCCCTCGCCCTGCCGGACGCCGAGACGCTGAGCCTGCGGACCCTGCGGCGGCGCCGCGCCCGGGTCGGGATCAGCCCTCTTTTCGACTCACTCAGCGACACCCCCCAGGCATTGCGCTTCGCACGGCTGGCGCTCACCGGGCTGCCCGGGGAGTCGGCGGGCGTGGCCCGCTTCGACGACTGTCCGCTGGCTATGGTCGTCGCGGCGGCGCCTGAGGAGGCGACCCGCCTGGTGCGCCTCGTCCTGGAACCCGTGCTCGCTCTGCCCTCGCGCGACCGGACGCGTCTCCTGGAGACTCTTGGCCACTGGTTCGCCGCGGGCGGTCGGGCGCCGGACGCTGCAGAGCGTATGTTCCTGCATCCGAACACCGTCCGTTACAGGCTGCGCCGGGTGGAGGAACTGATCGGTCGCCCCCTGTCCGATCCCCGCACCCTGGCCGATCTGGGGCTGGCGCTTGAGGCCTTGCGTGCCCTTCCTCGCTGATCAGCCTGTACGGGCCGGGAGCATCGAAGAGAAGGGGTCAAGCGCCCACCTATGCTCGCCAGCATGGAACTACGGCACATCCGGTACTTCGTCGCAGTTGCCGAGGAGTGCCACTTCGGGCGCGCCGCGGAGCGTCTGCGCATCGCGCAGCCTCCGCTGTCGCAGCAGATCAAACAGTTGGAGACCGAACTCGGGGTTCAACTGCTGACCCGGTCGACCCGCCGGGTCGAGCTCACACCCGCCGGTGCCCGGTTCCTGGAGCGGGCGCGCGGCATCCTCGCCGCGGTGGACGCCGCTGCGGACGAGGCGGGACGCGTCGCCGCGGGCCTGGTCGGCAAGCTGGCCATCGGTTTCACCGGTTCGGCGACGTACGAGCTGCTGCCGACGGTGGCTCGCGCGCTGCGCGAGGAGTTCCCGGGGATCGAGCTGGAGCTCAAGGGGGAGATGCTCACGCCGCGACAAGTGGAAGCCCTGCACGACCGGTCCCTGGACATCGGCTTCCTGCGCCCCCCGGTGCGCGACCCCGGGCTGAACGTCCTGGTTTTTCGCCGGGAACCGCTCATCGCCGTGCTGCCGGAGGGGCACGAACTCGCCGACCGGAAGAGCGTGCCGCTGGTCGAACTGCAGACCGAGCCATTCATCTGTTACCCCTCCCACAACCGATCGGTGGTGTACGACGCCGTTTTCGATGCTTGCCAGCGGGTGGGCTTCCGGCCTTCGGCGCTGCAGGAGGTGACCGAGACCTCGACGCTCGTTGCCTTCGTGGCCGCCGGACTCGGCGTCGCGCTGGTGCCCGCCTCGGTGCAGCACCTGCACATCACCGGGGTCACGTACCGGCCCCTCGCGGGCACGACGGAGGAGGTCGAGTTGGCCGTCGCCACCCGAGCCGGCGAGGACTCCGCGCTGCTCGCCCAGGTGATGCCTCGCCTGCGATGGCTGCTGGGCGGTGGCCGACCTGCCACGCGCTGACGGCCGCGGCCCCGCCCACCGCGGAGCGGTCGAGTGTGACGCGCCAGATATCAATCCATTAGTAATCGATATTTCACACGTCATTGCGGCTCTGTAACACTCGGAGCAACCGCAGGCCGCGGCAGTGGCGCACCGCCCGAGCGGCCCGGCGGACGTCAGCTCGGACCAAGGAGCGCGCGATGACGCCGTTCATGATTTCCGTGATGTCCCTGCTCGACGGGGCGCCACCGCCCGTGCCGGAGACCGAACCGAGCCAGGCCGGCCCGGTGGCGGTCGTCACCGACACGCAGGTCGTCGTCCGGTCCCTCGCCGAGCAGCTGGTCTCTGAGGCGAACGCGGTCCTCCGGGACCACGGCACCGCCTTCACCCTGGCGGACGAGACCGGTCCCGGGAGCCTGTCCTTCACCATCGGCTGCGGCGAAGCCGAAGCCCGGGTGGAGACCGCCGTCTCCGGCCGTACCGCCGTCGCCCGGCTCACCGCCGCCGGTCTCCCGGACGACGGACCGCGCCGCCTCACCAGCGAGGACGAGCTTCAGGCACTCCTGCTCGGCCTGATCGCCGCCTCCGTACGCCGCTGATACAACGCGGCAACCGTCCCTGATGCCGATGAAGCCCGTCAGGAGAAGCTCGTGCAATACGAACTGCGCTACCGGGTCCTCGAACCGAGGCGCCAGACCTACCAGAACGTGATCGACCGCCTCGGCGACCAGCCGGCGAGCCGCTATCTCGAAGCGACACTCGACGTCGAGCCGAGGGAGAACTTCCACTACCGGCCCACCTGGGCGCAGGACCGCGAGCTGTATGACGAGCGGTTCTCCGCCCTGCGGCTGACGGATCCGTACAGCTACACCGATCCGCGCCAGTACTACTACACGCCGTACGTGACCCAACGGGCCGCGCTGCACGACGAGTTCGGCAAGACGCTGGGCTACCTGGAGGCGCGCGACCTGCTCGCGAAGCTGCCCGAGGGGTGGCACACGGTCTTGACCTCGGTGGTCGTCCCGCTCAGGCACTACGAGTCCGGGGCCCAGCTGGTGAGCGTCTCCGGCGCCCGCTTCGCCTACGGCACATCCCTGGAGCAGTGCTGCACCTTCGCAGCGTTCGACCGGATCGGCAACGCGCAGATGCTCTCCCGGGCCGGGATCGCCGCCGCCGGCGGCACCGCCGAGGCGCTCAAGGAGGCCAAGCGGCAATGGCTTGAGGGCGAGCACCTCCAGCCACTGCGCCGCCTGACCGAGGAGATCATGGTCGTCGAGGACTGGGCGGAGGGCCTGCTGGCCGTCGACCTCGTCGACTCACTCATCTACCCGCTGCTGTACCAGCACCTCGACGAGACCGCGCTGCTCGGCGGGGCCGGCGCGTACAGCCTGGTCGCACAGCACCTGGCCACGTGGTTCGCCGACCAGCGCCGGTGGCTGGACGCGCTGCTCACCTGCTGGGCGAACGACCCGGAACGCGGCGAGGACAACCGCGCAGCACTGACCCGGATCGCCGCCACCTGGTCCGACCGGGCACACGACGCGGTCGCGGCCCTCACCGAATCGATCGACCGGACGCTCCCGCAGGCGGCCAGCACCACTGTGCTCGGCGACCTCGCCGGCGCCCACGCCACCGCATGGACCAAGACCACCGGAGGCGCCGCATGAGCACCGGAACACTGCGCCAGGTCGGCATCGACCTCCAGGAGTCCGAGGAGAATCGGGCCTTGATCGAGGCGATCAAGGACGACAACCCCGAACTGACCCTCCGTCACCTTCCCGGCCTCGTCAAGCTGCAGGCGGCGGGCCGGATCGTCATCAACCGCGAAAGCGTCGAGAGCCGCCTCGGGCGGGAGTGGGAGACCGGCGAGTTCCAGCTGGCCATCGTCTCCTACACCGGCAACTTCTCCGAGTGGGACGACGACCAGATCGTCGTGAGTTGGGAGCACTGACATGAGCGTGCCCACGAAGAAGGCCGCCTCGAAGCCGGCCCGCAAGCTGCCGCTCAAGGAGCGCTATGCGCTGCTTACCCGCGACCTGGACTGGGAGCCGGGCTACGTCGACCGTGAGCAGCTCTTTCCGCACACCCGCTACGAGGGCATCAAGATCCACGACTGGGACGGCTGGCAGGATCCCTTCCGGCTGACGGTGGACGCCTACTACAAGTACCAGGCCGAGAAGGACAAGCGGCTGTACGCCGTGCTGGACGGCTTCGCGCAGAGCCAGGGGCACCTGTCGCTGTCGGACGCCAGCTACCTGAACGCCATCAAGCTGTTCATCCAGGGCGTCACGCCCCTGGAGTATGCGGCACACCGGCACTTCGCCTACCTGGCCCGCCACCTGGAGGGCCCGGCCCCCCGGTTCGCGGCGCTGTGCCAGAGCGTGGACGAACTGCGCCACTGCCAGACGCAGATCCACACCATCAGCAACTACAACAAGTACTACGGCGGCTTCCACAGCTGGTCGAAGATGCACGACCGGGTCTGGTACCTGTCGGTGACCAAGTCCCTCTTCGACGACGCGATGACCGCCGGGCCGTTCGAGTTCCTCATCTCCATCTCGTTCAGCTTCGAGTACCTGCTGACGAACCTCCTGTTCGTGCCGTTCATGAGCGGCGCCAGCTTCAACGGCGACATGCCCACCATGTCGTTCGGCTTCTCCGCCCAGTCCGACGAAAGCCGGCACATGACCCTGGGCCTGGAGGCCATCAAGTTCCTGCTGGAGCAGGACGAGGGCAACGTGCCGATCATCCAGGACTGGATCGACAAGTGGTTCTGGCGGGCGTACCGGATGTCCGCGCTGGTCGCGGCAATGATGGACTACATGCTTCCCAAGCCGGTGATGAGCTGGCGCGAGGCATTCGAGCTGTACTTCGAGGAGCAGATGCTCGGCGGGCTCTTCCCCGACCTGGAGTACTACGGCATCCAGCCGCCCCGGCACGTGAGCGCTGCGATCGCCGAGAAGGACCACCTCTCGCACCAGGTCTACAAGATCCTGCACAACTTCTCGTTCGCCGCCGCCTTCACCACCAAGACGCCCGACGAGGCCCACATGGCGTGGCTGGCGGAGCAGTACCCGGACTCCTTCAACCAGTCCTACCGGCCGGTGTGGGAGAAGCACCGCAAGATCGAGGCCGACGGCGGCCGGGTGTTCTTCCAGGGACTGCCGCAGCTGTGCCAGGTCTGCCAGGTACCGATGGCCTTCACCGAGCCCGGAAATCCGGCCCAGATCTCCTTCCGGCGCAGCACCTTCCGCGACGAGACCTTCCACACCTGCAGCGACGGCTGCCAGTGGATCTTCGAACGGGAGCCGGAGAAGTACGTCCAGGCCTGGCTCCCCGTCCACCAGATCTACCAGGGCAACTGTGGCGGCCCCACCATTCCCGAAGTGCTCGCTTGGTACGGCATCCAGGAGGGTGACAACGGCGAGTACACGGGTTCCCCCGACCAGCTCGCCTGGGCCGCATGGCACAGCGACGGCGACGGCAAGGCGGTGTGAGATGACGGTCAAGGCGCTGTACGACTACGAGTTCCCGTCGGCCGACCGAGCCGAGGTGTTCGGCGACGACCAGCTGGTCTACGTGCACTGGCGGGGCAACCCGCTGTTCTGCTCGGCCGCCTGCTTCCGGGTGCCGAAGACCATGACGTTCGCGGCGTTCGTCACCTCGACGGTGCACGGCTGGGCCGCGTCCGATCCCGACTTCGACCCGGACTCGGTCACCGAGTGGCGGCTGTTCGACGAACCGCTCTCCGGCGGGCAGGACAAGTCGCTCGCGGATCTCGGCATCGGACACAAGGCGCTGCTCAGCTTCGCGGCCTGAGCGGCCACCGCAATCACCCGCGGGTGCGGGCGCCGGCTGGCCCGTAGCCCCTCCCGCACCCGCGGGTCCGGCAAGGGAGAACCGCAGTGACCACTCACACCGTCCGCATCGAGCCGCTCGGCGCGGAGATCGAGTGCCGTGAGGACCAGACGGTGCTGGATGCCGCTCTGCGTGAGGGCATCTGGCTGCCGCACGCGTGCACGCACGGCACCTGCGGAACCTGCAAGGCACAGATCCTCGAGGGCGACGCCGACCTCGGTGACGCCTCTCCGTACGCGCTGCTGGAGAGCGAGCGGGAGGAGGGTTGCGCACTGCTGTGCGTGGCCTGCCCCCGAAGCGACCTCGTCGTCGAGGGCGAGGTGGACGTCGAGGAGGGCGTGGACATCCATCCGGTGCGGGACCGGGCGGGCCAGGTGGCCGTCGTCGACGACATCGCCCCGGACGTGCGGCGGGTCGTCATCACGCTGGACGAGCCGCTGGCATTCAACCCGGGACAGTACGTCCTGCTGGACGTGCCCGGCGGCGAGCAGCGGCCGTACTCCATCGCCAGCAGCCCCGCCGACGGCGGTCGTATCGAACTGCACATCAAGCGTTCCGAGGACGGGTTGTGCACCGACGGCTGGATCTTCAAGAGCCTGACGGCGGGGGAGCGGGTGACACTGTCCGGCCCCTACGGCCAGTTCTCCTTCCGGCCGCTGCGCGAGGAACCCGTCTTGTTGCTGGCCGGCGGCACTGGTCTCGCCCCGATGGTGTCGATGCTCCGGCACCTGGTCGAGACCGGCATCGAGCGCGAGGTCGTGCTTTACCACGGCGTCGCCCGCCAGGACGACCTCTACGACGCGGAGTGGTTCGAGACGCTTCAGGCGGAGCACGACTGGTTCACCTACCGTCCCGCGCTCTCCCGTGACAGCTGGCGGGGCCGCAGTGGGCGTGTCCCCTCCCTGCTGGCCGAGGACTACCCCCGCGCCTCCGGCCACGTGGCCTACGTCTGCGGCAGTCCGGCAATGGTCGCCGACACGATGAAGGCCCTGATGAAGGCGCGCCTCTTCCCACGTGACATCTACCGGGAGGACTTCTTCGACGCGGCCGACCGCGCTGCCGGCACTCACGTCGTGCGCAGTCCGCTCATCCGCCGATAAGGACCAGACGTGAAGATCACCAGGATCGAGACGATCCCGTTCGCCATCCCCTACCGCAAGGCGCTGCGCTTCGCGAGCGGAGAGGTGGGCACGGCCGAGCACGTACTCGTCCGCGTCCACACCGAGGACGGGATCACCGGCACGGCGGAGGCGCCACCCCGCCCCTTCACCTACGGCGAGACCCAGACGTCGATCATCGCCGTGATCGACACCGTCTTCGCCCCGCAGATCCTGGGCGAGTCCGCGCTGCGCCGCGAGGCGATCTGGGCCCGGCTGGCCAGGACGGTCGGCAACCCCACCGCCAAAGCCGCCCTCGACATGGCCCTGTGGGACGTCATAGGCCAGTCGCTGGGCGTGTCGGTGACCGAGCTCCTCGGCGGGTTCACCGACCGGATGCGGGTCGCCCACATGGTCGGCTTTGCCCCGGCAGCCGAGATGGTGGCCGAGGCCGAGAAGCTACGCGCCGAGTACGGCATCACCGCCTTCAAGGTGAAGGTCGGGCGCCGCCCCTACCGGGACGACGTCGAGGCCACCCGCGCCCTGCGGGAAGCCCTCGGCGAGGACGTGGAGCTCTACATCGACGGCAACCGGGGCTGGACCGCGGCCGAATCGGCCCGGGCCCTGCGCGAGCTGGAGGACGTGGGTCTCACCTTCGCCGAGGAGCTGTGCCCGGCCGACGACGTCCTCGCCCGGCGCTGGCTCGCCGAGCACAGCAGCATCCCGCTGTATGCCGACGAGAGCGCCACCCGGCCCGCCGAGGTCACCCGCGAACTCCTCGCCGGGGCGGCGCACGGGGTGAGCGTGAAGACGGCACGCACGGGCTTCACCCAGTCCCAGCGCATCGTCCACCAGTGCGAGGGCCTGGGCGTCGACGTGGTGATGGGCAACCAGATCGACGGCCAGATCGGTTCCCTGTGCAGCGCCGCGTTCGGAGCCGCCTTCCAGACCACCGCGCGGCGCCCCGCGGAACTGTCCAACTTCCTCGACATGACCGACGACCTGCTCGCCGAGCCGCTGCGGATCGAGAACGGCACGCTCCGCGTACGCCCGGCCGCCGGCCTCGGCATCGAGATCGACGACCACAAGCTGAAGCACTACCGCCAGGACACCTGACCCTTCCACCAGCTCGAAGGAGAGCCGGACATGACCGACGTCACCACACAGCAGAGCACGGAGCAGAAGGCCACCGCCGCTGCCTCGGGAGCCTCGGCGACCGAGCGTTTCCAGGCCAAGGAGCGCAGCGAGGCCGCCAGCAGCAAGGAGCGGGTCAGCACGCTCGCCTCGGAGGTCCTGGCCGCGGTACACGACGTGATCCGCCGTCACGAGGTCACCTACGCCGAGTACGACGCCCTCAAGGCCTGGCTGATCCAGGTCGGCCTCGACGGCGAGTGGCCGCTCTTCCTCGACGTGTGGGTGGAGCACGTGGTCGAGGAGGTCAACAACGAGGTCCGCCCCGGCAGCAAGGGCACCATCGAAGGGCCGTACTACGTGCCGGGCGCCCCAGCCCTGTCCGCGGACGCCACCCTGCCCATGCGTGAGGGCGAGAGCGGTACCCCCCTCGTCTTCCAGGGCCAGGTGCGCAGCGCCGACGGCACCCCGCTGCCCGGCGCCCTGGTCGACATCTGGCAGGCCGACGCCGACGGCCTGTACGCGCAGTTCGCGCCGAACCTCCCGGAGTGGAACCTGCGCGGCAAGGTCACCGCCGACGAGAAGGGCACCTTCCGCATCCGCACCGTCGAGCCGGCCCCCTACCAGATTCCGACAGACGGCTCCTGCGGCCAGCTGATCGCCGCCGCCGGCTGGCACGCGTGGCGCCCCGCCCACCTCCACCTCAAGGTCAGCGCACCCGGCCACCAGACGCTCACCACCCAGCTGTACTTCCGCGGCGGCGAGCACGTCACCGACGACATCGCCTCCGCCGTCAAGCCCGAGCTGGTACTCGACCCCGCCCCGGCGGCGGACGGCAACGGGCACGAGGTCCACTACGACCTCGAGCTCGCGCCAGAGCAGTGAAGGACCGGAGGAAACGCGATGCTGTTCGCGGTGCGCATGGGCGTGGAGATTCCGCGGGACCTCGACCCCGAGGTCCGCGCGGACCTGGTGGCCCGGGAGAAGGCCTACTGCCAGGAGCTGCAGAAGTCCGGTGAGTGGGTGCACATCTGGCGGTGCGTCGGCCAGTACGCCAACATCAGCATCTTCGACGTCGCCGACAACGAGGCGCTGCACCGGATCCTCTGGAACCTGCCGCTCTTCCCCTACATGAGCGTCGAGGTCACGCCTCTGGCCCGGCACCCGTCCGACCTCGCGGCCGGCGAGGAAGCGGCCTGATGGACAAGACGGTGGCCACCGCCTACGGGGCGGTGGCCGACATACCGGATGGTGCCTCACTGGCGGTGGGCGGTTTCGGGTTGAGCGGCGTGCCGAGCGTGCTCATCCAGGCGTTGTACGAGCGCGGGGTGAGCGGGCTGAGCGTGGTGTCGAACAACTGCGGCGCCCTGGAATCCGGTCTCGCGGTCCTGCTGGCCGCGGGCCGGATCGCCCGGGTGACCGGCTCCTACATCGGCGCCAACAAGGAGTTCGCCCGCCAGCACCTGGCCGGGGAGCTGGAGGTGGAACTGATCCCCCAGGGCACGCCGGCAGAGCGGCTGCGTGCCGGGGGCGCCGGGGTCCCCGCCTTCTACACCCCGGCCGGGGTGGGCACGCCGGTCGCCGAGGGCGGGCTGCCCCGCACTACTTCGGACTTGCCCCAGTCGAGGCTGTCAACCGCGCCCTGACCAAGGCCGGCAAGGCCCTCGCCGACCTCGACGTCCTGGAACTCAACGAAGCCTACGCCGCCCAGGTCCTCGGCTGCCTCGCCGAATGGCCCGAGTTCGACCCGGCGGTCCTCAACCCGCAGGGCGGCGCCATCGCCCTCGGCCACCCTCTCGGCGCCTCTGGCGCCCGCCTCGCCGGCACCGTCGCCCACCAGCTCGCCCGCCGGGGCAGGGGCACCGGCATCGCGACCCTCTGCATTGGCGTGGGCCAGGGCCTCGCCCTCCTCCTCGAACGCTGAGAACCTCCACAGGAGCCGCAGTGAAACGCCGCCCTCTGCTGCATCACCGGGTGCTCGGTCCCATCGACGCGCCGCTGCTCGTCCTGGGACCCTCGCTCGGCACGTCGACGACCGTATGGGACCCCCATGTGGCGGTGCTTGCCGCGAGCCACCGCGTGGTGTGCTACGACCTTCCAGGGCACGGCGGCTCGCCGAGCGATCTCGTCCGGGATCACAAGCCCGGCCGTACGACAGTCGGCGACCTTGCCCACATGGTCCTGGACCTCGTCGCCCACCACGGCCGGGACCGGTTCCACTACGCCGGCATCTCGCTCGGCGGCGGTGTGGGGGTGCACCTCGCACTGCATCAGCCGGACCACATCGCCTCGCTGGCGCTGGTCTGTTCCTCGGCGTACTTCGGCCCGCCGCAGTTCTGGCAGGAGCGCGCCGCTCTCGTACGACGCGAGGGAACCGGCGCCCTGCTCGAGGCCATGCCCGGCCGCTGGTTCGCAGATCCCGGCACAGCCGCGACCTCCCTCGGGAAGACGTTCCTGCAGGACCTCGCTACCGCCGACCCGATCGGCTACGCCGCCTGCTGCGACGCCCTCGCCGCCTACGACGTTCGGCGCGACCTGAGAAGGATCACCGCCCCTACGCTCGTGCTTGGTGGCTCCCAGGACACCGCCACACCCCTGCCACATGCCAGGGAACTCGCCGAGGGGATTTCCGGGGCGAAGTTGGGCACGGTGGATACAGGTCATCTCGCCGTGGAAGAGCCACAGGCCGTCGGGGCGGCGTTGCTGGCCCATCTCCGAATGGCGGGCGGTGCGGAGGACGCCGACCGGAGCTCGTAGAGTGGCTGTGTGTCACAAGGAAACGCCGTGGTCGCGCGCAATGTGCGCCTTCTCAGGGACCAGCGCGGCCTGTCCCTGGCCGAGTTGGCCCGCCGGGCGGGGCTGGCCAAGCAGACACTGTCGAATCTGGAGCAGGGCACGGGCAACCCCACGGTCGACACCCTGTTCTCCATCGCCACGGCCCTCGGCGTGCCGGTGACCCGGCTGGTCGCCGAGCAGGAACAGGTCATCACCGTGCAGCGGGGCGACGAGGTTGTCTGGGAGCAGCACGGAAGGTACGAGTCGCGGTCGCTCGACCACATCTACGGCTCAGGTGTCATCGAGAACTACGTGGTGCGCATCGGCCGGCACAGCAACGGTGCGGACATGCCGTCCGAACCGCACCCGGTGGGCACGCTGGAGCACCTCTACGTCATCAGCGGCAAGGTACGAGTGGGGCCTGTCGACAGCCCGCTGGAGCTTGACGAGGGGGATTTCGCGCGCTATCCGGGCGACCGGCGCCACGTGTACGAGTCACTGGCGGACGAGAGCCTGGTGCACATCGTGGTGAGCGTGCCGCGCGTCCAGCCTGGCACCGGCGGTACGAACCTGGCGCGGACCCACGGGAACGAAAGACGCTGAGCTTCGCCGCACCTGCTGTGCCGCATCTCGGCACAACCGACGTGAGCGTCCGGGCATATACCGTGGTGCTCTTGGGCGCACGCCTGGCTGGCCACCGTTCCCCGCGTCCCTTTGCTGCGGTGAGGGCGCGTGCCGCCTCTAAGGCCACGCGGCGCAGGGCCGGGGCGTATCGGGACGGCTCGAAGCGGTGGTGGGCGCCAGCAACCGAGAGCGCCGCCACCGGACGTCCAGAGGGACCCATGATCGGCACTGCGACGCAGGTCAGACCGGGGGCGGCTTCCTGCCGGTCGTACGCGATGCCGTCCTGGCGGATGCGCCGCAGCTCCTCCCGGAACCGTCGCGGGTCGGCGAGGGTGTACTCGGTGCGGGCCGGGAGGTCGGCCGACACGGCAGCCTCGGCCGCGTCGTGGTCGAAGGCCAGCAGGGCCTTGCCGACGCCGGTGCAGTACGCGGGCAGCCGGAGGCCGATCTTGGAGGGGGAGCGGGCGGCCCGGTGGCCGTGGAGCAGCAGCTGCTCGCGGAGCAGTACTGGGTCGCACCGTACACTCGCTCGCCCATGCTGAAGAGCTCGCTGCCCAGTCGGTAGTTGCTGCCGACCCGCTCGACGAGATCGTTGCGCTGGAGGATGCCCAGCAGACGGAAGGCGGTCGACTTGGTCAGCTGCGAGCGGCGGGCCAGTTCGCTGACGCCGATCTCGCCGTCCATCGAGGCGAGGGACTTCAGAAGAACCAACGCCTTGTCGACTGCGGTCTGCTGGCCGTCGGTCGGCGCGCCGTGTGGTGCGTGTGCGGCGGTGTCAGCGTGGCGCGGACGCACGGCGGCGTCCGGCGCTGATCCGGATGCGCTGTGCCGTCTTTCGGCACGTGTTCTCGCCGCGGTAGGCGCCGACCCGCAATGCTGGCGCCAGCCGCCGGTGGACGTCGGGGGCGACATCACCGCTGACCACGCCTGGCAAGGACAGCGGTGAACTTGGACGGGATCAGGCCACTCCGCTGGACCCGGCCCGTCCGTGAGGCGACCTCGGTGCCGCGCACACCGGGGTCGCCGTCCAGGTGGGTGGCCTGTTGGCTCTCGTGCGAGGGTCAAGCCGCAGACAGATTGTCGAGCCTTGAGGGGGCCGCCTGCCGGCTTGCTGTGGCCGCGTTGACCGCGCGTGCCGCTTCGTAGGCCACGCGTCGCAGAGCCGGCGCGAACCTGGCGGGCTCGAAACGGCGGTCGGCGCTCGCGACGGAGAAGGCGGCCACGGGTCGCCCGGCCGAACCCATGATCGGTACGGCGACGCAGGTGAGGCCGGGAACGGCTTCCTGGCGGTCGTAGGCGACGCCGTCCCGGCGGATGCGGCGCAGCTCGGACCGGAAACGGTCGGGATCGGTGCAGGTGTACTCAGTGCGTGCCGCGAGTCCGTCGGCGATCGCGGCCTCGATGGTGTCGTGGTCGAAGGCGAGGAGGGCCTTGCCGACGCCGGTGCAGTAGGCGGGCAGGCGGGCGCCGATCCGGGAGGGGGAGCGGGTCGCTCGGTGGCCCTGGATCTTGTTGACGTACACGATGTCGGTGTCGTGCAGCACGGCCAGGTGCACGGTCTCGTGGGTCATCTCGTACAGGTCCGCCAGATGCGGCATCAGGCACTCCTGCAAGAGCGGGGGATTGGGGCCGTAGACCCGTACGCCGATGTCGAAGAGCTGGGATCCCAGCCGGTAGTTGCTGCCAACACGTTCCACGAGGTCGTTGCGTTGGAGGATGCCCAGCAGTCGGAAGGTGGTCGACTTGGTCAGCCGTGTCCGCCGGGCCAGCTCGCTCACGCCGATTTCCCCGTCCAGTTCGGCGAGGGACTTCAGGAGGAAGAGCGCCTTGTCGACCGCGGTCTGCTGGTCGGGCTCGCCGGTCGCCGTGGCTGAGGGCTGCGCGGAAGGCGGGGAGGGGAGTGGCATGGCGGGCTCCGATGGGGATCCAGGATGGCCATTAAAATGGACGCACGTCCAGCTTAATCGGTCATTTCATCGTTGTAAAACACCGGGGACCCCGCTCGCCTCTGTGTGACGGATCCGATCGTCACCCCGTGCCGTATCTCGGCACGGTGGCTGGGCACAGCGGCCCGGAGCAGCGTCTGCTGTGGCCATGCAGCGACACGCCACCGTGGCGCCGACCGCCGTCCTCGCCGCCCCGGCTTCCCCCGACGCACAGCTCGTCGAGGAGCTGGCGGCGGTGCTGCGGCGTGCCGAGGCCTGGGGGCACCTCCCGGCCGAAGGCTGGGGGAGGATTCCCGTCGCACCACTCACTGAGGAGTACGAGGACCTGGACCTCGCCGGCACCTACGCCGTGCAGGAGGCCAACGTACGGATCCGTCTCGCGGCGGGCGAGCACCTGGTCGGACGCAAGGTGGGCCTCACGTCCTTGCCGATGCGCGAGCAACTCGGCCTGCCCGAAGCGAGCTTCGGGACCCTGTCCCAGTCGATGGTGATCCCGGACGGCGGCATCATCGACACGCGGGAGCTCATCACCCCGCGAGCCGAGGCAGAGGTCGGTCTGGTCCTCGGCCGGCGGCTGTCCGGACCCCGCGTGACGGACGCGGAAGTCCGGGCGGCCGTCTCCCAGGTGGCGCCGGCCGTGGAGATCATCGACAGCCGCATCGCCGACCGGCGCGTCTCCCAGGCCGACACCGTCGCCGACCACGCCTCCTCGGCGCGCGTCGCCGTCGGCCGTCCCGTCGACGCCACGGACGACCTGCTCAACCGGGCTCCGGGACGAGTGCGTCGGGCTGTACGCCGACGGGGAGCGCGTCGCGCTCGGCCTGGGGGCCGAAGTCCTCGGCGATCCGCTTCGGGCCGTGGCCTGGCTGGCCCGGACGCTCCACACGCACGGCAGCCCTCTCCACCCGGGCGAGCTGCTGCTCACCGGGTCTGTGCACGCCGGCGTCCCACTGACACCGGGCTCTCGGCTCGCCGTGCGGTCCGGCACCGGCCGCCTGCCCGAACTGACCGTCACCGTCCGATGAACCACCAGCAAGGAAGCGGGGGAGCCGCCATGCCACCGCGTGAACCGGAGCGCTCCGACCCTTCGGGTGTGCACCTGAACGCATGCCGAACCACCAGCCCACGAGGGCGGCGCAGCACGCGCCCGATCCGGCCCGAGGAGGCCCAGCGATGACAACCACGCCCGCCCGGCTGGGGGCACCTCCCGCCCGAAGGGTGGGGGAGGACCGCCTGGCTCGCGTACCCGAGCCGGCCGTCGACGTCAGCCCTTACTTCGACCTCGACCGCGGTCTGGTCGACCGCACGATCTTCAGCGACCAGGCCGTCTACCGGCAGGAGCTGCGTCGCGTTTTCGCGCCCAGCTGGCTGTTCCTCGCGCACGAGAGCCAGTTCACGAAGCCCGGTGACTTCTTCACCGCCTACATGGGCGAGGACCCGGTCATCGTCACCATGGGCAAGGACCGGAAACTGCGTGCCTTCCTCAACGCCTGCCGCCACCGCGGCATGCGGGTATGCCGCGCCGACGCGGGGGCGACGAAGGCGTTCACGTGCAGCTACCACGGCTGGTCCTACGACACCTCCGGGAAGCTGATCAACGTCCCCAACGGAGGGGACTACCCCGCCCACTTCGAGCAGGACCAGTGGGGACTGATCGAGGTCGCGCAACTCGACACGTACAAGGGACTCGTCTTCGCGACCTGGAACCCCGAGGCCCCGCCCCTGGTGGAGGCGCTCGGCGGACTGACCTGGTACCTGGACGCGATGCTCGACCACGACCCGGAGGGCACCGAGGCCGTCGGCGGGGTGCACAAGTGGGTGCTGGAGGGCAACTGGAAGCTCGCCGCCGAGCAGTTCGCCTCCGACTGGTACCACGTCAACATCTCGCATGCCTCCGCGCTGATGGTCATGTCACCCACCGGCAAGGGACCCAAGACGGACATCGTGCAGACGCCGGGCCGGCAGTACACCGACTCGCTGGGGCACGGGCACGGCTTTCCGACCCACCCCAAGAGCCGTTTCGACGACCGTGTCGTACACGAGTGGACCGACTACGAGGCGCTGCGCGAACGGCTCGGTGACGCCCGGGTCGAGGGACCGATGACCACCGGGCACGGCACCGTCTTCCCGAACTTCTCCTACCTGCCGGTCAACGGCTCCATCCGCGTGTGGCACCCCAAGGGCCCGGACAAGATGGAGGTCTGGGCCTGGACCATCGTCGACAAGTCGATGCCGGACGAGGTCAAGAACGCCCAACGCATCTACAACCTGCGCACGTTCGGACCGAGCGGCATCTTCGAGCAGGACGACGGCGAGAACTGGAGCGAGTGCCAGGCCACCGCGCACGGCTTCGTGGCCGGCTCCATGACGCTCAACTACCAGATGGGACTGGGGCTTCAGTCCGAGGACGGCGTCCACCCC
This sequence comes from Streptomyces sp. NPDC001351, assembly GCF_042896045.1. Lineage (NCBI taxonomy): Bacteria > Bacillati > Actinomycetota > Actinomycetes > Kitasatosporales > Streptomycetaceae > Streptomyces > Streptomyces sp. NPDC001351. The sequence goes on along the minus strand of NZ_JBIAWS010000011.1, from coordinate 62,098 downwards.
GGCACCACCGGCCGCCTCTACAGCGACGGCGCCGCCCGCGGCTTCTACGCCCGCTGGCGCGACCTGATGAACACGCCCGCCTGGCACGAGAAGAACACCGAGAAGAACCCCGAGGACACCCCATGAGCACCACCGGCACCGGCATCCGGGTCGCCGCCGTCGGCGACATCGAGGAGGGCGAGGCGCTGAAGGTGCCCGCCGAGACCACCGGCCACCCCGACGCCATCGCAGTCTTCCACGAGGCCGGCGCCTACTACGCCCTCGACGACACCTGCACCCACGGCCAGGCATCGCTCGCCGACGGCTGGATCGAGAACGGCGAGGTCGAGTGCCCGCTGCACAGCGCCCGCTTCTGCCTCAAGTCCGGCGAACCGCAGTGCATGCCCGCCACCCTCGCCCAGCGCACCCACCGGGTCGAGGTACGCGAGGGTGAGGTCTGGCTGCACCCCGGCGAGGAGGCCGACGCATGAGCGCGCCACGGCGTATCGCCGTCGTCGGCGCGGGCCTGGCCGCCGTCTCGACCTGTGACGCGCTGCGCGCCCAGGGCTACGACGGCGAGCTCGTGCTGTACTCCGCCGAGCGCGGGCTGCCCTACGACCGCCCGCCACTCAGCAAGGACGTCCTGCTCGGCAAGTCCCGCCGCGAGAACATCCTGCTGCGGCCCGACCAGTGGTACGACGAGCAGGGCATCGAACTCCGCGACGGCGCCCCGGTCCGGGCGATCCGCCCGCACGAGGGCGGACTGGAGCTGGCCGACGGCGAGCTCGCCGCAGCCGACCGGATCGTGCTGGCCACCGGCGGCAGCGCGCGCCCCCTGCCGGTGCCGGGCGGCGACGACCCGGCCGTACACCTGCTGCGCACCTGGGAGGACGCCGAACGGCTGCGGGAGCGGCTGCTGCCGGGCGCCCGGGTGGTCGTGGTCGGGGCGGGGCTCATCGGTGCGGAGACCGCGGCCGTCGCCCACGCCCTGGGCTGCCGCGTCACCCTCATCGACCCGCTACCGGTGCCACTGACCGCAACGGTCGGGGACGACATCGCGAACGCACTGCATCGGAGGCACTCCGCCGAAGGCATCGGCGTCCTGACCGCCGGCGTCCAATGCATCGAGCGCCGTCCAGGCAACCTTGGAGTCCTGCTGCACCTCACCAGCTACGGGGCGCCCGTGCTCGCCGACACCGTGGTGGTCGGCATCGGCATGCGTCCGGCCACGGAACTGGCCGAGGACGCGGGGCTGAACGTCGACAACGGTGTGGTCGTCCACCCCGGTCAGCGCACCTCCCACCCCAATGTCCTCGCCGTCGGCGACGTCGCCCGCCCCGAGGGGCACAAGGTCCGTCATGAGCACTGGGAGGCCGCCCAGCGCGACGGCGAGGCCGCCGCCCACGCCATCCTCGGCCGCCCCCTGCCGCCCTTCGGCGCTTCCTGGTTCTGGTCCGACCGGCACGGCTCCCGGCTGGAGGCGGTCGGCACCATGGCGGACGCCGAGCGCACCGTGCTGCGCGGGGCTCCCGACGACGGCGCCTTCACCGTCTTCGGGCTGCTGGGCGACCGGCTGGTGGCCGCGGCCGCCATCGACCGACCACGCGACATCAAGGCCGCCCGGCGGATCGTCGATCGCGGTGTCGCTGTCGACGCGGCCGTCCTGTCCGACGAGAGTGCGGATCTGCGCACGCTGCTCAAGCGCTGAACCGCCACGTGCCGCCTTGTGGCACACGCGCTCCCCGAACCGCCCCCTCCGCGCTGGAATGGCACCATCCGGCGCGGCCCGCAGGAGGACCCCCGATGAGCATCCACCCCCCGGAGACCCCCCGGACGACCGCACCCGCCGTCGACGAGGACATGCGGCTCCACTTCGAGGTACAGCGCTTGTACGCCCTCGAGGCACAGCTGCTCGACCAGCACCGCTACGCCGACTGGCTGGAACTGTTCACCGACGACCTGCACTATTGGGCGCCGGTACGCACCAACCGCCTGCGGCGCCAGCAGGCCCTGGCCGACGGCGCCCCGGGCGAGGTCGCGATCTTCGACGAGACCAAGGCGAGCCTGGCCTGGCGCATCCGCCGGTTCGACTCGGGCATGGCCTGGGCCGAGGACCCGCCGTCGCGGACCCGGCATCTGATCACCAACATCCTGGTCTGGCCGGCCGACGAGCCCGGCGAGTACGTCGCCGAGTCGTCGTTCCTCTGCTACCGCAACCGCCTGGAACGTGAGGTCGACCTCTACGCCGGCGGCCGTACCGACCAGCTGCGCCGCGACCCGGACGACGGACGGCTGCTGATCGCGCGCCGCACCATCCTGATCGACCAGAACGTCCTGCTCGCCAAGAACATCAGCACCTTCCTGTAAGCCCTTGTGAACCGGAGCCCGCTCGTGACCACTGAACAGACCACAGAGGTGAAGCTCGTCGAGCACACCGCGCAGACCACGCTCGGCCGCATCGCGGTCAGCGAGGCCGGCGAGGGCCCGGTGTTGGTGATGCTGCACGGCGGCGGCCCCGGCGCGAGCGCGGTGGCCAACTACCGCCAGAACCTCCCCGCGCTCACCGAGCACTTCCGCGTGATCCTGCCCGACCAGCCCGGCTTCGGCGGCAGTTACCGCCCCACCGAGGCCGACCTCGACGCCCGCAGCATCACCGAGATCACCGTCGACGCCCTGCTGCAGACCCTGGACGCCCTCGGCATCGACCGCTTCCACCTGCTCGGCAACAGCCTCGGTGGGGCCGCCGCCATCGCCACCGCACTCGAAGTACCCGACCGGGTCGAGAAGTTGGTTCTGATGGCGCCGGGAGGAGGCTGGCTGCCCTTCGGACCGACCCCGACCGAGGGCCAGAAGGCCATGTTCCGCTACTACAACGGCGAGGGCCCCACCCTGAAGAAGATGCGGGACTTCATCGGCGTGATGACCGCCGAGCCGGGGCGCTGGACCGACACCGCGCAGGCCCGCTACGAGGCGTCCCTCGACGAGTCCCACATCGCCTTCTACCACGCCTACAACGCCGCTTTCGCCAAGCGGCACGGCATGGACCCGCTGTGGCAGCGCGTTCACAAGATCAAGGCGCCCACCCTCCTGCTGTGGGGCCGCGACGACCGCACCATCACTCTCGACGGCGCCCAGCTCATGCTCAAGCAGATCCGCGACGTCCAGCTGCACGTCTTCGGCGGCTGCGGCCACTGGGTCCAGCTGGAGCGGCAGGCCGAGTTCGAGCGCCTGGTCACCGACTTCCTCGGGGAGCACTGAATCATGGGTTGGCTGGAGGGCGAAGTCGCCCTGATCACCGGCGGGGGCTCCGGCATCGGTCGTGCCGTCGCCCTGCGCTACCTCGCCGAAGGCGCGAGCGTCGCCGTTCTCGGCCGTGGGGCCGCGCAGTTGCAGGAAGTCGTCGCCGCGGCGGGCGACCTCTCCGACCGGGTGCTGCCCCTCACCGGCGACGTACGCTCCCCGGACGATCTGCACAGGGCGGTGGACGCGACCGTCGAGAGGTTCGGCAAGCTGGACATCCTCGTCCCCAACGCCGGGATCTGGGACTACCACCGCAGCGTCACCAAGCTCGACGGCAAGGAGCTGTCCGAGGCGTTCGACGAGGTCTTCGGCATCAACGTCAAGGGCTATGTCCTCGCCGTCGAGGCGGCCTGGCGGGAACTCGTCGCCACGCGCGGCAGCATCGTGATGACGCTGTCCAACGCCTCATTCCACACCGACGGTGGCGGCCCTCTGTACACCGCCAGCAAACACGCCTGCCTCGGCCTGCTCCGGCAGTTCGCCTACGAGCTGGCGCCGAAGGTCCGGGTCAACGGCGTCGCCACCGGCGGCATGCGCACCAAGCTGCGCGGCCCGCAGAGCCTGGGCCTTCAGGACCGCACGCTGGCCGCGTCGTTCGCCAAGAACGAGGCGTCCGGACAGGAACAGCAACCGCTCATCCCGCTGTACGACTCCAGCGTCGAGCCGGAGGACTTCACCGGCCCGTACGTCCTGCTCGCCTCCCGCGCCAACAGCGGCACCGTCACCGGCGCCGTGATCCCCGCCGACGGCGGCATCGCCGTCCGCGGATTCCGTTCCCCGGCCGGTGGCGCCGGCCTCTGAACCGTCTCCTCTTCTCACTTCCGCACGACAGCCATCGAAGGAGCCGCCGCATGGCCGCCGTCGACATCAGCCCCGCCGCGGCACTGCACCGCAGAGCCCAGTACCCCACCGCCTGCGCACTCGTCTACGAGGGCCATGAGATCTCTGCCGCCCGACTCAGCCACAGGACGGCCGAGTTGGCCGCCGGGCTGGCCGAACGTGGACTGCGGCGCGGCGACCGGGTCGCCTACCTCGGCCTCAACAGCGTGACCTTCTTCGAGACGCTGCTGGCCGCGGCCCACCTAGGGGCGGTCTTCGTGCCGGTCAACTTCCGGCTCGCGGCCGAGGAGGTGCGCCACATCCTCAGCGACAGCGGTGCGCACACCCTGGTCGTCGAGGAGGGCCATCGCGCACTCGTCGAGTCGGTGATGAGCGACATACCCGCCCGCTTCCACGTGCTGGTCGACACAGATCCGCGATGCCCCGCGGCCACCGCGCCCCCCGCCGTCTGGACACCGCTCTCGGAGCTGCTCGGAGCCGACCGACGTGGCACGGAGCCGGTGGCCCTGTACGACGACGACCTGGCGGCGCTCATGTACACGTCCGGCACGACCGGCCGACCCAAGGGTGTCATGCTCACCCACGGCAACCTCTGGTGGAATGCGGTCAACGTCGAAAGTGTCGTGGACACCCGCCCGGACGACGTGAACCTCGCCGTCGCACCGCTCTTCCACATCGGCGGCCTCAACGCCCTCACCCTGCGCACCCTCGTGCGCGGCGGCACCGTCGTCGTGCGCCGCGGCTTCGACCCCGCCCAGTGCCTGGAGGACCTCGTCCAGCACCGCGTGACGACCCTGTTCGCGGTCCCCGCGATGTACGGCGCCCTGACCCGCGTGCCCGGCTTCGCCGCGGCCGACCTCTCCGCCCTGCGATCCGCGATCGTCGCGGGCGCCCCCGTCCCGCCCCAGCTGATCAGGAACTACGAAGAACGCGGCATCCTGCTCCAGCAGGCGTGGGGGCTGACCGAGACCGCGCCCTTCGCCAGCTACCTCCCGGCCGGGCTCACGGCGGAGAAGGCCGGATCGGCCGGCGCACCCATGCCGTACACGGAGATCCGCATCGTCGACCCGGTCACCGGGGTGGGCGTGCAGGACGCGGACACGCGCGGGGAGATCTGCGTGCGCGGCCCGAATGTCACGCCCGGCTACTGGAACAACCCCGAGGCCACCCGTGCCGCCTTCGACGACGCGGGCTGGTTCCACAGCGGCGACATCGCGCATCGGGACAAGGACGGCTTCTACTACATCGTCGACCGCCTCAAGGACATGATCATCAGCGGCGGGGAGAACGTGTACCCGGCCGAGGTCGAGCGCGTTCTCGCCGCTTACCCGGGTGTCCTGGAGGCGGCCGTCATCGGCGTCCCGCATCCGAAGTGGGGCGAGACCGTGCTCGCCGTGCTGACCTGCGAGCCCGGGACCACGCCCACACTGGAGGAGGTGCGCGCCTTCACCGGCGGGCACCTGGCCCGCTACAAGCTGCCCACCCAGGTGCTGATCGCCGAACAACTGCCCCGCAACGCCAGCGGCAAGCTGGTCAAGTCCGAACTGCGGAGCTGGGTCGAGAACCAGCGCCCCGCAGAGACACCGTGAGCCGGCCATGAACATCCACACCGCCGTCGTACCGGCACCGCCCGAACCCGTCCTGGGTACCGACTGGACGCTGCGCCCGCTCGACGAGCCCGCCACGGTGACCCCGCAGACGGCGCGCACGTATGCCGTCACCGAGGCCCAGGGCGGCCCGACGCTGCTCCTGCGCGTCCACCGCGTCGCCCACCACCCGCTGCACAGCTGCTATCCGTACGGCACCCACGACCTTGCCCTGGGCCTGGTCCTCCCCTACCAGGGGCCGTCCGGCCCGGCGCTTGCCGCGAAACTGCTGCGCGCCCTCGTCCCCGCACTCTTCCTCGCCGACCCCCGCTGCCGCCGCATCGTCGCCGCACCGGACGAGAGCGACACCGTCACCCAGGCCGCCCTTGAGGCGGGCGGACTCCTCCGGGTCACCGAGGCCGACCTGCCCGACGCCAGCGTGGTCCTGTTCGCCGCCGAACCGCCGGACCTCGCCGACATGTCCACCGCCCTCGACGACATGCCCCACTGACCACCGCCTCACCGCGTGGAGGGGTGGAGAGGAGCAAGCTCGGCCCAGATGGTCTTGCCGGTGCAGGTGTAGCGCGTACCCCATCTTCGGGTGAGCTCGGCGACCATGAACAGGCCGCGGCCGCCCTCGTCGAACACCCGGGCGCGGCGGAGGTGCGGACTGGTGCTGCTGGCGTCGGAGACTTCGCAGATCAGTGCCTCGTCCTTGATCAGCCTGAGGCGGATCGGGCCGCTGGCGTACCGGATGGCGTTCGTCACCAGCTCGCTGATGACCAGTTCCGTGACGAACGCGGTTTCCTCCAGGCCCCATGCGGCCAGCCGGTCGCAGGCGCGGCGGCGGGTCTCGGCGACGACCGCGGGATCGACGGGAACGTCCCAGGAGGCGACGCGGTCCTCGCCGAAGAGGCGGGTGCGGACCAGGAGCAGGGCGATGTCGTCGGTGCGCGCTTCGGGGCTCAGGGTGCCCAGGACGGTGTCGCACAGCGCTGCGAGCGAGGATGCGGGCCGGGCCAGAGCGTGGCGCAGGGCGTCGAGTCCCTCGTCGAGGTCGCGATCGCCGGCCGAGAGGAGGCCGTCGGTGAACAGGGCGAGCAGGCTTCCTTCGGGCACGGTGACCTCGGCCGCCTCGAAGGGCAGGCTGCCCAGACCCAGAGGCGGGCCGGCAGGCAGGTCGAGGACCGTGCCGGTGCCGTCCGGGTGCACCAGGATCGGCGGGGGATGGCCGGCCCGGGCAAGGGAGCAGATACCGGAGAGGGGGTCGTAGACCGCGTACAGGCAACTGGCTCCGATGGCGCCGGGGATCTCACCGGTGGCGACGGTGTCGTCCTCGGTGTGGGTGACGATGTCGTCGAGGTGGGTGAGAAGCTCGTCGGGCGGGAGGTCGATGTCGGCGAGGGTGCGCACCGCCGTACGCAGGCGGCCCATGGTGGCTGAGGCGTTGATGCCGTGGCCGACGACATCGCCGACGACCAGACCGACGCGGCCGCCGGGCAGCGGGATCACGTCGTACCAATCGCCGCCCGCCTGCGTGCCGCCGCCCGCAGGGAGATAACGGGAAGCCGTCTCCACGGCAGGAAGCGTGGTCGGGCCGTGCGGCAGCAGGTTGCGTTGCAGCGCCAGCGAGATGCCGCGTTCGCGGGTGAATCGGCGGGCGTTGTCCAGGCAGACCGCGGCCCGCGCGACCAGGTCCTCGGTGACGGCCAGATCGTCAGGGCCGAATGGCTCGCGAGGTGAGCATCTGGCGAACATGGCTGCTCCGAGGGTGGTGCCACGGGCGCGGATGGGTACGGCGATCAGCGAATGCACTCCGCGCGCGCGGGCCTGCGCCGCCTGGACAGGGTCGTCGGCGAACCAGCGGACGACCTGGGAGTCGTTGACGTGGTGCCGTTGCGCCCGGCCGCTGGCCAGACACCGGGCGATCGGCGAAGAATCAACATGGTTGCTGATCTCATCCGTGGCCGGATGCTCTCCGGACGTCGCGGACGCCACCCTGTATGCCGCCCGGCGCAGCGGGACGGGACCGGACAGGACAGGTGGGGGCACATCGCCCTGGAAGACGGGGTCGAGCAGGTCCACGCTGACGAGGTCGGCGAAGCGGGGTACGGCGACCTCGGTGAGCTCGCGTGCGGTGCCCACCACGTCCAGGCTGGCGCCGATGTGGGTCCGGGCCTCACTCACACGTGCCAGCCGCTCCCGGGACTCGTACTGCTGGGAGTAGTCGTACGCCGACAGACCCACCCCATGCACCTGGCTGGCTTCGTCCCTGAGCGGGAAGATGTCGAGAGCCCAGGCGTGCGCCTTCGGCTCGCCCGGAAGCCTCGCGAAGGGCTCGGTGAATTCGGGCTTCCCGGTCTGAAGAACCCGGCGGATCCGCTGCTCGACTTCCTCGTATGCGGGGCCCTGAAGGATCTCGGCCATGAACCGGCCGCGGAAGTCGTGCTCGGAGAGGCCCGTCGCCTGCTTCGTCACCTCGTTGCCGAACAGTATGCGTCCCTCGCGGTCATAGATGGAAAGGGAGAGGGGCTGCTCCTGGAACATCCATCGCATGAGTGAGCACTCGTCCGGGGAGTCCGTCCTGGGTACGGCAATCACCAGGTACCCGGTCGGCCGCTTGTCGGACGGCAGCGGATAGAGGCGCACCTGGGCATCCGACAGCCTGCCGTCCCGGTGCCTCAGCACTGCCCAGTCAGCGGTGAACAGATCGGCCAGAGGCTTGCCGATGACCTCTTCGGGGGCATGGCCCCACAGCGTCTGGGCGCCGCTGCTCCAATGGGTCACCCGGCCGTCCGGGTCCGTGACCGCGATGGCCGCGGCCGTGCCGAGGAAGGACCCTGTCGACGCCGGAGGGAGTCGGCCGGGCGGCTCGTCGGACGTCATTGTCGTGTCCTTGGTGGCCTTGTTGTCGTGCCCTAGCGGCCTTGTTGCCGGACTTGCTGACCATGTTCACGATCCCCCTGAGGGTGGCAGGTTTCAAGCCGGGCGGCCACGCCGCGCGCTGGTCGGCGTGCCGGGCGTCCGAGGGGAGTGCAGGGGGCGGGGCACGGGCCGCCGTCCGGCAGGAGCCCGGACGTGTGCTGCACCGTGGCACACGGGCTAGGTCCGGCCTCCGGGTGCGGGTGACCGTGGCTGCGTGCTTGCAGCAACCGCCATCTCCCAGAGCGCCGCCGACCCGCTGTCCGGGCTGGTGCTGCGCGACGTACCGGTACCTCACCCGAAGCCCGGCTGGTCCCGGGTACGGGTCGTGGCCTCTTCCCTGAACATGCACGACCTGTGGACGCTGCGGGGCGTGGGCCATCCCCCGGAGCGCCTTCCCATCGTGCTCGGCTGCGACGCGGCCGGATACGACGAGGACGGCAACGAGGTCATCGTGCATCCGGTGCTTGGCGACCCGGACGCGGGCGGGGGCGACGAGACGCTCGACCCGAATCGTGCGCTGCTGTCCGAACAGCACGACGGGGCCTTCGCCGAGTACCTGACCGTGCCCACCCGCAACCTGGTGCCGAAGCCCGCGTGGCTGTCCTTCGACGAGGCGGCCTGCCTGCCGGTCGCCTGGGGCACCGCCTACCGCATGCTCTTCACCCAGGCCCGGATCACCGCCGGCGACCGGGTGCTCGTACAGGGCGCGGGCGGCGGGGTCGCCTCCGCCGCCATCCGGCTCGCGGTGGCCGCCGGGGCCGTCGTCTACGCCACCAGCCGCAGCGAGGCCAAGCGTGCCGAGGCCCTCACCTGGGGGGTGCGCGCCGCGCTGGCCCCCGGTGAGCGGCTGCCCGAGCGGGTGGACGTCGTGATCGAGACGGTCGGCGAGGCGACCTGGTCCCATTCGCTGAAGTCGCTGCGGCGAGGCGGCACGGTCGTGATCGCGGGAGCGACGAGCGGCGCCAACCCGCCCGCGGACCTGGCCCGCATCTTCTACCTCCAGGGACGTGTCCTTGGCTCCACCGGCTGCACCCGTGGCGAGCTCGTCGCGCTGCTCCGGCTGATGGAGGCCACCGGAGTCCGCCCTGTGATCGACCGCACCCTGCCCCTCACGGACATCCACAAGGGCTTCCAGCTCATGATCGACGGCGGTCTGACCGGGAAGCTCGTCATCCACCCGTCGGCCCCGCAGAGTTAAGGACCCTCTCCCATGACCGCAGCTGTCGTCGGGCTCTCGCACTCGCCCCTGATCGGCAGGAACGACCCCGAGCCCGAGGTTCTGGCCCGCGTCGACGAGGCCGTCGAGAGCGCCAGGGCCTTCGTCCGTCGCTTCGACCCGGAGCTCGTCGTCCTCTACGCGCCCGACCACTACAACGGCTTCTTCTACAAGGAGATGCCCCCGTTCTGCCTGGCCACCGAGGCCCACGCGGTGGGCGACTTCGGTTCCCAGGGCGGGCCGCTGTCGGTCGACACCGACACCGCCAAGACGCTGGCCAAGGGGGTGCTCGACCGCGGCATCGATCTCACCGTCTCGGCCCGGATGACCGTGGACCACGGCTTCGCGCAGCCCCTGGAGGTGCTCTTCGGCGGTATCGACCGCGTGCCGGTGGTGCCCGTCTTCGTCAACGGCGTGGCGACCCCGCTCGGCCCGGTCAGCCGTATCCGCGCACTCGGCACCGCGGTCGGTCAGGCCGCGGCCGACCTGGACAAGCGGGTGCTGTTCGTCGCCTCCGGTGGTCTGTCCCACGATCCGCCGGTGCCGGTGCTCGACGGCGCACCGCCCCGGGTCGCCGACGCGCTCATCGAGGGAAACCCGCCCACCCCGGAGCAGCGTGCGAAGGGCGAGGAGCGGGTCGTCCAGGCCGGCCGCGACTACGCCGCCGGGTCGACGAAGATGATCCCGATCAACCCCGCCTGGGACAACCTCCTCCTCGACCACCTGGAGCGCGGCGACCTCGCGGAGTTCGACTCCTGGACCGTCGACGACATGGCTGCACAGGGCGGCGGCTCCGCCCACGAGGTCCGCACCTGGATCGCGGCGTACGCCTCCCTCGCGGCCACCGGCAAGTACGAGATGACGTCCCGCTTCTACGAGGCCATCCCCGCCTGGATCGCCGGATTCGCCGTGACCACGGCGGAAGGGCGGTGACCGGCATGGCAGTCACACCCGTCGAACTGGCGGCCGCCCGGCTCGCCGCCGCATTCGCCGAGGGACGGCCCGTGGCCCCGGTACGCGATCTGCTCGGTACCCAGGACGTCGACGCCGCGTACGCCGTACAGCAGGAACTCACCCGCAGCAGAGTGGACAGCGGTGCGGTCGTCGTCGGCCGCAAGATCGGCCTGACCTCCCCGGCCGTCCAGCGCCAACTCGGCGTCGACCAGCCTGACTTCGGGGTGCTCTTCGCCGACATGGACGTCTCCGCCGAGGCCGAGGTCCCCTCCGGCAGGCTGCTGCAGCCCAAGGCCGAGGCGGAGATCGCCTTCGTCCTCAAGGAGGACCTGGCCGACGGCGACCTGGACCCGGCGCAGGTGCGCGCTGCGGTCGACTACGCCGTGGCCGCGCTGGAGATCGTCGACAGCCGTATCGCCGACTGGGACATCTCCCTCACCGACACGGTCGCCGACAACGCCTCCAGCGGACTGTTCGTGCTGGCGGAACGCCGCCTCACGCTGGACGAGTTCGAGCCCCGCGAGACCGTGATGCGGCTGTACGCCGACGACGTCCTCGTCTCCGAGGGCAACGGCGCCGCCTGCCTCGGCGACCCCCTGAACGCGCTGGCCTGGCTCGCCCGGACGGCCCGTGACCTGGGTGACCCGTTGCGCGCCGGACAAGTCGTCCTCTCCGGCGCGCTGGGCCCGATGGTCCCGGCCCCGCCCGGCACCCGGATCCGCGCCGAGATCAGCTCGCTCGGCGAGGTCACCGCCGCATTCTCCGAGAAGAGGGACGCATGACTTCCCCCAAGACGTCGAAGACCAAGGTCGCCATCATCGGGTCGGGCAACATCGGCACCGACCTGATGATCAAGATCCTCCGCCTGTCGGACACCCTCGAAGTGGCCGCCATGGTGGGCATCGACCCGGAGTCCGACGGCCTCGCCCGCGCCGCCCGACTGAAGGTCCCGACGACCCACGAGGGCGTCGAGGGCCTGATCGCACTGCCGGACTTCGACGACATCGAAATCGTCTTCGACGCGACCTCGGCCAGGGCCCACCTGGCCAACGCCCACCGGCTCGCACCCTTCGGAAAGCGGCTCATCGACCTCACCCCCGCCGCCATCGGCCCGTTCGTCGTCCCGCCCGTCAACCTCGACGAGCACCTGGCGGCCGGCGCGGACAACCTCAACATGGTCACCTGCGGCGGCCAGGCCACCATCCCCATGGTCGCGGCCGTCTCCGCGGTGACCGACGTCCACTATGCGGAGATCGTCGCCTCCATCGCCTCCAAGTCGGCGGGGCCGGGCACGCGCGCCAACATCGACGAGTTCACCGAGACCACCTCCCACGCCATCGAGAGCGTCGGCGGAGCGGCCCGCGGCAAGGCGGTCATCGTCCTCAACCCCGCCGAACCCCCGCTGATCATGCGAGACACCGTCTTCTGCCTCATCGGGGACGCGGACCACGACGCCATCCGAGCCTCCGTCAAGGAGATGGCCGAGCGGGTCGCCCAGTACGTGCCGGGCTACCGCCTCAAGCAGGAGGTGCAGTTCACCCCGATCGCGGAAGGCGAGCCCGTGCACACCCTGCTCCCCGAGGGCGCGGGCCCGGTGACCACCCGTGTCTCGGTGTTCCTTGAAGTCGAGGGCGCCGCCCACTACCTGCCCGCCTACGCCGGAAACCTCGACATCATGACCTCGGCCGCCCTGCGCACCGCCGAGTCGATCGCCCGACACAGCACCACCGTCACCGCGGAGGCCTGCCGATGACTCACCGGCTCTACATACAGGACGTGACCCTGCGGGACGGCATGCACGCCATCCGGCACCGCATCGATCCTGCCGACGTGGGCCGCATCGCGGCCGCCCTCGACGCAGCCGGCGTCGACGCCATCGAGGTCGCCCACGGCGACGGACTCGCCGGCGGCTCCCTCAACTACGGCCCGGGCAGCCACACCGACTGGGAGTGGATCGAGGCCGCGGCGGACGCGATCGACAACGCCGTCCTCACCACCCTCCTCCTGCCCGGCATCGGCACCATCGCCGAACTGGAGCGCGCCTACGCCCTCGGCGTCCGCTCGGTGCGCATCGCCACCCACTGCACCGAGGCCGACATCTCGGCCCAGCACATCGCCAAGGCGCGCGAGCTGGGCATGGACGTCTCGGGCTTCCTGATGATGAGCCACATGGCCGAGGCGCCCCAACTCGCCGCGCAGGCAAAGCTCATGGAGTCCTACGGCGCCCAGTGCGTCTACGTCACCGACTCCGGCGGCCGCCTCACCCTGGACGGTGTACGCGAACGGGTCCGCGCCTACCGCGACGTACTCGACGAGAGCACGCAGATCGGCATCCACGCGCACGAGAACCTCTCCCTGTCGGTCGCCAACAGTGTCGTCGCCGTCGAGGAGGGCGTCACCCGCGTCGACGCCTCCCTGGCCGGACAAGGAGCGGGTGCCGGAAACTGCCCCATCGAGGCGTTCATCGCCGTGGCGAACATCCAGGGCTGGAAGCACGGCTGCGACCTGTTCGACCTCCAGGACGCCGCCGACGACCTGGTCCGCCCCCTGCGCGACCGCCCCGTGCAAGTCGACCGCGAGACGCTCACCCTCGGCTACGGCGGCGTCTACTCCTCCTTCCTGCGCCACGCGGAGATCGCCGCCGAGCGCTACGGCGTCGACGCCCGAACCCTCCTGCTGGAAGTCGGCCGGCGCGGCCTGGTCGGAGGCCAGGAGGACATGATCGTGGACATCGCACTCGACTTGATGTCCAACCCGGCCACCAGGCCCGTGAACTGACACGGAGGTCCATCAGGCCGGCGTTGCGGTCGCTGTGCACGGCCAGTTCAACCAGCGGGGACCGGGTGCGAAAGGCGCGCACGACGCGGGCAGCAGGGATGCGGCGATGGCGGGGAAGGTGCCGATTTGCAGGCCCGCCGCAACGCCACGCAGTCCGCGCGCTCGGCGGCGGTGATCTGAAACGCCTCGCACATCGTGGTCGCCCGGAGGGCTGGGATCTCGACTGAAGCCGTTGTCGTCGCCGTTCCGCGATCCTTACAACCTGGCGATCCAATCCGTCACGACGCGCAGGGCGTCGGCGTTGTTTTTCTCAATGATCATCCCGTGGCCGTTGCCGTGCACGCCGTGGTCGGCGAGGCGCACCAGCGCGACGTCGCAGCCTGCCTGCTCGAGGAACGCGACGAGGTGGCCGTCGAAGTGCACGAACGGCGACGCGGGCGCGCTGACGACCGCAATCGGGAAACGGCTGAGGTTGGCAAGCCTGCGCGCCGGCTCCTCCTGGAGGGTCATCGGGATCCCGCCGTCCGCGGGCGGCTCGTGCGTCACCAGCCGCAACTCGTCGGCACTCACCGCCGGTGGGTCGAAGGTAAACGGGGCGGAGGCGATGCCCCACGTCAGGTCGAGGCCGGCCTCCGGCATCTTGAGGAACGGCGGGCCGAGGACCTCGAGGGCGACGAAGGCCTTGACGAGGTGCGGCCGCGCGTCGGCGGCCAGGAACGCGCCTGGACCGCCCGCCGAGTGCGCGACGATGACGGCTGGGCCAATGCGGTCGAGCAACGCGGCCAGCCGCGCCTGCTCGAGGGAGTGCATCTCGGGTTGGTTGGCGAGCACCGGGCCGCTCGAGGCCAGCCACTGGTCGGACAGAGGATCGTCGAGCTTGCGGGCACCCGGCCACTGCGTATGCAGGTGCGCGGTCGGATGCGAGCCGGGACCCTCGGTCGGCGGCACGAAGATCGGCTCCAGGAACTCAGTCCCAAGGACCGGGCTCATCGGCCCGAGAACGTCCGGGTGGTGCGGCGACCGTCCGTGGCCCGGCCGATCGACGACGTATACGGCGTAGCCCTGATCAACCAGGAGCGGGGCCCAGCCCGGCCGGCCGTCGGGCGTCGTCAGGTAGTCGAGCCCCTGACCGCCGCCTCCATGCACGAGCACCAGCGGCACCGGGAAGCGTCTTTCTTCCGGCTCGTACCACTCGACGTACATCGGCCCGCGCAGCACGGTTCCCAGCGGTCCCTCGACCCGCTCGCCGCCGACCCAGAACGACCCGCGGCGACCAGACGCCGTCCAGCCGTGATCCTCACCCATGTTGTTCCTCCCGAGCACTGCGTCCCTGTGTGCGAGATCGGTGGCTACCCGACTCTGTACGTCAGGCTACCTGACACTCTACCGTGACCGGCATGACGACAACCGGAAACATCGACACCATCACCGACAGCGAGCTTCAGGCGGCCCGAGAGCGCTACCGCGTCGAACGGGACAAGCGACTGCGGCCTGATGCCAACGACCAGTACATCGAGGTCACTGGTGAGTACGAGAGCTACGTCGCTGACCCCTACGTCGAGCCCGGCTTCACCCGCGACCCCGTCGTTCGCGATGTCCAGGTCCTGATCATGGGGGCGGGGTTCAGCGGGCTGCTCGCCGCAGCGCGTCTGCGCGACGCCGGCATCGATGACTTCGCCATCATCGAGAAGGCCGGCGACGTCGGCGGCACCTGGTACTGGAATCGCTATCCGGGCGCGCAGTGCGACATCGAGAGCTACATCTACCTCCCCCTTCTGGAGGAAACGGGCTACCTCCCGATCGAGAAGTACAGCCGCGCGCCCGAGATCCGACAGCACGCCATCCGGATCGCCCAGTTCTACGACCTCTACCCCCGGCTGCTGTTCCAGACCGAGCTCCGCGAACTCCGCTGGGATCCCACCGACTCGCGCTGGCACGCGAGCACCGACCGTGACGATCGCATCAGCGCCCGTTACGTCATCCTCTCCAACGGGCCGGTGAACCGCCCGAAGCTGCCCGGCATCCCGGGAATCACCACCTTCACCGGCCACACGTTCCACACCAGCCGCTGGGACTACGCCTACACCGGGGGCGATGAGGGCGGAGGCCTCGAAGGCCTCGCCGACAAGCGCGTCGCCGTCATCGGCACCGGCGCCACCGCCATCCAGTGCGTGCCCCACCTCGGCCGCTACGCAGAGCACCTGTACGTCGTCCAGCGGACTCCGTCCGCCGTGGACGTCCGGGGCAATCGGCCCACCGATCCCGAGTGGGCGGCCACGCTCAAGCCCGGTTGGCAGCGCGAGCGGATGCGCAACTTCAACGCGCTCGTCAACCCAGCCTCCCTCTTTCTCGGGTCCGCTCCGAGCGAGGACCTCGTCGCCGACGGCTGGACCTCCCTGTTGGGCAGCACCATGTCGGCGAGCCTCGAGGCCGCGCAGTCCGGTGCCACCGGCGACGACGTCGGTGTCGCCTACGAACGCGCCGACCTCGCCCACATGAACCGGATCCGCCGACGCGTCGACGAGATCGTCGACGACCCTGACACGGCAGAGAAGCTCAAGGCCTGGTACCGGACGTTCTGCAAGCGCCCGACCTTCAACGACGACTACCTGCCCACCTTCAACCGACCCAACGTCACCCTTCTGGACACCGAGGGCCGAGGCGTCGAGCGCGTCACCGAGCAGGGGATCGTCGTCAACGGCGTCGAGTACGAGGTCGACTGCATCATCTTCGCCACGGGGTTCGAGATCGGCACCAACTACACCCGCCGATTCGGGTTCGAGATCATCGGACGAGACGGCGCCACGCTCTCGGCGCACTGGGCCCAGGGGCCGCGCACCCTCCACGGCTACTACAGCGACGGCTTCCCGAACTGCTTCTTCACCGGCCTCAACCAGAACGCCTTCACCCCGAACTTCTGCCACATCCTCGACGAGCAGGTCGAGCACATCACCAGCGTCTTGCTCGAGGCCGAGCGCCGAGGCAGTCACAGCGTCGAGCCCACCGCCGACGCCGTTGAGGGCTGGGTCCAGGAGATCGCCGCGACCCAAATGCCCTTCACCACCGAGCTCCAAACCACATGCACCCCGGGCTACTACAACGGCGAAGGCGCCACTGGGAAGGGGAAAGGGCTCCTCGAAGGGCTCTACGGGTTCGGGTCCGACGCCTACTTCGAAGTCGTCCGCACGTGGCGCGAGAACGGCATGCCCGGTCTCGCCTTCGCCCGACGCGACACGGAGGTGAGTCCAAATGCCGACTGAGCTTCCGCCCAGTCCCCGCACACCAGCCTTCGTGCAGATGCTTGCCGGCTGCTGCGTCCCAACCCGTACATGTCGCGCTGCCGGCGCAAGCACGGCACGACGTTCTCGCTGCGGATCCTCACGCAGTCGCCGATCGTCGTCCTCAGCGGCCGGCACCGAGGCCGGTCACCACGGCATCGGCCTGCTCGTCGTCGAGCGCGGCATGGAGGGTTTCGGGCGCGGCCGCAACCTCGACAAGATCGGGCTGCACGCCCAGGACACCTACCCGAATGTTCGTCGACGACCGCGTGCGTAAGCACGTCGCCGGCCGGCTCGACGCCGTCGGGGCCTCGCAGGCGAAGTACTGGGCCACCGAGCTGCAGAACAAGCTGGTCAACCAGGGCGTCCAGCTGCACGGCGGCTACGGCTACATGCTCGAGTACCGCCTCGGCCGGGCCTACCTCGACGGCCGGATCTCCACCCTCCACGGCGGCACTACCGAGATCCAGAAGGAGATCATCGGCCGCTCGCTCGGCCTCTGAGCCGGCCCCCACCGCTATTCGGAAGGAACACGATGGACTTCAACCTGCCCGAGACCGCGCTGGCCGTGCGGGACGGCGTACGCGCTGTCGCCGCCAGGTACGACCACGCCTACTGGTCGGAGTGCGAGGAGGCGCACCGTTTTCCCACCGAGGTGTTCACCGACCTCGGGAAGGGCGGCTGGTTCGGACTCAACATCCCCGAGGAGTACGGCGGCGGCGGCCAGGGCCTGCTCGAGGTCGCCGTCGCCAACGAGACCCTGTGCGCGTCCGGCGGCGGCGCCGGCACCTTCTTCTACGTGACGACACCCGGGTTCGGGGCGACCACGCTGGTGCGGCATGGCACCGAGGAGCAGAAGAGAGAGATCCTGCCCGGGATCGCCGCCGGCGACGTCCAGTTCTGCTTCGCGCTGACCGAGCCGGACGCCGGCAGCAACGCCATCGAGATCACGACCTCGGCCCGTCGAGAGGGGGACGACTTCCTGATCAAGGGTCAGAAGGTCTGGATCTCCAACGTCGAGAACGCCGACTGGATGGTCGCGGTGACCCGCACGATCCCGGCAGCCGAGGCGAAGCAACGCTACGCCGGCTTCACGCTGTTCCTCATCGACGTCAAGGAGGCGCTCGCCGCGGGCTCGCTGACCTACACGCCGATCCCCAAGATGGGGAGCAACATCCTCTACTCGAGCCAGGTGTTCTTCGACGACGTCCGCGTGCCCGCCCGCAATGTCATCGGCGAGCTCGACCACGGCTTCAAGGTGCTCTGGGACGTGCTCAACCCCGAGCGGATCCTCGCCGCCGCCGGCGGTGTCGGCACCGCCGACGCGGCACTCGCCTACGCCGTGCAGTACGCGACGGAGCGGGAGGTGTTCGGCCGGCCGATCGGCGCCAACCAGGGCCTCCAGTTCCCCCTCGCCCAGATCAAGGCGAAGGCGGAGCTCGGCCGGCTGATGACCTACAAGGCCGCCTGGCTCTTCGATCAGGGCCTGCCCTGCGGCAACGAGGCCAACGTCGCCAAGCTCACAGGCGCCCAGGTGGCGTGGGAGGCCGCCGACCAGGCCTTCCAGACGCTCGGCGGCATGGCGTACTCCAAGGAGTACCCGGTCGAGCGGTGGCTGCGTGATGCCCGCATCGGCAAGAACATCCCCGTTGCCGAGCAGCTCGTCCTCGCGCACATCGGCACGTCGATGCTGGGGCTGCCCAAGTCGTACTGACGCCCGCCCCTCGCCCTGTGGTCGGCGGCGGAGGGTGACCGCCCGGCGTGACCCTGTCGAACCTCGGCTCCTGTGCCATCGGAGCGAGGATCGACAGCGTCGCGTACCAGTACCGAACCCTCCTCATCCCCGCCGTTCAACGAACTCCCTCCAAGACACCGCCATCGCAGACGCCACCGTCAGACGGGACCCGAAAGGCGCCGAGGAGGCAATGCGGCGCCACCCTCGTGTCCGGGCCCGTCACATGGCAAACCTCTGCGACTCAGACGCCGACGAAGCCGCGGCGACGTGCTCAGCGTCGACCCCTCGCACAGAGTTTCTGCTAGCCTGAAACTGCTCTTGGTGGCCCCGTGATGCCAAACAGGAAGCAGGCCAGTGCGGATGAGTTTCAGGTGCTCTTAAACTGTCGCTCGTTCGCGACGCGATGGGAGGGCTTGACGGTGGCAACCGAGGGCGACGTCCTGCTGGTAGGCAGCTTGCCGTTCGACAGCGCGGTGGAGCTCGCCCGGCGATACCTGCCCGCCTTCGGCGTCGCGTCGGCGTGCGGCTTCGGCCGCGTCTCGCGCGAAGAGCTGCCGGCGATCCCGCAGGCCCATCGCGACTGCGCAGTCGAACTAGAGCGCGCCGAGGTAGCGCCAGGAGCGAGCGCATCATGAGCGCCGTCAGGGGAGTAGCGGCCGGTGCGAGCGGGGCGCTCCAGCACGATGAGCTCGCGAGCGACAGCACCCCGGCGACGGCCGAGCCAGGGATCTCGTATGCGATCGGGCGGCTGCAGACGCTCGTGTTCGCCGCCATCACTGAGCGCGTCGCCCCATACGGCCTGACCACCTTGCAGTTCACCTCACTCAGCGTGCTGAACCGCCACGGGACACCGCTCTCGAACTCGCAACTGGCGCGGCGCTCGTTCATGACGCCGCAGTCGATGCACGAGGTGATCAAGCGCCTCGAAGGCGAGGGCCTGATCAAGCGCGACCCGCACCCCGATCACGCCCGCAAGCTGCTCGCAACGCTGACTGCCAAGGGCCGTCGCGTCCTTGCCGAGTGCGAGGCCGCGGTGGCGGAGTGGGAGGAGGCGTTGCTCGAGGGGTTCAGCGAGGAGGAACGCGCGGCGTTCCTGAGAATGATCAAGTGCGCAGTCAATAACGTCCACGGCGGCTTCGAGGATCCGGGGCCGGCAGCGCAGGACCGCCGCTGATGCCGAACCTGCCGGTCTGAGAGAGCTTCGAACCGCTCAGCGCCGAGTTCCTCTGCGACCCGTTCGCAGTGATGCAGTTGCTTCCGCTCGACGACGAACCGGTGTTCTACGCGCTGTCGCTCATGCCTTGCGTGGGGACGGCCGGCGCTGGAAGTGGCCTTTACACCATGCGGAGCAGATGATCGCCTACTGCCGCTACGTAACTGCGCCAGTTCGTCGCGGCCAAACCGAACCAGCGGATGGACGATCTCGCGAGCGCCCTCCTCGGCATCCACGACGAGGACCTCAAGGCCCTGACGCAGGAAGAGGTCGCCTCGATCCTGTTCTCACTCAGCTTCGAGGAGCCCGCGCGGTGGCAGCAGCTGGTCGACTACCCGGATCTCATCCCCGGCGCTGTCGACGAGATCCTCCGGCGCGACCCATCCGTTTCCGTCTGGCGACGCGTCACCAAGGCGCCCGTGACGCCTGGAGGGGTGGATTTGCCCGTCGGAGCAAAGCTCTATCTCTGGCTGGCCGCTGCCGGCCGGGACGCGAGCGCCTTCCCAGACTCCGACCACTGCGAACCCGAGCGAGACAACTCCCGCCCCACCTTGGCCTTCAGGTGCGGGATCCACTTCTGTATCGGCTCCGCGCTTGGGCGGGCGGCTCGTGCCGGAGCAGGACATCCGCTACCACCCGAGCATCTCCTTCCGCGGGCCTCGGCGTCTCATGATCCTGACGTAGGCCTGGAGTATCAGGCTCCCTGATGTATTATTGTCAGGCGACCTTACACACAACGGGAAATGACGATGACCACGACCGGCACCGCAGGGACCGGCCTGCATACCGACGTCATGGGGCTCGCCGCCCACGCGGGCGAACCCGTTGCAGGAGACCCGAATCGACTCGAGGTGCCGCGATGAACATGTTGGACGGCGTGCTGCGCGACCTCGCCGAGGAGAGCGAGTGGCTCGACAGCTACGTGACCGGACTCCCCTCCCGCGCGTGGTTGACGGTCACGACCCCGGAAGGATGGACGGTGGCCCACCAAATCGGCCACCTGCACGACACCGACCTCCTCGCGCTCGCAGCGGTCGTCGATCCAGAAGCGTTCGCGAAGGAGGCCCGCGCCGCGAGCGACGACCCCGTGAAGCGCATCGACACGGGTGCCGACGAGCTGGCGCAACTGGGTCGTGACGAGCTGATGACTCGGTGGCGGGCCGGCCGTGCCTCGCTCGCCTCCGCGCTCGCGGATGCGGCTGAAGGGCGCAGGATCCCGTGGTTCGGGCCGTCCATGGGCGCTGCATCCATGGCCACGGCGCGCCTCATGGAGACCTGGGCTCATGGGCATGACGTCGTCGAAGCGACCGGCGGCACTGTTGTCCCCACTCCGCGGGCGCGTCACGTGTGCCACCTCGGCGTGCGCGCGCGTGACTTCGCTCACGCCTCGAGGGGCGAGCTGCCTCCCGAGGTGGACGTTCGCGTCGAGCTCACTGGTCCCGACGGCGACCTGTGGACGTGGGGCGACCCGTCGGCCACCGACCGCGTGACCGGACAAGGGCACGACTTCGCGCTGCTTGCCACCCGACGGCGGCACCTCGACGACGTCGATGTGCACGCCGAGGGCCCGACGGCGACTCACTGGCTCACGCTGGTTCAGGCCTTCGCTGGACCAGCGGGCAACGATCCGCTGCGACTGGCTGATCGGTACCCCTCCGACCGCGATACGGCCCCTGCTCTAAAGAGGGGCAGGATCCGCACCGCACGTGGCGCACGGGGGTCAGGCGACGGGTAGGACGATCACGCCCCTGCCGCGAACCTTGCCCTCATCCGGCCTGGCGGTGCACGGTCGCGAAGTCGCTGAGCGGTACGTGCCGCGCGATGTCGACCGTGAGGCTGCCGGAGTCGACCAGTGATGCGAGCTTCGAGACCACGACTGCGTCGGCGCGCATGAAGATCGTCTCGGCTCGGACGCCCCGGGCGAGACCAGATGCGCGCACGAGTCCGGACTCCGATCTGCGAAGGACCCACACCATGAACGCCCAGCTTCCGCGCACCCTCTTCGACGACGACCACAACGCCTTCCGGGCGGTCGTGCGAGAGTTCGTCGAAGGTGAAGTCGTCCCGCACTTGGACCGTTGGGCAGCCGACGGCAGCGTCGATCGGAAGTTCTACCAGGCAGCCGGTCGTGTCGGGCTGCTCGGCCCAGCCGTACCCGAGCCGTACGGTGGCGGCGGAGTCGACGATTTTCGGTACAGCATGGTCATCACCGAGGAACTGTGCCGCGTGGGCGCGAACGCCGTATCGATGAGCATCGGCGGCTTCAACGACCTCGTCGCGCCGTACCTGTGCGGTCTCGGCACTGAGGAGCAAAAGCGGCGCTGGCTGCCCCGAGCCTGCTCCGGAGAGCTGGTCACCGCGATCGCGATGTCCGAGCCCGGTGCGGGCAGCGACCTGCGGGCGATACGCACCTCTGCGACGCCCGACGGCGACCACTACCGTCTCACCGGCGCGAAGACCTTCATCAGCAACGGCATCCTCGCCGACCTGGTGGTCGTCGCCGCCAAGACCGGCCCCCCGCGCGACCGGGACGGGATCAGCCTGTTCGTCGTCGAAGGCGACATGCCCGGCTTCACCCGCGGCAGGAAACTTGCCAAGATCGGGCTGGACGCCCAAGACACCGCGGAGTTGTTCTTCGACGACGTACTCGTACCCCGCACCAACCTCCTCGGCGACGAAGGGCGCGGCCTGTCATACCTGATGCACAACCTGGCGACCGAGCGGATCAGCGTGACCGTCGCCGCCATGGCGTCCATGGAACGCACCTTGCACCACACGCTGGAGTACACCCGGCAGCGCCAAGCCTTCGGCCGCGCCGTGGCCGACTTCCAGCACAACCGGTTCGTCCTCGCCGAACTGGCCACCCAGATCCAGGTCGCCCGCGTCTTCGTCGACCGCTGCGTAACCGAGCTCGTCGCCGGCACCCTGACCCCAGAGACCGCGGCAATGGCGAAACTGTGGACCACGGAACTTCAGCAGACCGTGGTGCAGCGTTGCCTGCAGCTGTACGGAGGCTACGGGTACATGCGCGAGTACCCGATCGCCCGTGACTTTCTCGACGCCCGGGTCACCACTCTCTTCGCCGGCACGAGCGAAATCATGAAAGAGATCATCGCCCGATCATTGCCGTGATCACCTGTGGCGTGGAGACATCGCCTTTGAGGAGGCAATGGGGCGATGACGAGGAGCTGGCGCCCGCCATGAAGCAGGACCCCCTGCACGATGCCGGTGCAGACATCGGTACCGGAGCCGCCCCACCACCTGCTGGTCGTTGACGATGCGCTCGACTACACCGATCTCGCCGAGTCGGCGACGCGCACGGTCTTCATCTCCAAGGCAGCGGATGTCCCGGGGGGCCTGGAGGTCCTGCGGAGCGTCGACGGCCCGAGCGCCCAGAGCTACGCCTTGGAGCGACGGATGACCGACAGTCACCCACCAGAGCAGCAGTTCCGTCCCGCCTCGCCCACCGGGCGGGTCATGATTCAGAAGGAGTGCACCACGTGGATCTCTCAGGCAAGGTAGCGATCGTCACGGGAAGCGGCCGCGGCCTCGGACTCGCCTACGCCACGGAACTCGCCCGCTGCGGCGCCGCCGTCGTTGTCAACGACGTCGACGCAGATGTGGCCGAGGCCGCGGTCTCGACGATCGCCGACATCGGCGGTAAGGCCGTGGCGGAGGTCGTCCCTGTCGGCACGCAGGAAGCCGCGCAGGCACTCGTCGACCGCGCCGTCGCTGAGTTCGGTCGCCTCGACATCCTGGTCAACAACGCGGGAATCCTGCGCGATTCGACGCTCTGGAAGATGACCGACGAGGCGTTCGACGCGGTGATTACCACCCACGTCCGAGGGACCTTCACCTGCACCCGGGCTGCGGCGATTCGGCTGCGCGAACAGGGCGACGGTGGCCGGATCATCTGCATCGGCTCCCCGACCGGCCAGGTCGGCAACTTCGGCCAGACCAATTACGCCGCCGCAAAGGCCGGCATCGTGGGCATGGTGCGCACCTGGGCGATGGAGCTGGCTCGGGCGAACATCACCGTCAACGCCGTCGTCCCGGTCGCGGCCACCGCGATGACCGAGACCGTCCCGTTCGTCCAGCCCTACATCGAGGCCCTCAAGGAAGGCCGGGCGTTGCCGCGGTACGCACGCGAGCAGCTCGGCTTCGGCACCCCGGAGGACGCGGCCGGGCTGGTCGCCTTCCTGGCCTCGGACGCCGCCCGCGACATCACCGGGCAGGCCATCGGCATCGGCGGAGACCGGCTGTCCCTGTGGAGCCATCCGACTGAGGTCGTCGTCGAGTTCGCCGACGGCACCGGCTGGAGCGCCGACGACATCGCCGCAGCCTGGCCCGGGAAGTACGCCGCGGCACACCAGACCGTCGGCCAGCAGGTCGAGCCTTCGTCCGAAGGGCAGGCCCAGTGACTGCACAAGGGCCAGTTGCCGCCATGGATCTTGACGCTCTCACGGCTATCGACGTTCACGTTCATGTGCACGCCGACCTTCACGGCCACCACTCACTCGACGACGAGCTCAACGAGGCCGCCGCCAGGTACTTCAAGGGCGACCCCTACGACCCCACCGTGCACGACATCGCCGCCGACTACCGCGCACGGCAGATGGCAGCCGTGATCTTCAGCGTCGACGCCGAGGCGGCCACCGGTCATACAGCGCTCTCCAACGAGGAGATCGCCGAGGCAGCCGCCGAGCACCGCGACGTGCTCATCCCGTTCGGGTCCATCGACCCTGCCCGAGGCAAGGCCGGCATCCGCAGCGCCCGCCGGCTGGTCGAGGAGTACGGCGTGCGCGGGTTCAAGTTCCACCCGAGCCTCCAGGGGTTCCTCCCGAACGACCCAACGGTGTACCCGCTCTACGAAGAACTGGAGAGCCTCGGCGTACCCGCGCTGTTCCACACCGGTCAGACCGGCATCGGCTCGGGCCTCCCCGGGGGGCGCGGGATCAAGCTGCGCTACTCCGACCCGATGCTGCTCGACGACGTGGCCGCCGATTTCCCGGGACTGACCATCATCATGGCGCACCCCTCAGTGCCGTGGCAGGACGCGGCGATCTCGGTCGCCCAGCACAAGGCGAACGTCTACATCGACCTGTCCGGCTGGTCTCCCAAGTACTTCCCGCCCCAGCTCGTACACGCCATCAACCGTGCGCTGCAGAACAAGGTGCTCTTCGGATCCGATTACCCCCTCCTGCGCCCCGAGCGCTGGATGAAGGACTTCGACCAACTCGACATCCGCGCCGAGGTCAGGCCGCTGGTGATGAAGGAGAACGCCATGCGCGCGCTCGGGCTGCGCGGAGGCACAGGACCCGCCCGCCAGCAGCCCGGCGCGCTGACACGAGTTCACAACCAGGAGACAGCATGACAACCATCGTTTCGTTCGACGACCTGCAGGGCATGGAGGGCGCCGCCCTCGGCACCAGCAAATGGCTGGAGATCACGCAGGACCGCGTCAACACCTTCGCGGACGCCACCGACGACCATCAGTGGATCCACACCGACCCCGTGCGCGCGAGCGAGGGACCGTTCGGCGGGCCGATCGCCCACGGGTACCTGACCCTGTCACTGGTGATCCCGCTCTGGTCCGAAGTGCTCGAGGTGAGCGACGTGAGCACCAAGGTCAACTACGGGCTCAACAAGGTGCGCTTCCCGTCACCTGTTCCCGTCGGTGCTCGCATTCGCCTGACAGGCGCAGTTGCCCGGGTCGAGAAGGTGGGTGGGGAGGGTCTGCAGATCACCTCAGACGTCGTCATCGAGATAGAGGGTTCCGACAAGCCCGCCTGTGTCGCCCAGCTTGTGTTCAGGTTCTACCGCTGAGACATGTTCCTCAGAGAGGCCACAAGTCGTGACAATCTATCGAGGCCCGGCGGCGGACATCGAGATTCCGGACGTGACCCTCGTGGAGCACGTCCTCGGGAACGCACTGCAACGGGGCGACAAGGTGGCCTTGGTCGACGCCACCACTGGTCAACGCCTTACCTATCGCGAGCTCGCGGAAGGTGCGACCGCGGCCGCTCGCGGCCTCGCGAGCCGGGGGATGAGGCCCGGCGATGTGGTGGCGATCATGAGCCACAACCAGCCGCACTACGCCCTTGCCGTCTACTCGATCCTGGCGGCAGGCGGTGTGGTGACTCCCGTGAATCCGGCGCTGACGACCGGCGAGCTCGTCAAGCAGTTCGTCAGCGCAGGGGCCAAGGTCATCGTCAGTTCCGGTCAGGCTGCCGACAAAGCCGCGGAGGCCGCACACGAAGCTGGGATCCAGCATCATTTCGTGCTCGGCGACGGGCAGTTGGCCTCTCAGGGCGGACCAGGCGCTGCGCGCCCCTTCTCCGACCTCCTGATCGGTGAAGGTCCGCCGCCGCCTCTTGATCTCGACCCGGCCACGGCCCTCGCGGCGCTTCCCTTCTCAAGCGGGACTACCGGAGTGTCCAAGGGCGTGATGCTGACCCACCGGAACCTGGTCGCGAATCTGGAACAGGTCGGTGTCGGCTGGAAGGTCGAGGAGGCCGATGTCCTCTCGGCCGCGTTGCCGTTCTTCCACATCTACGGGTTCACGATCATCCTGAACGCTGCCCTCCGCGCCGGGGCCACCGTGGTGACCCTTGGGCGCTACAGCCTCACTTCCTATCTGCGGATGGTGCAGGACTTCAGGGTCACTCGCGCCCTCCTGGCACCGCCGATGGTCCTCGACCTGGCCACCGCGCGCGAGGTCGACGACTACGACCTCTCGTCCCTGAGGCTCGCCAGCTGCGGTGCGGCACCTCTGGACGTGGAAGTGACCCTGCGGGCGGAGCGCAGGATCGGCTGCCTCATCCGCCAGGGCTACGGGATGACCGAGGCGAGTCCGGGCACCCACCTCGTGCCCGACGATCTGTTCGAGACCACGCCGGCGGGATCGGTCGGGCTGTTGGTTCCCAACACGGAGGCTCGCCTCGTCGACCCCGTCAGCGGTCAGGACACTGGTCCTGGGGAGCGAGGGGAGTTGTGGGTCCGTGGTCCCCAGGTGATGGCCGGCTATTTGCACAATCCCGCCGCGACAGCCGAGACCGTTGTCGACGACGGCTGGCTGAGGACTGGTGACATCGTCCGGGTGGATGAGAACGGGGTGTTCTGGGTCGTCGACCGCCTCAAGGAGCTGATCAAGTACAAGGGATATCAGGTGGCTCCCGCAGAGCTTGAGTCGGTGGTGCTGACACATCCCGATGTGCTTGATGCCGCCGTGGTCGGCGTTCCGCACGCCGAGGGCGGAGAGGCGCCCAAGGCCTTCGTGGTCACCGCCCGGGCCCTTGATGCGTCCGAGCTCATGGCCTGGACGGCCGAGCGCGTTGCGCCCTACAAGAAGGTCCGGGAGATCGAGTTCATCGACGAGATTCCCAAGTCGCCGGCCGGAAAGATCCTCCGGCGGTTGCTCAGGAGTTGACCCTCATCGAGAACGGTCAGTACATCATGAAGGCACGCAGGCACCCGATCGGCCCGACCGGGTCCGTGGTCGCCCGTGCCCTTCAGCTGCCGGCCTGCTTGGAGCCCAAGCAGGTTTCCCTGTCCCTCAGCGACCTGGCCCGCTAAACAGGGATGCACTTATCCACGGCTCATCGCCTGATCGGCGAGCTGGCCGACTGGGGAGCCCTCGAGCGACAACCCGACGGCACCGTTGATGACGGACGGGGACCCGGCGTAGAAGGTGCTGTGGTACCGCATCGCCTGGCTGATCCGGTAGGAGATGAAGTCGAAGCGGGCACCCTCGGAAAAGGCCTGGACAAGGACGAGCAGGGCCCGCGCCTGGTCCTGACTGTTGCCCCTCGCCAGGTCGCTGATCGAACCCTGGATGGCACCCATGGTGATGCCGACGGTGCCGCGGTCGACCCCCGCGGCACGCTCCATGTCGTTGTAGTTGAACCAGTTCCTGTTCTGCCCGGCCTGCCCCTCATATGCAACGGGTCCGGTATCCAGCCGGACGTACTGGCGGGTCTGTTCGTTGAACCAGCCGGTCACGTACCCGTTACGCCCGTTGAAGATCAGAGTGATCGCGGTCTGACCCAACCGCAGGGTGAGGGGGAAGTAGTCGTTGTCGTTCTTTGTCATACGGATGCTTTGGTAGAGGTTTGAGCCGCCGCCCCGCTGGCGGAGGAAGTTGATGATGGCGTCGTACCTCGGCACCGGCACCGTCCACGCCTTCTGGACCTTCTAAACCCGGGGCGGCCGGGTGGCAGAGCTCCACACCGGACACCACAAGGAGCTCTGAAGCCGCGCTGATTCAGCCCGGTCGGCGGGACGATCGGCAGAACGATGCGGACGGGTTGGATGCATCGTCACACGCCGCATACCCGCCGCCCTGCGGACGGGAGTAGAACGGCAGCAGCAACGGGGCGACCAGTTCGCACAGGCTGTCAGGGGCCAACCGCTGCGACAGATCGACGTCCACAAGCGGCAATGAGACCTGTGCAACATGAAGTACGCAGGTCACGGGTGTGTGTGCGGGGCGAGCGGGGTATTCGCGCTGGTCGTCGGCGGGTGTCCATGGTGAAGATCGTCTGACCTGTCGGCCGGGGCCGTTGCCGGCTTCTGCTGCGCTGACCGCCGTGCCGCTCCTACGATCCGTGGCCGGGCCGGTACGCCGGGAGAGCGCGGGGAGGACGTGGAAATGCTGGAGCTGGAGCGGATTACCGCTCGCCCGAGTGAACTGGACGCGCTCGTCGAGGAGTTGGCCAAGCAGCTGGGGGAGGTCCAGGCCGAGCGGAAGGAGTTGGTGATCGCCGAGCGGGTCCTGAACCGGCTGGCCGATCAGGACCGGGTTGCGCAGGAGGCCGCGGCGGCCGTCGCCCCGACTGCGGTCCGGGTGGCGGAGCGGGCGGTTTTGCTGATCCCGCACCGCGGCGAGAATCCCGACGAGGCCGCGCTGCCCGCTGACTACTGCAAGATCCTGGCGATCGTGCGGGCTGCCGCCGGCCCGATGCAGGTCAAGGCCGTCGGCGAGGAGCTGGGCCTTGAGGTGACGATGCGTGGGAAGCTGGAACCGCTGCGGGCGAAGCTGACCAAGCTCGCTGACCGCGGCTGGCTGCACAAGCGTCCCGACGGCAGGTTCACCGCACGCTCGTAGGCGTAGGCAATGCGGGCGCCGACGGGGCGTAACTAGCGAGTCCTTGGCGGCAGTTGAGTTTAGGCGGGCGATGCCGTAGAAGAGCGCCTGCACCGCGTTGAGGCCCTTGTAGTGGGCGTGGACGGCGGTGACCATGTTCGTTTTCCGCGGCCTGCGGGTCGCGTTCGATCTGGTGTCCTCGTTCGGCCGGCGCCCGTCACCGGGATGGCCTGGCCCGCCATGCGCCACTCGTCGGCTGCCTCACCGAATACTGCCGACTGCGCGAGCTGACCTTGCACGCCGTGTTCACCGACCGCGAGCGGTCCGGACCGTGCGTTCACCGGTGGCCGCCCGGGGGGACTTTCTCACAGCCGGGTGTCATTTCCGTCTGTCGGACAGCTGTGAGCCGGCTGAGAGGCCACTGCTACGCACGACCGGTTTCTTGATGGCACCGGGGCGAACGGCCCCCGGGTGAAAGACCGGAACTAGCGAAGGAGACGTCTTGTCCTCCTCTCTTGACACAGCGTCCGCGTCCGACGCGGAACGCCGTACGAAGCGCCCCCGGCTCCGGGGCCGCCGCCGGATCCTGACCGTCGCGAGCATCGCGCTCGCCCTCCTGGGCGGCTCGGTTGCCGAGTCCGGCGCCGCGTTCGCGCAGCCGCCGTCGGCCCAATGCCCGGCAGCCTGCTACGCCGGCGCGCCCGCCGGCGTGCAGCAGGTGGACTGGGACGACGCGAACGAAGCGGCGACGTGGTGGGCCAACAACAACGTCGACCTCAACCAGTCCGTCAGGTCCGGCTGGTCGAGCTACTACCGCCTCGATGCGCACCCGGGAGGAGGATGGCCCGGCTCGTTCTGGGGCCGTAACTGGTACGGGTTTTACGAGCCCGGCATAGGACGTGACCAGTTCATCTACTACGGCGGCACGTTCAACGACAACGCCGGACTGGTCACCCAGGCCGAACTCAACCATGGCGTCTCGAGCAACGACGCCTGGCAGAGCTCGGCAGTCCAGGGGAACTCTCCCTACGTGGAGTACGACATCGACTACTACGGCTATGCGAAGGCGCCGCGTAACGCGAGGCGGCTCGTGCGCAACACAAGGACCGGCAACGTCTACGCCACGTTCGACCACTACCAGACGTTCTACTACCTGGGCAAATACTAGGCACGTGGAAGCCGACCGGGCCGGGGTGGTGTCACAGACAGGTGAATCCGTCCGTGACACCACCCCGGTGGTCATGAAGGAAATGAAGGGGACGATCGGATTGACCTCCAAGACTGCCTGGCTCCGCCCGTTGACGCAGGCGGCAGCCGACATCACGACACTGGGTACCGTGCGCGGCTCCCGTTGCCGTACCAGCCGGGACCTTTTCACCGAATGGGCGACCGAACTCGGCTTCCCGGACTATTTCGGCCGGAACTGGGACGCCTTCAGCGACTGTCTCGATGAAGCGGTGGCGAGAGCCTCCGACGAGAGTGCCTCCTCGGAGGGGGAAAGCGCGCCACTGGCGGTGATCGTCCAGGAGGCGGACGAGCTCCTCGCGGACGAGCCCGCGAGCGCACTGTGGGTCTTTCTGAACATCCTGGGCCAAACCGCCGGTAAAGACAGCTCAAGGCCCACGTTGTCACTGCTCCTGGACGGAACTCCGGACCGCCTGTCTCGGGTGACCGAACGCATGACGGAAGCAGGCTACCCACCGCTTCCGAGAGGGCATTTGTCTTAGACAGATCGCCCTGTAGGCCCCAATAGGCACCTCGCCAGGTAGGTGTGGTCTCGTCCGTGATGCGCTTGGCGAGGTCGTCGATCGAGGCTATTGGCCGAGGTGGCCGCCGACGTTCCCGCGCAGCAGGAGGTGCGCGGCTCCGTTGCCGTCCCAGGCACGGCCTGTTCATCGAACGAGCCCGCCGCGCCCCGCTTCCGGAGCACTTCGGGCACAGCTGGGACGCCTTCTACGACTGCCTCCGGGACACCGTGTCGCGAGCGGCCCCCAGCGCAGCCGCCACGATCGGGAGGCCCACCGCGCCGCTGACGGTCATCGTCCGGGAAGCCGGCGACCTCCTCGCCGACGAGCCGGACAACGCCCTCCCCCCCTCGTGCCCATCCTCGGCGACATCGCCGATGACGGCGGCGGCGAACCACACCTGCTGCTCGTCCTGGACGACACGCCTGACCGGCTGTCCCACCTGGAGCGGCGCATGGCGGCAGCAGGCTGCTGACGGCCGCCCCCCTCGGCTCAGGCGCGCAGCTTGTAGCCGAAACCACGGACCGTTTCGATGCGGTCGCGGCCGATCTTGCTACGCAGCCGCATCACCTGGACATCCACGACGTGCGTGTCGCCGGACCAGGCGCAGCCCCAGACCCGCTCCAGGAGGATGTCGCGGGTGAGGACCGTGCCGGGCGAAGCCGCGAACTCCCGCAGCAGCTTCAGCTCGGTGGTGGTCAGGTGGATGGGTTCCCCGTCCTTGTACACCTCCAGTGACTCGGGGCAGTACACCAGGTCGCCGAACCGGACCGCACAGGTGTCGGGCGGCTGGTCCCTGGGGACGGAGCGGCGCAGCAGGGCACGGACACGGGCGACCAGGAGCGATCCGTCGACCGGCCTGGCCAGGCAGTCGTCGGCGCCCGCCTCCAGACACGTCACCAGGTCCGCCGGGTCGTCGCGGTCCGCGATCAGCATGATGGGCACCGCGGACTCTGCGCGGATCCGCCCGGCCAGGCTCATCCCGTCCAGGCCGGGCAGCCGCTCGGCGAGCACGGCGACGTCCGGTGTCTGCTGACGGAACAGGGTGAGCCCCATCAGGCCGTCGGCGGCGCTACGTACCCGGTGGCCGCTCGCCTCCAGGATGCGCCGGGCGTTCTCCCTGGCCGTCGGGTCGCCGTCGACCAGCAGTACGTCGCATATGCGGGGTCCCTCGGCGGGTGACGGAGGCTCGGTGTCCGCGGCGGCAGGCGTGTGTCGGCGGCGCACAGTGCTCGGCGCAGTCTCCTTGACGTCGATGTCACCGTCGGCGTCGGTACCGGGATCACCCTCGGTGCCGATATCGCTTTCGGCACCGCGCTCACCGTCGGCGTCGGTGCCACTGCCGCTTTCGGTGCCGGTGTCGTGCGCGGTGTCCCTGCCGCCTTCGGGCCCGGCACCGGAATCCGTGTCGAGGGCGAGGGCGATGGCCCGGGCCGGGCTGTCGTGCCGGGCGCCTTCCGCGAGGGCCTTCTCGTATCCGGCCGGGCCGAGCGCGGAGATGACCGCTTCCTCGCAGCGGGCGCGGTGCCCGCTGGGTGTGTAGAAGGCGGCTCCGACGTCCCGGGTCAGGGCGTGCACGGCGCCCAGCAGCTGTGCCGCCCGTTCGTGGTCGCCTCGGGACGCGGTGATCCAGGCGAACACTTCCAGTGCCATCGAGGTCCCGGCGTAGTCGTTGAAGCCCCGCAGGATCTCCAGCGCGGACCGCGTCAGCGCCGTGCCCTCCTCCTCGTCGCCGCGTGCCCAGAGCACGTAGCCCAGCGCCCACTTCGCGTAGGACCCGTACAGACGCTCCCCGGATGCTTCCGCCAGCCGCACCGCGCGTTTGCCGGTCTCCTCCGCCGCGCGCGCGTCCCCGAGATGGAACTGCGTGACCGCCATCTGGAACAGCCACCGCAGCCCCTGCGGTGCTTCGCCCGCCGCCTCGTGAGCGGCCAGCGCCCCCTCGAAAAGACGCACGGCTTCCGCCGTCCGCCCCTGCAAGGCCGCCGACGCACCGCGATAGCCCTGGATGCACGTCCGGACCGACGGGTCGTCCAGCCGTTCGCCCAGCTCCTCGGCCTCGTCCAGCCACCGGCCGGCCGTCGCGAAATCTCCCTGCAGAATCGCCACCCAGGCGGCGACCCACAGCGCCCCGACCCGGACCGGGGTGGGTTCAGGTGCCGCCGCGAGAAGACGGTCGAACTGGCGGCGCCCCTCACCGAGGAACCCGTCGCAACACCAGTGGAAACGCAGCGCCGCGGCCAGGCGAAGCGCCTCCTGTGCGTCGGCGGAATCCGCGCCGCCGCGCTCCAGCGGGTGCGGTTGCGCCTTCTGGGGCTCTGCCGGGGCGGGCGCGGCCATGGCTGGGTGAAACCTCGTCCCGAGCTCCAGTGCCGCCCGGAAATTGCCGCGCTCGGCACGCATCCGGGTCAGAGCCCGTTCCTGGCCGGGGCCGAACCATTCGGAGGCGGTGCGCTCGGCGAGGGCGAGGAAGAAATCGCGGTGCCGCCGCAACAACCCCGGCTCTTCACCCGTCTCGGCCAGCCGGGCCCGGCCGTATGCGCGGATGGTTTCCAGCAGCCGGTAGCGGGGCAATCCTTCGCGTTCACAGGGCAGGACGACGGACTGGGACACCAGCCGGTCCAGGAGGTCCAGTACCTCATGCGCCGCGATGCCGTCCCCCGCGCACACGTACTCGGCCGCGTCCAGGCTGAAGCCGCCGCGGAAGGCCGAGAGCCGGTTCCACAGCAGTTGTTCGGCGGGGGTGCACAGCTCATAGCTCCACTCGATCAGCCCGCGCAACGTGCGCTGGCGTGGGAGCACGGTCCTGCAGCCGCCTGTGAGCAGAGCGAAGCGGTCCTCCAGACGCTCCACGACCTGGTCGACGGTCAGCGACCGCAGCCGCGTCGCGGCCAGTTCAATGGCCAGGGGCAGCCCGTCGAGGTCGGCGCACAGCCGGGCGGCCTCAGCCCGGTTGGCGTCGGTGACGCGGAAGTCCGGCCGGATGGCAGCGGCCCGCTCCTGCAGCAGTTCGACCGCCTCGTCCGGTATCGACAGCGCGGGGACGACGAAGACGTGCTCGCCCGTGACCCCCAGCGTCTGGCGGCTCGTCGCCAGGACACGCAGCTCCGGACAGGCCGACAGCAGCGCCTTCGCCAGCCCCGCCGACGCGTCGATCAGATGCTCGCAGTTGTCCAGCACGATCAGCGCCCGATGCCGGGCCAGATGATCCGCGAGCTGCTCAAGGGCGGGCCCGCCGCCGCGGTCCGGAACCCGCAGCGCACCCGCGGTCGCGACGGCCACCGCCGACGGGTCGCACACCGCGGTCAGGTCGACGATCCACACGCCGTCCGGGAACGCCTTCCTGGAGGCCGCGGCGGCCGCCAGCGCCAGCCGCGTCTTGCCCACGCCGCCCGCTCCGGTGAGCGTCACCAGCCGCCCCACGCCCACCAGACGGCGGATCTCGGCGACCTCGCGGTGCCTGCCGACGAAGCTGGTCAGGGGCGTGGGCAGATTACCCACCGCAGGGATGACAGCGGTCAAGAGGAGACCCCATCCATGGGCGTACCAATATGTTTAGAGGCTAGCCAAATACGTTCAGAGGTTAGCAAGAGGAGGGAGTGCCTTGAATGTGACTTTCCTGGCACAGCGGCCCGTGAGCCGGAAGCCCCGGACGACCGGGAGGGGGCGGAGCCTCATGGTTGCGAGCGCAGGGCCTTCCCCACTGGGCGGTCGGCCGTGGGCGCTCTCGCCCGGCTGTGGCAGACCAACGAACCCTGCCTCCACAGCGCCCGCGCCGACCGGAGTGAGTTCGGGTGCCGCCGCGAGAAGACGGTCGAACTGACGGCGCCATTCACCGAGGAACCGATCGGCGCACCAGTGGAAACGCAGCGCCGCCGCCATGCGAAGCCCGCGTGGGCGATGCCCACCCGGTGAATGCCTGAAATCGACCCCTGACCCGCGAAGACGTCTTCCACCGTCTTCCAGCGTCAGGGGTTGTTTTTCGTTCGTCTGCGGCCCGAGTGCGGCCCACGCGGCATCGCGGGGGCTGATCGCCGGAGAGGGGTTGCGGGGGCATTGCCGTCGATCCACCTGACCGCCTCTCAGAAGAGTGAAACATGGCCCCACACTTCGACGGACTCGACCAGATGGTCGATGTGGTCGACGTCCTGGAGTCGGCGCGAGAGTGTGAAGGAGCCCTCCCCGCCATCTATCGTTTCGTCGGCTCCAAGCACTTTCGCGAGAACGGCAGCCGCGTCATTGCCGGCTAGGTACAGCAGTATCGCGGCCGCCCAGAATCGAACCCCGTCTGACAACGCTCGATCCAGCGCCACCCGAACTAGTTTCGGTTCAAGATCTTGATCGAGTGTCAAGACATGAAAGACCGTCTGGCCGAACGTGCCGCGCTCGTCCCCGGCTTCGTCGATCTCGGCGAGCAAGGCGGCAAGATCCAAATCCGTCCAGCGAACCCCTGGTGCGGACTACGCGACTCACATTGTCAGGGATCCAGTTGTCTCTGGTCGCGAGCGCTCTGCACGTTGCTGCTGGCGTACGTCGCCGGTCGCAGCGGGTCGATGTCGGGCGCGTCGGCAGGCACCTCCGGTACGAGCCGGCCGCCGTCCGCGCATGGCTCGACGAACATCTGGCGGATCGCCATGGCCCACGTTGAACGGCGCGAGCGGCGGGGCAACAACGGCCGGGTCGTCAGGTCGTACCGCGTCCGATGGCGTGGTCCGGATGGCACGGAGCGCAACAAGAGCTTCAAGCGCAAGGTCGACGCAGACTGCTTCGCCGCCACGGTGTGCGCCGATCTCGTGCGGGGACAGTACGTCGATCCCGACGCGGGAAAGATCTTGTTCGTGACCTACGCCCGGAAGTGGCTCGCAGCTCAAACGTTCGACGAAGGGACCGGCGTCGCCGTCGAGCTGCGATTCCGACTGCACGCGTTCCCGGTGCGCCTTGGTGGCCCGTCGGCGGAGCAGCCCGAACTGGACGCTCACAGCAGTGACAGCGGTATCACCACAATGTTGCCATTCAATGGGATGGTGATGGTGACGCCAGTCACTTGCGCCCGACACTCTGCGCAAGGCCATCGCAGGCTCGCCGCCGACCGCTCGTGCGGTCGCATCGGCCGCTACGACTTTCGATCGTAAAGGCGAATCTATGACATGGCGCGCAACCCAGCCCACCACACTTTGTGAGGCGTTCCAGAGAATCGCTGTCATCGATCCCCACGCCGTTGCCGTGCGCAATGTCGGCGGCTCCCAGACCCTGACCTGGGGCGAGTACGCCCACCATGTCCGCCTCGTGGCGGCAGGCCTGGACAGCCTCGGCGTGGCGCGGGGTGACACAGTGGCTCTGATGATGTCCAACCGGATCGAGTTCTATCCGGTCGATGTCGGGGTACAGCACCTCGGCGCGACGTCGTTCTCCGTCTACAACACCTTGGCAGCCGAGCAGCTGGAGTACGTCCTCTCCAATGCCGGCAACAAGGTTGTCGTGTGCGAGCCACAGTACGTCGAGGTGATCCGCGCCTCCCGAGTCCCGATCGACCACCTCATCGTGCTCGACGAACCCGTCGACGGCGCGATCACCCTCGACGACCTGATGGCGCGCGGATCTGCCAACACCACCTTCGACTTCGAGGCGACCTGGCAGGCGGTGCAGCCCGACGACGTCGTCACGCTCATCTACACCTCAGGCACGACCGGCAACCCCAAGGGCGTCGAGATGACGCACTCCAACATCGCCTTCGAGTGCGCCGCGGTGACGTCCGTGCTCCCTGCCGAGTTCGGGGACCGGATCACGTCTTTCCTCCCGTCGGCGCACATCGCCGACCGGTTCAGCGCGCTCTACTTGCAGATGTGGGCTGGCATCCAGATCACCGTCGTACCCGACCCGCGCCAGATTGCCGCCGCCCTCCGCGACTGCCGGCCGACCATCTGGGGCGCCGTGCCGCGGGTGTGGGAGAAACTCAAGGCAGCCACCGAGAACATCGTCGCCACCGAGCCCGACGAACAACGCCGTCAAGACATGCAGTGGGCCTTTGCCGTCGCGTCCCGCAAGGCGCGGGCGGACCTCGCCGGCGAGCCGGTCTCCGACGAGTTGGCTGCGGAGTACGCCAAGGCCGACGCCGCCGTGCTGTCGTCGGTGCGGGCCGAGCTCGGCTTCGATCAACTGAAGTGGGCTATCTCGGGGGCCGCTCCCATCCCGGCTGAGACGCTCGCGTTCTTCGGCGGTCTTGGGGTGCCGATCACCGAGATCTGGGGAATGTCGGAGCTCTCGTGCATCTGCAGCGTCGTGCCGCCGGCCGAGCACCGGCTCGGGACCATTGGCAAGATCGTCCCCGGCATGGAGGCCCGGATCGCCGACGACGGAGAGTTGCTGGTCCGCGGGCCGCTGGTGATGAAGGGCTATCGCAAGGAGCCCGCCAAGACCGCCGAGGCCTTCGACCCGGACGGATGGCTGGCGACCGGCGACGTGGTGACGATGGACGGCGACGGCTACCTCACGATCATCGACCGCAAGAAGGAGCTGATCATCACCGAGGGCGGGAAGAACATCTCACCGGCCAACGTCGAGAACGTCATCAAGGCCGCCACGCCCCTGGTCGGCGTCGTCGTCAGCATCGGCGACGCTCGCCCATACATGACGGCCTTGGTCACCCTTGACGCCGAGGGCGCCGCCGCGTACGCCGCGCGCCGAGGTCTGCCGGACGCGTCGGCCAAGGCACTCGCCGAAGATCCCGAGGTCGTCGCCGAGATCTGCGCCGGCGTCTCTGCCGGTAACGCGAAACTGTCCCGGGTCGAGCAGATCAAACGGTTCCGGATCCTGCCCACCTTCTGGGAGCCGGGTGGCGGCGAGCTCACGCTCACCATGAAGCTGCGGCGGAAGCCGATCCTTCAAAAGTACGCCGCCGAGATCGCCGAGCTCTATTCCGCAACACCCGGCCCCGGGGTACTGGAACCGACGAGCTGAGGCGACCGCAACAAGCTGAGCGGCCGCGACCTCGGCCTCTGACGTCCCCGGCCAGCCGAATGGGCCACGCTCTCGAAATGGAGTTCCGCATGTCCTATCCCCACCTTCTCGCACCCGTCGACCTTGGATTCACGTGTCTGCCGAACCGAGTGCTGATGGGCTCCATGCACGTGGGGCTGGAGGAGGTCGAGCACGGCTTCGAGCGGATGGCGGCGTTCTACGCCGAGAGGGCCCGAGGGGGCGTCGGTCTGATCGTCACCGGGGGCATCGCGCCGAACGAAGCCGGGTTGCCCGTTGCAGGAGGCTCCAAGCTCACCACGGCCGCCGAGAGCGATCGACACCGCTTGATCACTGAGGCCGTCCACCAGGCTGGTGGCCGGATCGCGATGCAAATCCTGCACGTTGGCAGGTACGGCCACCATCACGGCGTGGTCGCGCCCAGCCCGATCCAGGCGCCCATCAGCGACTACCTGCCCCGCGAACTCAGTTCGGCTGAGGTGGAGCAGACGATCGCGGACTTTGCGACCTGCGCCGCACTGGCCAAGCAGGCCGGGTACGACGGTGTTGAGATCATGGGCTCCGAGGGCTACCTGATCAATCAGTTCATCGTCCGGCGCACCAACCAGCGCACCGACGGGTGGGGCGGCAGCTACGAGAATCGAATGCGCTTCCCGGTCGAAGTCGTCCGCGCGGTGCGCGAGGCAGTCGGGCCCGATTTCATCCTGATCTACCGACTGTCGATGCTGGACCTGGTCCCGGACGGGTCGACGTTTGACGAGGTCGTCACTCTGGCCAAGGCTGTCGAGTCGGCGGGAGCGACCATCATCAACACGGGAATCGGCTGGCACGAGGCCCGCATCCCGACAATCGCCACGTCGGTACCCCGCGCTGCGTACGCCTGGGTCACCAAGCGCCTCATGGGCGCCGTGGAGGTGCCACTGGTGACGAGCAACCGGATCAACACTCCAGACAAGGCAGAGGAGCTACTCGCCGGCGGATACGCCGACATGGTGTCCCTCGCCCGCCCCTTCCTGGCCGACCCGAACTTCGTCAGCAAGGCGGCCAACGGAAGCGCGCACACCATCAACACCTGCATCGGCTGTAACCAGGCCTGCCTCGACCACACCTTCGCCGGGAAGGTCACCTCTTGCCTGGTCAATCCTCGCGCGTGCCACGAGACCGAGCTCGTTCTCGGTCCGACGCGGCGGACGAAGCGAGTCGCCGTGGTCGGCGCCGGCCCAGCGGGACTCGCCGCCGCAACGGCCGCAGCCGAGCGGGGCCACCAGGTGGAGTTGTACGACAGCGCCGATGTCATCGGCGGTCAGCTGAACGTGGCGCGCCAGGTACCTGGCAAGCAGGAGTTCGATGAGACCCTCCGCTATTTCCGGCACCGGATCGACGCCACCGGCGTCGCGCTCCGGCTGGGGGCGATGGTCTCCGCCACGGACCTGCTCGGCTACGACGAGGTCGTCCTCGCGACGGGAGTTCGTCCCAGAACGCCGGACATCGCGGGCATCGATCATCCGATGGTGTTGGGCTATCTCGACGTGCTGCGCGACAAGCAGCCCGTGGGTAGGAGAGTTGTGATTCTCGGCGCAGGTGGAATCGGCTTCGATGTGGCCGAGTACCTCACCGACAGCGGACGAGACCTCAGCACGAACGTCCCCGAGTTCCTGGCCCAGTGGGGAGTCGACCCCGACCAGCGAGACGCTGGTGGACTCAAGGCTCCGCTCCGGTCACCATCCCCTCGGTATGTCACGCTCATGCAGCGAAAGTCGACGAAGGTCGGTGCCGGGCTGGGCAAGACGACGGGCTGGATCCATCGCACCGAACTCAAGCACCGTGGCGTCGAAATGATCGCAGGAGTGACGTACGACCGCATCGACGACGAAGGCTTGCACTACCGCGTCGGTGACGAGAAGCAGGTGCTCGCGGTCGACAACGTCGTCTTGTGCACCGGCCAGGAGCCCAACCGGGACCTCCACGACCCCCTGCAGTCGGCCGGCATCCCGGTGCACCTCATCGGAGGAGCGGACATCGCGGCCGAGCTGGATGCCAAGCGCGCAATCGACCAGGGCACCCGGCTCGCGGCTGCTCTCTGACTCGAGGATGGAGATGTTGGCCTATTCCCCGACGATCCGCCACAGGTGCGGCCACTTGCCGGCGCGCTGCAGATCCTGTGCGTAGGTGTTCTCGCGCGCCACGATTTCGGCTCGCATCGCGGCGTCGAGGTCGTGGGGGAAGCGGACGTCCATCCGGGGCGTGGAAGAGCGTGTGTCTCCCGCTTCAGCGGTCGGTGCGGTAGCGGGCGAGCTTGCCGGGGTCGATCTCCACGCCCAGGCCCGCTTCGGGACGCACCGCGAGCTCACCCATGGATCTGGAGCGGCTCGGTGAGCAGGTCGTCGCTCTTGTTGAGGAAGTTGAGGAGCTTGCCGGCGCGCCGGGAGGTCAGCCGGCAGGCCGCGCCGAATACGACGGTGTCCGGGCCGCGGTTCTTCGGGGTGCGTCGATCGCCTGCGACAGGGGTGGCTGCGCCATGTGGAAGCGGTCGGCGGCGCGGCCCAAGTGACGTTCCTCGGCGACGGCGACGAAGTAGCGCAGGTGCCGCAGATCCATACGGCCACCATCTCAATCTGACCCGATATCGATACTTCACCCTATCGCTGATCGCGTCTACCGTCGTTGTCATGACGTCGCTGGCCAGTGCCTTTCTCTATGCCGCGGTGCGGACCCCGTTCGGCCGGTTCAACGGCGCCCTGGCGGGTGTGCGCCCCGACGATCTCGCCGCCGCGCTGATCGAGTCGCTGCTCGTGAAGACGCCGGGCCTCGACCCGGCCGCGGTCGAGGAGGTGGTGTGGGGTAACGCGAACGGTGCGGGGGAGGAGAAACGCAACGTCGGCCGGATGGCGGCGCTGCTGGCAGGGCTGCCGACCGGCGTGCCCGCGACCACGGTCGGAACCGACAGCGAGGACTCCTCCTCGTCAACACGGAGGATCCGGCCGCATCCCACAACGTTTGGTAGCGGTCGGCAATGCGCCGATCCAACCCAGAGGGTTGAGGTTCAAATCCCCGCGCTGCTCGCTGAGGCCCGTGGTCGTTCAGCGTCTCCCACCAACCAGCGTATTGCCCGGCTCCCCGCAGCCGATCGCCGACCACGTCCAGATGGCACCGAGAACGCGGGGCCGTGGACGGTTCGGTTACGCGGGGCCAGGTATGCCGGTGTGGCTGTATTCAGGTAGCTCGTGGAGGAGGGGCAAGTTGGCCAGATCTACCTCTGGGGAGTCGGTCCTGGAACGCGTCGTGCGCATCCTTGATGCGTTCGGGCCAGACACCCCGGCGCTGCAGGTCTCGCAGATCGCCACGCGAGCCAAGCTCCCACTTTCGACCGCCTCGCGCATGGTCGACGAGCTCATCGACCAGGGCTTGTTGCGGCGCGATGCCCACCGTCACGTGCGCATTGGTGTCCGCCTGTGGGAGCTCGGCCAGCGCGCCTCACCCACACTAGGGCTGCGCGAGGCAGCTCTGCCGTTCATGGAGGACCTGCACGCGGTCACCGGCCACCACGTTCAGATAGGTGTGCTGCAAAACGACGAGGTGCTCTTCATTGAACGACTGAGTGCACGCAGCTCGGTCATCAACTTCACCCGCATCGCCGGACGGCTCTCCCTCCACGCCTCCTCCTCCGGACTGGTCCTGCTTGCACACGCTGGGCGCACCCTGCAGGAGCGCATCCTGAACTCTCCGATGGAGCGCTTCACCGACGCGACCATCACCACCGAGGCAGCACTGCGTTCCGAACTGGCCCGCATCCGACACGATGGCTACGCATTCTGCCCCGGCTACCTCCACCCGGACGCCACCGGCGTCGCCGTCCCCATCCGGGACAGCAGAAACCGCGTCATCGCAGCGCTTTCGGTCGTCGTACCGAACGACGACGCCGCGCGTTCACACATCCCCGCGCTGCTCGCTGCGGCACGGGGAACCCACCGCCTCTTGGTCGGCCCGTCGGCGGAGCAGCCCAAACTGGACGATCACGAGCAGTGACAGCGGTCACCACGATGCTGCCATTCAATGGGATGGCGGTGGTGACGCCGGTCACCGGCGAGCGACAGTCTGCGCATGTCCATCGCACTCTCGCCCGGTCGTGCGGTCGCATCGACCGCTACGACGTTGGTCGTGGCCTCCAAACGCATCGTCGCCGACGGGGTCGCCCAGCTCACGCTGCGTGATCCCAACGGTGCGCGGCTGCCGGACTGGGCGCCCGGAGCGCACATCGACCTTGTGCTGACCGCGCCCGACGGCTCGCAGTACTCACGGCAGTACTCCTTGTGCGGCGACCGATGGGACGCCTCGACCTACCAAATCGCGGTCCTCCGTGAACCCGCCGGCCGCGGAGGCTCCGCGCTGGTTCACGACCACCTCGCCGAAGGAGACGTTGTTGGCGTCGGTGGCCCGCGCAACAACTTCGCCCTGGTTCCGGCCGACCGGTACCTCTTCATCGCGGGCGGCATCGGGATCACTCCCATCCTCCCGATGGTGGCTGCAGCTGAACGACTCGGTGCCGGCTGGAAGCTGCTCTACGGCGGACGTACGCGCGCTTCGATGGCGTACCTGCCCGAGCTCCAGACCTATGGAGATCGGGTCCAGGTGTGCCCGCAAGACGAGTTCGGCCTGCTGGACCTGGCCGCTGCACTCACGGACTTCGAACACGGCAC
This sequence comes from Streptomyces sp. NPDC001351, assembly GCF_042896045.1. Taxonomy (NCBI): domain Bacteria; kingdom Bacillati; phylum Actinomycetota; class Actinomycetes; order Kitasatosporales; family Streptomycetaceae; genus Streptomyces; species Streptomyces sp. NPDC001351. Next base: position 19,792 of record NZ_JBIAWS010000011.1, on the reverse strand, counting down.
CGGCAAGGTGTACTGCTGCGGGCCCGCGCCCCTCCTGGATGCGCTGGCCGCGGCGACGCAAGAGTGGCCGGCCGGAGCAGTGCGAACCGAGCGCTTCGTACCGAAAGAACAGGACGCTCCGGCGCGTACGACCCCGTTCGTCGTCGACCTCGCCAGGACAGGCGGATCTGTGACGGTCGAGCCCGATGTGTCGATTCTCGACGCCCTCGACCGTCACGGAGTGAACGTTCTGTCCTCGTGTCGGGAGGGCACGTGCGGAACCTGTGAGACAACCGTCCTCGAAGGCGCGCCGGACCACCGCGATTCGCTCCTCTCCGACGCCGAGCGGGAAAGCGGTGACTGCATGTTCGTCTGTGTGTCGCGCTCCATCGGTGACCGACTCGTGCTGGACCTGTGAGGAGAGCGTCATGACTACGTCGAATCCAGAGGCTGCTCGGCTCCCGCTCGGAGCCTCGGAGCCACTCGGCGGCCTTGGGGGCGTTCCGACAATCGACGCCGACCCGTTCGGGCACGACATCCTCGAGGACCCGTCGGAGTTCCACGAGCAGCTGCGTGGGGCCGGCCGGGTCGTCTACCTGTCCCGCTACGACGTGTTCGCGATGGGGCGCTACGCCGACGTCCGGGCTGCGCTCGTCGATTGGCAGTCGTTCCAGTCCGCAGCAGGAGTGGGCCTCAGCAACTTCAAGTACGAGAAGCCATGGCGGCCGCCGAGCCTGCTGCTGGAGAGCGATCCGCCGCACCACGACGCACCACGCGTCGTGCTCTCCTCGATCCTGTCGGTTCGTGCCCTGCGAAAGCTCCGGGACGGCTGGATGGCTGACGCCGAGCAGCTGGTCGGTGACCTGGCCGAACGAGCGACCGGCAAGGTGCTGGAGATCGACGGGTACGCCGACCTGGCGGCCGCGTTCCCGATCCGAGTGTTCCCCGACGCAGTAGGCATCGGAAAAGAAGGCCGCGAGAACCTACTGCCGTACGGCGACCACCTGTTCAACGCCTTCGGTCCGAGCAACGACCTGGTCCAGAAGGGCGCGGACCGCATCGGCGACATCTCCACATGGGTCATCGCCCAGTGCGCCCGCGACGCCCTGACCGCCGGAGGGTTCGGCGAGGCCATCTGGGCGGCGGCTGACCGCGGCGACATTACTCACGAGCAAGCACCCCTCATCGTCCGCTCACTTCTCTCCGCAGGCGTCGACACCACCGTGCACGGCATCGCAGCTGTTCTCCACGCCTTCGCCAGCCACCCGCATGAATGGGACGCGCTCAGAGGCGACCGCGACCGCATCCGCGTCGCCTTCGACGAAGCCGTTCGCTGGGAATCCCCCGTACAGACGTTCTTCCGCACCGCCACCACAGACGTCCGGATCGGCGACGTCACCATCCCGGAGGGACGGAAGATACTGATGTTCCTCGGAGCCGCCAACCGCGACCCGCGCCGCTGGGACAACCCCGACGTGTACGACCTCGCCCGAGACCCCTCCGGGCACGTGGGCTTCGGCATGGGCATACACCAGTGTGTGGGACAGCACGTAGCTAGGCTCGAAGCCGAGGCGCTGTTGCACGCCCTTCTCGACCGCGTGTGCCGCATCGAGATCGCTGAGACGCCTGAACGTCACCACAACAACACGCTCCGAGCGTGGAAGTCGATCCCCCTGCGGTTCCACCTGAGCTGATTCCCCATGGGGGATCCCCTGCCAAGCGGGTCTCTTGTTGACCTGGGCGCCGGGTGCCGCTGAGGGTCGTTGGTGGGGAAGGCCGCCCCGTAGCAACGGTCTCGCTGGGACTGTTCGGGGGGCCTTCCCCGTCTTCTTGCTGCGGTGTCGGAACCGGACCTCGGGTGGGACGGTCCAGTGTTCGGCGATGATCGCTTGCGCCTCACTCGGGGTAACCGCACAGGCGTTGGTGTCGCAGATGACGTAGGGCATCTGGCGGTTCATCACGGTCCAGAAGCGTTCGGCGAGGTTGGCTGCGACCACGAAGAGTGCGCCGAGGTGGTCCTTGCCGCGCTCAACCTCTGCACGTAGTAGATACGCCCGGGTTACGCCGTAGCGGCCAGGAAGCAAGAGCGAATTGGGCGGAAATCGATGCTGTGGAGGCAGTCCTGCGGGTGACACCCCTTCCAGGAGAAACGACGTGGTCTTTTCTGCACCGGGTGGCGTCCGCCTACCGGTTGCAGGTAACCGACCTGACGGCGTGGTGGCAGTGGGCAAACCCCGTGCATCAAAGGCATGGTGTGCGTCCCGACGGTGAAGTGCTCCTCGACGCAGTGGCGCAGGCGCAGTTGGCCGGGTGGTGCCGTGTGCCAGCAGGCCATCTCGCGCGGGCGTTGCCGTCCTGGACGGCAGGGCCGACACAGCTGGCTGGCCGTGGCGAGGACGGGCAGGGGTGGGCGAGGTGGCGGTCGGCGGCTTCGGAGTGGGGGCCGGTGGTGTTCGGCTGCAGGTTGTGCGCAGCCCGGCGTAGCAGCGGTGGGGCGCCGGTCTGGGCGTACCGGCCGCGGTGGCGGCGGCTGTGTGCGCGGCATGGCCGGTGGCTGCTGGAGGTGGGCGAAGGACATCCGGTGGAATTCGTTGATGCCGAGGATCTGGTGATGGAGTTGATCCGGGCGCAGCGTCAGTGGGATCGAGTGGAGCGGATCGGGCAGGCGGCCGACGCGGCGCCTCGTGAGGTGTTCGGGCTAGCGCGTGCGGTGGTGGGCGGGTGGTGGGGGCGGGAGGAGTTCTGGGAGCGGGAGAGGGTGTGGGGGCCGCGCCTAGAGCAGCTGGTGGCAGCTACGCGCCGGTGGTGTCCGGATCCGGCGGGCTGGGGCGTTGAGCAGTGGCGGCTGCTGGTACGGGACGTGGTGATGTTCCCGGAGGTCGTCGCGGTGGCGCAAGCTCTGCTGGACCCGCGGATGCAGCAGCTGGTCGCTGAGAACCGTTCGGGGGCTCTGGTGCGCGGCCGGGGCAGCGGTGAGCGGCTTGCTGCCGCCTTGGGCAAGCGGCTGGGACGGGAGTGGCTGGTTGAACTGGAAGCGGACGGCCATGGCGGGCCGTTGGCGTCCTGGGCTCACGCGGTGGTACGTGAGCAGCGCCGCCCGGCGGGGTCGCCTGCGTAGCAGGGGCGGTATGGGCTGTGGTGGGTGCACAGCGCGCACCGGCCGGTGGAAGTAGGAACGGGCCTGCGCCGGCTGGTAGACCCTCTGAGCGCAGGCCCAGGCATCCGTGAGGATTCGGGTGCGGCAGGACCTGGCCAACCGGCGGCGCAGAGAGGCTGGCGGGCAGAGTTGAGGGTGCCGCGGCGGGCCGGGCACGGCCGGGGCTTGGAGCAGCGGCATGCGCAGTTGTTCGCCGAAGGCCTTGAGCAGGCCCGTCTTCATGTGCAGCGGTTCGGGCATCTGGCCGTCGCGCACACCGATGGCCGGGTGCAGGAGGGGTTTGATCTGGGGCGGTGGCTGGCCAACCGACGTGCCGACGCGACGTCACTGACCAGGGAACAGGCGGAGCAGCTTCGACGGCTGGATGTGTGGTGGAACCCACCCTGGCCCGTCGACTGGCAGCGTGCCTGGTACCGGGCCCGCGCCCACGTGCACGAGCAGGGGCCGGTACACGGCGGCGACAACCTGACCGGGCTGCCGCGCTGGCTTCAGCGGTGGCTGCGCCACCAGATCACCCATTACGATCAACTGCACGAGGGTCAGCAGGTGCTGCTGGCCGAGCTCGGCCTGACTGCGGGCGAGGTCGAACGGTTCCACGCCTGGCCCGGACGGCGGCGTCCGACCGCCGATGGCCTGACTGTCGCCCGTGCTTATGCCGCCCGTCACGGCCACCTCGCCGTGTCCCGGCCCACTGCTGTAGACGGCTTCTCTCTGGGCACCTGGCTCAGCAATCAGCGTCAGCGCCAGCGCAGCCTTGGCCGGCCCACCCGGCTGGGCCACCATCTGACGGCCCTCGACGCGTGGTGGAACCCGCCCTGGCCGGTGGCCTGGCAGCGTATGTGGTGGGCCTGCCACCACCACCTGACCGGGCTCCCTGACGGTCTTGAGTGGTGGGCCGCCGCACCGAATGGTGAGCACGCCGCAGCCTCGCTGCGCGAGCAGAGTGCGCGACGACCGCTGCTGCAACCACGGCAGCAGTCTCTGGTCGATGAGCTGTTGTCGCTGGCTGGCGAAATACCGGTGTGGCAGCCGCGGATCAGCAACGTCGCCTGGCAAACGCTGTCCGGGCTGCTGCCCGCGCGCTCGCACACCGGCGGCCGCCCCCGCAGTGATCGGCAAATCCTGGAAGCCATCGTCCACATCGCCTGCACCGGACAGGCGTGGACACGACTTCCCTCAGCTCTGGGCACCTTCCAGGCCTGCCGACGCCGCTTCCTTCGCTGGCGCGACGACGGCACCCTCAAACGAATCTGCCGCACTGTCCTGCCTGAACAGGACGCCATCTGGCAGCAACGGCTGGGCGCCTACATCGGCTTGCCTGCATAAAGAGATCCGTAGCCGCGTGCACCAAGAGCGTGGTGTACTCCTGGTCGACGCATGGCCTGCAAGGGTTGGACGGCGTGCTGTCTGCTGATCGCCAAGACGCCCAGCTCTGCTTCGCGCTGACCGACCATGCTCAATCCAACGCTGACGACGCCTCGTGAAGACAGGCCAGGCATCGATACGGACTAGCGGTGACCTGGTCGCGCATATCTCGCCCGTCAGTCACTAGTGTTCCCCCTATGACCAGGACCTTGGATGGCCATCAGGCGGACGAGATGACAGCAGTTGAGCATGATTTAGTCCATCTTGCACGTATGGCGCTCGCCGGGCGCAGCCAGGATGTTCAGACCCTGCTGCAGCGCATGGCCAGACGCTACAGCCGTACCAACCGGGCAACTGCCGAGGCGTTGCAGTCCTTGCTGAGGGAAGCGCCGACGGCGGATGCGCCGCTGCGCGGCATGGGCAACGCCGCGCCGCTGCCGCTCGACATGGACAGCCGAGTGCCCCTGATCCGCCCTGATCATCTGGCTCCGTCGGTGACGCCTGTGCTGTCGTCGGGCGTCCGCGGGGCCGTTGATCAGCTCTGCGAGGAACGTCTGGGCTGCGACCGTCTCGTGCGGGCCGGTTTGACGCCGAGCAGTAGCGCCCTCTTCGTGGGGCCCCCTGGAGTCGGCAAAACGCTGGTGGCGCGGTGGATTGCCAGCCGCCTGAACCTGCCTCTCCTTGTCCTCGATCTGTCGTCCGTCATGAGCAGCTACCTGGGACGGACCGGCGGCAACATTCGCAAGGTCCTCGACTATGCGAAGGCCAGCCCCTCGATCCTCTTGCTGGACGAGCTCGACACGGTCGCCAAGAGACGGGATGACGGTGCCGAGGTCGGTGAGCTGAAGCGACTGGTCACCGTGCTGTTGCAGGAGATTGACGACTGGCCAGCCAGCTCGCTGCTCCTGGCGGCCACCAACCATGGTTCCCTGCTTGATCCCGCTGTCTGGCGCCGCTTCGAGGTGGTGATCGACTTCGCTCTGCCCGATGCAGCACAGCTGCGGCAGGCCCTCGGGCAGTACTGCGAAGACCAGGCTCCTGACGATGTCCTCACCGCCATCGCCCAGGCACTGAGCGCCCAGAGTGCATCGTACTCGGAGGCTCATCGTGTGGTGATGACTGCACGACGCCGCGCCGCCTTGTCCGATCAGCCGGTCGGCGAGGCGCTTCTGCGTGTCTGTGGCGAGCAGGTACGGCAATTGCCCTTTGCAGAGAGGGTGCGGTTGGCAGTGGATCTGGTGCAATCTGATCACATGTCGCAACGGCGTGTACACGAGCTGTCAGGAATCAGCAGGGACACGATCCGAAACCGTATGCGGCGGCAGGAGTCTGAGGGGTAGATCTCGAGGGGGAGCAGCCAGTGCCCGGACCGCACAACTTCTTACTCGGCCATGGGGAAAGGCTCGTTGAGGCAGTCACGCTGCCACCGGGGGGAGGCTCGACACCGCTGCCCTACACCGAGGACGAGGCCCGCACGCGTCTGCGCCCGCAAGTAAGGGAGGCGGTCCAGCACTTTTCCCGGCTGCCCGCCCAGGCCTGCCCGGACGGACAGGTCGTCGGCGTCCTGACGATGCATCCGCAGTTCATCGCCAAGAGCTACCATCCCCAACGGCTGTTAGACGACCTGGGCCTGTCCTACGTCGGCGCCCGCAACGCCACGGTGCGGCCCGAGAAATGGACCAACCCGTCGCGGTCGCCCGCAGCCGCTGAGACAGCCGAGCTGTTCATCTCCGGCCGGCGGGCGGCGTTCACCCTCTGGGCCCAGCGCATGGCGGCCGGCCCGCTGCCAGGAGGCGATCAGTTACGGAAGGTCGAGTCCTTCCGCGCACCCACCCCTCGTGAGCGGCAGCGCAACATGACGCGTCTGGCCGCAGGATCACTCGTGGAAGTCGGTCTGCACCTGCCCCACCGGATCCGTTCCAAGGTCCTCACTGGCTTCGCCGACTACGTCGACTCCCTCGGCGGCACTGCCGAGGTCACCCACGCCCTACGCCTGCAGGGAATCGCCTTCGTCCCGGTGCGGCTGGATCGCGAAGCCCTCGACCAGCTGGCCCAGTTCGCGTTTGCCCGTGTGATCCGGCCCATGCCGAAGCTTAGGGCTTTCCACCCCGTCGAGCGCGCCACAACGGCCACCGGTCTCAAAGCCCCGGCCCTGCCCAACACCGAAGCAGTCGACCCCGAAGTGAAGATGGCCGTCCTCGACGGAGGCCTCCCCGAGGACGGCCCGATGGCCCCATGGGCACGCTCATACGAGGCGCCCGGCATCGGTGCCGCCGCCGGTGACTACCTCGATCACGGCCACAACGTGACCTCAGCAGCCCTGTTCGGGCCCCTCGTCCCCGGACAGACGGCACCGCGCCCCTTCGGCACCGTCGACCACTTCCGCGTCGTCGACCAAGATCCCGAAGACGGTCTCGCCCTCTACCGGACCCTGGACCGCGTCGACACGGTGCTGCGGGAGAACCCACACGAACTCGTCAATCTCAGCCTCGGTCCCGACCTGCCCATCGAAGATGACGAAATCCATCCCTGGACCGCGCTGCTGGACTCATGGCTCTCCGACGGCAAACGCCTGCTGACCATCGCCGCGGGCAACAACGGCGCCCTGGACCAGCCCTCCGGCAACGCACGCATACAGGTGCCCTCCGACAGTGTCAACGCCCTCTCGGTCGGTGCGGCCGACTCCACGCGCCCCTCATGGCGGCGCGCCTCGTACAGCGCTCTGGGCCCGGGGCGCTGCCCCGGCATGGTCAAGCCCGATGTGCTCAGCTTCGGCGGGGACCACAAGGAACCGTTCTTCTTCGCCGCACCGTACGGCCAGCAGGCGCCGCCGATGTCGCTCGGCACCAGTTTCGCCGCGCCCAGCGCCCTGCGGATGGCGGCTGGCATCCGGGCGCACTTCGGTCCCGTCCTTACCCCGCTCGCTTTGAAAGCCCTGCTCGTCCACTGCGCGGAGGACAACGAGCAGGACACCTCCGAACGAGGCTGGGGCCGGCTGCCCACCACGCTGGAGGACTACGTCGTCTGCCCGCCCCACACTGCCCGCGTCGTCTACCAGGGAAAGCTGGCCCCCAAGCAGACCGTGCGCATGTTCCTGCCGCTGCCCGAATCGGTGACCGCAGGGAACGTGCAGATCACCGCGACGTACTGCATCGCTTGCCCCACCGACCCACGGGCACCGCGCAACTACACCACCAGCGCGTTCGAGCCCTTCTTCCGTCCCCACATGGAGCGGCTCAACCCGTCCGGGAACGTGCCCAAATCCGAGCCGTTCTTCCAGGCCCGCGACTACATGACCGAACAGGAACTGCGCGCGGACGCCCACAAGTGGGAGACCGTCAAACACAAGACGGCCGTCTTCAAGGCAGACCGCCTCAAGCGGCCAGCCTTCGACGTGCGCCACGTCTTCCGCCTGGACGACCTCCCATCGGACACCGACCCAGAAGTGTCCTACGCCCTGGTCGTCACGCTGAAGGCGCCGGCCGTACCTGACCTCTACGACCAGGTCGTCCGCACCTACGCAGCCCGACTCGAGATCCTGCAACCCGTCATCGCCATCCCCATCCCCCTTCGCCCCTGACAACAGCGCATCGCCCCGCTCCGCCTCCGGGGCCGTTTACGACCCTCGCAATACCGAAGCTCAGGCGACTGGAGAAGAGGGGCGGGCTACGCGGGCAGGCTCGTCGTGTGGAAGCATGCCTGCCTCGTCGATGAGAGGCACCACAACGGGATACAGGTCTTCTCCGGCGGGGTTGGCGAGCCCATTGTGGCGCTGCGCCACGGAAAATCCGGCGCCCGAGATCAGGTCCGCGAGCTGCAGTGATGGGTGCTGTGTGGACTGCCCTCGCAGCAGGTGCCCCAGGTGCACTCCCCTGGACAGGTGGCGGAAGTCGGGATGCCCGCGGTCACGTGCTTCCCTCTCGATGTCGTCAAGGTTCGCATCGGACAGGGCTCTTTGGTCGTCCACCAGCATGTTGACCCTGCCCAGTTTTCGGGACCAGTTTGCGGTGATCGCAGAAACGGCCGGGATGAGAGGTTCCAGTGCCTGCGGGAGAATCGCGTCCGGCCCATGTGCATCCTGGACGTATTCGGTGGCTTCCTGCCGGGTGGTGCGCAGCAGTGCCAAGGCTTCGGTGACGTTGCGGCGGCGGGAACGAGCCCAGGCTTCCTCCACGACCTCATAGAAATCATCGACTGTGACCTGCTGGTCCCGGTTCTTTTGTGAGGTGAAGGCAACGGTGGACGACAACAGTCGGTCGAAGAGCGCCGGTCCCAGGGCACGCGGCCCCTCGTCGAACAAGCTGCGGGCCATCTTGCGTGCACGGCCGGCTTTGTAGAGGTTGCGTCCCTGCTTGTAGGCCTGTTCCTCGACGAACAAGTCGATCAGCTTGCCCACGACGAAGTAATGCTTGTCGATCAGATAGACCGATGCCCTCTCGTGCAAGGCACCGCCCGGTGCCAGCAGCGCGGACAAAACCAAGCGCCGCTGGCCATTCTTCGGTCCGGCGAAGACCTTGGAGAACTTCAGCTCGGGTGCTTGCAGGCGGGTGGCGGTGCGGATCTCGTCCACGATGGGCTCGGCGTCGGCGTCACTGATGGCGACTGATCCGATCGACAGGTAGCGGCTGCGCTGCTCGCCATGCAGTTGGTCCCCGTCCCACCCCGATTCGTCGACAGCCACCCACCGTCCCTCCTCCTCGATGTCCGTGGTGGCGCTGGGCTGGTTGCGGCGGGCGTAGTTCGGGCCGAGCAGGCCTGTGCCCGGGTTGGGGCTGCGGGAAGGATCACTCATGGGTGTGATGATGCGACGCACGGTGCTGGCTAGGCAACGCATTACCAGGGTGCACGGGCCGTCGGGCGTGGCCCCACCGGTCGTCGCCGCGCCGTCTACTCGGCGGTCTTCATCCCAAACGGAAACCTGCTGGTCAGCAGCGGCGCCAACCAGACGATCCGTCTGTGGAACCCCGCCCGCTGAACGACCGTCGGGCCTTCTGCCCCTCCGGCTGTTTCCGTAAGGCAGCGCGTGCCTCCGTGCGAGGACCGCCGCAGTATGGCTCCGGCGCGCAGCAGCGCGATAGCGTCAGAGTCGGCGCGGGCATGCCGGTGCCTGGTTCCCGCCGAGCGAACTGGCCAGCCTCAGGAGGCCTTTGTGGATTTCACCCCCGGTGAGCGGGATGCCATCGCCGCCCATGCGTCCGCCCTGGGAGTGTCCCCGGATGAATACATCCGCCGTACGGCAGCCGAACGGGCCCTGGCCTCGCAGCGCGAGTGTGAAGCCTTCCAGGCCCTGGCACAGCGGCGCGGCTGTACGGCCGAGGACCTGGCACACCGCGGAAGCCTCACCGACAGCGACCTCTGACCAGAGCCTTCAGCTTCCAGATCCGGCCGCAGGCCGCAACGCGCACCCGCTGTTGCCGGGTTGGCGGGAACGACTTGCGGAGCCCAGTCCTCGGCCCAGAGCACCCGCCGGCAGCGCCTGCGCATGACCGGACGGCTCGTTTCCGACCAGCCGCGGGGCGACCAGGTACCCGGGTCCCTAGATCGCCGCAATCAGGGCGGTACCTAGGGGACGCGGTGGATCAGCCCGGCTGCGAACCACTGCACCAGTGTGGTGGCCAAGTGGACCGCCATCTCCGCCTCCTGCTGGGTTTCGAGCCGCGTGAGGCTCTGCGAGCCGTGCCGAGAGGTCTGTCCTTGCCACAAACGCCGCATCATGTCCGCTACCAGCTCGATATCGTCCGCGCTGCCGGCCGCCGGAATCGCCGTGGCGAACCGCTGCGGCGAGTTGCGCATGACACCCAGCATCGTCCCAAGGGTCGCCTTGGCATTGTTCGGCTCAACGAGAGCCTGAGCGGCTGACTCCACCGCCTTGATCGCTTCGCTGTACGCCTTGGAGGAATCCGGGTCGCGCCCGTACACACACTTCCAAGCCGCCGCCAGGTGATCGGCGGCAGACCCGCTGCTCGGCGTACGCGACGCGGCGAGCGCGCCGGCCACGGCCTGCTGAGCCGTGGTGTTGACCCGAAGCTCAAGGCCAGTACGAGCATCATTCACGCGGTAGGCAGAGCCCCCGAGCGTCAGCATGTCCTGCAGAGCGGCGATGGCCCTGTTTCGATCGGCGTTGCCGTCCGCGTAGCCACTCGACCTGTAGGCCCGCGGGCTGCCAGGCTCCGGCTCGGGCGGTGCGCTGAAGCTCAGCATCGCGTCGATGACGTCGAGCAGTTGCTTGCCGGTGGTGCGGCTCGCTAGGAACTTGGCAGGCGAGTACTCGTGCCGGCCGGTGTCCACGCGCAGCCGCAGATGCAAAGCGACCCTCTGAGCGTTGTCCTCGTCGTCTTGGAGGATCTCCATGACCCATCGCCGCAGGGGAATCTCCAAGTGCTCGGGGACGTCCTCAACGAGGGCCTCACCCACCGATCGCCGGGGATCCGCCGCCAGCGGATCACGTTGCTTCTTACGGCCACTTCTGAACATGAAGCGAACCGTAGCTCCGCCCCCTGACACCTACCGAGATTTTCGGGGGCGTGGAAGGGCCGCCTGCTCGATTCGGCATCAGGTGGGGCGGCCCTCACCAGGGCGCATGGTGGAGGGCTGCCCGCGCCCTGCCGTCCTGTCGGAGCAGGGCACTACGACGCTAGGCCGCTCTTCCTCTGAGTTCCGCCCGACGCGACGATCTTGCCTGGAATACAGCCCACGCGGCTGATCCCCTCGAAGAGTTGCGCCCTCTCGGACCGCGGGCACGGAAGGTTCCACGTAAGGCAGTTCACTCCTCCACAAGAAGCCTCTCCCGCAGCTGGGCCAGCGTGCGCGCCAGTAGCCGGGAGACGTGCATCTGAGAGATGCCGACCTCCTGCGCGATCTGCGACTGGCTCATGTTGCCGAAGAAACGCAGCAGCAGGATCCGCTTCTCCCGGGGTGGGAGGTCCTCCAGCAACGGCTTGAGGGACGCGCGGTACTCGACGCCCTCGAGTGCCGCCTCCTCAACTCCCAGGGTGTCCGCAACCACTGGGGATTCATCGTCGGTGTCGGGGACGTCCAGCGACAGCGTCGAGTACGCGTTGGCGGACTCCAGGCCCTCCAGGACCTCCTCCTCCGAGATCGCCAGCTTCTCGGCCAGCTCGTGGACCGTGGGCGGTCGGCCGTACGCCTGCGAGAGCGCTGAGGTGGCCGTGGTGAGCGCGAGGCGCAGTTCCTGCAGGCGCCGCGGGACGCGCACTGCCCAGCCTTTGTCGCGGAAGTGCCGCTTGATCTCGCCGACGACCGTCGGGGTCGCATACGTCGAGAACTCGACGCCGCGCTCCGGGTCGAAGCGGTCCACGGACTTGATCAGGCCGATGGTGGCGACCTGGGTGAGGTCGTCCAGCGGCTCGCCGCGGTTGCGGAAGCGGCGCGCGAGATGCTCGACGAGCGGCAGGTGCATACGGACCAGCTTGTTGCGCAGCTCCGCGTACTCCGGGCTGCCGTCGTTCAGGGCGCGCAGTTGCAGGAACATCGCTCGCGCGTTGCTGCGGTCTGCTGCGGGCGGAGTGCGGTGGGCCGACTGGGGGGCGGGCTGCGTCTGGGTCCGCCGCTTGACCCTGGCGAGCGCGGACTCGACGTCGTGGGCCGTGGCCACGAGCGCTCCGATCGGTCCTTCACTGGCCATCAGGGTTTCGCGCAGCGCGGCAATATCGTCCTCGTCGTGGTGGTCGGCCATCACTGCTTCCCGCCCTCGACGCACCGCTCCTGCAGACAGTGCGGCTGCATTGTCCTCGTCGTGGTGGCCGGTCATCGCTGCCTCCCCTCGCCCGTGTCGATCACGCCCAACTCATGCAGCTGGCTGCGTACATCTTCCAGCGCCTGGCGGGCACGGTGCAGATGCACGCGCGCCGTCGCCACCTGGATGCGCATCTCCTTCGCGGCATCCCCCAGCGGCTGTCCGGCAATCGCGCAGCGGCCCATCACTTCGCGCTGTTTGTCGCTGAGGGACACGATGCGCTCCAGCACGGTGCGGTAGGCGCCGCGCGCATCCATCAACGATGCCAGGTCCACCTCCGCCGCGGCCCGGTCATGATGCTCGGTGTCGAAGCCGACCGAGCCTGCATCCTTCTGCAGCCGCAGCACCTCGCGCACGACGGTGGTACGCAGCCAGGCCGGCCAAGCCCGGACCGGCTCCAGGTGAGGTGCGTTCCAACGCTGCCAGCACTGAAGAAAGGCCTCCTGCACTGCGTCGTCGGCCAAGGTACGGCGCCCTCCGGAGACGAAGATCGCCTGCGCCAGAAGGGGCCGGTACCACTGGCGGAACAGGGCGTCGAACTGCTCCTCCGGCGGGGCCGTCATTGAGGATCCTGTGCGTCCAGGCGGACGCTCCATGCGGTGCCGTCCTGGTCGCTCACCTCGGCCATCCCCCCTCGGACGGACAGTGCGCGCGCCATCCGGGCCATCGCCCGGGCACGCACCCGCTCCCTCAGCAGGTATCCGCAGGCCTGGACGGCAGCGCCCGCAGTAGCCGCCCCAGTGCCCACTATCACCCAACTCCACTGCTCTGTCACGGCGTTAGCCTCCCGAGGCTCGGTGCGCTGTCACCGAGTAGAGGAATCGGGCGCCGAAAACGTGTACACGCCCCGCTGGACAGAGGGTCGGCACATCGTCGGAGCGGAGCGTGGGACCCCTTGGACCGCACCGGAACGGTGACGATGAAAAAGCCGCATGGCCCTCCTCGGGAGGGCACGACGCTGTTGGGCCTCCCCGGGCCGCGGTCGATCTGGTCTGGTACATCCTCCTGCGCGGCCCGAAGCCGGTGAGATGGGCGGCCGTCACTCTGCAGCAACGGCTCACCGCGGTGGGTTCTGCGGCATGCTGGCCTCGACGATGGCTGTTGCCATCGTCGGTGTAAACCGATGCTGCTCGGTCAGCAGGCGTGTCACGACGGGGCGAAGTTGGGCCAGGAACTCGTCGGCCGTCGGTAGTTGCAGTTCCGGGGTGGGCTGTCTGCTCAGAGTGCGCTGGCGGGATACTGCTTGGCTGCTCGCCTCGAGTGCCTTGAGTGCGGCGGGATGCAGAGTTTGCGCTGGCTCCGGGCCGATTCCGGTCGCTAGCAGGGTTTCGGCGGTCAGCTGTACGACGGCCGGGATCATCTCCTGTGGCGCCAGCAGTGCCGTTGCGCCTGCGATCGCCTGGTGGAGCCAGCCTGCGAGCTGTTCGGGAGCGTTCTCCCATACCTTCTCGGCGATGTGTGCCCACCGTGTTCTGAGCGGTTCAATCGTCCAGAAGTGGGGCCTGCTGAACGAGGCGGCTGCGGCGGCTGGTGCCCAGTCCTGCGCTTGGGCGAGGTCGGTGATCTCCTGCGTGGTGACAGGCAGATCCACGACGTGGGACTTGAGTAGCGTGCGGAGGTCGTCGCGGTAGCGCTCGTGGGTGAACTCCGGATAGTCGCTGTGGTCGGTGAGTAGGCGTAGGAGCGCAACGGTGCCGAAGGTCGGGATGCCGACCTTGATGAGCAGTTCGCGTAGTGCCGCGTCGTCGCACCACAGGGCGGTCCCAGTGTCCAGGGCATGCTGGGCGGCAGACAGCCACGCGGCGGTTTCCTGGTCGGGAACATCATGCAGGTCGAGCCGGCGTCGGATCTCGGTGAGGTCTGGGACGTCAACGGTCTGCAGGGCGGGGATGATCTGGGAGAACGCGGCGGCTTGACGGCTGTGTTCTCTCCTGTCCTGGTCGGAGTATTTCGTGAGGATGAAGCGTCCGCCACGTACGCCGAGTTGGCCGGAGGATCGCAGCATCTCGTCCAGGGCGTAGCGGGTGTTGATGATGTCGTCGAACACGGCGCGTGGGACGGGGGCAGCGACGAAGACGGCCCTGAGCTGGTCGAACCGTCCGGGGAGGAGTGTGGTGAGGGCCAGGGCGCTGGGGTCGAGCACGGCGGTGCGGTTCAGCGCGTCGTTTGCGGCCCGGACTTCGGAGGCGACGTGTTGTGGGTTGAGCGTGCAGGCGGGGATGAGCCCGGCGGCCCGATGAATCACCGCGAGGGCGACGGGGCGTCCTGCCGCCCAGGCAAGCATCCCGGTCGTGAGGGTGCCGACGCGTACGGCGTCTGCGGCGGCTTCGAGCAGTGGTTCGCGGGGGCCCAGGGTTCGTTCGACGTGCTGCAGGAGGTCTTGAGCGCCTTGGATGGTGGTGAGTGAGCGGGTTGCTATCGCATCGGCTAAGAGGTCTTGCAGTCTTCGGCCGAGTTGATCTGGCAGTACGAGCGCTGCAGGTGCTGTCTCATGGCAGGCCGGGTCCGCCGTTTTTGCGGAGGTGGCCGAGGTGCGTTCGGGGGCCGGTTCTCCGGTGGCGAGGAGGACGCCGTTCAGGAGTGCTCCGGTCAATTCGGGGTCCTGGCAGCGGTAGCGCTCGGCGAGGTCGACCGCTGTCTCCGCGAGTGCGGGCGTCCATCCCGACCATCCGGTCAGGGTGAGCCATGCCCGTGCGTCGTGTGTGTTGCGGATTTGCGGGGCGAACCGGGCAAGCGTGTCGCGTGCGGTCTCCAGCTTGCGGGCGTTGAGCTGGGCGTGGATCGCCGCCCAGGCAAGGGGCAGTGTCTGTGGGGGGACGGTTCCTGCTGCTCCTTCCAGGGCGGTGATGTGCTCGATGCCGGTTTCTTCGGCCAGCCCGACCAGGGCGTGTTCTTCCATGTCGTCCCAGTCCGCGCGTTCCTGGGCCCACTGGATGACCATCCGGCGCAACTGGCTGCGCAGTTCGGCTGACAGGAACGGGCGTCCCAGCAGTGTCAGGGTTTTCAGACGGGCCTGTTCCCTGTCGCCGGCCCGGTCCCACCGGTCGATGGCGAGTGCCCTGAGGTGGGTGTCGCCGAAGCGCCGTCCGGCGCGTTCAGCAGCTTCCGCGGCCAGCACCAACTGTCCTTGGTGCTCGTACTGTTCGACGAGTGTCATCGCGGCTACCACGCTGTGGCTTTCCCAAATGCGCAGCCGGCGGATGGCGGCATCGACGTCGCCGTTGACGGCATCGGCCACGGCCCGGCGGGTCTGGTAGACGGCTTCGGGCAGAGCCCCTTGTTCACGCAGTTCGTCGAGGCGAGGCACCGGCCAGAGGCCGTGGCTGGTCAGGGCGAATGCGGCCTCCGCTCGATGCTCGTCGGTGGTTGCGCCGTCTGCCGCGGCCTGCCAGGCGGCGATGCGCTCGGCACGGCCTACAGCAGGATCTGCCTCGCGTGCGTACGCGGCCAGTTGGAGCTTCTCGCCATGTCCGGTGATGTGAGCAGCGAGTGTCTCCGCGAGGTCCGTGCGGCCCGATTTGTGGGCCAGCCGTACCGCCTCGACCAGGAGGGTCTGGGAGGTGATCTCTGGTCCGTAGGCGTCTCCCTCTGGCTCGGCGATCGCGGTGTGGATGGCGGCGGTGATGTCACCGGACATCACTCGGGCCTCGAGGAGGATGGCCGCGGCGCGGGCGCTGGGGCCCCGCCAGCGTCGGTACTCGGCGCGTGCGGCCTGTGCCAGACGCTGGGCTCGGCCGGTGTCGAAGGACGCCTGGTGGGGCGCGCCGACTGCGCTGCGGCGCAACAGGCACTGTGCGAGGTCGAGTTGCACAGCAGGTTCATTGGGAGCAAGTCGCAGCGCCCTTTCGAGCATGTCCTCGCCTTCCTCGTGGCGATCGGCTGCGAAGTGGCAGTAGGCCGTGAAGCGCAGGATGTTGACGTCTTTGATCGCGGCTGGATCCCCGGCCGCTAGTGCAAGTTCCACGGCGTCCGGCAGGCGTGCGGGGTGCTGTCCTCCGGCGTCGAGGAAAGCTCGGGTGGCCGCGACGAGCACGGTGGTGCCTTCCTCCTGAGCGGCGTCCAGCAGTCGGCGCGCGTGCTCGGGAGCGTGCTCAACGGCCGAGAATGCAGCCAGGGCTAGCAGGCGTCCGCGGTCGCCCGGGGCCGCGGCGGCGGCACGCTCCAGGGCTTCGGCAGCGGGTATGCCGACTTCGTGAGAGCTGGCGTAGGCGGCAACAGCCCGCCAGACTCCTTCTTCGCGCTCGGCCTCCACATCGGTGAACCAGACAGGCGGAGCGCTCAATAGCTGCCGGACGGCTTGAGTCGGGTCGTCGGCATCCGCAAGGAAAACGGCCAGGTCTAGAGCGTGAGCGGCGCGGGCTTGGTGTTCACGCAGCAGTTGGATGCGGGTATCGCCCGGCAGACGATCTGCTGCATGCTGGAAGGGGTCGACGTCGTCCTGAAGCCGAGCGGGGCGGGCCAGCGCCTCGGCATTGGCCTGGTCTATCTGCTGGTCGACGGGGACGAACACCTTGTAGTTCTTGCCCGTCCTCACCAGGGTGTCGGGGGTGACGTGTTGCCAGTGGACACGTTCGGTGTTCGGGTCAAACAGCAGCAGGGTGACCGGCAGAGAGTGGTTGCTCCAGTAGGCCACGTGCGCAGCGTCGCAGGGATACCACCAACCCCCTTCGGCGGCAGCCGTGAACTGGCTCTCCCCGGACTTGATCTGCACTGCCAACAGGCGTCCGGTCGGTTTGCCCGTCGTTTTGGCGGCGAGGCTGGCGCCGGTGACGACTTCAAGGTGCGCGTCGATCCCAACGTCACTCGTCTCCTGCTCACGAAACAGCCAGCCGAGCCGGGTGATCACCAGATAGCCGGTCATCGTGACGCCCGCACGGTCAACGAGATGAGTTGGGCGCACAGTCGTCACGTCATGTTCTCTTTCTGCCCTGGCACGTGAGTGCACCGTGGTGCTCAACAAAATCCTAGGAGGCACCACTGACAATGTCGGGGCTGGCTGAGTGCTGGCCAGGGCAGCGCCGGCTCCCGCGGGCTCCTTCCAGCGTGGGCACACCAAGACGTGGGCTGTCCGGCGCGCTTTCAACACGCCCTTCGCTCGTCGGAATTCGTGTTGGCCGTCGTACCAGCGGTAGCGGAGCCTGGATGCCCCCGTCGGGCGTCGCCTCACCGGTCATCGCCGCGCCGTCGACTCGGTGGTCTTCATCCCCAACGGGGACGAGGAACTGGCACACCTCGGAAGCCTCGCCGACAGCGACTCTGACCAGAGCCTTCAGCTTCCAGATCCGGCCGTAGGCCGCAACGTGCACCCGCTGTTGCAGGGTTGGCGTGAGCGGCTTGCGGCGGCCCCAGTACTCGGTCCAGAGCACCTGCTGGCAGTGCCTTCGCTTGACTGGCGCGGCTCGTTTCCGGCCAGCCGCGCCACTGGTCCCATCGTGGACAGCATCGGCCCCGTTCCTGGCAGTTGAGATGGGGCGGCGGGGCCGTGTGTTCTATGGCTAAAAGGTTAGGTTCAGGCGGCACATCTCACTGCAAGGTCAGCCTGCGAGAGCCACAATGGCCGTCACCAGGGCGGCGGTTACGGTCACGGTGGCGGCGAAGGCGGCAGCAGCTCGGGTGATGGCCGCCGGATAGCTAGCGCCATCGCGGCGTGAAAGGTAACCCGCTCCGGCTGCGGCCGTGATGGCAAGCACGATGGTGGCCAGGACAGTGAACAGGGCCAGGGCGAAGCGGTTCGACACGGTGACGGCTCCTCTTCTGGGACGGGGCAGCACGGGGATTGTGCTGACTGCAAATGTGGTGGGGAGCGCGTTCGCCAGGGTTCAGGTGAACGATGATGGACACCGTCGCACACGTCGTAGTGAGGAAGCGGGGGCATCGAGGGTTGAGCGGGGGAACCCAGAAGGGAAATGGGCAGGCACTGGCCAAGTTGCAAGCGCTTTTGGAGCAGGGGCGCGCCAAGGCCCGGCTGGATCAAACGCAGCTCGCGCGGCGTGCTGGACTGGGTCGCACGACGGTGAGCCAGGCCTTGCGAGCGATCGATCAAGTGCCATCTGTGACGACAGTGGCTGCGATGGCAAAGGCCCTGGGTCTGGATGCCGACCGGCTGCTGGGGCTGCAGATGCAGGCGGACGCGGAGGCCCAGGGCCTGACGCGGACAGCTTCGGACGGCGCGGAGGAGGGTATCGGCCACCCGATCTGCGCCTGCGACCCGTATGACCTGGAAGTCCACCCCGCGGGTGCGGAGGGCGACGCCGCGAGCACGGCAGCGAGTACTGCGCTGCCCCGGACAGCACGGGTCCCAGTCCTGCCCGGATATGTGCGGCGCGGGCACGATGAGGTCCTCGAGCAGGTCGTGCAGGCAGCGTCCGCAGGGCGCAGCGGCATGCTTGTCCTGGTCGGATCGTCCTCCACGGGCAAGACCAGGGCGTGTTGGGAGGCTATCCAGCCACTTGCCGACCAGGGGTGGCGGCTGTGGCATCCCTTCGACCCCACCCGGGCCGAGGCCACTCTCGCTGACATCCGGCGTGTGGGGCCGCGCACCGTGTTGTGGCTCAATGAAGCCCAGCACTATCTGGGTGACGCCCAAAAGGGCCCGGACATCGCCGCCGCAGTCCGCTCCCTGCTCACCAACCCGGGTGTCCGGCCGGTCTTGGTGCTGGGAACCCTCTGGCCCGAATACGACCGCGCCTACACGACGCTCCCCTTTCCGGGAGAGCCGGACCGCTACGCGCAGGTCCGTGCGTTGCTGGCCGGACGGACTGTCCCCGTGCCCGATGCGTTCGACGACGCCGCGCAGTCGGCGGCCCGTGACCTTGCGGCGGCCGGCGACCGGATACTCGCTGCAGCCTTGGAACGTGCCGAAGCAGGGCGCGTCACGCAGGACCTGGCCGGTGCGCCTGAGCTCCTGCACCGCTTCCGCACGGCCAGTCCGCCAGCACGTGCCATTCTTAATACGGCGATGGACGCCCGTCGGCTCGGCGTTGGCCTCCACCTTCCGCTGGCATTTCTCACCGATGCCGCCGTCGACTACCTCACCGACCGGGAATACGACGCGCTGAGTCCGGACTGGGCGGAGAAGGCTCTGGCGGAACTGGCGGCACCCGTGCACGGACGGCTCGCCCCTTTGCAGCGCGCCCGGCGGCGTCCCTCCCGCCGCGCTCCCGGTGCTCCTCGAGATCAAGACACTACACACGGCGTCGTCTACCGGCTGGCTGACTATCTGGAGCAGCACGGCCTAGCAGAACGCCGCTGCCTGTGCCCGCCTGCCTCGTTCTGGGAGGCCGCGCACCACCATCTCACCGATGTCCAGGACCTCGGCAGGCTCGCCCACGCCGCGGAAACGCGGCACCGGCTCCAATGGGCCTACCACCTCTACAAGCGCGTGGATCCCTGGTTCGCGCTCAAGCGGCAGGTCGTCTTCCGCCTGCGTGCAGGCGACAGGTGTCGGCGTACAAGCGAACGTGCGCCACCTCGTACGGATGAAAGTGCACCATTTTTGATGCGGTGACGGGGCGTCGGCCGTGAGTCTGCTGCTG